>NZ_QNTQ01000015.1 GCF_003298775.1 Rhodosalinus halophilus | reverse complement strand
TCGAACTTTGCCTTTGCCATCGCTTCTCAGGCGCCTCGCGGTTCTGGGGGCCTCGGCCGGCCCGGGTTGCACATCGCGCGTCCCCATATTGGGTCGCTTGGCGAAAATCAAGCGGGGTAAGACGGCGCTGCGACAGACCCTTGCAGGGCGGCGAGCAAACCTCACGGCCGGCCGGTCACTCCCCCGCGACGGGCGCCGCCGCGGTCGTCTCCGTGCCGTCCGGCGGTGTCGCCGGCTCCGCCTCCGGCGCCTGCGCGGCGGCCTGCGCGACCCGGCGCCGGTTCGCCTCGCGCCCGCCGAACCAGCCTTCCCAGCGATTCTGCTTCACCAGCCACCGCTCGATCTGCTTGGCCGCCGAAATCGCGAGGTTCTCGATCTGCTCCTCGCGCGTCTGCGTCAGCCCGGAGCCCACGACGGTCTCGCCCGAGAGCGCCTCGGTGACGGTCACGGTCTCGGGTTCGGGATTGAGCTTCTCGCCCGCCGCGTCGTCCCACACGGTGACCTTCACGATCAGCGCCGAACGCGGGCTCGCCACGACGGGCACGCCGGGCCGCGCCAGCACGTAGCCCTCGACGCTGATCCCGAAGTGATAGAAGCGCTCGCCCTCGTAGCGGCCGAAACGGTCCTCCACGGCCTCGGTTACCGCCGCGATCCACTCGTCCTCCGATGCCTCGCGCGACAGCGGCCCCTTCACGAGGTTCGGCGCCACGACGATGTTGTGCCCGAGGCGAAAGTCGCCCAGCGGCACGGGCGCATCGTCGAGATCGGCGGCGGTGCCGCAGGCGGCCAGCAGTCCGCAAAGGCCGAGAAGGGCGGCGAGGCGCACCATGGGGGTCTCCTGAGGTTGCAGCGCATGACGGGATAGCCGAGCGGCCGGTACAACGCAATCGAACGCCCCGATTGCCCTGCCGCCGGCCAGGGCTAACTTTTGCGAAAAGGAGGCCGGCATGAAGGATCAGGTCGCGGAGACCCCTGCGCTGCCCGTCCGGGTGCCGCTCGTCACCCGGCCATTGAACCTGATGCAGAGCCTCGCCGCCGCGCGCCGCAACATCCTGGAGATCATCCCCGAGATCGCCACCCGCCAGCCCATCGTGTCGGGCCGCACCGGAACGCGCTGGCACATGGTGATGGACCCGGTGGCGCTGCGCCGGATCCTGCTCGAGCGGCTGGACGACTATCCGAAGTCCGACGTGACCAAGACCCTGCTGCGCCCGGCGATCGGCGAGAGCCTGTTCGTCGCCGAAGGCGCCGACTGGCGCTGGCAGCGCCGCGCCGCCGCCCCGGCCTTCACGCATCGCAACGTCCTCGCCCTGGCCCCGGTCATGACCGCGGCTGCCGAGCGAGCCGCCGGGCGCGTCGCGCAGGCCGGGCCGCGCGCGCTCGACATGCTCGACGAGATGGTGGCGACCACCTTCGACGTGATCTCGGAGGTGACCTTCTCGGGCGACGAGGGGGTGGACCGCGCGAAGGTCCACGCCGCGATCGAGCACTATATCGCCGACGCCGGGCGGATCTCGCTCTTCGACATGCTGGGCTTTCCAGAGTGGGTGCCGCGCCCTGGGCGCATGGTCGCGGGTGGTGCCATGCTGGAGACGAAGCGCGTGGCCGACCGCGCCATCGAGGCGCGCGCAGCCCGCGGCCGCGACGGCGTGCCCGACCTGCTCGATCTGCTGCTGGGCGCCGAGGATCCACAGACCGGACGCGCCATGTCGGTCGAGGAGCTGCGAGACAACCTGCTGACCTTCATCGTCGCGGGCCACGAGACGACGGCGCTGACGCTGGCCTGGTCGCTCTATCTCTGTGCCTTCGACCAGGACGTGCAGGACCGCGCCCGCGCAGACGCGCAGGCCGTGCTTGGCAGCCGTGCCTGCACCGGCGAGGACGTGGAAAACCTGCCCTACATCCGTCAGATCTGCGAGGAGGCGCTGCGCCTCTACCCGCCGGCCGGCGCCGTATCGCGCACCGCGCGGGCGCCGGACACGCTCTGCGGCCGCGAAATCCGGCCCGGCGACACCGTGATGATCCCGATCTATGCGCTGCATCGCAACCTTCTGTTGTGGGACGCGCCCGACGCCTTCCGCCCCGACCGCTTCAGCGACCGCAAGGCGATCCCGCGCTACGCATGGCTGCCGTTCGGCGACGGGCCGCGCATCTGCATCGGCGCGAGCTTCGCGATGCAGGAGGCGGTGATCATTCTCGCCACCCTGCTCGCCCGTTTCCGCTTCAGGCCAGTGCCGGGCCGGGCGCCGCGGCCGATGATGATCCTGACGCTTCGGCCGGAAGGCGGCGTCTGGCTTCAGGCCGAAGCGGTCTAGAGAGACCTCTCGACTGGAGCGGCGGAGCGCAGCGCCTCCCAGAGGCGGCGGGAGCGATCCGCGACGGCGCCCGCTGCGCCACCTTGCGCAGGCAGCCGCGTCCACTGCTCCCCATCCGCATGGATGTGGCGCGGGCGGGCGCTTCGGCCCTCTCACGGGTTGGCATTCGCGGCGCAGCGCGCTATGCCGCGCCGCAGCGAACCTGGATCCGGAGCCTGCGCGCATCCGGATGGCTCTTCCGGCCGCCGATCCGCCGGACAACGACAGACAAGGTGCGATACGCACACCGGCCGCCCTCGCGGTCAGGCCGGTCGCGGGGCAGTCCTTCAGATGATCTCCTTCGAACTCTACCGCAGCCAGTGGCTGGGCAACGTCCGCGCCGATCTCCTGGCCGGCCTCGTCGTCGCGCTGGCCCTCATCCCCGAGGCCATCGCCTTTTCCCTGATCGCGGGCGTCGATCCCAAGGTGGGCCTCTACGCCAGCTTCTCCATCGCGGTCATCACCGCCATCACGGGGGGCCGGCCGGGCATGATCTCGGCCGCCACCGCCGCGACGGCGGTGCTGATGGTCACGCTGGTGCGCGACCACGGGCTGCAATACCTGCTCGCCGCCACGGTGCTGGCGGGGCTTCTGCAGATCGGGGCGGGCGTGCTGAGGCTGGGATTCGTGATGCGCTACGTCTCGAAATCGGTGATGACGGGCTTCGTCAACGCGCTGGCGATCCTGATCTTCATGGCGCAGCTGCCCGAACTCGATCCGCGGCACGTCGGCTGGCTGACCTACGCGCTGGTCGCGGCGGGCCTCGCGATCATCTATCTCTTCCCCCTGCTCACCAGGGCGATCCCCTCGCCGCTCGTGACCATCGTCGTGCTCACCGCGCTCGCGGTGGGCCTGGGCTGGGACGTGCGCACCGTGGGCGACATGGGCGCCCTGCCCGACACCCTGCCGGTGTTCCTGATCCCCGACATCCCGCTGACCGTCGAGACGCTGATGATCATCCTGCCCTATTCGGTCGCCGTGGCCGTCGTGGGCCTGCTGGAAAGCCTGATGACGCAGAACATCGTGGACGACCTGACCGACACGAAATCGGACCGGAACCAGGAATGCGTGGGTCAGGGCCTCGCCAACACGGCCACGGGATTTATCGGCGGCATGGCCGGCTGCGCGATGATCGGGCAGTCGATCATCAACGTGAAGTCCGGCGGGCGCGGGCGGCTGTCGTCCTTCGCCGCGGGCGTGGTGCTGCTCGGGCTCGTCGTCGGCCTCGGCGACGTGGTGAGCCTGATCCCGATGCCCGCGCTGGTGGCGATCATGATCATGGTCTCGATCGGCACCTTCTCGTGGTCCTCGATCAAGAACCTGCGGGTGCATCCGCGCTCGTCCTCCGTAGTGATGCTCGCGACCGTGGCGGTGGTGGTCTACACGCACAACCTGGCGATTGGCGTGCTCGTGGGCGTGCTGCTCTCGGGGATATTCTTCGCGGCCAAGATCGCGCAGCTCTTCCGCGTGACGAGCGAGATCAGCGCCGACGGCCGGGTGCGCACCTACCACGTCGAGGGGCAGCTCTTCTACGGCTCGGTCGAGGACTTCATGGGCGCCTTCGACTTTCGCGAGGCGCCGGAGCGGGTCGTCATCGACGTGAGCCGCGCGCATATCTGGGACATCAGTTCGGTGCAGGCGCTCGACATGGCGATCCTGAAGCTGCGCCGCGACGGGGCCGAGGTCGAGGTCGTGGGCATGAACGCGGCGACCGAGACGCTGGTGGACCGGCTCGCCGTCCACGACAAGCCCGGCGCGATGGACAAGCTCGCGACACATTGAGGGAGCGGAAGACATGACCGAGAAGATCGTCGCGCTGGTGGACGGCTCCATCTATTCCGCCTCCGTCTGCGAACACGCCGCCTGGATCGCGTCGCGGACAGGGGCGCCGGTGGAACTGATCCATGTGCTCGGCCGCCGCGAGGCGCCGGAGAAACAGGATCTGTCGGGCTCGCTCCGCCTGGGCGCGCGCACGAAGCTGCTGGAGGAACTGGCCGAGCTGGACGAGCAGCGCGCACGCCTCGTGCGCGCCCGCGGGCGGGCGATCCTCGAGGACGCGCGCGCCATCCTCGACGCGGCAGGCGTCGGCGGGATCACCACCCGTCTGCGGCACGGCGACATCGTCGAGAGCGTCGCGGAGGTGGAGGCGGAGGCCCGCGTCATCGTCGTCGGCAAGCGCGGCGAGGCAGCGGATTTCGCCATGGGGCATCTGGGGTCGAACCTCGAGCGGATCGTGCGGGCCGCGCATCGGCCGGTCTTCGTGGCCTCGCGCGCCTTCCGCGACATCTCGAGCGTGCTCGTGGCCTACGACGGCGGACGCTCGGCGATGAAGGCGATCGACCACATCGCGCGCAGTCCGCTCTTCGTCGGGCTGTCGATCCACGTTGTCACCGTGGGCGCCGACACGGACGAGGTGCGCAAGGGGCTCGCGGACGCGAAGGCGCTGCTCGACGCGGCCGGCCTCGAGGCGAGCACCGCCATCGTGCCGGGCCAGCCCGAGACGGAACTCGGGGCGATGGTCGAAAGCGGGGGCTTCGGCATGGTGGTCATGGGCGCCTATGGGCACAGCCGGATCCGCAGCCTCATCATCGGCTCGACCACCACGGCGATGGTGCGCTCCTGCAAGGTTCCGGTCGTGCTGATGCGCTGACGGGCGGCGCCGCGGGTCCGTGCCGGCCGGGGGTGGCGCCCGCGGCTAGCCGCGCGCGGCCAGCGCCTGCTCCATGTCGAAGATCGTCGCGCGCAGATTGCTGTCGTTGAGGCGGACGAACCCCTCGGTCGCGCGCTGGATGTCGGTGATGGTGACCATGACCGCGAAGAGGGAGTAGGCGAAGACGAAGGTGCGCCAGGTCAGCGGCCGGCCGGCGATGCCCGCCCGGTTGCCGAGCAGGAAGAGCGCGACCACCGCGATCGACAGCATCATGGCCTGCGTGATGTTGGCCACCGGCGCCGAGAGCGTCTGCATCCGCGCCAGATGCGCGTCGAGCACATCGTTGACCGCCCCCGCGGCGAAGCTCTTGATCGGCGGCGGCACCGGATCCGCCGTCGCCTCGAGCGTCAGGGGCCAGAGCCTCGCCTGCAATCGCAGGCTTTCGCCGATGAAGGCGCGCAACGCCTCCGCGGTGCCCAGCCTGCCGTCTTCCGGCACCACACGGCTGCGCGCGTAGTCGAGCAGCGCGCTTTGCAGCTCCGCACGCCCCGGCCCGGGCAGGTAGTCGGCGCGCAGGAAGGCTGTCCCGAGCGCCGCGGCCTCGTCATTGAGCGCGGCCTTGCGGTCCTGCGAGACCGACAGCGCATTGGCGAAGGTGAAGGCGAGGATCAGGCCGAGCAGCGCGAGGATGGCGCCCAGCGTCGTCTCGCCCACGAGCGCCTCGGGCGACTCTCCGCCGGCGTCCAGCGTCCGGCGACGCGCGGCGCCTGTCATGAACCCCAGGACCGCCGCCAGCGGAAGGGCGACGAGCAACATCAGGACCGTCGGCAGGAACGGCAAGGCGGGGAGCGTGAGCCCGGAATAGAGCTCGGCGGCCGTCGTCGCATCCATCTGCCTGGTCCCCCTGTCGCTTACCTGCGGCCGGCGCGCGACCAGCGCCGTCGCCGCCCGAACGACATCGTTACCAAGCTTTTCGGCAAAGTCAGCGCCGATAAGGGATGCGTTCGGCGGTTTTCTGAGCCGCCGTCGCCAGGCTGCATCGCCAGGCCGCGCCGAGACCAGCCGCACCCGCGCCGTCCGGCGGGTTGTCTCCGCCCTGCAACGGCATGCCCTGCGACAGGCGCCGCGAAACAATTTCTTTGCCGTGCGCCGACGCGTCGCGTAACTTTCATGCGCTATAGTTACCGAACAGTGCAATACGCCAGCGCAGGAGAAACGGTTCATGTCGGGGTGGTTCTGGTGGATGCTGGTCGGCATCCTTTTCATCGTCGGGGGTGTCGTGGCACTCTTCAATCCTTTCGCCGCGACCGTGACGGCCGAACGGGTCGCGGCCTGGTTCTTCATCTTCGGCGGCCTCCTTCAGGTGGTCGCCGTCTTCCAGGTCTCGGGCTGGGGTGCGCGGATCTGGGCGCTGGTGCTGGCCGCGGTGTTTCTCTGGCTGGGCGTGTCGCTCCTGTCCAATCCGCTCGCGGGCATCCTCACGCTGACCATCGTCGCCGCGATCATGTTCCTCGCGAGCGGGATCGCGAAGATCTTCTTCTCCTTCGCTGTCCGCGGCAGCGGGTATTTCTGGGCGATGCTGCTCTCGGGCGCGATCTCGGTCGTGCTGGCGCTTATGGTCTTTTCCAACTTTCCGCAGTCCGCCGCGGTTCTTCTGGGCGTGCTGCTCGCGGTGGAACTGCTGTCGAGCGGCGCGACGCTGATCTCCTACGCGCTCTACCTGCGCAGCGGCGGCGACGAACAGCAGGGCCGCATGGCCTGAAGGGCTCAGGGCGCGCGGCCGATCGCCTCATCGAGAAAGGCGATGCCGCGCGCCAGCGCGTCCTCGGTCGCCTCGGCGTCGAAGGCCAGCGCGCTCAGGGCCGCCTTCTCCTTCTGGTCGAAGCCATGCGTCACACCGTAATAGACATGCTGCTCGACCGGCAGCCCGCGCCCGGCCTCGCGCGCGACGATCCGCTGGCAGGGCTTCTCGCTGGCGATCGCGTCGCCCTCGACGAGCAGGAAGAGCGCCGGAACGGGGCTGTTCCAGCCGCGGCGGCTCGCGCGGGAGAGTTGCCCGCAATAGGGATAGAGCAGAAGCGCCGCCGCGACCCCGTCGAGCGGCGCCTCGGCCATGCCCTCCGGCCAGCGGGTGAGCGCATGCGGCACCTCTCCGTGATCGGCCATCGACAGGAACTCGAGCACCGCCCAGCCGCCGTGCGACGCGCCGAGCAGCGCGAGGCGCTCGCCATCCACCTCGGGCAGCTTCTTCGCCTCGGCGACGGCGACGGCGACGTCGCCGGCCCGCTCCGCCCCGGTCAGAAGCTGACCGGCGCAGACCAGCCGCCAGAGCTGGAAGTCGGTGAGACCCCGGGGCGTGTGGCTGTCCACGACGAGGGCGGCCCAACCCTGCGCATTAAGCGCCGCGCTCCATGTATCGAGGTTGTCCTTGGGTCCGTCGCAGCCGGAAAAGAGCAGCGCTGTCGGAAAGGGTGCCTCGCCCGTCGCAGGCAGGCGCAGCCGGGCGTGCGGCGCGAGCATGTGGGCGAGCGCCGCGGGCTCGCTGCGCGGCACGGTCAGGCCGCTGTAGCGGCCGAACATGTTCGCGGCGGCCAGGGCGACGGCCCCGCCCAGCGCCGCGGAGGCAGCGATGATCGCCCACATCGGCATACGTCTCCAGATTTCCCCGATCATGCGGCGAGCATGCCACGGCCGCCCACCAGGGGCGAGGCGCGATGACCCGCCCGGGCCCCTTTCACGCATTCGTGCTGCTTTTTTCGGGCGTGTGGTCCGCGCTCAAGGATCCGCGCGTGCGGTGGCTGGGCGCGATCGCCGGCACGCTCGTCGCCTCGGCCACGGTGATCTTCAGGTATCTCGAAGGCTGGGGCTGGATCGACGCGCTGTTCTTCGCGGTCGTGACGATCTCGACGGTGGGCTACGGCGACATCGTCCCGCAAACCCCGCTCGGCCGGCTGCTCACGGTCGTCTACATCGTGCTGGGCATCGGCGTCTTCGTCGCCGCGGCGACCGCGCTCGGCGATCAGCTTCTGCGCCGCGCCCGCGAACTGGACGAACGCGACGAGGGGCCGGCAACGCAGCCCCGCCAGAAGGAGGACGATCCGTGACCGCGCAGACAGACTGGATGGAGGAGGGAACGAAGCCCCGCGACTGGCGCGTGTCGGGGGTGGGCCTGCTGGTGGCCGCGCTGTTCTTCGTGGCGTCGCTGACGCCCTCGCTGATCCCGCGCGAGCCGGTGATGCAGGGCGCGCTGAGCGGACTCTCGGCGGCGCTGGGCTACGGCATCGGCAGCCTCATGGCCTGGGGCTGGCGGATGCTGCTTCTGCCCGTTCTCGACGGCGCGGCGGAACGGCAGGCGCGCTATGCCATGCTGATCGGCGCGCTCGCGCTGGCGGGATGGGGGCTGTGGCGCGCGCCCGACTGGCAGAACGCGACCCGCGCCGCGATGGACCTGCCGCCTGTAGGCACGGTGCATCCGGTGACGGTCGCTTTGGTGGCGCTCGTCGTCTTCGCCGCGCTCTGGCTGATCGGCACCGCCTTCACCTTCGTGCTGCGGCGCGCCGCCCGAGCGCTTGGCCGCGTGATGCCCGGGCGAACCGGGCCGGTGCTGGCCTTCGGACTGACGGTCCTGCTGTTCTGGTGGGCGATCGAGGGCGTGGCCGTGCGCAACGTTCTCGCCGCGGCCGACGGTGTCTTCGCCCGGATCGAGGCTACCTTCGACGAGGGACAGGAGCAGCCCACCGACCCGATGATGACAGGCAGCCCCGGCTCGCCCATCGCCTGGGAGGATCTGGGCAATCGCGGGCGCGACTTCATCGCGCGCACCCCGTCGGCCGAGGAGATCGCAGCCTTCTGGGGCGAGGGCGCGATGCGGCCGGTGCGCGTCTATGTCGGGCGCACTTCGGCCCCCACGCCACGGGCGCGCGCCGAACTCGCGTTGCAGGAGCTGATCCGCACCGGCGGCTTCGAACGCGAGATCCTGGTGATCACCACGCCGGTGGGCACCGGCTGGATGGACCCAGGCTCGCACGACGTGCTCGACTTCATGTGGGGCGGGAACACGGCGCAGGTGGCGGCGCAGTATTCCTATCTGACCTCGGTGCTCTCGATCCTCACCAACGTGGAATACGGGCTCGACCAGGCGCGGGCGCTCTTCGACGTGATCTACGGGCACTGGGTCACGCTGCCCCCCGACGCGCGGCCCCGCCTTTATATCCACGGCCTGAGCCAGGGCGCGCTGAACAGCCAGGCGACGCTGCCGCTGCTCGACGTGCTGGGCGACCCGTTCGACGGCGCGATGTGGGCGGGCTCGCCCTTCGTCAGCCCGGTCTGGGCCGAAGTGCGGGGCAAGCGCGCCGCCGACAGCCCGGCCTGGCGGCCGCGCTACGGCAACGGCTCGCTCATTCGCGTCACCAATCAGGAGAACGTGCTGGACGAAGCCGCAGCGCCCTGGGGCCCGATCCGGCTCGTCTTTCTCAACTACGGCAGCGATCCGATCGTGAATTTCGACTTCGCCACGATCTGGCGCAAGCCGGACTTCCTCGACGAACCGCGCGCGCCCGATGTCGCGCCGGAGATGCGCTGGTTTCCCTTCGTCACGGCCTTCCAGATCGTGCTGGACATGACCACCGCGCTCGGCGTCGAGCGCTTCGGACATTTCTATGTCTACGAGGACTACATTCCTGCCTGGGCGGCCACGACGAACCCGCCGGGCTGGAGCGCGGAGCGGGAAGCGGCGCTGCAGTCGATCTTCGACGAACGCCCGCCGCCGTGGTGAGCGGTCGCGTCAGTCCTTGGCGTCGGCGAGTCGCTTGAAGACATAGATCGGCAACAGCACGCTAGCGACGAGGCTGCCGATCCAGACGAGCAGCGTCGCGGCGAGCCAGTTGGCGATACCGCCGATCTGCATGCCGGCCATCAGCATGTCGGTGACGAAGAGCCCCAGAAAGATCGTGACCAGCGCGATCCCGCCCATGAGCTGCGGAAAGCTCTTCATCGAGATCTTCGTGATCAGCGGCCCCGCGACCGTCTGCACCGCGGAGAAGATGACAACCGCGAGCACGAAGGAGAGAAAGTCGATGCTGAACCCGGGCAGAAGCAGCGCCGCGATCAGAAGACCGACGGCGTTCGCGACGAGATAGGCCGCAGTGGACCAAATGAACCTGACCATGAAAAACCTCGCTAACCCTGCGTCGCGTTGCAGAGTAGCCAGCGCGCGTCGCGCCCACAATCGTCTATTTCCGCCCCGGCGGATGCCTTCGGGCTCGACCGTTCCCGCGTGCCGCCGGCCGCGCGCCCCAAGGGGACCGCGGCGACAAAACCCTCGCCTTCGCGGCGAAGGATGCTATATTTCCGACATTATGGAGACTGTCCGCGACATCCTCGAGAGCCCGCGCGACACGGACTTTCGAAAGATCGAGAAGGCCCTCGCCGCGCAGGATGACCGCTGCGAAGAGGCCGAGGTCGCGCTTTCGGCGCTGATCCTGCGGCGGCGCACGCAGGGCAGGAACGGGTTGTTCGACGCCTTCACCAACGCGGACTGCGTCCAGCGGATCGACGTGCTCGCCACCCATCTCGAGGAGCTCGGCGCCGGCGAGGCCGCCGCGGCGATCCGGCAGGTTCAGCAGAAACTGCCCGCGCAGGAGGCGCTGACGCCCGGCGTCATCCTGGAGCTTTTCGACGAGAACCCTGAGCTCTACCGGCTCGTGCAGGAGCTGGATGACGCCTTCGGAGAGATCGACGCAGCGATCGAAAGCTTTCTTCTCGACTGTCCCGAACAGGTGCTCGACGCCGAAACCGAAGGGACGAAGGGCTGGCCGCTGGCCCGGCTGCGCGGACTCTTCTCCTGAGAGCCGCCGACCACGCCCAGGCCCGTCATGCCGGCGATTGGCGACAGGCGCCCTACGCCCCGACCTAAGCCGAACGGCGCGGGCCGACTTTCGCGTAGCCCGATCTGCAACCGACCGAGCCGAGAGACGGGATCAGCCGGGCAGGTGTCGAATGCACCTGCCCGGCAGCCCGACGGCTCACGTCGCGAGGCCCAGCTTGTAGACGTGGATCTCGAAGGTCGGGTGCTGCTCCGCACCGACGACGCCCTCGCGGTAGTGACGGAAGGTCGAGCGCCAGTAGGGCTGAATGACGACGCCCTCCTCGCGCAGGATCGTCTCGAGCCGCGCCATCGTCTGGCGTCGCGTGTCGGCGTCCGCGATCGACAGCGCCTCGGCGAGCGTCGCGTCGAACTCCTCGTTGGCGAAGCCGCTCTCGTTCCACGGCTCGCCCGAACGATAGGCCAGCGCCAGAACCTGCACGCCGAGCGGGCGCTGCGCCCAGTCCGTCGTCGAGAAGGGATACTTCGCCCAGTCGTTCCAGAAGGTCGACCCCGGCAGCACGGTGCGCCGCACGGGGATGCCCGCGTCGCGCAGCTGCGCCGCCACCGCGTCGGAGGTGTTGCGCCGCCAGTCGTCGTCGATCGAGATGAGCTCATGCTCGTAGTCGGCCATGCCGGCCTCGGCCATCAACTCGGCGGCGGCTTCGGGGTCGAACTCCGCCGGCCCGATGTCGGCATATTCGGGATGGATCGGGCAGACGTGATGGTTTTCCGCGACGGTGCCGCGATCCGAATAGCCCAGCGAGAGGCACACGGCGTTGTCCACCGCGAGCGCCAGCGCGCGGCGCACGCGCACGTCGGCATAGGGCGTCTCGCCATCGACGACCGCCTGCTGGTTCGGCCGGGTGACGAGCGTGTTCGCGGTCACCGCCTCGGACTTCACCCAGCCGATCCCGTCGAGGATCTCGATGAAGTCGCCCAGGCTTTCGTAGAGCATGTCCACCTCGCCCGAGTCCGCGGCCGCGACGATCGAGGCCTGGTCCGTGCCGAAGTCGATATACTCGATCCGGTCGAGCGCCGCCTCGCCGATCACGCCCTTGCCCCACCAGTCATGGTCGGGGTTCTTCACCAGGACGGCGCGCACGCCCACCTGGAACTCGCCGGGCAGATAGGGGCCGGTGCCCACCGGATTGTCGAGCGGATTGCCGGAAAAGCCCTGCGGCACGATGGCCGCCGGGTAGTCCGAGAAGCCCGCGATCAGCGTGATGTCCGGCGCGTTCAGCACGAGCCGCACGGTCTGGTCGTCGACCACCTGGATCGCGCCCTCGCGCGCCTCGCCGGTCTCGTCGTCGATCAGCGAGGAGACGCGGCTGGCCATCGAGTTGCCCTCGACGTTGCGCTCCGCCCAGCGGCGGATGTTGAAGGCCACGTCCTCGGCCGTGAAGGGCTCGCCGTTGTTCCAGGTCACGCCGGGGCGGACGTTCAGCAGGTATTCGGTGGCGTCATCGTTGACCTCCCAGGACTCGAGCAGGATGCCCCGGAACGTGCCGTCGCGGTTGTATTCGACGAGATACTCGAGCCAGCCGCGCGTGAAGTTCGACATCTGCGGCCAGTCGTAGCTGCGCGGATCCTTGAGCGCCTTGACCGTGCTCTCGATCCGGAGCGTGCCGCCGTCCTGCACAGCTTCCTGCGCCGCGGCCGGTGCATCCAGACCCAGCAGACCGTAGGCGGCCGGCGCGGCGACGCCGAGCGCCGTCGCCCGCGTCAGAAACTCGCGGCGGGAAAGACGGCCGTCGGCCACTTCGCGGGCATAGAGGCGGGCCGCAGGGTGAAGGGGCGCGCGATGGCGGTCGAAATTCGTCATGACGCGGGGACTCCGTGTGTCGGGAAGTAAACGGGGTGAGAAGGGGGGCGTGCCGCACATCCTGTGAGTCTGCGGACCGGCGTCAGCCCGGCCGAAAGCGGCTTTTCCCATTCGAAAGGAACTAGACCCGCAATGCAACCCGGCAACAGGTCGCATCGGGCACCCCCGGGCCTGCCTCGTTCCGCCGGCTTCCGCGACAGGCCCCGGGGGCAGGTCAGGGCCGCCGGGTCGGATCGGTCTGAAGCCGGCGCTCTTCAGCCGTCAAGGATATCGGCAAGCTGCATAGCCAATTGCCGCATTTGCGCTTGATCGGCATACCCGGCTGATCTTTGCTCGGGGGGCCGCGGCCCCCAGTCAGGAGGATGCCCCATGTCCCGTCTCAGCGCCTTCAACTTCCGCAAGTGGATCGACGACAACCGCCACCTGCTCAAGCCGCCGGTCGGCAACCAGCAGGTGTTCAAGGAGGCCGATCTGATGGTGACGGTCGTGGGCGGGCCGAACAAGCGCACCGACTATCACGACGACCCCGTCGAGGAGTTCTTCTATCAGCTCGAAGGGGACATGGTGCTCAAGATCCACGACACCAAGACCGGCGAGTTCTACGACGTTCCGATCCGGGAGGGCGACATCTTCCTCCTGCCGCCGCACGTGCGGCACTCGCCGCAGCGGCCGCAGGCGGGCTCGATCGGGCTGGTGATCGAGCCGAAGCGCCCCGAAGGCGCGAAGGACGCCATCGAATGGTACTGTTTCGAGTGCGGGGCACGCGTTCACCGGGCGGAGCTGGAGCTCAAGTCGATCGTGGACGACCTTCCCCCGGTCTACGAGGGCTTCTACGCCAGCGAAGAGAAACGCACCTGCCCCGACTGCGGCGCCGTGCATCCCGGCAAGGAACCGCCTGAAGGCTGGGTGAAGATATGAAGTCACAACAAGTCATGTCAGGGAGAGCGACGAAGATGAACATGGTCACACCCTTCAAGGCCGTGGCGCTGGGCGCAGCCCTCGCGCTCGGCATCGGCGGCGCGGCGGGAGCCAAGGAATTCCGGCTGGGCCTCATCACCCCGCCGCCGCACATCTGGACGCAGGCGGCGGAGGCCTTCGGTGCCGATCTGGCCGAAGCCACGGACGGCGCGCACAGCGTTCAGGTCTTCCCGGCCCGCCAGCTGGGCAACGAGGCGCAGATGCTCCAGCAGCTGCAGACCGGGGCGCTCGACATGGCGTTCCTGACCATCGCCGAGGTGTCGAACCGGGTACCGGAGTTCGGCGCGCTCTACGCGCCCTACCTGGCAAACGACATCGCGCACGCCGGCCGCATCCTGCGCGACGAGCGGACGCAAGGAATGCTCGATCCGCTGCCGCAGGAGGTCGGCGTGGTGGGCCTTGGCTTCGGGATGGCGGGGCTGCGACAGATCGTCAGCCGGGGCGAGATAGAGACGGCCGAGGATCTGGCCGGGCTGAAGCTGCGCATCACCCCCTTCGAGCCGATCCGCGACTTCTACAACGCGGTCGGCGCGGCCCCCACGCCGATGCCGCTGCCGGACGTCTACGACGCGCTCGCCAACGGCCAGGTCGACGCCATCGACATGGACGCGGAGCTCATCTGGATCCTGAAATACTACGAGCACGCCGATGTGGTCATCAATTCCGACCACATGATGTTCCCCATGGTGGGCCTCGTCTCTGCGCGGGTCTGGAGCCAGCTTTCGGAAGAGGAGCGCGCCACCATCGCCGAGCTGATGGCCAGGCACATCGACGGCACGATCGACAGCTACATCGCCAAGGACGAGGAGTGGCTGGCCCAGGTCGAGGGCACCGGCAAGCCCTTCATGGAGGTGGGGCCGGACTTCTTCGGCGAGGCGATCTCCGAGTGGGAAGCGATCTGGGGTCCGAAGTCCGGCACGCTGGACATGCTGCGCGAGGTGGCGGCGGACACCGCCGAGTGATAGCCTGAAGGCGATTTGCAGGCGGGCCGGTGCGGCGCACCGGCCCGCGGCTTGTGCGAGGGGGGCGGACATGCTGAAGCGGGCGTCGCGCGGTTGGGCCAGACTCGAGCTCGCGCTCGCCGCTGCGCTCGCCGTGGCGGTAACGCTGATGATCCTCGCCAACGTCGTCACCCGCGCCGCGGGACAGGCGATCTACTGGACCGACGAGGCGGCGATCTACGCGATGATCTGGATGACCTTTCTCGCCGCTTCGGCCTCGATCCACGACCGCAGCGCCGTGGCGGTCACGCTGGTCCCCGACATGCTGGGCGAGGGCTTCAGGCGCCTCTTCCGCATCGCCGTGGATGTGGTCGTGCTCGCCTTCGCGCTCTTCATGGCCTGGTTCTGCTGGCGCTGGTTCCGGCCCGACGTGCTGATCGCCACCGGCTTCGACACGCAGGCCTTCCAGCAGGAGACCTTCAACTTCATCTACGCCGAACCCACCACCACGCTCGGGATCCCCAAGGTCTGGGTCTGGCTGGTCATGCCGCTCTTCACGCTGGGGCTGATCCTGCACGCGCTCTACAACCTGGTGGCCGGCCTGCGCGGCGAAGAGCCCGACCCGGTGAGCGCGGCATGACCGGCGCGGTCTTCGTCGTCCTGCTGCTGGGCGGGGTGCCCATCGCCGTGGTGCTGGCGATGTCGGCGATCTTCTACATCTGGGCCTCGGACAACACGCTGCTCTACGACAGCTTCGCGCAACAGATGTTCTCGGGCATCGAAAGCTACGGGCTGCTCGCCATCCCGCTCTTCATGCTGGCGGGCGAGCTGATGAACGACGGCGGGCTCACCCGGCGGCTGGTCAACGCGGCGCGGGTCTTCGTCGGCGGCTTCCGCGGGGGGCTGGCCTACATCAACCTGCTGGCCAACGTCTTCATGGCGGCGATCATCGGTTCGGCGGCGAGCCAGATCGCGGTGATGTCGCGCGCCATGGTCCCCGAGATGCAGAAGGAGGGCTACTCGCGCGAGTTCGCCGCCGCCACCACGGCGGCGGGAGGGCTGCTGTCGCCCATCATCCCGCCCTCGATGCTCTTCGTTATCTACGGGGTGCTCGCGCAGCTTCCCATCGGCGACATGTTCCTTGCCGGCATCATCCCGGGCCTGATCCTCTCGGCCGCCTTCTTCCTGATCATCGCGCTGATCGGGCTGCGCCAGCAGTTCCCGAAGGGCAACTGGATGTCGGGGGGCGAGGCCGGGCGCGCGATCCTCTCCGCCCTGCCCGCGGCGCTCATTCCCGTGGCCATCGTCGGCGGCATCCTGGGCGGCATCGCCACGCCCACCGAAAGCGCGGCCATCGCCTCGCTCATCGCCTTCGTGCTGGGCGCGGTCCTCTACGGCGAGCTGAAGTTCCGCAACCTCGGCCGGCTCTTCGCGCGCACCGCGGTGAACGCGAGCCTCGTCGTCTTCCTCGTCGCCGCGGCCAACGTCTTCGGCTGGGTCATCATCTACGAGGCGGTGCCGCAGAAGCTGGCGGCGATGCTGACCACGATCACCTCGGACCCCTTCCTGTTCTTCCTGATCGTCAACGCCTCGCTTCTGCTGATCGGCATGGTGCTCGACGGGATCGCGGCGCTGATCCTGGTGGTGCCGATCCTGCTGCCCATCGCGGTGAACGAGTTCGGCATCGACCCCTTCCAGTTCGGCGTCGTGGTCTGCCTGAACCTGGTGCTGGGGCTGCTCACGCCGCCCGTCGGCGCGGGGCTCTACATCGCCTCGGCCATGTCGGGCGCGACCCCCACGGGCATCTTCCGCGCGCTCGCGCCCTTTCTGCTGAGCGTGCTGGTGGTGCTGATCCTGCTCAGCTGGTGGCCCGCGCTGACGACGGCGCTGATCGACTGAGGCGCGCGGCCTCGCGCCGCAACTCGTCCAGCACATAGGCCGCGGCGGGCGAAAGCCCCCTGCCCCGCCGGTAGGACACGCCCACGCCGGAGCGCGGGATCGGTACCTCCCAGTCGAGCGGCGCGATCAGCCCCGCCGCCGCGTCCTGCCGCGTGACATGCTCCGGCAGGAAACCGATGAGGTCCGTTCCCGCCAGCAGGCTGCGATTGGCGAGATAGGAGATCGACTCCACGACGCGGCGGGGCTGCTCGAGCCCGGCGTCGAAGAACATCTGATCGATCTGGCGGCGCAGCGTGGTCTCGGGCGGCGGCAGGATGAAGCCCCCGCCGGCGACCTCCCCCAGCGTGCACGCGCGGCCCTGAAGCGGGTGGTCGGGCCGCGTGACGGCGACCACGCGCTCGTCGTAGAGC
Organism: Rhodosalinus halophilus; assembly: GCF_003298775.1. Lineage (GTDB taxonomy): Bacteria > Pseudomonadota > Alphaproteobacteria > Rhodobacterales > Rhodobacteraceae > Rhodosalinus > Rhodosalinus halophilus. Next base: position 131,376 of record NZ_QNTQ01000015.1, on the reverse strand, counting down.
CGCTCCTGCGCGAGTTCGTCACGGAACCGATGCGCCGGCAGCCGGCCCACGGCGAAGTCCAGCTCGCCCACGCGCAGCGCCGGCATGAGGCGCTCGTTCGTCGCCTCGACGATCTTGATCTGCAGGTTCGGCCGCGCTGCGAGCACCCGCGCCACGGTTCGCGGCAGGAGCAGCGGCGCCGCGGCCAGCAACGTGCCCACGACGACGCGGCCGCCCGACCCGTCGGCAAGGTCCGCAATTTCCTCTGCGGCATGCGTGACCTGCGACAGGATCAGCTTGCCGTGCCGGATCAAGGCCTCTCCGAACATCGTGGGCACCACGCCCCGGTTGGTGCGCTCGAAGAGCGGCACGCCGAAGGCCGCCTCCAGATCCTTGATGAGCTTGGTTGCCGAGGGCTGCGCCATGTTGAGCCCGCGCGCGGCGTTCAGGATGCTTCCCTGCTCGCCCACGGCGATGACCAGCTGGAGCTGGCGCAGCTTGAGGCGCTGCACCAGCCGCGCGGCGTCGGGCGACAGGCCGGAGATCTCCTCGGGCACCAACATATTCCGTTTCCCGATAGCTGCTTCGCGCTTGCTTATTTGTGCCTATACCGGATCTGCGGTTTGGTCGAGCGCGAAAGGAGCCGCCATGCGCCATGTCGGACAGAGCCTGCCGCGCCGCGAAGACCCGCCGCTGATCGCAGGGCGCGGGCGGTATACCGACGACATACGCCTGGACGGCGCGCTGCACCTGGCCTTCCTCCGCGCCCCCGTGCCCTCGGGGCGCATCGCCGAACTCGACACCTCGGAAGCCGCCGCCATGCCCGGGGTGGCCGCGGTGCTCACCGCCGCGGACCTTGGACCCCTGGGCGCGCTCAGCGTCGCCACCCCAATCCCGGCCGACCGCATCCCGCCCTTCCCGGTGCTGGCCGACGACGCGGTGACGGGCCTGGGCCAGCCGGTCGCGGCCGTTCTGGCCGGGACGCGCGCGCAGGCGCTCGATGCGGCAGAGACGATCCTGCTCGATATCGACGAGGGCGAGACGGTGAACGGCACCGTCGCGGAAAAGCACTGGGTGACGCAGGGTTGCGCGGCGGCCTTCAACCGCGCTGCGCTGGTGGTCGAGGCAACGATGCGCCATCCGCGCCTCGCGCCCGCGCCGATGGAGCCGCGCGCCATCGCGGTCGAATACGCCGACGGCGCGCTGACCGTCTGGCACGGCACGCAGACGCCGCACCGCTCGCGCACGGAACTTGCCCGCATCCTGCAACTCGACCCCGACCGCCTGCGCGTCATCGCGCCCGACGTGGGCGGCGCCTTCGGCCAGAAGGCGTCACTCTACCCCGAAGAGGTTCTGGCGGTCTGGGCCGCGCGGCATCTCGAACGCTCGGTGCGCTGGACGGCGACCCGCGGCGAGGATCTCATCTCGGCCACATCGGGCCGGGGCGCGGAAAGCCGCGGACGCCTCGCCCTCGATGCAGAGGGCCGGTTCCTTGCGCTCGAGGCGGAGGTGGAAAGCCCCGTAGGCCCGTGGCTGCCGACCTCGGCGCTGGTGCCGGCCTGGAACGCGGGCCGGATGCTGCCCTCCGGCTACGCCATCGCGGAGGCCGACATCACCACCCGCGCGGTGGCCCACCCGACCGGGCCGGTCGGCATCTATCGCGGCGCTGGCCGACCCGAGGCGATCTGTCTGATCGAACGACTGGTCGAGGAAGCGGCGCGCGCCCGCGGCGAAGACGCGATCGACCTGCGACGGCGCAACCTGCTGCCCTCTTCGGCCCTGCCGCACGAGACTCCCACGGGTTGCCGCCTCGATTCCGGCGATTTCGCGGGGGTCGTCGACAGGCTGGCAGAGGCAGCCGATCTCGACCGCCTGCGCGCCGAGCGGGACCGGCGACGTGCACAAGGAGAACTCGTCGGCGTGGCGCTCACCTTCTTCGTCGAGCCCACCGGCAGCGGCTGGGAAAGCGCGCGCGTGACCCTGAACGCGGATGGCGGCGCGCTGGTCGCCTCCGGCTCGTCGAGCCAGGGGCACGGGCGGCGCACCGCCTACGCGCAGATCGCCGCCGACGCGCTGGGGATAGCGCCTGAAGCGATCGAGGTGGCCCTTGGCGACACCGGGCTCTGCCCCGAAGGCATCGGCGCGCTCGCCAGCCGCTCGACCGCCATCGGCGGCAGCGCGGTGCTGGAGGCCGCGCGCGCCGTGGCCGCCCGCCGCGACGCGGGCGAGGCGCTGCCGGTCACCGAAGAAGCGGTCTACGAGGCCGAAGGAGAGGCCTGGGGCGCGGGCGCCTGGTGCGTGATGCTGTCGGTGGACCGCGACACGGGGCAGGCCTCGATCGAGCGCGCCTGGACCATCGACGACGTGGGCGAGGTGGTCAGCCCCGCCTCGGTCGCCGGGCAGGTCATGGGCGGCTTCGCGCAGGGCTTCGGCGAGGCGATGATGGAGCGGCTGGGTTTCGACGCGGACGGCCAGCTTCTGACCGGCAGCTTCATGGACTACGCCATGCCGCGCGCCGCCGACGTGCCGCCGCTCACGCTGGTGGAGAACCCTGCCCCGACCCCCGCGCCGGTCAACAGCCTCGGCGCCAGGGGCGTGGGCGAGGCCGGGCCCATCGGCGCACCGCCCGCGATCCTTGCCGCGGCCCTCGACGCGCTCGCCCCCCTCGGCGTGCGCGACCTGCACTTCCCGCTCACGCCGGAACAGCTCTGGCGCGCGATCCGCGACGCCCAACAGGGGACAGACCGATGAAATACCGCCGGAACGAGGCCAAGGACCACGCGCAGGAGCACATGACGGGCATCTGGGCCGCCGCGCTCAACCCCTTCCGCGCGCAGGACATGGCGCTGGACGAGGCCGGCCTGCGCCGCAACATCCGCCACTGGATCGACGACCTGAAGATCGCCGGGCTCTTCATCGCCGGCAAGCAGGGCGAGTTCTTTTCCATGAGCGTGGAAGAGCGCAAGCGCAACTTCGAGATCGCGGTGGAGGAATGCGGCGAGGGCGCGCGCACCATCATGTCCTGCTCGGATCAGAACATGGATACGGTGCTGGAGCTTGGCCGCCACGCACAGGCGGTGGGCGCGGACTACATCGTGGTGCACGCCCCGGTGCTGCATTTCCTCACGAAGCAGGACGAGACTCTCTACCGCTACTACGAGACGCTCTGCGAGGAACTCGAGATCGGCATCGCGATGTGGAGCCATCCCGACAGCGGCTACCTGATGTCGCCCGAGCTTTGCGCGCGCATCGCGGAGCTGCCCAACATCGTGGCGATCAAGTATTCCGTCCCGCGCGAGATGTATGTCCGGCTGACCGAACTGGCCGGCCACCGCATCCACGTCAGCACAGCATCCGAGGCCGAGTGGCTCGACAACATCGAGGAACTGGGCTGGCGGCTCTACCTCTGTTCCTCGCCGCCCTACCAGATCCAGACGAAGGCGGACCAGCGGATGAACGACTACACCCGCCTCGCCTTCGAGGGGAACTTCGCCGAGGCGCGGCGCATCCGCGACAGCCTCGAGCCCGTGCGCGAGGCCTTTCGCGCCTCGCGCCCGCCCGAGAAGCCGCAGGCGCACGGGAAATACTGGCAGGAGCTTCTGGGCCAGGTCGGCGGCCCTGTGCGGCGACCGCTCCTCCAGCTGACCGAGGAAGAGAGGGCCGCGACGCGCAGGGCGCTCGAAGGCTCGGGCCTGCGACTGACACCCTGAACCAGACGCGCAGCGGGCAGGGCTCTCTGCGCCCCTCGGACAGGCGTGACCGGTCAGAACAGCGCGTAGTACTCCCGCGCCTCCCATTCGGAGACCTCGGCGAGGTAGCGCCGCCATTCGGCCCGCTTGATCGTGGCGAACCACCGCGCGACCTCTTCGCCCCAGACCTCGGGCCAGAACGCAGAGCTCTCGAAGGCCGCGAGCGCCGCGCCCAGGTCCGGCGGCAGACCAGCCGCCCCGCTCGCGTAGGGCGACTCCGCCGGGGGCGGCGCGGACAGTCCGCGCGCCACGCCGTCGCGCCCGGCCTCGATCTGTGCGGCGAGGACGAGATAGGGGTTGGCCGCGGGTTCGGGCACGCGGTTCTCGATGCGGCTCGCCGGGTCGCCCGGCCGGATCAGCGCGCGCAGCATCGCGCCCTTGGTGTCATGCCCCCACTGGATGCGGTCGGGGGCGAGCATGAAGGGCTGATACCGCTTGTAGCCGTTCACCGTCGGCGTCGTGATCAGGCAGCTTTCGGCGGCCCGCTCCAGCAAGCCCGCGATCCAGCCGCTGGCGGTCGGCGTCAGCGCGTCGCTCTCGGGCGTGAAGAGGTTGCGGCCCCCCAGGTCGCTCACCGACTGATGCAGGTGCCAGCCTGAGGGCACCACTGCCTCGAGCCGCGGGCGGCACATGAAGGTGACATGCAGCCCCATCCGCCGCGCCACCTCCTTCGCGGCATGGCGGAACAGCACCATGCGATCGGCCGTGGTGACCGGGTCGGCGGGGGCGAAGACCATCTCGGCCTGGCTGGGGCCGAATTCCACCTCGACCGAGCGCACCGGCAGGCCCAGCGCCTCGGCCGCGCGGCGGATCGCGTCGAGCGCCTCTTCCAGCTGGTCGTAGCGTGCCTCGGTCAGATACTGGTAGCCGTGGGCGGCGAGCGCCGTCTCGGGCGGGGCTCCGGGCATCCCCGCGTCCGAATGGGCGAGGCGCGCATCTGTCACGCGGTGGAGGTGGAACTCCAGCTCCAGCCCCGCGGTCACGCGCATCCCCGCCTCCCCGAGCCGCACCACCGACCGCTTCAGCAGCCCGCGCGGGCAGAAGGGCATCGGCGTGCCGTCCTTGTAGGCCAGATCGCAGAGCACCCAGCCGCTATGCGGCGACCAGGGCAGCACGCGGAAGGTCTCGGGATCGGGGATCATGAGCATGTCGCCCGCCCCGTCGAGCCGGCCCTCGCCCACCCCCGGTCCGCCCTGCCAGACAGGAAAGACCGTGCGGTGCGAGGTGTCCTTGAGGATGAGCGTCGAGGTGATCGGCAGACCGTCGCGCAGCGCGCCCGCGACCGCCCAGGGTGCGAGCGCCTTGCCCCGGAACAGCCCGTGCTGATCGGCGAAGGCGAAGCGGACCGTTTCCAGCCCGCGCGCCTCGATCTCCTTCAGGACGGCTTCGGCCGTCTCCGCCCCGCTCATTCCGCGGCGAGCGGCGCGGCCCAGTCGCAGGGCGCGCGGCGCTGGGCATCGGCCTCGCGCCAGAGGTCGTCCCAGCGCTCCGTCGGACCGATCGCGTCGATCGACACCGGCCCCTGCACGGCTTCGGCTCCGGGACCGCGCAGCGGCAGGGTGTCCAGGTCACCCGCCTCGACCTTGTCGATCGCCGCGCGCAGCATCCGGCGATAGCGGATGATGGCGACGTCGGTCTTTCCCAGGTGCTCCTTGGTGCGGTCCTGGATCGCGCCCATGCTCTCGACCGCCCACTGGTCGTGCACGTTGATGTCGAGGCCCATGCCCGTGTAGGTCTCGCGCGCCTGTTCGTCGGGGTCGTAACCGTAGTTGTTGCGCCGGTTCTTGAGCGGCGCGTAGTCGGGCAGGCGATGCTCCTTCAGCCGCTGCTCGCGCATCAGACTCTTGTTCACAGGATTCCCGAAACTGGTGAACATCGAATACCAGTAGCAATGGGTGTCATCGATGGGTACATGCCATTGCGTGATCGTCATCTCGTTGGAGATCGGGATGCAGATCGCCTCGGGGAAGACCTGGTTCGTGACCCGCACGTGGCTGCGCCCGTCCTCCATGTGCCGCAGCGCGATGAGCCGCAGGCCATACTCCGTCTCTTCCACGCGGATCTCGGGGCGGGGGTATTCGCGCAGGAGCTGGGTCATCGGCATGTCGGTCTGCCCCGCCTTGTCGCGGAACTGCTTGCCGTAGCTCTCTGCCGGGTCCTCGTCCTGCAGGAAGCGGTGCAGGAAGGAGGCGTGCACCGGGTCGATACCCACCTCCATGGCCTGCAGCCAGTTGCATTCCCACAGCCCCTTGAAGGCGAAGACGTGGCTTTCGGGCGCGCGGAAGCAGTCGAGATCGGGGAAGGCGGGCGGCTCGCCCGGCCCCATGTAGGCCCAGACGATGCCGTTCTTCTCGACCACCGGATAGGCCGTCGTGCGGATGTTCTCGGCCAGCCGCGAGCCGTCCGGCTCGCCCGGCGTCTCGACGCATTGCCCCGTGCGGTCGAAGTGCCAGCCGTGGAAGGGGCACCGCAGGCCGCCATCCTCGCGCCGGCCGTAGCAGAGGTCGGCGCCACGGTGCGGGCAGTGCCGGCCGATCAGGCCGAGTTCGCCCGAGTTGTCGCGGAAGAGCACCAGATCCTCGCCCATCAGGCGCACCGGCACCACGGGCCGCGCGGTATCCAGTTCCTCGGAGAGCGCGGCGGGCTGCCAGTAGAGGCGGAGCACCGCGCCCGCCCCGGTTCCGTCCTCGACCCGCGTGATCCTGTCGTTGAGCTCCTGACTGATCATTTCCCGTGCCCCTCGCCTCCTGCAACGTGCGATAATCGCACAAAAAATTCATAGTGCTTCAAGGCTAGGTCCGGCCGCGCTAGAGTGTCAAGCAGAGGCAGGACAGGCCGACATGCCAGAGACACCCGAGATCCAGCTTTCCGACACCTCGCTGACCTTCGCCAAGGGGCTCGCGGTGCTGAAGTGCTTCGACGCGACCTCCGTCACCCTCACGATCCCCGAGATCGCGCGACGCTGCGACCTCGACCGTGCCGTGGCGCGGCGGCTGGTGCTGACGCTGGTGCGTCTGGGCTACGTCCGCCAGAGGGGGCGCAGCTATTCGCTCTCGCCGCGGATCCTCGTCCTGGCCGGCGGATTCCTTCAGGGCCGGCGCTTCGGCCTCGCCGTGCAGCCGGTGCTCGAGGGCTTCGCCACGCAGCTGGGACAGCCGCTGATGCTGGCGATGCGCGACGGCTTCGACGCGATCTACGTCGCCCATGCCGGCAGCGAGGGCGTCATGCCGCGGCTGGGATTCACCGTGGGCAGCCGCCTGCCGCTGCTCTCCACCTCGCTGGGGCGGGCCCTGCTCACGGTCGAGGAGCCAGCCACCCGCGCGGCGCTGATCGCCGAAGCACCGCTCACCGCCTGGACCGAGCGCAGCGTCACCGACCGCGGGCGGCTCGCGCAGCTGATCGGTGCCGTCCCGGCGGGCACGCCGGTGCGCGCGTCAGGGGAGTTCGAGCCGGGCGTAACGGCCACGTCGCTGGGCTTCCGCTGCGACGGGGGCGAACTCGCGGCGATCGGGCATTCCTCCGAAAGCGCGCTCTACACCGAGCCGGGCTTTCCCGAGCAGGTCGAGGCGACGCTGCAGAAATGCGCGGCCGCGCTCCGCGGGCTGCTCTGAGGGGTCAGCGGGCCGCCAGGCGGTCGAGCACGGCGCTCATCACCGCCACCGTGTCGGACCAATGCGGCAGCCTGGCGCCCGCCTGCGCCGCCCCGCGGGCGAAGGTGGCGCGACGCCCTTCGTCCTCGATCAGGGCGCGCAGGGCGGCGGCGAAGGCGCCCGGATCCTCGGGCGGCACCAGAAGGCCTGCGGTTTCCGGCACGGTGTCGGGCACGGCGCCGGCGCGGCAGGCGACGACCGGCAGGCCGTGAACCAGCGCCTCGGCGAAGGCCATGCCGTAGCCCTCATAGCGCGAGGCCAGGGCGAAGACGGTGGCCGCGCGGTAGAGGCGGCCAAGCTCGGCCTCGGGCACCAGCCCGGCGAACTGCACCCGCGCCTCGAGGCCCAGCGCCCTGCGCAGCGCGTCGAGTTCGGCGGCGTGCCCGGCGTGATAGTCGCTGCCCACGACCACCGCCTGCCAGTCGAGATCGCCGATCCGCACCAGCGCCTGGAGCAGCACGTCGTGGCCCTTGCGCGGATGCCGGATGCCGACCGAGAGAACGAGGGGCGGCACGGACGGCACGGCAGGCCCGTCGGGCCGGTCCACCCCCGGCGGCGCCTGCGAGATCCGCACCGGCGGCACGCCGTAGTCGCGCACCAGAACCTCGGCCGTGTGAGCGCTGTTGACGACGACATGCGCGGCCAGCGCCAGGTTGTCGCGCTCGCGCGCGAAGAGCAGTCGGCGCCGCGCCGCGTCGAGTCCCGCCTCGAGCGCCAGCGGATGATGGATCATCGCGACGACCGGCGCGCGCACCGTGGACAGACCGGCCGTCTCCACCGCGCCGAACACCAGCCCGTCGACGATGAGCGGCACATCGGGCGCAACGGCGGCCATCTGGGCGACCGCGTCGGCCATCTCCGCGGGCGTGGGCTCCGGAAAGCCTGCGCCGAGCCGCAGGTGCGCGACCTCGCGCCCCTCGGCGCGCAGCCCCTCGAGCAACCGCCGCTCGTAGATGAAGCCGCCGGTGACGGTCGCGATGTCGCCCGGAATGGCGAAGGCGGCGGGCACGCGCGTCATCGCAGTTGCTCGCCCGCGTAGCGCGCCAGCACGCGGCCCTCGGCCGCACCGAGCAGCGCATGACCCGCGACCGTGGCCAGCGCGACGACCACCACCGCGCTCCACAGCATCGCGTAGTCCGACAGCGAGGCCGAAAGCGCCATCAGCGCGCCCACCCCGCGGCCCGTGGCCAGCCACTCCACCACCGTCACAGCCAGCATCGCGGCGGGCAGCGACATGCGCGCAGAGGCGAAAAAGGCCGGCAGCATCGCGGGAAGCTGCGCGTGCAGGAGGCGCTGCACAGGCCCGGCCGCGTAGCTGTCGAAGACGTCCAGCACCTGCCCCGGCGCGCGGGCGAGGCCGTGCAGGCAGGCCACGAAGACCGGAAAGAAGATCATGACGGCGACAAGCGCGATGGTGCCCGCCGGGCCGCGCCCCATGAGAAGGACGATGAGCGGCGCGGTGGTCACGATCGGCACCGCGCGCAGCGTCACCGCAACCGGCATCGCCAGGCTGGCCGCGCGCGGCGCGAGGGTGAGGCCGACGGCCAGCGCGGCGCCCAGCGCGAGCCCGGCGAGATAGCCGGGCACCGCCAGCGCCAGCGTCTCGCCCAGCGCGCCGAAGAGTTCTGCGCGATGCGCGCCGGCTTCCGGCCGCGTGACGAGAAAGGCCCAGACGTCCCCCGGCCGCTTGGCGAAGAAGCGGTTGAGGTCGAAAGCCTCCATCGCGCCCCACCAGAGCGCCAGCGCCACGGCCCCGGCGAGCCCCGCGCGCAGAAGCAGCCTTCCGGGCGACGGCCCGCGCGCGGCCGAGGGCGGCGCGAGCAGCACGGGCGGCGGCGCGTTCAGAAGCCGCCGGCCGGCCCGGCCGATCGCTGCATAGACGGCGATCGACACCAGGGCCGCGACCGTGGCGAGCGCCCAGGTCGCCTCGACGTCGAGGGCGCGCAGCGCGCGGATGGTGAGCACCCCCATCCCCCGCTCCGCCCCGGTGAACTCGCCCACCATCGCGCCGAGGAAGGCCGCCGGCGCGGCGATCTGGAGGCCCGCGACCAGATAGGGCAGCGCGGCGAAGAGACGGACATGGATCAGCGCCGCCACATGACCCCGGCCGTAGCTCGCCACCATGTCGAACCAGGTGGCCGGCGCGGCCCGAAGTCCCACCAGAAGCGGCACGAAGGTCGTGTAATAGACGGCGAGCGCGGCGAGCGTGATCTGCGGCCCGGGGCCCGGGCCGTAGAGCACCCGCAGAATCGGTCCCGTCGCCACCAGCGGCAGGCAGAAAACCAGCAGCGCCAGCGCCGCGATCAGCCGCTCGGCGCGCGGCAGGGCGAAGGCGAGCAGCGCCAGCGCCACGGCCGCAAGATTGCCCAGGACGAAGCCCGCCGCCGCTTCCGCGCCGGTGACGGCCAGCGCGCGGCCCATCAGGCCCGCGTTCTCGCGCAACCAGAGCGCCACGTCCCAAGGCCCCGCCAGCAGCACCTCGGCGCCCGGCAGCCGCGCCAGCCCCTCCCAGAGAAGGATCAGCACCAGCCCCGCGGCGAACGGCGCGCCGAGCGCGGGCAGGCGGCGCAATGCCGGAAGGCTTTCCGCCGTGCTCACCGCCACCGCCCTGCGCCGGGCGGCCCCGGCGCACCTGCTGCGCGGCGACAATCCCGGAGGCGCGCGCGGCCCGTCGCGGACGCGCGCCGCCTCATTGCGCGGCCAGGCCTTTCGGCCCCGCCTCGGCGGCGCCGCGGGCGAGCGCGGCGGAAACGGCTTCGGCCAGTTCGGCGAAGGCCGGTGTCAGCTCCACCCCCTCGGCGCGCGGGCGCTCGAGCGTGACGGGGATATCCGCCACCACGCGCGCGGGACGCGGCGAGAGCACGAGGACGCGGTCGGAAATCAGCACCGCCTCCGTGACGGAATGGGTGACGAAAAGCGTGGTCGTCCCGCGCGCCTCCCAGAGTCGGGGCAGATCGTGCGCGAGCTGTCGGCGCGTGAGCTCGTCCACCGCGCCGAAGGGTTCGTCGAGCAGCAGAAGCTCGGGCTCGGTCACCAGGCACCGCGCGATCGCCGCCCGCTGGCGCATCCCGCCAGAGAGCGCGCCGGGCCGCGTCGTGCCGAAACCTTCCAGCCCGACCAGCGTGAGAAGCCGCTCGATGGCCTTCGGGTCGGCGCGGCGGCGCGCGAGCTTCAGCGCGAGCGCCACGTTGCCCTGCACCGTGCGCCAGGGCAGCAACGATGGATCCTGGAACCCCACCGCGAGCCCCGCGCGCGTCCGCACTTCGGCCGGCGTCTCGCCGCCGATCCGCACGGTGCCCGCGCTGGGCGCCTCGAGCCCCGCGATCATCCGCAGGAGCGTGGACTTGCCGCAGCCCGACGGCCCGACGAGCGCCGTGGTGCGGCCGCCCGCGAAGTCGAGGTCGAGCGGCGCGACCGCCTCGAGCGTGCCGGCCGGCCCCTCGAAGCGCTTGGCGATCCCCTCGCAGCGTATCCCGGGCGGGCCGGGTTCAGCCGGCATGGACCTCCTCGAGAATGGACCGATCCCAAAGGTCGGCCGAGACGTCGCGGCCGAGCACCGCCAGCGTCTCGATGTTGCGCGCCACGGTCTCTTCTGTAAACCAGCCGAAGCCATGCGCGTCGGTCAGCTCGGAAAACATCAGCGGCACCTGCCGCTCGGCCTGAAGGCGCTGGGCCTCCGGGTCGAGGCCGGCGTCGGGGAACATCTCGAGCGTCAGGTCCACCGCGGCGTCGAGGTCGGCGCGATAGGCCTCCCACCCCATCGCCTCGCCCCGCAGCAGGCCCACGAGCTGCGCGCGACGTTCGCGCAGGCTCTCGTCGGTGGCGATGTAGGTCTGCGAATGCAGCGCATAGCCGTGATCGGCCATCAGCATGGTCACGCTCTCCACCCCCTGCACCGCCATCGCCACGGGCAGGTCGGTCGCCCAGCACAGCAGGCAGTCCACCTCGCCCGCGAGCAGCGGCGCGGCGGAATACTGCGTGGGCACGATCTCGATACGGTCGATATCCACATCGTTGAGGGTGCAGAGCGCCTCGAGCACCGGCATGTTGGCCAGCGCCATTCCGATCCGCTTGCCCATCATGTCGGCGGGCGCGTTCACCGGGTTGGCGGGAAGCGAGGCGATGGCGAAGGGGTTCTTCTGCATCGCCACGCCGATGATGCGGAAGGGCGCGCCCTGCGCCACCGCCGCCGCGGTGTAATCCGCCGCCGAGACGCCCACCAGCGCCCGGCCAGAGACCACCGGCGGCTCGACCGGCGCATTGGGCCCGCCGGGCGCGAGCGAGACATCCAGTCCCTCGCCGTGCCAGATGCCGCGCGCCTTGGCGATGTAGGAGCCTGCGAACTGCACCGAGTGCAGCCACGAGAGCTGCAGCGTCACCGGCGTGCCGTCATGCGCGGCGAGCCGTGCGGGAAGACCGAGCGCGGCGGCCCCGGTCGCCGCGCCGCCAAGCGCCAGCACCCGGCGGCGACTGAGGGAGAGATGTCTGTCGGTCATCGGGTTTGCCGTCCTGTCCTGCGCCTGACATGTCCAGCCTAGAGCCCTCGGCGCGCCGATCAAGCCGTGCGGCGAAGCGGCCCGCTTCAACGGCTCGCCTGCCGCGCGCGTCCGCCGCTCGAATAGGCGGCGAGAAATCGGTCGCGGAAGCGCTCCATGCCCTCTGCCGGAGCCCCCTGGTCGGGCAGAAGGCCCTCGCGCCAGCCCCAGCGCGCCGCGCGCGCGACGAGGTCCGGCGGCCCGATCAGATGCGCGGGCACCGCCCGGCTATCGTCCATCGCGACGAAGCCGGCCGGCGGATGATCGCCGAGCACGAGCATCAGGGGCGGCGTGCCTCCGGCCTGCCGCGCGGCCCAGTCCGTCACCGTGCGCAGGCTGTAATCGATCGCCTTGCGGTATTGCGCACGAATCCGGTCCGCGTCGCGCCAGACGACTTCAGGCGGATCGCCCGAGGTGGCCCAGCGGTCGAATATCCGGCCGTCGCCCACCTCCTCCCAGTCCACGAGCTCCGGCACCGGCACCCAGGGCGCGTGCGAAGAGATCAGCGCGATCTGAGCGAACCATGGACCCTCGGCCTCGAAAAACCTCTCCGCGCGAGCCAGCGTGAACTGGTCAGGCATCGTGACCCAGTTGAACGGCTGCCCCGCATAGTCCAGCGATGCGGCGTCGTGGGCCTCGTCGAAACCCATGCGCGCGCTCTCGGGCCAGGCGAGGGTGATCGCGGGCATCACGGCGGCGGTGCGGAAGCCCGCCTCCTGCGCCAGATGGAAGAGCGTGCGTCGTCCGCTCGCCAGCGCGGCGGAATGGCGGGTCTGGTCACTGATGCGCAGCCCGGTGGAGAGGGTGAGATGCGACAGCCAGCTGCGCCCGCCCGCCGTGGGCGCCTCGAGCCAGCCGGACCGCATGGCGAAACCACGCGATTCGAGCCGCGCCTGCGCCTCTTGCAGCGTCTTGCGGTGCGTGCCCGCATAAAGCGGTTGCTCCAGGCTCGCGCGCCCGTAGCTCTCGATGAAGACGACGAAGACATCCGTGCCGATCGCGTCGAGCAACGGCCCCGCGCCGGCGTAGGGATCGCGCCGCGCAGCGGTGCGGAAGGCGGCGAGATCGGCGCGGGCCGCGAGCGTGCGCGCGACGGTCTCGGCGCCCACGCGGGCGGTGAAGGCCGCGCCCGGCGGCTGCGCGGGCAACCGCCACTGGCCCAGGGAGTGCCCGGCTTCGGCCACGGCGACGACTGTCGCCGCGGCGGCCGCGCCTCCGGCCAGCAGCGGCCACCGGCCGGGCAGCGCGAGCGCCGCCCAGCGGCCTGTCGCCCACCAGAGCGCCGCCGCCAGCCCCGCCAGCGCCGCGACCAGGGCGAGACCGCCGAGCCCTGCGAGCCAGGGTCCGACCGCCCCCGAGGCCAGCCGCCAGCCGGCGATCGCCAGCGGCCAGTCCACCAGCGGATTGACGCCGCGCGCGAAGGCCATCTGGCTCGCCAGATCGGCGAGCTTCAGCGCGGCGAGCAGCGTCAGCAGCCCCACGAGACCCGCCCGCAGGTAGCGCGTGACCGCCGCCGCCGGCGGCAGCGCGACGAGCGCCGCCAGGATCACCGGAAGTTCGAGCGGAAAGAGCAGCAGCGCGCGCCAGATGACGGCCGCGGGATGGTTGGGCTGGATCAGCACGAGATGCAGAAGGAGCGCGGCCAGCGCGAGGCTGCTGACACGCAGCGCCGTGCGCCTCATCCCCGCCGCCGCGCCTGCCAGAGCGCCAGGATGTCGGCGGCGAAGGAGGCGGCGACCAGTGTCGCAGCGGCCAGACCCAGCGCCTGCGCCGCGCGCCCCTCGAGCGCCGGGGTGAGCAGGGCGACGAGCACGGCGAGTTGCACCACGCAGATCGCCTTGCGCCGCACCCGCTCGGGCAGCGGCGCGCGCAGCCAGGGCAGCGCCGCGCCGGCGAGCAGGAAGAGATGCCGCGCCGCCCCAAGCACGACAGCCTCGACCCAGCCGATCTTGCCCGCCGCGAGCGCCGCGGCCGCCAGAACCAGGGCGAATAGCGCATCGATCTCCACGTCGAAACGCGCGCCGAAGCGCGACACGAGCCCCCGCCGGCGGGCGAGCCAGCCGTCCGCGCCATCGAGCGCCAGGGTGATGGCGCCGATCCCCGCCAGCACCCAGGCCTCGGCGACGCCAGGGCCGCTCGCCAGCGCCGCTGCGAGGAAGACCGTCAGCGTCGCACGGAGATGCGTGACGGAGTTGCACATCCCCAGCGAGCGGTGCGGGTAGCTGCGCGCCACCGCCGCGATGGCCAAGCCCGTGACCGCCGCATGTCCCGAAAGGCTGGCTGCCCAGACCGGAGGCTCGATCCCGCCGGGCCAGAGCGCCAGCGCACAGGCCAGCAGCGTCAGGTGCAGCGCGCCCAGCGCGGTCAGTTGCACCGCGGGCAGATCGCCCGGCCAGAGCGGTCGCCGCGCCGGTGACAGGTCTGTGCCGAGAAGCGCCATGCAGGCCTCCGTGTCACACAGCCATCACAATAGCGCGCCCGCGCGCGCTTCAAGCCCCTGCGGCGCGATTGATGAGTCGCGCGGCGGCGCTATCTGCCTTAGGATCCGAGGCCGGGGGACCGATGACCGGATACCGCACAGCTGCCCGCCTGTTTCACTGGATCGTCGCGCTTCTCGTGCTTGCCACGATCCCGGCAGGGCAGATCATGATCCAGGAGGGCCTGACCCGATCGGTGCAGGACACGCTCTTCATCTTCCACAAGAACGTGGGTGTGCTGATCCTCCTGCTCGTGCTCGCGCGCCTCGCCTACCGGCAGGTCGCGCCGCCCCCGCCGCTGCCCGCCGCCGTGCCCGACTGGCAGCGGCGCGTCGCCTGGGCCAATCATGCGGCGCTTTACGTCCTGCTGATCTTCATGGGCGTGACCGGATACCTGCGCGTGCGCGCCGGCGGCTTTCCCATCGAGGCGCTGGACGCGTTGGGGATACCGCCGTTGGTGCCCGAATCGGAGCCTCTGGAGGAATGGGCGAAGGCGGCGCACTGGTGGGGGCGCCTCGTGCTGGTGGCGCTGATCGCGCTGCACATTCTCGCGGCCGTCTGGCACGGGGCCATCCGGCGCGACGGCGTCTTTTCGCGCATCTGGCCTCCGGTTGCGCGCTGAACCCCGCCGGCCCGCGCAGCGACAGACCCCGCCGCCTTGCCGCGCGTCGGCGCACCGATATCTGTGGCCGAACACGCAACCCGAAGGTGAGCGATGACGGCCCATATGCCACGGACCTTCGCGCCGTCGCAGCTGCCGGTGCCCCCGACGCTGCCACGGCAGCGAGCGAAACCGTACCGGACCGCACGGGGCGCCGTCGCCTCGCTCACCGTCGCCCTGGCCGCGCCGGTCGCGGCGGGCGGCGCGCTGTCGATCGCCGAGACGCCCGCCGGCGCCCTGGCGGCGCCGCTCTTCGCGCTCAACGCGCTCTGGGTGGGCTTCGGCGGCGCGACCGCCCTGGCGGGCGCGGCGGCCGCCTGGCATGGCGGGCGGCCGTCCCGGCCTGCGCCGCTGGGAAGCAGGACGGCGGTGCTCTACCTGATCTGCAACGAGCCGCCCGAGGGCGTGGCGGCGGCCGCTGGTCGGCTCTGGCGCGATCTGCAGCGCACGGGCCTCGCGCATCGCACCGACATCCATGTCCTGTCCGACAGCCGCGCCGCGGCGGAGCCTGCCGAACGCGCCGCGCTCGCGCCGCTCCTCGCGCAGGGCGCGCTGCGCTATCGGCGTCGCAGCGATAACCGGTGGCGCAAACCGGGCAACATCGCCGAGTGGGCGGCACGGCACGGCAAGGACTACGACCAGATGGCGGTGCTGGACGCCGACAGCCGCATGAGCGCCGCGCGCCTGGCCGGCATGATCGGGCGGATGGAGCGCTGCCCCCGTACCGGTCTGATCCAGTCGGGGATGCGGCTGCTCCCGCCGCGCAGCCGCTTCGGCCGGAGCCTGCGCCTGTCGTCGCGGCTGGGCGGGCCGGTGGCGACCGCAGGACTCGCCGCCTGGACCGGGCCGGCGGGCAACTACTGGGGCCACAACGCGCTGATCCGGATGGCGGCCTACCGCGCCGTGCGGCGGCTGCCGCGGCTGCCGGGGCGCGCGCCGCTGGGCGGCGAGATCCTCAGCCATGATTTCGTCGAGGCGGCGCTCATCCGCCGCGCCGGCTGGGCCGTCGAGGTCGATCCCGAGAGCCGGGGAAGCTTCGAGGATGCGCCACAGACGCTCGCCGCCTTCCACAAGCGCGACCGGCGCTGGGCGCAGGGCAACCTGCAGCATGCCCGGCTGCTCGCCCTGCCCGGCCTCGATCCGGCGAGCCGGCTGCACCTCGCCTCGGGCGTGATGAGCTATCTGGCCGCGCCAATATGGCTGGCTCTGGTGCTGCTCTTCGCCACCGGGCTCGCGCCCGCGCCGGGGCTCTGGGCCCTCGCCGGCGTGCTCGGACTGCTGGCGGTGCCGAAGCTGGCGGCGCTCGCGCTGCACCTGCGGCGGGCCAAAGGGGCGCGTGCGCGCCGTATCGCGCTGCGCGCCGCGGGGGCCGAGGCGGCCGTCTCGACGCTGATCGCGCCGCTCCTTCTGGTTCGGCAGACCGGGGCGGTGCTGGCGGTGCTCGCCGGGCGCGACTGCGGCTGGAAGCGCGCCGAGGGGCCGTCGCGCCTGCACCTGCCGCAGGGCGCGGGCGAGGCCGGGGCGGGGTTCGCGCTCGCGGGGGTCGCCTTCGCCGCCGGCCCGGCGGCGCTGCCCTGGCTCGCGCCGCTGGCGCTGCCGCTCGTGATGGCCCCTGCCCTCGCCCGCTGGCTCGAGGCCCGCGCGTGATCCGGCGGCGCGCGTTTCTGGCGGGCGGCGCGGCCGCGGCGGCCCTCGCCCGGGCCGGGACGGCCGGCGCCACGCCGTCGCGCGGGACTTCGCTGGTCGAGCGCGCAAGGCGCCTCGCAACGCATCCCTACGCGCGGCGTCACCCGCCACTTCCGCCGCCCTTCGACGCGCTCACCTACGACAGCTACCGGGCGATACGCCCGAAGCCGGGTGCTGCGGCCCAGCTGCAGCTGGGGCCCGGCTACGCCTTCGACCTGCTGCCGCCGGGCTTCTATTTCGACACGCCTGTGACGGTCGAGATCGCAGGCCCCGAAGGGCTGCGCCCGCTTCCGTTCTCCCCGGCGCTCTTCGACTTCGACCCCCGCTACTTTCCCGGCACGATCCCAAAGGACGCGCCGGGCGCCGGATTCTCTGGCCTGCGGCTGCGGCATCCGCTGAACGAGCCCCAGGTGATGGACGAGGTGCTCGTCGTGCAGGGGGCGAGCTACTTTCGTGCCGTGGCCGCCGGCACCCTCTACGGCCTCTCGGCGCGGGCCGTCGCCCTCGGCACCGGCGGGCCCGCGCCCGAGGAGTTCCCCGAGATCGTCCACCTTCGGCTGACGCCCGCCACCCAGAGCGCGCCGCCGGTGATCGAGGCGCTGATCGACAGCCCCTCGCTCGCCGCCTGCCTCACGCTGCGGCCGGAGCCCGGTCAGCAGACGGTGACGCGCTGCGCGCTCAGTCTCTTTCCACGACGCCGGCTCGACGCCGCGGGCCTCGCGCCGCTCACCTCCATGTTCTTCAAGGGGCCGATGCAGCCCGCGGTGGCGGACGACTTCCGGCCGCGGGTGCACGACAGCGCGGCGCTCAGGATCGACAACGGCGCGGGCGAGACGCTCTGGCGTCCGCTGGCCAATCCCGCGCAGGTCGAGACCTCGGCCTTTCTCGACCACGGCCCGCGCGGCTTCGGGCTGATCCAGCGGCCGCGGGACTTCGCGGGCTTCGAGGACGCGGAGGCGGGCTATCATCGCCGGCCCACGGCATGGGTGCGCCCCTCCGGCGACTGGGGCCGGGGCGCGGTGATGCTGGTCGAGATCCCGACCGCCGACGAGTTCATGGACAATGTCGTCGCCTTCTGGCGCCCGGAGCGCCCGCTGCTGCCCGGCGTCGAGCACCGTTTCGCCTACGACATCCTCTGGTCGGCCGCGGCACCGCACGCACCGGGCCTTGCCTCGATCAGGGACAGCCGCAGCGGACGGGTTCACGACCGTCCGGGAGCGCGGCAGTTCGTCGTCGATTTCGCGACGCGCGACGCGACGCTCACCCCCGACCTCTCGGTTGACGGAGAGGGGGTGCGCGCCGAGGGGCTCGCGGCCTATGCGCTGCCCGGGGGCCACGGCCTGCGCGTGGGCTTCCAGCTCCTGCCAGGGAAGGCCGAACGCGCGGAGTTGCGGCTCGTCCTGCGCGATCGCACGGGTCGTGCGGCCAGTCCCGTCTGGCTCTGGCGCTGGACACGCGCGCGGGACGGCGGCGTCTGAACCGCCGGAGCGCCGCGTGCCTTGCCGCGCGTCCCCGCGCGCTATGTTGTCTTCGAGCCGCGTCGCAGGAGACTCCCGCATGTCCCGTCCCCCGCTGTCCCGCGCCCTGCCCGTTCCCTCCGGCCGTCTCGCGCGGCTGACCGGGTTCGGCGGGGTAATGGGGTCCGTAGCCGGAGGTCTCGCCGCAGGCGGATTGCGCGAGCTCGCCCGCGGCCGCCGGCCGGAGATTCGGTCGCTCCTGCTGACCCCGGCCAACGCCGCGCGCCTCGCCGACGAGCTCGCGCGGATGCGGGGCGCGGCGATGAAGGTGGGCCAGCTCGTCTCGATGGACGCCGGCGAGATCCTGCCGCCCGAGATCGCCGAGCCGCTCGCCCGCCTGCGCGCCGAGGCGCACCACATGCCGCCGCGCCAGCTCCGCGAGGTTCTGGACGCGGAATGGGGTGTGGGCTGGCAGCGCCGCTTCGCGCAGTTCGAGGTGCGCCCGATCGCGGCCGCCTCGATCGGGCAGGTCCACCGCGCCACGCTTCCCGACGGCCGGCGGCTGGCCGTCAAGGTGCAGTATCCCGGGGTCCGGCGCAGCATCGACAGCGACGTGGCCAATCTCGGCGGGCTGCTGCGGATGTCGGGCGTGGTACCGCGCGGCGTCGATCTCGCCCCTCTGCTCGAGGCCGCGCGCACTCAGCTTCACGAAGAGGCGGACTATCGCGGCGAGGGCGCGCGCATGACCGCCTACGCCGCGATGCTGGTGGGGCGGGAGGACTTCCACGTCCCGGCCGTGCACGACGAGCTGACCACCGACAACGTGCTCGTCATGGACTACGCAGACAGCCAGCCGCTCGAATCGCTCGAGCAGGCCCCGCAGGAGACCCGCGACCAGGTGGTCGGGCGGCTGCTCGCGCTCGCCTTGCGGGAGCTTTTCGACTTTCGGGTGATGCAGACCGACCCCAATCTCGCCAACTACAGGCACGATCCGGTCACGGGCCGCCTCGTGCTGCTCGACTTCGGGGCGGTGCGGGAGATTCCCGCCTGGCTGTCGGAGGGCTTCCTCAGCCTCCTCGCCGCCGGGCGGGCGGACGACCGGGCGGCGCTCGAACGCGCGGCGCTCGACCTCGGCTATCTGACCACCGGGATGCCGGCCGCCCAGCGCGCCGATCTCGTCGATCTCATGCGCCTGTCGCTGGAGCCGCTGCGCCGCGGCGGCGTCTTCGACTTCGGCAGCTCGGACATGGCCCGCCGCGTGACCGAAGCCGGCGAGGCGCTGTCGCGCCGGCAGGAGGCCTCGCATGTGCCGCCCGTGGACGCCCTCTTCGTGCAGCGCAAGCTCGGCGGAATGTATCTGATGGCCACGCGGCTCGGCGCCCGGATCGACCTCGACCGGCTGATGGCGCCGGCGCTCGGGGCGCGGGCCGCCGCCTGAACGGTGCGCGCGGGCGGCCTTGCCTCCGCCGCCGATCCGCGGGATCACTCGACCGGACCCGAGGAGGCGCCAATGTCCGATCCCGCCCGCCGCCCGCCGCGCTTCGACGCGCTGGCCGACCTGCCCGACGTGCCGGCCGACACGCTCGGGCTGGAGGCCGAAGAGATGCGGCGCCTGGGCTACAGGGTCGTCGACATGGTGGTGGATCGCGCCATGCGCCGCGGGCAGGAGCCCGCGATCCTGACGGGCGCGCCGGAAGATCTGCGCGCGGCGCTGGGCGGGCCGCTCCCCGAGGCGCCCATTGACCCCGAGGCTTCGCTGGACCTCATGGCGGAGGTCGCGCTCGCGCATCAGCAGCATGGAGACCACCCGCGCTACTTCGCCCGCGTGCCGGGGCCTGCCGCCTTCGCCGCGATCCTGGGCGAGTGGATGGGTACCGGCTTCAACACGATCTGCGCCAGCTGGGGCGGCGCCTCCGGCCCGGCCATGGTGGAGCTGGTTGTGATCGACTGGCTGGCCGAGATGCTGGGGATGCCGGCGGAGACCGAGGGCGTGCTGCTCTCGGGCGGCTCGATGGGCAACCTCACCGGCTTCGCCGCCGCGCGCGCGGCCCTCGGCCCCGGCGTGGCCTATCTCACGGATCAGACCCACGCTTCGCTGCCCCGCAACCTGCGCACCCTGGGCTTCGCGCAGGAGGAGATCGCGAAGCTGCCCGCGGAGGCGGACTGGCGCATGTCGGCCGACACCCTGCGCGCGGCGATCGCCCGGGACCGTGCGGCGGGGCGGCGCCCGATGATGGTCGTGGCGACGGCGGGCTCGACCAACACCGGCGCCGTCGACCCCCTGCCCGAGATCGCCGAGATCTGCGCGGCGGAAGGCCTGTGGCTGCACGTCGACGGTGCCTACGGCGCGCCTGCGGCGATCACGCCGGAGGGCCGCGCGGCGCTCGCCGGCATGGAACGCGCCGATTCGCTCGCGCTCGACCCGCACAAATGGCTCTTCCAGCCCTACGACCTCGGCGTCTGCCTCGTCACCCGGCCCGGCGCGCTGGAGGCCGCCTTCGCCATTTCGCCGGAATACCTGCGCGATGTGCGGCAGGCGGGCGATGCGGTGAACTTCGGCAACCGCAGCCTCGAGCTCTCGCGGCGCTCGCGCGCGCTCAAGCTCTGGATGTCGCTGCGGACCTATGGCGCGGACCGCTTCCGCGCGGCCGTGCGCCGGGGCATGGAACTGGCCGAACTTGCCGAGCGGGTGCTGCGCGAGCGCCCCGGCACCTGGGAAGTGGTCACGCCCGCGCAGCTCGGCATCGTCTGCTTCGCGCTGCGCGGCGCGGACGCCGGCAAGCACGAGGCGGCTGCGCGCGCGGTCTCGGAAAGCGGCTATGCCTGCGTCACCACCACGTCGCTCGGCGGGCGCAGCGTGCTCCGGCTCTGCACGATAAACCCGCTGACGACCGAGGACGACATCCGCGGCACGCTGGAACGGCTGGCGGCCGTCTGACGGCGCGCTGTCTGCATCGCCGCAGCGGGCCTCTCCGCCCAACAGGTTTCGGATCATCGAAACCGCCGGACGTGGCCCGCCCGGAACGGTTGCGCTAGGGTTGCCGCGAGGCCGGCAAAGGGGCGCAGGGATGACGACCACACGACGAAACCTGATGGCAGGCCTTGGCGCCCTCGCTCTGGCGGGATGTGCCGGGACGGGCCCGGCCCTTGCCCCCCGCCCGGCCCCCGAGATGCGGCCCGTGGCCAACCCGGCCTTCGATGCCTGGCTCGCGGGGTTCCGCGCCCGCGCGGCCGGCGCAGGCGTCGGCGAGGCGACGCTGGCGCGGGGCCTGCGCGCGGCGGGTTACCTGCCCGGCGTGATCGAGCGCGACCGCAACCAGACCGAGTTCACCCGCACGCTCGAGGATTACCTCGCCATCACCGCCTCCGACGAACGCATCGCCACCGGGCGGCAGATGCTGCGCCGCCACGCCGGGCTTCTGTCGGAGATCGAGGCGCGCTACGGCGTGCCGCCGGAGGTGGTCACCGCGATCTGGGGGGTGGAGAGCCGCTACGGCGAACGGCGCGGCGACATTCCCGTCGTCTCGGCCACGGCGACGCTGGCCTTCGACGGTCGGCGCGGCCCCTTCTTCGAGCGGCAGCTGCTGGCCGCGCTGCGCATCCTAGACCGCGGCGACACCACGCCAGAGCGGCTGGTGGGCAGCTGGGCCGGCGCGATGGGGCACACGCAGTTCATCCCGACCACCTATCAGGCCTATGCCGTGGACTTCCGCGGCGACGGGCGGCGCGACATCTGGTCCGAGGATCCGACCGACGCGCTGGCCTCCGCCGCCGCCTATCTCGACCGGATGGGCTGGCGGCAAGGGCGTCCCTGGGGGCTGGAGGTGCGGGCGCCGGCAGCGCTGGCCGGGGCGCGCCGGGCCAAGCGGTCCGTCCCGGACTGGCGCGCGGCCGGTGTCACGGCCGCCCACGGCGGCGCGCTGCCGGATCACGGACCCGCGGCGCTGATCCGGCCCGAGGGCGCGGCGGGGCCCGCGTTCCTCGCCTTCGGCAACTTCGAGGTGCTGGCGCGCTACAACAACGCGGTGAATTACGTGATCGGCGTGGGGCACCTTGCCGACCGGCTGGCGGGGGCGGGTCCGCTGCGCGCCGGCTTTCCTCCGGACGAGTTCGGCCTGACCATCGACGACCGCAAGGAGCTGCAAAGCCGGCTGACCGCGGCAGGCTTCGACGCGGGCGCGCCTGACGGGGTGATCGGGTCGGGCACACGTGCAGCGATCGAGGGCTACCAGCGCGCACAGGGTCTGACCGTGACAGGGGAGCCGTCCCGCGCGCTTCTGGCGCGGCTTCGGGGCTGAGCGGGCAAGCGGTTTGAAAACCGCTTGCAAGCCGCTTCGAAGCGGCTTGCAAGGGCCTTTTCTCAAGGCCCTTTCACGCCTCCCAGGTCACGCCGCCGCCCATCACCGTGAGCGCCGCGCGGGCCGTGTTCAGCCGGTCCGGCGTCATCGCCTCGAGGTCGTGGTCCATCACCGCAACGTCGGCGAGGTAGCCTTCCTTCAACTGCCCCTTCCGATCCTCTGCGAACTCAACCCAGGCATTGTCGAAGGTATAGGAGCGCAGCGTGTCCATCAGGCTCTGCCGCTGGTCGACCCAGGGCGCGGGCATCTCGAGCGGCGCGGCGGCCGCCTTGACGCTGTCCATCACGTCCACCTGGATCACCGGCCAGTCGGTCGAGAAACACACGCGCGCACCGGTCTCGCGGATCGTCTGCCAGGCGAAGGCCATCGGGATCTGGTCCGCGTGCAGCACCGCGTCGAGGCCATGCGCCGGGAAGATGTGGCCGCGCGGCGCGTGGCCGGGCTGGATCGAGGCGACGACGCCGAGCTCGGCGAAGCGCGGCAGATCGTCGGGGTGCAACACCTCGATATGCTCTACCCGGTGGCGGCTGTCGCGGATGCCGTTCGCCCGCTGCGCTGCCTCGTAGCCGTCGAGCGTGCGGCGGATCGCCAGGTCGCCGATGGCATGGGTGGCGATCTGCAGCCCCATCGCGTCGATGCGCACGCAGGCCTCGGTGTAGTGGTCGGGCTCGAAGACGGGATCGCCGATGTGGTCGGTCCCCGGATAGGGACGGATCATCAGCGCCGTGCGGCTCTCCACCACGCCGTCCATGAACATCTTGACCCGGTTGGTCCAGAGCTTGTCGCCGGCGAAGCGGCGGCGCATCTCGCCCGCCTCTTCCAGACGGTCGAGGGGGTCGAAGCTCTTCAGGTGGAAGGGGATCTCGGTCCGGCAGAGCAGCTTGCCCTCGGCGTCGAGCTCTTCCAGCAGTTCGGCGGTGTAGAAATTGCCGTCCATGTTGTGCAGGCCGGTGATGCCGTGGCTCGCGCAGTGCCTGAGCCCCGCGGCGATGGCGTCGCGGTCGCGGGCGCGGTCCTGCGGCCCCGGCATCGGCACCGGGTTCGCGCCGGTCACCAGCCCCTCCATGTCGCGCCCGCCGTAGCGCGTGTGCCGGAGCACGGGCTTGTAGGCGCCGGGCTCGCGCAACTCGCCCGTCGCCGTGCCGTCGGGCGCCATCACGATCTCGCTGCCTGCGTCGGTCTCCCCGCCGTGGAGGATGCCGCCCAGTTCAAGCGCCTTCGTGTTGGCCCAGATCGTGTGATGATCCGCCGCGAACATGGCGAAGGGGCGGTCGGGCAGCACCTCGTCCAGATCCTGCCGGGTCGTCTGCCGCCCCGGCCCCATGATGTCGTAGGCGGCTTGCACGGCGAAGACCACCGTGTCGTCCGAGCGGGCCGCCTCGGCGCGCACGGCCTCGCGCAGCGCGTCGAGGCCCTGCACGTCGTAGAGGTTGAGGTAGTCCAGTTCGACCGACCCGCCGAAGAGGTGCACGTGGCTGTCGATGAAGCCCGGCAGCACTGTGCAGCCCTGCGCGTCGAAGACTCGGGTGCCGGATCCGGCGAGCGCGCGGATCTCCTCCGTCGAGCCGACGGCGGCGATCTTGCCGCCGGTCAGCGCGAGCGCCTCGGCCCTGGGCCGGGCGTCGTCGAAGGTGATGAGCTTGCCGTTCAGGATGACGAGATCGGGCGTGGCGGGCATTGCGGTGCGTCTCCTCGGGACACGGGGGCAGGGGCGCCACGCATGGCGCACCTGCCTTTTTTAGCGCTCAGGCGCGGATCACTTCAGGACTTCGGTCCAGATCGCGCGGTAGATCTGCTGCGCCTCGGGCGGGCAAATCTTGGAATCGACGCCGGCCCCGGCGAGCTCCTCGGGCACGTTGACCTCCGGCGCCGTGGCCATGACCTCGTCCATGTATTCCTCGGAGCCCGCGATGCCGTTCGCGTAACGCGCGAAGTTCGACAGCATCGCGGCGTTCTCAGGCTCCATCACGAAGTTCATGAAGGTCTTGGCCTCCTCGACGTTCTCCGCATCGGCGAGAATGGCGAGGTTGTCCGACCAGACCGGATAGCCGGTCTGGGGGTAGCCGAAGGCGTAGTCGGGGTTCTGCAGGCGCACGCGCAGCGCGGCGCCGTTCCAGTAGAGGCCCGCCGACAGGTCGCCCTCGGCGTATTTCTCGATGGTGCCGTAGTCGATCGACAGCCAGTGCGGCTTGGCCGCGAGCAGACGGTCGCGCACCTTCTGCAGCACCTCGCGGTCCTGCGTGCACTGCTCGCCGCCCTCGTAGTAGATCGCGATGGACATGACATCCATCATCTCGGGGATCACGTTGATCTTGCCCTGAAGCTCCTCGGGCGGCTCGAGGAAGAGGGCGGCGGTGTTGATGTCGCCCTCGTAGACGGAGGTGTCCACGACCATGCCGACCGTGCCCCACTGCCACGGCACGGTATAGCGGCGGCCGGGATCGAACTCGGGATCGCGCCAGCGCTCGGCCACATGCTCGAAGTTCTCCATCTGGTCGGGCCGCGCCTCCATCAGCAGGCCCTCCTCGATGAAGATCGGCACGTAGGTCGCCGAGGGCACCACCATGTCGAAGCCGTGCCCGCCCGCCTTGATCTTGGCCAGCGCGGTGTCGTTGCTGTCGTAGTCGGTGATCGTGACGTCGATGCCGGTCTCTTCCTCGAACTTCTCGATCATCTCGGGGCTGGTGTAGTTGCCCCAGTTGTAGAGCTGCAGCTCCTGCGCCAGCGCGGGCCCCGAGAGCGTCAGCGCCGCCGTCGTCATCAGCAGTCGTTTCATCTTTTCATACCTCCTTGGTCACTTCCTGCTTCGGCTGAGGAAGAAGAACGCCATCACCAGCAGCACCGAGACGGCGAGAAGCGCGGTCGAGATCGCGTTGATCTCTGGCGTCACCACCCGGCGCAGCTGGCCCAGCATGTAGGTGGGCAGGGTATCCTGCCCGGCGGATTTCACGAACTCGGTGATCACCACGTCGTCGAGCGAAATCACGAAGGCGAGCATCGCGCCGGCGAGAATCCCGGGCCAGAGCTGCGGCAGCGTCACCCGCCGGAACGCCTGCCAGGGCGTGGCGTAGAGATCGGCCGCCGCCTGCTCCAGCGTGAGGTCCATCCCCTGCAGCCGCGCCCGGATGGGCAGGAAGGCGAAGGGGATGCAGAAGGCGGTATGCGCGATTATGAGATACCACAGCCCGGTATAGCCGGTGGCGACCTTGATCATCGCGAAGAAGATCAGCAGCGCCACCGCGGTCACGATCTCGGGCACCATGAGCGGCTGGTTCACGATCGCGAAGACCACCGTCTGCCCGCGCCAGG
Organism: Rhodosalinus halophilus; assembly: GCF_003298775.1. Lineage (GTDB taxonomy): Bacteria > Pseudomonadota > Alphaproteobacteria > Rhodobacterales > Rhodobacteraceae > Rhodosalinus > Rhodosalinus halophilus. The sequence goes on along the minus strand of NZ_QNTQ01000015.1, from coordinate 105,515 downwards.
GCCGCGTCCGCGTGGTGGCGAGCGCGGCGCCCACCGCCGCGCCGGTGGCCAGGATCGAGGCTGCCGTCGCGATGATGACGGAGCGGATCGTCGCCTCCTGAACGCGCTCGTTCTCCAGCGCCGACTGATACCAGCGGAGCGAGAAGCCGCCCCATTCGGCCACCGAGGTGCTGTCGTTGAAGGAAAAGACCACCAGCAGCACGATCGGCAGGTAGAGCATCACGAAGCACAGCAGCGCCACCGTGGTGAACCCCGGCTGGCGGGTGACGTCGAACCCCTTGCCCCTAGCCATGCCCGCGCACCTCCTCGCGGCCCACGGCGCGGACGTAGAAGATCAGCGCCACCATCACGATCACCAGCAGCGTCAGCGCCAGCGCGGCGCCCAGCGGCCAGTTGCGGCCCTGTCCGAACTGCAGCTCGATGAAGTTGCCCAGCATCATGTTCTTGCCGCCGCCCAGCACCCGCGGCGTGACATAGGCGCCGAGGCAGGGCACGAAGACGAGGATCGAGCCCGCGACGACGCCGGGCTTGACCAGCGGCAGGATGATCCGGCGCAGCACCTGAAACCGTGTCGCGTAAAGGTCGTATCCCGCCTCCACGAGGGAGAAGTCGAACCGCTCCATGGAGGCGTAGATCGGCAGGATCATCAGCGGCAGATAGACATAGGCCATGCCGACCAGCACCGCGAACTCGGTGAACATCATCTGGATGGGGGTGTCGATCACCCCGATGCCCACCAGGAAGCTGTTGAACGTGCCCTCGTTGCGGATCAGCTCCATGATCGCGAAGGTGCGGATCAGCAGGTTCGTCCAGAACGGGATGATGACCAGCAGCATCCAGAAATCGCGCGTGCCGCGCGGGCGCGTCGCGATGAAATAGGCGGTCGGAAACCCGATGATCAGGCAGATCACCGTCGTCATCAGCGACAGCTTGATCGAACGCCACATGATCGACAGATGCGCGTCGGCGAGCTCAATCTCCTCGGTGAAGAAGTCGCGCTCTGCGAAGACGTTGAACCACGCCTTGAGCGAGAATTCCCAGACCACGCCGCCATAGTCGCCGGGCGTGAGGAAGGAATAGACCAGCACGATCAGCAGCGGCCCGGAGGCTGCGAAGATCAGGATCGCCATCGCCGGCGCGAGCAGAAAGGCGCGGGTGCGCCGCTCCTCGCGCTTGCGGGCCGCGGCGAGGTCACGCATCGAGGTCGGGCGGGTGGAGGCGATATCGGTCATGGCCTCAGTCCCTCAGCACCTGGCCCACGCCGGGGCCGAAGCGCACCGAGACCCGGTCACCCCTGCCGCGCGCCTCGGCCTGGTCGGGCTGGTTCTGCCGGCGCACGACGAAGCGCCCGCCGGCGTCGAGATCGACGTGGAAATGGGTATCGGTGCCGAAATAGACGACATCGCCCAGACGCCCGGGCAGCAGCCCCTCGCCCTCGGGGGCGAGATCGGCATGTTCGGGCCGGACCGCGACCGTCACCGGCCCCTGCCCCGCACCGCCCTCGGCCGCGCGCGCCGCGATCTCGCGGCCGGAGGCGAGGCGCACCTCGGCGCGCTCGCCCTCGACCGTCAGCAGCTCGGCCTCGAGGAAGTTGGTGTCGCCGATGAAGTCGGCCACGAAGCGCTCGGCCGGATGGTCGTAGATGTCGCGCGGGCTGCCGATCTGGCGGATGGCGCCCGCGTTCATCACCGCGATCCGGTCGGACATGGTCAGCGCCTCTTCCTGATCGTGGGTGACGAAGACGAAGGTGATCCCGGTCTCGGACTGGAGCCGCTTGAGTTCGAGCTGCATGTCCTTCCTGAGCTTGAAATCCAGCGCCGAGAGCGGCTCGTCCAGAAGCAGCACCCGCGGCCGCGGCGCCAGTGCGCGGGCGAGCGCCACGCGCTGCTGCTGACCGCCCGAGATCTCGCTGGTGCGCCGGTCGGCGAGCTCCGACATGCGCACGAGGTCCAGCATCTCGCCCACGGTGCGCCGCACCTCTTCGCCCGGCTTGCCCTGCATCTCGAGACCGAAGCCGATGTTCTGCGCCACCGTCATGTGGGGGAAAAGCGCGTAGGACTGGAAGACGGTGTTGACGGGCCGCTCGTAGGGCGCGAGCCGCAGAAGATCCTGCCCTTCCAGCGTCACGCTGCCCTCGGTGGGATCGACGAAGCCCGCGATCACCCGCAGAAGCGTGGTCTTGCCACAGCCCGACGGCCCCAAGAGCGTGAAGAACTCGTTCTGCCGAATCGTGACGCTGACCGTATCCAGCGCGCGGAAGGCGTCTGCGGCGGAGCCGAAGACCTTGGTCACGCGGTCGATCTCGATCATGCTGTCAGGCCCCTCCGTCGCTGACGCTCGTGCGCCACGCTGCCAGACAACCACCGCTCGGGCGGCGCTGCAACCGAGTATGGCGACGGCCACGCGGCGCCGCTGCCCCGCCGCCCGCGTTTCGGGCACCTTCCCCGGCTGCGACCGCGCGCGACCCTCCACGCCCCCTGACCGCGCACTCCGCAGCCTCCACCCCTTGGCAAGCGGGCCGCTTCGGCGCAGAACGGGCAGCGCGAGATCGAGGGAGGGCACAATGACCGAAACGATGCAGGCCGTGGTCTGGAACCCCGCGGCGCGGGCCTACGAGGCGACCTCCGCGCCGGTGCCCGAGCCGGGCCCGGAGGACATCCTGGTCAGGGTGGCGGCGGCCGCGCTCAATCCGGTCGACGGCAAGATGCAGGGGCGCATCCCCGCCGACGCACCACCGCGCGCGCTGGGCTACGACGCCTGCGGGGAGGTTCTCGCCGTGGGCGCCGCCGTGGGCGGCTTCGCCCCCGGCGACAGGGTCTGGTACGCGGGCGCGGCCGACCGGCCGGGCAGCTTCGCCACGCATCAACTCGTCGATCACCGCCTGGTCGCGCGCGCCCCGGACGGCCTGGAGGACGCCGACGCCGCCGCGATCCCGCTCACGGCGATCACCGCATGGGAGGCGCTCTTCGACAGGCTGGGCTACGCCCCCCTCGCCGAGGGCGGCCAGTCCGAGCGACTGCTGTTGATCAACGGCGCGGGCGGCGTGGGCTCCGTCGCGCTTCAGCTGGCGAAGCTGTCCGGGATCGCGGCCACGGCCACCGCCTCGCGCGCCGAAACCCGCGACTGGTGCGCGCGCATGGGCGCGGCGGAGGTGATCGATCACGCCGCCCTGCCGGATCTGGGCGACGCGAGCTTCGGCCGAATCCTCTGCGCCCACGACACCGACCGCTATTTCGACACGATGGCGCGGCTCGTAGCCCCGCAGGGGCGGATCGTGTCGATCGTGGGCACCCAGGAGAAGCACGACCTCGCGCCGCTGTTCCAGAAGAGCGCGAGCTTCGGCTGGGAGTTCATGTTCACCCGCCCCGTGCAGCGCACTCCGGACATGGCCCGCCAGGGCGAGATCCTCGCCACCGTGGCGCGGCTCTTCGACGAGGGCCGGCTGCACCCCACGCGCACGGCCACTTTCGAGGGGCTGACGGTCGAGACGATCGAGGCGGCGCAGGCCCGCCTCGCCGAAGGCCGCCAGATCGGCAAGATCGCCTTCCTCTGGTGAGGCGCGCAGGCGCGCTTGCCGTTGGCCAAGCGCGCCGCATGCGCGTATATGGCGACAGCAGCCTGTGACAGAGCGAGTGCGCCCATGCCGATCTTCGATTTCCTCTCCGGCCAGTTCATCGACGTCATCGAATGGACGAACGACACCCGTGACACCCTGGTCTGGCGCTTCGAGCGGCACGGGCACGAGATCAAGTACGGCGCCAAGCTCACCGTGCGCGAGGGGCAGGCGGCGGTCTTCGTGCACGAGGGGCAGCTCGCGGATGTCTTCACCCCCGGTCTCTACATGCTCGAGACCAACAACATGCCGATCCTGACGACGCTCCAGCACTGGGATCACGGCTTTCGCTCGCCCTTCAAGTCCGAGATCTACTTCGTCTCGACCACGCGCTTTCCGAACCTCAAGTGGGGCACCAAGAACCCGGTGATCGCCCGCGATCCCGAGTTCGGCCCCGTCCGGCTGCGCGCCTTCGGCACCTATGCCATCCGGGTGGCCGATCCCGCCCGCTTCCTGCAGGAGATCGTGGGCACCGACGGCGAGTTCACCATGGACGAGATCAGCTTCCAGATCCGCAACGTGATCGTGCAGGAGGTGAGCCGCGTGCTGGCCGGCTCGGGCATCCCGGTGCTCGACATGGCGGCCAACACCGCCGACCTCGGCAAGCTCGTGGCGCGCGAGATCGCGCCGGTGATGGCCGACTACGGCCTCGAGATCCCCGAGCTCTACATCGAGAACATCTCGCTGCCGCCGGCCGTCGAGGCCGCGCTCGACAAGCGCACCTCGATGGGCCTCGTGGGCGATCTGGACCGCTTCGCGCAGTATTCCGCGGCCGAGGCGATGAGCCGCGCGGCCGACAACCCCGCCGGGGGCGGCATGGCGGCGGGACTGGGCGCGGGCATGGGCATGGCCATGGGCGCGCAGATGGCCCGCCAGGGCCCATGGGGCGCGCAGCCCGCCCAGGCCGCCCCGCCGCCCCCGCCCGTCGAGCACGTCTGGCACATCGCCGAGAACGGGCAGACGAAGGGCCCCTTCTCCAAGGCCGCGCTGGGCCGGATGGCGACCTCCGGAGAGCTCACCCGCGACACCTTCGTCTGGACCGCCGGACAGGACGGCTGGAAACGCGCCGAGGACGTGGCCGAGCTCGCGCAGCTCTTCACCGTGATGCCCCCGCCGCCACCACCGCCGCCGGGGCGCTGACGCCCGGTCCTTCCTCTTGCCATAAATACCCCCGCCGGAGCCGTCCCGACGCATGCAGCCCCCGACGCCGCCCGCCCCTGAGGCGCCCGCGCCGCCGCCGCGCGACGCGACCGAGGAGCACCGCTTTCCCTGCGAGCAATGCGGCGCCGACCTGCGCTTCGAGCCGGCGAAGGGGCGGCTCGTCTGCGATCACTGCGGGCACACGGAAGAGGTGGAGGGCGCCCCGGTCCCCGCGATCCGCGAGCTCGACTTCCGCGCCGCGCTCGACGCGCAGCTGCCCGCGGCCGAGATGGAGGAGACGCGCGTCTCGCGCTGCCCCAACTGCGGCGCGGAGGTGGAATTCGACCCGGACATCCACGCCAAGGAGTGTCCCTTCTGCGCGACGCCGGTGGTGACGGACACCGGCACGCATCGCCACATCAAGCCGCGCGGCGTGCTGCCCTTCGCGCTCGACGAGTCGGCGGCGAGGCGGGCGATGCGCGACTGGCTGGGCCGGCTCTGGTTCGCGCCGAACGGGCTGCAGCAATACGCGCGCCGCGGCCGGCGGATGCAGGGCATCTACGTGCCCTACTGGACCTTCGACGCGCAGACCGCGAGCCGCTATTCGGGCATGCGCGGCACCGCCTACTACGTCACCGTGACCGTGATGCGCGACGGCAAGCCCGCGCAGAAACGCGTGCGCAAGATCCGCTGGACGCCCGTGTCGGGGCGCGTCGCGCGGTTCTTCGACGACGTGCTGGTGCTGGCCTCGCGCTCGCTGCCCAAGACCTTCACCGACGCGCTGGAACCCTGGGACCTTGCCGCGCTCGAACCCTACCGCCCCGAGTTCCTGGCGGGCTTCCGGGCGGAAGGGTATCAGGTCGCGCTGCCCGAGGGCTACGAGGAGGCAAGGGCCAAGATGGATCAGGTGATCCGTCGCGACGTGGCCTTCGACATCGGCGGCGACGCGCAGCGCATCCATTCCATCGACACCGCGGTGAGCGACGTGACGTTCAAGCACGTGCTGCTGCCCGTGTGGCTTGCTGCCTACAAGTATCGCGGCAAGACCTACCGCTTCGTCGTCAACGGCCGCACCGGGCGGGTGCAGGGCGAACGCCCCTGGTCGGCCGTGAAGCTCGCCTTCGCGATCGTGACTGGGCTGCTGATCGCCGGCGCGCTGGGCTACTGGCTGGCGCAGAACCCCGAGCTCTGGGCCGACGGCGTGAGCTTCGAGCCCAGCTTCTACTGACGGGGCGCGGACGGACCGCGCCCCGCGCGGCCGTCACCCCTTGCGGATCTCGACCTTCTTCTTGCCGCCCTCGGGCTCGGGGCGCTTGCGCGGCACGGTGATGGTGAGCACCCCGTCCTTCATGTGCCCCTCGACCTTCTCCTGAACCGCGTCGGCGGGCAGGCGGAAGGACCGGGTGAAGCTGCCGTACTGACGCTCGGTGAAGAACCAGGTGTCGCCGCTCTCCTCGCGCTCGGATTTCTTCTCGCCCTTCACGGTCACGACGCCGGCATCGACGCTCACCTCGATGTCGTCCTCCGACACGCCGGGAAGCTCCATCGTGATGGTGTAGGCGTCCTCGCCGCCGCTGGCGTCGGAGGCCGGGGCGAGCATCTCGGCCACGCGCGCGCCGAGATTGCGGAAGGGATCGTAGAGCGCGGGCCAGAGGCCCGAAAGCTGCGATTTCTCGACCATGACGAGTCTCCTTTCTCTCGGTACCCTATGCGCGCATTTTGCGCGGCCTTGGCGAGATGTGATTGACACGCATCAAACGCAAGCGCGCCGGTTGCATCGCCGGGAGGGCCGGGGCAGTCTTCGGCCGCACGGCGGAGGCGAGGCGAGGCGATGCGGGCAGTTATCCAGCGGGTGAGCGAGGCGCGGGTAAGCGTCGAGGGGGCCGTGCTGGGCGAGATCGGCCCGGGCCTCATGGTGCTCGTCTGCGCGATGCAGGGCGACACCGAGGCGGCCGCCGACAAGCTGGCGTCCAAGGTGGCGCGGCTGCGCATCTTCCGCGACGCCGAGGGACGGATGAATCGCTCGGTCCTCGACGCGGGCGGCGGCGCGCTCGTCGTCAGCCAGTTCACGCTGGCCGCCGACACCGCGCGCGGCAACCGGCCGGGGTTTTCGGCGGCGGCCGACCCCGAGGAGGGGCGACGGCTCTACGAACGCTTCGCCGCGGCTCTGCAGCGCGAAGGCGTGCCGGTGGCGACCGGCCGCTTCGGCGCCGAGATGCAGGTGGCGCTCGTCAACGACGGGCCGGTGACGATCCCTCTCGAGGTCTGAGAGGGTCTTGGCGCGCCGCGCGGCGAGGCTAGGTTTCGCCGGAATCGCGAAGGAGGCAGGGCGAGGCATGCCCGACACGGCAGCGAACGAGTCTTTCACCCCCGGCCCCGGCCAGGAACGGGCCCTGCGCGACGCGCTGGGGCGCTTCGGCACCGGCGTCACGGTCGTGACCTGCGCGACCGCGACCGGCCCGCTCGGCATCACGGCCAACAGCTTCGCCAGCGTCTCGCTGGACCCGCCGCTGGTGCTCTGGTCGCCGGCGAAGAATTCGAGCCGCTATCCCTTCTACGCGGCGGCCCGGCATTTCGCCGTGCATGTCATGGGCGCGGAGCAGTCCGCGATCAGCCAGGGCTTCGCCCGGTCGGGCGACGCCTTCGATGGCATCGACTGGTCCGAGAACGCGGAGGGCGTGCCGGTCATCGCCGGATGCCTCGCGCGCTTCGACTGCGAAAAGGTGGCCGAGCACGAGGGCGGAGACCACCTGATCGTGGTCGCCCGGGTGCTGCGCGCCGAGGCGCGCGACGGCCCGCCGCTGCTGTTCTACTCGGGCCGCTACGGCGGTTTCGCGGAAGGCTGAAACGCCGCGATCTCCAGGCGGCCACGCCTTCGGCGTGACGCTCTCTGGCACTGCGTGCGAGCGAGGTTCCGTCCGCCGGTGACCATGACCCGGACGCCGGTCCGCTTTCTGCTGTCGGACCCAGGAACGTCCGAGCCGAGGTGACGGAAACCGGCTCGTCTCCTCCGAGCGGCCGCGCGGACAGTCCATCTCGACGGGCGCGCCGCGGTCCTTCTTCTTGGCCCAAGTATCCCGGGGGTGAATTGGCCGTCAGGCCAGAGGGGGCAGCGCCCCCTTCCACGCCGCGCCGTCAGAGCGAGATGGTTCCCACGCTCGCGCCGCCGCAGACGTAGAGCACCTGCCCCGTCACGAAGCCGGACGCCGGATCGCAGAAGAAAAGGAAGGCGTTCGTCACGTCCGCGGGCTGGCCCAGTCGCCGCACCGGAATGGTCTGCGCGAGCTTCGCCTCGCGCTCCGATCCCTTCTCGACGATGCCCCAGAAGTTGTCGGTCTGGATCGGGCCGGGGGCCACGACGTTGACGGTGATGCCGTGCGGCGCGAGCTCCAGCGCCCAGGTCCGCGCCATGCCCACCATCCCCGCCTTCGTCGCCGAATAGGCGGTGCGCGTCGGCACACCCATTGCCGCGCGCGAGCCGTTGAAGAGCACGCGCCCGAAGCCGCGCGCCTTCATCGCGGGCAAGGCCGCCTGCAGGAGCGTGAGCGCCGCGCCGAGATGAAGCTGCGCGAGACCCGCGATGTCCTCGGGCTTCGCCTCCTCCACGAGGTTCGGCCAGATCAGCCCGGCGTTGTGGACAAGATGGGTGATCTCGTGGCGGGCGGTCACCTCGGCCGCGGCCTCCTCGACCGCCTTCGGGTCCAGCAGGTCGACCTCCACCTGCTCCAGCCGGTCGTGGCGCCAGTCGCCCTTGTGGCGGGCCATCGAGATGACGGTGTAGCCCCGGTCGAGCAGCGCCTGCGCCAGATCGGCGCCGATGCCCTTCGAACCACCGGTGATCAGCGCGGTGTAGTCGGTCATGTCGCCTCCTTCGGGATCAGGGCCAGCACGCGGAGCGGGCTGCCGGTGCCGCCCTTGATCTTGAGCGGCGGCGCGATGAGCATCGCCCCCGTGGGCGGGAGCCGGTCGAGGTTGGCGAGGCATTGCAGGCCGTATTTCCCCGCCCCGTGCAGGTAGAAATGCGCCGGGAAGGGCGGGTCGTAGTGAGACCCCTGCCCTGCGTCGGTGCCCACCGTCTCGGTCCCGAAGCCGCGGATGTCGCGCGCGACGAGCGCCTGCACCGCCTCCGGTGTCGGACCGGGCGAATGCGCGCCGTCCTCGCGCATGTTGAGGTAGTCGGCGCCCGTCCGCTTCGACCAGTCGGTGCGCATCAGCACCCATGACCCGGCCGGGATCGGGCCGTGCTGCGCCTCCCAGGCCTCGATGATCTCGGGCGTGAGCTCGAAGTCGTCGTCGCGCGCCGCACCCTCGGAACAGTCGATCACCACCACGGGACCGATCAGCGCATCGGGCGGGATCTCGTCGACGTGGCCGTGGGGGATGTCGCGGCCCGAGACCCAGTGCACCGGCGCGTCGAAATGGGTGCCGGTGTGCTCGTTCATCGAGATGTGGTGCCACTTCCAGGCCGGGCCGCGGTGGTCGTAGGCGGAAACTTCCTCCATCCGGAAGCGTGCGCACTGCCCGAACTCCGGCGGCAGGACGATGACCGGGAAATCCGGGTCGAGCCGATGGGTGAGGTCCACCACCTCGACGGCGCCAGATGTGAGGGCATGGGCAAGCTCGTTCAGAACGGTCATGCAAGCCTCCGCGGAGCGCCGTGGCGCTCATCGGCCCTCGCGGGCCTCTGCGCGAGACGCGCCCGCAAGGGCGCGCCGAGCATTGCGTGCAAGATGCTCATGCCCCTTCCCCCCTGATCTCGCGGTCCAGCACGGCCGGGTCGCGGCGCCAGCGTTCGGCCAGATCCTTCGCCACGTCGCCGCAGTAGACCTCCTCCAGCCCGCGCTCGAGGCCGTCCACGACGCTGCGCGCCAGCGCCTTGGGCGCGACCTTGGGCGGCGGCAGGCCCTGGTGCCAGTCGTCCTCGGTATGGCCCGAATAGACGCACATGACCCGAAGGCCGGATTCCGCGAACTCGGCGCGCAGGGTCTGCGCGACCGAACGCGCCGCGGCCTGGCTGGCGCAGAAGGCGCCCATGCGCGGGTCGGGCGAGAGCGCATAGGCCGAGAGCAGCGTCACCAAGGCGGCCGAGGAATTGATCCCGTCCGCCGTGCGCGCGGCCATCCCCGGGCCGAAGGCCTGCGCCAGCCGCATCAGCCCCAGCGCGTTGACCTCCATCTCGTCGCGGGCGTGGATCGTGTCCTGTCCCAGGATGCCGCCCGGGCGCAGGAAGCGGGCGGTGTTGATCAGGATGTCGGTCTTGCCGCCGATCTCGCCCGCCAGCGTCTTCAGGCTGTCGGGATCGGTCACGTCGAGCTTCATCAGGGTGACGTCCTCGCGCCCCTCGAAGCGCGCGCGGCCAGGCCAGCGCCGCCAGGGTTCCGGCTCGCCCAGGAACACATGCGCGGCGCCTGCCGCCAGTAGCGCCTCGACCAGCGGGGCGGCGACCTCGGACCGTGCGTCGGTGACCAGCACGCGGCGGTGCTTCACATGGGTACCCATCGCGCGGGTCATCGGATCCTCCTCCATCGCAGGGCTGCCGCGTTCCGGCAGGGCGAGCAGCACCCCCTGCCCCGCCCGGTCGAGGCGGAGCGACAGGCGCACCCGGTCGCCGCGCACAACCTCGCCATGCAGGTGCACCACCGCGACCGGCCCGGCATCCAGCTTCGCGGTGCCGGTGCGCCAGGGCATCCGCTCGCGGAAATAGGGATCCGGCGAGGCATGGATGCGCGTCTCGGCGATGATCTGCGCGCCCGGGTCGGTCTCGCGCCAGTCCAGCCGCACCGAGAGGCAGGCATGGCAGGCGTCGCGCGGCGGATACTGCACCGCGCCGCAGTCTCGGCAGTGCTGGAGCATGAAGCGCCCCTCCGCCGCGGCCACGGCCAGCCCGAGTGCGGCGCGCGAGCGCGGCAGCGGCGGCAGCGTGGGCACGCGGCTGCGCTTCTGCGGGTCCTTCTTGCGCGGCGTCGGGAGCGGCTGGGTCATGCGCCCTCCAGCACCGCGGCGGCGGAGCAGATGCCGCGGTCATAATTCACCATGCCGAAGCCCGAGACGCAGGCGCGGCGGGCCTCCGCCACCTGTGTCGGTCCCGCCTGCCCGGTCACCTGCCGCAGCGCCTCGACGAGGCCGAGGTAGCCGCCCGCGGCGCCCGCCTGCCCGACCGAGAGCTGCCCGCCCGAGGTGTTGTGCGGGAAGTCGCCCGTCACGGTCAGGTCGCGGGAGCGCACGAACTCGGCCCCCGCGCCCTTGTCGCAGAATCCGAGGTCCTCGATCTGCATCATCGAGATCACCGGATAGTCGTCGTAGGTCTGGAGCAGGTCCATGTCCTCCGGCCCCAGCCCCGCCATTTCCCAGAACTCGTCGATGTCCGCAGCCCAGCCGCCGCGCAGTTGCACGGGGTCGTCGGGAAAGGCGTTGTGCCGCTCGATGGTTGAGCGCAGGCGCGCGAAGGGCAGGCCGCGGCGCGCTGCCTCGTCCTCGCGCATGACGAGAAAGGCCTCTGCCCCCGCGCAGGGCATCACGCAGTCGAAGAGCGCGATGGGCTCGGCGATGGGGCGCGCGCCCATGTAGTCGTCGAGCGTCAGCGGCTTCTTCATCAGCGCGTCGGGGTTGCGCAGGGCGTTGTCGCGCTGCGCCACGGCGATGCGGCCGAAATCCTCGCGCGTGGCGCCGTATTCCGCCATGTAGGCATCCATGATGAGCGCGAAATTGGCGTTGGGCCCGCCGTAGCCGTAGGGGTAGCCCGCGTCCTGTGAGAAGCGCGAGAAGGACGAGAGCAGCCGCCGGAAGCTGTCGATGCGGTTCATGTCGCCCGCGACGCAGGCCACGATGTCGGCATCGCCCGCCTGCACCGCCCGCGCGGCGCGGCGCGCGGCCACCACGCCGGAGGCCCCGCCCATCGGGATCGTGTCGAGCCACCGGACGGTGAAGCCCAAGTGCTGCGCCAGCCCCACCGGCGTGTCGGGAAAGAGCGTGAAGGACGACACCGACAGCCCGTCCACCTCTTCCTTCCTGAGCCCCGCGGCGTCGAGCGCCGCCTTCAGCCCCCGCGCGATCCACCAGTGCGCTGTTTCCTGGCTGTAGCGGACATACCGCACGGTGACGGGCGCGCAGAGCGCCACGCCGTCGTAGGGCGCGCGCCTCATGCCGCGGTCCGCTTCTTGAGCGGGCGCAGGTCGTGGGTGGCGGGATCATTCAGCAGCCCGGCGGCTTGCGTCTTGAGCGTGCCGCGCTGGATCTTCTGCGTGGCCGTCAGCGGCAGCGCATCCACGAAGGCGATGTAGCCGGGCGCCTTGTAGTAGGCCAGCCGCGTGAGGCACCAGCGGGTGATCTCCTCGGCGAGCGCCGCATCGCCCTCGCCCTCCACCACCAGCATGGCGAAGACCTCGTCGCCGCGGATCGCGTCGGGCACCGCGGCCACGCCCGCCGCCCGGACCTTCGGGTGGCGCATCAGCGCGCTCTCGACCTCGACGGCGGCGATGTTCTCGCCCGAGCGGCGGATGACGTTCTTCTTGCGGTCCACGAAGAAGACGGAGCCGTCCGCCTCCTGCCGGACAATGTCGCCCGTGTGGAACCAGCCGCCCTCCCAGACCTCGGCGGTGGCCTCCGGGTTCTTGTAGTATTCGGCGAAGAAGCCGTGGCGCGGATCGTCCCCGGCACGGCGGACGAGCAGTTCCCCAGGCTCGCCCGTTGCGACGTCCTTCCCTGCGTCGTCCACGATCCGCATCTCCATGTAGGGCTCGGGCCTGCCGAGGCAGTTCTCGCCGACGCGCCGCGGCTCGCGGTTGGCGGCGATGGTGGCGGCGGAGCCGGTTTCCGTCATCGCCCAGGCCTCCACCAGCGGGAAGCCGAAGCGCGCCTCGAAGGGCGCGTGCAGCTTCGGGTCGATCCCCGCGCCGAAGCCGAAGCGGACGCGGTGCGCGCGATCGTCGGGCGACTCCGGCATCCCCATGAGGATCGACGGCATCACGCCGAGATAGTGAAGGCACGTCGCCCCGCTCTCGCGCACGCTCTTCCACCAGCTCTTCGGGTGAAAGCGGTCGAGCGGGATCAGGCAGCCGCCCACGGCGATCATCGCCATGAAGGAAACCGCGAGCGCGTTCATGTGGAAGAGCGGCAGCGGCGTGATCATGCGCTCGCCGTCCTCGGTTATCTCGCAGAGACCGCCCGCGCCTGCATACCAGTCGCCCGATAGCAGGAAATAGGTGTTGGTGAGCACGCAGCCCTTCGGCTGCCCGGTGGTGCCGGAGGTGTAGAGCAGCGCCGCTTCGCGCTCTGCCGGGCCGCCGGCCCGCGCGGCCACCCGGGCCCCCTCGCGCGGCGCGGGCACCGGCTCTCCCGGCGCGATCACCGGCATTTGCACGCCGGCTTCGAGAGCGGCTTCGCGCAGCTCGTTGCAGCGCGACGGCAGCGCCACCGCCAGCGCGGGCTCGGCGTGGCCGATCATGTAGGCCTGCTCGCCCGTGCGCAGATCGGGGTTGAGCGGCACGATCGAGGCGCCCAGGCGGTTGAGCGCGAGGAACCAGAAGAAGAAGACCGGCCGGTTCTCCAGCAGCAGCATCACGCGATGCCCTTCGCCGTAGCCCGCGGCCTCGAGCGCCGAGGTCAGACGATCCACCTCCGCCGCGGCCTCGGCATAGGTGATCTCGCCGGGTTCGATCCCGTAGACGTCGGCGGTCTCGGGCACCACGTGCAGGAATCCCCGCTCCGGCCAACGTGCGGCGGCCGCGGCGAAGGCGCCGTGCACCGTCTCTGCGCCTGAGTCGATCATGGCAGAAGCTGGATGTTGCCGAAGGCCGCGTCGCAGTTGAGCAGATCGACGCGCTTGTTGGCGATGCGCAGCCGGCCGTCGACCTGCCGGAGCTCGTGCCGCGCGGTCAATGCCAGCAACTGCTGCTCGTCCTGCCGCGTCTCGACGTAGTGCATCGAGGTGGTGGTGACGTAGCAGCCCTCTTCCTCGTTCATCTCGTCCACGAAGGGGCGCTGCAGGACATGGTGGCAGCGGCTCTTGGGCTTCTGGCTGAAGGTGCGCGCGCCGTTCAGCCGCTCGACCCGGAGCTTGAGCATGAAGATGTCCTCGTACATCAGCGAGGTGACGTGGACCGGATCCTCCTGCTTCCAGTCGAGCGGCATCCAGTAGTGCCCGTCGGGCAGCCAGAGGTCGAGCCACTCGTCGAAGCGGCCCTCGTCCAGCATCCGCGCCTCGTCGTAGACGAAGTCGATCAGATCGTCGCGCGTCACGCTCATTCCGCGGCCTCCCGCGCCGGTTCCTTGCCCATGTCCCAGGTCATGAACTTCACCCAGGCGTGAAACTGGTTGCGCATCTGGCGCTCGGTGGTGCCGTTCTCGACCTGCTCCTGGTCGTAGTCCTCTTCCCCGGTGTAGAGGCGCTGGACGTTGACCCATTCGTTGCCGTCCGCGTGCAGGCCCTCCTGCGCGCGCTCGTACATCTCGAGGTCGTCGTGGCCCACGATCGAGGTGGGCGCGTTGATCATGCGGTTGTACATCGCGTTGCGCGCCACCAGCTCGTCGGGCGCACCGACGGGGCGATAGATGTAGCTTTCCACAAGCGTCTTGTCCGCGGCCAGCGGGATGAAGACGCGCAGCTGCTGGATCGGGCCCTTGATCATGATGTTGGGGAAATAGACCGTGTTGTGCCGGTTCTCGCCAAGGATCTGCGCGGCCTTCTCCTCGCCGTGGCCCTCGACCATCGCCTCCCAGTAGCCGGGGATCTGCGAATATTTCGAGTGGATCGACTGCGTGACGCCGGTGTGGCCGTGGCCGTTGGGCCAGGTGCGGATGCCCATCTCCTCGAAGAACTCGTAAGGGGACATGAAGGGCGCGATGATCTCCATCGCCGGCGGCTTGGGATCGTCCTCGGTATAGCCCAGCTCCTTCCAGATCTGCACCGCGGTGCCGGCGGAGGACTCATGCGCCACCATGGGGTGGCAGGTGTCGGTCTGGTTCTCCACCAGCATCTTCCAGTTGCACTTGTGCATGTAGCGCAGGGGCGGGCCCACGACCTCGAGCCGGCCCTCGGGCGAGCGGTCGATCATGTTGTCGAGCGAGCTCAGGCTCTCGCCGAAGAACTCCTCGAAGGAGATGCCTTCCTCGGCCAGACGGGCGAAGACGAAGCCGCGATAGTTCTTCACGGCGCCCACGGCGGTCATGCCCTTCGCGCCTTCGGTCTTGTCGAAGCCCGTGTCCTGGTAGCCCTTCTTGAGCGGGATCGCGAGCAGGCAGCCGTCGGTCTTGAACGACCAGGCGTGATAGGGGCAGCGGAAGAACTTGCCGGTGTTGCCGGTGCGGTCGATCGCGATCTTGGTGCCCTTGTGGGGGCAGCGGTTGTAGAGCACCTTTATCTCGCCGTCCGAGTGCCGCACCATGATCACCGGCTGATCCGCGACCTGCGTGGTGAAATAGTCGCCCTTGTTCGGCGTCTGGCTGTCGTGGCCCACGAAGACCCAGGCGTTGCGGAAGAGATGCTTCATCTCCAGCCGGTAGACCTCGTCGTCGATGTAGACGTCGCGGTGCACCTCGCCGCCGCGAAAGAGGCCTGCGACGGCCTCGGGGTTGTCGGTGTAGCGTCCCATCAGGCACCTCCCTTCGGGGTCCGGGAAGCCGCTTGGAAGCGGCTTCCACGCGGTTTTCAAACCGCGTGGCCCAAGGCGTTTGCAAACGCCTTGGGCACGCGCGTCACAGGTCGAGCTTCAGCCGCGGCGTCTTCGCGCGGCTGACGCAGATCTGCATGAGCTTGCCCTCCGCCCTCTCCGCCTCGGAGAGCACCACGTCGCGGTGGTCCGGCACCCCCTCCAGAACCTCGGTCTGACAGATGCCGCAATCGCCGCGCTGGCAATCGTAGATCAGGTCGTGCCCGGCCTCCTCGAGCACCTCGATGATGCTCTTGCCGGGCGGGATGGTGAAAACCTCGCCGCTCGAGGCGAGCTCGACCTCGAAGCTGTCGTCGCCTTCGTCCGCCCCGGCCGAGGCATTGTCGAAGAGTTCGACATGCACCCGCTCGCGCGGGATGCCCGCCGCCTCGGCCTTGGCGAGCGCCGCGTCGATCATCGGGCGCGGGCCGCAGACGTAGAGATGCTGGTCGGACCCCATCGCCGCGATCAGCCCGTCGAGGTCGATGGGCCCGCCCGCCACGTCGTCGAAATGCAGCGCGAGGGAGTCGCCGAGGCTCTCCGCCAGCTCTTCACGGTAGGCCATGACGTCCTGCGAGCGGGCGGCGTAATGCAGCGTGAAGGGCGTCCCCGCCGCCTTCAGCGCGTGCGCCATCGAGATCATGGGGGTGATTCCGATGCCGCCGGCGAGCAGCAGCGCCGGCTTGCCGGCCGCGACCGGGAAATCGCATTTCGGAGCGGTGATCTCGACCTCGTCGCCCTCGCCCAGACCGTGCATGAAGCGCGACCCGCCCAAGCCGTCGTCCTCGCGCTGCACGGCGATCGTGTAGCGCTCGGGCGCCTCGGGCACGGGCCCGAAGGTCACCAGCGAATAGGCGCGGTCGCCACCCTCGTCCAGTGCGACCCGAAGATGCGCGCCGGGCTCCCATGCGGGCAGCGTGCCGCCTTCGGCCGGCGCGAGCGTGAACTCGGCGATCCGGTCGGTGAGCGGCGTCCTGGCCACGATTCGCAGGCGGTGGGTCGTCACGACAATCTCCCTTTGCCATAAACATGAAATTTCATATATTGACCGTCAAGAGCCTTTTTCGCGGGGGACAGGCATGGACGGACAGCCGGGCGGATCCACGAACGAAGATCGGCAGGGCGAGAGCTTCGTCCCCAACTACCTCCTCTACCTGCTGGCCGCGGCGAGCGAGGCCGCGAGCGCGCAGTTTCATGCCCATGTCCGCGCGCAGGGCGTGCGGGTGCCGGAATGGCGCGTGCTCGCCTGTCTCGCCGACCGCGACGGCGAGATGGTGACCCGGCTGGCCGGCTACGCGCTGATCGAGCAGTCACGCCTGACCAAGATCATCGCGCAGATGGACGCGAAGGGCTGGGTCACGCGCCGCGGCGATTCGCAGGACCGGCGGCGCGTGCGCGTCTTTCTGACCGAGGCGGGCCGGGCGCTTGCCGAGCGGCTGGTGCAGGATGCAAGAGCGCACGAAGCGCAACTTCTGGCGAAACTCGAGGGCGGCGACGCCGCCCGGATCAAGCAGGCTCTTGCGACGCTGATCGACGAACTCGGCGCGGCACAGCATCGCACCCCGGGCGCCGAAGATTTTTCGAACGAATAACCTTCTCGTCCGGCCTCAACAGACAGCTGCTCCGAAAAGAAAATTCTTCGTTCGAAGAATTTTCGCCCCGCGCTCACGGCATGAGCTGCGCGGGGAGGCGCGCATAGCCGCGAAACCGCATCCGGCCGCCCAGTTCCCGGCCCGCCAGGATCTCGTAGCGCGGGAAACGGGCGAGCAGCCGTCCGATGGCGATGCGTCCCTCGAGTCGTGCGAGAGTCAGGCCCACGCAGACATGCGGGCCGCCCGCGAAGGCCAGATGCTTGTTCGGCTTGCGCGCGATGTCGAAGCGCTCCGGCTCCGGAAACTGCGCGGGGTCGCGATTCGCCGCGCCGATGCACAGATGAAGATTGGTTCCGGCGGGAATGGTCATGCCCCCGAACTCGACCTCCTCGGTCGTTTCGCGGTTGCCCAGCTGGTTCGGCGAGTAGAAGCGCAGAATCTCTTCCACCGCCGGCTGGATCAGATCGGGATTTTCCAGAAGCTGCGCCCGCGCCTCGGGGAAATCGTGAAGGGCCGCGAGGCCGTTGCCGATCAGGTTCGTGGTCGTCTCGTGGCCCGCGTTCAGGATGAAGATGCAGTTCTGCAGAAGCTCGGTCTCGGAAAGCTGCGCATCCGCCCCCTCGCCCCGGATCAGGCGGGTGAGCACGTCCGTCTCGGGGTCGCCCGGCGCGGCGCGGCGGCGGGCGACGAGATCCTCGAGATAGATCTTGAACTCCTCGACCGCGCGGTTGCCGCGGGCGAGTTCCTCGGCCGACAGGACCGGTTCCAGCGCGCCCAGGATCGCGAGCGACCAGTCGCGCAGCGGCCCGCGCTCCTCCATCGGCACATCGAGCAGGTTGCCGATGATCTGGATGGGAATCGTGCTGGCGAAATCCTCGATGAGATCGACGGTGCCGCCGGCGCGCTCCTTTTCCGCCATCGCGTCGAGCAGATGCTCCACCGTCTCGATCAGCCCGGGCTCCATGCGCTGGATCGCGCGGGGCGTGAGCGCCGAGGTCATGATCTTGCGCACGCGGGTGTGCAGCGGCGGGTCGGAGAAGACAAGCGAGGTCGTATGATGCTCGTAAAGCGGGCTCCCGCGGCCGAACTTCGGCGCGAAGGCCTCGTGCTTGTCCGACGAGAAGCGCTTCGTGTCACGGTAGACACGGTCGAGATCGGCGTAGCGCGACAGCAGCACCGAGCCGTCCGGCTGGCGCAGCACCGGGGCGTGCGCGAGCAGCGCGGCATAGACCGGAAAGGGATTCTCGACGAAGCCGTCCGGCGGATTCGCCAGGTCGAATTCGCGCGCGACCTCGGCGGCGCGCGCGCTGTCGCGGTCCAGCTCGGTGACGTCGGTCATGGCTCGCTCCTCCCTCGCCATCGCGTGAGCGCGCAGTATGGCAGCCCGCTGCGCTCTTGACAACAAAACCGACCGTGTGGTCGATTTTGGAAAGAATCCGGTTCACACGCGAGCGAATCTGTGAATATATGACATTTCATATTTCTGCCGGGCGCAAGCGGAACCGGAGCCCCGGCGACGTGTAGGGAGGCACGATCCGATGCAACTCACGAAGATCATGACCGGGACGGCGCTGGCCGTCGGCCTGGCCACCGCCGCGCAGGCGCAGGAGACGCTCAACATCTCCACCTGGCTGCCGCCCAACCACCCGATCAACGTCGACATGTTCGGCGGGCTGGTCGAGATGATGGAAGAGGCCACCGACGGCGCGGTGACGGGCGAACTCGTCATGGGCCTCGCGCCGCCGCCGGCGCAGATGGACCTGATCATGGACGGCGCCGCGGATCTCTCAATCATCTTCCACGGCTACCAGCCGGGGCGTTTCGTAGGCACGAAGCTGATCGAGCTGCCGGGCTACGAGGGCAGCGCGGAGGCGGCGAGCGTCGCCTATTGGCGCGTGTTCGAGGAGCATCTGGCGGATCTCAACGAGCACCGCGGGGTCAAGGTGATCGCGCTGACGACACACGGACCCGCGCAGGTGCATTCGAACCAAGAGGTCAAGACGCTCGACGATCTCGACGGGCTCAAGACGCGCCTGCCCGGCGGCGTGGCGACCGACGTGGCCAACGAACTCGGCATGGTCGGCATCCAGGTGCCCGCGCCCAAGGTCTACGAGACGCTCGATTCGGGCGCGGCCGACGCCGTGACCATGAACATGGGCGAGCGCATCGGCTTCAAGCTCAACGAGGTCGCGAAGAACGTCTACGAGATGCCCGGCGGCTTCTACCGCGGCTCCTTCGCCGTCATCATGAGCCAGGAGCGCTTCGACAGCCTGCCGGAGGACGTGCAGGCCGCGCTCGAGGAGAACGTCTTCGGCGAGCCGGCCTCCCGCATGATGGGCCAGGCCTGGGACGCCTCCGACGCGCGCGCGACCGAAGCGACCATGGCCGCCGAGGACAACGTGATCGTCACCGCCTCGGAAGAGGATCAGGCGCGCTTCGCCGAGATCGCCGAGATGGTGATCGGCAACGTGCTGGCCGAGCTCGAGGAAGCGGGCGTGGACGCGCAGGCGGCCCACGAGATGGTTCAGCAGGAAATGGACGCCGCCGTCACCAACTGACGCGGCACGCCCCCAGGGGCGCGAGAGATGGGCGCGGGCCGGGTGCGGCCCGCGCGACCTTTCGGGGCGGGGACAGTCCTTTCATGACAGCGATTCTTCAGATCTTCCGGCAGGCGCTCTGGATCCCGGTCGCCCTCGCCTCCGTCGGGCTCTTCGCGCTCATGGTGCTGACCTTCGCCGACGTGGTGATGCGCTCGGCCTTCAACGCGCCCATCGAGGCGGCGACCGAACTCATCCGCATCGCCATGGCGATCATCGTCTTTTCGGCCCTGCCCATGCTCGGCTGGCGCGACGAGCACATCTCCGTGGACCTGCTTGACGGGGTCTTTCAGCGGCTGCGGCTCGCGCGCATCCGCGACGGGGTGATCCAGATCGTCTGCGGCGTCATCCTCTTCTTCCCGGCCGACCGGATCGTCGATCTCGCCGAGCGCGCGCGCAGCTTCGGCGATCTGACCGAATATCTCGCCATCCCGACCTTCTACGTCGCCTGGTTCATCGCGATCATGACCTTCGCCGCCGCCGCCGTGATGGTGCTGCGCGGGCTGGTCACGCTCTTCCGCCCCTCGCTCCTTTCCGAGTTCTCGAACAAATGACTGCATCCCTGATCGGATTCGGCGCCGTCCTGGTGCTCGTGCTGCTGCGCATGCCCATCGCCTTCGCGATGGGGCTCGTGGGTCTTCTGGGCTTCATGATGGAGACCAACTGGCGCGCCGCGATCAGCATGGCCGGCCGGCTGGTCATCGACACCGCGCAGGACTATGGGCTTTCGATCGTGCCGCTCTTCATCCTGATGGGGCTCTTCGTGAACAAGGGCGGCATCAGCCGCGAGCTCTATCAGGTCTCGAACGCCTTCCTGGGACACATGAAGGGCGGGCTCGCGATGGCGACCATCGTGGCCTGCGGCGGCTTCGCGGCGATCTCGGGCTCTTCGCTGGCCACCGCCGCGACCATGTCCAAGGTGGCGATGCCGGAGATGCGGAAATACGGCTATTCCGACAGCCTCTCCACCGCCTCGATCGCGGCGGGCGGCACGCTGGGTATCCTGATCCCGCCCTCTGTGATCCTGGTGATCTACGGGCTTTTGACCGAGACCTCGATCGGCCAGCTCTTCATCGCCGGGATCGTGCCCGGCGCGCTGGGCATCCTGCTCTACATGGTCGCGGTGCAGCTGTCGATCTGGCGCAACCCGGCCGCAGGGCCGGCCGGCCCCCGCACCGACTGGCCCGAGCGGATCGCGGCGCTCAAGGGCGTCTGGGCGGTACTGCTGCTCTTCTTCCTGGTGATCGGCGGGCTCTACGGCGTGCTCGACGTCTGGCCGATCTACCTGACCTTCTCGCCGACCGAGGCGGCCGGCATGGGCGCGATGGGCGCCTTCCTGATCGCTGTCTTCCGCGGACGGCTGTCGCTCAAGGACATCCGCGAGGTGCTGACCGAGACGACGCTGACCACCGCCTCCCTCTTCGCGGTGCTGATCGGCGCCTGGATCTTCTCCAACTTCGTCAACATCGCCGGGCTGCCGGAAGCGCTGCGCAGCCTCGTCGCGGACATGGGCCTCTCGCCCTGGATGGTGATGGCGATGATTCTCGCCATCTACATCCTGCTCGGCATGGTCTTCGAGAGCCTGTCGATGCTGCTGCTCACCGTGCCGATCTTCTTTCCGCTGGTCACGAGCCTCGGCTTCGATCCCGTCTGGTTCGGCATCGTGGTGGTCGTCGTGGTCGAGATCAGTCTGATCACGCCGCCGGTGGGGCTCAACGTCTTCATCCTGCGGGGCGTGGTGGGCGATGTCTCGACCGGCACGATCTTTCGCGGCGTGACGCCCTTCTGGCTGATGGACATCGTGCGGCTCGCGATCCTGCTCGCCGCGCCGGGCGTGGTGCTCTTCCTGCCGTCGATGATGTGAGGCACGCGCTCGATCGCGCCCCTCTCCGGGCGCTCCTCGCGAGGAGGCCCCGGAAGGGGCCGACGAGCGCCCCGTCGCTTGCCAGCCCGAGCGGCGGCGGCTACACCCGGACGCGGGCCTTTTCGAGAACGAGCAGGACAGTGACATGAGCGCCCCCGACTTCGACGACCGCATGCTTTCCCTGGGGCTGGCGCGCGTGGCGGAACAGGCCGCCATCGCCTCGGCCCGCCTCGTCGGCCGCGGCGACGAGAAGGCCGCCGACCAGGCCGCCGTCAACGCCATGCGCGAGCAGCTCAACCGGCTCGACATCTCGGGTGTCGTCGTCATCGGCGAGGGCGAGCGCGACGAGGCGCCGATGCTCTTCATCGGCGAGGAGGTTGGCACCGGCAAGGGTCCGGCCGTCGACATCGCCCTCGACCCGCTGGAGGGCACGACGCTCACCGCCAAGGACATGCCCAATGCGCTCACCGTGATCGCGATGGGCCCGCGCGGCAGCATGCTGCACGCGCCCGATGTCTACATGGACAAGCTCGCCATCGGGCCGGGCTATCCCGAGGGCATCGTCGATCTCGACATGCCGCCCGCGACGCGCGTCTCGGCACTGGCGACGGCCAAGGGCTGCGACCCCTCCGACATCACCGTCTGCATCCTGGAGCGCCCGCGCCATGAGGCGATGATCGCCGAAGTGCGCTCCACCGGCGCCGCCATCCGGCTCATCACCGACGGCGACGTGGCGGGGGTGATGCACTGCGCCGAGGCAGATGTCACCGGCATCGACATGTACATGGGCCAGGGCGGCGCGCCCGAAGGGGTGCTGGCCGCGGCGGCGCTCAAATGCATGGGCGGACAGATCCAGGGGCGGCTGCTGTTTCGCGACGACGACGAGAAGGGCCGCGCGGAGAAGGCCGGGATCGCCGATCTCGACCGCATCTACGCCCGCGACGACATGGTGGCGGGCGACGTGATCTTCGCCGCGACGGGGGTGACGGGCGGCTCGCTCCTGCCGGGCATCAAGCGCGACGTGGGCTGGCTGACCACCGAGACGCTGCTGATGCGCTCCAAGACGGGCTCGGTCCGACGGATGCGCTACCGCACGCCGGTGCCGCAGGGCTGAGACGCCGCGCCCGGCCGGACCGCCGCGGCGCCTGCCGCGCGGCGACAACGGGATCAGGAAGAAGGACAGGGCGCGGGCCAGCGCCCTGCTATGGAAGCCGTGGGGGACGAGCGGGCCTATCTTGGCGTCGAGCAGTCGCTGACCGGACGCCGCTGGGACGGCCCGGCCCCCGATCTCGCGCGCGCGGCCGAGGCGCTCGCCCAGCAGACAGGCCATCCGCTTGCGCTCTGCGCCGTGCTCGCGCGCGCAGGGGTGGCGCCTTTCGACTGCGACGCCTATCTCGAGCCGAAGCTGCGCGATCTGCTGCCCGATCCGCGCCGCCTGCACGACATGGAGCGCGCCGCGGCCCGCCTGCTGGACGCCGTCGCCCGCCGCGAACGCATCGCGATCTTCGCCGACTACGACGTGGACGGGGGCGCGAGCGCCGCGCTGCTCATCGACTGGCTGCGGCAGATGGGGCGCGCGGCCACGCTCTACGTCCCCGACCGCATCGACGAGGGGTACGGGCCGAACGTGCCGGCGATGCGCGCTCTGGCGGCCGAGCACGACCTGATCCTCTGCGTGGATTGCGGCACGCTCAGCCACGAGCCCATCGCGGCGGCGCGGGGCGCCGACGTCGTCGTGCTCGACCACCACCTGGCAGGGGAGACGCTTCCCGAGGCCTTCGCCGTGGTCAACCCGAACCGGCAGGACGAGGACAGCGGCCTGGGTCATCTCTGCGCCGCCGCGGTGGTCTTTCTGGCGCTGGTCGAGGCCGGGCGGCAGCTGCGCGGCACGGGCGCGGCCGGCCCCGACCTGATGGCGATGCTCGACCTCGTGGCGCTCGCCACGGTGGCGGACGTGGCCCCGCTCAAGGGGGTGAACCGGGCGCTGGTGCGCGCCGGGCTGCACCGCATGTCGATGCGCGACCGGCCGGGCCTCGTGGCGCTGGCCGACGCCGCGCGGCTCACCCGCCCACCGGACGCGGCCGCCCTGGGCTTCGCGCTTGGCCCCCGGGTCAACGCCGGCGGCCGGGTCGGCAAGGCCGATCTCGGCGCGCGGCTGCTGGCGACACAGGATGTGGACGAGGCGCAGGCGATCGCGGCGCAACTCGACGCGCTCAACGCGGAGCGACGCGCGATCGAGGCCGGGGTCCGCGACGCGGCGCTCGCCCAGGCCGAGGCGCGCGGGCTGGGCGGCCCGCTGGTCTGGGCGGCCGGCGAGGGCTGGCACCCGGGCGTGGTGGGCATCGTCGCCTCGCGCCTCAAGGAGACGGCGCATCGCCCGGCCCTCGTGATCGGCCTTGAGGGCGCGGAGGGCAAGGGCTCTGGCCGGTCCGTCTCGGGCGTGGATCTCGGTGCAGCGGTCCAGCGGCTCGCGGCCGAGGGGCTGCTCGTCAAGGGGGGCGGGCACCGGATGGCCGCCGGTCTCACCGTGAGGCGCGACCGGCTGGAGCCGGCGATGGAGCGGCTCGCCGAACTGCTCGCGCGGCAGGGCGCCGGGGCCGAACACAGGGCCGCGCTCAGGCTGGACGGGATGCTGATGCCGCGCGCCGCCACGCCGGAATTGGTCGAGGCGCTGGAGACCGCCGGCCCGTTCGGCGCCGGCGCCCCTGCCCCGCGCTTCGCCTTCCCCGCGCTCGCCATCCGCCACGCGCGCCGCGTGGGCGAGGCGCATCTCAAGCTCGACCTCGACGACGGCGCCGGCGGCCGGATCGGCGGCATCGCCTTCGGCGCCTTCGAGAGCGCGCTCGGCTCGCGTCTCGAGAGCCACGGCGGCGCCCGATTCCACATCGCCGGTCGGCTCGAGATCAACCACTGGCAGGGCCGCAGCCGGGTGGAGCTGCGCGTGGACGACGCGGCCGAAGCAGGCTGAAAGCGCCCGCCTCCCCGGCGTCAGCGCCGGAAATTTCCTCTTGCAGTGCCGGCGCGCATTTTCTAAGACCCCTGCGGATACCGGCACGGCCCGTTCGTCTATCGGTTAGGACGCCAGGTTTTCAACCTGGAAAGAGGGGTTCGATTCCCCTACGGGCTGCCAATTCTCCGGCCTTTTGAAAGTGTTGGCGGTGCAACGCCTTGCGTCGCTGCGGTTGCCTGGACGGGCCACGCGGCAGTCGAGCTTAGCTTCCCTTCGCTGTGATCGGCGGCAAGTCGTTCGCGACATCTGCTGTCCTTTCCTTTCCGAGCCGTGCGGGGCGGATGGTCGGTCGCCTTGCACCGCCGACGGGAGCGATCCGGTTTGCGTGGCTCCGGTGCGGGACATCTCGGGCGCGCAACATCGGCAGAGGCTGCGGCGGCCTCTCCCTGTCAGAGCCCATGCGGGAGGCCCGGTTCGTCCCGGGTGGCGGCGAGCGCGCCGAGGAGGGCCGCCCGCGCCGCGTGTTGGCGCAGGCCGCGCGGCCGGGCGAGTTCCATTCGCTCCAGACAGGCGCGATGCGCAGGGCAAGGCGCACCGGACGAGACGCCCCGCCAGATCAGCGCTGCGAGGCCCCGGCGCCTGGCAAAAGCATTGCGAAGGTGGCCGAGCGCCGGCAGCAGCCGCTGCTCGACCGGCGTGAAATCCGTGCCGAACGGAAATGTCGGAAGATCGCCGCGCTCGCGCGCGGGCGCCAGCCAATCGTGCAGCGCCTCTGGGGTGTTGTCTTGCCGATCGGTCGGCACCCGGGCGTCGCGGGGCAACTTGCCTGCGCGCTTTGCAGCGTCCAGAAGCTCGGGCTGGAAGCGGCTGTCGGCGATGGCGATCATCGCGCGGACCGCCTCCTCGTCGCTGCGCCAGCGCAGGTCGGCTATGCCGTACTCGGTCGCCACGATGTCGCGGAACTGGCGCGGCGCGGTCTCGTGCGCGGCCTCCCAGACAATGTTGGACCCGGTCTCGCCCTTCGAATCCCGTGTGGCGGCGAGGGTCGTCACCGCGCGTGCGTCCGGCAGGCTGAAGGCCTGCGCGATGAAGTCGAACTGTCCGCCCACGCCGCTGACCTCTCGGCCATCCGGCGTCGCGTCGGAGAAGACGGAGCCAAGGAGCGAGGCCTTCATCGCGTTGTTGATGAAGCGGGCGGCGCGCGGGGTGGCACCCCCCTGCGAAAGGTTGGTCTCGCGCACGCTGACCATCGCGATTTTCGCGCGGTCTTCCGGCGGCATGTCGCGCAGCCGCGCGCGCATCCCGCGCGAGCCGATGAAGAAGGCCGCGCGGATCAGCGCGCCCTCGGCTTCGCGGGCGATGACGCCGTCTTCGAGCAGCGGCAGCATGCCGTAGGCCAGCATCTCGCTCGAGGCATGCAGCCCCGCGCGGAAGGGCGCTGTCTCGTCGAAGGCGTCCCGGCCGAAAGGGCAGCGCGCGATCAGTTCGCGGTAGGTCTCGTTGCGCCCGTGCCGGAGCCGCAGGGCCTGGCACACGCCGTCGCCGATGGAGCCGATGCCGATCTGCAGCGTGCCGCCGTCGGGAACCAGACGGGAGGCGTGCAGCCCTACGGCCTGATCGGCCAGCGACACAGGGCGTTGCGGCAGCGAGAAGAGCGGATCGCTTTCATCCCGTTCCAGGAGCACCTGCGCTTCCCCGGCGGAGATGTCGGCGGCCCCGCCCATGAAGGGCAGCTCGTCCGTGACCTCGGCGGCGAAGGTGAACGCCAGCTTGCCCTCGCAGCGTGCCGCCAGCAGGTCCAGGGTCAGATCCGGGTTGCAGCTCAGGCTGAGGCGATCGCCCGCGCGCGCGACGAGCTGCGCGATCACATTGGGTCGCCGCTCCAGCAGGAGGGGAAAGGCGTCGGAATAGTTCACCGGCACGTAGCGCCGCTGCGCCGCGTCGACCGTCAGCCAGCGGCCGGCCATCAGGAAGAATTCGCTGACCTCGATATTGGGCGGCACGTCGCCTGCCCGCAGAAGCTCCGCGTAGCGGACCCCCGGCACTTCGCCGAAGAGCCGCGCCTTCGCCGGGTCGATGAAGCGGCGTTCCATGTCGCTCGAGGCCCCGGGAGACTCGAGCGTCAGCGCCGTGAAGATCGAGAGACTTATCGAGCGATCCTCTTCCGCGGCATGGGTCAGCGCATTTGCCAGCGCCACGCTCTTGCCGAGCCCCAGCGGCAGGGCGAGGCGCACCTGACCGCCCGTGCGCTCCAGAATCCTTTGCGCCGCACCCTCGGGATCCCCGGTCCGCAAAGCCGCGTCAGTCAAGGCCGCTCCAGCCGTCATCCGGGGTGAATCGCGGCCCGTGCGCCTCTGCCAGTCGTTCGAGCGAGGCCCGCGCGTCCTTCACGCCGCGGTGACGCAGGTAGGCCATCGGCCCGCCGCGGAAGGGCGCGAAGCCGGTGCCGAAGATCATCGCGGCGTCGATCTCGTCCTCGTCGCGGGCGACGCACCGGCGCAGGCATTCAACACAGGCGTCGAGCATGGGCAGGATCATCCGGTCCAGCGCCTCCTGCGGCGCATCGCCCGCGCGATTGCCCTTCTGCGGGGCACCGTCGGACCACTCGTAGAACCCCGTTCCGGACTTCTGCCCCAGATCGCCCTTCTCCACCTTCTCGCGGAACCAGCCGGGTATCTCGGCCATCGGCCTGTCGACGTCGTGCTTCAGGCTGTCGGCCACGCTGAGGCAGATGTCGAGCCCGACGCGGTCGGCCAGTTCCACCGGCCCGACCGGCATCCCGAAGCCTTCGGCTTCGCGGTCCAGCGCCTCCTTCTCCGCCCCCTCGCCGAGCAGCAGCAGCGTCTCCATCAGGTAGGGCGTGAGCGCGCGGTTCACGAGAAATCCGGGCGAGTCCGCGACCGGCGCAGGCAGCCTGTCGAGGGCTGCGGCAAAGGCGGCCAGCCTCTCGCCCGTCGCATCCGAACTCCGGTCGTGCTGCACCACTTCAACCAGCTCCATCCTGTCCACAGGATTGAAGAAGTGCAGCCCCCCGAAGCGGTCGGGCCGGTCCAGACCATCCGCCAGCGTGGCAAGCGACAGGCTGGAGGTGTTGGAGGCGAGCAGCGCGCCCTCCTTCATGCGCGGCTCGAGCGTCGCGTAGATGTCGCGCTTGATCTCCTCCGTCTCGGGCGCCGCCTCGATCACCAGATCGGCGTGCGGCACTCCGTGCGCATCCGGATCCGGGATCAGCCGGTCGAGCGCGTCGCGCGTCTCGGCCCCGCCGAGGTGGGCGCGCTTGCAGACCTCCGCTGCGCGCGGGACAACGGGCGCGATCCCCTCGGGCGCGATGTCGAAGAGCGTCACGCGAAAGCCCTTGAGCGCGCACCAGGCGGCGATGTCGCCGCCCATCTCGCCCGCGCCGACGACATGGACGTGGCGCACGTCCTGCGCGCCCTTCGCGGCTTTCTTGAGCCCCTCGCGCAACTCGAAGACGCGCATCAGGTTGCGGGCCGTGTCCGATCCAAGAAGCCGCACGAAGGAGGCGGTCTCGCCCTTCTGCATCTCCTTCGGATCGTCGCCCGCTTTCAGCCAGAGGTCGATAAGGGCGTGCGGCGCGGGGTAGTGCTCTTTCGGAGCCTTCTGCTCGGTCTTCGACCGCATCTGCTGCGCCGCCAGGGTGCGCCCCGGATAGCTCGCCTTCGCCCGCTCCGTCCAGCCGCGCCCGTTTTTCTCGAGCTGGCCCTTCGCGGCCGCCTGCACGGCGGCGCGAACATGCCGCTCCTCGGTCACGGCGTCGGCAAGGCCCAGGCGCCTGGCCTTGCTGGCGTAGGCGGGCTTGCCGGTCAGCATCATCGTCATCGCCTCGACCGGGTCGATCAGCGCAGGCAGCCGCACCGTACCGCCGAGCCCCGGATGCAGGCCGAGTTTCACCTCGGGAAGCCCCGCATGCGCGTTGCCGACGAAGATGCGGTGATCGCAGGCAAGCGCCAGTTCCAGCCCCGCGCCGAGGGCGTGACCGTGGATCACCGCGACGGTGGGGTAGTCCTGCGCCTCGAGCCGGTCGAGTACCCGCAGGCCGCCCGCGAGCAGCTGGGCGATCTCTTCCTCGCCCGTCATGGTCTTGAGTTCGCGGATGTCCGCCCCGGCCGCGAAGCCCGCAGGCTTGGCAGAGCGGATGGCCAGTGCCGTGGGAGGGTCAGCTTCCAGATCCTCCAGAGCCCGGTCCAGCCCTTCCAGCACGTCGCGGCCGATGGCGTTGGTCGACCCGTCCCCGCGGTCGAGCACCAGCCAGGCGATGCCGTCCTCGTCGCGCGCCAGCCGCCACGGACCTTCCGCCGGCGCGTCATGCGCCGGGCCCAGTTCCAGCCGCGTCTCCCCGAGATGCTCCAGAACCCTCATGCCGCCTCCAGCAGCATCGCGCCGCCCTGCCCGCCTCCGATGCACTCCGTGGCCACGCCGCGGTTTGACCCTCGGCGCGCCATCTCCTGCGCGAGGTGCAGCACGATGCGGGCACCGCTGGTGCCCACGGGATGCCCGATCGCCACGGCGCCGCCGTCGACGTTGAGCCGCTCGCGCGGCACCGTGCCGAAGGGCTCGTCGAGCCCAAGCACGTCGCGGCAGTATTCCGCGTCCTCCCAGGCCGCCAGACAGGCCAGCACCTGCGCCGCGAAAGCCTCGTTGATCTCCCATAGATCGACTTCGGCCTCCCCCATGCCGCGCCGCTTCAGCATCTCGGTCACGCAGAGCGTCGGGCCCAGCCCCATCACCGAGGGGTCGAGCGCCGACCACTCCGCGTCGCGGATCGCGGCGATGGGCGTCAGCCCGTGCCGCTCCACCGCGGCCTCGGAGGCGAGCACCAGCCAGCAGGCGCCGTCGGTGATCTGCGAGGAATTGCCCGGCGTGACCTTGCCGAAGGGCTTCTCGAAGGCAGGTTTCAGGCCGGCCAGCTTCTCGAGGCTCGTGTCGGGGCGCACGCCGTCGTCGTGATCGTGAAAGCCGCCGTCGCGGTCGTAGGCCGGCGCGATCTCGTTCAGACGCCCTTCCTCCTGCGCGGCCGCAAGGCGCTGATGGCTTTCGAGGGCATAGGCATCTGCCGCCTCCCGGGAAATGCCGAAGCGGTAGGCCAGCACCTCGGCCGTCTGGCCCATGTTAAGCTCGCTGATCGGGTCGGTCAGGCCGCGCTCCAGCCCGATCACAGGCTTGAAGAACTCAGGACGCAGCTCTGCGGCCTTGCGGAGGCGGTCGCCCATGCCGTCGGCCTTCTGCAGCCCTGCGAACCACTCCACAGCCTCCTGCCGGAAAACGAGCGGCGAATGGCTCAGCGCCTCCGTCCCGCCGGCCAGCACCAGGTCGGCACGCCCCTCACGGATGCGGCGCGCGCCGGTGTCCACGGTCAGCATGCCCGAGCCGCAGTTGATCTGCTCGGTGAAGGCCACAATGCCGGGCCCCATTCCCAGCCGCAGCGCCGCGACCCGCGCCGGGTTCATCTCGTCCGCGATCACGTTGACGCAGCCCAGCGTCACCAGGTCGAAATCCTCTGGCGCGACGGGCTGGCGCAGCAGCAGGGGCCGCCCGCACTGCACGGCAAGGTCCACGGGCGTGAAGGGCCCGGGCTCACCGCGGGCGCGCAGGAAGGGCGTGCGCGCGCCGTCGACGATATAGACGGGGACGTCGGTCATTCCGCGGCCTCCTTCGGCTTGGGCGGGATGGCGCCGCCGCGCATCACCCGCTCCGGCGGGAAGGAATCGACGGCGACGACCTCGGCCACGGCCGACTCTGCCGCGTCGAGCGCGTCGGCCTGATCGGGCGTCAGGGTGCCGCTCTCGCG
The DNA here is from genome assembly GCF_003298775.1 of Rhodosalinus halophilus. Classification (GTDB taxonomy): domain Bacteria; phylum Pseudomonadota; class Alphaproteobacteria; order Rhodobacterales; family Rhodobacteraceae; genus Rhodosalinus; species Rhodosalinus halophilus. Next base: position 75,304 of record NZ_QNTQ01000015.1, on the reverse strand, counting down.
CGCCTCGGCCAGGGATTCGCCGGTTTTCTTCAGCCTGCGGCGCAGATCCTCCGTGGCGATCACCCGCTCGAAGGCGTCGTCGAGCGTTCGCATGGCATCGCCCTCGCAGCCGCGGTGGATGCCGGCCACGATGCGGTCGCGTGTCTCCGACGGGGCGAGAAGCAGCTCCGCGCATTCCCTCGTCAGTTCGTCCGGCGGCCCGCCCGGGCTGCCGCCGGCGAGCGTCGCGCCCCGCAGCACCGCCCGGACCCATCGAGCGGGGAAGTTCGCCGCGATCTCGTCGAGCGCGGTGTGCAAACGTGCGAAACCCGCTTCGGCGGCATGATGCACCAGAGGCAGGTCGGCCTTCTGGCGGCCCTCGTCCTCCCAGCGCTTCAGAAGCGCCGACAGGAAGTAGAGCTCGGAGAGCATGTCGCCGAGCCGGGCCGAGATCATCTCGCGCCGCTTCAGACTGCCGCCCAGCGCCAGCAGCGCCAGCTCCGACGAGAGCGCGAAGGCGGCGGCGTAGCGCGACATCCGGCGGTAGTGCCGGGCCACCGGCCCCGCGTTCTTCGGCGCAGGCGCGAGCGCCGCGCCCGTCCACGCGCGGCCGACCGCGCGGCCGAAGGTTGCCATCGCATGTCGCACATGCGCCCAGAAGGCGCGGTCGAACTGGTCGAGCGCCTCCGTGTCGTCCTCCGCTTCGAGCGCCAGCATCTCGTCGAGCAGATAGGGGTGGCAGCGGATCGCGCCCTGCCCGTAGATGATCAGATTGCGCGTGAGGATGTTCGCCCCCTCGACCGTGATGCCGATGGGCACGCCGCGGTGGAGCGCGCCCAGGTAGTTGCGCGGCCCGTCGATCACTGTCTTGCCGCCGTGGACGTCCATCGCGTCGTTGAGCGCGTCGCGCATCCGGTAGGTGGCATGCGCCTTCATGATGCCCGAGACCACGGCCAGCGCGCGCCCCTCGTCCAGACCGGCGCAGGTCAGCCGCCGCGCGGCGTCGAGCGCATAGGCTTCGGAGGCGAGCCGTCCGAGCCGGGCCTGAACGCCTTCGAACTTCCCGACAGGCAGGCCGAACTGCCGCCGCACCCGCGCATAAGCGCCGGAGGTATGCGCCGCGATCGCGGCGGCGCCGGCCGACTGCGACGGCAGCGAGATGCCCCGCCCGGCGGCGAGCGCGCTCATCAGCATCTTCCAGCCGTGCCCGATACCGTCGCGGCCGCCGATCACGTTGTCGAGCGGCACGAAGACATCACGGCCTTCGGTCGGCCCGTTCTGGAAGAAATGACCGCAGGGGATGTGCCGATCTCCGGTCTCGACCCCCGGGAGGTCGGTCGGCACCAGGACGCAGGTGATGCCGAGGTCGGGATCGCCGCCCAGCACGCCCCCGGGATCGCGGATCTTCACCGCGAGCCCGAGCACCGTCGCGATCGGCCCCAGCGTGATGTAGCGCTTGGCCCAGTTGAGCCGCAGACCGATCACCTCTTCGCCGTCGTAGGTTCCATGCTCGATCACACCTTCATCCACCATGCTCGCGGCGTCGGAGCCGGCCTCTTCGGAGGTCAGGGCGAAGGCGGGGATCGCCTCGCCGCGCGCAAGGAGGGGGAGCCAGCGCTCCTGCTGCTCCTTCGTGCCGAATTGCAGCAGCAATTCACCGGGGCCGAGGGAGTTGGGCACCATCACCGTCACGCCCGCCGTGAGCGAGCGGGTCGAGATCGTCTTGACGACTTCCGAATGCGCGAAGGCCGAAAATCCCAGGCCGCCATGTTCTTCGGGGATGATCATGCCGAAGAAGCGGTGTTCCTTGAGATAGTCCCACGCCTCCTGCGGCAGGTCGCCCGTCTCGTGGTTGATCGTCCAGTCGTCGACCAGGGCGCAAAGCTCCTGGCACGGCCCGTCGAGGAAGGCCTGTTCGGCTTCGGTCAGCCGAGGCGTCGCGACGTGACCCAGATTTCTCCAGTCCGGATTGCCGGCGAAAAGCTCCGCCTCCCACCAGGCCTCGCCCGCGTCGAGCGCCTCGCGCTCGGTATCGGAGAGCGCGGGAAGCACGCCCCTGGCCCAGCCGAAGATCGGTCGAGTGAGCCGCTCACGCCGGAAATCACGCCACCTCATGGAACCCTCCTTCGGTAGGGAATGGCCGCCATGGGCGGATGGTTCCGGAAAGACCGCAAGACGGCGCGCCCGATCCCAGTTTCACCCGACGCCTTGTTCATTACGGCCGGGTGCCAGAACGCGCGGCGCGCGCGGACGGCGTCCTCGCCCGCCGCGGCGGGCCGCCCTATAGAGGACGTGTCTCTCGCCTTCCCCGCGGGTCGCTGACCCGCCGATGCAACCGGACCAGTCATGCTTCTCGAACTTGCCTTCGTCCTCCTTCTGATCCTCGCCAACGGCGCTCTCGCCATGTCGGAGATCGCCATCGTCTCGTCACGCCGTGGTCGGCTGCGAGCGCAAGCGGAGCGCGGCGATCGGGGCGCGCGCATCGCGCTCGGGCTCGCCGAGGCGCCGGGGCGCTTCCTCTCGACCGTGCAGATCGGGATCACACTCGTAGGCGTGCTGGCCGGCGCCTTCTCCGGCGCGACGGTGGGCCTGCGCCTCGCGGCCGCGCTCCCCGCGCTGGGAGTGCCGGAGACGATCGCGCAGGAAGTGGGCGTCGGCATCGTGGTCGTCGCGATCACCTATCTCTCGCTCATCGTCGGAGAGCTCGTGCCCAAGCAGATCGCACTCGCTGCGCCGGAGCGCGTGGCCGCCCGCGTCGCCCCCGCGATGCTCGCGCTGTCGCGGATCGCCGCGCCCGTCGTCTGGCTGCTCGACCGTTCGGGGCGGCTTCTGCTGCGGGTGCTGGGTCAAGGGGGGCAGCCGGCGCCGCAGATCAGCGACGAGGACATACGGATGATGCTCGCCGAAGCGGCAGGCGCGGGCGTGATCCACAAGCGCGAACGCGAGATGATGGGCGGCGTCATGCGGCTCGCGGACCGGCGCGCGCGTGCCTTGATGACGCCGCGAGCCGAGGTCGAGACGGCCGAGGCGGGCGAGGATCTCGGCGCGATCCTCGCGCGCTTCCGCAGTTCGGGGCACTCCCGACTGCCGCTGCGCCGCGGCGGGTCGGAGGATATCCTGGGCGTGCTGCACGGCCACGACCTGCTGACCGCGCAGGCGGAGGGATTCGACGCGGAGCGGGCGGCGCGGCCCGCGCCGGTCGTGCCCGCGACGCTGCCGGCACTCGACGTGATCGAGCGGCTGCGCGACTCGCCGGGGCACATTCTGCTGGTGCGCGAGGCGCGCGGACGGTTCGCGGGCATCATCACGCCGATGGACATCCTCGGCGCGATCGCGGGCGGCTTCGACGAGAGCCCGCACGCCCCGCCCGAGGTCGTCGAGCGCGACGACGGCTCGCTGCTGGTCGCGGGCGCGGTGCCGATGGACGAGCTCGCCGACCGCATCGGCCTCGTCGGCGGGGACTGGGGCGCGGCCACGGCGGCGGGCTTCGTGCGCGCGCATCTCGACGGTGCACCGGCCGAGGGGCGGCATGTCCGGCTGGGCGACTGGCGCCTCGAGGTGGTGGACATGGACGGCGCGCGCATCGACCGGCTGCTCGTCGAACGCGCGCCCGAGTGAGCGGGCTCAGATACGCCCGCTTGCCGACAGCATGACGGCCAGCGGCCGCGTCGCCTGGATCTCGGCCAGGACGAGCACGAGGCTCGCGGTCATCGGCACCGCCAGAAGCGCGCCCGGAAGCCCCCAAAGCGTGCTCCAGAACGCAAGCGCGAGCAGCACGACGAAGGGGCTGAGATTGAAGGCGCGCCCCATCATGCGCGGCTCCAGCCAGCCGCCGACGAACATCTGCGCGGCGGTCAGCGTCACCAGCACCACGCTGGCCATCCAGAGCGTGCCGAACTGCGCGAGACTAAGAAGAACCGGAAAGATAACGCCGACGATCGACCCGATGTAGGGAATGTAGTTGAGAAAGGCGATCAGCACGGCCCAGAACAGCGCGAACTCGATGCCGAGGACCAGCATGATCGCATAGGACATCGCGCCCAGGATCACGTTGACCACAGTCTTGACGAAGAGGTAGCCGCCGATCCGGTCGTTGATCCGCGCGAGCAGCGACAGCGCGCGGTTGCCGGCCTCCTCGCCGCCCATCGCGATGACGAGCTTGCGCGCCATCACGCCGCGCTCGGCCATGAAGAAGCTGGCATAGAGCACCACGAGAAAGAGCGTCGTGCCGAAGCCCTGGAGCGAGAGCAGCGCGGGCGTCACCAGCGAGCCCGCGTCGATCCGGTCGATCGTGGCGCGGCGCACGTTCTCCCATGTGGGTTCGTCCTCGATCCCCATGAGGTTCGCGGCGCGCGTGACCAGCGCGTCGAGATTGGATTCGTAGCGCGGCAGGGCCGCGAGCACCTGCGCGAGATTGTTGATGACGAGGACGAAGAGCAGCACGACCGCGACCGCGAAGCCGATCAGGATCAGGCTGCGTCGCGCCCATCCGGGCAGGCGGCCCAGAACGGGCAGCCCTTCCATGCTCGCCGCTGCCGTGGACAGCACATAGACCGAGATCACCGCCGCCAGCACAGGCAGCAGCACGGGCTTGCCGATCCACAGAAGCCAGCCGAGCATCAGGGCCAGGGCCAATCCGTATGTCGTGTTCCGCATCTTCGAACCGAACGCCCCGGCGGATCTCGCCTGTCCGTTATGTCTTGGAAAGCGCGGCGGCGGGTGTCAACGGGCGAGCCCGCGAGGCCGCCCGAAGCGCCCGGACGCGCGGGCGGCTCGGCCGTCCGCCGCGGCGCTCGGCGATGCGCCTTCGCGGCGGACTGCCCCGGGCGCCGCGCCGGGCCGCGATCTAGCCGCCCGCCAGCTCCGCCTTGCGCTCCAGCCGACGCGCGTGAAGCACGGGCTCGGTGTAGCCCGAGGGCAGCGCGCGCCCCTCGAAGATCAGCTCGCAGGCGGCGCGGAAGGCCGGGCCGTCGAAACCGGGCGCCATCGGCGTATAGGCGGGGTCGCCGGCGTTCTGCCGGTCCACGACCTCGGCCATCTGGCGCAGGATCGCATGCAGTTCCTGCTCTCCGATCACGCCGTGATGCAGCCAGTTGGCGATATGCTGCGCCGAGATGCGGCAGGTCGCGCGGTCCTCCATCAGGCCGATGTCGTGGATGTCGGGTACCTTGGAGCAGCCGACGCCCTGATCGACCCAGCGCACGACGTAGCCGAGGATGCCCTGCGCGTTGTTCTCGACCTCGCGCGCGATCTGCTCGGGCGTCCACTTGCGGAAGGCGGCGAGCGGGATGTCGAGCAGCCCGTCGAGATGCGCGCGGCGCCCGCCCGTCTTCAGCGCCGCCTGCACCGCGAAGACATCCACCTTGTGGTAGTGCAGCGCGTGCAGCGTGGCGGCCGTGGGCGAGGGCACCCAGGCGCAGGTGGCGCCGGCCTTAGGGTGCTCGATCTTGGCCTCCAGCATCGCGGCCATGCGGTCGGGCATCGCCCACATGCCCTTGCCGATCTGCGCCCGGCCAGAGAGCCCGCATTCGAGGCCGATGTCGACGTTGAGGTTCTCGTAGGCCGTGATCCACGACTTGCGCTTGATGAAATCCTTGCGGCTGAAGGGGCCTGCCTCCATCGAGGTGTGGATCTCGTCGCCCGTGCGGTCGAGAAAGCCGGTATTGATGAAGCAGACGCGATGCCGCGCGGCGCGGATGCATTCCTTGAGGTTGACCGAGGTGCGCCGCTCCTCGTCCATGACGCCGAGCTTCACGGTGTGGCGCGGCAGGCCCAGCATCTCCTCCACGCGGGTGAAGATCGCGTCGGAGAACGCCACCTCGTCAGGCCCGTGCATCTTGGGCTTGACGACATAGACCGATCCTTCGGCCGAGTTCCGGGGGCCTTCGGACTTCTTCAGGTCGTGCATCGCGATCAGCGTCGTCACCGCCGCGTCCATAAGCCCCTCGAAGACCTCCTGCCCCTCGGCGTCGCGGATCGCGGGGTTGGTCATCAGATGGCCCACGTTGCGCACCAGCATCAGCGCGCGGCCCTTGACCGTGACGGTCCCGCCGTCGGGCGCGGAATAGTCGACATCGGGCGCCATGCGGCGCGTCAGCGTCTCGCCGCCCTTCTCGAAGCGCGCCTCGAGGTTGCCCGTCATCAGGCCCAGCCAGTTGCGGTAGGCCATCACCTTGTCCTCGGCGTCGACGCAGGCCACCGAATCCTCGCAATCCATGATCGCCGAGACCGCCGCCTCGAGCCGCACGTCGGCGAGCCCGGCCTGATCGCGGGCGCCCACGGGATGCGTCCGGTCGAAGACGAGTTCGACGTGCAGGCCGTGATTGCGCAGCAGCACCGCCTCGGGCGCCCTCGGATGACCGCGCCAGCCGACGAATTTTTCCGGCATCTCGAGCGGATGGTCGTCCACCAGCAACTGCCCGCCCTTGACGTGATAGCGTCGCGCGTCCGCGTGGCTGAGCCCCTGAACCGGGAAGGCCTCGTCGAGGAACACCCGGGCGCGCGCCACCACACGCGCGCCGCGGCCGCGCTCGTAGCCGCCCGGCGGCGGCGGGCTGCCCATCGCGTCGGTGCCGTAGAGCGCGTCGTAGAGGCTGCCCCAGCGGGCGTTGGCGGCGTTGAGCGCATAGCGGGCGTTGGTGATCGGCACCACGAGCTGCGGGCCCGGCACCTCGGCGATCTCGGGATCCACCTTCGAGGTCTCGATCTCGAAGGCCGCGCCCTCGGGTACGATGTATCCGATCTCGTACAGAAAGGCCTTGTAGGCCTCGTGGTCGTGCGGCTGACCGCGCCGCGCCTTGTGCCAGGCGTCGATCTTCGCCTGCATCTCCTCGCGGATCGCCAGTAGCTCGCGGTTGCGGGGCGAGAAATCGGCCACGAGCGCCGCGAGCCCGGCCCAGAAATCCGCAGCCGTGACCCCGGTGCCGGGAAGCGCCTCTTCCTCGACGAACCCGGCAAGCTCCGCCGCCACCTGCAGCCCGGCGCGCTCCAGATAATTCGCGCTCACGTCGTCATCCGCCATGCCGCCTCCATCGCTCGCACCAGACTAAGCACGGACGATGGTCGCTGGCCAGCCACGAGAGGCCGCCGTGGCCTGCAGCGTCAGACCGAGAGTTCCTGCACGTATGTTCCGCCGCGCTGGCTGACGACGTAGAGGCTGCCGTCCATGACCGAGAAGATCGCCGCCACATTGCCGTCGCGGCGGAACTCGGCGCCGCCCTGGACGGCCAGCGCGTTGCGTATGGCCGGCCCGTGGTCGAGGATCTCCTGCCGGGTGAAGCCGGTGCGCGCCATCGCGGCGACAAGTTCCTGCGCCGAGATACGCACCGTCTCGCGCCCCGTCATGGGGACCACGGCGCTGAAGTTCCGCGTGACGTTCATGTCGCCGCAGCCCGCCAGAACGGCGAGGGCCAGGGTGAGCGCCGTCTTTCTCATCGCGCCCGCCCTCATTCGTGATAGCCCAGCGCATCGAGGGTCGCGGCGAGCTCCGCGCGGAAGATCTCCTCGTCCACGGTGCCGAGCGAGGGCGGCCGGGGCCGGCCCGTCTCGAAGCGGCGTTCCTCGGGATCGACGAGCGTCGCGGTCACGAAGATCGCCACCTGCTGCGACTTGCTGCTGGCGATGTCGGTGCGGCCCACGAAGGGCAGGAAGCGCAGGCCCGGCACGCCCCGCTTGATCTGCTGGTTGCGCATGTCCGACAGGCCGGCCACGGCCGCCGTGCCGCCGGTCTCGATCTGCACCGTGTTCTGCACGGTGCGGCGGTTCACGACGGGCAGGTTCTGCTCGCCCCGCGCGACCACGTCGGACACCTCCAGCTCCATGTCGAGCGTCAGCGTGTCGTCGCGGCCGACCTGCGGCGTGATGCGCAGGATGGTTCCTGTTTCGATCTCCTCGAGATCGGAGCGGATGAAGGCGTCGTTCTCCGAGAGGATCTGGAAGAACTCGGCGGTGGTGACGCGGATCACCGACTCCAGCCCGTCCTGCGCCAGAACCTGCGGGCTGGCCACGATCGAGGCCTGGTTGTTCTCCGACAGCAGGTTGAGCGTCAGGTTGAGCGCATTGGTGAAGGCGCGGCCGCTGGTGTAGCCGAGCGCGATCTCCGAGATGTCGTTGGTCCCGTCCGTGCGGTTGGCGCCGGCGGTCAGGCCGGGGGGCTGGAACTCCGTGCCGATGTCGAGAAAGGCGCTGGTGTCCAGCACCACGACGCGCGCTTCCAGCATGATGTGCTGCCGCGGCTGATCGAATTCGGAGATGTCGGCGTGAATTTGACGCGCCACCGCGGGCGGTGCGTTGATCGACAGCGTGTTCGATGTGGCGTCGGCGCGCACGAACTCCGACAGGCTCTGCGGCAGCAGGTTCATCACCGCCTCGGCGGTGATGTGGTCCAGCTTGACCAGCATCGTGTTGTAGACGTTGCGCGTGTCCACGTTCTTGGGCGGCAGCGGCCGGTCCAGCCGGCGTATGAGCTCGATCGCCTCCTGCCGGGACGAGACCGGCCCCGAGACCGAGAGGCTGTTGCGCTCGGCGTCCACGCGCACGTGTTGCTGCAGCCGCGACGGCAGCAGCTCGCGCGCGCTCTGGGCCGAGACATAGGTGAGCGCCATGAAGACGGTCTGCTCGGTGTTCGGCCGGTCGATGGTCGCGACGTCCTCGGCGATGACCTGCAGCAGCGCCGGCGGGGCGGTGGCGACCAGGCGGCCGTTCGCCGCATCGGCGCGGACGTATTTGCGCAGCGGCTCGACAAGAAGCTCGCGCGCGGTCTCGGCCGGCACGCTGCGCAGGTCGATGATCTCGGTCCGCGCCACCTCGGCGAAGAGATCGGTGCGGATGTCGGGATTGTAGACGAGATAATAGGTCGGCCGCCGCACCACCCGATAGGGCGTGCCCGCGAGAAGGATGTCGAGCGACTCCGCGATCGGCCGGTTCTCGATCGTGGCCGTCACGAGGCCCTGAACGCTGGGGTCGGCGACGATATTCTCGCCCGTCTGGGCGGCGATATCGTCGAGCGCGGTGCGCAGATCCGTCTGGAAGAATACATTGTCAACGAGCGGGTCGTTCTGCGCCGACGCCGGTTGCGCGAAAATCGCGCCCGCCGTGCAGAAGACTCCCGCAACGAGCGCGACAAGCGTCTGCCTCAGTTGCATTTTATCTGCCTCAACTTATTGCGCCGGTGCTGTCCGGCCGTCTCCTCCGCCGCGCGCCTTGCCTGGTCGCCTGCTCGTGCGGGACGGGGCTTTTGGCTTCGATAGCACGCGAGCGACCATCGCGGAAGCAATTCCGAATCAAGGCCGGTGAAGGCTGGCGGGGACTGTCGTCATTTTGCCACCCTCCATCTATGCGAATGTGCAGCGACCGCCATATCAATTAAAGGTTGTATCGCGCGGAAAGGCGGCGGCAGAATGGCGAGTGTGCTGCATGCAGTGCGGGGGAATTCGCGGGACTCCGACGAAGCGACGAGGCCTTCCCCGTGAACAGGGAATGATACCGCAAATAAAAGATCATGCGAAATACCTTAAACAACCCTGAATTGTTTTAACATCTTTCATAAGCACTTACCACGTCTTCACGCCGAGTTTCGGCGCATCCTGCCCGCGAAATGGTACCGCTTTGGGCGCGTCGTGACCCAAGTTCTGACAATTTGTTTCTCGATTATCCGAAATCGGCACGGCTCGGACGTCACCGGATGCGTCCCCCGCCCGGGCCAGGGACATGCAAGCGACTCGAACTCGGAGAACAGTCATGAAGGCACTTTTTGCAACCACCGGCGCTCTGGCCCTCCTCGCCACCAGCGCACTGGCCGACACGGCCACCGTCACCCTCAACGCGACCGTCGGCGACTACCTCTCGATCACCGATACTAGCAACTCCACCATCGGCGATCTGGACATCGCGGAAGGGAGCGGCAACGGCGCCAACAACAACGTCAACAACAATACGGCAGGTGACGAAAAAGCAACGATGACGGTTACGGCGAACGTGGACTTCGACATCATACTCGACTGGGAGACCTGGAACGAAGCTGGGCTCGGCGACCCCACGCCCGGCTACCCTCAGGCCAACTTCTATAACGCCGTCGCCGACTGCTCGATCGGCGGCTCGATCCACTTCGACGAGACGCCCGGTCAGGATGGCACTGGTGTGAGCTATCCTCCGTCCGGCGCGAATCCGTGGTCTGTCGGCAGCTTCACTCCCGGATTCGACAAGATCTACGGCATCGGCACTGGCGCCTCGCCCGATCTTACCACCTGCGACAACGATGTCGCTGCTCAAGGCACCTACTCGCTCGAGGTGGCGATTACCGTCTCCCCGTCCTGACCGACGCCCCCCGCAAGACACACGACCACGCGAAAGGGCCGCGAGGCCCTTTCGCTCTTTGCCGTGACGTGGTCAGACTTCGGCGGCGCCGGTGCGCGGCGCGGCAAGCCGTATCGGGGGAGCGCATGAAGCTGATCAGCGGGCTGGGGGCCGCCCTTGTCGCGGCGCTCGTGGCCACGGAGGCGCCGAGCCAGCCGTCCGGCGATTTCGTGATCCTGCCCGGCCGCGGCCGCGGCTTCGTGGTGCTCTGGGTCGTCACGCCCCAGATCAGCTACACGGTCACCGATCCGACGGGCGACGACATCCACTCGAACACCCCGCAGAGCGCGCGCTTCCGCATTCTCGCGAACGTGCCCTATTCGCTCGACATCACCTTTCCGACCTGGCAGCCCGATCCGCCCGCGCCGCCCGACTACCGGCAGCCGGCCTTCTCCAACGGCGACAATCGCATCGGCGGGCGGATCTACCTCGACCCGACGCCGGATGACCCCGGCAACGGCGACACGATCTTCCAGACGCCGGAGGGCGTGCTGCGCACCGATGGCAGGCGCGGAATGACCCGCTGGGGGCTTGGTGCGGACATCAGCGCGCGCTTCAACGACAGCCCCGCCGGCCTCGCAGCGCCAGGCGTCTACAGCCTCGACGCCGAGATCACCATTCAGCCCTGGTGACGGCGCGCTTTACGGGGCGGACGGCGGCGGCTATTTCCAGTACCGGGCCTCGATCCCGCCGCTATTCGAAAGGGAATTTCCGTGCGACTCCTGGCGCTTTTCCTTCTGGCCGCCCTGTCCGTTTTCACCTTCGCGCCCGGCGCCGGCGCGCAGGGGTTTCAGGTCCGCCCGCTCGTGGTGGACGGCGAGGTGCCGCCGGGGACCGACGTGCTGATCCCGATCGAGGTCACGCCGACCTCGCAGCTCGAGGGGCGCACGCTCGAAGTGGAGGTCGTGCAGCTGGGGCATGCCGAGACCGGAGGCTTCATCGCCATTCCCTACGAGCCCGGCAGCGAGCTGCCGCGCTCGGCCGCCTCCTGGATCACCGCGCCTTCGGAGGTGCTGCTGGAGCCGCGCGAGACGACCGTGCTCGAAGTCGGCATGCGCGTGCCGCTCGCCGCGCGCGGCACCCACGCCGCCGGCCTGCTGCTGAGCGCGCCGCCGCCCGAGGGCGCGGAGGGGCTGCGCCTGACCCTGCGCGTGCTGATCCCGATCATCCTCGGGACCGAGGGCCGGCCCGCGCGGCAGGACGTGCGTCTCGCCGATGCGCAGCTGCGCTACCGGCTGCCCGAGCCCGATACGCCGGGCAGCCTGCCGGACCCCGACAGCTTCCCCGAGACGACGCTGGTCGACGCGCTGATCGAGAACAACGGGGGCACCTTCTCGAGCCTGCGCGGCGACGTCTGGGTGGACGCGAAGGACGAGAGCGGCGAGTGGCGCCAGGTCCGCCGCGCCGCGATCCCCGCGACGCGGCTGCTGCCGGAAAGCGCGATCTCGATGCCGGTCGATCTTGGCCGGCTGCTGCCCACCGGCGACTATCGCATTCGCGGCGAGCTCTACGTGGACGGTCGCCGCACGAGGCCGCTGCGGCGCGAGGTCGCCTTCGAGGGGCATCCGGAGGTGCAGGCGCTCGTCACCGACATCGACCTCGGCGTCGAACCCGCGGTCTTCGAATACGACTACCGTCCCGGCGCGGCGCGCAGCGGGCGCATCGCGGTGACCAACCCGGCGATCGACCCGGTCGAGGTCAGGGTCGAGGTCGCCATCCCGGACGAGATGGCCGGCCGCGCCAGCGCCACGGTGCGGGACACGGACCTCTCCGCGGCGGGCTGGATCGAGGTGCAGCCGGCGCAGTTCGTGCTGCGGCCCGGGCAGACGCGCAACCTGCGCCTGCTCGCGCGGTTCCCAGACTCCGCACCCAGGCAGCAGAACTACTATGCCCAGCTGACGCTGTCGGCGGCGTATCTGGACGGGCAGCGGGCCGGATCGGCCACCGGCCTCGTCGAGGTCTCGCGCGCCGCGGGCGAGGACCGGCGCGAGATCGCGCTCGAGGCGGTGCGCGTCGCCACGACCGAGTCGCAGGACGACATGGCGCTCGGGCTGCGGGCGACGAACGTGGGCAATGTGCTGTTGCGGCCCGAGGTGGAGTTCCGCGTGCTCGACGCGGGGGGCCGCGAGATCGTCTCGGGCCCGCTGACGAGCGAGATCGCCGGGACGATGATGCCGCTGGCCGCGCGGACCTTCGGCGGCACGCTTTCGGTCCAGGAATTGCCCGAGGGCGAACTTACGCTGCTCACGATCGTGCGGGACGGCGGCGTCGAGGTGGGCGAGGTCGTCCAGCAGCTCGGCAAGGCCGAGGACGGGAGCCTGACGCTCGAAACCCGCCGTTGAGGCCCTGCGCCCTGCGGGGCGCGCGCCCTACCCTTCCGTCGCGGGCGGCAGGATCATCCGGAAGGTGCCGACCGCGACGCTGCGCGCGGCCCCCTCGCCGCCGGCGCCGGCGAAGCGCAGCACGATCCCGTCCTCGGCGGTGGGCGCGAAGACGGTGCAGGAGCCGCGGGCGAGCACGCTGCGTTCCTCGCCGACAGACACGGCGACCCGGCGCACGTTGCCCGAGTCGAAGCAGATCAGATAATCCCCGGACGCACCGCGAGAGGCGAGCCGGTAGTCCGCCGCGGGCGGACCGTGCTCCAGCGTCCAGGTTCCGGCAACGGTCGTTCCGCTCTCCGCCGCCGCGACGGCCGGAAGCGTCATCAGACCCAATGCGAAAGCAAAGCGCCACATGTCGTATATCCCCCTAGTGGCATGACGGTAGCGTAGGCGACAGCCCTGCGCCAGCCCTTCCGCATCGGCCCCGCAGGCTTCTCGCCGAAAGCAGGATTGAAATTTTACTAAACCGTGTGGTAAATCGCAAAGAAACGGGTCGCAGAACCCGGACGCGAACGACAGGGAGAGCGCACATGCTGCGCGAACGCATCGAGGGGAAGTGGCTCGACTGCTTCCGCCGGGTCTTCGAACTCAACGGGATCGGCCGCGGCACGGCGGTGGCCGTCGTCGCCGAGACGCAGTCTCGGCCGGTGCTCATGGATCTCTCGGGGCTCGCGCTGCACGAGCTCGGCGCGGCCCATGCCACGATCGTGATGCCGACGCCGCCGCAGACGGCGCCCGTGCCGGTGAAGTCCACCGGAGCCTCCAACGCGATCCAGGGCGTTCGCCACGTCGTCGAGGCGCTCAAGCGGGTCGAGGTCGTGGTGGACGTGACGGTCGAAGGGCTCATTCACGCCGAGGAATGGCCCGAGATCGAGGAGGCCGGCGCGCGCCTGCTGACCGTGTGCAACGAGCACCCAGAAATCCTCGAGCGCACCGAGCCGCGCGCCGAACTCGGCCCCAAGGTCGCGCGCGGGATCGAGATGCTCGAGGCGGCCTCTACGATGCATGTGACCTCCGAGGCCGGCACGGACCTGCACATCGACATCCGTGACGCGCCCTGCGGGGGAACGCCGGGGTTCACCACCAGGCCGGGCGGGGTGGCGCACTGGCCCGGCGGCCTCTGCCTCGCCTTTCCGGGCGAGAACTGCGTCAACGGCACCATCGTCATGGCGCCGGGCGACATGAACCTGACCTTCAAGGATTATCTGCGCGCGCCGATCCGCCTGACGGTCGAGAACGACTACGTCACCGGCATCGAGGGCGACGGGCTCGACGCCGATCTCTTCCGCTCGTATCTTGCCGCCTGGGACGACCCCGTGGCCTACGGCTTCAGCCATGTGGGGTGGGGCATGAACCCGGCCGCGCGCTGGGAGAGCATGGCGCTCTACGACAAGCGCGACGTGCAGGCGACCGAGTTCCGTGCCTGGGCGGGCAACTTCCTCTGGTCCACAGGCTCGAACCAGTATGCGGGCCGCTTCACCCTTGGTCATTTCGACCTGCCGATGCGCGGCTGCACGATCACGCTCGACGGCACGCCCGTCGTGGTGCGCGGCGCCCTGCAGGGAGAGCTCGCCTGAGCCGCCGATCCACCCCGAGACGATAGGAGACTGCCGGCATGAGCAGCTTCGAGGACTACTACGACACCTCCGGCTTCCGCGACGGGCATCTGGATCTGCTGCGCCGCATCGAGGAGCTGGGTCCCCGTTTCGCCACGCGCGCCGCCGAGGTGGACCGCGCCGCGGCCTTCCCGACCGAGAACTACCGCGAGCTGGCCGAGAACGGCTTTCTCAAGCTGGTGATCCCCGAGGACTACGGCGGCTACGGCCTGTCGCTGTTCGAATACGCCACGATCGGCGCCGAGATCGGCAAGTACTGCGGCGCGACGGCGCTCACCTTCAACATGCACACCAGCTCGATGCTCTGGCTGCGGTTCATGTACGAGATGCCCAATCTCACGCCCGAGGAGAAGCAGGCCTTCGCGCGGATGCGCGACATCCAGTTTCCGAAGGTGGTCGAGGGCGGCGCGATCTTTTCCCAGCCGATCTCGGAAGGCGGCGTCAACTGGACCTCCGAGCCGATCAAGACCAACTGCCGCAAGGTGGACGGCGGCTGGGTCATCAACGGGTTCAAGAAATTCGCCTCGCTGGCCGGGCACTGCGACTATTACTCCATCGTCTGCACCGAGCATTTCGAGGGCGTCGCGCCGCGCCACGAGGACACGATGGATTTCGCCGTGCACAAGGACAGCCCCGGGCTGAAGATCGTGGGCGAGTGGGATCCGATGGGGATGCGGGGCACCACCTCGCTCGACCTGGTGCTCGAGGATGTCTTCGTCTCCGAGGACGACCTGATGATGCCGGCGGGGGTCTTTCCCAAGACGCTGCCGCAATGGCCCGCGATGATGGCGACGCTGACGCCCGCCTACATGGGCGTGGCGCAATCGGCCTACGACTTCACGGTGAAATACCTGCGCGGCGAAGTGGAGGGGCAACCGCCCATCGACCGCCGCGTCTATCCGACCAAGCGCGCGGCGGTGGCGCGCATGTTCCAGCGCCTCGCGGAGATGCGGGCGCTCTGGACCACTGCGTTCAGGGAGGCGCGCCCCTTCCCGGCGAAAGCGGAGGTCATGCGCCTCTACGCCGCGCAATACGCGGTCATGGAGGGCGTGCAGGAGCTCGCCGCGCTGGCCATCCGCACCTGCGGCGGGCAGTCGATGCTCAAGTCCCTGCCGCTCGAGCGGATCTACCGCGACAGCCGCTGCGGGGCGCTGATGCTGCCCTACACCTCCGAGATCATGGAGGACTACCTCAGCATGATGACCGTCTACGACATGGACGAGGTGGACAGCGCCCCCGCCGACACCGTCTCGGCCCGCGTGTCGATGTGGCGCCCGGCCTCGGACGCCGCCTGATGCCGCAGGCCACGGTGCAGCAGACCGCGAAGATCGCCGCCCCGCCCGCGCGGGTCTGGGCGGTGTTGCGCGACTTCGCCGCGCCGTGGCACCCCGACATGGCATGGTGCCGCGAAGAAATCGCGGCCGACGGCGCGCGAGAGCGCGTCTTCGCCATGACGGACGAGGACGGGCGCTATCGCGAACGGCTGACCTATTTCAGCGACGCCGAGCGCAGCCTCTCCTACGTTCTGACCGAGGGCATCGAGGGCGCGCAGGACTACCGCGCGCGCGTCCGGGTCGAAGCGGCCGAGGGCGGCGCGGCGGTCTCCTGGTCCGCGCGCATCATCGCCACGGCGGCACGGCTGGAGCCCGTCCGGGCCGGCACCGAGGCGATCCTGCGCCGCGGGCTGGAGGCCCTGCCCGCCCTGGCGCGCGAGGTCGCGCCGCCCGCCGCTGATGCCCCGCCGCAGGGCGGCGCGGAGGTGCTGCGCCACCACATCGGCGGCACGCCCAGGCTCTCGTATCTCACCACCGGCCAGCCCGATACGCCGCCCGAGGCGCTCATCGTCTTCCTGCACGGAATCGGCGGCAACGCCACGAACTGGACCCCGCAGCTCGAGACCCTCGGCGCGCGCCACCCGGTCGCCGCGCTCGACATGCGGGGCTACGGCGAGAGCACGCTGGGGTTCCTGCCCAGCCAGATCGACGACTATTGCGAGGATCTCCTGCAACTCGCCCGCGCCTTCCGCGCGCGCAAGCTGCTGCTCTGCGGGCTGAGCATGGGAAGCTGGATCGCCACCAGCTTCGCCATGCGCCACCCCGAGAAGCTGGCCGGGCTGATCCTGGCCGGTGGCTGCACGGGCATGTCCGAGGCCGACCCCGACGAGCGCGAGACCTTCCGCGTCTCGCGCGAGGTGCCGCTGTCGCAGGGCCAGTCACCCGCGGACTTCGCCCCCGCCGTGGTCGATGTGATCGCCGGTCCCGATGCCGGTCCGGAGGTGCGGCGCGCGCTGCTGGAGTCCATGGCCGCGATCCCGGCTGCGAGCTACCGCGACGCGCTCAACTGCTTCTGCAACCCGGTGGAGCGCTTCGACTTCGCGCGCATCGACTGCCCCGTGCTCATGGTGACGGGCGAGCACGACCGGCTCGCGCCGCCCGAGGAAATCCGCGCCGTGAGCTACCGCATCCACGATGCGATCGCGGCCCGCGGCGGCTGGCCCGACGTGCGCTTCGAGGTGCTCGAGGGTGCGGGGCATCTGTGCAATCTCGAGGCGCCGGAGGCATTCAACCGTCTCGCCGACGCCTTCCTCACCCGTCTGCTCGGCACGGGCGAGGAGCGGCGGCCGAGCCGGGAGGACCGCCGTCGCGCCAAGAGCCGGCGCATCCTCGACGCTGCGCTGGCCGAGTTCTGCGCCAGGGGCTTCGACGGCGCCTCCATGAACGCCATCGCCGAGCGCGCCGGGGTCTCGAAGCCCACGCTCTACCAGTATTTCGGCGACAAGGACGGGCTCTTCGACGCGGTGCTGGACGAGGGGCGCGTGGTGCTGCTGGCGCCGCTGGGCGCCACGCAGGGCGATCTGGTGGACCGGCTCTGGCAGTTCGCCTGGACCTACGCGGATTTCGTGCTGCGCCCGGACATGCTCTCGCTCGCGCGGCTCATCCTGGGCGAGGCGGAGCGCCGCCCCGAAAGCGCGGTGGCCTATCACCGCAGCGGGCCGGGCCGGGCCTTTGCCGGCATCGTGACCTTCGTGGGCGAGATGGCGGCCGCCGGCCGGCTCGAGGTGGACGATGCGGAACTCGCCGCGCAGGACCTGTGGTCGCTGATCCTTTCGGGGCCGCGCGACCATTACCTGCACCACGTGCGCGAACGGCCCGACCGCGCCAGCCTCGCCCGCCACATCACTCACGGGCTGCGCGTGTTTCTCACCGTCTATTCCGCGCGCCCCGACGCCGACCTCGCCGAGCTGGAACGCCACGCGGCGGCCGGCACACAGACAACGACAGGGACGCAGGCATGACGGAGCACAGCGAACGCCAGCGCTTCGCCACGATCGCCGTGGTGGACACCAACGGGCTCCTGCGCGGGCAGAAGGTGGCGGCGCGGGCGCTGCCGGGGCTGATGGAGCACGGCATGGGCATGGCGCCCGCGCAGCTCGCCCTCGATCCCACGGACGAGATCCTCGAGCTTCCGGGGGTGACCGACGAGACGGGCGACTTCCACGACAGCCCGCTCCGCATCGATCCCGAAAGCCTGCGACATATGCCGTGGGAAGCGCCGGGCGACGCCGCGCTCTACCTCGCGGATTTCACCGGCGACGCCGAGGCCTTCTGTCCCCGCGCCGTGCTGCGCCGCGTGCTCGCCCGCGCGGCCGAGATGGGCATCCGCCCGCGCTTCGGCTTCGAGGTGGAGTTCACCCTGTTCGAAGAGACGCACCAGTCGCTGACCGCGAAGGGCTACGACGGGCTGACGACGGCCACGCCGCACGCCAGCCACGACCTGATCATCTACCAGTCGCTGCAGTCGGAATTCTACGGCGCGCTTGCCGACATCTGCGAGGGGCTGCGCGTGGATCTCGCCAAGCTGCACGAGGAGATCGGCGGCGGCTTCATGGAAGCCTGCATCGGCGCGGGCACGGGGCTCGAGCCCGCCGACCAGTGCGTGCTGCTCAAGAACTTCCTGCGCGTGCTGGCGATGCGGCGCGGCCAGTCTGCCTGTTTCATGCCGCGCTGGTCGGAAGAGGCGGACAGCCAGTCCATGCACATTCATGTCTCGCTCGCCGACATGAACGGCACCCCGCTTTTCTGGGAGGCGGAGGCCGAGCATCGCATGTCCGAGCGCTTCCGCCACTTCATCGGCGGGTTGCAGGCGCATATGGGCGACATGATGCTGGTCTTCGCGCCGACGGTGAATGCCTACCGGCGCTTCGCGGAGGGCACCTTCGCGCCCCCCGCGCTTACCTGGGGGCCCGAGAACCGCACCACGGCCTTTCGTGTCGTGGGGCACGGCCCTTCCGCGCTCCGGGTGGAGAACCGCCTGCCCGGCTCGGATGCCAACCCGCATTTCGTCGCCGCGGCGACGCTCGCCGCAGGCCTCGCCGGCATCCGCGACCGGATCGAGCCGCACGCCGCGACGCGGGGCAACGGCTATGTGCCGGGCACCGGCCACGGGCCGGACTTCCCCCGTGACATGGACGAGGCCATCGCGCGGCTGCGCGCCTCGGACTGCGCGGCCGAATGGCTGGGGCCGCGCTTCGTCGAGGCCTTCAGCGCCACCCGCGCCAGCCAGCGCGCGCAACTCGCCGGCGCGACGCTGATCGACGAGCGGCGCCGCTTCTTCGAACTGGGATGAGCGCGATGAAGGACGATTTCCTCACGGCGATGTCGCGCGCGGCCAATTCGGTCTGCGTCGTCACCACCGACGGGATCGGCGGGCGCGCGGGCGTCACCGTCTCGGCCATGACCTCGGTCTCGGTGGACACGCCCGCTCCCTCGCTTCTGGTCTGCATCCACGGCCTTTCGCCGGCCTGCGACGCGATCCGCACCAACCGGGTCTTTTGCGCCAACCTGCTCTCGGAGAGCCAGGCGGCGATCTCGGAAAGTTTCGCGGGACGGACCGGCGCGAAGGGCGTCGAGAAGTTCGCCTGCGCGGAATGGGACACGGGCGCGACGGGCTGCCCGGTGCTGCAGGGCGCGCTCGCCGCCTTCGACTGCCGGCTGGTCCACGACATCCTCGTGGGCTCGCACCGCATCTTCGTGGGCGAACTGGAGGGGCTGACGCTCTCGGAGGAGCGCGCGCCGCTCATTCACCACGATCGGGGCTATGCACGGGCGGTCCCGCAGGAGTAGCCAGACGGATAACGAGATCCGGCCAACGGATCCGCGAACCCCAGCAGAAAAGGAGATGGAGATGAAGACAAGGTTCCTCGCCGCCAGCACGGCCCTCGCTCTCGGCGCCTCGATGGCGGCCGCCGAGTATCCGGAGAAGCCGGTGGAATTCGTCGTGCCCTTCCCGCCGGGCGACCTCGAGGACATCCTCACCCGGATGATCGCCGAGGATTTCCAGGACGAATACGGCGTGCCCGCGGCGGTCGTGAACAAGCCCGGCGGCGGCGGCGGCCCCTTTCCGGGCGCGGTCGAGGTCGCGATGCAGCCGGCCGACGGCTATACCGTGGGCAGCTTCGTGATGGACGTGCCGGTGGTGGGCGACGAGATCGGGATCGAGCCGCTCGAGCCGATGCCCTTCGAGCCCGTCGGGATCTTTCTTACCTATCCCTTCGTGATCGCGACCTCGGGCGACGCGCCCTATTCCTCGATGCAGGAACTCGCCGACCACGCGCAGGAGAACGACGTGGCGCTCGGCCACTTCGGCACCGTGGTGCTGCCCACGCAGGTCACGCTGGCGCTCGCGGAATCGATGGGCTTCGAGTACGCGACCGACGCGGCCTTCGACGCGCTCGACTGCAACACGCTGGCCTCGGGCGACGCGGACGTGATCAACACCACGCTCCAGCTCATCCAGCCCTGCCTCGATGACGTGAAGGTGCTCACCGCGCTCACGAACGAGCGGATCTCGATCCTGCCGGACGTGCCGATCATCAGCGAGATCGAGCCGGATCTGAGCTTCTACACCTGGAACGGTCTCTTCGTGCATGAAGACACGCCGCAGGAGGTGCGCGACAAGATCGCCGCGGTCGCCCGCGAGACGGTGATGTCCGACCGCGCCCAGCAGGTGGGCGAGGATACCGGCGCGCTGATCTACTGGCTCGACGCGGAGGAAGCGGCCGAGCGCATCGCCGCCGACAAGGAGCTCGTGGCGCGTATCGCCGAAATGCTCGAGTGAGGCATCGCGCCCGGCCGCGCGCCCCGCGCGGCCGGCTCCGGCCCCTGCCTGCGGGCAGGTGCCCTAGCGGCGTTCCGATGCCGCGGCGCCCGCCACGACGTCGAGCATCTCTGTCGTGATTTCCTTCTGCCTGAGCTGGCGGAAGGTTGCGTCCATCTCGGACAGCCGGTCACGGATTCCGCGCTCGGCAGACTGCATCGCGGCGAGGCGGGAGGCGTGCTCGCTGGTCTGGGCCTCGGCCAGCGCGCGGTAGAGACGCACGAAGACATGTTCGCGGATCAGCCGGGCGAGCATCTCCTCGCGCGGCCCGAGATGGACCGGCAGGCGGCGCGAGGGCCAGGAGCGCGTCGCCTGTTGGCGGAGATAGCCGGGCGAGACGGGAAGCAGCGCCGTCGTCACCGGCCGCGCCGGGGTGTCCGGCGTCTGCATGGCATGGGCGAGATGGATGCGCTCCACCCCCTGCGCGTGCCGCCAGTCGTCCACCAGCCGCAGAAGCGCGCGGGTCGTCGCGCGCAGGCCCTTCACGGACCCCGGCGTGGCGAAGAGCGTCGCCGGCGGGTGGCCGGCGCCCGCGAGCAGATCAGCCGCGCGGGCGCCGACGGCGGCCAGGGTGACGCCCTCGGCACCGTGGTCCCCGATCTCGCCCAGCGCGGCCTCGACCGTGACGTCGTTGAAACGCCCGCAGAGCCCGTGGTCCGAGCCGAAGACGATCAGGCCCAGAGGACCGCCCGCGGCCGCCGCTTCGCTCGCGGCGATGGCGGCGCGCGCCACCTCCGGCCTGCGCAGCAGGACCTGAAGGCCGCGGTCCACCGTCTCGTCGTAGGCGCGCACGGCCTCGCTGGCCCGCTCGGCGCGGCGGATCGTGACGGCCGAGAGCGACTTCATCGTTCGCACGATGGATTGCAGGTCGCGCGTCGTCTCGATCCGGCGCTGGAGGATCTCAAGCGTCTCCATCCCGCCCCTCCCCCAGGCCCTCGATCGCCGCGCGCACCGTCTCGGCGAGCGCCGCGCGATCGTCGTCTCCGAAGGCGGCCCCGCGCTCGATCTCGCGGCAGAGCTCGGGGCGCTCGCGGCGGATCGCCTCGGCGATGGCGCGTTCCGCTTCGGCCACGCGCTCGAGCGGCAGATCGTCCATCATCCCCTGCGTCGCGGCGAGCAGGACGGCGATCTGTTCCGGAGGCGGCGGGCGCTCGCTCTCGCGCTGCCTGAGCGCGGCGCGCACGCGGCGCCCGCGCGCGAGCTTCGCGCGCGTCTCCTCGTCGAGCCGTGTGCCGAAGCGCGAGAAAACCTCGAGCTCCTCGAACTGCGCGAAGGAGAGCCGCAGATCCCCGGCCACCGCGCGATAGGCCGGCAGTTGCGCCTTGGCGCCCACGCGGCTCACCGAACGCCCGAGATCGACCGCCGGGAGCTGCCCCTTCTCGAAGAGATCGGGCGAGAGGTAGATCTGCCCGTCGGTGATCGAGATGAGGTTGGTCGGGATGTAGGCCGAGATGTTCTGCGCCTGGGTCTCGATGATGGGCAGCGCGGTGAGCGAGCCGCCGCCGAGCTCGTCGCGCAAGTGCGTCGCCCGCTCCAGCAGCCGCGAGTGGATGTAGAAGATGTCGCCGGGATAGGCCTCGCGCCCCGGGGGCCGGCGCAGGAGCAGCGACAGCTCGCGATAGGCCCGCGCGTGGCGGGTGAGATCGTCGAAGACGACGAGCACGTCGTCGCCGCGCGCCATGAACCATTCCGCGATCGAGGTGGCGGCGTAGGGCGCGACGAATTGCAGGCCGGGCGCGTCCTCGCTGCCCGCGATGACGACGACGGTGCGCTCGAGCGCGCCCTCGCGGCGCAGCGTCTCGATCACCCGCGCGACCGAGGCCGCGCGCTGCCCGATCGCGCAATAGACGCAGACGCCCGGCGCGGCGAGCGGGCCCTCGGTGCCGGGCCGGCCCGCGGCGTGGCTGAGGATCGCGCTGAGCGCGATCGCGGTCTTGCCGGTCTGGCGGTCGCCGATGACGAGTTCGCGCTGCCCGCGGCCGATCGGGATCGCCGCGTCGACGGCCTTCACTCCGGTCTGCAGGGGCAGCTCGACCGGCGCGCGGTCGAGGATGGCGGGGGCGGGCCGCTCCACCGGCCAGCGCTCGGCCGGCCGCAGGCGGCCCTCTCCGTCGAGCGGCGCGCCCAGCCCGTCCACGATCCGCCCCAACAGCGCCTCGCCCACGGGCACGTCGATCACGCGGCCGGTCCGGCGTGCCTCGGCACCGACCGGCAGCTGCTCGGCCGGACCGAAGAGGATCACTCCCGCGCGCCGTTCCTCGATCTCCGAGGCGGCGCCCATGAGCCCGCCGGGGAACAGGATGAGTTCATCCGCGAAGAGTTCGGTGAACCCCTCCACTTCCGCGACACCGGCGCTGACGCGGGTGACGGTGCCGATCTCCTCGCTGCGCAGCTCGGCGCGGTGGCCGTCCAGCCGCGCATCGAGCGCAGTGACCAGATCCTCGGCGATGCCGTCGAGCACGCCCATGCCTACTCCGCCGCCTCCGCCCGGTCGCCGCCGAGCGCGGCCGAGACCTCCGCGTCCAGATCCTCCAGATAGGCGTCCACGCTCCACTGCAGCGTCCGCCCGCCGATGCGCAGCCGGATGCCGCAGACAAGGTCCGGATCCTCCGCGAACGCGAGGCCCGGCGCGTCGCCCAGCACCTCCTGCAGCCCCTCGCGCAGGCGCGCGCGCGTCTCGTCGTCGAGCGCATGGGCGCTTGTCAGGGTCATTTCTCCCTCCGTCGTCCCCGCCTCGGCACGCAGCGCCTCGCGCTCGTCGCCGTCGAGGCTCTTCAGCCGCGCGAGAAAGGCTTCCGCCATCGCGGGCTCGAGGCGCGCGCCCGCGAGGTCGTCCAGCACCCGGCGCGTGCGGCGCGCGACGTGGCCGGCCGCCTTGCGCCGCAGCTCCGCGAGGAAGGCCTCGCGCTCGCGCGCGATCTGCGCCTCCCACTCCTCGCGGCGCTCGGCCACCGCCTCGCGCGCCTCTTCCTCCAGCCGGTGGCGCAGGGCTTCGGCCTCTTCGCGGGCCTCTGCGAGGATCTCCTCGCGCCGCGCGTCCAGCTCGGCGCGCTCGCGTTCGAGGCGCGCGGCCTCTTCCTCGGCCTCGGTCTCGCGGCGCTCGGCCTCGGCGAAGCGGTCCCGAATCGCCTCGCGGCGACGCGCCATGGCGCGCGTCACCGGCCGGTAGAGCAGCCGCTGCAGGATCCAGACCAGAACGAGAAAATTGACGATCTGCGCGGCGACGGTGATCCAGTCGAGCTCCATGCCTCAGCCCCCGGCTGCGGCCCCCGCCGCCACCGCCGCGTCCCAGAAGGGATTGGCGAAGATCAGGATCATCGCCACCACGAAGCAGTAGATCGCCGTCGACTCGATCATCGCGAGGCTCACGAAGAGCGTGCGGGTGATCGTGTTCGCCTCGTCGGGCTGCTGCGCGATCGAGGCGAGCGCCTGCGCGGCCGCCCGCGCCTCGCCCAGCGCCGGGCCGATCGAGCCGATGGCGATGGTCAGCCCCGCGGTCAGGATCGAGGTGAGCCCGATGAGTGTCGCGTCCATGTCTCAGTCTCCTTCCGGGTCGGCCGCGCCGGCGTGGGCGCGCGTGGCCGAGGCGATGTAGACCATCGCGAGGATGGCGAAGATGTAGGCCTGGATCACGCCGGTCAGCAGCCCCAGCAGCTGCATCAGCACGGGAAAGAAGAAGGGCGCGATCGAGATCAGGATGCCGGCGATCACCGTGCCGCTCATCACGTTGCCGTAGAGCCGGATCGCGAGCGCGAGCGTGCGCGAGAGCTCTCCGATCACGTTGAAGGGCGCCATCAGCGGCGTGGGCCGGATGTAGCTGCGCAGATAGCCCCCCAGCCCGCGCTGCGCGACGCCGAAGAGCGGCACCGCGATCAGCACGCAGAGTGCGAGCGCCGCGGTGGTCGAGAGCGAGCCGGTGGGCGGGCGGTAGCCCGGCACCACCGCCAGGATGTTGGACACCGCGATGAACAGGAACAGCGTCGCGACGAAGGGCAGGTAGGGACCGGGATCCTGCCCGCTCACCTCGCGGATCTGGTCGCGGACCGTCTCGACGATCGCCTCCCAGAGATTCTGCCAGCGCGTGAGCGCGCCCGTGTCGGTCAGCAGCAGCCGCAGCACGACCGCCGAGGCGATCAGCAGCGCCATGACCAGCCAGGTGAAACCGATCGTGGCGTTGATCTCGACCGGCCCCAGGGTGAAGAGGATCCAGCTGTCGGGGCTGATCTCCATGCCGCTACCTCCCATTCGAACCGTGACGCACGACAAGCTGCCGCGCCAGCGTGAACCCGAGCGCGGCGGCAAGCAGATGCGCCGCGCCGGCCCCGGCGATCACCGCCAGCGCCAGCGCCCCCAGCGCAAACGCCATGCGCGCGGCGAGGCCCAGAAGCAGCCGCCCGGCGCCCGCGCCCGGCTGCACGAGGCGGGCCGTCTCGCGCCGGAGCAGGCGGAAATAGATCAGCCCGAAGGCCGCCCCGCCCGCGAGCGCCAGCACGAGCGGCGCGACGAGGACCGTCGTCTCAGTCATCGCCTCGACTCTCCCGGCTGACCCACCACCATGCGTTCAGGCAGCCGAGCGCGACACCGCCGAGCAGCAGCGCGAGCGTCCAGGAGAACGCCCCGGGCGCCGCCCGGTCGAGCCAGGCGCCGAGCGCGACACCGGCCAGCGTCGGCACGGCCACCGCCCAGCCCACCAGCCCGAACATGCCGAGGCCGAACCAGACGCTGCGCTTGCCGTGCCGCTGCGCCGCCTCCTTGCGTTCGGCCTTGCGCGCGATCTCCGCGACGGTCTCGGCATCCTCGCGGCGGTCGTCGGTCATGACGGGCGATCCAGTTCGAGCATGCGCCGAACCACGCCGGCCTCGAGCCGGGCGAGCGCGCTGCGCGCCACGCGTTCCTCCTCGTCGAGCGCGAGATACTCCTCCTCCACCAGCTGGCGCAGCTCGGCCAGATCGCGGCCGCCGACGGCCCGGCGCACCGCGACCGAGACCTCGTCGGCGCATTTCACCAAAAGCCCCTCGTCCACGCCGAAATACCCCGTCTCGCCTTCCGTGGTCTCATAGACGAGCACCCCGGGCACGAGCGGGGCGACGAGATCGGCGTGCCGCGGCAGCAGGGCGAAGCTGCCCGTCGTCGCCTCGGCCACCACCTTGGCGACAGCTCCGTCGAAGAGGCGCGCCTCGGGCACCAGAACGACCAGCTTCATGCCGCATCCTCCCCCTCGGTCACCTCGTCGATCGTGCCCACCATGTAGAAGGCGCTTTCCGGCAGATGCGACACCTCCCCCGACAGGATACGCTCGCAGCCCTCCAGCGTCTCCTCGAGCGAGACGGCGCGTCCCTTCATCCCGGTGAACTGCTCGGTGGTGAAGAAGGGCTGGGTGAGGAAACGCTCGAGCCTGCGCGCCTGCGCCACGGTGGCACGGTCGGCCTCGGACAGCTCCTCGAGGCCCAGCATCGCGATGATGTCGGACAGCGCCTCGTATTCCGCCAGCACGCGGCGGACCTCGCGCGCGACCTCGTAGTGCCGGTCCGATACGGTGCCCGGCGTGAGCATCTTGGAGGCGGACTTGAGCGGGTCGATGGCGGGATAGAGCCCCTCGCTCGCACGCTTGCGCGAAAGCGCGACCGAAGAGGAGAGATGCGCGAAGACATGCGTGGCGGCGGGGTCGGTGAAATCGTCCGCCGGCACGTAGACCGCCTGGATCGAGGTGATGGCACCGGTGTCGGTGTTGCAGATGCGCTCCTCCAGCGCGCCGAGCTCGGAGGCGAGCGTGGGCTGGTAGCCCACCCGCGAGGGGATGTGCCCCAGAAGTCCCGAGACCTCGGCCCCCGCCTGCACGAAGCGAAAGATGTTGTCGATCAGTACCATGACATCGCGATGCTCGTCGTCGCGGAAATGCTCCGCCACGGTCAGCGCCGTATGCGCCACGCGAAAGCGCGCACCGGGGCTTTCGCTCATCTGGCCGAAGACGAGCACGGTGCTCTCCAGCACCCCGGTTTCCTGCATCTCTCGGTAGAGTTCCTCGGCCTCGCGGCTGCGCTCGCCCACGCCGCAGAACAGGCTCAGCCCCTCGTAGACCGCGCCCATGTTGTGGATGATCTCGGTGATCAGCACGGTCTTGCCCACGCCCGCGCCGCCGAAGAGCCCCGCCTTGCCGCCGCGTTCGATGGGAGAGAGCAGGTCGATCGCCTTGATTCCGGTCTGGAAGATCTCGCCGCCCGGACGCCTGCGGGTCAACGGCACGGGCGGGCGATGGATGGGCCGGCGCTCGACGCCCTCCAGGGGGCCCTTGCCGTCCAGCGGCGCGCCGAAGACGTCGATCATCCGGCCCAGCACGCCGCGCCCGACCGGCGCCATCAGGGGCCCGCCGGTATCCGCGACCTCCATGCCGAGCGCCACCCGCCGGGCGGGATTCAGCAGCAGGCCGCGGACCGTGCGCCGGTCCACCAGGTTGACGACCTCGATCACCCGGTCCCGCTCCGGCCCGGCAAGAAGCTGCGTGTTGATCAGCGGCGCCGCGCCCTCGAAACGCACCTCGACCACCGCACCCCGGATCGCGACGATGCGGCCCGCGGGGCGATCGCTGCAGTCGCTGTCTGGCACGCTTGCGGTCATCTCGGCCCCCTGCCGCCGAGCTGAAGCATCGCGCCCCAAGCGCGGGGCTGCAAGAGGGGACAGGACGCAGGACATGCCTGCCCTTCGGCTGTGCGAGCTGGCGCGGCCACCCTGCACGCGCCGCATCTGCCGCGCTTTCCCGACACCGCGCGCCCGACGCGCGCGGCGCAGGCCGCGACGCTTCTTGCCTGGCTCGACCGGATGCCGGCGCCCGTTCACCTGGGCGGACACTCGCACGGCGCGCGCTGGCGCTCCATCTCGCGCTGCGCCGTCCCTAAAGGGTTGCAAGCCTCGCTCTCTACGAACCGGCCGCCCTTCATCTGCTGCGCGGCTGCGGCAAGCCGGGCGAACGCCCGCTTCGGGACCTGACCGACGTCGCCCGCGTGGTGCGGCGCGCGCTGGCCGAGGGCCGGCCCGAGCGCGGCGCGCGCCGCTTCGTCACCTGTTGGGGCGGAGAGGCGCCCTGGGCGGCGCGTTCCGACAAGGCGCGCTGGCGCGTCGCCGCGGAACTGGCGCAGGGGCTCGCCGGCTTCGCCGCGCTGGCGGCCGAGCCCCATCGTCCGAGCCGCGCGGCGGCTCCGGGCTGTCCCGTCCTCCTGCTGCACGGCGGTCTTTCGCACAACCCGGCGCGCCTCGCCGCCAAGCGGCTCGCGACACTCCCGCCCCGGTGCGCCGTCGCCGAGCTGGCCGGTGCGCCGCACATGGGCCCCCTGTCTCATCCCGACCGCGTGGCCGCAGCGATCGCGCGGCACATCCCGGGGACGGCGGGACCCTCCGAGCCGGGGCCGGCGCCGCGGGCCGGCAGCCCGGCCGAGGCCCTGAACGACACAGAGATCGCACGCAAGATGCGTCCTCGGTCGGCGTCGAGGCTCTGCCCCGGGTGACCGGCGCAAAGAGATGCGCCACCTCGGGCGCGGTTGACGCGTGTCAATGCGCGGCCGTCCGTGTCATGGTTTTCTATCGTGGAACGCTTTGCAATATCCGAACAGGGAGTGGATCAGGATGAGCGACGAAAGCCGGTCGGCGCGCGACGCCTACGTGGAGAAGACCAAGGCGAAGCTGGACGAATGGAACGCCGAGATCGACAAGCTGCAGGCAAAGGCCGACGCGGCGCAGGCTGACGCGAAGATCGAGTATCAGAAGCAGCTCGAAGAGATGCGGGAGCAGCGCGACGAGGCGGAAGCGAAACTGAAGGAGCTGCGCGGCGCCAGCGACGCTGCCTGGGACGACATGAAGGCCGGCTTCGACAAGGCCTGGGACAGTCTTTCCAGCGCCTTCAGGAACGCCAGGTCGCGCTTCGATTGAGGAAAGGCTTCGCAATGAGCATTCGATCGACGCTCCGCCGGGCCGTGGCCGCGGCGGCCTTTCTCTCCGCGGCCTTGCCGGCCGGAGCGCAGGACGACGGCGACACCTTCACGACCACGCAAGAGGTGCGCAGCGAAATCCAGCAGGCGATGGAAGCCATCGCCGACTATTCGGCGCAGGAGCGCGATCAGGCGCTCAGCACGGCCCGCGAGGCTCTGAACCGGATCGACGCCGTGATCGAGCGCCGCGAGCAGGCCTTGCGCGAGAACTGGTCGGAGATGTCCGAGGAGGCCCGCGAGAACGCAAGCGCCCAGCTGCGCGCGTTGCGCGAGGCACGCAACCGGATGGGCGAACGCTACGGCGCGCTCCGTGCCGGCGCGAGCGATGCCTGGGACGAGCTGAAGACCGGATTCTCGGACGCCTGGGACGCCTTCTCCGGCGCCTGGACGGCTGCCGACGGGACCACCGCCGCGAACTGAGCGGACGATGCGGCGGCCTGCGCCCGGCGCAGGCCGCCGCATCGATTCTTCGCGCCCGAACCGGAGCATCATATGGACACAGCTTTGTGGGTCGTCGTCGCTGCGGCGCTTCTGACCGCGATCATGACCGGCGTGGGCGCACTGCCTTTCCTGTTCGTGAAGGATCTCGGCCGGCGCACCCTGGGCTGGTCGAACGCGGCCGCGGCAGGGCTGATGCTCGCGGCAAGCCACAGCCTGATCGACGAAGGCGTATCGATCGACATCTCGCTCACCCTCGCCGGTGTGCTCGCGGGGCTTGGCGCCATCGTGCTCGCCGACCGTCTGCTCTCGGGCGCGGGCGAGGTTCAGGTCGCTGATCTGCAGGGCGCGAGCGCGACGAAGGCGCTGCTGATCCTGGGGATCATGACCGCGCATTCCTTCGCGGAAGGGGTGGGCGTCGGCGTGTCCTTCGCGGGATCGGAGGGCCTCGGCGCCTTCATCACGACCGCGATCGCCTTCCACAACGTGCCGGAAGGACTGGCGATCGCGCTGGTGCTGGTGCCGCGCGGCTCTCCCGTCTGGAAAGCCGGCCTCTGGGCCATCTTTACCAGCCTGCCGCAGCCGATCATGGCCGCGCCGTCCTACCTCTTCGTCGAGACGTTCCGGCCGTTTCTTCCGGTGGGGCTGGGCCTCGCCGCCGGCGCGATGATCTGGATGGTCTTCTCGGAACTCTTCCCCGATGCACTGGAGAAGGTCGAGAGCGGGTCGGCAGCGACCGCCGTGACGCTGGCCTTCGCGGCGATGCTGGCCTTCCAGATGCTCGTCCTGGCTCATTGAACGCGCGCGAAGGCCGGCCGGTGCAAGACCGGACCCGGAGATGCCTCGTATCGGCGCACCCGGCCTCCATGCCTGCGGCGACTGCTCGCCGCGCGGCGTCTCAGATCTCTTCGCGCACCTGGGCGTAGGCCAGGGCCGCGAATATGCCCGTCCCGCCGAGCACGTTGCCCGCCAGGGTCGGCAGGACGCCTTCGAGCACCGCGGCGACCGGCCCCAGCTCGCCCAGCGCGACGAGCAGGAACAGCTCCGTCGAGCCCGCCACGACGTGCGACATGCCTCCGACACCGATCAGATATGTCAGCAGGACGATCATCAGCACCTCGCCCGCGCTCTCCATCCGCGGCAGGATCCAGACCAGGGCCGCTATGATGAAGCCGGCCGGGACGCCCCAGGCGAAGTGCTGGAGCGCCGTCGCCTCGGCATAGTGGCGCGACGCGGCGAGGATACCTTCGAAGCGCGCGCCAGGCAGGATCTGACCGTGGGCGAGCACGAGCGCGGCCGCGGCGCAGCCGACGAGGTTCGCCGCCAGAACGACGCCCCAGAGCCGCGCGATCTGATGGAACTTCGGCCAGCTCGGCGCGAGGAAGAGCGGCAGGATCGGCGTGATCGTGTTCTCGGTGAAGAGTTGCATGCGTCCGAGGATCACGATCAGGAACCCGATGGTGTAGCCTAGATTGGAGACGCCCGGCGCCCAGTCCGCCGCGGGCAGGAGCGACGCCATGATCCCCTTACCCACCACCGACGTGCTGATCGCGAGCCCTGCGGCCACGCCCGACCACCAAAGCGCGCTCACCGGCCGGGACAGTTCGTGCTCGCCGTCCCGCCGGATGGCTTCGAAAATGACGGAGGAAGGAACCTTCGAGAATTCCTCCGCCTTCTCCTCTTCCTTTCGATCGAGTTCGGCCTTGTCCGACATCTGTCCATTCCGGGCTTGCGGCAAAAGCTGCGGGCAGGCCACGCAGTGGACGCGCGAATCCTCCGAAATGCAACGCCTCGGCGCCCGGCCCGCCGATTTCGCCGGCCATGGGCGTCTCGTCGCGCCCGCCGGGCCCGCCGCTGTCGCGCGACCGCGCGGTATCGTGTGCCGGAGCGGGATCCCGAACGGCCGCACACGCGACATCATCAATCCGTGATCGGGCGGAACGTGGCCGCGCTCGGCAGTCTTTGCGGGGTGTCGCCGTGGAAGGAGGGACACGTTGAGACGATTTGCCAAGGTCGGCGCTGCGATCCTGCTCCTGGCCGCCGCAGGCGCGGCCGGGCTCTGGGGCACCGAGTTTCTGCTCGCGCGGACCGCGACGGAAAGCGAGAGCCCCGCGCGCGAGCCGCAGGCCACGCGCGTCACGGTTGCCGCCCCCGAGCGCCGCGAGGTTTCCGACAGCGTCAGCGCTGTCGGCACGATCCACCCGACCCGCGCGATCGAATTGCGCCCGCTCGCCGCAGGGCGCGTCACGGAGGTCTTCGTCGACTCGGGCGCGCGGGTCGAGGAGGGGCAGCCGATCCTCGCGCTCGACGCGCGCGCCGCGCGCGCCGCCGTCGCCCGGGCCGAGGCAACGCGTGACGCCGCGCGCCAGGAGCTGCACCGCGTGCGGGAACTGAGCGCCGAGAACGTGGCCGCGCAGGCCCGCCTCGAGGAGGCGGAGGCCGCAGCGGCCCGCGCGGAGGCAGAACTCGAGGCGGCGCGCGCCGCGCTGGAGGACCGGCGGCTCAAGGCGCCCTTCGCGGGCACCCTGGGGATCGTGGCGGTCGATCGCGGCGGTTATGTCGACCCCACCACCCGCATCGCCGCGCTCGACGACCTGTCGGCGGTCGAGGTTTCCTTCGCGTTGCCGGAGGAGCGCTACGCGCGCATTTCGCCCGGGCAGACCATCCGCTTGCACAGCGCCGTGTATCCCGATCGCGTGTTCACCGGCGAGATCGTCGTGCGGGCCGCCTCGGTCGATCCGGCGACGCGCAGCTTCGAGGTGCGCGCGCGCCTCGACAACCCCGGACGCCGCCTCGTCGGCGGCATGTTCGCTGAGGTCGAAGTCGTGCTCGGCAGCGGTCGGGCGCTGACGATCCCGGAAGAGGCGGTCGTGAGCGAAGGCGCGGCGACCTATGTCTTCACCGTCGAGGACGACACCGCCCGCCGCACCGAGATCGAGACGGGCAGCAGCCTCGGCCCGCGCACGGAGGTGACGCGGGGGCTGCGCGAGGGGGCGCGCGTCGTCGTGACGGGATGGGACTCGCTCTCCGACGGCGCCGCCGTCAGCGTCGCCGCGTCCCCGACCGACGAGGTGGCGAATTGACCCTTTCGGAGCTCTGCCTGCGCCGCCCCGTTCTCGCCACGGTAATGTCGATGCTGATCGTGATCCTGGGCATCGCCGGGCTCACACGCATGCCCGTGCGCGAATTGCCCAACGTCGACACCGCCGAGGTGACGGTGAGCGTGACCTACACGGGCGCCAGCCCGGAGGTCGTGGACAGCGAAGTGACCACCCTGATGGAGGGGGCCATCGCGACAGTGCCAGGCATCGAGCGCATCTCGTCGGAGGCCGAGCTTTCGGGCTCGCGCACGGTCGTCACCTTCCGCCCGGGCCGCGACATCGACGAAGCGGCGGCCGACGTCCGCGCGGCGGTGCAGGCCGCGGCCCCCAACCTTCCCGAGCCGGCGGACGCCCCCGAAGTCGAGAAGAACGACAGCCAGAGCGATCCGATCATCTGGATGACGATGACGAGCGACCGGCTGTCCGCCTCGGAGCTCACCGACTACGCCGAGCGCAACGTGACCGACCGGCTGGAGACGGTGCAGGGCGTGGCCTCGGTCAACGTCTACGGCGACCGGCCCTACGCCATGCGCGTCTGGCTCGACCCCCAGGCGATGGCGGCGCGCCGGGTCACCGTGAACGACGTGCGCGCGGCGCTGCGCGACAACAACCTGGCGCTGCCCACGGGCCAGATCGAGACCGACAGCCGCAGCTACCTGCTGCGTGCCGAGACACGCCTCGCGGAGCCGGAAGCGTTCGAGGATCTGACCGTGACGGAGCGGGACGGCGTGCAGATCTCGCTTGGCGAGATCGCGCGCGTGAGCCTCGGGGTGGAATCCGACGACTCGCGCTTTCGCGCGAACGGCGAGACGGCGATCGGCCTGGGCGTGCTGCGGCAGTCGGCCGCCAACACCATCGAGATCAGCCGCGACATCGCGCGCACCGTCGAGGACATCTCCGCCGGCCTGCCCGGGAAGACCGCGCTGGAGATCACCAGCGACGACGCGGATTTCATCGAGAACTCGATCCGGCAGGTTCTGCTCACGCTGGCCTTCGCCGTGGCGATCGTCGTCGGCGTGATCTTCCTCTTTCTCACCTCGGCCCGCGCGACACTGGTGCCCGCGGTCACGATTCCGGTGGCCCTGCTGGGCGCCTGCGCGGGCATCGCGCTGGCCGGATTCTCCGTGAACACGCTCACGCTCTTCGCGCTGATCCTGGCCATCGGGCTGGTGGTGGACGACGCCATCGTTGTGCTGGAAAACATCGAGCGCCGCGTGGAAGAGGGCGACGATCCCTACACTGCCGCGATGACCGGCGCGCGGGAGGTCTTCTTCGCCGTGGTCTCCACGTCGGCCGCGCTGATCGCGGTCTTTCTGCCCCTGTCCTTCCTGCAGGGCGAGATCGGCAAGCTGTTCACCGAATTCGGGATCACGCTGGCGATCGCCGTGGCGGTCTCCACCTTCGTCGCGCTCTCGCTCTGTCCCGTCATCGCCTGGAAGCTGATCCGCGCGGACCGGAAGGAGACGCGCTTCGCCCGCGCCGTCTACGGCGCGACGCGGCGGCTGTCGGACGGATACCGCGCGGCGCTCTCGCGCGCGATCGGTTGGCCCATGGGCGTGCTGGGCATCGCCGCCTTTCTCACCGGCATGTCGTGGACACTCTATCAGACGCTGCCCGCCGCGCTCACGCCGCAGGAAGATCGCGGCATCTTCTTCGTCAGCGTCTCGTCCCCGACCGGCGCCGCGCTCGACTACACCGACGCCGCCGTGCGGGAGGTCGAGGCGCTGATCGCCCAATATCGCGAGGACGGTGTGGTGGAGGACGTGATCTCGATCACCGGGCAGTACGGCGAAGCGAACCGCGCCTTTCTCGTGGCGGTCATGGCGCCCTGGGGCGAGCGCACGAAGGAGCCGCGCGAGGTCGTCAACGCGCTGCGCCCCGCCTTCGGCGAGATCACGCGCGCGAGCGTGCGCGCCTTCGCGCCTTCCGGCTTCGGCGCCGGCGGCGGCTCGCCGCTCGAGGTCAACGTGACCGCGCCGTCCTTCGAGAACGCCGCCGACTGGTCACGCCAGCTCGCCGAGGGCATGCGCACGGCCGACGGCATCGTGAACATCCGCCGCGCCTACGACGTCAACACGCCGGGCTACGACATCACCGTGAACCGCGCGCGCGCCCGCGAGATCGGGGTCGAAGCCCGGATGATCGCCGAGAGCGTGCGCACCTTCTTCGCCTCGGCGGAGGTGACCGAGTTCATCGACCGCGACCGCCAGTATCCCGTGATCCTGCAGGCGCCCGATGCCGCGCGCGCCAGCGCCGAGGATCTTCTCGGGCTGCAGGTGCGCACCGAGGCGGGCGCGCTCGTGCCGCTCGACGGGCTGGTCGAGGTCGAGCGCCGCGCCTCGGTGCGCGCCTACGAACGCCTCGACCGCCAGCCGACCGTCGAGATCTCGGCCGCGCTGGCCGAAGGCACCGACATCGGCAGCGCGATCGCGACGGTCGAGGAGCTTGCAGAGGACCTGCCGGCCGGCCTCGGCCTCGCCTGGTCCGGACAGGCCGAGAGCTTTCAGGAGACCTCCGGCGGGCTCTTCGCCACCTTCGGGCTCGCGCTCCTGATCGTCTATCTGGTTCTCTCGGCACAGTTCGAGAGCTTCGTGCAGCCCGTGGTGATCCTGCTCTCGGTGCCGCTCGCCGTCGCGGGCGCTCTGGCGACGCTCTTCGTTCTCGGCGAGACGATGAACGTCTACTCGCAGGTGGGCATGGTCATGCTGATCGGGCTGATGGCCAAGAACGGCATCCTGATCGTCGAGTTCGCCAACCAGCTTCGCGAGCGGGGCCACGCCGTGCGCGAGGCCGCGATCGAGGCTGCGGCGGTGCGCCTGCGGCCGATCTTGATGACGGTGCTCTCGACCGTGCTGGGGGCGGTGCCGCTCGTGCTCTCGACCGGCGCGGGCGCCGAGAGCCGCTTCGCGATCGGCATCGTCATCATCGGCGGCTTCCTGAGCGCCTCGATCCTCACCCTGTTCCTGACGCCGGTGCTCTATGACCTGCTGCAGCGCGACCGCCCCGAACCCGCTGCGCAGCCGGCCTGACGGCGGCCGGCGGCGGACAGGCGGTCACATTGCAAGGCAAGGTCGCATAGGGCTACGCCCGCGGCAGAGGATTCGGGTGCCGGGATGACCGCCGACGACAGGCTTCGGAAACTGGAAGCGCGGGCCGGACGGCCGCTCAGCCTGGGCGCGTGGCTGACGGCCGGGGCGGGCGCGCTGTGGCTGGTGCAGGCCTTCGCGGCCGCCCAGGCGATCGCCGCCTGGGTGCAGGCCGAGGGCGGCACCGGGTTGGCCTGGGCCGCGGGCTTCACCGCCGCCGCGCTCGTGCGCGCGGCGCTCGAGCATCTGGGCGGCGGCCAGATCCACAGGGCGGCGGACCGCGCCGTCGCCGAGGAGCGGCAGGCGCTGCTGGACCGCGAGGCGCGGCGGCCCGAGGGCGGGCCGGCCTCCGCCGAGATCGCCGCGCTCGCCACGCAGAAACTGGCGCTGCTCAGACCCTATCTCGCCCGCTTCAGGCCCGCGATGCTGCGGGTGCGCCTCCTCCCGCCGCTGATTCTCGCCGCGAGCCTCGTCGTGTCATGGGCGGTGGCGGTGGTGCTGCTGGTCGCCGGGCCGCTCATCCCGGTCTTCATGGCGCTCGTCGGCATGGCCGCGCGCGAGGCGAGCGAGAAGCAGATGGCCGAGATCGGCGACATGAACGCGCTCCTGATCGACCGAATCGCGGCGCTGCCGGACATCCGCCTGCTCGACGCCACGGCGCGCGCCGAGGCGGATTTCGCGGCCCGCGCCGAGGGGCTGCGCGCACGGACGATGGCGGTGCTGCGCGTGGCCTTCCTGTCCTCCACGGTGCTCGAACTCTTTTCGGCGCTGGGCGTGGCGCTCGTCGCCGTATACGTGGGCTTCACCCTGCTGGGCGAGATCGGGATCGGCCACTGGGGCGGGCTCACGCTGGCGGAGGGGCTCTTCGTGCTGCTGCTCGCGCCCGAGTTCTTCCAGCCGCTGCGCGACATGGCCGCCGCCTGGCACGATCGTGCCTCGGCCCGGGCGGTGGCGGCCGAACTGATGGCGCTGGAGGACGACCGCCGCCCCGCGATCCTAGGCGAAGGGGTGAAGGCCGACCCCCTGCCCGGCCCGGCCTCGATCCGGCTGTCGGGTGTCTCGGTGTCCCGCGGCGGCGCGCTCGTCGCGCTGCCGGACGTGGCGCTCGCGCCCGGCGACGCGGTGGCGCTCACCGGGCCCTCCGGTTCGGGCAAGACCTCGGCGCTGATGGCGGTGGCCGGGCTCCTTCCGGCGGGCACTGGGCGCATAGAGGTCGCCGGCGTGCCGCTCGCAGACGACACCGCCGACGCGTGGCGCGCGCGCCTCACGCTGGTGCCGCAAACGGTGCACATACCGGACGTGACGCTGCACGCGTTTCTCGACCCTCATGGCAGGGGCGGTGACCCCGGCCAGGCGCTGCGAACGGCAGGCGCCGAGGATGTCGTCGCCCGCCTTCCCGAGGGGATGGCGACGCGCCTGGGCGAGACCGGCGCGGGCGTCTCGGGCGGCGAGGCGCGGCGCCTGCTCGTGGCGCGCGCCTATCTGTCCGGGGCCGACGTGGTGCTGGCCGACGAGCCCACCGCCGATCTCGACTCCGAGACGGCGCGCCATGTGATTGCCGGCCTGCGGGCCCTGGCGGAGCGGGGCGCGACCCTGCTGGTCGCGACTCATGACCCGCGGCTGATCGCGGCGATGGACCGGACTGTGACGATACCCGGCACGGCGACGGAGGGCGCGGCATGAGGCGGCTGGTCGCGGTTCTGCGCCTGACCTGGGGCGCGGCGCCCTGGGCGATGTGGCGCGGCGCGGCGCTCTCGGTCGCGGTGCTCGCGATGGGCGTCGCGCTGCTGGGCCTCTCGGGATGGTTCATCGTGGCCACGGGACTCGCCGGGCTCGCCGGCATCGGCATCGCCTTCGACGTGTTCCGCCCCTCGGCCGGCATCCGCTTCCTCGCGCTGGGCCGCGCGGCGAGCCGCTACGGCGAGCGGCTGCTCACCCACGACGCGACGCTGCGGGCGCTGGCGGCGCTGCGCCTCGAGCTGATGCGGCGGCTGGCGGCGCGGCCGGTGACGGCGCTGCAGCGGCTGCGCGGGGGGCCGGAGCTCACGCGGATCACGGCCGACGTCGACGCGCTCGACGGGGTGGTGCTGCGCCTCGCGCTGCCGGTGCTCGCGGGGGGCGTGACCCACGCCGCCGCCTTCGCCGCGCTCTGGTGGCTGGTGGCGCCGGCGGTCGCCGTGGCGGTGGCGGCCGGCTACCTGCTGGGTGCGGCGGCGATCCTCGCGCGGGTGGCGGCGGCAAGCCGCGCGCCCTCGGCCGAGGCAGAGGCGGCGACGCAGGCGCTGCGCCGGGGCGTGATCGACGCCTTCCGCGGGCAGCGCGACCTACTGGTGCAGGGGCGCATGGGCGCGCGGCTCGAGGAGCTGGAGGCGCTCGAGACCCGCGCGCGGCGGGCGGAGGACCGGCTGGACCGGATCGACCGGGCGTCGGGCTTCGCCCTCGCCGCCGTCGTGGCCGGCGTCGCGGGCGTGGCGCTCGCCCTCGGCGGCTGGCTGGTCGCGGGCGGCGCGGTCGAGCCCGCGCCGGCGGCGATCGGCTTCTTCGTGGCGCTCGCGCTCTCGGAGACGGTGCTGCCGCTGCGCAAGGGACTGGCCGAGATCGGGCGGATGCACGACGCCGCCCGCCGCGTGATGGCGACCGCGCCCGCCGCGACCCGCGGCGCGCAGGCGACGCCCCGGCCCGAGGCGCCGCGCGGCCTCATCTTCGAGGGGGTCGCGGTGGCGCGGCCGGGGGGCGGCGCGCCGCTTCTCGCCGGGCTCGACCTCCGCGTGGCGCCGGGGGAGACGGTGGCGCTCTCCGGGCCGTCCGGCTCGGGCAAGTCCACGCTCCTCGCCGTGGCCGCAGGGCTCGAGCCGCCGGCGGCGGGGCGCGTCCTGCTCGACGGGCACCCGGTGGACGACTGGCCGGAGGCGGCGCTGCGCGCGCGGCTGACGTTGGTGCTGCAGCGCGCAGCGCTGGTGGCGGGCACGATCCGCGACAACCTCGCCCTCGCCGCGCCGGAGGCGGACGACGCCGAAATGCGCGCGGCGCTGGAGGCGGTGGCGCTCTGGCCCGTGATCGCCGCGAAGGGCGGGCTCGATGCGCGCCTCGGCGAGGGCGGCGCGGGGCTATCGGGCGGCGAGGCGCGGCGGCTGGCGCTGGCCCGCGCCGTGCTGCGGCGGCCCTCGGTGCTGCTGCTCGACGAACCGACGGAAGGGCTCGACGGCCCGACCGCCGCGCGTGTGATGCGCGGCCTGCGCGCCGTACTGCCAGAGGCGGCGATCCTCACCGCCTCGCACCGCGCCGAGGAGCTTGCGACAGCAGACCGCACCCTGGAACTGGGAAGATACATCTCAAAAACAGCATCCGTTTGACCCACATCAAACCGGCGACTCGGGCCCCGGGTGTAGCGAGACCGCAAACCGGCATCTGCGGGATACCTTTCCCGCGACAGCAAAGAGGAGTCGGCGATGGAACTCGATGTGGTGGAGCTGTCGCGCCTGCAATTCGCGGCGACAGCGATGTTCCACTTTCTCTTCGTGCCCCTGACGCTCGGCCTCTCGGTGATCGTGGCGATCATGGAGACGGTCTATGTCATGACGAACCGTCCCATCTGGCGGCAGATGACCAAGTTCTGGGGCACGCTCTTCGGCATCAACTTCGTGCTCGGCGTCGCCACCGGCATCACCATGGAGTTCCAGTTCGGGATGAACTGGAGCTACTACAGCCACTACGTCGGCGACATCTTCGGCGCGCCGCTCGCGGTCGAGGGGCTGATGGCCTTCTTCCTCGAGGCGACCTTCGTGGGGCTGTTCTTCTTCGGCTGGGACAAGCTGACCAAGGTGCAGCACATGGTCGTCGCCTGGCTCGTCGCGCTCGGCTCCAACTTCTCGGCGCTGTGGATCCTGATCGCCAACGGCTGGATGCAGAACCCTGTGGGCGCCGTCTTCAACCCCGAGACGATGCGCATGGAGATGACGAATTTCTTCGAGGTCGTCTTCAACGAGGTCGCGCAGGCGAAGTTCGTCCACACCGTCTCGGCGGGCTACGTCACCGCGGCGGTCTTCGTGCTCGGCGTCTCGGCCTGGTACCTGCTGAAGGGCCGGCACGTGGAGCTCGCCCGGCGCTCGATCACTGTGGCGGCGTCCTTCGGCCTCGCCTCGGCGCTCTCGGTCGTCGTGCTGGGCGACGAGTCGGGCTACTCAGCCACCCACACACAGAAGATGAAGCTCGCCGCCATCGAGGCGATGTGGGAGACCCACGAGGCGCCCGCGCCCTTCACCGCCGTCGGCCTGCCCGACAAGGAGGCGCGCGAGACCCACTACAAGGTGGAGATCCCCTGGGCGATGGGGCTGATCGGCACCCGCTCGCTCACCCAGGAGATCCCCGGCATCAACGAGCTCGAGGCGGAATCGGCCGAGCGCATCCGCAACGGCCTTATCGCCTACGACGCGCTCATGGAGATCCGCGAGAACCGCGGCGCGGTCACGCCCGAGCTGCGCGAGCGGTTCGAGGCGCATTCCGACGACCTCGGCTACGCCTTCCTGCTCAAGCAGTACGTCGAGGACCCGCGCGAGGCGACCGACGCCCAGATCGCCATGGCCGCCGAGGACACGATCCCGGGCGTCGCGCCGCTCTTCTGGGCGTTCCGAATCATGGTGGGGCTCGGCTTCGCCTTCATCGCGGTGATGGGCTACTTCTTCGTGCAGGCCAACTTCCGCGGCATGCGCTTCCCGCGGCCCGCGCTCTGGCTGGCGGTGGCGATCATCCCGACGCCCTGGATCGCGGCGGAGCTCGGCTGGTTCGTGGCGGAATACGGCCGCCAGCCCTGGACCGTGGACGGGGTGCTGCCCACCGCGCTCTCGGCCAGCCACCTGAGCGTTCAGGACCTGCTGATCACGCTGGCGGGCTTCGTGCTCTTCTACTCGGTCCTCTTCGTGATCGAGATGGCCTTGATGCTGAAATACATCCGCCGCGGCCCGGTCGAGGACGTGGAGGAAACGGAAAGATGGATGGAACGGCATGCCCACCGTCTGCGCACGCATGACGGCCAGGGCCCGTTCGCGACCCCTGCGGAGTGACGGCCATGATCCTGCATGAACTGATCGATTTCGAGATCCTGCGCGTGATCTGGTGGGCGCTTCTGGGCGTGCTGCTGATCGGCTTCGCGCTCACCGACGGCTTCGACATGGGGGTGGGCGCGCTCCTGCCCTTCGTCGCCCGGACGGATGTGGAGCGCCGCATCGCCATCAACACCGTCGGCCCCGTCTGGGAGGGCAACCAGGTCTGGTTCATCCTGGGCGGCGGCGCGATCTTCGCCGCCTGGCCGCCGCTCTACGCGGTGAGCTTCTCGGGCTTCTACCTGGCGATGTTCGCGGTGCTCGCGGCGCTCATCCTGCGGCCCGTCGCCTTCAAGTACCGCTCCAAGCGCGAGGACGCGCGCTGGCGCAACGGCTGGGACTGGGCGCTCTTCGTGGGCGGTGCGGTGCCGGCGCTGCTGTTCGGCGTGGCCGTGGGCAACGTGCTGCTCGGCGTGCCCTTCTACCTGACCGAGGATCTCTTCTCGGTTTACGACGGCAGCTTCTACGGCAAGTTCCTCGGCCTGCTGCGGCCCTTCGCGCTGCTCGCGGGGGTCGTCTCGCTCGCCATGCTGCTGATGCACGGCGCGGCGTGGCTCTCGCTCAAGGCCGAGGGCGCGGTGGCGGAGCGGGCACGGCGCTACGGCACGGTCGCCGGGCTGGTCGCCCTCGTGGGCTATGCGCTCGCCGGGGTCTGGCTCGGCTTCGGGATCGATGGCTACCGGATAGTGGGCGAGATCGTGCGCGACGGCCCCTCCAACCCGCTCTTCTCCGAGGTCGAGCGCAGCGGCAGCTGGCTCTCGGCCTACACCGAGCGGCCCTGGATCGTCGTGGCGCCGGTGATGGGCTTCCTCGGCATCCTCCTCGCCGTTGCGGGGCTGCGCGCCGGGCGCGAGGTCTCGACGCTCCTCTGGTCGAAGATGGCGATCACCGGGATCATCGCCTCGGTGGGGCTGACGATGTTTCCCTTCATCCTGCCCTCGACCGTGGACCCGTCGAGCTCGCTGACCGTCTGGGACAGCTCGTCGTCGCATCTGACGCTCTTCGTGATGCTGGTGGCGACGGCGATCTTCATG
Organism: Rhodosalinus halophilus; assembly: GCF_003298775.1. GTDB lineage: Bacteria > Pseudomonadota > Alphaproteobacteria > Rhodobacterales > Rhodobacteraceae > Rhodosalinus > Rhodosalinus halophilus. The sequence goes on along the minus strand of NZ_QNTQ01000015.1, from coordinate 34,082 downwards.
CCGCTGATCCTCGCCTACACGGCGTGGGTCTACAAAGTCCTCTGGGGCAAGGTGACCGAAGAGGACGTCACCGGCCCCGGCCACAGCTACTGAAGGAGACGCGCCATGTGGTATTTCGCCTGGCTTCTCGGCCTGCCCCTCGCGGCGATGTTCGCCGTGCTCAATGCAATGTGGCTGGAGCTGCGCGAGGACGCGCGGCTTACCGAGGACGGCGAGGAGGGCACGCGCGGCTGACGCGCCCGCCGCCGCGTCGGCCGCGGCTCAGGCAGGCTTCGCCGCCGCGAGCCGCGCCTGCGGAAAGGCGGCGAACGCCTGGCGCATGCCGTCGCGGTCCATCAGCACCATCGCGGTGCTGAGCGCGTCGGCAAGCGCCGCCTGCGGCGCCGTCACGCTGACCAGCCGCCAGCGCGGCGCCGCCGGCCGCCCGGTGCGCGGGTCGAGGATATGGCCCGCCGCGCCGGCTCGGTCGAACACGGTGCCAAGGGGCGCGGAGCTTGCCAGCGCCCGGTCCCGCAGCCTCACCTGCCCCTCGGCGCCCGCGTCCGAGGTGAGCGTCACCGGCCAGTCGCCGCCGACGCCGTGGTGTTCGCCGGTATCGACCAGCACCTCGGACAGCCCTTCCGCGCGCAGCAGCGCGGCGATGCGGTCGGCGATGTAGCCCTGCGCGATCCCGTTCAGCGTGAGCGCCATGCCGGGGCGGAGCGTCACGGCCTCGGGTGCGAGCGTCACCCCGTCCCAGCCGACATTCGTGAGCGTGCTGGCGATGTCCTCTGCCGCGGGCGGGCCGCCGGCGGCATGGGCGCGAGCGTGCAGATCCCAGAGCGGCTGCACTGTCGGGTCGAAGCGCCCGCCCGTCGCACGATGCACCGCACCGCTGAGGCCGAGGCACTCCAGCAACTCGAGGGGCGGCGCGTCGAGCCGGCCCTCCCGGTTGAGGCGCGAGAGTGCGGAACCGGCGCGGTAGAGGCTGAAGATGTCCTCCAGGCGGTCGATCTCGGCAAAGGCGCGGGCGGCGATGCGCGCGCCGTCCGGGTGCGCGAGGGTGATCGTCGCCCGCGCGCCCAAGGCGCTGCCCTGCCAGTGGCGCAGCGGCGCGGCCGGTGCCACCCCGGCCGTCGTCAATGCAGCCGTCGCCGCGCTGATCGAAAGAAAGCGGCGTCGTGTCAGTCCCGGCATCTCAGCCCTCCCGTCCCGCGGAGAGCTGGCGCAGCCGCTCCCGGTAATCCTGTGTCTCCGGCTCGGCGGCCGGCTTGTCCTCCGGCGCGAGCACCGCGTCGTCCGCGATCTCGGCCAGCCGCAGGACGCGCCCGCCGTGCAGTTCGGCGAAATCCGCCGCGGCCTGTGGGTCGGAGAAGGGCACCAGTTCAGCCGCCCCCATCCCGCCCACGCGCTGCGAGCCGACGACGAAATGCGCATCCTCGGCGGCGATCCAGTTCTCGGTGCCGGGGTTCTTCCAGCTTGGCGCGCGGGCCATGTCGTTGACGTAGATCGCGGTGATCGCGTGACTCTGCTCGGGCATCCGCTGATACGAGATCGCGTCGCGCACCTGCGAGAAGAAGAGCGGCGCGGGCGCACCGGCCAGATGCACCTGCGCCTTGGGTCCGGCGTGCTCGGTCAGGTTCATCTGGCAGTAGTGGCCCAGCGCCTCGTCGGTCATCGCGACGGGCTGGGGCGTGGCGACCTGTTCTTCCTTGCAGCCCGCGAGCAGGGCGAGCGGAAGGACGGAAAGAAGGAGAAGGCGTTTCATGGCGTGACCTTGCGAAAGGCGAGAAGGGCGAGAGCGAAGGCCGCGGCCGGCCAGAGCCCGATCGACACCAGCGCCTGCCACGCCGGGATGGCGTTGGCCGCGCCGCTGATGCCCGCGGCGGCCGCGGTGGCCTCGGAGGAGGCGAGGTTGAAGAGGCGGAAGGCGTCGGCCGGATTGGCCAGCAGCAGCCAGGGGAAGACCTCGGTCGTAAAGGCCCCGCCCCCGTCCGCGACCACCGCCGCCAGAAGCCCCAGGTCGTAGAGCACGATCAGCACCAACCAGAGCCCGATGGCGAGCCCGGCCGCCGCACCGGGGCGGCGCGCGACCGCCGAGAGGGCATAGCCGATCCCGAGAAAGCTCGCACCCAGCAGCAGCGAGGACCAGAAGAGCCGCCAGAGCGCGGGAAGCCCCTGCGCCGCGTCGGCGTCCACCGCGAAGGCCGCCCCGGCGGCCAGCCCGTAGCCCACGGCCAGCGCGATGGCGAGCGTGGCGAGATGCGCCGCCGCCTTGCCGAGGAGCACGCGACCGCGCGAGACCGGATAGGTCAGCAGGAGCGGCAGCGTGCCCCGCTCGACCTCGCCCGCGATGGCGTCGAAGGACATCAGCAGCGCCACGAGCGGCACGAGGTAGACGGCAAGGCTCGTCAGGCTCGCCACCGTGACGGACAGGCTGTCGGCGCCCAACTCGCCGGTGGGCGCGCTGCCCGCGGCAGAGAGCACGAGCGCGAAGAGCGCCATCATGGCGATGACGATGGCGACCCAGCGGTTCCTGAGCGCGATGCGGAACTCGCAGCCCGCAAGTCCGAGTGCGGCGGTCATCGGCTCTCCCTCCGGCTGTAGTGGTCGTAGATGTCCTCGAGGCTGGGCGGGATGATCTCCACGTCCTCGACGAGGGGTCCCAGCGCGGCGATGCGGCCCAGGCGGTCCAGCTTTTCGTCGGCCTCGCAGACCAGATCGACGGTGACGCCGTTGCGCCGCCCGGCCTGCAGCGCCGCGGCCACCTCGTCGGCGGCGCCGGGGCGCGCGGCGATCTGCAGCCGCGTGGGCAGGGCCGCGTTGCGGCGCAGGCCGGCCAGCGTGTCGTCCGCCACGACCACGCCCTTCGACAGGATCACAATGCGGTCGGTCCGTGCCTCCACTTCCGTGAGCGCGTGGCTCGAAAGGAGGATGCCCGCACCGTCGGCCGCCAGATCGTCGAGGATCGCATAGAACTCGCGCCGCGAGACGGGGTCGAGGCCGCTGGTCGGTTCGTCGAGGATCAGCAGGCGGGGCCGCCCGATCAGCGCCTGCGCAAGCCCCACACGCTGCCGCATCCCCTTGGAATAGGTGCCGATCCGCCGCGTCGCGGCGGCCCCCAGCCCCACACGGTCGAGCAGCGGTCGCGCCTCGCGCGGCGACTCGCCCCTGAGCCGGAGGTAGAGGCCCATCTGCTCCTCGCCCGTGAGCGAGGGGTGAAACGCCGCGTTCTCGGGCAGATAGGCCACCTGCGTGCGGGCGCGCGTGCTGCCCGGCGCCTCGCCCAGCACCTCGACGGTGCCTGCGTCGGCCGGGATCAGGCCCAGCACGATCTTCATCAGCGTGGACTTGCCCGCACCGTTATGGCCCAGCAGCGCCACGCGCTCGCCCGGTGCGACGCTCAGGCTCACGTCGTCCAGCGCAGTCTCGCGCCCGAAGGTCTTAGTGAGCCGCGAGAGGATCAAACTCGTCATCGTCCTGTCCTTTGTCGCCCCCGTCGGGACGGGAGTCCGCCTCCAGCGCCGCGATCTCCGGGGGCACCGGGATCTCGACGGGGCGGGTGAGCGGGTGGCTGTCCAGCACGCCGCCCGGCAGGGTCGCCGGGAAGCTCGCCTGGCTCCAGCGGATGAGCTGCACGGCCGGCGCGCCGGTGAGCAGCGCCGCCGCCGGCTGCGACCACAGGATGTGATCCATCAGGTCGTTCGGGCGGAACGGGCTGTCGGCGATGCCGTCGCTGTCGAGGTCGAAGGCCGGGTGATCCGACCAGTAGTTGCCGCGCCCCTCCAGGCTCCACTCGACATGGCGGGAGCCCACGTATTTCACCTGCGTGCGGTTGCCGACGAAGGCGTTGCCGGTGAGCGCGTTGCGCTCGGACCCGGCGGTGAAATGCACGCCGATGCCGCAGCCCTCGAAGCGGTTGTTCGCGATCAGGTTCTTGTGCGCGTTGTAGATGAAGGTGCACTTCTCCTGCCCGCCGCGCACGAGGTTGCCCACGACGTCCGCACTGTTGGCGTAGTTCAGCATCAGCCCGTGGTCGCGGTCGCCCAGCGAGAGGTTGCCGCGCACCGTGATCCGGTCGGAGAACATCAGCGCGTAGCCGAGGTGATTGCCGATCGAGACGTTGCCCGTCACCTCGCCGCCGTGGGTGTACATGTAGTGCACCGCGAAGCGCAGGTCGCGGAAGAGGTTGTCGCGAAAGACGTTGTCGCGCGAGACATTGGTGAAGATGCCGTCGCGGCCGTAGCGGATGTCGTTCTCCGCCACCTCGGCGCCCGGCGCGTTCCAGACATAGACCCCGTTGCCGCGGTCGTTCATCCGGTGGTCGCGGCGCCCGACGATGGTGTTGCCCTGCACGAGGCTGCCCTTCGCGCCGTGGATGTCCACGCCGTAGAGGTTGCCGAGGATGCGGTTGTCCAGCACGCGGGCGCCGGTGGCGTCCTGCGTGAGCTGCACGCCAGAGTCGATGCCTTCGTGCGACGAGCCCGAGCCCACGAGTTCGAGGCCGCGCACGGTCACGTCAGGCGCGGTCACGGTGATCACGCTGCCCTCGCCGCCGGCGTCGACGATCGCCGCGCCGCGACCGTCGAGGGTCAGCGGTTTGTTGAGAGTCACCGGGCCGTCGTGACGGCCCGGCGCAAGGATCAGCACGTCGCCGGGGGCGGCCCCGGCGACGGCCTGGACCAGCGCGCCCGCGCCCGGCTGCACGACGCGCTCCGCCGCCCCCGCCGCACAGGCAACGAGGACGAGGAGGCCCGCGATGAGGATGCGGACGCGCGCCACGGTCAGGTTCCCCGCGGCCGCACCAGCATCCGGCCGCGCATCTCCATGTGGAGCGCGTGGCAGAACCACTGGCAGTAGTACCAGTAGACGCCCGGCTTGGCGGCCGTGAAGGTCACCGACGCCGTCTGCTGCGGCGAAAGCTCCATGGCGACGCCGTGGTTGTTCAGCGTGAAGCCGTGGCTCAGGTCGTCGATGTCGTCGAGGTTGGTGATGATCACCGTGACCTCGTCGCCCTCGGTCACCTCGAACTTGTCGAGCGAGAACATCGGCGCCTGCGAGGTCATGTAGACCCGCACCTTGTTGCCGTCGCGGATCACCGTGTCGGCCCATTCGTCGATGTTCACGCCGTCGGCCTCGGCCTGGGCGCGGGTGGCGGCCCACATCGGGTCGTTGCGGTCCCAGACGTTGACCGGGTTCACGATGTCGCGCCGCACGAGGATCGCGTCATGCGGCTCGGCGAAGGTCGGGCCGTCGTGCACCACCTGCATCTCGTCGGACGAGATGTCGATGATCTGCTCGTTCTCGGGCTTGAGCGGGCCGACGTTGAGGAAGCGGTCCTTCGAGAACTTGTTGAGCGACAGCAGCCAGCGACCGTCGGCCTCCTTCGTCTCGCCCATCGTGGTGCTGTTGTGGCCGGGCTGATAGTGCACGTCCACCTTTGAGATGAGCGGGTTGACGTCCTCGCCGTTGTAGGCGCGGATCGCCTTCTCGATGTTCCACTTCGCCACCTGGCTGTCGAGGAAGAGCGTGGTGAAGGCGTTGCCCTGCCCGTCGAAGGCGGTGTGAAGCGGCCCGAGGCCCAGTTCCGGCTCCGCCACCACGACCGAGCGCGGGTCGGCGTCGCTGTCGAAAAGCGCGTCGAACTTGGTCACGTCGAGCACCGAGACGGTGGGCGACAGCTTGCCCGCCACGCAGACGTGGCGCTCGTCCGGCGCGGTGTTGATGCCGTGCGGGCTGTTGGGGATGGGCACGTAACGGGTGTACTTCTTGTTCTGCCCCTTGCGCCCGTCGATCACCTTGACGCCGTTCATCTCGGTGTAGTCGCCGGCCGCGATGCCCTTCTCGATCTCGGCGAGGTTGAAGATGACCACGTGGTCCATCTCGTTCGCCGTCATCTCGGCCAGGGTCATGCCCATTTCCGAGTTGTAGGAGGTCGAGAAGGCGTATTTGCCCTGATAGTCGCAGTCGGTGTTGTCGAGGTTGCCCGACACGATCACCTGCCAGGCGATCTCCATCGTGTCGCCGTCGATGGCGGTAAAGAAGTTGACGTACTTGTCGGGCTCGTCGAGCACCGAGCCGTCGTTGACCATCGGCACCTCGTCCTCGCCGTTGGCGAAGATGTAGCCGGTGCGCGGGACCTTCTGCGGGCGCAGGCCGTGGATCGCCTTGGCGTTCGGGATCTCGATGATCTTGTCGCACTTCATCACGTCGCAGCGCACCCGCGCCACGCGCGTGTTCGCCTTGTCGTTCATGAAGAGGTAGCGGCCGTCGTAGGTGCCGTCGGTGAACGACATGTGCGGGTGGTGCAGGTCGCCGTTGTCGTGCACCCGCTTGCCCTGCGCGGCGAGGAAGGCCTTGGTTTCGGGCAGCATCCCCTCTTCGAGGACCGCGAGGCTCTCGTTGGTCTGGCCCCAGCCGGTGGCCGAGCAGCGGTTGAACACCGGCACGCGCATCAGCTCGCGCATGGACGGGAAGCCCAGGATGCGCAGCTCGCCGGTCTGGCCCGAGGACCAGAAGCCGTAGTATTCGTCGAGCTCGCCCGGCGCGAGCGACACGGCGTCGGTCGCGGCACTTGCGCTGCCGGCGGTGGCCGCCGTGACGCCCGCGGCCGCGCCGCCCATCATCGCAAGGCGTGCGCCGCCCGCCCCCAGCAGTGCGGCGCCCCCCGCCGTCGCGCCCAGCAGGCCGCGGCGGCTGACGCCGGTCTTCTTGTCCCGATCAGACATGGACTTTCCCTTTCTTCTGGTTGGGATGGTTCTGGATCGCGCGGTCGAGGTCCGCCGCGCCGGCCGCGGCCTTCTCCCGCCGCTTGAGCTGGCGGATGACGACCGGACATTTCGTTTCCGAGTGGTAGAGCACCTGGCAGTGCATGCAGTTGATGCACTCGTTCGGGTTGATCTGACCCTCGGGGTGGATGGCCTGCACCGGGCATTCGTTGGCGCAGGTCTGGCAGGGGTTGCCGCACTCGCGGTAGCGCTTGAGCCAGTCGAACATCCGCAGCCGCGCCGGGATCGCCAGGCCTGCGCCCAGCGGGCAGAGGTAGCGGCAGAAGAAGCGCTCGACGAAGAGCCCGATGAAGAGCAGCACCAGCGCGTAGAGCACGAAGGGCCAGGCGCGCATGAAGTTGAGGATGATCGCCGTCTTGAAGGGCTCGACCTCGGCCAGCTTCTCGGCGGTCTCGATCGACACCAGCGTGACCGCGAAGAGCCCCAGGAAGATCATGTACTTGATCGGCCAGAGCCGCTCGTGCAGGCCCCAGGGAAGCTCCCATTGGGGCACGCGCAGCCTGCGGGCGATGCGGTTGGTCAGCTCCTGCAGCGCGCCGAAGGGGCAGAGCCAGCCGCAATAGGCCCCCCGCCCCCAGAAGATCAGCGCGGCGGCAACCGAGAACCACAGGATGAAGGTCAGCGGGTCGAGCAGGAAGGCCTGCCAGCTGAAGCCGGACGCGAGCGAACCGGCCAGCGCCATCAGGTTGACGACCGAAAGCTGCGCGTTGGCATACCAGCCGAGGAAGACCAGCGTGACAGTCAGGAACCCGAGGCGGAAGAGGTCGACGGCGCGGGCGCTACGGGTGAGCAGGTTCTGGAAGAAGAAGGCGCCGGTCAGCACGGTGAGCATGGCGATCACGCCCGCGATCTCGACCGTCTTGTCGCGCCAGATCCGCTTCCAGAGCTCGGCCTGCGCCGCGCTTTCCTCTGCACCCGCCTTGGCGAGCGCCACCTGCGAAGGCTCGGCGGGCGACGCGACGGGCTGCTCGAACCGCTCGGGCAGGTCGTAGCCCAGGTCGAAGGTCACGAAGAGCCGTTCCAGCGCCGCGACCTCGCGCTGCACCAGCAGTTGCAGCCGCCACGGCTCGGTCGGGTCGAACTCCGCGTCGGCGGGGATCTTGAAGAGGTCCACCTCCTCGAAGGACGGCGCACCGGAGAGCGCGATGCCGCCCAGCCGCCGGTGCCCGCGGTCGCGGAAGCGCACCGAGGCATCGTCCTGCACCAGAACGATCCGGTCGAAGATGCCGCCGCGCACATAGCCCGAGCCCTTGAAGGAATAGAGCCCCCGGCCCGCGACGAGGATCGCGTGCTCGCCCTCTTCCAGCCAGTCCTGCAGGTTGGCGTATTCCCGCTCGCCCAGCAGCGCCTGGCCGATCGCGGGCACGCTGACCAGCGCCGCATGCATGTCGATGAAGGTCTCTTCGGGGCTGTCGCCCACGGGCCGTTCGGTGGCGCGCGGGTCGCCGAGCGCCTCGAAGGCCGCGTTCACCTGGCCTGCGTCCAGCGTCAGGCGGCGGATCGTGCCGTCGCCCTCGGCCTCGGCCCAGTCCTGCGGCGGCGCGGCATCGGGATCGATCTCGGCCTGCGGGCCGGTATCCACCCGCGGCGCGAGCCCGCCGAGGCCCAGCGCGCGGGCGACCTTGAGGCCTGCGCGCACGATGGAGTCGTCGATCACCATGATGGTGACGGTGGCGCCGGAGATGATCTCGAGGTCGTGCGCCTCGCCACCCGTCTCCGCTTCGGCCACGAGGTCGAGGCCCGCGTAATCCTCCGTGAGACGGGCCATCCTGGCCTCGGGGATGCCGATCAGCACGATGGGCTCGGCATGCTCGACGAGCTTGACGCCAGTCACCTGCGCCGCGTCGTTCACCGCGGCCATGACGTGGATGGGCTTGCCGGAATATCCGGTGGTGCCCACGAAGTCGGAAGTGACGAAGGCCCAGGCGACGGTTTCCCCGTCGTCGAGCACGGGAGCCACTGGCAGATCCTCGTGCAGCGGGCCATAGGCATCGGCGCCCGCCACGAGCTCGGCCGGCGGCACCTCGTCGAGAAAGCGGGCCAGCACGGGCGCCTGCGCGACGGCCGAGAGCGCCGCCATACAGAGGAAGGCGGCCGCGAGGACGGCGCTGCGGATCGTGCGTCGGACCGGGCGGGCAGTAAAGATCATCTTGGATACCCTTAATTCTCGGACATCCACATCGCAGACCCCCGCCCCGGCGACTTTGATCAGGATCAACGAGAATGTTCTTTTTCCTCGTTACGCAGGGGCGTCATCGCGCCGGGCGCTTGGGTCCGATGCGACGCTGCGGAAAGAAGAAAAGGAGGCCCTCATGCGCCTCACGACCTTCTCCGACTACGCGATCAGGGTGCTGATCCTGGCGGCCAGCACGCCGGGCCGGAACGTGACGGTCGAGGACGCGGCCCGGCTCTACGGCATCTCGGCCGCGCATCTGAAGAAGGTGGTGCGCGCGCTCACGCGGGCGAAGTTTCTGGAGGGCACGCGCGGGCGCGGCGGCGGCTTCCGGCTGGCTCGTCCGCCCGAGGACATCGGCCTTGGGGACGTGATCCGTCAGACCGAGCCTGATTTCGCGCTCGTGGAATGCTTCCGCCCCGACAACGCCTGCCGCATCACGGGCATCTGTCAGCTTCCGCCGATCCTGCGCGAGTCGATCGACGCGATGCTCGAGGTACTGGACCGCCATACGCTGGCCGACATCGTGATCGGCCCCGACCAGGTCGCCGCCCGCCTCGGCATCAGCGTCCCGCCTCCTCGGCAGACCGACCGCCCCGGCCCGCAGGCGTGACGCGCCACGGCACTCCCGAGCCTCTGGTTCAGGATGGCCTCAGACCGACGTAACGATCTGACACATCAATCACCCGACATGGGCGACGCCGCAGGACAGCCCAGCTCGCGCGCACTGACTGCGTGGCCGTCCGCACCCCGTCCGAACCGCCACGGCTCGCGTCCATCGAACAGGGAAGGCGGCCGCTGTCGCCGGAGACGGCGCCTTCCCCTTTTCGTCCGGCCGAACGGAGGTCAGCTCACATCCTTGTAGCTGATCTCCTTCTGGTCCTGCCCCAGCCGTCCGCGGCGCACGATGAGCCGGTTGAGCGCGTTGACGTAGGCCTTGGCGGAGGCCACGACCGTGTCGGTATCGGCCGACTGGCCGGTGGCGATGTTGCCCTCCTCTTCCAGCCGCACGCTGACGGTGGCCTGCGCGTCGGTGCCTTCGGTCACGGCATGCACCTGGTAGAGCTCGAGCCGCGCATCGTTGGGCCAGATCTCGCGCACGGCCTTGAAGGTGGCATCCACCGGGCCGTCGCCGCGGGCCGTCGCCTGCTTCTCGGCGCCGCCGACGGTCATCGCGAGCTCGGCCTCTGCCGGCCCGCCCGTGCCGCAGACCACACGCAGCGACTGGATCACGAGGTGATCGTTGGCGGCGTCCTCGCCCGCGCGCATCAGCGCGACGATGTCCTCGTCGTAGACCTCCTTCTTGCGGTCGGCCAGCTCCTTGAAGCGCACGAAGACATCCTTGAGCTGGTTCTCGGCCAGCTTGTAGCCGAGTTCCTCCAGCTTGGCGCGCAGCGCCGCGCGGCCCGAATGCTTGCCCAGCACGAGGCTCGTGGAGGCCAGCCCGATATCCTCGGGGCGCATGATCTCGAAGGTCTCGGCGTTCTTGAGCATCCCGTCCTGGTGGATGCCCGATTCGTGCGCGAAGGCGTTCTTGCCGACGATCGCCTTGTTGTACTGCACCGGAAAGCCCGAGACCGTGGCGACCTTGCGCGAGATGTTCATGATCTTGGTGCTGTCCACGCCGGTGCTCCACGGCATGATGTCGTTGCGCACCTTCAGCGCCATCACGACCTCTTCGAGCGCGGTGTTGCCCGCGCGCTCGCCCAGGCCGTTGATCGTGCACTCGATCTGCCGCGCGCCGCCCGCCACGGCGGCCAGCGCATTCGCCGTCGCCATGCCGAGGTCGTTGTGGCAGTGCGTGGCGAAGACGATCTCGTCGGCGCCCGGCACCTCGGCGATCAGCCGGCGGATCAGGTCGGCCGATTCGACCGGAGCGGTGTAGCCCACGGTGTCGGGGATGTTGATCGTGGTGGCGCCGGCCTTGATCGCGATCTCGACCACGCGCTTGAGGTAGTCCCATTCGGTCCGCGTGGCGTCCATCGGCGACCACTGCACGTTGTCGCAGAGGTTCCGGGCGTGCGTCACCGTCTCGTGGATGCGCTCGGCCATCTCGTCCTTGCTGAGCTTGGGGATGTCCCGGTGCAGGGGCGAGGTGCCGATGAAGGTGTGGATGCGCGGCCGCTCGGCGTGTCGCACCGCCTCCCAGCAGCGGTCGATATCCTGGAGGTTGGCACGCGCGAGGCCGCAGATCACCGCGTCGCGGGAGCGCTCGGCGATTTCCTTCACGGCGCGGAAATCCCCCTCGGAGGCGATCGGAAAGCCGGCCTCGATGATGTCCACGCCCATCTCGTCGAGGAGCTCGGCGATTTCCAGTTTCTCGGCGTGGCTCATGGTGGCGCCGGGGCTCTGCTCGCCGTCGCGCAACGTCGTGTCGAAGATCAGGACGCGGTCCTGTCCGGTCTTGTCGGTCATTGCTCTGGTCTCTTCGGTTTTGTCCTTAGCTCTGTCCGGCGCGGCACGGATTCCTCTGAGCGGTCGCGCCGAAGGGCACGCTCAGAGGCGGCTAAGGAGCAGCAGAAGGCCGAGCGCGGGCGCCAGGGCGGCACGCGGCTGGGGAGCGGTATGGCCTTCGGTCCACATGCCGCCGTTATACGCGTTTTGCGATGCGAGAAAACCCCCGAGTTACGCTGCACCGCCGCAGACCGGCGGCATTGACCGCTCGAGGCGCCGGCTTAGCTGCCGCGCATGGCAATTCGACAGGCACTCGTCGTCGGCGCGACCGGCGGGATCGGCGCGGCGCTCGCCGAAGAACTCGCGCGGCGCGGCGCAGGCGTCACCGCGCTGTCGCGCGCGCGTGACGGCTTCGACGTGACCAACGAGAACGCGGTCGAGGCGGGCCTCGCGCGGCTCGACGGCCCCTTCGATCTGATCTTCGTGGCGACCGGCGCGCTCGAGCTCAACGGCAAGGGCCCCGAAAAGAGCCTCAAGGAGCTGGAGCCCAGGGCGCTGGTGGATCAGTTCGCGGTCAACTGCCTCGGACCCGCCCTGGTGCTCAAGCACGCGCGCCACCTGATGCCGCGGCGCGAGCGGGCGGTCTTCGCCGCGCTCTCGGCGCGTGTGGGCTCGATCGGCGACAACGGCAAGGGCGGCTGGTACTCCTACCGGGTGGCCAAGGCTGCGCTGAACCAGATGCTGCACACCGCCGCGATCGAACTTGCGCGCACCCACCGCGAGGCGATCGTCGCAGCCCTGCATCCCGGCACGGTGGCGACGCCACTCACCGAGAAATTCGTGGGCGATCATCCCACCGTGTCGCCGGCAGAGGCCGCAGGGCGGCTCTTGGAGGTAGTCGAGGGGCTGAAGCCTGCGCAATCGGGCGGATTCTTCGACTACGCGGGGCGCGAGATCCCGTGGTGAGACGGCTCGTCCTTGTCCTGGGCGATCAGCTCTGCGAAGGGCTCGCGGCGCTCGACGCGGCCGATCGAACCCGTGACGTGGTGGTGATGGCCGAGGTCCGCGACGAGGCGACCTATGTGCGCCACCATCCGAAGAAGATCGCCTTCCTCTTCGCGGCGATGCGCAAGTTCGCCGATACGCTGCGCGACGCGGGATGGGACGTGCGTTACACCCGGCTGGACGACCCGGCGAACGCCGGCAGCATCTGCGGCGAGCTGCTGCGGCGCGCGGAGGAAACCGGCGCGCAGGAGGTGCTGGCCACCGAGCCGGGCGAATGGCGGCTGATCCGCGCGCTGCAGCACTGCCCGCTCAAGGTTCATCTGCTGGAGGACCGGCGCTTTCTGGCCAGCCACGCCGACTTCGACCGTTGGGCCGAGGGGCGCAAGTCGCTGCGGATGGAATACTTCTACCGCGAGATGCGGCGCGCGACGGGCCTGCTGATGGAGGGGGCGAATCCCGCGGGCGGGCAGTGGAATTTCGATCACGAAAACCGCAAGCCCGCCCCCGACGAGGTGGCGATCGAGGGGCCGCTGCGCTTCGAGCCCGACGAGACGGTGTCCGAGGTGCTCGACCTGGTGGAGCGGGCGTTTCCGTCGAACTTCGGGCGTCTGCGACCCTTCTGGTTCGCCACGGACCGCGCGCAGGCCCTGCAGGCGCTCGACCGCTTCGTGGCCGACGCCCTGCCCCGCTTCGGCGACTATCAGGACGCGATGCTGGACAACCACCGCTTCCTCTATCACGCGGTGATCTCGCTCTATCTCAACGCGGGGCTTCTGGAGCCGCGCGAGGTCTGCGAGGCGGCCGAAGCGGCCTGGCGCGAGGGCCACGCCCCTATCAACGCGGTCGAGGGGTTCATCCGTCAGATCCTGGGCTGGCGCGAATACGTGCGCGGGATCTACTTCCGCGAGGGGCCGGACTACGTCACGCGCAACGTGCTCGGACACGCCCGCGCCCTGCCGGCCTTCTACTGGGGCGCCGAGACGCGGATGCGCTGCTTGGCGAAGGCCGTCGAGCAGACCCGGGACGAGGCCTATGCCCACCACATCCAGCGCCTCATGGTGACCGGCAACTTCGCGCTGCTGGCGGGCGTGGAGCCGCACCAGGTGCACGAATGGTATCTGGAGGTCTACGCCGACGCCTACGAGTGGGTCGAGGCGCCCAACGTCATCGGCATGAGCCAGTTCGCCGACGGCGGGATCATCGCCTCGAAGCCCTATGTGAGTTCGGGCGCCTACATCAGCCGGATGTCGGACTACTGCCGGTCCTGCGCCTATTCGGTGACGAAGAAGACGGGCAAGGGGGCCTGCCCCTTCAACCTGCTCTACTGGCATTTCCTCGACCGGCACCGCGCGCGCTTCGAGGGCAATCCGCGCATGGCGCAGATGTATCGCACCTGGGACCGGATGGACGAAGACCGCCGGGCGACGGTGCTGGCCGAGGCTCGGGATTTCCTCGATCGCATTGACGCGGGCGAAACGGTGTAGCCCGCGGGCGGCGCGGAGCCGCCCGCGGCCCGGGCATCAGGGCTTGATGTAGGTGTAGCCCTGCGCCTGCAGATGCGACAGATGCGCGACACCCGAGGGCACGATGTCCTCCTCCCAGACATCGTAGAGATCCGCTTCGTGGTCGATGTCGCGTCCGCGCAGCGTGTTGGCGCAGACATTGAAGCTCACGCCCTGCGACTTGAGCGAGGCCACGGTGGTCTGCAGACGGTCGTCCGTCCTGGCCGCCTTCAGAAGCCCCACCCCGTTGCCGTGCAGAATTACGCGGGTTTCGAGATTCTCCGCGCCCACCGCGTTGATGTGGTTCTGGATGTTGCGCATCGCGCCGCGATAGGCGCGGTAATCTTCCCCGCCGTTGTAGTTGACGTGATAGACCACCTTCTGCTGCGCGTAGCCCTCGGCGGCCGCGCCGCCCGTCATCAGCACCAGCGCGGCGAGCGCCAGCGCGGCGGCGCGCAGGCTCCCGAGCAGGGTTGCAAAACGTGTCATCGGTCCTCCTCCCTCTTCTGATATCGGCCGGAGCCGGCTCCGGTGAAGGTCAGCCTAGGCCCACCTGCGACGCTTCGCCGCTTCGGAGACTCCCTCGTTTTGCCTCTGAAAACGCCCCGGGTTTTCCCCAGGTGGCCCGGTCAGGAGGCCTCGCGCCCCTTGAGCGCGGCGACGAGCTGCGCGGCGTTGCGGGCGTCGAACTTGCGCAGAAGGTTGGAGCGATGGAACTCCACCGTCTTCGGGCTGATGCCCAGCGCGTTGGCAATCTCCTTGGTCGAGCCGCCCTCTGCGATGCGCTCCAGCACCTGCCGTTCGCGCCGGGTGAGGCCGGCCATCGGGTCGGCGGCCGATTCCGCCGGCACGGCTGGCGCGGCCGTGCGCGCACGCCGGATGCGCCAGAGCAGGGCGAGCCCGACAAGCGCCGCCAGCGCTCCGGCGCCGGCGATCCAGAGGCTCCGGGGCGAGGCCGCCGCCGCGGAGCGATGCGAAAGAAAACTCTCGTGCAGTTGCCGGGCGTCCCGGTAGCTGACCGGCGCGCTCCAGCGAAAGGCCAGGTCCGGCGCCGCCGCCTCCGCCGAGAGCAGGGCGAGCGCCACCCGATCGCGCAGCGCGCGCTCGGTGCCGCCCATGGCGAGGAACGGCCACTCCGGATAGAGCCGCGTGCTCACCCGTTCCGGGTAGGTGTAGGTGACATTGGCGTTCAGCACGCGCAGCGCGCCCTCGGGCACCGCCCCCTCGGCCTCCATGCGCTCGAGCAGGCCGCTGCGCACGATACCGAGGTCCGCCTCGCCCGCCAGCACCGCCTCGACGATCCGGTCCTGCGGGAAGCCCATGAAGGCAAGCTCGGCGAAGTCCTTCGCCGGGTCGATCCCGCGTTCCATGAAGGCCTGCCACGCCAGCCGGTAGCCGCCGAAGGCGCGCGGGTCCACCGCCGCGGCGCGTGCGCCGGCCGCGTCCTCGAGCGTGGCGAGCGCGCTGTCGGCACGCACGACGATCGCGCTGCCGAACTCCGTGGCGAAGCTTCCGTCCGAGAGGCGCCGTGCCCGAGTGGCGATGACGCTGAGCCGGCGCTCGGCGGACAGCGCGATGTAATGGCCCGGATTGGTGACGAGGAAGTGCAGCCCGCCCCGGTCGATCAGCGGGCCGGCGGAGCTGAGCGTGACGGGAACGAGGCGCACGGAGCGTCCGGGCAGACGTGCGTCCAGATAGTCCGCAAGCGGCTCCCAGGGCGCGGCTTCGCTGCCCCAGCCGCGATGCGCGAGCACGCCGATGCGCACTTCCTCCGCCGGGATTGTGCCGGCTCCGAACTCGGGCGCCTGGGTCTTTGCGACCGTCCCGCCGGACGCCAGGCAAAGTGCCACCGCTATCGCGCGCAGCCAGCCTCCTCCAGACCGGCGACGGCGCTTCCGAGACTCCGTCAGTCGGCCACCGCCTCCTCCCGGCTCAGCGCGCCGTTGACCCATTCGCCGCTCTCCTCCTCCCCGCTGGCGTAGCGCATCGTGCCCTCGCCCTGGCGCCGGCCATCGACGAACTGCCCCTCATAGACGTCGTAGCCGGTGATCTCGCCGGCGTCGTCGCGGCGCGGGTAGCGGGCGACACCCTCGCCCTCGATGCGGCCTTCGGTCCACTCGCCCTCGTAGGTGAAGCCGTCGGGCATCTCGATCCGGCCCTCGCCGTGGCGCTGGCCGTCGACGAACTGGCCGACGTAGACGGTGCCGTCGGGATAGGTGGCCGTGCCCTGACCGTGGCGCTGGCCGTCCTGCCACTCGCCCTCGTAGCGGTAGCCGTCGGGATAGGTCATCACCCCCTGCCCGTGGTTGCGGGCGTTCTCGAACTCGCCCTCGTAAACCAGCCCGTTGGGATAGGTCGCGCGCCCCTCGCCCTGAATGACGCCGTCCACCCATTCGCCTTCGTAGGTGGACCCGTCCGGGTAGGTGATCCTGCCCTGCCCGTTCGCCAGGCCCTCGCGGAACTCGCCCGTGTAGACCGAGCCGTCGGGATAGGTGACCTCGCCCTCGCCCTCGATCTGTCCCGCGACCCAGGAGCCTTCGTAGCGGTAGCCGTCGGCGCCGATGAAGGTGCCCTGCCCCTGCCGCTGGTCGTTCTCGAACTCGCCCTCGTAGACGTCGCCGTTGGCGTAGGTGACCTTGCCCTCGCCCTCGCGCCGGCCGTTGACCAGTTCGCCTTCGTAGACGTCGCCGTTGGGCTGGACGAGCTTGCCCTCGCCGTGAATCTGGCCGTCCTGCCAGAGACCCTCGTAGATCAGGCCGTCGGGCATGGTGAGCGTGCCCATCCCTTCGCGCGCGCCGCGCACGACCGATCCCTCGTAGACGGCGCCGTCGGGATAGGTGATCTTGCCCTGCCCTTCCTTGACGCCGTTCACCCAGTCGCCCTGGTACACGTAGCCGTTGGGCGCCGTCATGGTGCCGCGGCCGTGGTGCATGGCGTTGCGGAAGCCGCCCTCGTAGCGGGTACCGTTGGCATAGACCGCGACCCCCTGTCCGGTGATCTTGCCGTCGACCCAGGTGCCCTCGTAGGTCGAGCCGTCGGCGAAGGTGATCTTGCCGACGCCGTCGGGCTTGCCCTTGGCGAAGGTGCCCTCGTAGACCGAGCCGTTTGGAAAGCGCGCGACACCCTCGCCGCGGATCTCGCCGTCGACCCATTCGCCGGTATACTCGTAGCCGTTGGGCAGCCGGTAGGTGCCGCGCCCGTGCTGCAGGCCGTCGCGGAAGGTGCCCTCGTAGACGCCGCCGTCGTCGTATTGCTTGGTGCGGACCGCGCCCTCGGCCTCGGGGTCCGCGTCGGCCGCGCCCTCCTGCGCCGCCGCCGCGCCCGCCATAAGGAGCATACCCGCCAGAAGCGCCGCAAGGCGCCTGCTTGTCTCGGTCATGATCGGAATCCGCCCTGCGCGCATTGGTCTGCCTCGGTTCCGAAAACCTAAAGGACCGCCCCGCGCGAGACAACGCCTTTTGCCGCAACCCGCTTTCCCTCGGCCGCCGATCTGCTAGATCAGGGCGCATTCCGAGGAGCCCGGCCAAAGCCATGACCGACCGTTTCCGCCTCACGCTCGCGCAGTTCAACCCGGTGATGGGCGATCTCGCGGGCAACGCCGCCCGCGCGCGCGAGGCCTGGGCGCAGGGCCGCACGGCCGGAGCGGACATGGTCGCGCTGCCGGAGATGTTCCTGACCGGCTACAACCCGCAGGATCTGGTGCTGCGGCCGGCGTTCCAGGCCGCCTGCCTGCGCGAGATCGAGGCGCTGGCGCGGGACTGCGCCGACGGACCGGCGCTGGGCATCGGGGGCCTCTGGCTCGAGGGCACGCAGCTGCACAATGCCTGGTTCGTGCTGAAGGAGGGCCGCATCGCGGCCACCGCGCTCAAGCACCACCTGCCCAACTACCTCGTCTTCGACGAGATGCGCACCTTCACCGCCGGCCCGATCTCGGGGCCCTACGCGGTGGGGCCGATGCGCCTCGGTACCCCGGTCTGCGAGGACGCCTGGTATCCCGACGTGGCCGAGACCCTCGCGGAGACCGGCGCCGAGGTGCTTCTGGTGCCAAACGGCTCGCCCTACTACCGCGACAAGCTCGAGGTGCGCTTCAACCACATGGTCGCCCGCGTGGTGGAGACCGGGCTGCCGCTGGTCTATCTCAACATGGTGGGCGGTCAGGACGACCAAGTCTTCGACGGGGGCAGTTTCGTGCTCAACCCCGACTGCTCCGTGGCGCTGCAGCTCCCGGTGATGGAGGAGGCGCTCGCGCATGTCGACTTCGAGCGCGGGCCGGAAGGCTGGCGGGCGGAGCCGGGCGCGCGGGCGCATGTGCCGGAGTCGCTCGAACAGGACTATCACGCGATGGTCGTCTCCCTGCGCGACTACATGCGCAAATCCGGGTTCGGGAAGGCGCTCCTCGGCCTCTCGGGCGGGATCGACAGCGCGATGGTCGCGGCGGTGGCCGCCGACGCGCTCGGACCCGAGAACCTGCGCTGCGTGATGCTGCCGTCGGAATACACCTCGCCCGTCTCGCTCGAGGACGCCGCCGGCGTGGCGAAACGGCTCGGCACGCGGCTCGACGAGCTGCCGATCTCCGGCCCGCGCGCCGCGGTGACCGAGGCGCTGGCGCCGCTCATGGGCGACCTGCCGCCCGACATCACCGAGGAGAACCTGCAGTCGCGCCTGCGCGGGCTCCTGCTGATGGCGCTCTCGAACAAGTTCGGCGAGATGCTGCTCACCACTGGCAACAAGTCAGAGGTCGCGGTCGGCTACGCCACGATCTACGGCGACATGGCGGGCGGCTACAACCCGCTCAAGGATCTCTACAAGACCCGCGTCTTCGCCGCCGCGCGCTGGCGCAACGCCAACCACCGCGCCTGGATGAAGGGCCCCGCGGGCGAGGTGATCCCGTCGCGCGTGATCTCCAAGCCGCCCTCGGCCGAGCTGCGCGCCGACCAGCGCGACAGCGACTCGCTGCCTGACTACGAACATCTCGACGCGATGCTGGAAATCCTCGTGGACCGCGACGGCTCCATCGAGGACTGCGTGGCGGCGGGCTTCGACCGGGCCGAAGCCTCGCGCATCGAGCATCTGATCTACGTCAGCGAGTACAAGCGCTTCCAGTCCGCCCCGGGCACGCGGCTGTCGAAGCGGGCGTTCTGGCTCGACCGGCGCTATCCGATCGTCAACCGCTGGCGCGACGGCGCCACGAACCGCGGCACGCCCTGAGGACAGCCCATGCGCATCGCCACCTTCAACATCAACGGCATCAAGGCGCGGCATCAGTCGCTCTGCGACTGGCTGGACGAGGCGACGCCGGAGGTCGTGCTGCTGCAGGAGATCAAGTCGCTCGACGAGAACTTCCCGCGCGAACTCTTCGAAGAGCGCGGCTACCGCGTGGAGACGCACGGGCAGAAGAGCTTCAACGGCGTGGCGATCCTGTCGCGCCTGCCGCTCGAGGACGTGGCTCGCGGCCTGCCCGGCGACGAGAGCGACGATCAGGCGCGCTGGATCGAGGCGACCGTGATCGGCGACAGGACGGCCGTGCGGGTCGCTGGCCTCTACCTGCCCAACGGCAATCCGGCGCCGGGTCCGAAATACGACTACAAGCTCGCCTGGATGGAGCGGATGAAGGCGCGCGCGGCCGAACTTCTGGAGCTGGAGGAACCGGTCGTGCTGGGCGGCGACTACAACGTGATCCCGCAAGACGAGGACGCGGCGAAGCCCGAGGCGTGGAAGGACGACGCCCTCGCCCTGCCCGAGACGCGCGCCGCCTTCCGGCGCATCCTGCATCTGGGCTATACGGAAGCTTTCCGCGCGCGGGTGCAAGGCGGCGGGCACTATTCCTTCTGGGACTATCAGGGTAACGCCTGGGGCCGGAACAACGGCATTCGCATCGACCACCTGCTGCTCTCGCCCGAAGCGGCGGACCTGATGACCGGCGCCGGCATCGAGACGGCCCTGCGCGGGCGCGAGAAGCCCTCCGACCACGTCCCTGTCTGGATCGACCTCGACGCCTGAGCCGCGGGCTGCTGCGCCGCGGCGCGAAGCTGCTAGACTGCGCGCGAGTCGACGGTCGAGGAACGCCATGCGCCACCCCGCCTTCGTCACCGAGGGGCTGACCCGCGTCTACGGCGAGGGGCACGCCGCCGTGCACGCGCTGCGCGGCGTGGACCTGACGATTCCCGAGGGCGAGCTGGTCGTGCTGCTTGGCCCGTCGGGGTCGGGCAAGTCCACGCTGCTGAACATCATCGGCGGGCTCGACCGCGCGACCGAGGGCTCGGCCCGATTCCGCGGACAGGAGCTCACCACCATGTCCGACGCGGCGCTCACCCGCTACCGTCGGGATCACGTGGGCTTCGTCTTTCAGTTCTACAACCTGATGCCCAGTCTCACCGCGCGCGAGAACGTGGAGCTCGTCACCGAGATCGCCGCGAACCCGATGGACCCGGGCGAGGCGCTCGCGCTGGTAGGCCTCGGCGAGCGGGCGGATCATTTCCCAGCGCAGCTTTCGGGCGGCGAACAGCAGCGGGTGGCGATCGCCCGCGCCGTGGCCAAGCAGCCCGACGTGCTCTTCTGCGACGAGCCCACGGGCGCGCTGGACAGCAAGACCGGGCGCGCCGTGCTGGGCGTGCTTTCGGACGTGAATGCCGAACTCGGCTCCACCGTGCTGATGGTCACCCATGCCGCGGCGACCGCCGCGATGGCGCACCGGGTGATCCATTTCGCCGACGGGCGCATCCGCGAGGTGGTCGAGAACGCGACCCGCCTGCCGGCAGAGGAGATCGAATGGTGAGCCCGCTCGACGCCAAGTTGCTGCGCGACCTCTGGCGCAGCACGGGGCGGGCCGCGCTCGTGGTCGCGGCGCCTGGACGCGCCCAAGGCTCCGCGCGGCCGGGCGCGGGCAAGGTTCTTGCAAGAACCTTGCAAAAACCTTCCAAGGTTTTTGCCCCGCGCACCGCGGAGACGGTGTCGTGAGCCCGCTCGACGCCAAGCTCCTGCGCGACCTCTGGCGCATGAAGGGACAGGTCGCGGCGATCGCGGCGGTGCTCGCCGTCTCGGTCATGCTGCTGGTGATGATGCGCGGCCTCGTCGTGACGTTGACCGAGACGCGCGACGCCTACTACGAGCGCTACCGGCTGGCCGAGGTCTTCGCCCCGGTGGCCCGTGCGCCCGAGCGGCTGGTGGACCGGCTGGCCGCGATCCCCGGCGTGGCCTCCGCGCAGGGCCGCGTGACCGGCCGCGCGCTGATCGACGTGGCCGGCATGGCGCTGCCGGTGCAGGCGCAGGCCGTCTCGCTGCCCGGCGCGGGCGAAGCCGCGCTCAACGACATCTTCCTCACCGACGGCCGGCGCCCGGCGCCGGAGCGGGCAGAGGAGATCCTGCTGCTCGAAAGCTTCGCCGAGGCGCATGGCCTGCGCCCGGGCGACAGCATCGAGGCCACGATGAACGGCCGGCGCCACGCCTTCCGCATCACCGGCCTCGCGCTCGCGCCCGAGTTCATCTATACGACCGCGCCCGGCGAGATGGTCCCCGACGCCGCGCGCTTCGGCGTGATCTGGATGGGGCGCGACGCGCTGGCCGCGGCCTACGACATGCGCGGGGCCTTCAACGAGGCGCTGATGACGCTGACGCGCGATGCCCGGCCGGAGGCGGTGCTCGCCGCCGCCGACCGGCTGCTCGCCCCCTGGGGCGGGCGCGGCGCCTATGCGCGCGACGACCTGCCTTCCGACATCTTCGTGAGCGAGGAGATCGACGGGCTGCGTGCCGTCTCGGTCGCGGTGCCGCCCATCTTTCTCGCCGTGGTGGCCTTTCTCACCTACATCGTGATCGGTCGCATGGTGCAGTCCGAGCGCGAGGAGATCGGTCTGCTCAAGGCCTTCGGCTACACCGGGCGCGAGGTGGCGGGGCATTACCTTAAGTTCGTACTCGTGATCGGGGCGCTGGGCGCGGCGCTGGGCTGCGTGCTGGGCATCATTGCCGGGCGCTGGACGGTGGACATCTATCAGCAGTTCTACAAGTTCCCGTTTCTCGTCTTCCGGCTCGATTACGCGGCCTTCGCGATCGCGGTGATCTTTGCGCTGCTCGCGGCGGCGACCGGCGCGCTCTTCGTCCTGCGAAAGGTCTTCGCGCTCGCCCCGGCCGAGGCGATGCGACCGCCCGCGCCGCCCGACTACAGCCGCGCCAGCCGGATCGGCGGGCGGGCCGCGCGTCTGCTCGACCAGCCCACGCGCATGGTGATCCGCCGCGTCACGCGCCAGCCCTGGCGCATGGCGGGCGCGGCGGTGGGCATCGCCTGCGGCTTCGCGCTCTCGGCGGCGATGCTGACTGTCATGGCGGGCTTCGTGCGCACGGTGGACATGACCTTCGACCTGACCGACCGCAGCGACGTGAGCGTGACCTTCACCCACGCCGTGGGCGCGCGCACCCTGCACGAGATCGCCCGCCTGCCCGGCGTGCAGCGGGTGGAGGGGGTCCGCCACGTGCCCGTGATCTTCCGCGCGGGGCGCAAGACCCATCAGGGCGCGCTGACCGCCCTGCCCCGCAACCCTGCCCTGTTTCGTGCGCTCGACGCGCGGACCGCCCCGCTCGCGCTGCCGCAGGACGGCGTGCTGTTGTCGCGCACCCTGGCCTCGATCCTCGATCTTTCGGCAGGCGACACGCTGACGGTCGAGGTGCGCGAGGGCGCGCAGCCGGTGCTGCGCCTGCCGGTCGCCGGCGTCGCCGAGACTCTGCTGGGCGCGCCCGCCTACATGGAGCTCGCCGCGCTCAACCGGGCGTTGGGCGAGCCCGGCCGCGTCTCGGGCGCGCATCTGATGGTGGACGAGGCGCAGGCCGAGGCGCTCTTCGCCGACCTCGAGTCGCGTCCCGCGGTGGCGGGCATCGGCCGCAAGCAGGCCGCGCGCGATTCGCTTGTGGAGATGATGAACCAGGGGGTCGGCATGCAGCGCTTCGTGATGGGCGGAATCGCCTTCGTCATCGCCTTCGGCATCGTCTACAACGCCGCGCGCATCGCCTTCGCCGAGCGGGCGCGCGATCTGGCCAGCCTGCGCGTGCTGGGCTTCACCACCGGCGAGGCGGGCTTCGTCCTGTTGGGGGAACTCGCCGTCGTGACGCTGGCCGCGATCCCGCTGGGCGCGCTCATGGCCTGGTATCTGGCGCACGCCATCGCGGCGGGGTTCGCCTCGGAGATCTACCAGATCCCGGTGGTCTTCGACCCGGCGAGTTTCGGCATCGCGGCGCTGGTAATCCTGGGTGCCGCGCTCTTCTCCGGCTGGCTGGTCCGCCGCGACCTGGCGCGCGCCGACCTGGTCGCGGCGCTCAAGACGAGGGATTGAGAGCATGGCCCGTACCCGCAAACGCTCGCGCCTGATCCTGTCGCTCGCCGCGCTGCTCCTGATCGCCGCCGGGCTCGCCGCCGCCTTCTGGCCGCGACCGGAACTCGTCGATCTGGGCGAGGTGACGCAAGGACCGATGCGCGTGACCATCGACGAGGAAGGGCGCACGCAGGTGGCCGAGCCCTATGTCGTCAGCACCCCCGTCGCCGGCCGCCTGCAACGGGTCGAGGTCGATCCGGGCGAGCGGGTGGTGCAGGGCGAGACGATCGTCGCGCACATGCGCCCGGCCAACCCGGCCGCGCTCGACGTGCGCACCCGCGAACAGGCGCGCGCGGCGGTGCAGGCCGCCGAGGCGGCGCTCCGCGTCGCCGAGGCCGACCGCGCGGCGGCCGTTGCAAGCCGCGACCTCGCGCTGCAGGAACTCGCCCGCGCGCAGCGGCTGGCGCAGGAGGACATCGTCAGCCCCGCCGCGCTGGAGCGCGCCGAACAGAACCGCCGCGTCGCCCAGGCCGCGGTCGAGACCGCCGAAGCCGCCATCGCCATGCGCGAGGCGGAACTCGCGAACGCCCGCGCGCAGCTCATCGGCTTCGAGGATCAGGGGCTGGCCTCGGCGATATCGGCGGAGGGCGAGGACATACCGCTTCACGCGCCGGCAGACGGCCGCATCCTGCGCGTCATGCAGCAGAGCGAGACCACCCTGCCCGCCGGCGCGCCGATCATGGAGATCGGCGATGTCGAGGGACAGCTCGAGGTGATGGTGGAGCTCATCTCGACGGATGCGGTGCAGGTCTCGCCCGGCGACCGGGTGATCGTGGAGGACTGGGGCGGCCCGCGGGCGCTCGAGGGCGTGGTGGAGCGCGTCGATCCCTTCGCCGTCACCCGTGTCTCGGCGCTGGGCGTCGAGGAACAGCGCGTGCCCGTGACCGTGGGCCTGACCAGCCCGGCGGAAGCGCGCGCGGGGCTGGGCCACGGCTACCGCGTCGAGGCGCGCATCGTCGTGTGGGAGGCCGACGACGTGGTGCGCGTACCGGCCAGCGCGCTGTTCCGCGCGGGCGACGGCTGGGCCGTCTTCGTCGCGGCGGATGGCACCGCACGCCTTCGCCCGGTCGAGATCGGCCGACAGAACGGCGTGACGGCCGAGGTCCGAGCCGGCCTGTCTCCCGGCGAGCGGGTGATTCTCTACCCCTCGCCCGCCATCGCGGACGGCGATCGGATCGCGCAGCGCGAACTGGAATAGGACCGCCCCCGCCGCGCGCCGGTCACGCCCCGGCGGTCACGTCGTGGCCGTAGAGCCAGTCGAAGCTCGACAGCATTCTGGCCGGTGCGACGCGGCCTGCGAGCCGCAACGCGCTGTGCCCGGCGAAGCGCAGCGGGCCGGGCGGGAAATGGTATTTCCAGGCGTTGCGGCTCGCGGCCGCGACGACCCGCTCGGCCCGCGGCCGGCGCCGGCGCTGATAGGTCGCGAGGCCCTCGGCCAGGGTCTCTTCCTGCGCCAGCGCCTGCGCCAGAACCCAGGCATCCTCGAGCGCGAGATTGGCGCCCTGTGCGAGGAAGGGGAGCGTCGGATGCGCCGCATCCCCCGCGAGCGCGACCGCTTCGCCGTGCCAGCACCGCGCGACCGGATGCCGGAAGAGCCCCCAGAGATGCACGTCCTCGACCGCCGACAGCAAGCGCGGCACCTCGCCCCCGAAGCCCGCGAAGGCCGCGCGCAGCGCCTCGGGATCGTCCGGGTGGTGCCAGCCCTCCTCGGCCCAGGCGCTGCGCTCCTCGACCGCGACCACGTTCAGAAGCGCGCCGCCCCGCAGCGGGTAGGTGACCATGTGCCGCCCCGGCCCCATGTGCACCCAGGCCTCGGACGGGTGGCCGGTCGGCCCCGGCACCAGCGCGCGCCAGGCCACCTGCCCGGTGAAGCGCGGCGCGGCATCGCCGTTGAGACGCGGCCGCAGACAGGAGCGCAGTCCGTCCGCCGCCACGACGAGGTCCGCCTCGATCCGCGCCCCCTGCGCGGTCAGAAGCGCGGGGCGGGCGCCGTCCTCGACCTGCGTCACCTTCTGGAGAAGCCGGATCCGAACGCCCGCCTCGCGCGCAGCCTCGGCCAGCGCATCGATCAGATCGGCCCTGTGCAGGAACAGATAGCGCCGGTGCGGCGCGAGCCGGGCGAGATCGAGGCAGGTCACCTCGGCGCCATCCTGATGACGCCGCAGCCGGACCGCCTGCGCCGCGACGCCGCGCGCCTCGGCCTGCGCGCCCAGCCCGAGCGCGGCCAGCACGGCGAAACCGTTGGGGCTGATCTGCAGGCCGGCGCCGACCTCGGCGATCTCGGGCGCCTGCTCCAGCAGCGTGACCTGCGCCCCCTGGCGGCGCAGGGCGAGGGCCGACGCGAGACCGCCGATCCCGCCGCCTGCGACGGCCACCTCCAGGCTGTCGAGCCGCATCACATCCCTCGATCGTCAAGCAAAGGGCGCCGGACCCGACGGCCCGGCGCCCGAAAGCCTTCGCCGCGCGGGCGCGGCGTCAGTCGTCGCGGTGCACGCGCTCGCGGCGCTCGTGACGCTCCTGCGCCTCGAGGCTCATGGTCGCGATCGGCCGCGCGTCGAGGCGCTTGAGGCTGATGGGCTCGCCGGTCACCTCGCAGTAGCCGTATTCGCCCTCCTCGATGCGGCGCAACGCGGCGTCGATCTTGGCCACGAGCTTTCGCTGACGGTCACGCGTGCGCAGCTCGATCGCGCGGTCGGTCTCTTCGCTGGCGCGGTCCGCGATGTCGGGGATGTTGCGGCTGCTGTCCTGCAGCCCCTCGATCGTCTCCTTGCTCTCGGCGAGAAGCTCGGCCTTCCAGGCCAGAAGCTTTCTTCGGAAATACTCGAGCTGACGCTCGTTCATGAAAGGCTCGTCTTCGGCGGGACGATAGTCTTCCGGCAGAAAGGTCTCGGCTTTCATCGTGTTCCCCTTTTCGGGGCCGGTCTCGAGCTGGATCTGGTTGTCGTGCATCGTGCCCATCCGGCCACCCCCGAGCCTTCGCTTAGCCGAATACAGGCTTGGAGTCACGTCACGAATTCGCTTGCCTGTCCCGCAGGGCCGGCATCGCGGCGCGCGCGTGCGATTCGCCCCGCGCGCGGCCCGCGCGCGGCTCCGCCGCGGCGCGGCGAAAGCCGTTGCGGCGGCCGCCGCGGATGATAGGTTGCAGCGCGGTGCGGGCCGATGGAGAGGGCAGGATGCGATTTACCGGAACCGAGAGCTACGTCGCGACGGAGGATCTGACGGTGGCCGTCAACGCCGCCGTCACGCTCGAGCGCCCGCTTTTGGTGAAGGGAGAGCCCGGCACGGGCAAGACGGAGCTGGCACGCCAGGTCGCCGGCGCGCTGGACCTGCCGATCATCGAGTGGACGATCAAGTCCACGACGCGCGCGCAGCAGGGTCTCTACGAATATGACGCCGTGAGCCGGCTCCGCGACAGCCAGTTGGGCGACGAACGCGTGAACGATGTGCGCAACTACATCCGCAAGGGCAAGCTCTGGCAGGCCTTCGAGGCGGAGACGAAGACCGTCCTGCTGATCGACGAGATCGACAAGGCCGACATCGAGTTTCCGAACGATCTTCTGCAGGAACTCGATCGGATGGAGTTCTTCGTCTACGAGACCGGCGAGACCGTGAAGGCGAAGCATCGCCCGATCGTCGTGATCACCTCGAACAACGAGAAGGAGCTGCCCGACGCCTTTCTGCGGCGCTGCTTCTTCCACTACATCCGCTTCCCCGATCCCGAGACGATGAAGCGCATCGTCGAGGTGCATCACCCCGGCATCAAGCAGGAGCTTCTGGCCACCGCGCTGACCCAGTTCTACGAGCTGCGCGAGCAGCCGGGGCTCAAGAAGAAGCCCTCCACCTCGGAAGTGCTGGACTGGCTCAAGCTGCTTCTGGCCGAGGATCTGAGCCCCGAGGATCTGCGGCGCGAGGGCGCGAACGCGCTGCCCAAGCTGCACGGCGCGCTCCTCAAGAACGAGCAGGACGTGCACCTCTTCGAACGGCTCGCCTTCATGGCGCGCCGGCAGCGGTAGAGCGGCGACCTTTCGTCCGACAAATCGCCCGACCCGGGCCGGATCCGAAGATTTTTCGTATGAAGAATCTTCTCGGCCCAGGCGGCCGCGCTGTCGCGCGCATTTGCACGGACGTAACCCTTGAGCCATACTCGCGCGGCACGACGGGCGCCGGAAGGAGCGGCGGCCAGAGAGGCGAGCGAGGCGCACGGGATGAACCGCCGCTTGACGAAGCCCAGGGCGCACCGCGTCCTCTCCGTGTTCTGCACGCCACTGGCGGTCGCGGCGCTGGGGCTTGCGGCCTGCGCGCCGGTCGGCGATCGCCCGAGCCCGGCGCAGCGCCTCGCGGTCGAGACCCCCTCGCTGCCGCCGGCCAAGGGCTTTTCCGGCGCGCCGGCCGCCGCGCCGTCGCGCGCCAACGCGGACATCGCGCGCGACTTCCTCGACCTGGCCTTCCGCCTCGAGAGCGGCAAGCCGCTACCCGTCTTCACCCGCTTCGAGCAGCCGATCACCGTGCGGCTGACGGGCCGGCCTTCGCCGGGGCTCGAGGCCGATCTCGACCGGCTGCTCGCGCGGTTGCGCGCAGAGGCCGATATCGACATCCGCCGCGCCGCCTCCGGGCCGGCCGCGATCACGGTCGAGGCGGTGCCGGGCGCGCGCATCCGCCGCGTGCTGCCGCAGGCCGCCTGCTTCGTCGTTCCGAACGTCTCGAGCCTGTCGGACTATCTCTCGCAGCGCCGCACCGGGCTGACCAGCTGGTCGGAACTGACCCGGCGCGAGACTGTCGCGATCTTCCTGCCCATGGACGTGAGCCCGCAGGAGGCGCGCGACTGCCTGCACGAGGAACTCGCCCAGGCGCTCGGGCCGCTCAACGACCTCTACCGGCTTTCCGACAGCGTCTTCAATGACGACAACATCCACACGGTGCTCACCGGCTTCGACATGCTCGTGCTGCGCACGCATTACGACCCCGCGCTAGCCAACGGCATGACCCGCGAGGCGGTGGCGGCACGCTTGCCCGAGGTGCTCGCGCGGTTGAACCCCGCCGGCGAGCGATTGCTGCGGCGACCGCTCGGCCCCACGCCGGGCGCCTGGGTCGAGGCGATCCAGACCGCCCTGGGTCCCGGCGCCCGTCAGCCGCAACGCCAGGCCGCCGCCGTGCGGGCCGTGCAGATCGCAGCCGCCGAAGGGTGGCGCGACCATCGCCTCGCCTTCTCGCATTTTGCACTCGGCCGGATCGCGCAGCACGCCGACCCGCAGCTCGCGCGGCGCGCCTTCGAACGCGCCGACCGGATCTACGCCGATGTCCCGGGCGGCGCGCTGCACCGCGCCTTTGTCGGCGCGCAGCTCGCCGCCTACGCCCTGGCCGAGGGCGACGCGGCGCAGGTCCGCAGACTGACCGAGATGCATCTTCCGGTCGCCAAGCGGCACGAGAACGCGATGCTGCTCGCCACGCTGATGATGCTCCGTGCAGAGGCGCTGGAGATGCAGGGGCATCGTGCCGATGCACGGGCGGTGCGGCTGGACAGCCTCGGATGGGCGCGCTACGGCTTCGGGCCGGAATGGGCGGTGCGGGCCAAGCTGCGCGAGATCGCCGCCCTCGACCCGACGGATCCGAGAGGTTGAAGCGCATGATCGTCCTTGCCGGCGCCCTGTTGGGAATCACTCTCGGCGTGCTCACCGCGCGCCGCCGCAAGGGGTCGACCGCGGACCTGCTGCATTATGGCGCGATCTACGGCATCGCCTTCGCGCTTCTGGGACTGATCGCGACGCTCGCGATCGATCGGCTGACGGTGTAGCGCGATGTTCCTGCCCTTCTTCGACGCGCTGCGGCAGACGGGCGTTCCGGTTTCGCTCCGGGAGTATCTGAGCTTTCTCGAGGCCATGCGCGCCGACCTCGTCACCTACGACGTGGACGGCTTCTACTACCTCGCACGTGCGGCGATGGTGAAGGACGAGCGCAATCTCGACAAGTTCGACCGCGCCTTCGCGCAGGCCTTCTCGGGACTCGAACAGGTCAGCGTGGGCGAGATGCTGGAGCGGATGGAGCTCCCGCGCGAGTGGCTTGAGAAGATGGCCGAAAAGCACCTCTCCGAAGCGGAAAAGGCCGAGATCGAGTCCCTCGGCGGCTTCGACAAGCTCATGGAGACGCTGCGCGAGCGGCTGAAGGAGCAGGAAAAGCGCCACCAGGGCGGCTCGAAATGGATCGGCACCGCGGGCACCTCGCCCTTCGGCGCCTACGGCTACAACCCCGAGGGCGTGCGCATCGGGCAGGACGAAAGCCGTCACCAGCGCGCCGTGAAGGTCTGGGACAAGCGCGAGTTCCGCAACCTCGACGACTCGGTGGAGCTCGGCACGCGCAACATCAAGCTCGCGCTCAAGCGGCTGCGGCAATGGGCGCGCGACGGCGCGCACGAGGAGCTCGACCTCGACGGCACGATCCGTTCCACCGCCGAGCACGGCTATCTCGACGTGAAGACCCGGCCGGAGCGGCGCAACGCGGTGAAGGTGCTGCTCTTTCTCGACGTGGGCGGCAGCATGGACCCGCATGTGAAGGTCGTGGAAGAGCTCTTTTCCGCCGCGCGGGCGGAGTTCAAGCACCTCGAATACTACTACTTCCACAACTGCCTCTACGAAGGCGTCTGGCGCGACAACCGCAGGCGGTGGGACGAGGTGACGCCCACCTGGGACGTGCTGCACACCTACGGGCCGGACTACAAGTGCATCTTCGTGGGCGACGCCAGCATGTCGCCCTACGAGATCGCCTTTCCCGGCGGCGCGAACGAGCACTGGAACGCCGAGGCAGGGCAGGTCTGGCTCACCCGCGCGCGCGAGCAGTGGCCCGACAACCTTTGGATCAACCCGGTGCCGGAGAAGCACTGGCCATACACGCAGTCGATCCAGATGATCCGCGAGATCTTCGAGGATCGGATGGTGCCCATGACGCTCGAAGGGATCGAGCGCGGCGTGCGGGAACTCGCCCGCTAACATCCCCGACAGGGAGCCCGCACATGCGCACCAAGATCCGACATCTCTGGAGGCGCCATCCGCTGGCCTGCGCGGGCTTCGTGATCGCGTTGGCGGTCATCGCCTTCTTCGCCGCGCGCTTCGTCGCCTTCTCGCTCTACTGGGCCGATCCCGCGCACCGGCAGCAACCGCTGGAGCCGTGGATGACGCCGCGCTACATCGCTCACGCTTGGGAGATTCCCCCCGACGTGGTGATGGATGCGCTGGGCGCACCGGAACGCCCGGATGCGCGCCCGACACTGAAGGAAATCGCGCGGCAGCGCGGCGTTCCGGTCGAGGTGGTTCTGGAAGAGGCGCGCGCGCTGATCGAGGCGCAGGGCGTAGCGCGATGACCGATTGGCTTCCCGGGCTGGTCGCGGACTGGGGCGTGGCGGTGATCGCGCTCACCACCTTCCTGAGTTGCCTCGCGCTCCCGGTGCCCGCCTCGCTGGTGATGCTAACCGGCGGGGCCTTCACCGCGACGGGCGATCTGGCACTCTGGGCGGTGGCGGCGGGCGCGCTGGCCGGCGCGGTGCTGGGCGATCAGGCGGGCTATTCGCTGGGCTGGCGGGCGGGGGCGGCGCTCGCGCCGCGCATCGCCGCGAAACCGCGCCGCGCGGCCGCGCTCGCCCGGGCCCGTGGCCTGATCGAGGAGCGCGGCGGCGCAGGCGTGTTCTTCAGCCGCTGGCTCGTCAGCCCGCTGGGGCCGTGGGTCAACCTCGCCGCCGGCGCGGCCGAGATGCACCGCGGACGATTCACCCTCTGGTCCGTGGCCGGCGAAATCATCTGGGTCGCGATCTACGTCGGCCTCGGCCGCGCCTTCGCCGAATACCTCGACGCGGTGGCAGAGATCGCGGCGGACGTGAGCGGCATCATCGCCGGCGCCGTCGTCGCGATCGGCCTCGGCCTCTGGCTGCGCGCGGCGCTGCGCCGGGATCAGCGGCGCAAGTGACTCAGCCCAGCGCCGACCAGACCTCGGTTCGAAGCTCCGCCTCCGGCACGGTCTCCGGGTCGTCCACATAGACCTCCCAGGTCGGCGCGACGAGCGTGAGGCCCTGCCGCTCCACCCAGGCCATCATCTCGCCGTAGTCGTCGCGCAGCGTCGCGTAGGGGCCGACATGGGTGAAATGCAGCGCCTTGCCGCCCGGCGTCCGGTCGGACGAGACGCCCTCGGCCGGCCGCGCCGCATCCTCCTCCGAGACGAAGACTCCGGCGCGGAAGGACAGGCGCGCGGGGTCGTAGTCATAGTAGACCGACAGGGGCGGACCCGCGGGCGCGATACCTTCGCGCTGCATGACCCCCATCACCTCGCCGAAGGCGCTGCCCATCGCGGCCGAGATCTCGGAAGGGTCCATGCCGCAGCTGCGTTCGACGTAGAGATAGGGCCGCGGCACGGCCTCGGTCACATCGTAGTCAGGCATCGCTGCGCCTCCAATCGCGGCCCGTTTCGATGCGCAGCCTAGGCCGCGGCGCGTGCGGTGTCATTGTTCTGCGTCAAGACGCCCGCGGGCCTGCGGCGCCATTGCCCGGCTCGCCGTGCCGCCCCATATTGATCGCCATGATCAAGGTCACGCCGATCCTGCTCGCCGTGCTCTACGCGCTGGTGATGTATCGCTTCTCCGTCTGGCGGACGAAGCGCGAACTCGACGAGCGCTCGACCGAGCTGGCCGATCCGCGGCTCAAGCGGCTGACCGATCGCATGGCGCAGGCGCTCGACGTGGACCGTATCCGGGTGAACATCTACGAGATCGACCCGGTCAACGGCCTCGCCGCGCCGGACGGCCGCATCTTCATTACCCGGGGCTTCTACCGGAAATACCAGACCGGAGAGGTCTCGGCCGAAGAGATGGCCAGCGTGATCGCGCACGAGCTGGGCCACGTCGCCCTTGGCCACGCGCGGCGGCGCATGATCGACTTCTCCGGGCAGAACGCGCTGCGCACGGCGCTCGCGATGGTTCTGTCGCGCTTTCTGCCTGGCATCGGCGTCTGGATCGCCAACGGGGTGGCCACGCTGCTGGCCGCGCGGCTCTCGCGCTCGGACGAATACGAGGCCGACGCCTACGCAGCCGCGCTGCTCACCAAGGCGGGCATCGGAATCGGGCCGCAGAAGGCCATGTTCGAGAAGCTCGAAAAGCTGACCGAGGCGCGCGCGGGCGTCCTGCCCGCCTGGCTGATGAGCCACCCCAAGACGAGCGACCGGATCGCCGCGCTCGAACGGCTCGAGGCGCGCTGGGCCCGGCTGGGCGCCCCGACCTGAGACTCAGATCAGCGAGTCCCAGATCCGCAGCAGGCTGCCGGGCTGATAGTCGCCGCGTTCGCGGATGCGGGTGACGACCTCCGGCGCCACATCCTGCGCGCGCTCCGGCCCCGCGCGGTCCGAGAGCAGGAGGCCGAAGGCGTTGGC
This sequence comes from Rhodosalinus halophilus, assembly GCF_003298775.1. Lineage (GTDB taxonomy): Bacteria > Pseudomonadota > Alphaproteobacteria > Rhodobacterales > Rhodobacteraceae > Rhodosalinus > Rhodosalinus halophilus. Next base: position 1,483 of record NZ_QNTQ01000015.1, on the reverse strand, counting down.
CGGCCCCGGCGGCGTGCCGAGATTCACCGGCCCCGCCAGCGCATCGCCCTCTGCGAACTGATCCGTGTCGATGTCGAGGCCCGCATCGGCGGCGCCTTCCGCGATCCAGCGCAGGGTAAGCGGGCCAAGGTCCGGCACCCGCTCGCTGCCGCCGCCGATCATCCCGTGATCGCCGGCGAACCAGTGCTGGCGATAGCGCGCCGCCCCGGCGCGGGCGCTCAGCGCGTCCAGATTGCTCCAGAGCGTGGGCGGGAAGAGCCGCCGCCGCTCGTCGAGCGCCACGGCATGCCGCGCGGCGGCGACCATCCGCGAAAGGTCGGTGTCGTGAAAGGCATAATGCGCGTTCACCGCCCGCGCGAGGCTGCCCAGCACGCCCGGCAGGCCGAGCGCGCCCACGGTATCCCAGACCCCCAGATAGGCGACCGAGAGGAGCGGCACCTCGGGATGCCCCCGCGCGCGGCGCCAGGCGCGCTCTTCGGGACTCGTCGCCACCACCGACCCCATGGCGACGCGCGCGGCCATGCTGGTTTCGCTGTTCGGATGGGTTCTGGCGCCGCGGGCACGGTAGAGCTTCAGCGCCTGCGGAATCATGTCCGTGCGCGCGCGGTCCGGAATGCCCGCCGAGCGCAGCAGTCCCGCGAAGGACCGGGCGGTGTAGGCGCCCCGCGAAAACCCGAAGATGTAGAGCGCGTCGCCCGGCTCGTAGGCGAAGACGAGGTCACGATAGGCCTTTGCCATGATCCCGTCGAGGCCCCAGCCGAAGGCCCCGCCCAGCAGCACGTCGAGCCAGCGCGCCGCGGCGCTCGAGCCCGCGCCGGTGCCCACGCCCGGCAGGTAGAAGGTCAGCTGCGGCACGCCGTCGGCCGCCGTGGGCGGGATCGCGCGGGCCAGGCGCACGACGTTGGTGGGCCGGCGCGCGTCGAGCCGGTTCCAGGTGCCGTCGCAGAGGATCGCGATGCGCTTCATCCCGGCGCCTCCCCGCGCGGCCGAGAGGATAGCGCGGCGGCGGCACGCCCGGCAATCGGCCTCGAATCGCTTCGCGTCTGACGCTCGGGCGCCGTGACGCTGCGTCACGTCCCGGCGCGGGGCGTGCGCTTTTGTCGCATCATCAGGCCCGTGGGCGCGCAGCGCTCGGTATGCCGTCGCACACCGCGGCACGGCGCGCGGCGAGACGCGAATTGACAGGCGGATCCACCAACGCAAGGCGCACCGGTCTGCCTGCCCCGGAAAATTTACAAGAACGGCAATTACTCGCAAATTACTTTTCAGCAAAATTGATTTATTTCAATTGGTTGTTTGTTGATTTTCCATTTCTGCTAGAGTCCGCACCAACGGTCCGACCCGGCGACACAGGCCGGATGGCGACGGAGAGGAGGCTCGCATGAGGGACAGCACCGAAACCGATCAGACACCCGTCCGGGGGCGCCCGCCCGGCGCCGAGACGGTCGCGCGCGCGCATGTGGATGCGGCGGCGTATGAGCGG
>NZ_QNTQ01000014.1 GCF_003298775.1 Rhodosalinus halophilus | reverse complement strand
TCCGGCGCGCTGCTCTATGCGGTCGAGAGCTTCGAGGACAACGACTTCCACGGACTCAGGCGCGTGATCGACATCTCCGGCGACGGCCCGAACAACCAGGGGCGCCCGGTCTTCATGGCGCGCGACCACGCGCTCGCGCAGGGCATCACCATCAACGGCCTGCCTCTGATGACGCCCGAGGACGAACTCGCCATCTGGGACATCGCCGATCTCGACGTCTATTACGAGGATTGCGTGGTGGGCGGCCCCGGGGCCTTCGTCCTGCCGGTCTATGGCTGGGACCAGTTCCCGGACGCGGTCAAACGCAAGCTGGTGCTCGAGATCGCGGGGCTCGCTCCCACGGTGGCCGGAGCGCGCACATGGCGCGCCCAATACAGCGCCGAGGCGGAGGCGGACTGCCTGATCGGCGAGAAGATCTGGGACCGCTATCGCGGCTACTGGGCCGAGCCCTGACGCGGCACGGGCACCGCCGTGCCGAAGGGCACCGTGTGATCCCAGGCGCCCGCGCGCCCGGCCAGATGCAGCGCCGCCTTGATCGTGCCCATATGCGTGACCACCAGCACCGGCTCGGCAGGCAGGCGCGCGAGCGCCTCGGCCACACGCGCCTGCAATTCCGCGACGCTCTCGCCGCCATGTGGGCGGGCATGATAGAAATCCGCGGCCCAGGCGTCGAGCTCGTCGCGCGGCAGCGCGGACCAGGGCACGCCCTCCCAGCGACCGAAATCCATCTCGGTCCAGAGCGGCTCGATGCGCGCGCGCAGCCCGCGCACCCCCGCGATCCGCTCGGCCAGCCGGACGCAGCGCGTGAGCGGGCTGCTCACCACATGCGCGACCTCCGGCAGCCGCGCGATGACCTCCGCCGCCTCGGCCTCGAAGCTCGGCGCGAGCGCGAGATCCGTGCGCCCGTAGCAGGTACCCGGCGCGACCTCGGGCGTGGTGTGGCGCAGCAGCGTCAGAGCCATGCAAGCGCCCCAAGGTAAAGCCCCAGCTCGGCCATCTGCTGCGTCGCGCCCAGGCAGTCGCCGGTATAGCCGCCGAGGCGGCGCAGGTAGCGCCGCGCGACGAGCGCAGCGAGAAGCGCGGCGCCCGCGAGCGCAGCGAGCGCCCCGCCGGGGCCCAGCGCGAGCGCAAGGGCCGCGGCCAGCGCGAGGGTCGTGGCGAGCGCCGCGCGGTGCCCGGCTGCCGAGACCGACGGCGCGGTGAACTTCGCCCCCGTCTCGCGGGCATAGGGGTGGCGGGCGACCACCGCCACGGGCGCGTAGCGGCTGATGCCGTGCCCCAGGATCAGAAGCGCCGCGGCGTCGGCCGGCGCGAACGCGGCAAGCGCCGCGAATTTCAGCGCCAGCGCCATGCCCAGCGCCAGCGCACCGTAGGTGCCGATCCGGCTGTCGCGCATGATCTCCAGCGCCCGCTCCCGCGTGAGCCCGCCGCCCAGCCCGTCCGCGGCATCCGCCAGCCCGTCCTCGTGAAACGCGCCGGTTGCGAGCAGCGTGGCCGCCATCGACAGAAGCACCGCCACCGGCCACGGCAGGAGCATGGCCGCCGTCAGCAGGACTCCCGCGCCGATCGCGCCGACGAGCAGCCCGACCAGCGGATAGTACCGCGTGGCGCGCAAAAGCCGCCCCTCGGAGAACGCCAGATCCTGCGGCACCGGCAGCCGCGTCAGAAACTGCACGGCGAGCGCGAAGACGCCGATCTCGTCGCGCCAGCCGGAAAAGGGGGTTTCCTGCGTCATGCAGCGGCCTTAGCCGGGCCCGGGCGACGCGGCAAGCCGGGGGATTTCGGCTTGACGCGCGGCGCAGGGGTGCGAATTAGGCGGCATGGCGGAGGCTGAGCTTCACATAGACCTGGGCGCGCTGGCGGAGAACTGGCGCAGGCTGGCCGAGCGTTCCGCGGCCGAGGCCGGCGCCGTGGTGAAGGCCGACGGCTACGGGCTGGGTCTCGCGCCGGTGGCGCAGGCGCTGGCGCGGGCCGGCGCGCGGAAGTTCTTTACCGCCATCGCGGAGGAAGGCGCGCGGCTGCGCCAGGCGCTCGGCCCCGAGCCCGAGATCTTTGTCTTCGGCGGGCACATGCCGGGCGATGCCGCCCTGATCCGCGACGCCGCGCTCGTGCCGCTGCTGAACTCGCCGGAACAGATGACCCGGCATCTCGAGTCCGCGCCCCAGGCCCCCTTCGGCATCCAGCTCGACAGCGGCATGAACCGCCTGGGCATGGAACCCGCGGACTGGGCCGCGGTCCGCGGGCGGGCGCGCGCGCTCGGTCCGCGCCTGGTGATGAGCCATCTCGCCTGCGCCGACGCGCCGGACCACCCGATGAACGCCCGCCAGCTCGCCGCGTTCCGCGCCATGACCGAGGGGATCGACGCCCCCCGGTCGCTGGGCGCCACCGGCGGGGCGCTTATGGACCCTGCCTATCATTTCGACCTGACGCGCCCCGGCATCGGGGTCTACGGCGGGTTGCCCTTCGCCGAGGCGCAGCCGGTCGTGACCCTCCGGTTGCCGGTGATCCAGACCCGCGATGTCTCGCCCGGCGAAAGCGTGGGCTACGGCATGACATGGATCGCCGAGCGCCCCGCGCGGATCGCGACGGTTTCGGGCGGCTACGGGGACGGCATCGCCCGTGGCATGGCGCCGCAGCTCGCCTTTTTCCACGACGGCGTCCCCTGCCCCGTGCGCGGGCGGATCTCGATGGATCTGATCGGGGTGGAGGTTACCCATCTGCCGGAGCCGCCCGAGTATCTCGAGCTGCTGGGCGCGGATCAGCGGGTGGGCGATCTCGCGCAGGCGGCCGGCACCATCGGCTACGAGATCCTCACCTCCCTCGGCCAGGGCCGCTACGCGCGGCGCTATACGGGCGGATGAGCCCGCTCGCCCCCCTCGGCGCCCTCGGCCGGGCGGTTCTGCGCCTGCTGGGCGAGGTCGGGGCGGTGGCGCTCTATGCGCTCTCGGCCGTCTCGCACGTCGTCCGCCCGCCCTTCTACGCGCGCGAGTTCGGCGTGGCGCTGATCCAGATCGGCTGGCTCTCGCTGCCGGTCGTGGGGCTGACGGCGCTCTTCACCGGCGGCGCGCTGGCGCTGCAGATCTACGCCGGCGGCGCGCGTTTCAACGCCGAGGCGGTGGTGCCGCAGATCGTCGCCATCGGCATCGTGCGCGAGTTGGGCCCCGTTCTGGGCGGCCTGATGGTGGCGGCGCGCGTCGCCTCCTCGATTGCCGCGGAAATCGGGACCATGAAGGTGACCGAGCAGATCGACGCGCTGGTGACGCTTTCCACCGATCCGATGAAGTACCTCACGGCGCCGCGCGTTCTCGCCGCGACGCTCGCGGTGCCCGTGCTGGTCGCAGTGGGCGACTCGGTGGGGATCATGGGCGGCTACCTCGTCGGGCTCGCGCGGCTGGGATTCAACGGCGCGGCCTATCTCGAGAACACGGTGAACTTCCTCGAGACCTGGGACATCCTCTCGGGGCTCGTGAAGGGGGCGGCCTTCGGCTTCATCGTCGCGCTCATGGGCTGCTACCACGGCATGAACTCGCGCCGCGGCGCGCAGGGCGTCGGCCGCGCCACGAAGCAGGCGGTCGTGTCCTCCAGCGTGCTGATCTTCGCCGCGAACTACATTCTGACGGAGCTTTTCTTCGCCGCATGATCGAGCTCAGGGGCGTCCACAAGGCCTTCGGCACGAATCGCGTCCTGCGCGGCGTCGATCTCTTCGTGGCGCGCGGCACCTCGATGGTGGTGATCGGCGGCTCGGGCACCGGCAAGTCGGTGATGCTGAAATGCATCCTGGGCCTGGTGGAACCGGACGCGGGCGAGATCACGGTGGACGGCACGGAGGTGCACGAGGGCGATCACGACGCCTTTCTCGCCCGCTTCGGAATGCTCTTCCAGGGCGGCGCGCTCTTCGACTCGCTGCCGGTCTGGCAGAACGTGGCCTTCCGTCTGCTGCGCGGCGCGCTCAAGCGCCCGAAGGCCGAAGCGCGCGAGATCGCCGTCGAGAAGCTGCGCCGCGTCGGGCTCTCGCCGGATGTGGCCGACAGCTACCCGGCAGAGCTCTCGGGCGGCATGCAGAAGCGCGTGGGCCTCGCCCGCGCCATCGCCGCAGAGCCCGAGATCATCTTCTTCGACGAGCCCACCACGGGGCTCGACCCGATCATGGCGGGCGTCATCAACGATCTGATCCGCGAGATCGTGACCGAGATGGGGGCGACCGCCATCGCGATCACCCACGACATGACGAGCGTGCGCGCCATCGCGGACAACGTGGCGATGCTGCATGACGGCGTGATCAAATGGACAGGCCCGGTGGCGGATTTGGACGCCTCGGGCGACCCTTACGTCGATCAGTTCATCCACGGCCGCGCCGAAGGCCCGATCGCGGCGGTGCGCTGATGCCCGAGTTCTTCCAGCCGGATCCGGTGCTGCTGGCCTTCATCGGCTTCCGCCAGACCCTCTATCTGGAGGGGCTGGCCCTGCTGGCGCTGATCAAGGCGGTCGTCGCGCGGGGCGCCTGCCGCCGGCTTTCGCTTGCCGCGCTCGCGGTGGCGGGCGTCGCCGTCGCCGTCAAGCTCGCCGCGCTGCTGCCCGACGCGCCGGCGCTGCAGGCGGCGAGCTTCGTGCGCAACGCGGGCGGCGGCATGGCCGTGCCGCTCGCTGCCTCGGCGCTTCTGGTGGCGGCGGGCTTCGCGCCGGGGTGGCGCTGGGCCTGGCTGGACATCATCCACCTGATGTGGCTGGGCGCCCTGCTGGGGCTGTGGGGTTACGCCGCATGGGGCTGAGGCGCACGGTCGCGCCGCGCTGGCTGGTCGCCGTCAATCTCGCTCTGCTCCTGCTCTACCCTGTCGCCTGGTCCGCCCCGCTGCTGCGCGCAGGGCTTCTGCCGCTCTTCGGGATGTCGGAGATCAGCGTGCTGTCAGGCCTCGCCGCGCTCTGGGACAATGACCGGGCGCTGGCGGTCGTCGTGGCGCTCTTCGCGCTCGTGGCGCCCTACGCCAAGACGCTCGGGCTCGCCGCGCGGCACTTCGGGCTGCTTTCGGCGCGCTGGGCGCCCGCGCTGGAAGGGCTGGGCCGGCTCGCCATGGCCGACATCTTCCTGATCGCCATCTACATCACCGTCGCCAGGGGAATCGGCGTCGGGCGCGTCGAGGTGGCCTGGGGCCTCTACCTCTTCACCCTCTGCATCCTCGCCTCGCTGGCGATCTCGCTCGCCGAGCGCCGCCTCACGCGCCCTCACCCAGCGTCTGCATCAGAATAGATCGGGTCTCGGGGCAGTGCTCGACGGGGCGGTCCCGGCGGCTGCGGTCGTATTTCCACCCCGTCGAAATCGCCCTGCAATGCAGGAAGCGCTGATCCCGCGCCTGCGCCACCCGGTTGAACTGATACCGCCCCACGCCATGCACGTCCCACGCAAGTCCGCCCAATGGCCCGCCCGGGCGCACGCAATACTTCTCCGTGCAGGGCTTTTCGGGGACGAAGGCCCATTGATGATCAACGTGGCGCGGCGCCTGCCCCGTCGCGGCATGCCGCCAGATGCCCGGCGCGGTGACATAGCCGAGCCAGCTCTGCGCCGCCGCCTCGTAGATCGTGCGCGCGCCCCGCGACACGAAGAGCTCGTCGACATCGTTCACCGCCACCGCCGCGGCGCGGCGCAGCAGCCACAGGCGCGCGAGGTTGAGCGTCGCCGACTGGAAGAACAGCTCCCGGTTCTTCGGCACCGTCTTCGCCGTCGGCCCGAACGGCAGGTCCGCCGAGACCACCAGCGCGGCCTTCAGTCCCGGCACCGCGGCGAGACTCTCGGTCACAACGGCCGGGGCATAGCGGGTCGACCCGTTGTCGAACAGAATGATCGCCTCGGTCCCCTGCGCCCGAACGTGATGCGCGGCCCAGTCAGCGATCCAGTCGAGTTCGTTGTCCTTAGACTTGGTCACCAGGCAGCGCAGGCGGTCGAAGACCCCGATCCGCGGCATCACCGGCATCCGCAGCCTCGCTCCGCCTGCCTCCGCGGGCAGTGTCACGTCGAGCTCCGGCCCCGGATCCCCCGCCGCCCTGCACCAGAGCGCGTCCCATCGCCGATACCGCACCAGTCGTCCCACGGACAGCGCCCCGGCGGTCCCGGCGATCCTCGCGTGACGCAGAACGGGCTCCAGTTCGCGCAGCGGCGGGCAGACGAGGATCACCGCGCGCCGTTCCGGCACCCACACCGCTCCGTAAGCCAGCGTGCGGAAATCGAATGCTTCGTCGGAGCCCGGCGCGCGCTGCGCCGGGGGTGTCAACCGCGCGCGCCGCACCGGCGAGTCCTTCGGAAGTCGCAACGCCTGCAACGTCAGCGTGTCGAACATGGCCGGGGGATACCGCTGCTGTTCGCGAACGGCAATCTCCCCCTTGGCAAAGCGCGCGTCCCGGACCAAACAGCCCTCATGGCCAAGGCCGCCGCCTTCATCTGCTCCGCCTGCGGCGCCGCCCATGCGAAATGGGCCGGCCGCTGCGACGCCTGCGGCGCCTGGAACACGCTGCAGGAAGAGAGCGCGAAGGCCGGCCCCGGCCGGGCGCCGAAGGCCGGGCGCGCGATTCCGCTCTCCGGCCTCGACGCCGAGGAGCGGCCCGCGCCGCGCGCCGCCTCGGGCATGGCGGAACTCGACCGCGTGCTGGGCGGCGGGCTGGTGCCCGGCTCGGCGGTGCTGCTCGCCGGCGATCCCGGGATCGGCAAATCCACGCTGCTTCTGCAGGCCGCGGCCCGCTTCGCCGCGCGCGGGCTGTCCACCATCTACATCTCCGGCGAGGAAGCCTCGGCGCAGGTCAGGATGCGCGCCAGGCGGCTCGAGCTTTCCGATGCGCCGGTCAGGCTCGGCGCCGAGACGGCGCTCTCCGACATCCTCGCCACGCTCGAGGCCGAGCGTCCGGGGCTCGTGATCATCGATTCGATCCAGACCATGTGGACCGACGCGGCCGACAGCGCGCCCGGCTCGGTGGGCCAGGTCCGCGCTGTGGCCCATCAGCTCACCGCCTTCGCCAAGCGCCGCGGCACCGCTGTGATCCTCGTCGGCCACGTGACCAAGGAAGGTCAGATCGCAGGCCCGAGAGTCGTCGAGCACATGGTGGACACGGTGCTGCACTTCGAGGGCGAGCGCGGGCATCAGTTCCGCATCCTGCGCGGCGTCAAGAACCGCTTCGGCGCCACCGACGAGATCGGCGTCTTCGAGATGACGGGCGCGGGCCTCGCCGAGATCGGCAACCCCTCGGAGCTTTTCCTGTCGGAGCGCGGCCAGCCCGCGCCGGGCTCGGTCGTCTTCGCCGGCATCGAGGGGTCGCGCCCGCTGCTGGTGGAGTTGCAGGCGCTGGTGGCCCCCACCCCGCACGCCCAGCCCCGGCGCACCGTGGTGGGCTGGGACGGCGGGCGCCTGGCGATGATCCTCGCCGTGCTGGAGGCGCGCTGCGGTATCCCCTTCGCGGGGCTCGACGTCTATCTGAACGTGGCCGGCGGGCTGAAGATCGCCGAACCCGCGGCCGACCTGGCCGTGGCCGCCGCACTCCTCTCGGCGCGCGAGGGCGAGCCGCTCGCCCACGACACCGTGGTCTTCGGCGAGATCAGCCTCTCGGGCGCCCTCCGCCCGGTCAGCCAGACCGAAAACAGGTTGAAAGAGGCGCGAAAACTTGGTTTCACCTCGGCCATCCTGCCCGAGGGCGGCAAGCCGGGGCCGAGCGGCGGGCTCGAACTGACCCGCATGGGCCAACTGGCGGATCTGGCTGGCGGGACATTCGGCGCCGGGTAGCGGCGCTCCGGGGGCGGGACGGGCAGAGGGACAGGCACCGCGCATGGAAGGCTTCACCATCATCGACGGCGTGGTGGCGCTCGTCGTCGTTGTATCTGCATTTCTCGCCTACGCGCGCGGATTCGTGCGCGAGGTGCTGGCCATCGCCGGCTGGATCGCGGCCGCGGCTCTGGCCTTCGTCTTCGCGCCCCAGGCGACGCCGCTGGTCAAGGAGGTGCCCGTCCTCGGCGACTTCCTCGCCGACAGCTGCGAGCTTTCGGTGATCGCCGGCTTCGCGGCGGTCTTCGCCGTCGCGCTTCTGGTGATCTCGCTCTTCACGCCGCTCTTTTCCTCGGCCGTGCAGCGCTCGGCGCTGGGCGGAATCGACCAGGCGCTGGGCTTCCTCTTCGGGGTGGCGCGCGGCATCCTGCTCGTGGCGCTGGCCTATTTCGTATACGAGACGGTGATCAGCGCGCAGCAGATCGCGGTGATCGACGACAGCCGTTCGGCCCGGGTCTTCGCCCAGCTCGCCGAGCAGATCGAGGCGCGCAGCGACCCCGATGCGGCGCTCGGCTGGATCACCCGGCAATACGAGGAACTCGTGGGCGTCTGCGACGCGCCGGCCTGAAGCGCGCGCTCAGACAGACCGGTGTCCTTCGTCGAGGAACGCCTCGAAGGAGGACACGCAGTCTTCCCAGACCGGATCGCTGGGACACACCACATGATTGGGCGTATCGACGAAGGACAGGCGCGCGCCCGGCACATGGGCCGCGATCTGCTTCGACTGCTCGGGCGACTGCACCGCATCCCCCGACGCGTGGCACACGAGAACCGGACAGGCGATCCGGTCCAGAATGTCCGTGACGTCGATCTCGGCAATCCGGGCGCGCAGCTCGGCCGCCACGTCGGGCGTTGCCGAGACGAGCTGCGTCTCGACGAGGCTCTCAAGCTCCTCCCGCGTCGAGAGCGGCATGAAGATGGTGGCTACCGCCTGCATGAAGCCGGAGCCCGGCACGCCCCATCCCGCACGGATCAGCGCCGTGAACGCCTCGGTCTTGCCCGCCTCGCCGCGCGCCAGTTCACCCCGCACGAGCCCGTTGTTCAGGATCATCCGGCTGACGCGCTCCGGATGCCGCGCCGCGAAGGCCAGCGCGATGGGAACGCTCTGGCTGATGGCGTAGATCGCGAAGCGGTCCAGACCGGCCGCGTCGGCGACGGCCTCCATGTCGTCCACGAAACTCTCGAAGCGGCCGCCGTTCAGCCTGCGTTCGGACATGCCGGTGCCGCGCGGATCGTAGCGGATCAGGCGCCGTCCGTTCCCGAGCCGCTTCAGCAATGGCCCGAACACAGGGCTTTTCCAGTCATGCTCGAGGTGGTTGAGCCAGTGGCCGCCGCGCAGGAGCGGAGGCCCCTCGCCGGTCTCGGCCCAGGCGATGGCCGTGCCGTCGCGCGATCGTGCGTAGCGGATCGTCTGTGTCGTGCCGGCGTCTGCGGCGGGCGGTGGCGGCGCAGCGCCGTGCGAGGATGCGACAGGCAGCACGAGTTGCAGACCGCGCTTCGTGTGGGTCCGGATCACTGACTGACGCCTCCCGTCGTCTCCGACGGCGGCGCGCGCGGCGCTCACCCGTGCGGCGATCGTCGCATCCGACACGATGCGCCCCTGCCAGATCTCGGCCACGAGGTCGTCATAGCTCACCAGTTCAGGGGCGCGGGCCGCCAGCAAGGCGAGAAGGTCGAAGACCTGCGGCTCGACGTGAACGTCGCGAGCACCGTGGCACAGAACATGCGCGCCGGTATCCAGCGTGTAGTCGCCGAAGGCATAGATCATCGCACCGAGCCTTTCCCGAGCACAGCTTTATGCGCCCGCCAGACGAAATCCAGCCTTTCGCAAGACCTCCGCAAGCCTGTCTTCAAGCGCCGGCACGTCGCCCACGGCATCCTCCGGACCATGTCAGCGAAGGAGACACCAGCGATGACCGACAAGATCAAGCGCCGCTCCGACGGCTCCATCGACACCGGCTTTTACACGCAACGCGGCCGTCGTATGCGCGCCGAAGCCGCGCGGAGCATTGCAGGGGCCGTCAGCCCCCGTCCCCGCAAGGCCCATGCCCCGGGCGTGGTCTGGATCGTCCTGGGCGTCCTCGTGCTGGGCATAACGGCACCCTTCGTCGCCTGAGACCGGCGCGAGAGGCGATTCATGATCGTTTGATGACATCGGGCCTCGGAATCCCTATGTGTGAGATCAACCCTTTTCCGACAGAGAATCGGAGCCCGTCGGCATGCCCGACCAGCCCCCTGCCTTCCGCGCCCACCCCTTCGACGACGACAAGCTGCGTGAGGAATGCGGCGTCTTCGGCGTGCTGGGCGCCGCCGACGCGGCGAATTTCGTGGCCCTCGGCCTGCACGCGCTTCAGCACCGCGGACAGGAGGCCGGCGGCATCGTCGCCTACCACCCCGAGCAGGGCTTCAACTCGGCCCGCCGCTTCGGTTACGTCCGCGACAGCTTCACCTCCGCCGACGTGATGGAGACGCTGCCGGGCAGCCTCGCCATCGGGCATGTGCGCTACTCCACCTCCGGCTCGAAGGGGCCGACGCAGATCCGCGACGTGCAGCCCTTCTTCGGCGAGTTCTCGATGGGCGGCGCCGCCATAGCGCACAACGGCAACATCACCAACGCCGTGGCGCTCCGGCGCGAGCTGATCGAGCGCGGCTCGATCTTCCAGTCGTCCTCGGACACCGAATGCATCATCCACCTGATGGCGCGCTCGCTGCAGAAGGGCATCCCCGAGCGGATGGAAGACGCGCTGCGCCGTGTCGAGGGCGCCTTCTCCATCGTCGCCATGACGCGCACCAAGCTGATCGGCGTGCGCGACCCCCTGGGCGTGCGCCCGCTGGTGCTGGGCCGCGTGGGCGAGGGCTGGGTGCTGAGCTCCGAGACCTGCGCGCTCGACATCATCGGGGCCGAGTTCGTGCGCGAGATCGAGCCGGGCGAGATGGTGGTCATCACCGAGGAGGGCGTCGAGAGCCTGCGCCCCTTCCGTCCCGCGCGCCCGCGCTTCTGCATCTTCGAGCACGTCTATTTCTCGCGCCCCGATTCGATGATCGGCGGGCGCTCGGTCTATGAAACCCGCCGCCAGATCGGCGTGGAACTGGCGCGCGAAGCCCCGGTCGAGGCGGATCTCGTCTGCCCCGTGCCCGACAGCGGCACCCCGGCCGCCATCGGCTACAGCCAAGAGGCCGGCATTCCCTTCGCCATGGGGATCGTGCGCAACCAGTACATGGGCCGCACCTTCATCGAGCCCACCGAGCAGATCCGCAACATGGGCGTGCGCCTCAAGCTCAACGTCAACCGCGCGCTCATCCGCGGAAAGCGGGTGATCCTCGTGGACGATTCGGTTGTGCGCGGCACCACCTCGCGGAAGATCAAGGAGATGGTGCTCGACGCCGGCGCGGCCGAGGTGCATTTCCGTATCGCGAGCCCACCCACTGCCTGGCCCTGCTTCTATGGCGTGGACACGCCGCAGCGCGAAAAGCTGCTCGCCGCTTCCATGTCCGAGGAAGAGATGCGCACCCATCTCGCCGTCGATTCGCTGCGCTTCATCTCGCTCGACGGGCTCTACCGCGCGGTGGGCGAGGCGCAGGGCCGCGACGCGGCGGCGCCGCAATACTGCGACGCCTGCTTCTCCGGCGACTACCCGGTCGAGCCCGCCGACATGATCGAGCAGGGCTTCACCGTGAAGGCGGCCGAATAGAAAACGGCCCCCCGCGGGGGCCGCTCTTCCGCCCTTCGGGCATTATCGCTGAACGGCGCCTCAGCCCCGCTTGGCCGCGAGCGCCTTCCAGCCGCCGGAGACGGTGATCGCCGCGATCGCGCATTTGATCGCGTCGCCGAGCAGGAAGGGCACAGCGCCGGCCGCGACAGCCGTCGGCAGGTCCAGTCCCACGAAGAGCGTGAGCCAGGCCACGCCGGGCACATAGAGCAGCGCCGCCGGAATTGCGGAGGCCGCGAAGAGCCGCAGCACGCCCCGGTCCATCCCCCGCTCCGCGAGCCAGCCGGTCGCCCAGGCCATCGCCACGAACCCCCAAAGGAACCCCGCGGTGGGTCCGATCAGGTGATGCGCACCGGCGTCGCCGCCCGAGAAAACGGGCAGGCCGGCGGCCCCCTGTGCGAGATAGGCCAGCACGGTCAAGGCCGCGAGGCGCGCGCCGAACGTCAGGCCGATCAGGGTCACGCCGAGCGTCTGCAGCGACATCGGCACCGGCACCATGGGCACCTCGACCTGCGACAGCAGCCCCAGCGCGGCGGAGCCCGAAAGCACCAGAAGCGCCTGAGCGGTGAAGGAACGATGGCCGAACGCGGCCTGTGCGAGTGTCACGATGCTCTCTCCCTGGTTGGTGGTCTCGCGCCGCAATCTCTCCGATCCAAGGGAGAAAGAAAAGACCTTCGCTGCGCCCTCGGGGGCTTCCTCTTGCAAGAAATACCCTCGGGGGGCGAGGCGGCGCGAGCCGCCGAGGGGGCTGACAGCCCCCCTGTCCGCTTGCCTCCGGCGCCCCGGCATGGAAAGAGCGCGCCATGACCGAAGACAGACCCCTCGCCCTCGTCACCGGCGCGTCGCGCGGCCTCGGCGCCGCGCTGGCCGAGGCGCTCGCGCCGTCGCATCACGTCCTCGCCGTCGCCCGCACCCAGGGGGCGCTGGAAGAGCTCGATGACCGCATCCGTGCCGCGGGCGGTCAGGCGACGCTCGCACCGATGAACCTCGCCCAGCCCGAGGCGGTGGCGGGCCTCGCGCGCGGCATCTTCGACCGCTGGGGGCGGCTCGATCTCTGGGCGCATACGGCGATCCATGCGGCGCCGCTCTCGCCGGCTCCCTCGATCGACGACAAGGATCTCGCGCGCTCGGTGGCCACCAACGTCACGGCGACCGCCGCGCTGATCGCGGCGCTGGCCCCCCTGCTCGGCACGGCAGGGCGCGCGCTCTTCTTCGACGACCCGCGTGCGGGCGAGAAGTTCTTCGGCGCCTACGGCGCGACCAAGGCCGCGCAGATCGCGCTGGCGCGCAGCTGGCAGGCCGAGAGCGCCCGGACGGGCCCGCAGATCGACGTGCTGACGCCGGCGCCCATGGCGACCGCGCTGCGGGCGCGCTTTTTCCCCGGAGAGGACCGCAGCCCGCTGGCGGACCGGCATGCCGAGGCGCGGCGGCTTCTTGGCGGCATTCTCTGACCGGCGCTCGCTTGCCGCGCCCGCCGCCCTTGTCTAGGACGGGGCGCGAGGCAGCTCGGGGCAGGCGATGCGCATACTCGTGACCAACGACGACGGGATCAACGCGCCCGGACTCGCGGTGCTGGAGAAGATCGCGGCCGAGATCGCGGGTCCAAAGGGCGAGGTCTGGGTCGTGGCGCCGGCCTTCGAGCAGTCGGGCGTGGCGCACAAGATCAGCTACACGCATCCCATGCTGATCGCGCAGATGGGCGAACGGCGCTATGCCGCCGAAGGCAGCCCCGCGGACTGCGTCATGGCGGGGCTCTACGACGTGCTCGACGGCGCGGCGCCGGATCTGGTCCTCTCCGGCGTGAACCGCGGCAACAACTCTGCCGAGAACGCGCTCTATTCCGGCACGCTGGGCGGCGCGATGGAGGGCGCGCTTCAGGGGCTGCCGGCGATCGCGCTGTCGCAGTTCTACGGGCCCCGCGTCGCGCATCTGGAGAACCGCTTCGAGGCCGCCGAGCGCCACGGCGCCGAGGTGGTGCGCCGGATCCTGGCCGCCATGCCGGAGGACAGCGCCGACTACCGTCTCTTCTTCAACGTCAACTTCCCGCCCGTGCCCGCCGACGACGTGCAGGGCATGCAGGTGGCCGCGCAGGGCTTCCGCCGCGGCACGAGCTTCCGGACCGAGCCGCATCTGTCGCCCTCGGGCCGGCGCTTCCTGTGGATCCGCGGCGTCAATCAGCAGGTGGCGACCGAGCCGGGGACCGACGCCGCCGTGAACCTCGAGGGATGGATCTCGGTCACGCCGATGCGCGCGGACCTCACGGCCCATGACGCGCTCGACCATTTCAGGGAGAGGCTGTGACGGGCGACGACGAAGAGGATCCCGCCGAGCGCAAGATGCGCTTTCTCTTCGCGCTGCGCTCGCGCGGCGTCACGGATGCGCGCGTGCTCACGGCGATGGAGAAGGTCGATCGCGGCGCCTTCGTCCGTCACTATTTTCGCGACCGCGCCTACGACGACATGCCGCTGCCCATCGCCTGCGGGCAGACGATCAGCCAGCCCTCTGTGGTGGCGCTGATGACGCAGGCGCTGCGGGTCACGCCACGCGACAAGGTGCTCGAGATCGGCACCGGTTCGGGCTATCAGGCGGCGGTGCTGGCGCAGCTGGCCCGCCGGGTCTACACCGTCGACCGGCATGCGCGGCTGGTGCGCGAGGCGCGCGAGATCTACGCCGCGCTCGATCTGGCCAACATCACGGCCGTGATCGCCGACGGCAGTCACGGATTGCCCGACCAGGCCCCCTTCGACCGCATCCTCGTGACCGCGGCGGCCGAGGATCCGCCCGGCCCGCTCTTGGCCCAGCTCAAGATCGGCGGTATCATGGTTTTGCCGGTGGGCCAGTCGGACACGGTTCAGAGCCTGATCCGCGTGACGCGAACGGACTCGGGCTACGACTACGACGAACTCCTGCCGGTGCGGTTCGTGCCGCTCGTCGAGGGGCTGGGCCGCGACGGCTGAAGGCGGGCCCGCCGCCCGCGTGATCGACGCCCCGGCGACAAGGGGCGCGCAGAGAGGATTATCGAGCGATGAATGCGCCCAACCGGTCCGTCCCGCGCGCTCTGATGGGTGCGACGGCACTGTTCGCCCTCGCGGCCTGCAGCGAAACGCTGGACCTCGATCTGCGCCCGCCCGGGATGACGACGACCGAGGCGGCGATGCGCGCCGTGGCCGACCGCCCCGAACCGGACGCGCGCGGCGTGATCTCCTATCCCAACTACCAGGTCGCGGTCGCACGGCGTGGCGACCGGCTCGCCGATGTGGCCGAGCGCGTGGGCCTGCCCGCTGGCGAGCTGGCTCGCTACAACGGCGTGCAGCCCGATACGCCGCTGCGCCAGGGCGAGATCGTGGCCTTGCCGCGCCGTGTCGCCGAGGCGTCGGCCGCGCCCGGCAGCCCGCGCGGCAACGTGGACGTGGCCGCCCTCGCCGGGCCCGCCATCGACAGCGCGGCGCCGGCCCGCGTCGAGACCCAGGCGCTACCCAGCGCGGCGCCGAGCGCGCCGGCCGCGCAGCCCCGGCCGAGCGCGCCCGAAACGGACGAAGAGCCGATCCGGCACCGGGTCGAGCGCGGCGAGACCGCCTATTCCATCGCCCGGCTCTACGATGTCTCGGTCCGGTCGCTCGCCGAATGGAACGGCCTCGGTCCGGACTTCTCGGTGCGCGAGGGGCAGCATCTTCTCATCCCGGTCGCGCTCGAGCCGCCCCGCTCGCGCGTCGCCGTCACCGAAGACGAGACGCCGCCGCCCGGCACGGGCTCGCCCACGCCGCCGCCGCCCAGCGCCTCGCAGCCGCTCCCCGAGGAAGAGCCGGCCCCGGCGGCGCAAGCCGCCCCCGCGCCGCCTTCGCCCGAGCTCGGCGAGGCGCAGACCGCCGCCACCAGCGAGGCCGAGATGGTCATGCCCGTCGATGGCCCGATCATCCGCGAGTTCGCGCGTGGCCGGAACAACGGCATCGCCATCGCCGCAGATCCGGGCACCCCGGTCCGCGCGGCCGCCGCCGGACAGGTCGCGGCCGTGACAGAGAACACCGAAGAGGTCTCGATCGTGGTGATCAAGCACCCCGACAACCTGTTGACCGTCTACGTCAATCTCGACGACATCGCCGTGTCCAAGGGCGACTCCGTCAGCCGGGGCGACCAGATCGCGGCTGTCGCGCCGGGTTCACCCTCCTTCCTGCATTTCGAGGTCACGCGCGGGACCGAGCGCGTGGACCCGATGCCCTACCTCAGTCCCTGAGCACCGGCGCGGCGTCAGCCTCGCGCCGCCGCCCGAGGCGGCCGATGGCGGCATGCAGCGCGACCGCGATCACCAGGACAGCCGGCCAGCCGAAGATCGCCATGACGGCGACGAGGATCCAGAACAGGTTCACGAAGAACAGCACGAGACAGGTGCGGGTGTAGTCCTCGACGCGGGTCACGGGTCTGTCGCGCATGGGTCCGGTCCTCTCGCTCGCGCGGCGCAGCATAGCGCGGAACCCCGCCTGCAAGTAGCCCCCGGGCGTCTGCGGGGCGGTCTCCGGCACGCCTCCGCCTTTGTCGCACGCGGTCTGACAGCCTATGTTCCCGCCAGAGGCAGACGAGGTGACGCGATGAGCGGCTCTGACAGAACGATTCTCAGGATTTCCGGCGAAGAGGCGCGCGACTTCCTTCAGGGGCTGGTCACGAACGACGTCCGCAAGCTGGACGACGGGCTGGTCTACGCGGCGATGCTCACCCCGCAGGGCAAGTATGTCGCGGACTTCTTCCTCGCCCCGGCACCGGAGGGCGACGTGCTGCTGGACGTGGCCAGCCCGCTCGCGGCGGATCTGGTCAAGCGGCTGTCGCTTTACAAGCTGCGCGCCAAGGTCGAGATTGCCGAAACGGAGCTCGAGGTGCGCCGCGGCACCGGGCCTGCGCCAGAGGGCGCCTTCGCCGATCCGCGCGATCCCCGCCTCGGCTGGCGGCTCTACGGCGAGGAGGGCGGCGACGACGGCTCCGACTGGGAGGCGCTGCGCGTGGCCGCCTGCGTGCCCGAGACGGGCATCGAGCTCACCCCCGACAGCTTCATCCTCGAAGCCGGCTTCGAGCGGCTCAACGGGGTGGACTTCCGCAAGGGGTGCTATGTCGGCCAGGAGGTGACCGCGCGGATGCACCACAAGACCGCGCTGCGCAAGGGCCTCGCCACGGTCGAGGTCGAGGGCGCCGCGCCCGTGGGCACGCCGATCGAGGCGGAAGGCAAGGCCGCCGGCACGCTCTACAGCCAGGCGGATGGCCGCGGCATCGCCTATCTGCGCTATGATCGCGCCGGGCCGGAGATGACGGCCGGCGACGCGCGGGTGCACTGGCGCCCCGAGGCTTGAGCGCCCGCTGCGCTGCCCTTTCGTCCTGGCGCGCGCGTCAGAAGGACATCACACCCTCTTCCGTCACGATCATGTCGAGGGGCTCGTCGGTGGCGTCGCGCGGCAGATCCTCTGCCTCCTGCGCCGCATATGCGAAGCCGATGGCGAGCACCGGCCCCTCGGCGCGCAGGCCGGCCAGCGTCCGGTCGTAGAATCCGCCGCCGTAGCCCAGCCGCCCGCCATACCGGTCGAAGGCGACGAGGGGCACGATCAGCACCTCCGGCACGATCAGCGCCTCGGTCTCGGGGATCGCGGCGCCGAAGGGGCCGGGCACCAGCCGGCAGTCCGGCGCCCAGCGCGAGAACACGAGCGGCAGGCCCTTGCCGCGGATCACCGGCACACCCACCGGTCCGTGGCGCGCGGCCTCGGTCATCGCCGGGCGCGGGTCGATCTCGGTGCGGATCGGCAGATAGCCGGCCAGCGGACGTCCCCGATGCTCGCCCAGCACGCGGATCAGATGGCGCGCGGGCTCGGCCGGGCGCGCGGCATGTGCGGCCCTGCGACGGGCGAAGGCAGCCTCGCGCGCCGCGCGCTTGGCCTCCTGCTGCGCGCTCACAACAGCACCAGGCTGGCAAGACCGAGGAAGGTGAAGAAGCCCACGACATCGGTCACCGTCGTGACGAAGGGGCCCGATGCGAGCGCCGGGTCGATCCCGACCCGGTCGAGCAGGATGGGAATGCCGATGCCGCCCAGGGCCGCGGCGAACTGAGTGAGGATCATCGCCACCGCGATGACCGCCGCCAGCATCGGCACCCCGAACCAGACGGCCGCCACGCCCGCCATGACGAGTCCGAAGAGCACGCCGTTAAGCCCGCCCACGGCCGCCTCGCGCCCCGTCACGCGCAGCGCGTTCTGCGCCGTGAGATCGCGCGTGGCGATCGAGCGCACGGCCACCGTCATGGTCTGCGTGCCGGCATTGCCGCCCATCGAGGCGACGATCGGCATGAGCACCGCGAGCGCGACCATCTGGTCGATCGTGTCTGCGAAAAGGTCGATCACGATCGAGGCGAAGATCGCCGTCAGCAGGTTGACGAAGAGCCAGGTCGCCCGCCCGCGCGCGGCCTGAAGAACGGTGTCCGACAGGCTCGCCTCTTCGACCACCCCACCGAGGCGCAGGATGTCCTCCTCGTGCTCCTCGTCGAGCACCGCCATCGCGTCGTCGATGGTGATCATGCCCACCAGGCGCTCGCTCTCGTCCACGACGGGGGCCGAGATCAGGTGATACTGGTTGAAGGCATAGGCCACGTCCGTCTCGCTGTCGGTCGCCGGAAAGACGCGGAACACCTCCTCCACCAGATCCTTCAGCGCCACGCTGCGGCGCGAGGACATGATGCGCCCCAGCGTCACGTTGCCCACGGGCCGCATCTTCGGGTCCACCAGAAAGACGTGATAGAACTGGCTGGGCAGATCCTCGCGCTCGCGCATGTGGTCGATCGCCTGGCCCACGGTCCAGTGTTCGGGCGCCATCACCAGCTCGCGCTGCATCAGGCGGCCGGCGGAGTATTCCGGATAGGTCAGCGACTTCTGCACCGCCAGCCGCTCGGGCGCGTCCAGCGCGCCCAGGATCGCGCGGCGCTGCTCTTCCTCGAGATCCTCGAGCAGGTCCACGACATCGTCCGAATCGAGGTCGCGCACCGCCTCGGCCAGCACCTCGGGGCCGAGCAGACCGATCACCTCCTCGCGCAGCCCCTCCTCGAGCTCCGAAAGGATCGCACCGCCGATCCGCTCTCCGGCCAGTTCGACGAAGTGGCGGCGCTCGGCGGGGTTGATCTGCTCGATGAGGTCGGCGACGTCGGCCGGGTGCAGCGGCTCGATCAGTTCGAAGAGCTGGTCGCGGTCCTCGGCCTCCAGCGCCTCGAGAATCGCCGTCACCCTGCGGCGATCGAGGGCGTAGGAATCCTCCTCGCCGGCATCGGGATCGAGAACGGTCTCGTCGGCGTCTTCGTTCATGGCGCGGCCCCTGTGACGGTCGCGCGGACCATAGGCGAAGCACCGGAAAAGCGACAGGGGCGGCGCGCGCTCAGGCCTCCGCGAGAAGCGCGACCGCCTGCCGGTGCAGCGCCGGGTCGGCCGCGGCGAGGATGCGCCCGCCGGCATGCGCCGGCCCGCCCTGCCAGTCGGTGACGATCCCGCCCGCCGCCTCGATCACCGCCATGGGCGCGTGAATGTCGTAGGGCGCGAGGCCCGCCTCGATCACCAGGTCGATCTGCCCCGCGGCGAGCATCGCGTAGGCATAGCAGTCCATCCCGTAGCGGGTCAGCTGGACCTCTGCGGCGACCCGGCCGAAGGCGGCACGCTCCGCTTCGGTGCCGATCTCCGGGAAGGTGGTGGCGAGCGTCGCCTGCCCCAGCGCCAGCCCGCGGCGCACGCTCAGCGGCCGGCGGCCCATGGGCCCCTCGAGCTCGGCCAGCCCCAGCCCGCCGCGAAACCGCTCGCCGGTGTAGGGCTGATCGACCACGCCATAGAGCGGCCCCTCCGGCCCCGAGAGCGCGATCAGCACGCCCCAAGTGGGCGCGCCGCAGAGAAAGGCGCGTGTCCCGTCGATCGGATCCAGAACCCAGGTCAGGCCGGAGCTGCCCGGCGCCTCGCCGAACTCCTCGCCGAGGATGCCGTCCGCAGGTCGCTCCGCCGAAAGGATCGCGCGCATTTCGGATTCCGCGGCACGGTCAGCTTCCGTCACCGGGTCGAAGCCTGTGTGCAGCTTGCTCGTGGTGCCGAGCGTCGTGGTGCGGAAATACGGCAGGATCGCCCCGCGCGCGGCATCCGCCAGCCGATCGGCGAGCTGCGTCACCTCCCTGGCGTCGATGCCCGGCGCCTGCGCTGACGTCATGCGCGGCCGCGCGCGCTCAGGCAACGTCGCTGAGCACGCGGGCGAGTTCGAACAGGCGGCGACGCTGGTTTTCGGGGATGGCGTAGTAGGAGCGCACGAGGTCCAGCGCCTCCTTGTCGTTGAGCAGATTGCCGGGGACGGCGATACGCTCGGCCTCGGCCTCGGCCTCCTCTCGCGCGGAGAGCCCCTCGAAGAAGAAGCTGACCGGAACCTGCAGCGCGTCCGCGATGTCCCAAAGCCGCGAGGCGCTCACCCGGTTGGCGCCCGTTTCGTATTTCTGGATCTGCTGGAACTTGATCCCCACCTGCTCGGCGAGCTGCTGCTGGGTCATCCCCGCGAGCCATCGCCTCTGGCGGATTCGTTTTCCAACATGCACGTCAACCGGATGCGTCATGTCTCACCTTTTCCCGGACCCCTGCGCCTAGCGCCACCACCTAAGCCAAACGACTGTTCTTTCAAAATAACTTCCGTTCTCCCCCAGGCCCCGGCACGCTGCGGGGCCATGCCCCGTCCGAGCCGGAGACCCGCCGCCAGCATAGGGTCCCCGGAATATATCGCAAGGCGGCATCCACTTCAGCAAGCATCTTTCCCCGAAGTATTCAATCAAAGGTGGAGGGAAATCATGACTTCCGTAAGGTCACTGCGCGCTCAGATTCGGGCCGCGACGCCGGACTTGCACCTGGGCGTCCCGCCGGGGCAGTCTCGGCGCGGCCGAGCGGGAGGAGAAGAATGCGCGCCTATCACGTTGCCGCCCCGGGTGCGCCCGCCGCCCTGACCGAGCTTTCGCGGCCCGCGCCGCAGGCCGGCGAAATCCTCGTGCGCATCGCGGCCTGCGGGCTCAATTTCGCGGATCTTCTGATTCTCGACGGCACCTATCAGGAGACGCCCGAGCCGCCCTTCACGGCGGGCATGGAGGTGGCCGGCACGGTCGAGGCCCTCGGACCGGGGGTCGAGGGGCCGGCTCCGGGCACCCGCGTGGCCGTCTTCGGCGGACAGGGCGGCCTCGCAGAGTATGGCTGCTTTCCGGCCGCGCGGGCCGTGCCGCTGCCGGACTCGATGGACGAGGTGACGGGCGCGGCCTTCCAGATCGCCTACGGCACCAGCCATGTCGCGCTCGCCCATCGCGCGCGCCTCTCCCCCGGCGAGCGCCTGCTGGTTCTCGGCGCGGCAGGTGGCGTGGGCCTGACCGCGGTCGAGATCGGCAAGGTCATGGGCGCCGAGGTCGTGGCCTGCGCGCGCGGCGCGGAAAAGCTCGGGGTCGCGCGGCAGGCGGGCGCGGATCACCTCGTGCCCGCCGACCCCGAGGAACTGCGCACACGGCTGAAGGCGCTGGGCGGGGCGGACGTGGTCTACGACCCTGTCGGAGGGGCGCTTTTCGACGCGGCCTTCCGCGCCTGCCGTCCCGAGGCGCGGCTGCTCGTGATCGGCTTCGCCAGCGGCGAAGTGCCGCGGATCAAGGCCAACCACCTGCTGGTCAAGAACCTCACTGTCACGGGTTTCTACTGGGGCGGCTACATGGCGTTCCGCCCGGATGTGATCCGCGACAGCCTCTCGCAGCTGATGCGCTGGTTCGAAGAGGGCCGCCTGAAGCCCCATGTCAGCGAGGTTCTGCCGCTCGACCGGGTCGAGGAGGGGCTGGACCTGCTGCGCACGCGCAGATCGACCGGGAAGGTCGTGATCCGCATGGCCTGATCTTCCACGCGGACGTGATCCGCGCGCGCGCCGCCGGACGCACAGGCAGAGCGCGCGGATCGCTTCGGATACGCTGCGTTTCCCAACCGGAAAACCTTGATTTGCGGCCCCGGCTCCCCAATATTCCCCAAGGACGGCCGGGTCGCCCGGACCCGGTCTGGTTTGCGTAACGGATTCCAGGGACGAACAGCAGGGATCAAGTCGGAGGCTGGACGAGAATGGCTGAATACGAGACGATCCGGACCACGGCTGCGGGCACCCGCAGCGCCGCGATCGACGAGGGGCTGCGAGCCCACATGAACAAGGTCTACGGCACGATGTCCGTAGGCATGCTGATCACGGCGGGCGCGGCCTGGGCGATCTCGGGCCTCGCGACGACCACCGACCCGAGCCAGGCGGTCGCCCAGCTGCCCAGCGGCGATTACCTCAACGGCCTCGGCGCGGCGATCTACGCCTCGCCGCTGCGCTGGGTCATCATGCTGCTGCCGCTGGCCTTCATCTTCTTCGGCTGGGGCCAGCTTCTGCGCCGCGCCTCGGCAGCGACGGTGCAGCTCGGCTTCTTCGCCTTCGCCGTGGCGATCGGCCTGTCGCTGAGCTCGATCTTCCTGGTCTTCACGCCGTATTCGATCGCGCAGACCTTCCTCGTCACCGCGATCGCCTTCGCGGGTCTGTCGCTGTGGGGCTACACGACGAAGAAGGATCTGAGCGGCATGGGCACCTTCCTGCTCATGGGCGTGATCGGCCTGATCGTGGCGATGGTGATCAACATCTTCCTGCAATCGCCGGCGATGATGTTCGCGATCTCGATCATCGGCATCCTGGTCTTCGCGGGGCTCACGGCCTTCCACACGCAGGAGATCAAGAGCACCTACGTGGCCCACGCGGAGCACGGCGATCAGGAGTGGCTCGACAAGGCCGCCTACGACGGCGCGCTGGCGCTCTACATCAGCTTCCTGAACATGTTCCAGTTCCTGCTGATGTTCATGGGGCAGGAACAGTAACCCCGGGCCTTCCGGAACACGCGCGAAGGGCCGGCCCGACAGGGCCGGCCCTTTTGCTTCGGCACGCCGACTGGATCAGACGGAAACGTCGAAGAGCCGGCCCACCGCCGCGGTGGCCGCCATCGCCGCGCCGCCCCAGAGCAGCACGCGCACCACCGCACGCCCCTGCGGCGCGCCACCGAGGCGCGCGCCCGCCGCCCCCAAGACCGCGAGCGCGATGAGCGACACCCCTGCGACGACAAGGATACCATCCGTCCCGACGGGCGCCGCCACCGCGCCGCCGAGCGGCAGCGCCGCACCGGCCGCGAAAGCCAGGGCGGAGGCGAGCGCGGCCTGTAGCGGCGCCGCTCCACCCGCGCCGGTCAGGCCGAGTTCTTCGCGCGCATGTGCGTCGAGCGCGTCATGGGCGGTCATTTCCTCTGCCGCGGCGCGCGCGAGCGGCTCCGAGACACCACGATCCACCAGCCCCTCGGTGAGCTCGTCGAGTTCGTAGTCCGGGTTCTCCTCGAGCGCCTGCCGCTCGCGCTCGAGATCGGCGGTCTCGGAGTCTGCCTGCGCCGCGACCGAGACATACTCGCCCGACGCCATCGAGAAGGCGCCCGCGACGAGGGCCGCGAGCCCCGTCAGCAGGACCGCCGGCCGGTCGAGCCCGGCCGCGAGCACCCCTGCCAGCAGGCTGGAGGTCGAGACGATCCCGTCGTTGGCGCCCAAAACGGCGGCGCGCAGCCATCCCGTGCGCGTGACGTAGTGGCCTTCCTTCGGCATCGCAGGGCTCCGGAAACGAAAGGCCACGCCGTCGGCGTGGCCCATCATACCCGCGTAAGGGCGGCTCAGATCACTTGATCTTGCCTTCCTTGTATTCGACGTGCTTGCGCGCGACCGGGTCGAACTTCCGGATCGTCATCTTCTCGGTCATGGTGCGCGCGTTCTTTTTCGTGACGTAGAAATGCCCCGTGCCCGCGGTCGAGTTGAGGCGGATCTTGATAGTGGTGGGCTTCGCCATCTGAGCTCTCCTGCACCGGGCGCAAAGGCGCACCCGCGAAATCCGTTGAGGCCCGCCTTTTACCCGTGATGCGCCGGCTGTCAACCGGCTTGGCGGCGGGCATATGCGCGGAGG
Source organism: Rhodosalinus halophilus (assembly GCF_003298775.1). GTDB lineage: Bacteria > Pseudomonadota > Alphaproteobacteria > Rhodobacterales > Rhodobacteraceae > Rhodosalinus > Rhodosalinus halophilus. Next base: position 127,976 of record NZ_QNTQ01000014.1, on the reverse strand, counting down.
GCCTGTAAGCCGGATTCTGTCCGGGGGCTTTCGCCCCCTGGATGGCCATTCGTCTGGGCGCCGGATCGCTCCGGCGCTCACGCTGCCAACCCGGACCTCTCGGGCGGAAGCTGCCCTGCAGAGCCGAAGCTCCGCGCGAGGTCCCTATTCGGCATTGCTCCCGGTGGGGCTTGCCGTGCGGCCCCCGTTGCCGGCGGCCCGGTGGGCTCTTACCCCACCGTTTCACCCTTGCCCGCGGCGCACCGCGGGCGGTCTGTTTTCTGCGGCGCTTTCCGTCGGATTTCTCCGCCCGGGCGTTACCCGGCACCGTCGCTTCCAGGAGTCCGGACTTTCCTCGGCCTCTCGGCCGCGGCCATCCGGCCCTCCGCGCCCGATGCAGATAGGCAGGCCGGCGCGCGCAGTCAATGGACCTCAGCGCTCCGGCGCAGGCCAGCGTGCCGCCATGCCCGCCACGAGCGCCCGGTCCACGGCGTCCACGGGTCCGCGCGCCCAGGGCCGCAGGCGCAGCCGCACCGCGGACAGCACCGCGGCCTCCGGCGCATCGCAGCCCGCCGGCGCCCGCCAGCCGGCACGCGCCGCGTCCGCCAGGAACGCGCCGGGCTCGGCCGCCTCGGGCCAGACGGCCAGCCCGACCCGCGCCAGCGCCCGCCAGTCGAAGCGCGCGCCCGGATCGCGCTTGCGCCCCACGGCGCTGTCCGAGTGGCCGATCACGCCCGCCGGGCCGATCCCCCAGCGGTCCATCACGCCGCGCAGAAGCCGCTCGAGCGCGGCCATCTGCGGCGCCGCGAAGGGGTGATCGCCCCGGTTCTGCAACTCGATTCCGATGGAGGCGGAGTTCACGTCGCCGATCCCGCCCCAGGCCCCTGCCCCGGCATGCCAGGCGCGCCGCGCCTCGTCGACGAGTTGCCAGACATGGCCGTCCGCGCCGATCAGATAGTGCGCCGAGACTTCCGCCGCCGGATCGCAAAGCCGCTCCAGCGCCCCGGCGGCACTCTCCATCGCGGTGTGATGGAGGACAACGAGCCGGGGCCTGTCGCCGCCGCGCCGTGCGCCGTGATTGGGCGAGGGGCGCGCATCGGGCGCCTCGGGCGTGCCGGTCCTCAGCGCCGCACCGCCGCCCGGAAGGGGGCGGGGCTCCAGCCGCAGACGAAGCCGTCGCCGTCGGGATCGAGCCCCAGGCGGTCGCGCTCCGGCCCGCCATTGGCGAGAAAATCCGCCTGCGCGAGATCCGGGGTCGCATAGGCCGCGCACCTGCGCTGCGCTCGCTCGGCCGAATTGAAGCCGGACCGCGAATAGACGCGCTGTCCCATTGCGTGCGATGTGGCGAGCGCGAACTCGACCGGGGTCATGCGGCCGTCGTCCCGGCGTTCCGGCAATGGCTGCGGCTCCACGACCTGATAGCGCGCCCGCGCCTGGGCGAGCCGCGCCGCGTCGCCCTCGATCCCGCGCCGCTCGGCCACTGCGTCGAAATCCTGTTCGTCCGAGAGGCCGGGGTTGTTGCGGATCGGCGGCGCCGGGTTGGACGGGCTGGCCTGCAGGGGCGCTTCGCCGGAGTTCCGCGCCTGTGCGGTCGCCGCCGCCGCGGCCTCCGCCCCCTGGCCCGACTCCGGGTCCTCGAGCGCCGCGCGCGCCGTGTCGAGCGCCGAGCCCTCGCCCTGCGCGTCCCCCGTCCGTTCCGACGAGATCGGCGGCGGGCCGCCACGCGCCGAACCGGCGAGCTCCACCTCACGGGCCGCGCGCGCCGCCTGATACTCGCTGTAGTCGTTGAATCCGGCGCCGCTCTCGGGCACCGCCGGCGAACAGGCGGCCAACCCGCCGCAGACCGCGACGATCGCCAGTGAACGCCGTTTCATGGCTCCAGACCTTCCTGCATGCGGGTCGCTCCGCAGAGATTGTCTACCACCATTTTTCGGGCTTCGCCACAAAGCCGGCGGCCCGTTCCAGGGCCTCGGCCACATCCAGCAGCGGCCCCTCTTCCCAGGGCTTGCCGATGAGCTGCAGCCCCAGCGGAAGCCCCTTGCGGTCGAGCCCCGCGGGCACCGAGATGCCCGGCAGCCCGGCGAGGTTCACCGTCACCGTGAAGATGTCGTTGAGATACATCTCGACCGGGTCGGCCTGCCCCATCTCGCCAAGGCCAAAGGCGGCCGACGGGGTGGCCGGCGTCAGGATCGCGTCGACGCCCTGATCGAAGGCCTGCTCGAAGTCCCGCTTGATCAGCGTGCGGACCTTGCGTGCGCGGTTGTAATAGGCGTCGTAAAAGCCCGCCGACAGGACATAGGTGCCGACCATGACCCGGCGCTTGACCTCGGCGCCGAACCCCTCGGCGCGGGTCTTCTCGTACATGTCAACGATGCCGTCGCCCTGCTCCAGCTTCGCCCGGTAGCCGTAGCGCACGCCGTCGTAGCGCGCGAGGTTCGACGAGGCCTCGGCCGGCGCGATGACGTAGTAGGCCGGCAGCGCGTATTTCGTGTGCGGCAGCGAGATGTCCACGATCTCGGCGCCGGCATCGCGCAGCATCTCCGCGCCCTTCGCCCAGAGATCCTCGATCTCCTGCGGCATCCCCTCCATCCGGTATTCCCGGGGAATGCCGATCTTCCTGCCGCGGATGTCGCCCGAGAGCATCGCCTCGAAGTCCGGCACCGGCAGATCGGCGGAGGTGGAATCCTTCGGATCGTGCCCCGCCATCGCCTGCAGCAGGATCGCCGCGTCGCGCACCGTCTTGGTCATCGGCCCCGCCTGGTCGAGCGAGGAGGCGAAGGCCACGATCCCCCAGCGCGAGCAGCGCCCGTAGGTGGGCTTGAGGCCGACGATCCCGGTGAAGGCCGCAGGCTGGCGGATCGACCCGCCGGTATCCGTGCCCGTGGCGGCGAGGCAGAGATCGGCCGCCACCGCAGCGGCCGAGCCGCCCGAGGAGCCGCCGGGCGTGAGCTTGCGCTCGTCCACCTTCCAGGGGTTCACGGCCGGGCCGTAGACGCTCGTCTCGTTCGACGAGCCCATCGCGAACTCGTCCATGTTGAGCTTGCCCAGCATCACCGCGCCGGCGTCGCGCAGCTGCGCGCTCACGGTGCTTTCGTATTCCGGGCGGAAGCCGTCGAGGATCCGCGAGGCCGCCTGGCTCGCCACGCCTTCGGTGCAGAACAGATCCTTGATGCCCAGCGGAATCCCGCACAGCGCCGGCGCCGCGCCCGCCTTCAGCCGCGCATCCGCCGCCCGCGCCCGCTCCAGCGCGAGCTCGGGCGTCTTGTGCACGAAAGCGCCCAGTGCGCCCCCCGCCTCGACGGCGCCGAGGCAGGCCTCCGTCAGCTCGACGCTGGTGAGATCGCCCCGCGCGAGCGCGTCGCGCGCCTCGGCGATGGTGAGCGCGTTGAGATCGGTCATTCCACCACCTTCGGAACGGCGAAGAACCCCTCGCGCGCATCGGGCGCGTTCGACAGCACCCGCTCGGGCATGCCGCCGTCGGTCACCGTGTCGTCGCGCCGCTTCAGCCGCATGGGCGTGACGCTGACCATCGGCTCGACCCCTTCGACGTCGACCTCGTTCAGCTCCTCGATGAACCCCAGGATTCGATTGAACTCCTCCGCGAGCGCCGGCAGCTCGTCCTGCTCCACGCGGATGCGGGCGAGATGCGCGACATGCGCCGCGGTGCGGGTGTCGATGGACATGGGCAGGCGCCTCCTTGCCTCGGATCGCGCCCGATCTACAGCCCCCGCAGGCCGCTCGCAACCATGTGCCGGCGATAGACCTCGATCATCCAGCCCAGCATGACCGCGTTGAGGATGTGCCACATGAAATGCGTGCCGAAGGGCACGGTCCCGCAGAGCGGCAGGTCGAGGGTGCGGAAGGTGAGCGAGGCGATCAGGATGCCCGCCCCGAGGGCGAGCCCCCGCGCCACCTGCGGGAGCCGCCGGCGCAGCAGCACCGCATAGACCAGGATCAGCAACGGCACGGGCGCATAGCCCGCCGAACTGCCCAGCCCGGGCACCAACTGGAAAAGCGGGACCGTCGCGAAGGCGTAGGGAAAGAAGGCCGCCACCCCCAGCCCCGACCAGAGCCGCGACAGCCCCCAGTAATGCCGGTTCGCGGCAAAGATGTAGATCAGGATGAAAAGCAGGATGGGCACCACGTCCATGACCGCCGACCAGACCTGCGCATGGGTGTGGAAGAGGTAACTGCCGACCCCGATCGCGGCCAGAACCCAGACCAGCGCCATCGCCAGCGGCAGCCCCTGCCCCCGCACGCGGGCCCACATCACGAAAGCCGCGATCAGGAAGGCCGCGTTGGTCACCGCGTTGACGGGTTCCGCCCAGTAGCTCGCGTCGAGCCGCTCGCAATAGCTGTCGATCTGGCGCGTCCAGTCCATGCCCCTGCCCCGTCCCGCCTCGGCCACGCGGAGAGGTAAGCCCCGACCCCGCCGATTCCAGCCCGATATCCTTCCTCTTGCCCGAAATACCCCGGGGGGTAAGGCCGCAGGCCGACGAAGGCAGCGCCCCCCCCGCGCGAAGCGCCAGAAGGCGTGCGGCCGCAAGGCCGCTCCACCGGGTTAACGGCTCCCTTTCGCGCCCGGCCGAAGCTGCTAGGCTCCGGCCATCACCCAAGCGAGGAGGACTCCGATGAAACTCACATGGCTCGGCCATTCCGGCTTCCGCATGGAGATCGGCGACCAGATCCTGCTGGTCGACCCCTGGGTCACCGGCAACCCGATGTTCCCCGAAGAGCGGCGCGCCGAGGCCATCGAGGGCGCGACGCATGTGCTCGTCAGCCACGGGCATTTCGACCACGTCAACGACGCCCCCAGGATCGCCAGGGAGCTCGGCATCCCAGTCGTGACCATCTTCGATCTCGCGGGCTGGCTCGAGAAGCGGGACGGCGTCCAGACGGTGGGCTTCAACAAGGGCGGCACGGTAATGCTCGGGGATGTCGCCGTGACCATGGTCAATGCCGCGCATTCCTCCTCGCTTTCGGACGACGAGGGGCGGCCGCTCTACACCGGCACCGAGTCGGGCTTTATGATCGCCCACGGCGGGCGCACGATCTATTTCTCGGGCGACACTGACGTGATGGCCGACATGCAGGTGTTCCAGGATCTGCACCAGCCCGAGATCGGCATTCTCTGCGCGGGGGGCCATTTCACGATGGACATGAGGCGCGCGGCCTACGCGGCGAAAACCTTCTTCGATTTCAAGACGGTCATCCCCTGTCACTACCGGACGTTTCCGATCCTCGAACAATCCGCGCAGGCGCTGATCGACGAACTGCCCGGCGTTGACGTGCGCGAACCGCAGGTCATGGAGCCCATGGAGCTGTGACCGTCGCCCGTCGGGCGGCCCGGGCGGCCGCGCTCGCCGCGGCCGTGGCCGCGCCCGCCGCCGCAGCGCGGGACTGCGGGCCGCTCGACCTGCCGGTGGCGCGGGTCGAGGCGCCGCCGGTCCAGTATGCCGAATTCTGCGCGCGCCACCCCGACGATTGCGTGCTGTCGGGCCCTGCGCGGGTCGCTGACGCGCGTGAGCGGCTCGCGCGCGTCAACCGAGAGGTCAACGACTCGATCCGCCTGCTCGCCGACCAGGAGTGCCTCGGCGTGGAGGAACATTGGGACTACCCGCGCAAGGGCGTCGGCGATTGCGAGGATTTCGCCCTCGAGAAGCGCCGGCGCCTCGTCGCGGCGGGCCTGCCCTCCGCCGCGCTCACGATGGCGATCGTCCACCACCGCACCGAGTATTTCGGCCACGCCGTTCTTCTCGCCGAGACGGAGCGCGGCACGCTGGTGCTCGACAACCTGACCGACGCGCTGCGCTGCTGGAGCGCCACGCCCTACCGCTTCGAGCGCCGCGAGCGGCCCGACGGGCTCTGGACCCGCTTCGCGCGGGAATGACACTCAGATGAACTCGGCGGTCTCGCCGCGCGGTTCTCCGGCCACCCCGAGCGCCTCGGCGAGCGTGAACGCCCGCGAAAACAGCGGCCGGCCGATGACGGCCCCCGAAACGCCGGGGACGTATTTCAGCCGGGCGATGTCGTCGAGACTGTGCACGAGGCCCGAGGCGATGACGGGCGTGCGCGCCCGCCCCGCCAGATCGGTCACCAGCGCGAGCGGCTCCTCGACGCCGTCTATATCGGCGGAGATATCCGTGACCATGATGGCGGCCAGCGGGTCGGCCGAAAACTGTGCGACGAAATCCTCTGGCGCGATCACGCTCTCTTCGCGCCAGCCGTTCGAGGTGACATGCCCGCTCCAGACGTCCACCGCGAGCACGACCGCGTCCGGGTGATACTTCGCGGCCTGTCTCACGAGATCGGGTCGTGTGACGGCGAGCGTGCCGACCACCACGCGGCCCGCACCGCGGTCCATCCAGTGCTCGATCCGCTCGAGCGACCGGATGCCGCCGCCCACCTGCACCGGAATACCCGCCGCCCGGATGATCTCCTCGATCAGATCCGCGTTGTCCGCCTCGCCCGTGACGGCGTCGAGATCGGTGACATGCAGCCATTCCGCCCCGTCGGCCGCGTAGTCGCGTGCTCTCGCCACCGGGTCCACATGCCAGATGTGCGGCTCCTCGAGCCGTCCGCGATGGAGGCTCACGCAGCGGCCCTGCTGCAATTCGATCGCGGGATACAGTCGCATCGGTCGTCCTCCCTGCGACGCGCCGGCAGGAGGCCGGCGCCTCGCCCCGATCAATGACGCATCACGCGCGGCTCGTCGGCACGGAAAACGACCTTGCCGCGCGCAGGATCGGCAGTTCCGGACGACAGCGCCCGGCGCAGCGTCGCCGCGCGGTCCGGAAGCAGACGGCCCTGCAGCCGGTCCAGTGCCTGCCCGAGCCGCGCCGCCCCCACCTCTGCGGCGTAGCGCAGCACGCCGCCCCGCGCTTCGGGAAAGCCCGCGCCATGCACGCTGGCCAGATCGAGCGCGGCGGCGTCGCCAGCCGCGCCGCTGCCCAGCAGATGCACCGCCTCGGCGATCTGCGCCAGAAGCAGCGCCTCGCGCAGATCGCCTGCGCCGCTATGCACCTCTGCCACGCCGGCGAAATGCGCCTCTTCGTGAATCAGATCCTCGATCAGCGGATCGATCACCGCGCCACCGCCGCCGGGATAGCGGTACCAGCCGACGCCAGCCGCCTTGCCCAGCCGCCCCTCGGCCAGCATCCGGGGCCGGATCGGCAGTTCGGGCGGGCCGTCGGCGCGCTGCGCGCGGGCGGCCGCGAGCGCCGGCAGCCCCGCGAGATCCTGGGCCTCGAGCGGCCCTGTGGCATAGCCGAACCCGGTCATCGCGGCGTCGAGCGTCCAGGGCTCCGCGCCCTCGATCAGCAGCCGGTCGGCCATGTCGTGCAAGGACAGCAGCAGCGACTCGGCGAGCGGTGCGCCCCTGGTCTCGAGCGTGATGCGGCCCAGCGCCCCGGCGAGCGCATACGCCGACGCCCGCGCCTCCTGCGCGGTCGCCGGGTGCGTGGCGACCTCGGCCAGCCGGGTGGCATGGGCGGGCGGCTGAAGCGTCAGCCCGACCAGCGCCGGCGGCTCTCCCAGCGCCTCCGCGAGCCGCGCGAGCCCGGCGCCGCCCAACGCGACGGCGATGGTCGCCCCTTCGGGCAGGCGCTGCATCACCGCAGCGATTTGCTCAACCACCCGCTCTGCCCCGGCTTCGGGCACGAGCGCCATGTCCGCGCGGGCCAGCGCATCATCTGCCCCTTCCACACGCCAGCGCGCACCCGGCTCGTCCGCGAGGAAGCGCCCCAGCATGTCGCGGGCGCGTGCCGCGTCGTGCGGATCGGGTTCATGGAGCGTCACGGCGAACCCCGCCGCAGCCAGCGCACCGGCGAGCGCGACCGCCGCGGGACCGCTGCCCAGCACCGCGGGACGTTCGGGCGGGGCTGCGCCCCGGGTGGCCTCGGCCGAGCGCGCCGCCGCCGCCTCAACGGCGCGTCGCAGATGCGCCGCCGCCGCGGCACGTCGCTCCGCCGTCGGGGGCGGCGCACCGAAGGGCTCTGCCGTGGTCTGCGTCACTCGAGGAAGCCGCGCCGCCGGATGAGCGCGAGCAATTCGTCGAGCGCCTGCGCCTCGGTCTTGCCGGAGGTGTCGAGTTCCGCCTCGGCGCGGGCGTAGAGCGGCTCGCGGCTTTGGAGCAGGGCGCGCAGCTGCGCCATGGCCTGCGGATTGCCGGCCATCGGCCGCTCGTCCCCCTGCGCGCGGACGCGCGCCATGTGCTCTTCGGGGGCTGCGCGCAGCCAGACCGTGTGGAAATGCGCGAGCAAACGGCTGTAGGTCTCCGTCTCGGCGACGATCCCCCCCGCGACGGCGAGGATCATCGCGTCATGCTCCCGGATCACCCGGTCCAGCGCCTCGGCCTCGAGATCGCGGTAGCCGTCCTGGCCGTAGAGCGCCATCACCTCGGCGATGGGCATCCCGGTCATCTCCTCGATCTCGCGGTTGAGTTCGACGAAGGGCAGGCCCAGATCGCGGCCGGCCTGCGCGCCGAGGGTCGATTTCCCGGCGCCGCGCAGCCCGATGAGCGCGATCCGGCGCGCGCGCAGGGCGCGGGGCGTCAGCACCTCGAGCGCACGGGCGCGGGTGGGCGCGTCCGCCTGGCGGTAGAGTTCGGCCACGCGCAGCGCCTCGGACGTCCAGGGATCCTCTTCGGCGACGAGCCATTCCAGCGGGTGGTCGAGCGCGGCGGCGACGCGATGCAGAAGCCCGATCGAGATGTTGCCCTCGCCCGCCTCGAGCTGGGCGAGGTAGCGCGGCGAGACGCCGGAGGCGTCCGAGAGCATGCGGCGCGGCAGGCCCTTCTGCTCGCGCGCGCGGCGCACCCGCTCGCCGACGCGCGCGATCAGCCGCGCGCTCGCCGCCTCGAGCTCTCCGTCGATCCTGCCAATCTCGCCCATGCCGGCCCCATGCGAACTATAGTGCATAACATTGGGGCAGGTTTCTCCTTCTGGCAACCGCCAGACGGCAAGAATGCACTATCCTGCGTCTTCGGGCCGCAGATGCGCCTCGACCACCGCGCGCAAATCCGCGGGCGGCCGCGCCTTGGTAAATTCGCTCGCTGTGACGAAGACGCTGGTGAACTGCCCCTCGAAGCAGAGGCGCCCGTCCTGATAGCCGTCGACGCGGAAGGTGATCGAGGTCTCGCCGAGCCGGCAGGGCCATGTGCGGCAGATCAGCCGGTGGCGCGGGGTGATGGGCGAGCGGAAGTCTATCGCCATTCGCACGAAGGGCGTGCCCAGGTTGCGATCCATGTTGAGCTGATACCAGCCCGTGCCGTCCAGCCGCGCCTCCCACCAGGCGTCTATGGCGTCCAGCGCCCAGAGCGGGATGCGGCCGGTATAGGCGATCTCGGCCGGGTCGCAATCGGCCCACCGCACCGCGATTTCATGCTCGAAGACATCCGCCTCCGCCCCTCGCTCCGCCTCGGGCTGGTCGCGCATCAATAGGTTTCCACATGGTAGCGTCCGTCCTGGCGCATCTCGTCCCGGATCGCGTCCCAGTCAAGCCCTGCCCCGCGGGCAATGTCGGCGAGCGCCTCGTTCACGCCGTCCTCCATCGCCTTGAGACCACAGATATAGATGTGGCCCTTGGGCTCCTGCATCAGCCGCAAGACCTCGTCGGCCTCTTCGCGCAGCTTGTCCTGCACGTAGTGCTTGGGCGCGCCCTCCTGCCGGGAGAAGGCGTAGTGCTTCTTCATGAAGCTTTCCGGCACCTTCTTGAGCGGGCCGAAATAGGGCAGCTCCTCGGGCCGGCGCGCGCCGAAGACGAGTGTGAGCGAGTCCTCCAGGTTCGGATGCTCGCGCTGGCGGCGCATGGTGAAGGCGCGGAAAGGGGCGGAGCCCGTGCCGGTGCAGATCATCATCAGATGCGCCTCGGGGTCCGACGGCAGAAGGAAGGTCGCGCCGAAGGGCCCCGTCACCTTGACCTTGTCGCCGGTCTTCAGGTCGCAGACGTAGTTCGAGCAGACGCCCTTCTCTTCCCGCTTCACGGTGAGGGCCACGTTGTTGTAGCCCGGCCGCTCGCCGTCGCGCGGCGACGAGATGGAGTAGAGCCGCGGCAGATGCGGCTTGCCCTCGGCATCCTCGCCCGGCGGTATGATCCCGATGGACTGCCCTTCGAGCACCGGCATCGGCTGGCCGCCGAAGTCGAGCACGATGTGCCGCACGTCCGAGTCGCTGTCCTCGGCCGTCAGGCGATAGTTGCCGCGCACCGTGGCCTCGGCCGGCTTGCCGAGGTTGTAGAGGTTCACCGTGGGCTTGGCCGCCGTCGCCGGCGCCCTGGGCTTGCCGCCCGTGCCGGCGTGCGCCTCGGCCAGCAGGGCCGCCATCGCCTCGTCCAGCGCCTCGATCCCGTCTTCGCCGGCGCCGCCGTCCACCTCGAGCTCTTCCTGCTCGGGCAGCTCCATCCACTCGTATTGTTCCTCGAGGCTGTAGGGCTCGAGCACCACGCGCCATTCGTCGATGGAGCCCGTGGGGCAGACCGGGATGCAGTCCATGCAGAAGTTGCACTTGTCGGCATCCACCACGACGTTGTCGTCGTTGTGCTCGATCGCCCCGATCGGGCAGGTCATCTCGCAGGTGTAGCAGCGGATGCAGATCTCGGGGTCGATCAGGTGCTGCTTGATCGGCTTGTTCATCGCTCGTCGCTCCAGGATGGGGCGGCTGCGGACCAGCGGCCCGCTGCAAGGTTGAGGCTTTTCGCTGTCTCAGGCGCGGGCGTCCCGGCCCAGCACGATCTCGGGCAGGGTCATCGCCTCGATCAGCGCGGGGCAGAGGCCGCGGCAGTCGCGGCAGCCCACGCAGGGCCCCTCCAGGTCGCCCATCTCGCGGGCGACGGCGGCGGTGCGGGGCGCCCATCCGGCCTTGCGGTCAATCTTCATCGCGCGTCTCCCTGTGAATGCCGCCGGGACGGCCTCCGGCCCCGGCGGCCAAGGCCGTCAGGCCATGTGCAGCTTCACATACTCGAAGTCGCCGGGCTTGTTGTCGATGCCCACCTTCGGCGGCGCGATCCAGCCGGCATACTGGCCGGGCTCGTAGACCGGCTTCATGAGCGACTGGATGAAGTCGCCGTCGGCATGGGTCGGCAGCCAGTCGTTGACCTTGGCGTCATACTCGGCGCCCGTGACGAAATTGCCCTCGGGGTCGATGAGCTGATTGGCGAAGACGCCGATCTTGCGGTTGAAGCCCTCGTGCGGGAGCTTGAGCTCGAACTGGACGCCGGCCTTCTCGATGATCTTGTTCCAGCGCTTGATGCCGCCCGCCGCGTCGCGGGTGTAGTCGTCGCGCAGCCGCATGTTGATCGCCGTGAGCGCGGGCGCCGCGATGCGCTTGATCTGGCCGTCTTCGATCGTCGTGACCTCGTAGGTGGCGTCCTGAAGCTTGTGATCGTCGTCGATCCGGCTTTCCATGTAACGGCCCTTGATGCCCGCGTTGAAGGCGTTGGCCGCGTTCGTGGACACCTCCTGCCCGAAGAGGTCGAGCGACAGCGTGTAGTGCAGGTTCAGCTTCTTCTGGATCGTGGGCAGGTCGATGACGCCCAGGCTGCGGATCCTGTCGATCTCGTAGGGATCCTCGATGCCGTTCTCCTTCATGACCTGGCAGGTGCGCTCGATGATGCGGCCCACGCCCGTCTCGCCGACGAACATGTGGTGCGCTTCCTCGGTCAGCATGAAGCGGCAGGTGCGCGACAGCGGGTCGAAGCCGGACTGCGCGAGGCTCTCCAGCTGCATCTTGCCGTCCCGGTCGGTGAAGTAGGTGAACATGAAGAAGGACAGCCAGTCCGGCGTCTCCTCGTTGAAGGCGCCCAGCATCCGCGGCGCTTCCTCCGAACCGGAAGAGCGGCGCAGCAGGTCGTCCGCCTCCTCCCGGCCGTCGCGGCCGAAGTACTTGTGCAGCAGGTAGACCATCGCCCAGAGGTGGCGGCCCTCCTCCACGTTCACCTGGAAGAGGTTGCGCATGTCATAGAGCGAGGGCGCGGTGAGCGCGAGGCTGCGCTGCTGCTCGACGCTCGCGGGCTCGGTATCGCCCTGGATGACGATCAGGCGCTTGAGCATGTTGCGGTATTCGCCGGGCACTTCCTGCCAGGCGGGCTCGCCCGCGTGCTCGCCGCACGGGATCGTGCGCCCCTCGACCTGCGGGGCGAGCAGCACGCCCCAGCGGTACTCGGGCATCTTGACGTAGTCGAACTTCGCCCAGCCCTTCGGATCCACGCTGACCGCGGTGCGGAGATAGACGAGGCTCTTCTGGAAGTTCTCCGGAATGAGGTCGTTCCACCAGTTGATGTAGCCCGGGTGCCACTTCTCGAGCGCCTTGAGCACCCGCTTGTCGGAGCTCAGCCCGACGTTGTTCGGGATCTGCGTGTCGTAGCTCACGTTGATGAGGTCGAGCATGGGGGTCTCCCTGTTGGTTCGGTGACGGTGCGTGCGAGCACGCACCCTACGGTTCATCCTTCCTTTCGGCCCGCGGCCGGTGCGCCGGGACGGCGCACCCTACGGGCGCGTCTCTCGCCGCCCATCGGAACCGGCGTAGGGTGCGTGCTCGCACGCACCTTCCTTCGCGCGGCGGGGTCACACGCGCTCCATGTCGTATTCGCCGCGCTGGCCGGAGCCGTAGCGCTTGAGCGCACCGGCCTCGCCCACGGCGTTGGGACGCTGGAAGATCCAGTTCTGCCAGGCGGTGAGCCGGCCGAAGATGCGGGTCTCCATCGTCTCGGGACCGGCGAAGCGCAGGTTGGCCTCCATGCCGGTCATCGCGTCGGGCGAGAAGCTCGCGCGCTCCTCCATGAAGATGCGCACCTCGTCTTCCCAGTCGATGTCGTCGAGGATGTAGGTGACGAGGCCAAGCTCCTCGGCCTCTTCCGCCTCCAGCGCCTCGCCCAAGTGTCCCTTCGCCGTCTCCACCGCCTCGGGGCTGCCGAGAAAGCGGGTCTCGAGCCGCGTGAGGTCGTTGCCCATCGGGTAGCGGCCGAAGTTGCCCTCGGTCAGCGTGACGGTCGCCATCGGCCGGTTGTCGCCCTCGAACTCGCCTTCCATCATGTAGGAGCGGTCGGCGGCCCAGAGCAGCTCCGCCAGGGGCCCGGCGAAGCAGGAGCCGTGCTCGACCAGCGCCGCAAGGCTGCGCGATGTCATGTCCACCCGCTTCAGCAGGCGCTTCCAGTATTGCAGCACCTCGTTGGCGAGCCAGTCGTCGGCATTGTCGAGCAGCAGTTTCTCGTGCGCCACGACGCGCTCCGGGTCGCCCTGCGTGCGCAGGATCAGCAGGCCCGCGGTGCGCTCGTTGAGGCGCAGGTGCAGGATCGCATCGTCGAGCTCGCGCGCGGCGCGCAGCATCCAGGCCTGCGCGCCCTGCGCATGGAAATCGGCCATCGCGCCGGGCGCATCCTCTTCCGGGCCCTTCACCGTGATCGTCGCGGTGCCTGCGTCGCGGTCCACCTCGACCTCGACGGTGGAATAGGTGACCGCGCCATCCTCGCCGAAGCTGCGCTCCAGCGGGGTGAGCTCGATGCCCTTCGCGCCCTCGCGCGGGCGTTCTGCCGCGATGGTGCGGGCGCGTTCCAGCACGGCGTCGTCGAATTTCGTGTTCGGCACCACCTCGTCCACGAGACGCCAGTCGAGCGCGCGCTTGCCCTTCACCCCCTCCTCGATCGAGCAGAAGACGTCGGCCAGGTCGCGGCGCACCTTGCGCTTGTCGGTAACGCGGGTGAGGCCCCCGGTGCCCGGCAGCACGGCGAGCAGCGGCACCTCGGGCAGCGCGACGTTCGAGGTGGAATCGTCGGTCAGCATGATGTGGTTGCAGGCCAGCGCCAGTTCATAGCCGCCGCCCGCGCAGGAGCCGCGGACGGCCGCGATCCAGGTCTGGCCCGATTCGGCCTCGGCCGCCTCGTAGGCGTTGCGCGTCTCGTTGGTGAACTTGCAGAAGTTGACCTTGTGCGCGTGTGAGGCGCCGCCCAGCATCCGGATGTTGGCGCCCGCGCAGAAGACGCCCGGCTTGCCCGACTTCATCACCACCGCCCGCACCTCGGGGTGCTCGAAGCGCATCCGCTGGACGATGTCGGCCAGTTCGATGTCGACGCCCAGATCATAGGAGTTGAGCTTGAGCTTGTAGCCGTCGAAGAGGCCGCCATCCTCGTCCACGTCCATCACGACCGTGGCGACCGGGCCGTCATACTCGACCCGCCAGTGGCGATACTTCGAGGGGTCGGTCTGAAAGTCGATCCGTTGGGTCACGCGCATCCTCCTCAGGTTGGCTTGCAGTATAGTGCGCGATCCACGCCCGGTAAACCGCCGGGATGCGCTATAATGCGAAAAAAGAGTCCCCGCAACTCAGCAATTTGGCCTCATCCATGCGACACAGGGGCGAACTATGCATTATCTTGCATATCCCGCACCGAATCTGCGCCACCGAACCGGGCGCGCGCCTCGTCGAGGCCGAGCCCCATCACCCGGCTTCGACCCGAGAGCGCAACCTCGTCCAGCAGTCCGGCCACCACACCCTCCAGCCGCGCGGCCGCACGATCGCGGCCCATGCGCCGCTTGAGGCGGGCGTTGGCGCACTGGATCGCGGCGCGGACCATCGAGCGCTCCGGCGCGTTGGGGGGCGCGGCCATCCATACGGGCTCTAGCACCTCGTGCGCCTCCCAGAAATAGCCCTCGTCGATCCAGCGCAGACCGGTGCGCCAGGCCTCGGTCTCGGCCAGCCGGTCGACCGGCACGCCCTCTGCCGTGTCGCGCACCGCATCGAAGAGCCCCTCGGGGTGGCGCGGACTGCGGCCCGGCACATAGGCGTGCGGAGGCCGCTCCACTCAGGCGGTCTCGGGCTCTGCCGCCTCGATCCGCTCCAGCCGGGCGCAGAACTCGGCCACCTCGGCCAGCACCGCCTCGGGCTGCTCCAGATGCGGGGCGTGCTTGCAGTCGTCGAGGATGAGCGTATCGACGGGCGAATAGGCGCGCGTCTCCAGCTCCTCGATCTGGGCGAGCGTGCCGTAGGGATCGTCGCGGCCCTGGATGGCGAGCGCCGGCACGCGCAGGTAGTCGATCACCTCGGCCACATTCCAGTCGCGGAACTTCGGGTCGAGCCAGGCGTCGTTCCAGCCGCGGAAGGTGGCCTCCGCGTCGCGGTGATACTTCGCCATCCGATCCTTCAGGTCGCCCTTGTCGAAGGCCTCCTTCGCGCGGGCGATCTCGGCAAGCCCCATGTCTTCGGTGAAGAAATGCGGCGCCATCAGGATCAGGCCGCGCACACGGAAGTCCTCGATCCCGCCGGCGTATTCCGCCGCGATGGTCGCGCCGTCGGAATGGCCCATCAGCACGCCGCGGCGGAAGCCCACGGCGTCGAGCACCTGCGGCAGCACCTCATGCGCCTCGCGCGTCATGTAGTCGAGCGGGCGCGGCAGGTCGGCCGGGTCCGACTGCCCGTAGCCCGCGCGGGAAAAGGCGATGACGCCCCAGCCCGTGCGCTGCGCCAGCTTTTCCGGGAAATCGCGCCAGAGCGCGAGGCACCCAAGCCCCTCGTGCAGCAGCACGATGGTCGGCGCCGCCTCCGGCCCCGTCCCCCAGCAGCGGTATTCGAGCTGCTTGCCGCCGGCTGTCAGATACGCCGTCTCGCGGCTCCATCCGGCCATCACGCCACCTCTCTGAGCTTGAAGCGCTGGATCTTGCCGGTGGCGGTCTTGGGAAGCTCTTCCACCACCTCGATCCAGCGGGGGTATTTCCACTTGCCGATGCGGGACTTCACGAAGTCCTTGAGCTCGGCGGCGAGCGTATCGGCGTCCTGGCCTGCCTTCGGCACGATGAAGGCCGCGGGCTTTTCCAGCCCGCTCTCGTCGCGGCGCGAGACGACCGCCGCCTCGAGCACGCCGGGATGCGCGATCAGCGCCTGCTCGACCTCGAAGGGCGACACCCAGATGCCCGAGACCTTGAACATGTCGTCGGTGCGCCCGCAGTAGATGTAGCGGCCGTCTTCGGTGAGTTCGTACTTGTCGCCGGTGCGCGTCCACTCGCCCTCGAAGGTGGTGCGCGACTTGCGGCGCTTGTTCCAGTAGCCGTCCGCGGCGGACTGCCCGCAGACCAGCAGCTCCCCGATCGCCCCAGGCGCGGTGATGTCGGCGCCATCCTCGTCCACCAGCCGCAGATCGTAGCCGGGCACGGCACGGCCCGAGGTGCCGTAGACCACGTCGCCCGGCGCGTTCGACAGGAAGATGTGCAGCATCTCGGTCGAGCCCACCCCGTCGAGGATGTCCACCCCGAAGAGCGCGCGCCAGCGCTTGCCGATCTCCTCGGGCAGCGCCTCGCCGGCAGAGATGCAGCGCCGCAGGTTGGCCTCGGGCGCGGCCCCCTGCCCCTCCAGATGCGCGACGGTCGCGGCATAGAGCGTGGGCACCCCGCAGAAGATCGTGGGCCTTTCGCGCTCGATGATGCCCACCGCGACCTCGGGCGTCGGCCGGCCGTTGAAAAGGAGCGTCGTGGCGCCCACCGACATCGGGAAGGAGACCGCGTTGCCCAGCCCGTAGGCGAAGAAGAACTTGGCGACCGAATAGACGGTGTCGTTCTCCTCGATCCCCAGCACCTCGCGCCCGTAGGTCTCTGCGGTGTAGCGCATCGAGCCGTGAACATGGCGCACGCCCTTGGGCTGGCCGGTGGAGCCCGAGGAATAGAGCCAGAAGGCGACCTCGTCGGCGTGGGCCTCGACCGCGGGCGCGGGCGCGGCGCCCTTCAGGAAGCTCTCCCAGGTCTCGATCTGCGCCGGGCCGTTCTCGATGGCAGGCGCCTCGCCGCCGATCACCACGATATGCCGCAGGTAGGGGTTGCCGGAGAGCGCGGGGCGAACCGCCTCGACCAGTTCGGCCGAGACGAAGAGCACCGAGGCGCGGCTGTCGCGCAGGATGACGTTGTAGACATCCGCGGCGAGAAGCGTGTTGAGCGGAATGGGGATGACGCCGGCCTTCATGCAGCCGAAGAAGACCTGCGGAAACTCGATCTGGTCCAGCACCAGAACCGCCGCGCGTTCCTCGCGCCGGTGGCCGGCCCGCGCCAGCGCGTCCGCGACTCGGCCCGATGCCTCCGCCAGCGCGCCATAGGTCAGCTCGCGCCCCGTGCCGAAGGCTTCGCGGAAGGCGGGCTTGTCGCTGCGCCCCTCCTCCACGTTGCGCTCGACGAACCAGAGCGCGGCGTTCTCGTTCTCGCTCATGTCGCGCGGCCCTCCCCTTGCCGTGCAGATGGCGTCACTTGCCGGTGAACTCGATCGCCCCCTCGGGCAGAAGGTAGAGGACATGCGCATCGCCGCCCTCGACCGTCGGATGGTGGTCCGTGCCCGGGCCGTAGACGTACCAGCCCTCGGGCCAGCCGTCGAACTTCGGCGCGCCGTCCAGCGACATGACCGCGCCGATCTCGCCGTTGGGGTGCAAGTGGTGCGGGCCCTTCACGTCCTTCATGCGCACCACGTCGACGCTGAAGCTGCCGGCCTCGGCACCGGGCTTGATCGCGCGGCCGAACTTGATGCCGCCCGCCTCGCGCGCCATCAGCCAGCCCTCGGCCTCGCCTTGCGCGCAGAGCGCCTTGAGGCGCGCGAAGGTCTCGCCATCGGCCGGGTAGGTCTCGTTCAGATAGGCCTGAAGGCTGTCGTCCACCGGCTTTCCGGCAATGTCGGCGGCGATCCCGCCCACGACCTCGGCGAATTCGGATTGGGACATGCGCATTTCCTCCCGAGTCGAACTTTGTGCGCTATCTTGCACAACCAGGCACCCGGACTCAAGGCTGACCGCCCACGTATGCAATTTAGTGCACAATTGGGCGCGATGATCACTGATATCGGGATGACCGGCGTCGTGTTCCGGGGGGTGATCAGGGGGCCCGCCCCGCCGGCCCCGTCCTGCACAGCGCGGGGAGGACGCCCGCCGCCTGGACGAAACGGGTCTTGCGCGGCCATCGAACGGACCGCGTTGCGCCTGACACGTTGATCTTCCGCATGCGCCTGCCGCATCCTGTCCGGGACCGGGATCCCTGGGCGGATCGCGGAAGAGCCGCTCAGGCGCGATGCGCCGCTGACCGAAGGATCCCGCATGGAGCACTTCCTGCTGCAAGCCTCGATCTACCTCGCCGCCGCGGTGATCGCGGTGCCGATCGCCGCGCGGCTGGGCTTCGGCTCGGTGCTGGGCTACCTCGCGGCCGGCATCGCCATCGGGCCGGTGCTGGGCCTCGTGGGCGCCGACACCGAGGAGTTGCAGCATTTCGCCGAGTTCGGCGTGGTGATGATGCTGTTCCTGATCGGGCTGGAACTGGAGCCGCGGGCGCTGTGGAACATGCGGCACAAGCTCGTGGGCCTCGGCGGGTTGCAGATCGGGGTGACCATGGCGCTCGTCACCGCGGCGGCGATGGCGATGGGCTTCGCCTGGCAGACGGGGCTCGCGCTGGGGATGATCTTCGCGCTCTCCTCGACCGCGATCGTGTTGCAGACCCTCTCCGAAAAGGGGCTGATCCAGACCGGCGGGGGCCGCTCGGCCTTTTCGGTGCTGCTCACGCAGGACATCGCCGTGATCCCGATGCTGGCGCTCTTGCCGCTGCTCGCGGTCCAGGCCGCGGCCGGACACGACGCCGCGCCTCACGCCGAGGGGGCGCATGGCGGGTCGATGTCTCTGGTCGAGGGGCTGCCCGGCTGGGGCGCGACGCTGGTGACGCTGGGCGCCGTCGCGGCGATCATCCTGACCGGGATCTACGCGACACGCCCGGTGTTCCGCTTCATCCACGCGGCACGCCTGCGCGAGATGTACACCGCGCTCGCGCTGCTGATCGTGGTGGGCATCGCCTTTCTTATGAACCTTGTGGGCCTCTCGCCCGCGCTGGGCGCCTTCCTGGCCGGCGTCGTCCTGGCGACCTCGGAGTTCAGGCACGAGCTCGAATCCGACATCGAGCCGTTCAAGGGCCTGCTGCTGGGCCTCTTTTTCATCACCGTGGGGGCGGGAATCAATTTCGACGTGCTCTTCGGCGCGCCCGTCCTCATCCTCGGCCTGACGCTGGGCCTCATCGCGCTGAAAGGGGCCGTGCTCTTCGTCCTGGGCAAGCTCTTCGGCCTGAAGGGGCGCGATCAGTGGCTCTTCACCCTGGGTCTCGCGCAGGCCGGCGAGTTCGGCTTCGTGCTCACCTCCTTCTCGGTGCAGACCAACGTCGTCTCGGCCGAACTGTCGCAGACGATCCTGCTCGTCGTCGCGCTCTCGATGCTGGTCACGCCGCTGCTCTTCCTGCTCTATGACGCGCTCGCCAAACGCATCGGCACGACGGCCGAGGCGCCGCCGGCCGACGAGATCGACGAGACCGGCCCCGTGATCATCGCCGGCATCGGCCGCTTCGGCCAGATCGTGAACCGGCTCGTGCAGTCCACCGGCTACCGGACGATCGTGCTCGACCACAACATGCAGACGATCCAGCTGATGCGGCGGTTCGGATTCAAGGGGTTCTTCGGCGACCCGACGCGTCCCGAGCTTCTGCACGCGGCCGGGCTGAAGGACGCGCGGGTGCTGGTGGTCGCGCTCGACGACCCGGACGCGGCGGTGCGGCTGGTGGCCTATGCGCGGCGGGAGCGGCCGGACCTGCACATCATCGCCCGCGCGCGGGACCGCACGCATGTCTACCGGCTGTTCCGGGCAGGCGCCAACGACATCGTGCGGGAGATGTTCGACAGCTCGCTGCGCGCCGGCCGCTACGTGCTGGAAAACATCGGGCTCACGGATTTCGAATCGGCCGAGGCAGAGCGGGCCTTTAAGCAGCACGACCGCAAGGCGGTGCGGGAACTGGCCCAGCTTTGGGATCCCGAGCGGCCCATCGCCGAGAACGAGGCCTATCTCGCCCGCGCGCGCGAACTCGAGCGCGACCTGGAGACGCAACTCACCGAGATCCTCGAGGGCACGCGGCAGGACGTCGCCTAGCAAGCGGGCATGTCCGGCACGCAGCCGCCCCGAGGAAAAAGGGGCCGCATCTCGCGGATGCAGCCCCAGCAGCGATCATGCGTGGCGCGCAGATCAGGCGGCGCGCGAAATCAGCATCTCGTCCACCTGCTTCGCGGCGGCGATCTCGTCGCTGCCCGAGACGGCCGCGACCTCGCGGGTCAGCCGCTCGAGCGCGGCCTCGTAGAGCTGGCGCTCGGAATAGCTCTGCTCGCGCTGATCGTCGGCGCGGTGCAGGTCGCGGACCACCTCGGCGATCGCGATCAGGTCGCCCGAGTTGATCTTCTGCTCGTATTCTTGGGCGCGGCGCGACCACATCGCGCGCTTGACCTTCGCCTTCCCCTTCAGCGTCGACATCGCCTTCGACACCACGTCCGGCGTCGAGAGCGAGCGCATGCCGATCTCCGTCGCCTTCGCCGTGGGCACCCGGAGCGTCATCTTGTCCTTCTCGAAGGAGATCACGAAGAGTTCCAGCTTGATGCCGGCGATCTCCTGCTCTTCGATCGAGACGATCCGGCCCACGCCATGCGCGGGGTACACCACGTATTCGTTCGGACGGAATTCGGTTTTCTTGGTCTTGCTCATGCGGTCCTTCCTCACTCGCCGCCCGGAACCCGGGCGACAAAAAGATCGGGCGGGAATACTCGCATACACCCGGTCCCGAACCCTCTAGATGCCGGCAAAAGCGCCCAGGCGGCAGCAGAGCCCCGGGCGTGACGCGCAACATTCATGTGAGGGATATATAACAGATCGCAGCCGAAATTTCCAGCCGCCACAAGGTGCGAACGGTGGAAACGTCGCGTTTTCATGGCCCTGCGCAGCGAAGCTGATCCCGCTTCCGCGCCACGCGCGGCACGGGCGACCGAATCGGGGGTCAGCCGCCCTCGCCGGGGGCCTCGGTGAAGTATTTCTCGAGCTTGCCGCTCTCGCCGTCCCGGTCGTCCGCCTCGGGCAGGGGATCCTTCTTGGTGATGATGACCGGCCACATCTCGGAGTACTTCCGGTTGAACTCCACCCACTTCTCCATGTCGGGCTCGGTGTCGGGGCGGATCGCGTCGGCGGGGCATTCCGGCTCGCACACGCCGCAGTCGATGCACTCGTCGGGGTGGATCACCAGCATGGTCTCGCCTTCGTAGAAGCAATCCACGGGGCAGACTTCGACGCAGTCGGTATACTTGCAGGCGATGCAGTTGTCGGTGACGACGTAGGTCATGGCGCGGTCCGCGATTGCTTCGACGGACCCGTAGCTAGTCCAGCGACCGGGATCATTCAAGCGCCCGCCCGCGCATCTGTTCCAGCGTCCGGCGGGCGCGTTTCGTGGGCCTGCCGCCCGGCTCCGCGACAGGGGCGCCGCCTTCCTTGGCGGAAGGCGGCTCCGGCGGCGCGAGATCGACGTAATGCGCCTGCGCCTCGGCCGCCGGGCCGCGCCGCGCGGGCAGTCCCGTCACCCGGATCACCCGCACCCGGCGGGCCTGCGCGAAGGTGAGCACGTCGCCCTCGCCGACAGCGGCGGCGGGCTTGGTGACGCGGGTTCCGTTGACGCGGCAGTTGCCGGCCGACACCTCGCGTGCGGCGAGGCTGCGCGTCTTGAAGAAGCGCGCCTGCCACAGCCATTTGTCGAGCCGCTGGGTGGGACCTCGTGCTACCGAGATGGAGTCCTCCAATGCATGATGTTGACGCAGTCAACGTTCGCACTGCAAAGCCTTTGGTACAGTTCGAAATCCTCGGTATACACGCGCACGCGATCTTGAACGAGTCGCGCACGGCATGAAAAGATTGCAGCGTCGGTGAGTCCGACTTTACAG
The DNA here is from genome assembly GCF_003298775.1 of Rhodosalinus halophilus. Lineage (GTDB taxonomy): Bacteria > Pseudomonadota > Alphaproteobacteria > Rhodobacterales > Rhodobacteraceae > Rhodosalinus > Rhodosalinus halophilus. The sequence goes on along the minus strand of NZ_QNTQ01000014.1, from coordinate 106,266 downwards.
TATACAGCCTCTTCCACAACGCGCTCGCTTGGGAGGTAAAGCTCCTCAAGAGACTTGGCGTAGGCCGCCAACGCCTCTGCGCCACCGTCGACATACTCTTGCTTGCCTGAGCCCAAATGATTGGATGCTTCAGTCAGAATATTCGGAAGGGAGATATGCCCTAGAGCGCCATTAACTTCAGCGAGCAAGCGGTCGTACATCGGCTTGTTATACTTACCAAAACGCCGTCCTGTTCCCACCTTGTCAGGCCGCAGGGTACCGCCGAGGAGTAAAACCAACGGGCCAGCATCGAGCATTACCCGCCGCACAGTCACGTCATCTTCTGAAACCCGCCGGACCCGTCGATGTGGAAATGCCTGATTTCTCTAGTATATTTCGTCGTCTTCTGTCCGAAACCGGATAATGCCGCAACAGCGCCAGAGTAGGCAGGTTCGGAAATCTCCTGACGCGACCCGTCGAAGCCAATCGATACGATCCACCCATCCGCTTGTGGCTGCAACTCTTCCAATAGAACATTTTGGAGGTTCTGCCCTCGATCGACGAACCTTTCGAAGTAATCGAAAGCGAGATCTATCGCTTGATCTGCCGTGAGTCCTTCCCTGGCCTCTTCCATATCGAGTTCTCCAAGATTGACGGGTGTCACTCCTTGTCCTTCAGCCCCATCAGCGCCGCGGCGAAGGGATTGTCGGGGTCGATCCTGTCCTTCGCCTTCCTGTCGGGTCCGGCGGTGAAGGTCTTGGGCTTCGCATCGCGCTGCGGCTTGCCGCCCTTGGGCTTGCCCTTGCCACGGGCCTTCGGCGCGTCGCCGCGCGGCCGAGTCTCGCCCTGCTCCCGCCGCGGCCTGCCCCGCGCCTGCCCGCGGCCCCGCCCGGCCCAGGTGAAGGTGTAGAAAACCTCCGTCTCCTCCGGATCCGGGGTCGGCGCGACCTGCGCCTCCGGACCCGCCTCGCCGGGCGCGCGCTCTTGCGGCTGGTCGTTCATCTCGCCTTGCCCCGCGTCGGGCGCAGGCTCCGCCTGTGCCGGCGCGGAGGCATCGGACACGACCTCGGCAGGCGTGCCGGCCTGCGGCTCCTCCGCGACAGGCTGGCCCGGCTGCTGCGGCGCGGAGGGCGCCACCTCGGGCGCCGCATCCGCCGCCGTCGGCGCGGCATCCGGCGGCACCTCGTCGGCGGCCGGCGCCGCCTCGGTCACGGGCTGGACCTCTTCCGGCGCGGCCGGCGCCGGACGCGCCTTGGGCCGCTCGCCGCGCACCGCGCGATAGCCCAGCCCCTGCATCAGATCGGCGAACTGCTCGAGCGTCAGCCCCGTGATGGAGAGCATGTCGGCCTTGGCCTCGAAGCCGCCTTTCGTGTCCTCGGCGCGCAGCATGTCCGCGAGCCGCTCGAGCATGTCGATGCGGACCGCACGGGCGCCTGCCGCGCGATAGCCCGCCATCGCCGCGTAGCCCCTGGGCGCCGAGCCGTCCGCCGGGATCGTCACCAGCCCCGGCGGCGGCGCCTCGGGAAAGGTGTCGAGCCCGTTTTCGAGACTCCACAGAACCAGCCGCAGCCGCGTGGGCGCGGGCTTGAGCAACGCCGGCAGGAAGATGGTGAACTGGCCGAAGCGGACGCCGTGCTTGCGCAGCGCGCCGCGCGCGTCCTGATCGAGCGCGCGCACCTCCTCGGCCACCTCGCCGCCGCGCGGCAGGATGCCGAAGCCCTCGACGAGGCGGAAGGCGAAGCCCTTGGCCCGGCCCGAGAGGCTCTCGTCCCGCTTCATCGCGAGAAGCGGCTCGAAGAGCGCGGCGACCTTGCGGTCCATGAAGTGCATGAGCCGCCGCTGCACCTTGTCGGCGACCTCCGGCCCGGCGTCCTCGTCCACGAAGACCTCGATCCGCGGGCGCAGCGGGTCGTCCGAGGCGACGAGCTTGCCCACCGCCTGTTCGCCCCACATGAGCCCGCCCTGCTCGGTGAAGTCGATCTCGGTGTCGGGAGCATTGTAGAAGCGGTCGGCCCGCAGGTGGAAATGGGGCGCCAGCGCCTGCAGCGCGGCGGAGGCGATGGTGCGCGCTTCCTGTCCCGCCGCCGCCGTGTCGCGGCGGAAGCGAAAGCCCTCCAGCCGGCCCACGAACTCGCCCTCGACGCGGACCTCTCCGTTGTCGCTCACTTCGGCCAAGAGGGCCTCCTTCTGCTTCAGCCGCCGCATGAGGACGGATGTGCGCCGATCCACGAACCGCTGCGTGAGCTTCGCGTGCAGCGCATCCGACAGCCGGTCTTCTACCGCGCGCGTGGCCTCGCGCCAATGGCTTTCAGCTTCGACCCAGCCCGGACGCTGCGCGACGTAGGTCCAGGTCCGGATGAACGCGAGCCGGCGCGAGAGCGTGTCGATGTCGCCCTCCACGCGGTCGATCCGGGAGACCTGCCGCGCGATCCAGTCCTCGGGGACGCGACCGCCGTCATGCAGGTGAATGAAGATCGACTCGAGAAGTTCCGCGTGCTCGCCGTGACTGATTCCGCGAAAATCCGGAATGCGGCAGACATCCCACAGCAGCCGGACCGCCCGCGCGTCGGAGGCGCGCGCGCAGACGTCCGGCTCGGCCGCGAGCATCCGCAGCGCGCGCAGGTCGTCCGCCTCGCGGGCGCGGGAAAGCAGCGGCGCGGGTGGCGATTCCTCCAGCGAGGCGATCAGCGCCTCGGGCGAGCCGAAGGCCAGCCGCGGATTGCGCCATTGCACGCGGCTCACCGGCGTGAAACGGTGATTGGTGATCGCCTCGGCCACCTCGTCGGCGATGGGCGGGGCCTCGCCGGTCGTGCCGAAGCTGCCGTTGGACATGCCGCGGCCGGCGCGGCCCGCGATCTGTCCCAGCTCGTTGGGCGCGAGCTGGCGCATGCGCCGCCCGTCGAACTTGCGCAAGCCGGCGAAGGCAACGTGGTCGATGTCCAGGTTCAGCCCCATCCCGATCGCGTCGGTGGCGACCAGATAATCCACGTCGCCGTTCTGATAGAGCGCGACCTGGGCGTTGCGCGTGCGGGGGCTCAGCGCCCCCATCACCACCGCCGCGCCGCCCTTCTGCCGGCGGATGAGCTCGGCGATGGCATAGACGCTCTCGACCGAAAACGCGACGATCGCGGAGCGCGGGCGCATCCGGCTGATCTTGCGCTGGCCGGTGTGGGCGAGCTCGGACATCCGGTCGCGGCTCAGGAACTCGACCCGCGGCACCAGCGCCCGGATCGGCCCGCGCATCGTGTCCGCGCCCATGAACAGCGTCTCGTGCTGTCCGCGCATCCGCAGAAGCCGGTCGGTGAAGACGTGGCCGCGCTCGGGATCGGCGCAGAGCTGGATCTCGTCCACGGCGACGAAATCGGCGCCCATGCCCTCGGGCATCGCCTCGACGGTGCAGACCCAGTACTGCGTGCGCGGCGGCACGATCCGCTCTTCGCCCGTGACGAGCGCGACGACAGACGGCCCCCGCGCCGCGACGATCCGGTCGTAGACCTCGCGCGCCAGCAACCGCAGCGGCAGGCCGATGACCCCCGTCCGGTAGCCCAGCATCCTTTCGATGGCGTAATGGGTCTTTCCGGTGTTGGTGGGCCCCAGGACCGCGACGATCCTGCCCTCACTCGCCATGTGCCCCCCTCGCCCGGGTCTGTGTGCCGCGGCCCGCGCGCGGCGGCCGGTCAGAGATCGCGCCCGAGCACCTCGGTCTCGAGCGATTCCATCGCCTCGCGGACTTGGGTGTTTTCGGGGTAAAGCGCAAGCACCTGCTCATAGGCGCGCCAGGCGAGCTTCGGCCGCTCCAGCTTCTGCATGACGGCGCCGACGCCCTGAAGCGCGCCGAAATGCTGCGGGTTGAGCGCGAGCGCCCGCTCGAGATCGGCGAGCGCGAGGAGGTATTCGCGCTGCCGGTAGAAGACCAGCGCGCGCGACGCCCAGCCCTCGGCGAACTCCGGCGCGTGATCGGTGAGCGCCGTCAGATGCTCGACGGCGAGATCGTAGTCCTCCGCCTCGAGCGCCTCGCGCCCGCGCCGCAGCAGAAGGTCCATCGCGGCGGAGCCGGACCTTGCCCATTGGGTGCGAATCTGTCCCGCGATGCGCTCGGCCTCCGCCCCTTCGGCGGATTGCAGCGAGTCGAGCAGATCCGTGACCTCTGCCTCTTCCGCTGCCACCGGCAGCGCAAGACAGAGCGCCGCAGGCAATGTCGCGACGTGAGCTTTGATTCTGGAGCGAGAGCGTTTCATATCAGACTGGAGTGTAGTGGATGACGGCCGTATTTCCATAGGGGCTGCGGCCGCGCGATCGAAAGGGGACAGCACATGAGCGTGATCGACGAGGCCGTGACGGCCATCAACGCGAAAGTCGGGGGCGGTTTCGACGGCTCGGTGAAGTTCGTCATCGAGGGCGAGGGTTCCGTGATGCTCGACTCCGAGGGCGCCCGCGCCGGCGACGAGCCGGCCGAGGTGACGCTCACCGCCGACGCAGACACCTTCCGGCAGATCCTGGACGGCGATCTCAACCCCACCTCCGCCTTCATGAGCGGCAAGCTTGCGGTGGACGGCGACATGGGCAAGGCCATGCAGCTCGCCGGAGCGCTTTCCTGACTCAGGCCGCGATGGCAGTCGAGCCGGCACCCTATCTCGACGACATCGCCGACGGCCCCGCCGGCGGCGCCTGGTGGGTTCGCGCCTCCGACGGCGTGCGCGTGCGCGTCGGAGGCTGGACCGCGCCGGGCGCGCGGGGCACGGTGCTGCTCTTTCCCGGGCGCACCGAGTTCATCGAGAAATACGGCCGCGTCGCGCGCGACGTATTGGCCCAGGGGCTCGCGGTGCTCTCGATCGACTGGCGGGGGCAGGGCCTCACCGAACGGCTCGCGCCCGGGCCGCTGATCGGCCATGTGCATGCCTTCGCGGACTACCAGAGGGATGTCGCGGCCATGCTCGACGTGGCCGAGGCGCAGGGCTTTCCGCGTCCCTACCACCTGCTCGGCCATTCGATGGGCGGCGCGATCGGGCTGCGCGCGCTGATCGAGGGGCTCGACGTGGCCTCCGCGGCCTTCACCGCACCGATGTGGGGCATCCTGATCGCGGCACACCTTCGCCCGGCCGCCTGGGTCGTGAGCTGGAGCGGACGGCGCGCGGGGCTGGGGCATCGCATCGCGCCCGGCACCACGATCGAATGCTATGCCGCGACCGCGCCTTTCGAGGACAACACGCTGACCACCTGTCCCGAAAACTACGCCTTCATGCAGGACCAGCTCGCCCGCCGGCCGGAGCTGCAGCTCGGCGGGCCGAGCCTCGCCTGGCTGAACGAAGCGCTCGTCGAGTGCCGGGCGCTCGCCCGCGCGCCGGCGCCCCGGGTGCCCTGCCTGACCTGGCTGGGAACGCGCGAGCGCATCGTGCATCCGGGCCGGATCGAGGACCGCATGGCGCGCTGGCCGGGCGGCCGGCTCGAGGTCGTGGAGGATGCCGAGCACGAACTCCTGATGGAGCGGCGCGAGATCCGCGAGCGCGTGACGGCCGGGACGCTGGCGCATTTCCGGTCTCACGGCGCGGCGGCCGCCTGATTTCTGGCCCGCGCCCTTCCCGCGCCTATAGTGCGCGGCATGGCACGCGATCCGGTCCTCACCTTCACCGAGCGCGGCATCTACTGCCCGGCGGGCGATTTCCACATCGACCCCTGGCGCCCGGTGCCGCGGGCGCTGATCACGCACGGCCACGCGGATCACGCCCGGCCGGGCCACGCGGCCTATCTGGCCACCGAGGCGGCCGCGCCGGTCCTCAAGCATCGTCTCGGCGATATCCGGCTCGAGACCGCGCGTTTCGGCGAGGCGCGGCGGATCGGCGCGGCGACGGTCAGCTTCCATCCCGCCGGCCACGTCCCGGGCTCCGCCCAGATCAGGGTCGAGGTCGCGGGCGAGGTCTGGGTGGTCTCGGGCGACTACAAGCTCGCCGCCGACGGGCTCAGCGAGCCCTTCGCGCCGGTGCGCTGCCACGCCTTCGTGAGCGAATGCACCTTTGGCCTGCCGGTATTCGAATGGGCGCCGCAGGAAGAGGTCGCGGCCGAGATCAACGACTGGTGGGCGGCGAGCGTGGCCGAGGGACGCACGCCGATGCTGGGGGCCTATGCGCTGGGCAAGGCGCAGCGCCTGCTCGCGCTGCTCGACACCTCGATCGGCCCGGTTCTGACCCACGGCGCCGTGGAGGAGACGACCGCCGTCCTGCGCGCACAGGGGCTCGCGCTTCCCGAGACGATCCGGGTGACGCCGGAGACGGAGCCGAAGGCGCATCCGCGCGCGCTCGTTCTGGCGCCGCCCTCAGCCCTGGGCAGCACCTGGGCGCGGCGCTTCGGCGCCACCTCGACCGGACTCGCCAGCGGCTGGATGCGGCTCAGGGGCGTGCGGCGGCGGCGCGCGGCGGACCGGGGTTTCGTGATCTCGGATCATGCCGACTGGCCCGGCCTGATCGAGGCGATCCGGGCAACCGGCGCGGAAAAGATTTACGTCACGCATGGCTACACGGAAATCTTCAGCCGCTGGCTGGTCTCCGAGGGCTGGGATGCCGCCATCGTGCCCACCGAGTTCGGCGGGGAAACGGAGGATGACGGAGATGCGGGCTGATGTGAAAAGCAAATCAATGATTTGCACCGTTACCTTGAGGCTCCTTCCGAGCTGCGGGACAAACCTGTGGACAAGCGGGAAAGCACCTGAAGATCAAGGCAGCCCATCGGCATGAAAGACTTCGCCGCCCTTGTCGCGCGGGTCGATCAGACCACGCGCACCTCGGCCAAGACCGACGCTCTCGCCGACTATTTCGCGCGGGCCTCGGACGACGACCGTCTGTGGACCGTCGCGCTCTTCTCCGGGCGCCGGCCGCGCCGGGCGATCACCACCACCCAGCTGCGCGAATGGGCGGCAGAGCGCGCGGGCCTGCCGCTCTGGCTGGTGGAAGAAAGCTATCCGAACGTGGGCGATCTTGCGGAGACGATCGCGCTCATCCTGCCGCCGCCCTCGCGCGGCTCGAACCGCAGCCTCGCGGAGTGGATCGCGCTCCTGCGCTCGCTCGCCGAGATGGCCCCGGAGCGCCGCAAGGCAGAGGTCGTCGCGGCCTGGGAGGCGCTCGACGCGCAAGAACGCTTCATCTTCAACAAGCTGCTCACCGGCGGCTGGCGCATCGGCGTGAGCCAGAAGCTGATGACCCGTGCGCTCGCCCGTGCCACGGGGCGCGACGAAGCCGAGATGGCGCATCGCCTGATGGGCGCGTGGGATCCGGCGACGACGACCTGGCACGCGCTGATCGAGGCCGAGGACGCGGCGGCCGATCTCTCGCGCCCCTACCCGTTCTGCCTCGCCTACCAGCTCGACGAGGGGCCGGAGAGCCTTGGCGACCCGGCAAACTGGCGCGCGGAATGGAAATGGGACGGCATCCGCGGCCAGCTCATCCTGCGCGAGGGTCAGCATTTCGTCTGGTCGCGCGGCGAGGAGCTGATGACCGACCGCTTCCCCGAGCTGGCCCGCGCGTGCGACTTCCTTCCGCCGGGCACGGTGATCGACGGCGAGATCCTGGCCTGGCGCGACGGGCCCCTGCCCTTCAACGATCTGCAGAAGCGGATCGGGCGCAAGACGGTGCCTGCGAAGCTGCTCCGGGACGCACCCGTGGCGCTCGCCGCCTACGACCTGCTGGAGGACGAAGGCCGGGACATCCGCGCCCATCCTTTCGCCGAGCGCCGCGCGCGGCTGGAGCGGTTGACCGCAGAGCTGCCGAAGGACGCGCCCGTGGTCCTGCCGCCGCTCATCGCCTTCGACGACTGGGAGTCGCTCGCGGCCACGCGCGCCAGCGCCCGCGATCACGCCGCCGAGGGCGTGATGCTCAAGCACGCCGCCAGCCCCTATCACACGGGCCGCAAGCGCGGCGACTGGTGGAAATGGAAACTCGACCCGCTGTTGATCGACGCGGTGATGATCTACGCGCAGGCCGGCCACGGCCGCCGCGCGAACCTCTTCACCGACTTCACCTTCGCGGTCTGGAATGGCGCAGAGCTTGTCCCCTTCACCAAGGCCTACAGCGGTCTCACCGACGCCGAATTCCGCCGCATCACCGCCTGGGTGCGCAAGAACACCCTGCAACGCTTCGGCCCGGTCCGGCAGGTGGCGCCAAGGCTCGTTTTCGAGATCGCCTTCGAAGGCATCCACGAAAGCCCGCGCCACAAGTCGGGCGTTGCGCTGCGCTTCCCGCGGATGGCCCGCTGGCGTGAGGACAAGCCACCCGAGGAGGCGGGCACGCTGGACGAGCTGAAGGCGATGCTGGCGGCCTACGGCTGAGCGCCTTGCGCCTGCGGCGTCCCGGCCCTTATGTGAATGCGACCCGAGACGACAGGAGAGCCCCCATGACGGACACCCCCCGCCCCGCCCTCGACGCCGCCACCGAGCAGGGCGCCGCGCCGCTGGGCGATCTGCCCGAATGGGATCTGACCGATCTCTACGCGAGCCCCGAGGCGCCGGAGATCCAGCGCGACCTCGACTGGCTGCAGGCGGAATGCGCCGCCTTCGCCGCGGACTACGAGGGCAAGCTGGCGGATCTCGACGCCGAGGGGCTGCTGCGCTGCGTCCGGCGCGACGAGAGGATCGAGACCGTGGCGGGGCGGCTGATGTCCTATGCGGGCCTGCGCTACTACCAGAACACCACCGACGCGGGCCGCGCCAAGTTCCTCTCCGACTGCCAGGAAAAGATTACCGAATACACCACACCGCTGGTCTTCTTCACGCTCGAGATCAACCGCCTGCCCGACGATCACCTGGACGGCCTCTTCGGGCAGAACGCCGATCTTGCACGCTACAAGCCGGTCTTCGACCGCATCCGCAAGATGAAGCCCTATCAGCTCTCGGACGAGCTGGAGAAGTTCCTGCACGACATGGGCGCCGTCGGCGACGCATGGGAGCGGCTCTTCGACGAGACTATTGCGGGGCTCACCTTCGAGGTAAACGGCGAGGAGCTGGGCCTGGAATCCACGCTCACGCTGCTCACCGAACAGGACCGGGACAAGCGGGAGGCCGCGGCGCGCGCGCTGGCCCGCGTCTTCGGCGAGAACCTTCGCCTCTTCGCCCGCGTGCACAACACGCAGGCCAAGGAGAAGGAGGTCGTCGACCGCTGGCGCAAGATGCCCACGCCGCAGACCTCCCGCCATCTGGCCAACGACGTCGAGCCCGAGGTGGTCGAGGCGCTGCGCGACGCGGTGGTGCGCGCCTACCCGCGGCTCAGCCACCGCTACTACGAGCTCAAGCGCCGCTGGCTGGGTCTCGACAAGCTGCAGGTCTGGGACCGCAACGCGCCGCTGCCGATGGAAGAGACGCGCACCGTGGCCTGGGACGAGGCGCGCGAGACGGTGCTGCGCGCCTATGAGGGCTTCTCGCCGAAGCTGGCCGAACTTGCGGAGCCCTTCTTCGACAAGGGCTGGATCGACGCGGGCGTGAAGCCCGGCAAGGCGCCGGGCGCCTTCGCGCATCCCACGGTGACCGACGCGCACCCCTACGTGCTGCTAAACTACCTCGGCAAGCCGCGCGACGTGATGACGCTGGCCCATGAACTGGGCCACGGCGTGCACCAGCGCCTCGCGGCGGGTCAGGGCGAGATGCTGTCGCGCACGCCGCTGACGCTGGCGGAGACGGCGAGCGTCTTCGGCGAGATGCTGACCTTCCGCAGGATGCTGGCGAATGCCACGGACGACAACGAGCGCCGCGTGTTGCTGGCCGGTAAGGTCGAGGACATGATCAACACGGTCGTCCGGCAGATCGCCTTCTACGACTTCGAGTGCAAGCTGCACGAGGCGCGGCGCGGCGGCGAGCTCACCCCCGACGACATCAACGCGCTGTGGATGAGCGTGCAGGCCGAAAGCCTGGGGCCCGCCTTCGAGTTCATGGAAGGCTACGAGACTTTCTGGGCCTATATCCCGCATTTCGTCCACGCGCCCTTCTACGTCTACGCATACGCCTTCGGCGACGGGCTGGTGAATGCGCTCTACGCCGCCTACGAGGAGGCGCCCGAGGGCTTCCAGGACAGGTATTTCGACATGCTGCGCGCGGGAGGCTCGAAGCACCACACCGAGCTTCTGGCGCCCTTCGGCCTCGATGCCTCCGACCCCGCGTTCTGGGACAAGGGCCTGTCGATGATCGAGGGCTTCATCGAGGAGCTCGAGGCGATGGAAGGCTGACCCCCTTCGCACGTCGGACGAAGATTTTTCGTACGAAGAATCTTCGTCACGCGGTGCGGCCGGACATGCAAATCCGGGCGGAGGACGCGAGATTCTTCGTACGAAAAATCTCGCGTCAGTGGGGCGAGGTCGCCTTCAGCCGGTCAGCTTCGCCGTCATTTCGACCAGCCGCGTCGCCTGGTGCTGCACGGCGGCGCGGGCGTGTTCGTCGAATTCGCCCGCCTTCACGGACGTGCCGTAGGGGTTGCCGCCCGCGGCGAAGATGCTCTGGTCGGTATAGCCTGGCGCCACGATCACCGCCCCCCAGTGCATCGCGGTGGTATAGAGCGACATCAGCGTCGTCTCCTGCCCGCCATGGGGGTTCTGCGCGCTGGTCGTGGCGGTGAAGGTCTTGTTCGCCAGCTTGCCCTCCATCCAGAGCGGACCCAGAGTGTCGATGAAGGCGCGCAGCTGGCTCGCCACCACACCGTAGCGCGTGGGCGCCGCGAAGAAGTAGCCGTCGGCCCAGTCCATGTCCTCCGCGCGCGCCTCGGGGATATCGGCCATCTTCTCCAGTTGCGCCTTCCAGGCGTCCTGACCCTCGACCACCTCGCTCGGGGCGGTCTCGGCTGCGCGGCGCAGGCGCACCTCCGCGCCGGCCGCGCGGGCGGCCTCGGCGGCCGCCTCGGCCACCTGTTGGTTGGTTCCGTAGGTCGAATAGAAGATCACGGAGATTTTCGGGGTCGCCATCTCGGGCTCCTTTTGCGGGTTGCTATCCGATCGCGAGCTAGTCGTGTTTCCGGAGATGAACCACGCGCAGGGGCGCAAGGATCCTGTGCGGCGGTGCACCCGCGGCTTGCCAATGCCGGCGCATCGGGCAAGGCTCCGGCCATGGCCCGTGCCCCGTCACAGTCCGAGATCGAACGCCTCGCGCGGCGCGCGCTGGACGAGCTGCCCGAGGCCTTCCGGCCGGCCGCGCGCGAAGTGGCGCTGCGGGTCGAGGATTTCGCGCCCGACTGGATGCTGGACGAGATGGGGATCGAGAACCCCTTCGAGCTCACCGGGCTCTACGACGGCATCCCGATGACGGAGAAATCCGTGCTGGATCAGCCGCAGGGGCCGGACACCATCTGGCTCTTCCGGCGGCCGATCCTCGACGAATGGGCGGACCGGGGGAACGTCACCCTGGAAGACCTGGTGCGCCACGTGCTCGTGCACGAGCTCGCCCATCATTTCGGATGGTCGGACGCCGACATCGCCGCGATCGATCGCTGGTGGGAGTGAGCCCCGCAGGCACGCGGCGGCGCAACCCGGACCCGCACGCGGCCGGGACGAGGCCGTCCGGCGCGGGCGGGGGGCGCCGGAGCCCTCAGCCCTCCGCCGCGAGCGCTTCGATCCGCTCGAGAAACCGTGCAGGCGACAGCTCGCTTTCGGCCGTGGCCCGCGCGCCGGCGGCGAGGCGCGCCCGATAGGGCGCGTCGTTGACGAGCTGGTGCAGGGCTGTGTCGAGCGCGCCGGGCGCGTCGATGTCCACCCGCACGCCGTCACGCCCTTCCGTTAGGTAACCCGCCGATCCGGCAGCCGTGGAGATCACCGGCACTGCGCCATAGGCCATCGCCTCGACCGGGGCGTAGCCCAGGGGCTCGTCGATCGACGGCATGACGCAGATGTCGGCGGCGGCGTAGAGCGCGGGCATCGCGGCCAGGGGCACGTCGCGATGCAACTCGATCCAGCTCTCGGCCTGCGCGGCTGCCTCGAGGTGCGCGAGATAGCGCGCATCGTGCCCGCTCGCGCGCCGGTCGGTGGTCCCCACGAGTTGCAGGCGCGCGCGGCCCGCGCGCCCGGGGTCGCGCAGCGCCTCGATCGCGAGATGAAGGTTCTTGCGTGGCTGCGAGAGCTTGCCGACGCAGATCACGGTCACCGGCCCGTCGCCGCGGGCGAGCGGAACGGCCGGATCGCGCGCAACGGGCCAGGGCAGGTAGCGGGCGAGCGGGTCGGCCGGCGCCTCCGCGTCGAGCCCCGGCACCGGGGTGACGCGCCGCAGCGGCAGGCCGGCCAGGCGGCGGCGCAGGCGCTTGGTCCATCGCGCCTGCTCGGTGAGCGGGCGGAGGTCGTAATACCACAGCGCCGCCCCCGACCTGCGTGCCGCGCGCGCCGCCTCTTCCTTCAGCTTCGAGGTGTTGCGCAGAAAGACCAGGTCGGGCCGGGCCGTCTCCACCGACCGCGCGACCGCCGCCGCGCCCGGTGCACGGCCGAGGACCACCGGCTGAACCACGCTGTGGTCCTCGCTCGGCCCCGTCGCGTCGGCCATCACCGTGACCCGATGTCCCGCCTCGACGAGCGCGCGGGTCGCCACGAAAAGGTTCGGGTGGAACCTCGGCACGACGAAGAGAACCGACAGGCGACCCATCCCCCCGGTCATTCAGCAACCTCCAGTCGCCGCGGTGCGATCTCGGCGCGCGGAACGGCAAACGGCAGCATGGGCGGACGATATGCGCGCAAAAGCGCCCGCCGCAACGCGCCTGGCCGGCACGGCGGCACAGCGGATGCGCGCCGAAACCCATCTGCAACAGCCCGCGACGGGCACCGGGGCGCGGAACCGGCCCCGGCGGCCCGGCGTTTGCGCGTCTGCAGCGCCGAGAGCGTGGCACGAGCTCTGGAAAGGACATCCCATGGCCCAGCGCGGCGGCGTCTCCGCGCGCCTCACCTCACAAATGAACCCGGCCGTCTTCATCGGCTCGGCGGCGCTGGTGATCGCCTTCGTGATCGCGGGGGGCGGCTTCACCGATGCGACAGCCGACTTCTTCCAGACGCTGCAGGAGAACATCACCCGCTTCTTCGGCTGGTACTACGTGCTGGTCGTGACAGGGATTCTCGTGCTGACCTTCGCGATCCTCGCCTCGCCGGCGCGCAACGTGCGCCTCGGCGGACCGGAGGCGACACCCGAGTTCTCGCGCTTCGGCTGGTTCGGGATGCTCTTCGCCGCCGGCATGGGGATCGGACTGGTGTATTTCGGCGTGGCCGAGCCGCTCTACCACTATGCCAGCCCGCTCGACGCCGAGCCCGAAGGCCTGCCCGCCGTCACGGAGGCGATGCGGATCTCCTTCTTTCACTGGGGCCTGCATGCCTGGGGCATCTACATCGTGCTGGCGCTGGCCGTCGCCTACGCGCATTTCAACCGCGGCCTGCCGCTCGCGCCCCGCTCGGTGCTCGAGCCGCTGATCGGCGAGCGCATTCACGGGCCGATCGGCGACCTGACGGACATCGTCTGCACCGTCGGCACGCTTCTGGGCGTCGCGACCTCGCTGGGGCTGGGCGCGATGCAGATCAACGCCTCGCTCGCGAGTTTCTTCGGCTGGCCCGAAACGACGCTCGTCCAGATCGCGCTCATCGCGGCGATCACGCTGATCGCCACCATCTCGGTCGTGAGCGGCGTGAAGAGCGGCGTGCAGATGCTCAGCCGCGTCAATCTCTGGCTGGTGCTGGGCCTCATGGTCTTCGTGCTGGCGGTGGGCCCGACGCTCTACGTCGTCGAGCTTTTCGTCAGCGCCCTTGGCCGCTATCTGCAGAACCTGCCGCAGATGAGCCTCTATCTCGATCCCGGCGCGGACAGCCAGTGGCAGACGACCTGGACGCTCTTCTACTGGGGCTGGTGGATCAGCTGGTCGCCCTTCGTTGGCATCTTCGTCGCGCGGATCTCCTACGGGCGCACGATCAAGGAGTTCATCCTGGGCGTTCTGCTGGTGCCCACGCTGCTGACCTTCCTGTGGTTCGCGATCTTCGGGGGCACGGGCCTCTCGGCCCAGCGCGCCGAGGAGGGAGCGAACCTGCTCTCGGCGGTGCGCGAGAACGAGGCGGCCTCGCTTCAGGCGATGCTGGCGACGCTGCCCTTCGCGCAGATCTCGACCATCGTGGCGACGGTGGTGATCCTGCTCTTCTTCGTCACCTCGTCGGACTCGGGGTCGCTGGTGGACGACATGGTCACATCGGGCGGCGACCCGCACCCGCCCAAGGCCCAGCGCGTGTTCTGGGCCGTCTCGGAGGGCGCCGTCGCGGCGACGCTTCTGCTGCTGGGCGGGCTGACGGCGATCCGCAATGCGGCGATCAGCCTCGGCCTGCCGATGTCGATCCTGCTGATCGCAGCCGCGATCGCGCTCTGGCGCAACCTGCAAGCCGACCCTGCGGCACGCACGAAGCGGGGACGGCCGCGCGCGGCCGATCTCGAAAAACCTGCGAAGGAGCGTCGCTGACGCCAGGCGATGCGGGCCGCGCGCTCAGATGGAGAAGGACGTGCCGCAGCCGCAGGAGCTGGAAGCGTTCGGGTTCTCGATGGTGAAGCGCGCGCCGATGAGCTCTTCGGTGAAGTCGATCACGGCGTTTTCGAGAAAGGGCAGCGAGACCGAGTCGATGATGACCTTCTGGCCCTGGCCTTCCAGAACGATGTCGTCGTCGGCCGGCGCATCGAGGCGGATGTCGTACTGAAACCCGGAACAGCCGCCGCCCTCGACCGCGACGCGCAGCGCCTGGCCCTGATCGGCGGCACCGATTTCCGCGAGGCGCGCGAAGGCGCGCTCGGTCACCTTCGGAGGAAGCTGCATTCTGGTCCGTCCTTGTCCGTCTGTGATCCCTGCGTGCAGAAAATAGGCGCCACAGTCCCGCGGCACAAGCCGGCGCACCCCCTGCACCGCGCGCGAAATCCCTGTATAGCGGCGCTGACGACGCTTTCGCGCAAGCAGGAGACGAGGTCACATGCGCGCGCCTTACGCATCGGATCCGGAGAAGAGCCGCGGGCGGCGCACGCCCGAGGCCGAGAGCGCGTTGCGCTCGGCCTTCCAGCGCGACCGCGACCGGATCATCCATTCCTCCGCTTTCCGCCGGCTCAAGCACAAGACGCAGGTCTTCGTGGAGCACGAGGGCGACTATTTCCGCACAAGGCTGACGCACACGCTCGAGGTCGCGCAGGTCGCGCGCACCATCGCACGCGCGCTGGGGCTCGACTTCGACCTCGCCGAGGCGGTGGCGCTGGCGCACGATCTCGGCCACACGCCCTTCGGCCACACGGGCGAAGACGCGCTCGACGCGCTGATGGCGCCCTACGGCGGCTTCGACCACAACGCGCAGGCCGTCCGCATCGTCACCCGGCTCGAGCGGCACTACGCCAGCTTCGACGGTCTGAACCTGACCTGGGAGGCGCTGGAAGGGATCGCCAAGCACAACGGCCCGGTGGTCGGACCGGGGCGGCCACCGCTGCCCTACGCGCTCGCGGATTACGACGCCGAGCACGACCTGGAACTCGGCACGCATTCGGGGCTCGAGGCGCAGGTCGCCGCTCTGTCCGACGATATCGCCTACAACCACCACGACCTCCACGACGGGCTGCGGGCGGAGCTCTTTACCCTCGACGGCATCGCCGAATTGCCGCTGATCGACGGTTGCGTGGCCGAGGTCGACAGGCTCTGGCCCGGCCTCGACAGCCACCGTCGCAGACACGAGGCGCTCCGCCGTTTCTTCGGGATCCTGGTGGAGGACGTGGTGGCCGAGACCCGCGCGCGGCTCGCCGAACTCGAACCGCGCCGGGTGGAGGACATCCGTCACGCCGGGCACATGATGGTGCGCTTCTCCGATTCCGTCTGGCGCGACATCCAGACGATCCGGCGGTTCCTGTTCGAGCGGATGTACCGCGCCCCTCGCGTGGTCGAGATGCGCGCGGCGGTCACGGGTGTCGTCAACGACCTCTTCCCGCTCTACATGGACGACCCGCGCCTCCTGCCCGAGCGCTGGCAGTCCGACGTGGCGGCCGCGGAGGGCGACACCGCGCTCGCCCGGATCGTCGCCGACTACATCGCCGGCATGACCGACCGCTTCGCGCTGCAGCAGCACGAGCGGCTGGTGGGCGGCACCCGCCCGGCGGTCGCCGTGCCGCGCTGAGCCGCTGGCCTCGCGCGCCGCGCGCCGCTATAGCCCCGCCCATGTCCCACCCCGCGCTCGCCCTTTCCGAGGATCAGGCCGCCGCGCACGACCGCATCGCGGCCTTTCTGGCGGAGGCGGGCGTCGATCTCGAGACCGAAACCCTCGCGCCGCCCCGCGAGGGGACGTCCCGCCTGCTGGCCGTGACGGGCAAGGCCGGTTCGGGCAAGACGCTACTGCTGGCCGAGATCTGCCGCGCGCTGGGCAACGCCGGCGTCGAGACCGTTTCGGGCGACTGGGAGGGACGGCGGCGGCGCGATCGCCGCACGCTGGCCGTCCTTGCGCCCACCAACAAGGCGGCGAGCGTCCTGCGCAACCGCGGCGTGCCGGCGACCACCATCCACCGGATCCTTTACACGCCCGTCTACGACCCGCACTACGAAAAGATCGCCGACTGGCTCGCGGGCAACGGGGAACGGCCCGAGGTGGGGGGGCTGAGCGAAGCCGCGCTGGACCGGGCCGCGGCCTTCTACGCGCGCCATGCCTCGATCCCCGGCGCGCTGATGGCGGCGGGGCTCCGCGGCTCGGACTTCATCACCGGATGGAAGCGGCGCGAGGAGCCGCTCGACATCGGGCTGGTGGACGAGGCCTCGATGCTCGACGCGAAGCAGCTCGAGGATCTTCAGGAGATCTTCCCGGCGCTGATCCTCTTCGGCGACCCCGCGCAGCTCGCGCCGGTGAACGCGCCGGGCGGCATGGTCTTCGACTCGCTGCCGGACGAGCGCAAGCTGCACCTGCGCCGCGTCCACCGACAGGCGGCAGACAACCCGATCCTCGATCTCGCCCACGCGCTGGCCGATCCCGCGCTCGACTTCGAGGGCTTCGAGGCACTGGTGCGGCAGGCCGCGGCACGCGACGAGCGCGTCGTCTGGGGCGAGCGGGTGGAGGTGGACCTGATGGCGCGCAGCCCGGTGCTGGTCTGGCGCAACGCAACGCGCATCCGGCTGATCGACGCCTTCCGCCGCGTGCACGAGGCCCCCGGGGACGCGCTGCTGCCGGGCGAGCCGCTGATCTGCGACGGCATCGAGCTGCCGCTCAAGCACCGGCAGAAGCGGCTGGACCTCGAGGCGCGGGGGCTCATCAAGGGCGCGCAGGTGATCTGGCTGGGGCCCGGCAAGAAGCCCGGCTTCTCGCGCATGCACGTGGTGGGCGCCGAGGATCCGCAGGTCTCGGCCGCCTCGATCGTTCGGATCGAGAAGCCGGGCGAGGAAGAACCCTTCATCCCTTACGCCGCGGGCATGGGCGCGACCTTCCTGCACGGGGCGGCGGTGACGATCCACAAGGCGCAAGGGTCGCAGTGGGAGACGGTGCAGGTCTTCGCACCCGACCTTTTCGCCGCGGCGCGCGCCGGGCGCACCGAGGCCGGCCAGCCGCTGTGGAAACGCCTCGCCTACGTCGCGATCACGCGGGCCGAGGGGCGGCTGATCTGGGTGGTGCGCAACCGGCTCGCGCGGCCGTCGGAGCCGCTGGGCGTCGCGGATCTCGCCGCGCGGCCCGCGAGGCTGCGACTCGAAGGCGAGGCATGAGCGCCGGCGCACGGGCGCCGGTCGCGAGAGACAGGGAGGCTGAGAGATGCGGACGGCGATCGTGACGGGCGCGAGTTCGGGCATCGGCGCAGCCGTTGCGCGCGGGCTGTTGGCAGAGGGCTGGCGCGTGGGCCTCGTCGCGCGGCGCGAGGCGCGACTGTCGGAGGTCGCGGCGGGCCATCCGGCAGCGCTGGTGCTGCCGGCGGACGTGACGTCGGAGCGCGAGGTGGACGCAGTCTTCGAGAGATTCGGCGAGACCGCGGGGCGGCTCGACCTTCTGTTCAACAACGCCGGGATCTTCGGCACCGCGGGGCCGCCCGACGAACTCTCGGTCGAGATGTGGCGCGAGGTCGTCGAGGTGAACCTGACGGGCATGTTCCTCTGCGCGCGGGCGGCCTTCGGCCGGATGCGCCGGCAGGAGCCGCAGGGCGGGCGCATCGTGATGAACGGCTCTGTCTCGGCGCAGGCGCCGCGGCCGGGCGCGGCCGCCTATACCGCGACCAAGCACGCGGTCACGGGGCTGACGAAGCAGATCGCGCTGGACGGACGCCCCTTCGGCATCGCCTGCGGCCAGATCGACATCGGCAACGCGCGCACGGAGCTCCTGGACGACCTCGCCCGCAGGCAGGCCGAGGCGGACCCCGAGGCGCCGCCGCTCGAGACGATGGACGTGGAGGACGCCGCGCGCGCGGTACTGCACATGGCCTCCCTGCCGCCGGAGGCGAACGTGCTGCAGATGACGGTGATGGCGACGAAGATGCCGCTGGTGGGGCGGGGCTGAGAGGGCGGCAAGGGGGGCTGTCTGCCCCCCTCGGCGGCTTTCGCCGCCTCACCCCCCGAGGATATTTATCCCCAAGAAGAAGAGGCTGGAGAAAGTCAAGGCAGTTTGACCAGCGTCTTGCCGGTGTTTCCGCCCCCGAGCATCTTCAGGAAGGCGTCGGGCGCGTTTTCCAGCCCCTCGGTGACATCTTCGAGGTAGCGGATCTCGCCCGATGCGACCTTCGGGGCCACCTCGGCCAGAAAATCGCCGATCCGGTCCCAGTGGTCGGTGACGATGAAGCCGCGCACGGAGAGGCGCTTGACGAGGACGGACCGCCAGAGCGTCGGCAGGCGGTCGGGGCCGCCTTCGTCGCCGGAGTACCAGGCGATCGTGCCGCAGAGCGGGATGCGGCCGAAGTCGTTCATCAGCGGGATGACGGCCTCCAGCACCTTGCCGCCCACGTTCTCGAAATAGATGTCGATGCCATCGGGCGCGGCCTCGGCCAGCGCGCGGCGCAGGCTGCGGGCCTCCGCGTGCGCGCGGTGGTCGAGGCAGGCGTCGAAGCCGAAGGTCTCGGTGGCGAGGCGGCATTTTTCTTCGCCGCCGGCGATGCCCACGGCGCGCAGGCCCAGCGCCTTCGCGAGCTGGCCCACCATGCTGCCCACTGGGCCCGTGGCGGCGGCCACGACCAGCGTCTCGCCGGGCTGCGGGCGGCCGTGCTCCGTCAGGCCCACCCAGCCGGTGAAGCCGGGCATGCCGAGGACGCCCAGCGCGGTGGCGGGCGGCAGGCGGGCGTCGAGCTTGCGCAGCTCCCGCGCGGGTGCGCAGCCGTGGTCTGCCCAGCCGAAGCTGCCCAGCACCGTGTCGCCCGCGGCAAGCCCCTCGGCGCGCGAGGCGATCACCTCGCCCACGCCCTGCCCGGTCATCGTCTCGCCGATCCCCACGGGGGCGGCATAGGAGGGCCCCGCGCTCATCCGCCCGCGCATGTAGGGGTCGAGCGAGAGCCAGCGCACCCGCACCAGCGCCTCTCCCTCGGCCGGTTCGGGCAGCGGGGCCTCTTCCAGCCGGAAATTCTCCGGCCCCGGCTCCGCCTCCGGGCGGCTGGCCAGCACGATGCGGCGCATGGATGTCATCGGGCGTTCCCCTTGCAATTCGGCTCTTGGCAAACCTGCGCGAGCCTAGGCACAGTCCCCCCGAAACGACAACAGTCCCCGAGGGAGCGGGGCCGAGGGAGGAGCGCCGCCATGCACGGCATGATGATGCACCGGCCGCTGGCCATCATCGACATCCTGAAGTTCGCCGCCGAAAGCCATCGCACGGGCGAGATCGTCTCGCGACGGGTGGAGGGCGACCTGCACCGTTACACCTACCCGCAGGCCTACGCCCGCGCCGCGCAGTTGGCGCACGGGCTGAAGGCGCTGGGCGTGGGCGACGCGGACCGGGTGGCGACGCTTGCCTGGAACGGCTACCGGCATTTCGAGCTCTATTACGCCGTCTCCGGCATGGGCGCGGTCTGTCACACGATCAACCCGCGCCTGCCGGCCGAGCAGCTGGCCTATATCGCGCATCATGCCGAGGACCGGCTGCTGTTTCTCGACCTGACCTTCGTGCCGCTGATCGAGAAGATCGCGGGCGAATTGCCGGAAGGCCTGCGCTATGTCGTGATGACCGACCGCGCGCACATGCCGGAAAGCGCGCTCGACCTGATCTGCTACGAGGACCTGCTGGAGGGGCAGCCCGAGGACTACGACTGGCCCGAGCTCGACGAGAATGCGGCCGCCGCGCTCTGCTACACCTCGGGCACCACGGGCAATCCGAAGGGCGCGCTCTATTCCCACCGTTCCACGGTGCTGCACGCCTTCTCGGTCGCCGTGGCGCTGGGCGAGGCGCTGCAGGAGGGGCGGCGCATCCTGCCGGTGGTGCCGCTTTTCCACGTCAACGCCTGGGGGCTGCCCTATGCCGCGCCGCTGACCGGCGCGAGCCTGATCTTTCCCGGCCCCGCGCTCGACGGTGCGGCGCTCTTCGACCTGATGGAGGCGGAGGGTGTCTATTCCGCCTGGGGAGTGCCCACCGTCTGGCTGGGACTGCAGGGCGAGATCCGCAAGAGGGGGCGCAACCCCGACGGCTTCGGACATGTCGTGGTCGGCGGCTCGGCCGCGCCGCGCGCGATGATCGAGAGCTTCGAGAAGAGCGGCGTCACCGTCTGCCACGCCTGGGGCATGACAGAGATGAGCCCTGTGGGCACGCAGGGGCATTTGCCCGCGGCGATGACGTCCCTGCCCTTCGAGCGGCAGATGGACGTCAAGCAGAAGCAGGGCCGCCGCATCTTCGGCGTCGAGCTCAAGATCGTCGACGAGGAGGGCCGGCGCCAGCCGCACGACGGTGCCTCGCGCGGCGAGCTCTACGTGCGCGGCAACTCGATCATCTCGGGCTATTACGCGAACCGGGAGGCGACCGAGGCGGCGATGGACGCCGAGGGCTGGTTCGGCACCGGCGACATCGCCACCATCGACGCCGAGGGTTTCCTGACGATCCAGGACCGGGCGAAGGATCTGATCAAGTCGGGCGGCGAGTGGATCAGCTCGCTCGACCTCGAGAACGTGGTGATGAGCCATCCGGGCGTGGCCGCCTGCGCCGTGATCGCGATACCGCACCCGAAGTGGGACGAGCGGCCGTTGCTGATCGTCGTGCCGGAAGAGGGCGAGCGCCCGCCGAAGGAAGAGCTGGACGCGCTGCTCATGGAGCATTTCGCGCGCTGGCAGTTGCCGGACGCGGTGGAGTACATGGAGGCGTTGCCGCTGACGGCCACGGGCAAGGTCTCGAAGCTCACGCTGCGCGACCGCTTCCGCGACTACGTGCTGCCCGATGCCGGCTGATCCGCTGGAGGCGCTGCTCGCGCGGACGGGCGAGGAGATCGGGGTATCCTCGTGGCAGGTCGTGGACCAGAGCCGCATCGACGCCTTCGCCGCGGCCACGGGCGATCACGCCTGGGCGCATGTGGACCCCGGCCGTGCTGCCTCCGGTCCCTTCGGCGGCACCGTGGCGCATGGTCTGCTGACCCTGTCGCTCCTGCCCGCGATGCTCTACGAGCTTGTCCCGGACATGGGGCCCTGGATGGGCGTGAACTACGGCTTCGACCGGGTGCGTTTCGTCGCACCTGTGCTGACAGGCGCGCGGCTGCGCGGGCGGTTCACGCTGCTCCGGGCCGAGCGCGAGACGGAGGAACGGCTTGGGATGGACTGGGAGGTGACGGTGGAGATCGAGGGGAGCGCGCGCCCCGCGGCGGTGGCGGTCTGGCTCAACCGGTTTCTGAGGGCCTGAGCGATGGACGCGCGTTTCGTCGAGGATCCCTATCCGTTCCAGTCCCACCTCGGCTTCGAGTTGACCGAGTGGCGCGCGGGATTCGCGCGATTCGAGCAGCCGGTCGTGGCGCATCTGGGCAATCGGCACGGCAATCTGCACGGCGGCGTGCATGCCACGCTGCTCGACACCGCGATGGGCTATGCCGGCTGCTGGACGGGCGACCCGGACCGTCGGCAGATGGCGCTGACCCTTTCGCTGACGGTGAACTTCCAGGGCCGCTCCGAGGGGCGGCGCCTGATCGCCGAGGCGCGGCTGACGGGCGGCGGGCGGCGCACCTTTTTCGCCGAAGGCGAGGTGCGGGACGAGGACGGCGTGCTGCTGGCCACCGGCAGCGGCGTCTTCCGCTACCGCGATGGCTGAGCGGCTGCTGCGCGGGCGGCTGCTCAGCTTCCGGCGCAAGCCTGCGGGGCCGGAAGACACGGGCGCCTTCGACTACACCGAGGATGGTGCGCTGCTGCTGCAGGACGGGCGGATCGCGGCGCGCGGGGACTTCGCCGAGGTGCAGGCCAAGGCGCCCGAGGCCCCCGTGACGGACCACCGGCCGCATCTGATCCTGCCGGGCTTCATCGACCCGCACATCCACTTTCCCCAGCTACAGGTGGTGGCCTCCTGGGGCGCGGAACTGCTGGACTGGCTGGAAAACTACACCTTCCCGGCCGAAGCCGCCTACGCCGACCCCGCGCATGCGCGGGCAATGGCCGATCCCTTCCTTGACCGGCTGCTCGAGCATGGCACGACCACGGCCGCGGTCTATTGCTCGTCGCACGCCTGCTCGGCCGAGGCGCTCTTCTCTGCGGCGGAGCGGCGGCGGATGCGCCTGATCGCGGGCAAGGTGATGATGGATCGCAACTGCCCCGAAGGCGTGCGCGACACGGCGCAGGCGTCCTACGACGACTCCGAGGCGCTGATCGGTCGCTGGCACGGGCGGGGGCGGCTGGGCTACGCCATTTCGCCGCGCTTCTCGGTGACCTCTACGGCCGCGCAGCTGGCGGCGGCCGGCGCGCTCGCTTCCGAGCACCCGGACTGTCACCGGCAGACGCATATCTCGGAAAACCACGCCGAGATCGCCGCCGTGAAACGGCTCTTTCCCGACGCGCGCGACTATCTGGACACCTACGAGCGCGCTGGGTTGCTGGGGCCGGAAATGCTGCTGGGCCACTGCCTGCACCTGGAGACCCGCGAGATCGCGCGGATCGCCGAGACGGGCAGCCGCGCGGTCTTCTGCCCCACGTCCAACCTGTTCCTCGGCTCGGGGCTTTTCGACCGCGCGGGGCTGGAGCGCGCGGGCGTCGTCACCGCGGTCGCCACCGACATCGGCGGCGGCACCAGCTGGTCGATGCTCGACACGCTGGCCGAGGGCTACAAGGCGCTGGCGCTGCGCGGCGAACGTCTGCACCCCTTCGAGGCCTTCCACTGGGCCACGCGCGGCAACGCCGAGGCGCTGGGTCTGACGGATAGGATCGGGACGCTCGACGAGGGCACCGAGGCCGACCTCGTGGTTCTGGACCCCTTTGCGACACCCGCCATGCGCCTGCGGATGGACCGCGCCGAGACGCTGGCCGAGGAGCTCTTCGTCCTGCAGATCATGGGCGGGCGGGATGCCGTCGCGGCGACCTATGTCGACGGCACTGTGGTCACGTGAGCGGCGCGCCGGACCTAAGAATTTTCGAACGAAAACTCTTCTTCGGTTCCGCGACGCCCCAGGCGATTCATCGTTCGAAAAATCGCCCGCCGCGCCCGCTCACCAGGCGACCGGCATCTTCAGCGGCCCGCGGAAGGCCCAGCCGCCGAAGGGCACCTCGCCGGCGAGCCGAAGGCCCGGCAGCCGCTCGAAGAGCATGGGCAGCGCCACCTCGGCGATCAGCGTGCGGGCGGCCGCAGCACCCGCGCAGAAATGCGGCCCCGCGCCGAAGGCGAGCGAGCGCGTGGTGTATCGGGTGATGTCGTAGCGGTCGGGGTCGGTCCAGACCCGCTCGTCCCGGTTGCCGGAGCCGAACATCAGGAAGGCGCGCGCCTCCGCCTCCACGCGGATGCCGCCCACGGCGTCCTCGCGCGCCACGCGGCGCGGCGACATGCCGATGGGCGAGATCCAGCGCGCGTATTCCTCGAAACCCTGTTCCCAGGTCGCGGCGCCGCGCCGGATCATCTCGAGCTGCCCGGGGTGGGTCATCAGAGCCCAGGCGGCGCCGGCGATGGCATCGCGCGGCTCGTTCTGGCCGCCGGAGATCGCGAGCTTGACGTTGGCACGGGTCTGCGCGTCCGAGAGCCCCGCCTGCAATTGAACCGAGAGCAGCGACGTGTCTGGGGCCGCTTCCAGCACCGGGATCATCGCGTCGATGTGCCGGTCGATTGAGGCGGTGCAGTCGTGGCAGTTGGCCTCCACCTGCGGGTCGCCCGCGTAATTGGCGCAGCCGTCGATCATGCCCTGGCTCACGCGATCCATCTCGGTCCATGTCATGTTGGTGAGGCCGGTGATCGCCTTGAGCGCCTCGCCCGAGACCGGGCGCGCGTAGTCGGCCACCAGGTCCGCCGCGCCCCTGGGCGCGAGGTCGTCGAGGATGCAGGCGGCCGCCGCCTCGAACTGCGCGCGCCAGGTGTCGCGCACGGTGCGGGGGCTCAGCGCGGGGAACGTGGCCTTGCGCTCGGCCCGGTGCGCCGCGCCGTCCTTGCGCATCATGTTCTCGCCCATGAGCTTCGTCATCAGCCCCTCGGGCTGGAAGGACGAGAAGGTCTCGACCCGCTTCTCCTGTTCGAAGATGTCGTCGCGCCGGGTGATCAGCAGCGCGCCCAGTTGCGGCACGCGCACCACCGGCGCGGTGGCGCGCATCCGCGCGAGGTCCGGGTAGGGATCGCGCCAGAAGGCCTGGGTGTCGATGTCGACGACGGGCGCCTCGGCGGCGTCGGCGGTGGCGGTGTCGGGCATGGGCGATCCTCCTCCGCGCGACAGTGTGCCGCGCGCGCCCCCTGCCCGTCCAGCCTCAGCCGCCTGCGGCCACCGGTTCGGCGGTGGGATGCAGGGCCTGCCCCGCGCCGTCGAAGGCGCGCAGCGTGCCCTCTTCCGGCGCGACGGTGATCTCCTGCCCCTCTGCCAGGCGCGCGGTGCCGTGCAGGCGCAGGATCAGCGGCGCATCGTGGCCCTCGGCCACCAGATGCACCAGCATGTCGGCGCCCAGCGCCTCGATCAGCCCCACCTGTCCGCGCAGCCCCGCGCGCGCCAGCGTCAGCGCCTCGGGCCGCACGCCGAGCCAGGCGGCGCCCTGCGGCAGGCGCGCGCCCTGCGCAAGCGCGCGGGCGGCGGGGCTCTCGGCGGGCAGCAGGTTCATCGGCGGCGTGCCGATGAATTCGGCGACGAAGCGGCTGGCGGGCCGGTCGTAAAGCTCCATGGGCGTGCCGATCTGCTCGATCCGGCCGCGGTTCATCAGCACGATCCGGTCGGCGAGCGACATTGCCTCCACCTGGTCGTGGGTGACGTAGATGAAGGTCGAGCGCAGGCGCCGGTGCAGCGCCTTGATCTCGGCCCGAAGCTCGGCGCGCAGCTTGGCGTCGAGGTTCGAGAGCGGCTCGTCGAAGAGAAAGGCCTTGGGATCGCGCACGATGGCGCGGCCCATGGCCACGCGTTGCCGCTGCCCCCCCGAGAGTTGCCGGGGCTTGCGGTCGAGGTAGTCGCCCAGTTGCAGGATGCGCGCGGCCTCTGCGATGCGGCGCGCGATCTCGTCCTTCGGCGTCTTCTGGTTCTTCAGCCCGTAGGACATGTTGGCGCGCACCGACATGTGCGGGTAGAGCGCGTAGTTCTGGAAGACCATGGCGATATCGCGCTCGCCGGGCTCCAGCCGGTTGACCGCCGTGCCGCCGATCCGCACCTCGCCCTCGCTGACCGCCTCCAGCCCCGCGATCATGCGCAGGATGGTGGACTTGCCGCAGCCAGAGGGCCCCACCAGCACGATGAATTCGCCGTCCGCGATGGTCAGGTCCACCCCTTCGACGGCGCGCACACCGCCCTGATAGGTCTTGCCGAGGCCCTTGAGGTCAACTGTCGCCATTTCTCACTTCTCGCTTTCGACAAGGCCCTTCACGAAGAGCTTCTGCATCGCCAGCACGACGAGCACGGGCGGGATCAGCGCAAGGATCGCGGTGCCCATGATGTAGTGCCACACGGGCAGCTGCTCGCCCGAGTTGGCCATGCGCTGGATGCCCATGACCACCGTGTAGAGCCGTTCTTCGGTGGTCACGATCAGCGGCCAGAGATACTGGTTCCAGCCGTAGATGAAGAGGATGATGAAGAGCGCCGCGATGTTGGTGCGCGACAAGGGCAGCAGGATGTCGCGGAAGAACTTCATCGGCCCCGCCCCGTCGATGCGCGCGGCCTCCACCAGCTCGTCCGGGATCGTCAGGAAGAACTGCCGGAAGAGGAAGGTCGCCGTCGCCGAGGCGATGAGCGGCACGATCAGCCCGTGATAGCTGTTGAGCATGTCGAGCCGCGTGATCACGTCGAAGGTGGGCAGGATGCGCACCTCCACCGGCAGCATGAGCGTGATGAAGATCATCCAGAAAAAGCCCATGCGGAACGGGAAGCGGAAATAGACGATCGCGTAGGCCGCGATCAGCGAGATCGCGATTTTCCCTATGGTGATGCCCAGCGCCATGATCAGGCTGTTGAGCATCATCAGCCCCACGGGCACGCCGCCCGCCTCGGGCAGCCCGCCGGTCAGCAGGTCGCGGTAGTTCTGAAAGCCCTGGTCGCCGAACCACAGCGGAATGGGCGCCTTCGACAGCGCTTCGGGCCCGTGGGTGGAGGCCACCAGCGCCATCCAGACCGGGAAGCACAGGAAGACCACGCCCGCGATCAGCACGGCATGGGTGAGAAAGGTGGATACGGGGCGGTTCTCGACCATCAGTAGTTCACCCGGCGTTCGACATAGCGGAACTGCACCACCGTCAGCGCGATCACGAGGCCCATCAGGATCACCGACTGCGCGGCCGAGGAACCATAGTCCTGCCCCACGAAGCCGGTCTGATAGACCCGCAGCACGAGGATCGAGGTTGCGTCGGCCGGTCCGCCCTGGGTGGTGGCGTGGATCAGGCTGAAGGTGTCGAAGAAGGCGTAGACAAGATTGATCACCAGCAGGAAGAAGGTGGTGGGCGAGAGCAGCGGAAAGGTGATCGTCCAGAACCTGCGCCAGGGGCCTGCGCGGTCGATCGCCGCGGCCTCCAGCATCGACTTGGGGATCGACTGGAGGCCTGCGAGGAAGAACAGGAAGTTGTAGCTGATCTGCTTCCAGGCGGCGGCGATGGTCACCATCAGCAGCGCCTGATCGCCGTTCTGGTAGTGGTTCCACTCGTAGCCCGCGAGGTCGAGCCAGTAGGCGACGATCCCCAGCGTGGGATTCATCAGGAAGAACCAGATCACGCCGGCCAGCGCGGGCGCCACGGCATAGGGCCAGATGATGAAGGTGCGGTAGGTCAGCGCGGCCTGCAGCACCCGGTTGGCGGCGACAGCCAGCACCAGCGCGATGGACATGGCAAGCGCGGTGACGCCCAGCCCGAAGACCAGCGTGGTGCGGAAGCTCTTGAGATAGCCCGCGTCGTTGAAGAGCCGCGCGTAGTTCTCGAAGGCCACGAATTCACGCGCGAAGCCGAAGGCGTCCTCGATGAAGAAGGAGCTCTCGATCGCGCGCAGCGCGGGCCAGAAGAAGAAGATCAGCGTGATCGCGATCTGCGGCGCGAGCAGGACATAGGGCAGCCATTTCGAGCGGAAGACGACGCGCTTCATGCAGTCTCCGGGCAAAGGGGCGCCCGGCCCCCGCGGCGGGGGCCGGGCCGTGACAGGTCAGCGGCTCAGCTGTTCGACTGCTCGAAGCGGCGCAGCAGGTCGTTGCCGCGCTCGACGGCGGCGTCGAGTGCCTCCTGCGCGGTCTTGTCGCCCGACCAGACCGCTTCCAGCTCCTCGTTGATCACGTCGCGGATCTGCACGAAGCTGCCGAAGCGCAGCCCGCGGCTGTTCTCGGTGGGTTCGTTCAGCGTGAGCTGGGTGATCGCCACGTCGGTGCCCGGGTTCTCCTCGAAGAAGCCGCGCTCTTCCATCAGCTCGGCCGCGGCCAGGGTGATCGGCACGTAGCCGGTGGCCTGCGCCCAGTCGGCCTGCTGCTCGGTGCCCGACAGGAAGTCGAGGAACTGCGCGGTGCAGGCGTATTCGGCGTCGTCCTCGTGGCCCCGCAGAACCCAGAGCGTCGCGCCGCCGATGATCGAGTTCTGCGGCTCGTCAGCGACGGAGGTGTCGAGCGGCATCTGCACCTGCGTGAACTCGAAGTCCTGGATGTCGGCCACGAAGCCGCCGTAGTAGGCCGACGAGTTGATCCACATCGCCGCCTCGCCGTTGACGAACTGCGGGCGCGAGTCGCCGCGGCGGCCGCCGTAGGAGAAGAGGCCCTCTTCGGCCATCTCGGCGAGCCGCTCGATATGCCCGACGACATGCTCGTTGTTGATCGTGAGCTCGGTGCCGAGGCCGGCGAAGCCGTTCTGCATGGTGCCGATCGGCAGGTCGTGCCAGGCCGAGAAGTTCTCGATCATCGTCCAGCTCTGCCAGCCCATGCCGAAGGGCGCGGGCACGCCGGCCTCTTTCAGCGCGCGCGACGCCTCGACCACGCCGTCCCAGGTGGTCGGCACCTCGAGGCCGTTCTCCTCGAAGAGGTCGAGGTTGACCCACATCACCGGGGTCGAGGAGTTGAAGGGCAGCGAGAGCAGGTTGCCCTCGGTGTCCGAGTAGTAGGAGATCACGCCAGGCAGGTAGTCGGCCTCGTCGAATTCGATGCCCTGATCCTCCATCAGCTGGTGGACCGGGTAGACGGCGCCGCGGTCGGCGGCCGACATCATGGTGGCGGTGCCCACCTCGAAGACCTGCACGATATGCGGCTGCTCGCCCGCGCGGAAGGCGGCGATCGCCTGCGTCATCGTCTCGGTGTAGTTGCCCTTGTAGATCGAGTTGACCTGGCAGGCGTCCTGCGTCGCGTTGAACTCGGTGGCGAAGGCATCCGTGCGCTCGCCCAGCTGGCCGCCCATCGCGTGCCAGAAGTTCACCTCGGCCCGCTCCTGCGCGAGCGCGGGGGTGATGGCGGTGCTGCCCAGAAGGGCCGCCGCGAGAATCGTCTTGGTCTGCATGTCTGGTCTCCCCTGTGCCCGCGGCGCGTCGCCGTGCGGGCGTGTCCGGTTCCGGGACGGCGCGCGGCATCCGCGCTCCCGGCGGCGGGGGTAGTGGCGTTCCATGACAGTTGGGTGAACGTTGTGTGACAGGCAAGCGAAAGCCGGCGAACACGACCGCGCGTCAATCGCGCAGGCCGGACCAGGGTCAGTCGCGGATCTCATCCGCGGCGACGCCCCAGAGCCCGGCCTTGCGGGCCCAGCCGCGGTAGCCACCCGCCGTCAGGCGGCACCAGTCCGCCCGACAATCCCCCAGCCGCGCGATCACCCCCGCCTCGAGCAGCGCGGTGGCCGGCGCGCGGGCGTCCGGGCGGGCGCGCAACGGCAGGCGATCTTCCTCCACAAGCACCGTGCGCACGCCGGAGAGCAGCGAATAATGCACCCAGCCGCCCGCGCCCTCGCGGTCCTGCACCCGTCGCCAATGGCCATGCTCTGCGGTGATGCGCAGCGGCATGTCGCGGCGCACGAAAACCCAGTCTATGCGATGGGTGAGCGAGGGGCCGCGCCGCACGTTGGCCTCGGACGCCTTGAGCGAGACGTAGCGCGGCAGCGGCAGGTTGGTAACAGGCCCCCGCTCCTCCGCGGCGGCGGGAAGGGCGATCAGAAGACCGAGCGCCAGACCGGCCCGGCAAAGGATGCGGCGCATGGGGTTCACTGTCTCGACAGCCTCGGGTCGCCTTTCGCGCGGCGGGGTTCTTGTGCCCCGGCCTCTTGCCGGGCACTGTGCCACCACCGCCCCGGAGAGGGAAGCAGGAGGAGGGATCAGATGGCATCGGAGCGCCCGACTGTGGTCGTGACGCGACGCCTGCCCGAGCCGGTGGAGGCGCGGATGGGCGAACTCTTCGACGTGCGGCTGCGCGAGGACGACACGCCCATGTCGCGCGAGGCACTGGCGCAGGCGATGCGCGATGCCGACGTGCTGGTGCCCACGATCACCGACCGGATCGACGCAGGGCTCATCGCCCAGGCCGGCCCGCGGCTGCGGCTGATCGCCAACTACGGCGCGGGCGTCGATCACATCGACGTCGAGACGGCGCGCCAGCGCGGCATTCTCGTGTCGAACACGCCGGGCGTGATGACCGATGACACCGCCGACATGGCGATGGCGCTGATCCTCGCCGTCACACGCCGCATCCCCGAAGGGCTGGCGGCGATGCAGTCGGGCGAATGGCAGGGCTGGGCGCCCACCGCCTTTCTCGGCGGGCGGCTCGCGGGGCGACGGCTGGGCATCCTCGGGATGGGCCGGATCGGTCAGGCGGTGGCGCGCCGCGCCCGCGCCTTCGGCTGCCAGGTGCATTACCACAACCGCCGCCAGCTGCGCCGCGAGATCGAGGAGGAGCTCGGCGCGCGCTACTGGGAGAGCCTCGACCAGATGGTCGCGCGGGTCGATATCCTGTCGATCAACTGCCCGCACACGCCCTCGACCTTCCATTTGATGAACGCGCGGCGGCTCAAGCTGATGAAGCCCGAGGCCGTGATCGTGAACACCTCGCGCGGCGAGGTGATCGACGAGAACGCGCTCACCCGGATGCTGCGCGCGGGCGAGATCGCGGGCGCGGGCCTCGACGTCTACGAGCACGGCACCGGCGTGAACCCGCGCCTGCGCGAACTGAAGAACGTGGTCCTTCTGCCGCATATGGGCTCGGCCACCCGCGAGGGACGCATCGAGATGGGCGAGAAGGTGATCCTCAACGTCAAGACCTTCGCAGACGGCCACCGCCCGCCCGATCAGGTGGTGCCGGCGATGCTCTGACCCGGCGACCCGACCCGTCACCTGTCGTCCGGGCCGTAGGGTGCGTGCTCTGCACGCACCCGCCACAGAGGCGCACCGGGCGGGAGAGCCCCGGACGCTCGCGCCCCGACTGGCGGGGCAGCAGGCGACAGCGGAGAGAGGGGTTGCCAGGATTGCTGTTGAAAATCGCGGAGGATGTCATGACACGAACGCTTTCGGCGCTGCTGCTCGCACTCTGGGCCACCGCCGCGCCCGCGCAGGACGCGGCCGATGCCGTCGCCCCGGAGGCCGCCACGGAGACGGGCTTCGCCGCCGTCTCGCCAGAGATCTCCGCGGCGCTCGCGGCGAAGGAGGCGGGGCGCCCGGTCGCGGCGAGCGACTGGATGGTGGCGGCGGCCAATCCGCTCGCCGTCTCGGCGGGCGCCGAAGTGCTGCGCATGGGCGGCACCGCGGCGGACGCGATGGTGGCGGTGCAGGCGGTGCTGGGCCTCGTCGAGCCACAGAGTTCGGGCCTTGGCGGCGGCGCCTTCCTCGTCTGGCACGACGGCGCGACCGGCGAGGTCACCACGCTCGACGGGCGCGAGACCGCGCCGCTCAACGCCGCGCCAACCCTGTTCCTCGACGAGGCGGGCGATCCGCTGGGCTTTTTCGAGGCCGTCGTCGGCGGCCGGTCGGTCGGCACGCCGGGCACGCCCGCGCTGATGGAGGCCGCGCACCGGCGCTGGGGGCGGCTGGCCTGGGCGCCGCTCCTCGACCCCGCGATCCGGCTGGCCGAGGACGGCTTCGCCGTCTCGGCGCGTATGGCGGCGCTGGTTGCGGCCGACGCCGAGCGGCTGGGGCGCTTTCAGTCCACGCGCGACTATTTCCTGCCCGGCGGCACGCCGCTCGCCGAAGGTGACGTGCTGCGCAATCAACCTTACGCCGACACGCTGCGGCGGATGCAGGCCGGGGGCGCGGAGGCGATCTATACCGGCCCCATCGCGGCCGACATCGTCGAGACGGTGCAGACCGCACCGGGCAATCCCGGCCTTCTGACCGAGATGGATCTGGCGCTCTACGAGGTACGCGAGCGCCCGGCCGTCTGCGCCCCCTATCGCGGGCACGAGGTCTGCGGGATGGGGCCGCCCTCGTCCGGCGGGCTGACGGTGGGCCAGATCCTGGGGATGCTGGAAAGCTTCGACCTGGCCGCGATGGGGCCGGAGCGCGCCGAGGCCTGGCGGCTGATCGGCGACGCCTCGCGCCTCGCCTTCGCGGACCGCGGCCGCTACATGGCCGACAGCGATTTCGTCCCCGTCCCCGCCGAGGGACTCCTGGACCCCGACTATCTGCGCGCGCGGGCGCAGCTCTTCGCCACGCCGCCGGCCCTGCCCGACGACCGCGTGGCGCCGGGCGACCCGGACTACGACCACGCGCTCGACTGGGGCGAGGGCTGGTCGCCCGAGCGGCCCTCGACCTCGCACATCTCGATCCTCGACCGCTACGGCAACGCGCTGTCGATGACCACGACCATCGAGAACGCCTTCGGCGCGCGGCTGATGGTGCGCGGCTTCCTGCTCAACAACGAGCTCACCGACTTCTCCTTCCGCACCCATGCCGAGGGGCGGCCCATCGCCAATGCGGTGGCGCCGGGCAAGCGGCCGCGGTCCTCGATGGCGCCCACCATCGTGCTGCGCGACGGCGCGCCGGTGCTGGTGGTGGGCAGCCCCGGCGGCAGCCGGATCATCGGCTATGTGGCGAAGACCGTGATCGCGCATCTCGACTGGGGCATGGACGTGCAGCAGGCGGTGGCCCTGCCCCACCTGGTGAACCGCTTCGGCCCCTATGACGTGGAGGCAGGCGCGGGGCTGGACGACCTGGCCGGAGAGCTCGAGGCGCTGGGCTACGAGGTCAACCTGCGCGACCTGAACTCCGGCCTGCACGCGATCTCGGCCGGGGCGGAGGGCCTGCGCGGCGGCGCCGATCCGCGGCGCGAGGGCATCGCGCTTGGAGAGTGAGGCGCGAAGAGAGGCGGGCGCTCGTCGGTCCTGACGGACCTCCTCGCGAAGAGCGCCCGAAAGGGCGCGATGAGCGTCCCCGGTCGCAGCGTCGGAACGCAAAGCAGGGGCCGCCGTCGCTCTCGCGCCGGCGCCCGGTTCCGACTAGAGACAGGCGATGCAAGGCGACTTCGAGATCTTCCTCGCCACCCTGCCCGGCCTCGAGCCGCTGCTGGCGGACGAGGCGCGCGAGGCGGGCTTTCCCCTGCCCCAGGTGCAGCCGGGCGGCGTGGCCCTCCGCGGCGGCTGGGCCGAGGTCTGGCGCGCGAATCTGGAGCTGCGCGGCGCGAGCCGGGTGCTGGCGCGGATCGGGGGCTTTCCCGTCTTCCACCTCGCGCAGCTCGA
This sequence comes from Rhodosalinus halophilus, assembly GCF_003298775.1. Taxonomy (GTDB): domain Bacteria; phylum Pseudomonadota; class Alphaproteobacteria; order Rhodobacterales; family Rhodobacteraceae; genus Rhodosalinus; species Rhodosalinus halophilus. The sequence goes on along the minus strand of NZ_QNTQ01000014.1, from coordinate 73,188 downwards.
CAAGCGGGCACGCAAGCTGGACTGGCGCGCGCTATTCCGGCCGGACGTACCCGTGAAGGTGGAGGCGGTCTGCCGCCGCTCGAAGATCTACCACGACCGCGCCGCGGCGGCCCGCGTCGCCGGCGCGCTCGAGGCGGCAGGCATACCCGTCGGAGACGGCGGCGTACGGCTCACGGCGCGGATCGAGGCCAACTACTGCACCCTCAGCGTGGACACCTCCGGCGCGCCGCTGCACCAGCGCGGGCACAAGCAGGCCGTGGGCAAGGCCCCCCTGCGCGAGACCCTGGCCGCGCTCTTTCTGCGCGCCTGCGGCTACAGGGGCACCGAGCCCGTGGTGGACCCGATGTGCGGCTCGGGCACCTTCGTGATCGAGGCGGCGGAGATGGCCCTGGGCCTCGCGCCCGGTCGGTCGCGGTCCTTCGCCTTCGAGCAGCTCGCCAGCTTCGACGCGCGCGCCTGGGACGCGATGAAGGCGGCGCACGGCCGCGGAACGACGAGGCTGCGCTTCAAGGGCTTCGACAGGGACGCGGGCGCGGTGCGAACGGCAGCCGAGAACGCCGAGCGCGCCGGCGTGGCGGACAGCTGCGCCTTCGCCCGGGCCGCCGTCAGCGACCTGACGCCGCCCGAGGGGTCGCCTGGCCTCGTGATCGCCAATCCGCCCTATGGCGGACGCGTGGGAGACAGGAAGGCCCTCTACGCGCTCTACGGCGCCTTCGGCGCAGTACTGCGCGACCGTTTCGCCGGCTGGCGCGTGGGCATAGTGACCTCCGTTCCCGCCCTGGCGCAGGCGACGGGACTTTCGCTGGACGCTGGCCCGCCGGTGCCGCACGGCGGCCTCAAGGTGCGGCTCCATCGGGGCGCCATCTAGAGAGGCCTGGCACCTCCCGGCGCCGCCTCCGGCGCACCCGTCCGCCCTTACGGGACTGTGGATCCAACCCGACGCGGGCTTTTTCTAACCACTTGGGCGGCGCGGACCTGCGCCGCATGAAACCTCGGATCATGCGTCGTTCCCCGCGACATCTTCGTACCTCATGGCGTCACGTGGGCTGGGGCCGCCCGCGCATTTCCGTCGCGGTGATCGAGCAGGCTCCATCGCTGCGAAGCGACGCCTGGGGGCCGTTCCGCCGCGCCTGCCTCGATGGCCGCGGCCGCGCCCCTGATCGCATCGAGGAGCGGCTCGAGCCTCGCGCCGGACTCGCTCTGCGCCGTGGCGACGAAGACATCCACGGAACACTCGGGCGCGCCCGACAGCGGATGCAACGCCCCGCACTCTCCTCGGCTGCTCTGCGTGGACGCGCACGGCGCATGGACCTTCCACGAGGCGATGCCGATCCTGCGCGGCAGCGGCGAGCGCGACTTCATCCTCGAGGAGCCCTGTGCGCGCTACGAGACCAACCCCTCGGTGCGGCTGCACACCAACCTGCCGATGAAGCTCGACGAGTCGATCGACGACCTGCGTTCGCTGCTCAAGGCGCAGGAGGATCAGACCGCCGACATCGTCGGCATCAAGCTGCCGAATTTCGGCGGGCTCACGGGCGCGCGGCTGGTGCCGGACTCTGCGAGCGGCTTGGCATGGTGATGCACATCGAATGCGTCCTCGGCAGCGAGATCACGAGTTCGGCCGTCGCGCATCTGGCCATTTCGACCGCGCCGCGGCATCTTCTGAACGCGAGCCACTACGGCGACTACTTCGACGCCTCGCTCGGCGAGGGCAGCGCGCGCGTGGAGGGCGGGCGGATCGTCGTGGACGATCGCCCCGGACTCGGCCTGCGCATCGACGAGGCCGCGCTCGGCCCGCCGCTCATGAGCTTCGGGGCCGAGGCCCGGCCCAGGCGCGCCGCCTCCGGGCGCGGCGCGGCGGTGGGAGAAGAGGCATGAGCGAAACGGTTGCAGTCATCGGCGCCGGTCCCGCGGGCATCGCGGCGGCGCGGTATCTGAAGGGTCAGGGCTTCGCGCCCGTGCTGTTCGAGGCGCATGACGCGCCGGGCGGTCAGTGGAACCGGCAGAACCCCCGCAGCGGCATCTGGCCGGAGATGCGGACCAACACGGCGCGCATGGTCACGAAGCTGTCGGACGGCACCTATCCCGAGGGCACGGCCCTCTTTCCGCGCAACGGCGAGGTGCTGGCGATGCTGCGCGCCTTGGCCGAGCGCTTCGGGCTGCTGGACGACGCGCGCTTCGGCGCCGAGGTGACCGGCCTTTGCCGCGATGGCGCGGGCTGGCGGGTGACCTGGAACGACGGGGCGGGCGAGCACGCCGAGAGCTTCCCGCGCGCGGTCGTCGCCACGGGGCGCTTCAACCGGCCCTGGGCGCCGGAGGTGCCGGGGCTCGGAGATTTCTCCGGCGCGCTCGGGGTGCGCCACAGCTTCGACTACGACGGCCCGGAGGCCTGGCGCGGCAAGCGCGTGGTGATCGCCGGCGGCGCGACCTCGGCGGTCGAGATCGCCTCGGACCTCGCGATGGCGGGCGCGGCGCGCGTCCACGTCGCCCAGCGCCGGCAGCGCTATGTGATCCCCAAGGTCGTGGCCGGCGTGCCGATCGAGTATCTGGGCCTCACGCTCGGCGCGGCCCGCGCGGCGGAGACGGCGCCGCCCGACCGGCTGGCCGCCGAGCGCGACCGCTTCATCAAGGAGATCGGCGGGAACCCGGCGGCCTACGGCTGCCCGCCCGCCGACCCGGACGTGGAGAAGGCGGGCGTGACGGGCTGCCCCTACTACCTCGATCTCGTGGCCGAGGATCGCATCACCGTGCATTCCTGGATCGCGCGGGTCGAGGGGCGGCGCGTCACCTTCGCCGACGGCACGGCGATCGAGGCCGACGGCATCCTGATGGCCACGGGCTTCCGTCTGTCGCTGCCGTTCCTGTCGGACGAGATCGCGCGGACTGTCCGGCTCTCGCCCGCCGACATGGAACTCGCCGAGTTCACGCTGCATCCGGACCTGCCCGGCCTCGCCTTTCTCGGCTTCTGGCCGCAGTTCGGGCCCTACATGGTCGCGCTGGAGCAACAGGCGCGCTTCGTGGCCTACGCCTGGGGCGGCGCCGCGCCGATGCCTTCCGACGCGGCGCTCCGCGCCGCGGTCAAGCCGCTCTCGGCAACCGGCGCGCCGGGCGGCGGGCACCAGGCGCATGTCATGGCGCTCCGCTTCGCGCGTCTGGCCGGCGTTGCCCCGCCCGGGACGCTCGCCCGGCGGGCCGTCCTTGACCGGAGCCCGGTGACTGGCGAGACGTGTCGCCTCACCGGGCCGGACGCCGACCCCGGTGCCGAGAGGCGCCTGCGCCACGATTTCGACCTCTTCGCCCCCGCAGACGTCCGCGCCGGTCCGGCCGCGCTGCCGCGGCGCGACGGCTCGGACGCCGCATGAAACGCAATCGCAGGGAGGAGAATGCAAAGACCCGTTACATGCTGACCGGGCGGGGCTTGCACCCGATGGCCGCGCCGACCGCAGATAGGTTCCGCGCCGGCCGCGTCACGCGGCGCGAATACCCAGCGACCATGGCGGGCCTCGGCGTGAGCGCGGCGCGCGCGCTCGCGCTGCGCGGGCTGCCCGCGCCGGCCGCGGCCCAGAGAGCACGCCCCAACCCGGCGGCCTGCTGCGCCTCTCGATGGCGGTGAAGGCCTTCGAGGAGCCACGGCAGATCGACTGGGTGCACATCCCCACCATTGCGGTGCCAGCGCAACGAGCACCTCGTGCGCTGGAACCGCGATTTCACCTTCGAGCCCTGGCTGCTGGAAAGCTGGGACGTGAGCGACGAGGCGAGCACCCATCTGCACAACATCCGTCCCGGCGTGCAGTGGTCGAACGGCGACACGCTCGATGCCGACGAGGTGATCCGAGCCCGTGGTGCGGCGCGTGGAAGCCAAACGCGGGATCGCCGTCTCCGTCGGTGATGGCGTGGCCATTCGGCACTGCGCCCCTCGACACGCGCGGCGGCCGCGATACGCCGTGTTTTGTGTGCCAGTCGTTCCCGTGTAGTCTGGCCGTCAAGGCCGGAGTAAGCGGATGCGAAGCGGATCTCGGACAGTGCGGACGATGTTCTTCGTGGCGGTGGGCGCCCTGACTGCGCCCCCGGTCATCGCGCAGGATCTCACCGTCACGAGCTGGGGCGGCAGTTATGCCGAAAGCCAGCGCAACGCCTACGGTCAGTCTTTCGAGGCAGAGACCGGCCTGAAGATACGCTGGGAGGAGTATGGCGGCGGGCTCGACGCCGTGCGGGCGCAGGTCGAGGCGGAGACTGTGCAATGGGACGTGCTCGACGTGCTGGCCGCCGATGCGCGCGCGGGATGCCGCGCAGGCCTGTTCGAACGCCTGCCCGCGTCGATCTTCGCCGAGAGCGGCGCGCTCGATGATCTCGTCGTCGCGCGCCCGAACGATTGCGTCGCGCCCAACATCGTCTGGTCCTGGGTGACGGCCTGGCGCGTCGCGGCCTTTCCGCAGGCACGCCCGGAGACGATCGCCGACTTCTTCGACCGCGACGCCTTTCCCGGGCGACGTGCCATAGGGGCCTTCCCCCAGGCCAATCTCGAGATGGCGCTGGTGGCCGACGGCGTCGCGCCCGGCGAGGTCTATGACGTGCTGTCCACCGACGCGGGCGTCGAGCGTGCCTTTGCGCAGCTCTCCGAGCTGGGCCCCGACCTCGCCTTCTGGTCGGCCGGCGAGGAGCCGCTGGACCTGATGCGCGAGGGCGCGGTCGCGATGACCACGGTCTACAATGGCCGGATCGGCGCGGCGCGGTTGAACGGCGCAGAAGGCTTTCGCACGATCTGGGACGGACAGGTGCTGGAAGAGGAATGGTTCGTCGTCCCGCAGGGCGCGCCGAACCGCGAGGCGGCGCTCGCCTTCGTCGCGCATGTCGCCGAAACCCGCCAGCAGGCCGCGCAGGCGCGCTGGATCACCTACGGCCCGATGCGGCGTTCGGCCCTCGACCTGATCGCGCGGAACGAACCGTGGTTTCACAACGGGCGCGAGGTGCTGCCGCACCTGCCCTCGACCCGGGCGCGGCTCGGGCGGAGCATCGTGCTCGACGCCGACTGGTGGGCGGAGAACGGCGAGGAGATGCGCGCCCGCTTCGCGGCCTGGCGGCGCGAGATGGGGTCGTGACGCCTCAGTCCGGGTGATGGTCGCGCACGGCACAGCTCGACTCCAGGAGAATGGACGCCCAGTGAAAGCCCGGATCGATCCCGTGGGCTTCCAGGAACGCTTCCTGCAGCTTGTAGGCATCCCATTCCATCGCCTGCCCGCAATACCAGTGCTTCGCCTCCACCTGGCGGTGGTGGATGAGCTCGTGCAGCAGCACGCTCTGGTCCTCGGGCCTGTCGGCGAACCAGGGGCGCAGCAGGTAGATCGTCGCCGTCTCCGCGTCGTATACGCCCCGGATCGTCCCGCCCAGCAGGGTGGTCTGCCCGTGGTGGTCGAGCGCGTAGCCCGGCTCGACGAGGCGGATGGCGGCAAGCGGCCTTTGCGCCTCGGGATAGTCGCTGTAAGCCGTGATCCAGGCATCGAGCGTCGGCAGGAGGGCAGCGATCGCCCGCGGCTCATGTGGCGAGCGCGCCCCCTCGACCGGCGTCGTCGGGCCGTCGGCACCCGCGGGCGGACACACGGCGACGAACGTGGCGCAAAACAGAACGCGGAACAGGGTCATGGCAGCCTCCGGCGGGGGATTCGGTGGATCTCCTCCGAAAGGCTCCCCTGGCGCGCTCAAGCCGCGCTCAGCCGTGTCTCAAGCACCTCTCAAATCTTACAATGAATTGATAATACGAACTTTTGTCGGGGCGCACCGATCCGAAACTCCTTGCGCCAGCGGTGCGGAACGTGAACCATTGGGGCATGAGCCGGCTCGACCTGCGATGCCTCGGGGGCTTCGAGGCGCGGATCGGGGGCGAGGCTGCCGACCTCGGCCCCCGCAAGGTGCGCGCCCTCGCCGTCCGGCTGGCCATGGCGGACGGCGCTCCCATCGAGCGCGAGGCGCTGGCCGCCCTGCTCTGGCCGCGAAGCGCCCAGCGGCAGGCGGCGAACTCGCTCAATCAGGCGCTCTACACCCTGCGGCGCGCGCTCGATGCGGGCGGCTGCGCCGCCCTGGCCTCCGAGTCGGAAAGGGTGCGCCTGGACCCTGCCGCGGTCTGGGTGGACGCATTGGATCTCGAGCGACTGGCGGTGCGAAGCGACGCCGCTTCGCTGACGGCGGCGTTCGATCTCCACGGCGGACCCTTCCTCGACGGCCTCGTCGTGCCGTCGGACGCGTTCGAGGACTGGGCGAGGAGCGAGCGGATGCGCCTCGCCGATCTCGCGGTGCGGGCGGGGCACGCGCTGCTTGGGCGCGATCCCGACGCCGCGGGCGCGTTGGCAGCCCGGCTCCTCGGGATCGACCCCTACGATGAAATCGCGCTGCGCGCGCTGATGCAGCACCACCTGCGCGCGGGCCGACCGGCGCGCGCGCTGGAACTCTACGAAGCCCTGCGAATCCGTCTGCGCGACGAGCTCGCCGCCGAGCCCGCGCCGGAAACCCGGGCCTTGGCGCAAGGCATCCGATCGCGCCGGCCGGAGGGGTGGCCGGAGGCCACACAAAGGTCAGTGAAGGCCGAGCGCGTGTCGCCTCGCGGTGTCGCAGCGGCCCAGCGGGACAAGGAAAACCGCTTCCCAGGGCCCCGGCTCGTTCGCAGAGGCGCCGTCGCCCTGGCTCTCGTGCTGATCCCGGCTGCGGTCTTTCTATGGCGCGGCCCGGGCATCGGACCAGCGGCCGAGGAGCCGATTCTGCTGCTCGCTCCGCCCGTCGCCGAAGCGGGCGAGGCGTCGGATCTCTTGCGCGCGGGCGGTTTCGTCGAGGATCTGTCAGCGGCGCTCACGCGGGTTCCCGGGGTGCGGATACTGTCGAGCGAAACGGCGCGCAGCAGACCGCGATGGGACGTGCCGTCGGCCCGCGCGGCCGGAGCCTCGCATCTGCTGCTGACGCGCGTGGAGACGGCAGCGGAGGCTGTCGTGCTCGACATGCGGCTTCTGGAACTCCGCGACGACACCGAGGTGATGGCGCTGCGTCAGCGCGTCTCGCCGCGGGCGCTGACCGGTTTCCGCGACCGCTTGATCGAAGAGGTTGCCCGAAACCTGGGCGCACAGTTCGACGCGCCGAAGCACGCCCATGATCCTCCGACGCTGGTGGCGGCGGCCTACGACGCCTGGCTCCTCGGGCTGGCCGCCCAGAAGAGCGGCGGCGCGGCGGGCGCGGCGCGGGCGCTCGCAAGGTTCGAGGCCGCCCTGCGCGCCGACCCGCACTTCGCCGCAGCGCGCGCAGGACAGGCGGAACTCTACTTCGCCGCGGCGTTCGTGTCGCAGGCCTACGCCGAGGCACTGCAACTCAATTGGCTGCAAGCCTACGAGGCGATGAAGCTGCGGCTCGCGGCCTTGCCCGGCGATCTGCCCGCAGTGGCGGCCCTGGAGGCGCGCCTCGCGTTGCGACGGTTCGATGTCGAAGCTGCCGTGGATCTCGCGCGCGCGGCGGTGCGTGCCGCGCCAGGTGAAGCCGAGACGCACCGCGTTCTTGCCGAGGCGCTCGCTTTCGCCGGAGAGGCCGAGGCGGCGCTCGAGGCGGCGCGCACTGCGCTGGCGCTCAACCCGGGCCGACCCTCCGCGGCGCTGGCCGCGCGCGGGCTCGCGCATTTCGCCGGCGGAGACCTGCTTGCGGCGCGCGAGGCACTCGCGGCGGCGGTGGCCGCCGCCGAGGTGCCGCCGGCACGAGACCTGGCGCTTCTGGCCGCGGTGCAAGGACTTGCAGGCGCGGACGAGGAGGCGCGGGCGACCCTCCTCCGCTACGTCGCCGCGCTCGAGGACCGTCCGCGCCGCCTTTGGCAGATCGCCGGCGCGCTGATCGCGGACCCGCGCGCCATGACCTGGACGCGCCCGGGGCTGGCGGAGACCGTGGCGGCCTTTCCCTTCCGGGAGGCTCGGGTGGTCGATCGCCTGGCACAGGGGCTCGTCGCCGCGGGCATCGCGCGGGCCGACCTCGGATACTATCATCTGGACGCCCCCCGGCGCCTCGACGGCGACGAGGTGCAGGCGCTCGTCTTCGGGCGCGAGATCGCCGGGCGCGGCGCCGTCGAGCCTTTCGCCGCATGGCGCCAGACGCGAACCCCGGAGGGCGACCTGTTCCAGCCCTCGCGTTTCGGGCCCACGATCCTCGCGCGGGAGGGACGCTCCGCCGTGGTGGGCGATGCGCTCTGCGATGGCTGGCGCGCGGAAAGCACCGACCTGACGTCTTGCGCGCTGGTCTTTCAGCTCGACGGCGGCACAGCTCTGCCGGGATCCTATACCCTGACCACGGAGCTCGGCGTGTTCGCCTTCGACCCGCGCTGAGCATTCCCCCTGACGATCCCCAGAGGGTCGTCTGCAGCTTCCCGAAGATCGCGACGGCTTCTTCCGCGTTGTCGAAGAAGTGGCCGTAGATGTCCATGTTCAACTTGATCGAGGCGTGGCCGAGGAGGAGCTCGATCCGCTTGGGGGTCCAGCCCTGCTCGATGAAGAGCGAGGCGGCGGCTTGGCGCAGGGCGTCGATGCCGAAGCTCTGGTCGCCGTCGTCGTCGGGGATGCAGAGATCGACCGCCATCGGCCGGAAGACCCGGTTGCAGATGCCGGCACAGTTCTGCGGCTTGCCGTTCGAATTGGAGAAGACGCGGCCGAGGTCGCTCTCGGGCGCCCTGCCCCGCCGGTCCTCGATTCTGCGCTGCACCGTGGCCGGCATGGGGATGGCGCAGAAGCCTGTGCTCGCCGGGCGCCGATCTGGCCGTAGGCGCCGGCGCTCTGGCGCAGGCCCACGGCGCAGCGCTGGAAGTCGCCGGCTTCCCGGAGAAGCCCGCGCAGTCCGGAGATGCGATGCCAGTCAGGATCGCGGTGACGGAGGGCACCCGATGATTCCCGGCGCGCGATCCTTGATCATCTGCCGTGCGGGGTCCGCCCCTCTACGACGATTTTTCGTTGCATTCACGCTACAGGATGCGTCCTATGGATTGTGCCAGAGTGTCAGTGTGGATTTCGTTGATGGTTCGGTTCGCGCACGAGCGCGCCATCACCCGAAAGGGCCCAAGACGGCATCGAAGCCTTTTTTCCGGCGGCAGCCGGATCACCCTTCATGACCGTGCCGATGCGTCGCTCCGTATCGAGGAGGGGTTTCTCGGAGCCGTGAAGGTGGGCCGCGTCACGACCACCGGCCACGACGTCGAACTGTTCGAACCCGGTGGCGTCACCCTGCTGATGCCGCTGCGCGGCAGGGCGCAGGTGGACACGGGCGAACGGCGACTGGAGGCCGGGCCGGGCGGCGCGCTGCTGCTGCCCGCCGGACGGCGGATGACGCGGGTCGAACCGGACCGGTCGGGCATCTACCTCGGGTCGCCTGTCATCCTGCCCATCTGCGCTGACCGGGGCCTCCCGCCGGCCTTCAGGCCGCGCGGGGCAACGCCGACCGGATCGACGCTGGAGCAGCACACGATCTCGCTCTACCGCTGGCTCTACGACGAGGTGGAGGCCGAAAGCCCTTTGCTCGACCGGGAGAAGTCGCGCGATGCCTGGATCGAGTCGCTTTACGACAGCTTCGCGGCGCTGCTCGCCGAGGACGAGCGTCCACGCCGCGAAGAAGCGTCGCGCGCCGAGATGCGGGTCCGGCAGGCCGAGGAGTATATGCGCGCCCACCTGGACGAGGCCACCGTCGCCGATGTAGCCCGGGCCTGCGGTGTCACGGTCCGCACGCTCGACATGGCGTTTCGACAGGTGCGTGACGCCACTCCGAAGTCGATCCTGACGGCCTTGCGCCTGCAGGAAGCGCGGCGTCTGCTGCTCGCGCCGGAGGGTCCGGCGACGGTGACGGAGGCCTGCTTCCGCGCGGGCCTCGGCCACCCAAGCCGGTTCGCGCAAGCCTACAGGGCATCCTTCGGCGAGAGCCCGTCCCGCACACTGGCGGCGCGCCGCGGCTGAGCCGCGGAAACCCGGCTCGCTCACGGGAATTTGTACGCGGATTTCTCATTCTGGATAGTCGTTTCGTCTGGCGGATAGAGCCGCCGTCGGGGTGCTGGCATGGTCTATCCATACATCCGGACCCGCCTGCGATGTCCGGGACAATCGAGACGACCCCGGAGCGACCGCGTAGGGAAGCGCGACGCCCGGGACAAAGGGGACCATCCGAATGCAAGACATGCGCGCAGTCGCCGGGCGCGCGTCCGAAGGCCGCGAACCACCACGCCGCGCGTGCCCGGGCGACCTCGGCGGTCCGGTTATCCGACCCGTGGCGACAGCCTTTGGCCAGGTCGCTGAAATCGTCGGGGCCGGCAGCCTTAAGCCGATCGTTTCTGACGGCGCGCGCGTGGACTTCCACCCCGCGCAGCAGATAAGAGCAGCCTGTCGCGTGGCGCGTCTGGGTCCGACGACCGTTACCGAGACCGTGTCCTCGGGACACGATGTCGCTGTTCCCGCACAGGAGTGGCCGTCGCTCATGCTGCAGATGGGCGGGCGGTCCAGAGTCCGGCACGGCCGCATCATCATCAGGGCGCGCGCAGGCGATGGGCTGATCATGCCGCCGGGTTCGCGGCGATCACGGGCCGAGGCCGCGAACAAGCAGGCCTTCCGCGGCCTCTGCATCCCCCTTCCCAAGGAGACAGTTGCACAGGCGTGGCGAGGCATCGGCCCCGTCCACCTGCGGGGAGACACCGCAGCGCACGCCACGCTTCTGGGACTGGTCAGGCTGCTCTACGCCGAGATCGAAGGCGGCAGTCGCTTGCTTTCACGTCCTTCCGTATCGGAAGGCTGGATCAATCTTTTGGTCGAGGCCGTGGCGCAGGCTGCCGAGACCGCGGTGCTCGGCGGACGCGGCGAGCCGGTGCGTCGCGCCGCGCAACTCGTGCAGCAGGCGGAAGACGCGATACAGGCAGACCTCGCCGAGATCGCGTCACCGACGGATCTGGCGTTGCGCTGCGGCGTGTCGCTGCGAACGCTGCAGGCGGCATTCGCGGCCGAGCGCGGACACAGCCCGCAAGCGGCCCTGAATCTCATGCGCCTTCATGCGGTGCGCCGGTCGCTGGCGGATCGCGCGGGCCCCGACACGGTGACCGAGGCCTACGGCGACTGCGGCGTTAATCACCACAGCCGCTTCTCCGCCGCCTACAAGCGCCAGTTCGGCGAATACCCCTCCGAAACACTGAAGAACCGCTGACGGGCCTGCGCCGCGGCGTGCGCTGTCGCCCGCGTCGCGCCGCGGCGGCGGCGCGGCCTGTAGTCATGCGGGGGCAGACTTTTTTCCCTTCGCCTGCGCGTTTCGGACAGCACCTTCGCGGAGCGGATAGCGCGCGCGCCGCCATACGGCGAACCTCGGATTGCAGAGTCGGGGCAAGGGCGCATGGACGCCCGCCGCGTCGGCGGGATCGCAGCGCCGGACACGCGGGGAAGGTGCGCCCGGCGGCAAATGGGGGAAGTCGCATGGAAGACGCCATCGGCACGGGCACAGGGCTCCTCGCCGGCATCGTGATCGCCGTTCTGGTGGGCGCGGTCATGGGCTGGGTCGCCAGCCTGATCGTCAAGGGCCACGGCTCGGGCTTCTGGACCAACGTATTGGCCGGCATCGGCGGCGCCGTGCTGGCGCGGCTCGTCCTGCACGCGCTGGGGATCGGCAGCGCCAGCACGCTCGTCGCTCTTGGCGCCGCCCTTACGGGCGCAGTCGTGGTGTTGCTGGCGCTCGGCGCGGTGAGGCGGGCATGAGCGCGCCAAGACCCGCCGATCCCCATGCCTTGGCCTGCGTACGAAGAGCCATGAAGGGCGCCGCGATATGACCTTCGACATCCCGCACATGATCGCGACGGGCGTGGTGGTCCTCGCCGTGCTCTACGCGGTGGACCGCTCCGGCGTGACGCATGGCGTGAGCCGCAGGCGGTCCGCGCTGGTCAAGTTCGGCGCGATCTTCGTGGCGATCGGCATCCTCAACCTCGTCTGGCCCTACGGCGCCACGGCCGGAAGCTAGACCTTCGCGCAAAGGAGACACGGCATGAGCAAGGTTCTGTTATCGGTCATCTTCCTCGTCGTCGGGCTGATCATCGGAGGGCTGGGCGGCGGTGTTCTTGGCCTCGGCGGCGGGGCCGGCATAGGCGTCGAGACGGGCCTGTCGGCCGGGCTCTGCGGCACGGTCGAGGCCGCGCGCGCCGAGGGCTTCGTGACCGACGACGAGGTGTCCCGGCTCTTCGAGGCGGCCGTCGCGGAGATCAGCGACCTCGCCCCGGAGGACGGCGCGGCGGACGGCGCGATGGCCATGAACCCGGACGATTGCGCGGCCGTGCTCGCGCGCATCCGCGAGACGGCAGGCGATTAGGCCGCCCGGACGGATTTCATTAACCCAAGACGGAGCGAGACGACATGACCTTCAGATCAGGCGCGGCGCTGGCCCTTGGCTTTCTGTTCGCGGCAGGCGCGACGCAGGCCGAGATCCCGCCCTTCACGGCCGAGTGCCCGACGGGGATCACCGTGACGTGGGACGCGGCCGGCATCGTCCGTGTCAACGGCGCGCAGGCAGAGGTGCGGATGTACAATCCGCAGTATTTCGAGGCCACCGCGGGCGGCATCACCTTCCCCATCAGCAGCGAGGAAGACGGCAGCGGCCTGCTCGTCGGCTACAACCCGCCGGGCAGTGCGGGCGGGTTCTGCACGATCGTCTCGCAGGGCAGCGCGCCGGCGCAGGCGGAGACGACCGCTGGCGCCGACGGCCCTGATCACTTCGCGGTCAGCGTATCGGGCCGTCTCAACGTGCGCTCCGCGCCCTCCACCGGGGCGACGATCGTGGGCAAGTTGCCGTCGGGCACCGTCGTCGAGAACCTCGGCTGCCGCCAGGCGGAAGGCCGCAGCTGGTGCCACATCTCGGACGGCGACGCCTCGGGCTGGGCGGCGGCGGAGTTCCTGACGGAGGCCAGCGGCCCCGTGCGTTCGCCGCGCGCGACCCCCGTGACGCAGGGCGGATCCGCCAGCCACACCGTCGAGCGGGTCCAGTTCCCGCGAGGCTCGAGCGGGACCGAGTTCACCGACAGCCTCGATCCGCAGGCCTCCCACCGCTACCTGCTGGGCGCGCGGAGCGGCCAGTTCCTCTATTTCCGGCTCGCCGCCAACGGCCCCGGCATGACCTACGTCATCTACAACCCCGACGGGTCCGTCCTCCTGGACGAGACGAGCGCCGACCGCGAGTACCGCGGCCAGCTCTGGCAGTCCGGCGATCACATCGTCGAGGTCTACAACACCGCCAACGGCCGGCAATCCTTCAACGTGATCTTCGGGATCGACTGAACGGCCTGCGCTTCCAAAACCCAGACACCGGAAAGGGACGACATGAAGAACATAGCGAAGACCATGGTCGGTATCGGGCTGTTGGCGGGGCTGTCGGCCTGCATGGAGACGACAGGCAGCCCGACGGCCAGCCAGATGCCTGCCGCACCGGGCGGCCCGCCCTTCATCGAGGGCAGCTTCAGCGCGAGCCAGGCGGCGGTCGATTCCTGCCGCAACCTGCTGGCCTCGCAGACCACGGGCGGCGTGCGCGTCGTGGGCTCCGAGTCCTCGGAGGCCAACCACGCCGTCTACATGCGCGTGGGCGAGAACGGCGCGCCCTGGCGCTGCCTCGTCGGCGGCGACGGGCGCAACCCCTCGGTCATGTTCCTGGGCAGCGAAGGCTTCGCGTGAACGACGGCCGCGACTGGTGTTCACCACTGATGGAGACAGACAGATGACCCTTCTAATCCTTGCGCGGCGTGCCGCGCTCGCCCTCGCCGCGGCAGGTTTCCTGGCCACCCCTGCGCTCGCCATGGACGAGGTCTCGCGCATCGACGTGGAGGCAGATTTCGGCCGTCCGCTCGACGAGGGCTCCGAACCCTACATGGAGACGATCGCCGCGGACCTGACCCGCGCCATCGGTCAGCGCGTGCACATGGTCGACGCGGGCGAGGGGCTGATCCTCCGTGTCGCGGTGCGCGAGCTGCTGGCCGACGCCGTGCCGCTCTGGCCGATCACCAACGCGTTCGACGGCATCTCCGGCGTCGTGGCGATCTCGGCGCCCGGCGACAGCGAAGTGATGTACAGCTATCCGGTGATGGTCGGCGCCTTCGGCAAGGACGTGGTCGCGCCCGACGGCTACACCGTGATCTCGCCCACCGACGAGCAGATGTACGCCGGCCTCATCTGGGGCTTCGCCGACCTGGTGGCGAAGGAGCTGGCCCGGATCAACCCCGCGCTCGTGCCGCAGGAGTACCACTGAGCTGAGCGCAGGCCGCGAGGTGACCGGGGCGCGCATTCCCCGGCCACGGCCGCCGGCCGTCAAATCCCCAGGGCGGCGGGCGGTTCTTCCCCAGGCAGGTCGGGTCTTCGGAACCGGCCTGCCACCTCCCCGAAAGTTCGACAGGATCGACCGATGAACAAGCCCAGACCGTTCCGCGCCGCGACCGCCGCCGCAGTGGCGCTCGCCCTCGCCGCAAGCCCCGCCGCAGCCCTCGACAAGCAGCAGCGCGAGGCCGTCGCCGGCGCGCTCGCCATCCTAGGCATCGCCGCGCTCGCGCATCACGAGAAGCACCATCAGGAAGGCCGCGCACCGCAGACCGCCGACGAGACCGCCGAGTTCGAACGCGGATACCGGGCCGGGCTGCACAACGACGCCTATCGTGGCTCGACGATCGCCTATGGCGACGGCTTTTCCGCCGGCATGAAGGAACGCGAGAACCGCCTGGCGCGCACCCGGGAGCAAAGCGAGGGCCCGAATGCGCCGACCCTCGCGCTGCGCGGCTGCGTGGGCGAGGCTTCGGCCCGCTGGGGCACCAATCCGCGCAACATCCACGTGGTGAACTCGACGCAGGTGGCGCGCGACGACTTCTACGTCGAGGTGGCCGCCGGCCACCGGCACGCGGTCTGCGAGATGAGCGCGCAGGGCCGCGTCTATCTCTTCCAGGACGGGCACAGGCTGGCCGGCTGAACCGCCGCGCTTTCGTCCCTCGCCACGCGCGGCCAGCGGACAGCCTGCCCCGGCCCGCGCCCCTCGCATGACCCGAGGGGCGCGGATCCACGACCCTCTCGCGCGCGCCTCGCGCCGCACCGATGGAGACACAGCCATGACACGACCCGCCACACTCGCCCTGGCCGCCGCGCTCGTCGCGGTGCTCGCCACACCGCCCGCGGCACGAGAGAGCCGCACCGAGCGGGTGGCCTTTCCCGCCGGGACGACCGGCACCACGATCGAGGGGAGTATCACCGGCTACGAGGCCGTCGACTACCTTGTCGGCGCCGAGGCCGGGCAACGCATGATGGTGACGCTCGAGACCGGTCACACCGCCACCTATTTCAACGTCTACGAACCCGGCAAGGGGCCGGGAGAAGAGGCGCTGGCGGTCTCGCAATTCGGCGGCGTGCATCCGATGGTGCCCGACATCAACCGCTTCGACGCGACGCTGCCCACCTCGGGCGACTACACGATCTCGGTCTACATGATGCGCTCCGCCGCCCGGCGCGACGAGACGGCCGAGTACCGCCTGCGCATCGAGATCCCCGCCGCGCAGACGATGACGGAGACGGTCGAACGTGACTATGCCGACGGGCTGCAGGGCGGGCCGGATTTCTGGCAGGTGCGCCTCGCCGACCGGACCAGCCGGCTGAACGTGCATTCCGGCCCATCGGCGGGCGCGCCGGTGATCGGCCGGCTCGCCCACGGCAAGACGCTGCGCAACGCCGGCGGTTGCCGGATGGCCGAGGGACGCCGCTGGTGCGACGTGAGCGACACGCGCGGCCTGCGCGGCTGGGTCGCGGGCGCGTTCCTGATCGAGGCCGCGCCGCCTGCGCCCGATCGCCCCGTGCTGCCCGCGCATGCAGCCGTGCCCTCGGCGGACCCGGTGGATGGCGCCGCGCCCGCCTTCGTCGTGCGGCTCGCCAACCGCGGCGGCCTGCTCAACATGCACGGCGCGCCCTCGGCCGCCGCGCCGGTCATCGCGCAGCTGCCCTTCGGCGCGACGGTGCGCAATGCCGGCGGCTGCACGGTGGCCGAGGGCCGGCGCTGGTGCGATGTCGCTGACGCGCGCGGCCACCGTGGCTGGGTAGCGGCGCAGTTCCTCGTCCCCGGCGAGACGGACGTGATCGAACTGCACGGCTCGGTCGCCTTCCACGCCGTGGAGGAGATCCCGACCGACCTGATCCCTGCCGACTCGGGAGCGCGCGCCGCGTCGACGGTGGCTGGGACGATGCCCGAGATCCCCGAGCCGCACGCCGGGCGGCGCGAGATCCCCTCGGGCACGCCGCCTTATTTCGGAACCTTCGGCGCCAGCGCCGTCGCCGTCCGGGCGGCGCCGGAGGCCGGGGCGCAGACGGTTTTCACCGTGATGCCGGGAACCGTGCTGCGCAACCTCGGCTGCGAGGGGGCCTGGTGCGAGGTCGGCTCCGTCGGCGATGATCGCACCGGTTGGGCCGAGGCGGCCTGGCTGGAGCCCGCGGAGTCCGCGCTGCGCGCCGGCCAGGGGGTCTTCGACGCCACCGGGCTGATCACCTGCACGCAAGCGGCCAGCGCACCTGCGCGGGACTGCGCCTTCGGCGTCGCGCGCGACGGCGGCGGCTCCGCCACCCTGGTGGTCATCCGCCCCGACGGGATGCGGCGCGCGCTCTTCTTCGAGAACGGCGCCTTCGTCTCGACCGACGCCAGCCAGGCGGGCGGCGGCTTCGACACCGAGGCCACGCGCGCGGGCGACACCACGATCGTGCGCATCGACGACGAGCGCTACGAAATCCCAGACGCCGCGCTCTACGGCGGGTAGGCGTTGCCGCCCGCGGAGACACACCCCCAGAAAGGAGACCTGGCATGATACGACCCATCCACCTCGCGGTGGCCGCGAGCCTCGCGCTGCTCGCGCCACTGCCGGTCCTCGCCACGGCGGACGGCCCCGATTTCTACCGCGTCGTCGGCGTCGCCGCGAACGACATGCTCAACCTGCGCCGCGGACCGGGGACAAGTTTCGAGACCATCGTCGGCCTGCCCAACGGCCGCGAGGTCGACCTTCTCTCGCGCGAGACGCACGGGGGGACGCAATGGTGCCTCGTCGCGCTGCGCGAGACGCCGCAACTGCAAGGCTTCGTCGCCTGCCGCTATCTCGGCGAGTGAGGCCGCGGCGAAGCGACGACGCCCGGGCAGTCCGAGCCTCGCGGCAAAACCGAGCCGGCGAGTTCAGAGGCGCGGCGCGCGGAGAAGAGGAGACCAGATCACCATGACCCGCATCTGCCGCTTCGTCATCGGGCTGTTCGTCGCCCTCTACGTCGCGGCGCTGGGCCTTTTCGTGATCGGCACCTTCGGCCTCCTGGGTCAGGAACGCGATCCGCTTTCGGGCGTATTTCTCCTGCCGCTCGGATGGCCCTGGACAGGGCTCGTAGATCTGTTCCCCGAGCCGCTCTGGCCATGGCTGACGAGTGCCACGCCGCTCCTGAACCTCGCGGTTCTCGTCACGCTATGCAGTTTCCTCACGGGACGACATGGCCAAACACGATGACATGGCGCAGCCCGCCGTCCCGGAAGTTCCTCGCATGCCGCGTTCGACGCGCGAGACCGCAGCCGGCGGAGCATGTCCTTCGGACTCTCGCAGTTCCGGCTTCATGAAGCCAGCGTCCGCGGCAACCGGTCGTTCCCCAGGAGGCAAGCCGAACCGCGCCGAGGCCAGCCGCCTGATCGAGGCCGGAAAGAGATCGGCCCAGGTCAGATGTCCAGCCAGGCCCGCTCGAAATGCATCTCGCGTGCCTGGTGGCGCTCGTAGCCCTTCAGCTCGGCCACATGGTGCAGCGTCTGGTTGACCCAGAAGGGCTGTATGATCACGCCACTGTCCTGCAGCATCGCCTGCAGGTCGGCCATGATCGCACGACGCGCCTCGGCGTCGTAGATGCCCATCGCCTCTTCGAGCTTCGCGTCGAATTCGGGATTCGCGTGGCCGGATTCGTTCCAGGCCGAATCCGACTTGTAGGCCAGCGCATAGACCTGCACCCCCAGCGGGCGCGCGCCCCAGTCCGTGGTCGAGAAGGGATACTTCGTCCAGTTGTTCCAGAAGGTCGCGCCCGGGACCACCGTGCGCTTCACCTTGAGGCCTGCGTCGCGCAGCTGCGAGGCGATGGCGTCGGAGGTCACCGCGCGCCAGTCGCCCGAGATCGAGGTCAGCTCGATCTCGGTCTCTGCATGGCCCGCCTCCTCCAGCATGGCGCGGGCCCGGTCGGGGTCGTGTGCCGGCGACGGCAGTTCCGCATACTCGGGGTGCATCGGCCCGACGTGGTGGTTCTCCGCCACGGCGCCGTGGCCGGCATAGCCCAGCTCGAGCACCACGGCGTTGTCGGTGGCCACCTGCACGGCGTTGCGCACAGCCTTGCTGTCGAAGGGCGGCGAATCCGACCGCATCCGCGCGACGACGGTCGCCGCCGTGGGCTTGGCCTTGCGGATCAGGCCGAGGCCGTCCAGCACCTCGACGAAGTCCGAGGGCGACAGGTCGTTGACGTGGATCTCGCCCGCGTCGAAGGCGGCAACGGTCGCAGCCGGGTCGGTGCCGTAGTCGATGAACTCGATACCGTCGAGAAAGACCTCGCCGCCCCACCAGCCGCTCTCGCGGCGGCGCAACGTCGCGGTGCCGCCCACCTCGAGCGACTCGAGCTCGAAAGGCCCCGTGCCGACCGGCGCCGCGGCCAGATCGCCCGCGAAGTCCCGGTGCACGATCAGCGCCGGATAGTCCGACATGGTGGCGATCAGCGTGATGTCCGGCGTGGCGAGGTTGAGCCGCACGGTGTGATCGTCCAGCGCCTCGATCGCGCCGTCGCGGGCCATGCCGGTGTCGGGGTCGATCAGCGCGCCCATCCGCGCGGCCATCGCGTTGCCCTCCGCCGTGCGGTCGCACCAGCGCCGGATGTTGAAGACCACGTCCTCGGCGGTGAAGGCGTCGCCGTTGTTCCAGAGCGCGTCGCGGCGCAGGTTCAGCGTGTAGGTCCGGGCGTCGTCGCTGACCTCCCAGCTTTCGGCCAGCATGCCGGAAAAGGTGTAGTCCGGCTCCCACCGCACCAGCGGCTCGAGGAATTGCCGCGCGACATTGGCCTTCTCGGTCCAGTCGTAGAGCCGCGGGTCGGCGATCTCGAGCACCTGCATCGAGACGCGCAGCGTGCCGCCCGCCTTCGGCGTCTCCTGCGCGGCGGCCGGCGCGGGCAGGCCGAGAAGCCCGTAGGCGCCGGCGGCGCTGGCGCCGAAGGTGCTGGCGAGCGCGAGGAACTCGCGGCGGTCCAGCCGGCCTGCGCGGGCGTCGCGCGCCATGCGGCGCACGAGGGGGCGGATCGGGTCGGTGTTACGGGTCATGGGGTTACCTCCGTGTCGGCTGGTGTCGGCGGTGTCGCCTGTTCGCGGTCTTGTGCAGGGATGCGGGGCCGGTCGGCGGCGCGGCGATACCAGCCGCCCACCGCCGCCTCGTAGGCAAGCCCCGCGCGGAACACGTCGCCGTCGGCCAGCAGGCGGCCGACGAGTTGCAGGCCCACGGGGCTGCCCGCGGCGGTGCGGCCCGCCGGCACGCTCAGCACCGGATGGCGCGAGAGCATGTTGAAGGGCAGCGTCATCGCCGTGTCGAACTCTCCGATGGCCCGCCCTTCGATGGCGAGGGCGTGGCGCTCCGGGGCGTAGTCGGCGGGGATCGCGGCGCAGGCGGTGGCGGGCGCGACCAGCAGGCGGCAGCGCGCCATCACAGGGGCGAGCGCGGCGTGCATCTCGGCCGCGGCCGCGAGGCTCGCCAGATGGTCCGAGGCGCCGGCCCTGCGCGCCGCTTCCGCGAAGCGCAGAGCGTAGCCCGTCATCAGCGCGCCCTGTGTTTTCGCCTGCCGGGCGATCCACTGGCCGAAGCCCATGCGCAGGTGCGCCCAGCCCGCTGCGATCATCGCCGGGGTCCAGGGCAGGCGCACCTCTTCGATCTCGGCGCCGAGATCGGCAAAGACGGCGAGTGCGCGGCGCGCGGTCCCGACCACCTCCGGGTCGGTCCGAAAGGCGCCAAGGTCGGGGGACCAGGCGATGCGCCAGCCGGTCAGGTCGCCGGGCGCTTCGGCGAGCGGCTCGCTCTCGGGCAGGCAGGCGGGGTCCGACGCGTCAGGCCCCGCCAGCACGTTCTGCATCAGCATCGCGTCGGCCACGCTGCGCGCCATCGGTCCCGCGTGGCAGTAGGTATCGAGGTTGAAGGGCGCGTCCTGCGGCACGCGTCCGTAGGGCGGCTTGTAGCCCACGACGCCGCAGCGGGCCGCGGGCTCGCGGATCGAGCCCGCGATGTCCGACCCGGTGGCAAGCGTCGTGCTGCCCGCCGCCAGCGCCGCCGCCGCCCCGCCGGAGGAGCCGCCGGGCGCCGTCTCGGGGCGCCAGGGGTTCCGGGTCACACCCCAGCGGCGCGAATGGGTGTAGTAGGCGCAGGAGAACTCCGGCGTCGCGCTGCGGGCGTGCGGGATGCCGCCCGCCGCCAGCACACGTGCGTTGACGACAGCGGTTCGGGTGGCGGGCCTGTCCGGCATGGTCAGCGAGCCCAGTGAGGTGGGTTGCCCGGCCAAGTCCGTGGAGTCCTTGATCGCCACGGGCAGCCCCTCGAGCGGGCGCGCCTCGCCGCGCATCCACCGGGCCTCGGCCTCTCGCGCGGCCTGCATTGCCTGTTCGGGGTAGCGGAGCGGCAGGGCGTTCACGACGGGCTCGGTCGCCTCGGCCCGGGCCAGCATCGCACGCATCAGTTCCACGGGCGAGAGTGACCGCCGCCGGAAATGGTCCAGCGCCTCCACCGCGCCGAGATAGGCAAGGTCGTCAGGGGACACCGGCCACCTCCACCGCGCAGGCGTCGAGCGCCGCCTCCATCACGTCCATGATCGCGTCGAGATCCTCCGGCGTGGCGACGTAAGGGGGTGCGATCGCCAGAACAGGGCCGATCAGGCGGAAGAAGACGCCGCGTTGCTCCGCCTCGGCCGCGACGCGCGCGGCGTCCTCGGCGCGCGTCATTTCCACGGCGGCGAGCAGGCCCTGCCGCCGCAGCTGTCCGATGCCGGGACGATCCGCCAGCCGCGCCAGCCGACGGCCCAGATGCGCGCCCAAGCGGGCAACCTGCGCCGGCAAATCCATCTCTTCGTAGATGTCGAGCGTCTCGAGCGCGACGGCGGACCCTACCGGGTGGCCGCCGTAGGTGAACCCGTGGCCGAAGGTGCCGTGCTGATGCGCGAAGCCGCCGATCGCGCGCGCCATCTCGCCCGAGATCGCGACGGCCGAGAGCGGGAAGTACGAGGCCGTCAACTGCTTGGCCAGCGTCATCATGTCCGGCCGGATGCCCCAGGTCTCGCAGCCGAACCATTCGCCGGTGCGGCCGAAGCCGGTGATGATCTCGTCCGCGATCAGCAGGATGTCGTGGCGGGCCAGCACCTCCTGGATCTCGGCCCAGTAGCCCTCTGGCGGCAGGATCACGCCGCCCGCGCCCATCGCGGGCTCGCCGATGAAGGCGGCGATGGTGCCCGCGTCCTCGGCCCGGATCAGCGCATCGAGTTCGCGTGCGCGGCGCTTCGAGAAGGCGATCTCGCTCTCGCCCGGCTCGGCGTCACGGAAATGGTGCGGGCGCCCGGTGCGCAGCACGGCCGGCAGCGGCAGGCCGAAGCCGGTGTGACAGTAGGACAGCCCGGTGAGCGCGGCGCTCATCTGGCCCGAGCCGTGATAGGCGCCCTCACGCGCGATGAACCGCATCTTGTCGGGCCGGCCGCGCGCGGACTGGTAGTAGCGCGCGATCTTGGCCGCGCTCTCCACCGCCTCGGACCCGGAAGTGGCGAAGAAGACCTGCGACAGCGGGGCGGGCAGCCGGGCGACGAGCCGGTCCGCCAGCCGCTCGGTCACCGCGGGCGTGCGGCCCATGAAGCTGTGGTAATAGGCAAGCTCCGCCATCTGCTCGCTCGCCGCCCGGCGCAGGCGCGCGTCGTCGAATCCCAGCGAGGCGCACCAGAGCGCCGCGACCGCGTCGATGAACTCGCGCCCCTGATCGTCGCGCACGCGGATGCCGTGCCCCGAGACGATGCGGCGCGGGGCAGCGGCTTGCGGGTCGGTGAAGGGGTAGAGCTGGGACATCGGGCCTCCTTTCGCGCCAGCGTCAAGCATGGCGCGAGCTCTGTCAAAAGAGGATTTCTCCTGCTATGACTGACCAAAAGGAATGGTTCGTGCGATGCTGCCCAATCTCAACGCCCTGCGGGTCTTCGAATGCGCCGCCCGGCACGAAAGCTTCACCCGCGCAGCCGAAGAGCTGAACGTCACCCAGTCGGCGGTGAGCAAGCAGATCGCGGCGCTCGAGACGCAATTCGGCGCAGCGCTTTTCGAGCGCAGCGCGCGGGCGGTCACGCTGACCCCGCTGGGGCGCGAGGTGGCGAAGGCGGCGGAGGCCGGCCTCTCCACCCTACGCGAGCGGCTGGCGGCCGTTGGCACCGACCTGCCGCGCCAGATCCGGCTGGTGGCCGATTGCGACTTCGTCCAGCTCTGGCTCTTCGACCGCCTTGCGCGCTTCGAGCGGGCGCAGCCCGACATCCGCGTGTCCGTCGAGGTGCGGCTGGGCATGAACGCACCGCCCGAGGGCGGCTACGACTGCGCGGTGATCTGGGGGCGCGGCGCCTGGCGCGACTGCCGCTTCGAGCCGCTGATGACCAACGCGGTCTTTCCCGTGGCCGCGCCCGGATTCTTCGATGGACTCGGGCGCAGGCCACGGCTGGCCGATATCGCGGACGAGGTGCTGATCCACGACCAGACCACCTTCTGGTGGGCGGCGCTGCGCACGGCGGCGGGCATGCGCGCCTTCGACCCGGACGCCGGACGGCTCTACACGCAGTCCTGGCTGTGCCTGGAAGCTGCGGCCCGCGGCGACGGGGTGACCATGGGCGACGAGGTAACCGCGCAGGGCCATGTCGCGACGGGCCGGCTGGATGTGCCGCTCGACGCGCGGCTTCCGTCGCCCGACGCCTATTACCTCGTCACACCGACGGCACAGGCCGCGAGCGAGGAGCTTCTTCTGTTCCTCGACTGGCTGCGCGAGGAGGCGGCGGCGCACCGCGCGTGGTGGGCGGCCTTCTGGGCGCGGCGCGAGGGCCGGCCGCCTAGCCCGCCTGCGACAGGAGCCACGCCCGCAGGCGCTTGACCCCCGGGCGCGTGGCGGCCCGTTCGGGCACGACCACCCAGAAGGCGAAGCCGGTGCGATGGCGATAGGCGAAGGGCGCGGCGAGCCTGCCGGTGCGCAGCATGCCCGCGCCGAAAGGGCTGCGGTTCATGGCGAGGCCGAGCCCCTCCGCCGCCGCCTCGAGCACCTGCGAGCGCGCGTCGAACATCAACTGCGGCCGCACCGCGCGATGCGCGGCCCCCGCGCCGGCCAGCCAGTCGCTCCATTCCCCGGGCGCGAGGCCGCAGCCGATCAGGCAATGCGCGGAAAGATCGTCGGGCGTGGCAAGCGCGTTGTCCGCGAGCCAGGCGGGCGCGGCCACGGGAAAGATCTCTTCCCCCATCAGCCGATCGCAGACCGCGCCCTCGGGCGTCGCCTCGGCGTAAAGGATCGCAAGGTCGGTGTCGCTGCCGTCCAGCGGGTGGTCCTCGGTGTCGGTGCGCACCTCCACCGGGACATCCGGGTTGGACGCGAGGAAGTCGCCCAGCCGCGGGATCAGCCAGAGTTGCGCGAAGGAGGCGAGCGCCTGCACCCGCACCGGCCCCTCCGCCGCGGCGCCCAGCGCGGTCTGCGTCGCCGCGTCGATGCTGTCGAGCGCGGCGGAAAGCCTGCCGGCATAGGCCGCGCCCTCGGGCGTGAGCGTCAGCCCCTCGGGCCCGCGCGTGAAGAGCTTCACGCCGAGAAACAGCTCGAGCGACTTGATCTGATGGCTGACGGCCGAGGGCGAGATGAGCAGTTCGTCGGCAGCGTCCTGCAGCGCGCCCTTGCGCGCCGCGGCCTCGAAGGCGCGCATCGCGGCAAAGGGGGGCAGTCGTCTGGCCAATGGCGCCTCGCGTCGGGGACCGCTCAAACCTCGCGCGTCAGCAGATCCTCGTCAAAGGGATAGTGCGACATCGGCTGCAACCCGTCCGCCCGCACCACGAACTGGTCCTCCAGCTTGACGCCCTCGGGGCCGCCCGGCTCTCCGATGTAGCTTTCGACGCTGACCACCATCCCCTCTTCGAGCACGCCCTCGCCGGTGTAGCGGTCGAGATCGCCGGCATGGGCGATGATCGGCTTCTCGCCGTGCATGCCGACGCCGTGGATGATCGACGGGTAGCGCAGGTCGTAGAACCGCTCGGGGATCTGCCAGGCCGCCTCCGCGATCTCGCGGAAGGTCATGCCGGGCTTCGCGATGGCCGCGTTGTGCTGGATCTGTTCCCAGGCCATCTTGTAGAGCGACTTCTGGTAGCCGCTCGGCCGACCCGGCCCGCAGTGGAAGGTGCGCGAGATGTCGGCGTAGTAGCCGTTGACGCCGATCGTGTCGGTGTCGAGCGCGAGCAGCTCGCCCGGCCGGAGCCTGCGTTCGCCCGCCTCGTTGAACCACGGGTTGGTCTTCGGCCCGGAACTCAGCAGCCGCGTCTCGATGAACTCGCCGCCGCCCATCAACACGCCGTGATACATCTCGGCGAAAAGCTCGTTCTCGCTGACCCCTGCCTCGACCTTCTTTTCCACGTTCCAGACGGCCGTCTCGACCGCGGACATGCTCAGCGCGAGACAGGCGATCTCTTCGGGCAGCTTGATGCGCCGCGTGTGCAGCATCATCTGCAGGCAATCCTCGACTTCCAGCCCTTCGGCCTCCAGCGCGAGCGCGAGGGTATGCGAGCAGCGGTCCATGCCCACGCGCCGCCCCCCGCCGCAGTCGGTCCGCATCAGCGCCGCGATCTCCTGCGCGAAGGGCTTCAGCACCTCGCGGTCGCGCCCGTTGACCGAGGCGAAGACGACCTTCGACTCGCGCGCGTACTGGATCGTCTCGAGCCAGGTCGAGATATGCGCGCTGCCCGGATACTCGAAAAGGATCACGTCCCCCTCGAGCGGGACATAGATGTAGCGCGTGGAGTTGCGCAGGAAGTAGCCGAACATGTTGCGCGAGCCCGTGGCGTAGCGCTGGTTGTAGGGATCGAAGAGCAGCACGGCGTCGAGCCCGTTCGCGCGCATCATCTCCCGCGTCCGGGCAAGCCGCCTGGTGCGCAGGCTGACCTCGTCGTAGTCGCGCGGCACGGTGTCGGCCGCCGAGGTGGTGCGGTTCGCCACCTTGCGCTGGCGGATGTCGATCTCCAGCCTGTCGGGGGCCTCGCGCAGGTTGGGGTGGTCGTCCATATCTCGCTCCCCTCAGCCCGTGAGCCCGTCGTCGCGAGCTGCCGCGCCTGCGTGCCCTTCGGTCGTGCGACCGAAGATCTGGCGCGTCTTCTCGGGATTGCCGACAAGCCCCGGCTCGCGGGCGTAGGCGAAGATCACGGTGTGCCGGTCGCGTGCGCCTTGCACGGGTGACACCCTGTGCAGCGAATAGCGTCCGAAGAAGATCTGCAGATCGCCGGCCTCGAGATCGAGGCGCCGGACCGGCGCCCGGTCGCCTTCCAGCACACCGGCGACCGCGCCGTAGTTCTCCGCGCCCGGCGCGCGGATCTGCGGGCAGTAATCGAAGGCGCCGCCGCCTTCGGGCGGCTGGGTCAGCAGCGTGACGATGAATTCGTTGCTGTCGAAATGCCAGCCGTGCCCGGTGCCGGGCGGCAGGACGTTGACCACGAGTTGCGCGAGCGGATCCGCGAACTCGTGGATTTCCTCGAAGCCCAGACAGGCGCCGATGAATCGACGGAACTCGGGCGCGTGATACAGTTGCCGTATCCGCGTCTCCGGCCCGATCAGGTCGCCAGCGACGAACCCGTTGTCGCGCTGCACTTCGGTCCTCAGCGGATGCCCCTCTGGCCGATCGGGCTCCGGCGTGCCGCCGTAGACCGTCGCGCGCGACGAGGTGAAATGCGCCTGCGGTGCAAGCGCCCGCGTCTCCTCGGCGATACCTGCCAGCGCGGCCGGGCGGACAAGGCGCTTGAGAATGGCGCATCCGTCGTTTTCCAGCGCCGCGCGCGCTTCGGCCACGCGGCGCCGATAGGTTTCGCTCCCGGGTGCGTCGAGCGGATACCTGTCGAGATCGACAGCGGAAAGCGCATCGGTGGAGATTGCTGTCTCGATGGTCATCGCGATCCTTTCTCCGGCCTGCCGGAACTTCGTGGGAAACCACTCCGGTTCTTGGGGCGAGACCTTCAATCCACGGCAGGCCAGGCACAATTGAATTCGGCTCAGCGTTCATCGGATCGAATTCAGACGTCAGCTCGACGATGGGATCGTTGCGGCAAGAGCGGTCCGGAGATGGGCCCCGCCAAGCTGCCTGCAGGATCGTGCGTCGCACGTGACACGACGAGGGCCGGGCACGAGCGGGTAACGGCGGCCGGGTGCGGTCCGCGACACGGCGGCGGCGACCGTGGACGAGGCGAACAAGGCTCCCGCCGCAACTCGGGACGCGACCGGACTGCCGGTCGCCGCCAGAAGCCGCTCAGACCCTTCAGAGTCACGCGTGCAGCGCCGAAACGGGGTCTCCTCGAAGGGGAGCCTCGGAACGCCCGGTTTATCCTGGCTCTCAGCGACGCTCTCTGCGGACGAAACAGAGGAACGGAATCCTCGGCGAATCGTCGCGGTGGTCAGGCGCTCGAAGAGCCTTGCTGCCAAAGTACAGGCGTTCGCCGCCCAAACGAGGCGGCGATGATATCGCTACGCAAAGGCGGAGCGGCGCGAGTCGGGGTTCGGCGTGCCCAGGCTGGCTGCCGGCTGGTCGCCGTAGAGACGCAAGGCACCGGAACACGGAAGCCCTGGACGAGAGCAACGCTTCGAGAGGGGCCTCGAAGAGCCCGGTCGTGGGTCCGCGGCGATCCGGGGAGAGCAAGGCGGACAAGTCTGGAGCGAAGCACCAATGCGCGAGCCCATCAGATGAAGGCATTGGCCCGCACGCGCGGGCTCCTGGGCTCGGTCGGCCCGACCGACGACAACTGCGCGCGCTCGCTTTCGGGCAGGTCTGCGCGACGGGTGCAGTCCAGATCGTATTGCGCCATCGCAGACGCGGCCGGCCCGAAGACCTCCGGTGCGGTGTCCGCGAGCAACCCCAGGGCCTTCTGCAGGTGCAGGTGGACCTCGATCATGCCCGCGCCATCGCGCGCGATCGGGCGGAACGCGTCGATGATCGCCTCCTCCGGAAGGATGGGCGGGACGTGCACGCGCGGAAAGGCGGTCCCTTCCATCTCTTTTGGCTCCCAGCGCGACAGGATGCGAACCAGTCGGCCGATCACCCCGATCGCCGTTCCCGGGTCGTTCACCGCTGGCGAGAGCGCGCGCGATGCGATCTCGGAAAGCACGATCAGCCCGAACCGCGGGTCGTCGTCGAACACGCGCTGCCGTCCGAACGAGAAGGCCGCGCGCATCTTGTGTACCTGCGCGTCGTCCGGCGCGCGGCCCTCCACGACGAGGAGCGGCGCGCCGGGCGCCACGTAGCTGCCGGGCAAGCGGCTCAGGTAGAGGTTCGCGCCCATCTCGCCGGCCACCGTCTGCAGGCGCTGCATGTCGAGATGAAGGACGTAGCCGGCGGCCTTCGCGATGACCTTGTGCCCGTCGACCGGCGGTGCCGTCAGCAGCGGGCGCCCGCCGAGGAAGGGCGAGCGCAATCGCCGGTCGAGGGCGGCGGTCGTGGCGTCCTCCACCCGGTCGAGGATGTTCTCCATCCGCCCGAACTCCATCAGATGGCTGATCCAGCGGATCAGCGACACGATGACGAGCGCCACGACGCCCGCGGTGACGGCGAAGAGGATCAGCCGGCCCCTCGCGTCATAGAGATCCGCCTGCAGGGCGACCAGGCCGAGCAGGCTGAAGACGAAGGCCCCCAGAAAGGTCGCGAGGACGTTCTGTGTCGTCGGATCCTCCTGCAGCAGCGCGGTCGCGCGCGGCGTCGCCGTCTGCGCCGCAGCGGCGAAGGCCTGCACGGCGACCGACAGCGAAAACGTCGTCACCGCCAGCATCGACGTGGCGAGAACGACCAGAAGCTGCTCGACCGCCTCTGCGCCGGTTTGCACGCCGGGAAACCGCGGCAGCAAGGGCGCGACCAGTTGCGCGAGAATCGCTGAGATCAGTGCGAGCAGCGCGAAGGCGCTCACGCGCACCCAGATCTTTCGGAGTATGAGACGGAGCTGCCAGAGCTTGCCGGAGAGCATGATGAAGAGTCCGATCTGGACGCGGGTTCTTCCGGTATCATCCACGAAACCGGCGGGCATGTCGCGCGATCTCTGCCGGCGCCCCGGACCGCCCCTGATTTGCGGGCGCCGCCTCCGGACCGGTCCCGCCGTGCCATCGTTCCCGGATGTGATCCCAGAACCCGACGCGGAACGAGCTCAGAATGAGCGAAGAGAACCGGTCGGCGCACGACGCCGGCGTGGAGAGGACCAAGGCGAAGCTGGATGAGTGGAACGCCCAGATGGACAAACGCCAGGCCAGGGTCGACGCGGCGCAGCACGACGACGGGCCGCCAATGACGCAGGGATCGCCGCTGCAATTTCGAAAGATCGTCCGGTTCGCCGCATGCGCGGGAAAGGTCAGGCCAATGAGGGTCGCCACCGCTGCGACCAGAATGGGAATGCGTGACCTCTCCCACCCCCGCAGTGCCAGATCATCTCGACTGAGAAACGCAGCGCCGCGTCCTGCGCGGAGTGGCAATGATGCTCGACGACGGAACCCTTGCTGCCCGCTCTGGTCCGGCGGGCATATCGCCACTCTCGACACCCCTTCCGAGAAGCTAATGACGGCTTCAAGGGTTGGCGCATGGCGAGACCGGACGCCTTCCGGCTTCGCGCAATCGTTCCGGTGCCTGCTTCGCCTCGCAACGGTTTGCCCTGCGCGCCCCCGCTGAGCACCACGGCGCGCAGGTCGCCCAGGGTGTTGCAAGGCTCATGCAGACGCTCTTCCGGCATTCGTTCACTGACGGAGCGGCTGCCGCGAGAGAGCGTGTCAGTGTCGGAGCACACCACGCGACATGCGCTGGATCGGCGACGCTCGGGTCGGCGGCCCGCTCCGCGAAGGCGGTCAGGTCTTGGCGATGCGGTAGATCGCGGGGATCACCAGCACGGTGAAGGCGGTCGACGAGGCGAGGCCGAACAGCAAAGAGATCGCGAGGCCCTGAAAGATCGGGTCGAACAGGATCACGCTCGCGCCGATCATCGCCGCGATCGCCGTCAACAGGATCGGCTTGAAGCGCGTCGCGCCGGCCTCGATCAGGATATCGACGGTCACCCGCCGCTCGGGGTCGGCGTGGCGGATGAAATCCACCAGCAGGATCGAGTTCCGAACGATGATGCCTGCGAGCGCGATGAAGCCGATCATCGAAGTGGCCGAGAAGGGCGCGGCGAACAGCCAGTGGCCCAGCATGATCCCGAGGAAGGTGAGCGGCACCGGCGTCAGAATCACCAGCGGCAGACGAAAGCTTCCGAACTGCGCGACGACGAGGATGTAGATGCCCAGCAGCGCCACCGCGAAGGCCGCCCCCATGTCGCGGAACGTCACCCAGGTCACTTCCCATTCGCCGTCCCAAAGAAGCACCGGCGCCTCGGTGCTCTCGGGCTGACCGTTGAGTCGGATCGCAGGTTTCGTGCCCTCCTCCCAATCCATCGCGTCGAGCCGCTCGGCGACAGCGAGCATCCCGTAGAGCGGCGCCTCGAACTGGCCGGCGAGCTCGCCCGTCACCATGATCGTGTCGATCCCGTTGTGGCGGAAGATCGGATAGGAGGCGCGCTCCTCCCGGATCCGGACCACATCGCCCAGTTCGACGACGCCGCGTCCGCCGGGCAGGGCATTGGCCGGAACAGGGGTGGAGAGCGCCTCTTCGTCCATCACCCGGTCGGCCTTCGCCCTGGCCATGACGATGGGAATGGGCCGCCGCCCCTCGCCGCGGTGGGAGTAGCCCACCGTGGTGGAGCCGTTGAGCAGACGCAGCGTCTCCAGCGCGTCGCGCTCCTGCACGCGGTAGAAGTCCATGTCGGTCGGCTGGAGCTCCGCGCGCAGGCGGCGCGCGCGTTCGCCGTAGCTGTCGTCGACGTCGACGATGAAGGGCACCTCTTCGAACGCGCTGCGGACCTTCCGTGCCACCGCGCGGCGCGTCTCGGGATCGGGGCCGTAGATCTCGGCGAGAAGCGTTGAGATGACCGGCGGGCCCGGCGGAGGCTCCACCACCTTGAGCACCGTGCCCTCCGGCACGTCGAGCGCGCGCAGGCGGTCGCGGAGCTCCAGCGCGATCTCATGCGATACGCGGTCGCGGTGATGCTTGGCCTCGAGGTTGACCTGCACGTCGCCCATCTCCGGGTTCTGGCGAAGATAGTAATGCCGCACGAGGCCGTTGAAGTTGAACGGCGCGGCTGTGCCCGCGTGCGTCTGCGCCGAGATCACCTCGGGCAGTTCCATCGCCACGCGCGCGGCGGCCTGCGCCACCGCGTCGGTCGCCTCCACGCTCGCCCCTTCGGGCAGATCGATCACGACGGACAGCTCCGACTTGTTGTCGAAGGGCAGAAGCTTGACTGTCACGTGCTGCGTGTAGAGCGCGGCGAGCGAGCCGAAGGAAAGCGCGGCAACCACGATCAGGAAGAGCGCGGAGCGCCACTTGCCGGCCAGGACGGGCCGCGCGAGACGCGCGTAGAAGCGCCCGAGCCGCCCGCCCGGATGGCCCTCGTCCTCGGCGTGATGGCGGGCCGAGGCGCGGCCTGCGATCTTCAGCATGAGCCACGGCGTGATCATCACCGCCACGAAGAAGGAAAAGATCATCGCCGCCGAGGCGTTGGCCGGGATCGGGCTCATGTAGGGGCCCATCAACCCCGAGACGAAGAGCATCGGCAACAGCGCCACGACCACGGTGAGCGTGGCGACGATGGTGGGGTTGCCCACCTCGGCAACCGCGGTGACGGCGGCGCCGAAGGGGCTCTGGGTCTCGCGCTTCATCGCCCAGTGGCGGGCGATGTTCTCGATCACCACGATGGCGTCGTCCACGAGGATGCCGATGGAAAAGATCAGCGCGAAAAGCGACACTCGGTTGAGCGTGTAGCCCATGATCCAGGCTGCGAAGAGCGTGAGCAGGATCGTGACGGGGATGACGATCGCCACGACCAGCGCCTCGCGCCAGCCGATCGCCAGCCAGACCAGCGCGACGATAGACACGGTGGCCAGGAAAAGGTGGAAGAGAAGTTCGTTCGCCTTCTCGTTCGCGGTCTCGCCGTAATCGCGCGTCACCTCCACCTCGACCGTGTCGGGAATGATCCGCCCCTCCATGGCTTCGACCCGGTGCAGGATCTCGTGCGCGACCGTCACCGCGTTGGCGCCCGCGCGCTTGGCGACCGCCAGCGTCACGGCGGGCTGGCGGACGATGTCGCCCCCCGCACCCCGCTCCAGCGTGGCGACGTGGTGCTCGTCGATGTCCGACACGAAGGCGACCTCGGCCACGTCGCGCACATAGACCGTCCGTCCGTCGCGCGCGGTCAGCTCGAGGTTGCCGATCTCGTCGGGGGTGGAGAGCGTCTCGCCCAGCGTCAGCGGAATCTGCTCGCCCGCGTCGCGGACCGTGCCGGCGGGCGCTGCGGCGTTCGCGCCCTGCACCTTGGCCGCGAGCTGCTGCAGCGTGATGCCATAGAGCGCCAGCCGCTCCGGATCTGGAGCCACGCGCAGCGCCTCGTCGGTCGCACCGATCACGTAGGTGAGGCCGACGTCCTCGATCCGGGCCAGCCGCACCTCCACCTCGCGCGCAACGCGGGTGAGCTCGGCGGCCGTGACCGCGTCCTGCCCGGCCACGGGCGAGAAGGTGAGCGCCACGATGGGCACGTCGTTGATACCGCGCCCCACGACCAGCGGCTCAGGGATGCCGACGGGGATTCGATCCATGTTGGCCAGGATCTTGTCCCGCACGCGCAGGATCGCGGTGTCCTGCGACACGCCCACTTCGAAGCGGGCGGTCACCATCACCCGGTCGTCGCGCGTGTCGGAATAGACGTGCTCGACCTGATCGATGCCCTTGACGATGGTCTCCAGCGGCTCGGTGACGAGCTTCACCGCGTCCTCGGCGCGCAAACCGTCGGCCTGCACGTGGATATCGACGAGCGGGACGGAAATCTGCGGCTCCTCCTCCCGCGGCAGGCTGACCAGTGCGATCAGGCCCACGGCCAGCGAGGCGAGCAGGATCAAGGGGGTGAGCGGCGAGAGAATGAAGGCGCGCGTGAGATGCCCCGCGATCCCCAGCGCGCCGGAAGGCCCCTGTCCGGACGGTTCACTCATCGGGCGTCACCACCGTTTCGCCGGCGGCAAGGCCGGTCAGGATCTCGCGCCATGTCGTGCCGTTGCGCTCGACGACCGCGCCGGGCACGACCACGCGCGCCAGCCGGCCTTCCGCTGACTCGACCGTCACGAAGTCGAGCCCGCCGCGCGTGTCGATGGCGGCGTCGGGCACGAGGATCGCCATGCGCTCCGCCACCGGCAGGCGGACCGGCACGCGGCGACCCACGAACCTTGCGTCGAGCCCTTCGATCTCCACGTCGGCCTGCACGCGGCCGCCCTCGATCAGCGGGTAGAGTTTGACGAGCTCGCCCGTGCGCCTGTCGAGGCCCATGCCGCCGGCGCCGGGTCCAATCTCGATCCGGTCCCCCTCGGCAAGATCGGCTGCGAAACGCTCGGGGATGGCGAGGCGCAGAAAGGCGCCCCCGCCGCCGATCTCGGCGATGGCCTCGCCCGGCGTGACGACCGAGCCGCGCGCCACCGGAACTTTCAGCACCACGCCGGTCTCGGGCGCCAGCACCTCGCCCTCCTCGATCTGTTGCTCGATCACCAGCCGCTCGGACTCGACGCTCGATATCTCGCCGCGCAGCACGTCGACCTCGGTGCGCAGCTGATCGAGCCGCTGTGTCGTGATCACGCCCCGCTCAAGCAGCTGCTCGCCGCGCTCGAGGTCGGTCTGCGCCGTCTCCAGGCGGGCGCGGAGCGCGTCGAGCCGGGCGTCGAGCGCGTCGATGCGGAATTGCAGCTTGTCGTCCTCGATCATGGCGATGCGTTCGCCCGCCTCCACCTGGTCGCCCTCCGTGACGCCCAGCGCGGCAACGGTTCCGCCGATGCGCGCCCGCGCCGGCACCCGGTCACGTGTGGCCACCTCGCCGTAGACCGGCTTCCACTCGGTGATCCGTTGCGGCGTGATATCCAGCGTCTCGGCGGAGGCCGCCGCGGCAACGATATATCCGACAACGAGAACGAATACGGCGTACATGGTTTCCTCCAGGAGGTCTGGCGTCCCGCGACGATCCGCTACCTGATAGACGGAAGTCCCATCGCCGATCTTTGATTTCACGCAAGCGGTATGCAGCGCAATGGCCGTCGATCGGTCCCGAGGCGACATGCCGAGACGGTCTCGACCTCGCGCCACGCGCTGTGGCGTGGGTGCAGCGAACGGGACAGACGCCCGGGCGCCGCGCGAGGACGTCGAAGATCTCGCCGCGCTCCCAGCGAACAGAGGGGGCCCGAGATCCGCAGCGATCCCCGAGAGTGGCCTGTAGGAGGGATGTCACGATCCTTTCCGGGGCAGAAGGGCGTCGAACCACAGGGCCAGTCCCGCGACGAGCATCGCGGCGCCGAGCCAGGCCGAGAGTCGGGGCAGGATCGAGAAAACGAAGAGATAGTCCTGCCCCACCGCCCAGAGCGGGGCCGCGACGAGGCCGGCCGCCAGGACGCCGGCCGCCGCGCGCGAGGCCGGCGAGACGGGACGGCGGGCGCGCCACAGCGCCACCGCCGCGAGCGCGATCAGCGCGACGATCGCACCGAGCGCCACGCGCTCGGCCCAGAGCACGCGCGCCATGCCCACAGGGGCGACGCCCAGACTCTCCGACCAAGCCCGCAGCACGACGGCGAAGAGCGGCCAGGCGCGCTGGCTGTTGGCGAGGATCACGATCGCGTCGCCGCTCGCCGGCACCATGTGCAGGTGGCTCATCCAGCCGTATCCCTGCCCGCCGTGCCAGAGCGCCGTGCGCCCGTCCGACAGCGTCTCGGTGAAATGCCCCAGGGCATAGCCCTCGGCGGCCATGCCGTAGAGGCCCGGAACACGGGCGACGGGGCGGTGCAGGGCGGCGACGCTTTCGGGCGCGAGCACAGGTTGCGGTGCGCCCATGCCGGCGGCCGCGAAGCGCGCAAGATCGGCGGCCGTCGCGTGCAGGCCCCCGGAGGCCCGGCCGGGATAGACGTAAGCCGCCACAGGGTGCCCGCGCAGATCGTGCCCCACCGGCATGGCCGCCCCCGTCCAGTCGTAGCTTGCGCGCGGCATGCCGAGTGGCCGGAGCACCTCGCGCGCCATCCAGTCCGCGAACTCCTCGCCGGTGACCGCCTCGACGAACAGTTCCAGAAGGTTGAAGCCCGTGTCGGAATAGGAAAACCGCGCGCCCGGCTCCGCGATCACGGCGAACTCGCGCGCCAGCTGCGCGGCGGGATCGGGCCGGGGCGCTTCGGGCGGGTAGCGCGCCGCGTAGTCGCCCAGGCCGATCCCGGCGGTGTTCGACAGAAGCTGCCGCGCCGTGAAGGGCGCGGTGACCGCCGGCGGCGTCCAGCCAGCGAGGTCGCCCGTCACCGGCGCGTCCAGGTCGATCCGCCCGGCTTCGGCCAGCTTCATCACGCCCCAGGCCGTCACCGGCTTGGAAATCGACTCGACGCGAAAAAGCGCGTCCTCGGTCATCCCGCGGCCGGTCGCCGGATCGGCGAGGCCGAAGGCGCGGGTCCAGACCGGGCGGCCCTCGCGCAGGAGGGCGACCACCACGCCGGGAACGCCGTCGGCCGCCATCCGGGCCGGGATGGCCTGAGCCAACCGATCCTCCAGCGTCTCCCCCGCGAGAGGTGCCGGAGCGAAGGCCCACGCCGCGAGCAGAGCCGCGCGCAGAAAGCGCCTCATCCGCCGTCCCCGAGGATCGCGCGGGTCAGGGTGGCCTCTATCGCCGGGAAGACCCCATCGTCGCCCAGCATCCCGACATCCGTGTTGATCATCACCGCGATGGCCGTGTCCCGGGCGGGATAATAGCGAAGCGAGGCGACGTAGCCCGGGATCCAGCCCCCGTGGCCGCGCACCTCGCCGAACGGGCCTCCGGCCCGGACACTCACGCCGAGCCCGTAGGTCACCTCCGGTTCGCCCGTCGGGACGCCGTCGAGCATTTCGTCCAGATAGGCGGTCTGCATCGCCCGGCCGGACCAGAGCGCGCGCCCCCAGCGCGCCAGGTCGTCCGCCGTGCTGACGAAGCCGCCGCCGGCTCCCTCGATCCCGGGATGCCAGACCAGCGCCCCAGAGGCGTCGAGCGTGCGGGCCGGAAGGCCGAGCCCCGCGGCACCGTCCGCGATGCCGACGGCAAGCCGCGCAAGGTGCCGCCGGTCCGAAGGCGTGGTGGATGCGAGCTTGAGCGGATCGAGAAAGCGCTGCTCCACGACCTTGGTCCAGGGGCGTCCCGCGGCCTCCTCGATGGCCAGCGCGACAAGCAGATAGCCGGTGTCGGAGTAGGCCCAGCCGTCGCCTGGCGGGAAAAGCGGCTCGGCGTCCAGCACCAGCGCGATCAGCGCCTCCGGCCTCGGCGGTTCCACGTCTCCGCGCGTCGCCGCGAAGAAGTCCGCGAAGGCCGCGAGGTGCACGTGGTCCGGCAGCCCGCCGGAATGCGTGAGCAGGTGGCGCAGCGTGAGCGTGTCGTGGTTGGGCAGCCGCGCGAACCATGGCCGATCCCCCAGCCATCGCCGGAGCGGCACGTCCAGATCGAGCGCGCCCTCGGCCTGAAGCGAGAGCGCGACGGCTGCGGTGAAGCTCTTGCCGATGCTCTCGGCGAGCATCCGCGAGTCCTTCGTCATCGGCACGCCGTGGTCGGGATCGGCCCAGCCCGTGGCGCGCACCTCGAGACTCTCGCCGTTTGCCCAGGCGACCGTCGCGCCGGGAAACCCGTGGCTTGCGCGCAGCGCATCGAGCCTCTCCTGCACCGGGCCGGCGCCGGCGAGCGGCGCCCAAAGGATGAACACCACCACGAGGCGGCGTCTCATCGCTCTTCTCCGAAGACGGCGGTGACCGCCCCCTCCCGCCGGAGCATCGTCGCGCGGTTCCGCCAGACGACCACCGCAGCGACACCGATCAGGATCCAGGTGTCCCAGGGCTGCGCGTCCGGCCAGAGCGGGTTGATGAGCTGCCAGTGAAAGAGCGCAGGCCAGAGCAGGCTGCCGCGCGTCGCATTCAGAAGCGGCGTGACGATCACGCCGAGGGCGACATTGCCGAGAAAGAAGGGCGTGAAGGTCCAGCCGCTCTGCACCGCGCCCGCGAGATGAAAGGCGGGCAGATGCCAGACCCCCCAGGTGGCGCCGATCAGCAGCCCCGCCCAGAGCGGCGCCATGTGCCGCTGCAAGATCGGCTGCGCCACCCCGCGCCAGCCGAGTTCCTCGACCGGCCCCAGAAAGAGCATCAGCAGCATCGCGGCCAGCAGCGCCCCCGGCTGTGCCGCCGGGCCCGGCCCGTCGAAGAGCGTGCCCTTGATCGCGGCCCCCGCGACGAAGACGAGCGGGATCCCAAGCAGGACGAAGGCCGCCCAGCCCGGCGGGCAGCGCCAGAGCGCCAGCCGCGCCAGGAACCGGCCGAGGCCGGCCGCGCCACCGTGGACTCCGATGAGCCAAAGCGCCGCGATCGCCGGCCCCCAGGTGGCGAGGAAGAAGGCCGGGTGCCCGCCCCCGATCTCCCCGAAGAGCGCCGCGCTTCGGGCCGGAAACAGGATCCAGGCGCCGACGATCCCCCAGGTGACGGCGAAGGTGATCAGCACGAAGGGCAGAAGCGCCCTCGACGGCAGATCATCCATTCGGCTCGCGGCAGGCACCGGGGTCTCGTCTCGCTGGGTCGGGTCGGTTTCCATCATGTCCGGGCTCTCGCGGGCACGGCATGATCTGCGTCAACCTCGCCGTTCAGGGCCGGCATCTCGGCGCGGCGCGCGTGCCCTGCGACAGGCCCTCGTAGAGCCGCAGCGCGAGATCGTAGAGCGCGACGCTTTCGGGAAGTCGTTCGAGCGCACGTCGGTGGTGTTGCGCCCCGTGTTGCCGCCGCCGAGCCAGCCCTTCTCCAGCACCGCGATGCGCCGCATGCCGTGGCGTCGCGCGAGATAGTAGGCGGTGGCCAGACCGTGCCCGCCGCCGCCCACGATCACCGCGTCATAGGCGGGCTCCGGCCGCGCCTTGCGCCAGTCCGGCCGCCAGCCGCGATCCCCGGTCAGCCCGCGGCGCAGGAGCGCGAAGGCGGAATAGTCGTGCATCAGCCCTCCCGTTCCGCGACATGGGCGCGGAAGGCGGCGCCGTCGCTGAGGGTGGGCGGGACGACGTTGAAGTCCTCGAGGTAGCCCACGTCCCGCCCGGGTCGCGTTATTCGCTCAGAGCCTGTTCTATCCGCTGACAATAGCTCTCCGCGGTCTCGCCCATGTCTTCGCAACCGGTCTTCCATATGTCGATCAGCTCCGCCTGGATTGCACGCCGATCTTCGATCGGCATGGGCTCCATGCGTTGCATACCCTTCTCGATCAGCGTGGCGTAGGCGGCCTCCTCCTGTTCGGCCGCACGCCATTCGTCGACCGCTTCCCGCCACATCCTGTCCGCTTCCTCGACAAGCGCGGTGCGATAGTCCTCCGGCAGCGCGGCCCAGGCCGCTTCCGTCACGCCGATGGAGAACGGGTAGGCCATCGAGGAAGCGCCAAGATAGGTGAAGCAACAGGTCACCTCGTAGAGCGACTGCGAAACCGCGTAGGTCGGCCCGTAGGCTGCGCCGTCCACCACACCCGTCTTCAGCGCCAGGTAGAGCTCGGAGGAGGGCACGACCTGCGTCGAGACGCCGAGCGCGTTGAAGGCCTGCAGCCCGTCCTTGGAAAAGTGGCGGAACTTGATCTCGCGGAGGCCGTCGAGCGTGTTGATCGGTTCGGTCGTCAGCATGATCAGGTCGCGCCCGATCCCGAAGGGCGACCTGGCGACGAGCTCGATGCCCCATTTGTCGGACCCGAGGATCTCGCGCGCGATGTCGTATTGGACATCGACGACCTTCAGGTTCTCTTCGGGATCGACGAGCATCCCGTGCGGGACGAAAACCCCCATCAGCGGCTCGTCGCGGGTCACGTAGTAGGGCACGATCGCCATCGCCTCCATTACGCCCTGCTTGAGCACGCGCAGGCTGTCGACGTTCTTGAAGCCCAGGGTCTCGATCGGCACGACCTCGATCTCGAAGGCGCCATCGGTGCGCTCGGCGATGCGTCGGGCGAGTTCCTGGTAGTTCCTGGTCGAGGGATCCTCGGGCCCCACGGCGGAGCCAAGCTGCCAGCTGACGTCCTGAGCGAATGCCGCACCGGCGGCCGCAGCCATTGCGACGGTCAGCACGAGGGTCTTGAGGGGTTTCATGGGTCTCCTCCCTTGCTTGTAATCTTGCCTTCCTTCACCGTCAGCCGAACCCCGCCGCCTGCGGCAGCACGAGCGCGATCTGCGGAAAGAGCGTTATGAGTGCGAGCGCGGCCAGCATCAGCAGCCAGAACGGCAGGCAGGCGAGAGCGGCCTCGCCCAGGCTGACCTCGTTGCGGCTCACGGCCATCGCCACGAAAAGGTTGATGCCGAGCGGCGGCGTCAGCAGGCCGATCTCGATGACGATGACGAGAACGATGCCGAACCACACGGGGTCGTAACCCAGTCCGGTCACCAGCGGAAACACGAAGGGCAGCGTGATCAGCAGCATCTCCACGGGTCCGAAGAAGCACCCGAGGACGAGGTAGAGCGCGTAGATCAGCGTCAGCACCACGGGCGGGGGAAGGCCTGCCTCGCCCACCATCAGGACGAGTTTCTGCGGCAGGCCGGTGAGCGCCACCGCCTGGCTGAGGACCAGCGCCCCCACGATGACGAGCGCGAGCGCCGAGAACGTTCGGACTGTCGCCTGGAGCGCGGCCCAGAGCCGCCCCGGCGTGAATTCCCCGTAGAGCGCCGCGAGCAGGATGGCAGTAACGACGCCCAGGGCGGCGGCCTCGGTGGGCGTCGCGAGTCCCAGAAAGATCGTCCCCAAGATCGCGAAGACGAGGATCACGAAGGGCCATGCTTCCGCCGAGGCGATAAGGGCACGGCCCCAGGGCATGACCTCTCCCGCGGTGGGCACGGTTCCCGGCCGCAGAGCGGCGCGCGCCGCGATGTAGAGCATGAAGAGGCCGGCCAGCAGCAGCCCGGGCAGGATGCCCGCGATGAACAGCGCGCCAACCGAGACGTTCTGCCAGGCGCCGTAGACGATGAGCGCGATCGAGGGCGGGATCAGGATGCCCAGCGTGCCGCCCGCCGCGATCGAGCCCACGATCGCGCGCCGGTCGTAGCCGCGCCGGCGCATCTCGTCGTAAGCGATCGAGCCCACGACGGCCGTGGTCGCCGTCGAGGAGCCCGAGATCGCGCTGAAGACCGTGCAGGCGCCGATATTCGTTTGCAGCAGCTTGCCGGGCATCCGCTCGAAGCCCGGGGAAATCGCGCCGTAGATGCGGCGGGCGAGGCCCGATTGACCAAGAATCTCGCCCAGCAGGATGAACGTCGGCACCGCGGTGAAGGTGAAGCTGTTGAACAGGTTCCAGGTGGCGTTGCCGAGCACGCTGAAATTGCCGTTGAATTCGAACTGCAGCACTGCAAGGCCGGAGGCCGCGATCACCACCCCGAGGAGCGAACCGGTCAGGAGACCGAAGAGAATCACGCTTCCGAGGGAGAGCGCGAGCATCGCTCAGAGCTCCGCGGCCGGCTCGGCCGCCTCGGGCGGCCGCTCGCCACGCAGGGTCCGGGCGAAATCGCCCAGGAACCGGGCAAGTATCGCCAGCGCGAGCGCGCCGAGCGAGAAAGGGATCAGCATCATCCAGGGCCATTCCAGAAGGCTGGCGACATAGCTGCGGGCGCCCAGATCGCGGCTGAAGGCCGCAAAGGCCCAGGTCTCGCGGATCAGCACGCCCAGCACACCGAGCGCGAAGAGGTGGCCGGCCATCATGCTCCACCCCTGCAACCG
The DNA here is from genome assembly GCF_003298775.1 of Rhodosalinus halophilus. Taxonomy (GTDB): domain Bacteria; phylum Pseudomonadota; class Alphaproteobacteria; order Rhodobacterales; family Rhodobacteraceae; genus Rhodosalinus; species Rhodosalinus halophilus. The sequence goes on along the minus strand of NZ_QNTQ01000014.1, from coordinate 33,100 downwards.
TGTCGGCAGGCGCCGCCAGAGGGGCAGCAGCCGGATGTGACGCCCCTGCACGAAGCCGTCCATGACCGACAGGAAGGCGGCAGCGACGAAGAGGAAGGCCGCGAGTTCCTCGGTGGCGGGGATCGGATGGGCGAGCGCATAGCGCTGCACCGAGGCGAAGAGCAGGACGAGAACGATGGCCGCGACCGCGAGCGCCGCTGCCGCCGACAGCGCGCGCGCGACGAGGGCCGAAGCTCTCTCGGCGAGCTGCGCGATGCGCTCGAGCGCGCTCATGGCATATCTCTCCAGACCTCACGCGCGAGGCGCAGCCAGTTGCCGCCCAGGATCGCGCAAATGTCGCCCTCGGCGTAGCCGGCCTTCGCCATCCGGCCAGCGAGCTCGGGGATCTGCTCGGGCACCGAAACCTTCAGACTGGTCGTGTCGTAGCCCTGGTCCGGCGGGTATTTCGCGCCCTGCGCCTGCGAGACCGCCGTCAGGACGTCCGGCTCGGACACGCTGTCGAGACCGATGCCCACATGCCGTGGCCCCAGCAGGCTGACCCAGTGGTCGAGGTGGGCAAAAAGCGCCTCGGTCGAGGCGTCGTTGTCGCCCAGAAAGATGCCGATCCCGCAGATGCCGACGACGCCGCCCGTGTCCGCGGCGGCCCGGGCGAGGTCGTCGGGGATGTTGCGCTGGTGCGAGCGCAGGGCGGCCGCGTTGGAATGCGAGAAGATGACGGGCCGCGTTGCAACCTCGAGAACGTCACGGACCGTGGCGTGGCCGGTATGCGAGCAGTCCACCACCATGCCGACGCGCTCCATCTCCGCGATCAGCTCGACGCCGAAGCGCGACAGGCCCGCCTCCGTCCGTTCATGGCAGCCATCGCCCACGTGGTTCTTCTGATTGTAGGCCATGAGGGCATGGCGCACGCCGAGACGGTAGAAGACCTCGACGAGGCCGGGATCCCGTCCGAAGGGCGTGGTCCCCTGGAAGTGGAAGCCGATGGCGAGTTGCCCGCGGGCCTGCGCGGCTTCTGCATCGGCCGCCGTCATCAGCAGGCGATACCGGTCCGAATGCTGCGCCACATGGCGCCGCCAGAACGATATGCGGGAGATCGCGCTCGCGGTGTCGTCAGGGTCGGACGCCACGGTGATCGAGACTGCCGTGTAACCGGCGGCGCGCATCCGCTCCAGCGCCGCGAAATGTGCCGGCCACGAGCCGCATGTGGGAGTCGCCGGGAAGGTCTGGTCCCAGACCAGCGCGCCCTCTGGAAGCCCGGCGGTCACCCCGAGTCTCCGGTCCGGATGACCCCCGCAAAGGCGCGCCGGAGGATCGCGCGCGCCTCGTCCAGCATGTCCTGCTCCCCGGCCGGCCCCGCGTCGAACAGGCGCAGCAGGACATGTCCCCGCATGAGGTCGAGGACGCGCTGCGTCGCCGAGAGCATCCTCTCTTCGGGCAGATCGACATCAGCGAACTCCCGCGCGACGAAGCGGCGGGTCACCTCCACCCGCGCGACACGGCGCGAGCTCACGAGTTCCATCAGGTCGGGATCGTGCCGCGCGGCAAGCAGCACCTCCAGCACCGCGAAGTAGCGGCGGTCGCCGTATGTGGACCACACCAGGCGGACGTAGCGGTCTATCCTGTCTTCCAGAGTCGCCGCTTCGGGCCCCAGCGCGGGCGTCTCTTCCGTGAACGGCACGAAAAGCGCCTCCACCACCGCCTGCATGAGGCCTGCCTTGCTGCCGAAATGATGCTGGATCGCGCCGGAGGTGACGCCGGCCCGATTGCAGATCTCCGTCACCGTCGCCCCGCCGGCTCCGACTTCGAGCAAGGTCTCGATCGTCGCCTCGACCAGGCGACGCTTGGTTTCTTCGGTGCGATCCTTCTGGGTTCGCGGTGCATGAGAGGTTTTCGCCAGAATCATAAAACATATCATGTATCATGTTTTTTGCCTGTCAAGCTTTGTCACGTGGGCGCTCTCACGCCGTCATCGGATCATGGTCATGGTGATCCATGCGTGACCGGGCAGGGCCTGAATCTGCTTGGGGGTCCAGACCTGCTCGATGAAGCGCGCGGCGGCGGCTTGTCGCGGGACACGGATGGCGAACCTCTGGTCGCCATCGTCGTCGGGGATGCCGACACCGACCATCACCCGGCGGAAGACGCGGTTTCAGATGTCGGGATTGGTCGAGACGAGAACGAAAGTCTTTCGCACCATGACGTCTTTCGCCTCCGCCAGTGAGACGTCGATGTCGAACACGGCATCGAGGGCGCAACATGGATGGCGATGGCCGAGGACTGACAGGGAACGGTCCCGGAAAGGCGAAGCTCAACCGGCCCTTTCACGTCTTCGCCCTGACTGCTTCTGCAGCCGGGATCGGCAGATCCAGTCGGGCGGCAAGCCCGGTCGCGCCGTTTTCCAGCCTCAGCCTGCCGCCTGCAGCCTGGGCGGCCTCGGTCGCAATGGCAAGGCCCAGGCCGGTGCCGGCCCCGGCCTCGTCAGCGCGCGTGCCGCGGGCGGCGATCGCCGCGATCCGTTCCGGTGGCAATCCCGGACCGTCATCCTCTACGCTGAGCGTCGCCATGCCGTCCGAACGCTGCGCGGAGATCGTGACGCGCCTGCGCGCGTGCCGGGCTGCGTTCTCGGCGAGAGCCCCCAGCGCCTCGGCCAGATCGGCGGCATCGATGGCGAGGGTCAGGCCCTCGGGCACATCCACGTGCCATTCCAGCCGCCCGCCTGCCGGTGTGCGTTCGAGCACGGAGACGACGCGCCCTGCGACCTTGCCGGCATCCGCAGTCACGCTCCGCACCTGCGCGGCCGCCCTCGCGCGCGCCAGTTCGCGGTCGACATGGGCGCGCATGGTGCCGACGACATGCTCGATGCCCTCTGCGGCGCCGGTATTCCCGCGATCGCGCAGCCGCCCGGCCTCGCCAAGAAGCGCCTGCAGCGGTGTCTTGAGGCCGTGCGCGAGATCTCCCGCGCGGGCGCGCGCCCGCTCCACATCCGCTTCGCGCGCGGCGAGCAGGCCGTCGATTTCCTCTGCCAGCGGCTCCACCTCGGACGGCCAGTCCGATCCCATCCGCGTGGCCGCCCCGTTGCGAAGCGCGGCGACCCGCGCGCCGAGGCGGCGCAGGGGCGACAGCCCGACCGTGACCTGCGCCGCCTGCGCGGCGATCAGGACGAGCCCGAGCAACGCCAGATAGGGCGTCATGTCCGCCACGAACGCGCGCTTGGCCACCGCGAGATCGGCTGTCTGCATGGCCACGGCGGCGCGCGCCGTCCCGCCGCCGAGCCGGCGCGGCAGCGCCACGCTGCGTTCCAGCACCAGCAGCTCCTGCCCGCCGGGGCCGCTCAGCCGGTGCGCGTGCACCTCGCCGTCGGCCAGCCGGTCGGGCGGCAGCGCGAGCTCGTGATCCCAAAGCGACCGCGAGCGCAGCAGCGCATCCGCGGTCCCGATCTGCCAGTAGAGACCGCCGTAGGGCCGGGCGAAGCGCGGGTCCGCCGGCGGCGTGGCCAGCGCCAGCGCGCCGTCCTGCAGCGCCAGACCGGCCAGCACCTGGTCGAGCTGCACCGAGAGCTCCGCCATCGCGCGGCGCTCCACATGCGTCCCGAAGAGCTGCGCGAGGCCGACGCCGGCCAGCGCGAGCGCGACGGCCACCGCGACGGCGCCGGCCACCAGGAGCCGCCCGCGGAGGGAGAGCTTCATGTCCCGGCCCTCGCCGAGATCGACGCCGGCGCAGCGAAGGGGGACGCCTCGCGCCCGGCCGCGACCGCGAGACGAGCCGCCGTCATGCGTCGGCCTCCTCGAGGAAATAGCCGAAGCCCCGCCGCGTGCCGATCACCCCGGCGCCCAGCTTGCGGCGCAGGCGTGCGACGACCGCCTCGAGCGCGTTCGCCTCGCGGGCGTCGTCGTCACCGTAGAGGTGCTCGAGCAGCTCCGTGGGCGGCACGACCCGCGACCGGTGCAGCGCCAGATAGGCCAGCAGCCGGTATTCCAGCGCCGTGATGGCAACCGGCACGCCCCGCACCGCCACCGTCATGCGGTTGGTGTCGAGGGTCAGCGCGCCCGCCTCCTGAACCGCCCCGCCCCGGCCCGCCGCGCGACGCACGAGCGCGCGCGCACGGGCGATCAGCTCCTCCATGCGGAAGGGTTTCGGCAGGTAGTCGTCCGCGCCCGCCTCGATCCCCTCGACCCGCTCCTGCCAGGCGCCGCGGGCGGTGAGCACCAGCACCGGCATCTCGCGCCCTGCCGCGCGCCATCGCTTGAGAACCGTCAGGCCATCCATTCCCGGCAGGCCGAGGTCGAGCACGATCAGGTCGTAGTCCTCGGTGTCGCCGAGGAACCAGGCCTCCTGGCCGTCGCCGCAGGTCTCGACACGAAAGCCGGCACGTTCGAGCGCGGCGGCGAGGTCGGCCGCGATGCGCGCATCGTCCTCCACGGCGAGCGCGCGCATCAGTCGTCCCGCTCCCGCGCCGCGTCGTCGTCATCGTCGTATTCGCGGTCGAGGATGGCTCCCGTCGCGGCGTCGATCTCCAGCTCGACCAGACGGCCGGCGGGCGTGATCAGCTCCAGCTCGTAGATCCAGCGTCCGTCTTCGCGCTCGAACTCCACCTCGATGGCGCGGCCCCCGGCCTCTGCCTCGGCGACGGCGAGGATGCGTGCGAGCGGCAGCACCTCGCCACGCTCAAGTGCGCGCCGGGCGCGATCGTGGTCGTCCCGGTCGGCAAGGGACTGGGCGGCCAGCAGCATGAGAACAAGGGCGAAGGCGCGGGTCATCGGCGGCATCCTCTACCGCCGGTCCCCTGACAGCAAGCTGACAGCGCCCGTCAGGCGCGCATCAGGCGAGTCGGTGCAGAAGGGGCCTCGTCGAAGCGGCCATGCGCCGCAGAAACCCAAGGAGACAGACACATGACACGCACGATCCTCTTCACGGCCGCGCTCGCCACGGCCACAGCACTCTTCGCCGTCGGCGTGCAGGCGTCGGACGACGACGCGCGCCGCTTCGGCGACATGCCGCCCCGCGCGGAATGGATGAGCGTCGCGGACCTCGCCCAGAAGCTCGAGGCGCAGGGCTACACCATCCGCGAGATCGACACCGAATACGGCGTCTACGAGGTCGAGATGACGGACCCGAACGGCATGCGCGTCGAGGCCTACCTGCACCCGGTGACCGGCGAGCCCGTGCAGCGCCGCGCGCGCGACCGTGACTGGGGCGACGACGACTGATGGCCGAGGCCGCAGAGCAAGGCACGATCCGGGTCTGGGATCCCCTGATCCGGATCGGCCATTGGGTGCTGGTGGCGGGTTTCGCCACCGCATACCTCACCGAGGGCGAGCCGGAATGGCTGCACACCTGGGCAGGCTACGCAATTGCCATCACCGTGGCGCTGCGCGGGCTCTGGGGCTTCGTCGGCCCGCGCCGCGCCCGCTTCTCGGATTTCGTGACCGGCCCGGGGCGGGTCGTCGCATACCTTCGGGATCTGCTCGCCGGGCGTGCCGAGCGTCATCTGGGCCACAGCCCCGCCGGGGGCGCGATGACCCTGGCGCTTCTGGTCACGCTCGCGGTGACGGCCGTCTCGGGGATGGGCACGCTCGCCGCCGAAGAGGGGCGCGGGCCGCTGGCCGGTCTGGTCGTCACCGCCCATCCTGCGGGAGCCGCTTCTTCATATGAACGTGAAGGATACGACGAGCACGAGGCCCACGACGAGGCGGGGGAGGCCTGGGAAGACATTCATGAAGTCGCGGCCAATCTCTCGCTCGTGTTGATCCTGCTCCACGTCGCTGGCGTGGGTCTGGCGAGCTACGCCCACCGCGAAAACCTCGCCAGCGCCATGGTCACCGGCAGAAAGAAGGCATGAGGGATGTCGGCAAGGCCAGGGCGTGCGCAGCCTTGCCGGCTTCGCTGACCGGGTTTCCGGAAAAGAGTCGTCCCCGGGACAATGGTCCCGCAGTCCGTTCGGTTGGCGAAGGCATCGATAAGAAGTGGTAATGGAATGCCGCATGCTTTCAGCAGATCCTGCTCCAGCTTGTCGAACATGGCGACGGCGTCTTCCGCGTTGTCGAAGAGGTGCCCGTAGACGTCCATCGGCATTGTGATCGAGGCGCGACCGAGCAGGGCGTGGATCCGCTCGAGGATCCAGCGCCGCTCAATGAAGAACGAAGCGGCAGCGGGGCGCAGGGCATGGATGCCGAATCTCTGGTCGCCGTCCGTGGTGCCGCGATCGACCATCATCGGCGGGAAGACACGGTTGTAGATGTCGGCACGGTTCCGCGGCTTGCCGACGCGGAATCGACGCCGACTTGCGACGATCCGACCGACCTCGACAGGGGCGGCGACGCCCGCTTCTCGTCTGCCGGCATCCGCCCGGGACATTTGCGGCAATCCGCTCTAGGCTCGCTGACAGCGCGGGAGATGATGCTTGCCGAACGTCCTCGAGAATCCGTACCGCGGCCGCGGGCTCGCCGGCACAGGTCCGCTGCCTGCGGCCGATCCTGGCCCTGTGTCGGCATTGCTGGCGCTCTGCCCCGCCCATGCCCCCACGCCGCTGGTCGAAAGCCCGCGCCTCGCCGCGCGGGCCGGCGCCGCGCGCCTGTTTCTCAAGGACGAGCGCGGGCGGATGGGCCTCGGCAGCTTCAAGGCGCTCGGGGCCGCCTATGCCATCGCGCAGGAAGCCGCCGCGGCGGGAGGCCCGTGGGAGACCGCGCTCGCAGGGCGCAGCTTCGTCACCGCGAGCGCGGGCAACCATGGCCTGTCGGTCGCGGCCGGTGCGCGGCTCTTCGGCGCGCAGGCGCAAATCTTCCTCGCGGAAACGGTGCCCGAGGGCTTCGCCGCCCGCCTGCGCGCGAAGGGCGCCGAGGTCGTTCGGGCGGGCGCGACCTATGAGGAAAGTATGGCGGCGGCGGAGCGGGCGGCCGAAACACAGGGCTGGACGCTTCTCTCCGACAGCTCCTGGCCCGGCTACACGGAACTGCCGTGGCGGGTGATGGAGGGCTATCTCCAGCTCGCTGCCGAGGCGGCGGAGCAAATCGGCGCGCCGCCCACGCACATCCTGCTGCAGGCCGGCGTGGGCGGGCTTGCCGCCGCCGTCGCGGCCCATGCCCGTGCAGTCTGGGGCGACGCGCCGACCATCGTCGTGGTGGAACCCGAGGCGGCACCCGCGCTGATAGAGAGCATCCGCGCCGGGCGGCTGGTCACGACCGAGGGGCCGGTGTCCGCGATGGGGCGCCTCGACTGCAAGACGCCCTCGATGATCGCTCTGGCGGGTCTGGCGCAGGACGCGGATCTATTCCTCACTGTCAGCGAGGCAGAGGCGGAAGCCGCGGTCGGCGCGCTGGAGGCCGAAGGCATGCCGACCACGCCTTCCGGCGCGGCGGGGGTGGCGGCGCTCCTCGCGGGCGCGCCCGGGATCGGAGCGGAGGCGCGGGTATTGGCCTTTCTCACCGAGGGACCGGAGGATGGCTGAACGCTCCGCAATCTTCCCCGCCGGGGAATACCGGCGGCGCGTCTCGGCGTTGCAGGGGGCAATGGCGGCCGAAGGGATGGAGGCGCTGCTTCTGACGACGCCGCCGGATGTCTTCTACGTCACCGGCTTTCTGACGCGCTTCTGGGAAAGCCCGACACGGCCCTGGTTCGTGATCGTGCCGTCCTCCGGGCCGCCCGTCGCGGTGATCCCGGCGATCGGGGCGGAGCTGATGGGCCGAACCTGGATCGAGGACATCCGCACCTGGGACGCGCCCGATCCGCAGGACGACGGCGTGAGCCTGCTGATCGACGCGCTGACCGGGATCGTGCCCGAGCGGGGCCGCGTCGGCCTGCCGATGGGACCGGAGACGCATCTGCGCATGCCGCTCGCCGATCACGCGCTGGTGGAGGCGCGTCTTGCGCCCCGCACCTTCACGGATGCGACGGCGGTGGTGCGCCGGGTGCGCGAAGTCAAGTCGGAGACCGAGATCGACAGGATCCGCGCGGCCTGCGGCGTGGCCGACCGGGCCTTCGCCCGTGTGCCGGAGTTCGCTGGCGAGGGCCGGACGATGGCGGAGGTCTTCCGCGCGTTCCAGGTCGCGCTCCTGGAGGAAGGGGCTGACTGGGTCTCCTACGTCGCGGGTGGCGCGGGCCGGGACGGCTACGGCGACGTGATCTCGCCCGCCGGCGACCGGGCGCTGCAACAGGGGGACGTGCTGATGCTCGACACCGGGGCGGTGCGCGACGGCCATTACTGCGACTTCGACCGCAACTTCGCCGTGGGGCGCGCCAGCGACGCTGCCCGACGCACCCACGCCGCGCTTCACGCCGCCACCGACGCCGCGCTGCGGGAGCTGCGGCCCGGCCTGCGCGCCTGCGACGTGCACCGTCTGCTGGCGAACGAATTGCGCGCGCGGGGCGCCACGCCCGGCGCGGGGCGGCTGGGGCACGGTCTTGGCCTCAGCCTGACCGAATGGCCCTCGTTCACGCCGCTGGACGACACCGTGTTGCGCGAGGGGATGGTGCTGACCCTGGAGCCCGGGGCGGAGGTCGCGCCCGGGCGCCTGCTCGTGCACGAGGAGAATCTCGTGCTGCGCGTGGACGGGCCGGAACTGCTGTCCACCCGCGCGCCGGCCGAGCTTCCGGTGGTCGGTGCATGACCCGCATGCCCTACAGCCTTACCGGCGCCATCGGCACGCAGGGCACCCTCGGCCTGATCGTGCTGCAGGTGGACGAGACGGTGGAGCAGGACTTCCGCCGCGTCCTGCCGCCCGAGGTCGCGCTCCACGTCAGCCGCATCCCGTCCGGCGCGGACCTCAATCCCGATACCATCGCAAAGATGGAGGAAGCGCTGCCGCAGGCTGCCGGACTGCTGCCACCGGCTGCAGAGTTCGGCGCGGTGGGCTATGCCTGCACCTCCGGCACGACGCTGATCGGCGCCGCGCGTGTCGCAGAGCTGGTGCGCGGCGCGACCGGCGCGCAGGCCGTCACCGACCCCCTGACCGCCGCCTTCGCGGCACTCCGCACGCTCGAAGCCCGCTCGGTCGCCATCGTTTCGCCCTACATCGAGAGCGTCGCGGCGCCCATTCGCCGCGCCTTCGAGGCGGCAGGCTTCGCCGTGCCCGCCGCGCTCTCCTTCGGCGAAGAGGTCGAGGCGCGCGTGGCGCGGATCGACGCCCGTTCAGTGCGCGCCGCGGCGCGCCGGGCGGCGGACTCGGGGGCGGAGGCGATCTTCCTCTCCTGCACCAACCTGCGCACGCTCGACGTGATCGACGCGCTGGAAGCCGAGGTCCGGCGCCCCGTCCTGAGCAGCAATCAGGTGCTGGCCTGGCACATGGCGCATCTCGCCGCTGCGGCGCTCGCCCGGGACGCGCCGGGCCGGCTCGTGCGAAGATCAGCGATCACGTGAGCGCCGGGCGCGACGCCGAGCGCTCGATCCCGCGGCGTTCGCACTGCTCGAACACCTGGCGACATGCTCTCCCGCCGAGGCAGGATAGGTGTCGACCGACTCCTGAGAAGGTCTCTCCGCGTCTGCGAAGCCGAAACGCGACCCGCTGCAGGCTGGCGTCAGGACTGAGACCGTGCCGCTCTGCGGAGACCGGGATGATGCATGCGAGAGAACTCCAGCTTCGCCCTGCCAGACGCGTCTCGCGGCAGGCGAGGGCTTGGCCGGCCTGGCGCAGCGGAGGCCCGGGGCGGGATGCGCAAGCAGCACCCGTCCGGATGCCGGGCGGCGGCGTCTTTCGCCGCTGAGCCGCCCAAGCTCGCACGCTCGATCCCCGAGGCCCGCGGCGCGGCAAGCCGCCGGGCCGCCAAGGCGCACCGTCCGGATCGGGCCGCCAAGGCGTGCCCAGAGACCTTTGGGATCGGGGGCGATTCGTGGTAATTTGTTACCACCATCGCGGCCTCGGAGGATAGATATGCGCACCCCTGTTGTGGGCTTGGCAGCCCTCCTGGCCTTGGCCGCACCGGCGCCTCCGGTGGTCGCCGACGACCTCGGGCGAACCATCCTGCAACTCGGCATCGAGGCGATGCGCCTCGAACAGCAGCGCCTCCAGCGCCAGCGCCAACAGGCGCCGCGGCAGGCGGCCCCGGCGCCGCAAGCGAGCGGGCCGACGGCCGCCGAGCGGGCCGAGCAGCGCGCCCGAACGCGGGAGATCCAGTCCGCGCTGAACGCGCTCGGCTATGACGCCGGGCCGGTCGACGGCATCACCGGGCCCCGCACCCGCGCGGCGATCCGCGCGTTCGAGGCCGACGCGGGGCTTCCGGTCGACGGCCAGGCCGACGCCACGATGCTTGGCACGCTGCGCGCGACACGCCAACGGTCGGCGACCGCCGCGCCCGCCCCGTCAACCGGGGCAGGCGCGGCAGGCGGGGCGCAGGGTCAGGCTGTCGGAGGCTCCTCGACGCCCGGAGTCGTCGCTGCGCAGGGCGCGGCCGCAGACGGAACCGCGCCGCTCGCGCCCGGCGGCGCCGGCGTCGAACGCCGCGGCCGCCTTGTCTTCGTGGACGGGCACCTCGCGGTCGCCAGGACGCGGAACGTCGCGTTGCCGGAGGCGGCGGGCGGGAACCTTGACCGGGCGGTTCTCAACATGATCGTGCCGCTGCTCGAGCCCGGCCAGCCGCCGCTGGCCCCTCTGAGCTTTCTCGAGTCCGCCGGGGCCAGCCCGGCCGGTCTGCTCGACGAAGCGACGGACCGGCGCGTGCGGGAGGAAGCGCTCCAGCGCCCGCTGCAGCCGATGGACATGCTGCTGCACTTGGGCGGCGACCCCTTCGTGGAGCGCCGCGCCGGCCGCGCGATCCGCGCCGCCCTGCCAGGCCAGTTTCCCGGCGGCCTGCCCGAACCGCTGCCGCTGCGCGTCTATTGCAACGCTGCGCTCGATGCCTACGACTTCGAGCGCGGCGGCTTCCCGCTGAAGCTCGACGGGGATTGCCGTCAGCCCTCGGCGTCATGGGCCGAACGGGTTCTGCCGGGCCTGGAGGTGCAGCCCGTCTTCGCGCCGTTGCCGCCCGCGGCCGAGGGTTGGCCGCGTTTCCTGCCGATGCCGGCCGCGGAGGCCGAAGCCTTCGTCGCCGCGACGCCCTCGCGCCGCCTGCTGTTCTCCTACGCGACGGATCTGTCGCTCGAAACCCGGGAGATCGCGGCCGGGATGGTCGCAACCTTCTCGTTCTCGCGGCCGCACGACATCGTGATCCACGAGGGTGCTTCGCCGACCGAGGTGGTCTATCGCCACCAGGGGACGCCCCGCGTGCGGGCGGCCGGCAGCGCTGACGCCGGCCCATGGTCCCCGAGCGAGCCGGCCGACGTCGCGGCGATGCTCGACCGCGCCGGAGCGCCGCGCGCCCTGCCCGCGGACGGCCGCCCGCTCGTGTGGACCGACTCGCCGGCGGCGGGGCGTCTCGAGCTCTCCTCGCGGAGCGGGCGGGAGACCGCGCAGGGCGGCATGACCTTTTCTTTCTTCGCGGGCAACTACGACCGCGCGGGGGCGATGCGGCTCGCCACGGCGCTCGCAATTCCGGCGGAGAACGTCGTCGCGCTGGCAACGCGTAGCGACGCCGTCGCCGGCGTCTATCTCCTGCTCCCCGCCTCGGCCGGCGGCTATGCGGTGGCTGCGCCGCCGGATCGCTACGGACGACGCGCCCTGTCCGCGCGCGTCGGCGTCGAGGTCACCGGGCTTCATGCCTTCGCCACCCAGGACGGGCCGCCGCTCCTCGTCATATCCGCGCGCCCGCGCGAGGCGGCCATCACCGAGCCGGGCGGCGGCACGGTGCTGGAACGCTTCGCCTTCGAGGATCCGCCCGCGGCGCCGGAGTACGACGTGCTGACGCCGAGGCCGAGGGCCACGCTGGTCCACGCGATAGCGCGGGCCTACGGCCTCGATCCGGAGCCGGTCATCGCGGGGTACCTCTCATATCCGGCCGGGGCGGACGAGATCGCCCGCCACGCCCAGTTGCAGGATGTCCTGTCCGCGGCGAACGCGCAATCCTTCGACGGCGCGCCCGATTACTGGCTGACCGGCACAGTCCGGCTCGGCGACTACGATCCCGCCACGCAGTCCTTCTCTGTCTCCGGCCTTGCGCTCGCCACGCCCGACATGATGCGCGCCCCAGAGATCGCGCCGCGCGCATTGCGCACCGAGGTGAGGAACGCCGAGGCCCTGGAGGTGCGGCTCCCGGCGGCGGAGCTCGACGCATTCCGGGCGCGGACCGCGGGCGAACGCAGCCTGCCCGTGCGCCTGAAGGTGCGTCCGCGGCTCGCGCAGGTGACGAGTTATGGCGACTTGCGCGTGCATGCCGTGGCGCTCTCGGGCGAGATCCTGGAGCCCGGCGCGGTCCCGACGGTCGTGGACCCGGCGCGGGTCCTCTACCGCTTTCCCCTCGACGGCGCGGCGGCCGCCGCGGAGCCCACGTTTCGGCGCAGCCGCGCCGAGGCGGAGGCGTTTCTCGCCGACGCCCTGAGCGGCGACGGCCTCGCGCTGCTCCGGCGGCCGGGCACCGAGGAGCCCTCCACCGTGCTGAGCGACAGCGTCCAGACGCGCCGTTACAGCAATATCGTCCGGAGCGAGGGTCTGGCGATGCCGGAGGACCTTCGCTCGCCGGGGGCGGTCGCGCTCGCCGAGGCGTTTCGTCGGGAGCCGGGCGCGGCGATCCTGCTGGACCTTGACCAATGGCGCGCGCGCGAGCGGACCGGACTGCCGCGCCCCGAGATCCACGCCACGCTGGTCACGCTCGCCACGGAACACCCGCTCGAGGTGACGGCCTTTCCGCCGCCGCGGGAAGCCGCCGCCGTCGCCGAGGCTGCCGCACTCGTCCCCGAGGGCGCACGCTTCGTGATGCTGCGCCGGGCCGACGACGCCGCGCCGGTCGCCACCGCCTACACGCCGGACACGGGAAGCGGCTTCTTCTACCACTCGCAGCTCCGCGAAGCGCAGGACCGGCCATACAACTGGGAGAAGCTCGGGCGCGAAGTGCCCCCCTTGCCGGTGCCGGCGCAGGCGACCGCCGTGCCGCTCCGCCAGATGCCGCAGCTGCTGCGTGAGGGCACCGGCGTCGCACTCGTCCTGCGGGCCGAGGACGTGGCGAAGGTCTATCCCGAGGTCGCAGGGCTGGCGCTCCGCGCGCGCGTGTTCCCGCCCGAGGAAATCCGTCTGGGTATACCGAAGGATCACCGCGAACAGGCGTCCGATTTCGCGCTGCTGGGTGTCGCGGGCGGGATGGCGCGCGAGGCGGCGGTCGCGGCGCTCGGCGCGGCCTTCGGCGCCGATGCGGTCCACGAGACGGAGGCCGGGCGCATTGCCGCGGGCGATCCGGGCTGCAAGGCCGACGCGCCGCCCGAGCCCGCCCGCGCCGAAGAGGCTGGCATCCGCTGCATGGTCGTCACCTTCCGCGACGGCGAGGTCGCGCAGGCGGCGCTGCGACAGGTCATTCCGGGCGACATGACGGAGGCGGTGCTCGCCGCGCTGGCGGAGCGTTACGGCAGAGGGCCGTTCACGCGGGGGCTGCGCCATCTGGACGGCGGCGGGCAGAGGGTGCTGCACGGCTGGGGTGAGGCGCTGGAGACCGGGCGCGACGCGCTCGGGCGGGTCGAAAGCCGGCTTCCCCCCGCAACCCTGGAGGCCGTGGTCTGGCATGACGAGGGGCTGACGACCGTCGCCGTCCGGCTCGACTCCCTGGCGCCAGCGGCCGAGACGTCCTCCGAGAGCGCGCCGGTCATCGAGTTCTGACGCGCGCGCCGCCCCCGGGGGTTGGCGCCCAGAGGGCGGCGGGGAAGTCATCCCGTGAATTCACAGGGGTCGGTCACCTGATGAGCAGCCCCGTTCCGCCGCGCTACAAGACGAAGTGTGGCCCGGCTTGCAGCGAGGCGCAGAGGCAACATCGCTGCCTGACCATCCGGTTCGCCCCAAAGATGGCGTACAAGACCGAACGCGACTCCGATCCTGCACGCCCCCGGACACGCAATGCTCCACCCCGTCAGCGCCGGGGCGGCCTCGGACGCGCCTCGAGGGCGCCTGTCTCGCCGCCCCTCGTCAGTCGGCGTCCGGGGCTTCTCCGGGCCCCGTGTCGGGGCGCGTGGCGCGGTAGAAACCGTCGGCATTGGGCATTTCGATCTCCGCGAAGGTCGCGGCGTCCATCTCGGTGCCTTTGTCGAGGATGCCGGCGCGGCCGAGGATGTAGGCGCTGATCGCATAGACCTCGTCCGGCGTGAGCGAGCCCGGCGCGTTGAAGGGCATCGCGCGCTGGGTGTAGTCGAAGAGCGTCGAGGCATGGGGCCAGTAGCTCTCCACCGTCTTAACGGGCGCGTCGGTGTCGAGCGTGCCGCGTCCGCCGATGAGCGCGACGCCGCCGGTTCCTTCCACGCCCTGCAGATCCGCGCCGTGGCAGGCGACGCAGTGGGTCGCGTAGAGCTCCTCTCCCTCGGCGAAGGTGCCGCCGCCCTCCGGCGCGCCGTGGCCGTCGGGCATCACGTCGATGTCGACGGCGGCGATCTCCTCTCCGCTCGCGCGCCGGCCTAGGCCGAAGCGGAAGGCGGCGGGGTCGATCTCCGCCCCCTCTTCGGCACTCGACCGCGGGACCGTTTCCGGTGCGCGTTCCCCGGTCCCTTCGAGACGCTGGGGAAGCTCGGCCGCCTGGCGCGGGACTTGCGCGTCATCCGCTTGCTGGGCGTGGCTTGCGAGGGCGAAAGCCGCCCCCGTGGCCGCCAAAATCGAGACGTTACGCATGGACATTGGTCACCTCCCCGTCGCCGGCCACCCGCCAGCTCTGGATCGCGTTCAGATGGTAGACGCTGTCGGTGCCCCGCACCGCCACCAACTCCTCGAGCGTCGGTTGCACGTAGCCGGTCTCGTCCGTCACGCGGCTCTGGAGCACCGCCTCCTCGCCGTTCCAGACCCAGGGCAGGCGGAACCGCGTGTGGCACTTGTCGAGCACCGGCCCCTCGAGCGCGGCCTCTTCCCAGGTCTCGCCGCCGTCGGCGGAGACCTCGACCTTCGCCACCTTGCCGCGTCCCGACCAGGCGAGACCGGTGATCTCGTAGTAGCCCGGCCGTGGCAGGCGCATGGCGCCCGAGGGGAAGGTGATGACCGATTTCGCGTCCATCACGAAGGTGAACTGCCGCGCCCGGCCGTCGGGCATCAGGTCGGTGTATTTCGAGGTCTCCTCGCGCGTCATGTAGGGCGTGTCGCTGACCTCGAGCCGGCGGAGCCACTTGATCTGCATGTTGCCCTCGAAGCCGGGCAGCAGAAGGCGCAGGGGATAGCCCTGCTCTGGGCGGAGCGCCTCGCCGTTCTGCGCGTAGGCGAGGATCGCGTCGTCCATTACCTTCCCGACCGGCACCGATCGGGTCATCACCGCCGCGTCGGCGCCCTCGGCGAGGATCCAGGCGGCGCCGTCCCTGAGCCCTGCCATCTCCAGCAGGGTCGAGAGCTTCACCCCCGTCCATTCGGATGTCGAGGTCAGTCCATGCGTGCCCTGGACGGTCCTGAGCGTCGGCTCCTCCCATTCGGTCAGCGTGTTGCCCGAACACTCGATGAAATGCATGCGGCTGACCGCGGGCAGGCGCATCAGGTCGTCCATCGTGAAGCGCAGGGGCTCCTCGACCATGCCGTGAAGGATCAGGCTGTGCGCGCGCGGGTCGATCGTGGGGATGCCGGCGTGGTGGCGCTCGAAATGCAGCCCCGAGGGCGTGACGATGCCGTGGCCCGAAGCGAGCGGGGTCATCGACCAGCTCGTGTGCGCGGTGGCGGTGGGATAACGCCAGCGCACCTCGCTCTCGAACTGCGAGCGGGATCCGTAGCCGTTTTCGGAGAGCACGGGCTGGCCCTGCACGCGCGTCGGATCCTCTGGCACGGGCTCCAGCGCGGCGCCCGGGGGCGCCTCCTGCGCCCGGCCCGCCGCGGCCGCGATCATCGCACCGCCGAGGGACGCCCCGCCCGCAAGGAGGCTGCGGCGGCTGAGGCCCGGAAACATGCCCTCCTTGCAGGCGCAGGTCTCCTCGGTCGGCGGATCGAGCGCCTGGGCCTCGAGCTCGACGAGGGCCTCGGCCATCCGGCGCTCCGCCACGCCATAGCGCGGGGATGCGAAGCGGTCCTTTTTCATGTGAATGTCTCCTCCAGCCACGTGCGCCGGGCAGGGGCGCGCATGCGCGGATGTCCCTGCCGATGCAGAAGGGGAAACGATTGAGCGGGACAAGCGTTCCCGAGCCAGTCCCATCAATATTTGCAAAAATGAACTTTCGAAAGTTTGGATTTCCCGAACCGTGACAGCGTTTCATCCTTTCGTCCATCGAAGTGCCGTAGGGGCAACGCCCCTCTCTGGCCCGAGACAGACGTGACAGGATTTTGGGAGACGCAGAGATGAAGACGACCGCTGCAAGCCTCTGCCTGGGAGTGCTGGTGACGATGGCCCAAGGCGCGCACGCGGCAGAGGATTATCCCTCGAAGCCCGTCGAGTTCATCGTACCGTGGCCGCCGGGGGGAGAGGAAGACGTTCTGACGCGGATGATCGCGGAGCAGTTCCAGAAGATGAACGGGGTGCCCGCCGCCGTGGTCAACAAGCCCGGCGGCGGGGGCGGCCCGTTTCCGGGAGCGGTCGAGGTCGCGATGGCGCCGGCGGACGGCTATACGGTCGGTTCCTTCGTGCTGGGCGTGCCCGTCGTCGGACCGCAGCTCGGCATCCCTCAGCTCGATCCCGATCCGTTCGTGCCTGTCGGCATCTTCCTCACCTATCCGTTCGTGATCGCCACAAGCAGCGATGCGCCATATGATTCCATGGAGGAGTTGGCCGAGTATGCCCGGACCAACGATGTGACGCTCGGACACTTCGGCGCCGCTCTGGTGCCGACCCGTGTGACGCTGGATCTCGCCGAGGAGATGAGTTTCGAGTTCGCGAGCGACGCGGCATTCGACAACGTGGACTGCAATACCCTGGCGTCCGGCGATGCCGATGTGGTCAATTCCGTCGTCTCGCTGATCGCGCCCTGCATGGAGGACGTGAAGGTTCTGGCGACCGTGACCGAGAAGCGCCTCGGGTTGCTTCCCGATGTTCCGACGGTCGCGGAAATCGCACCTTCGCTAGACATCGTGCTTTGGAACGGGCTTTTCGTGCGCGAGGGCACGCCGGACAGCGCCATTGCGAAGATCGAGGCGGCCGCGCGAGCGGCGATCGAGAGCCCCGAAGCGCAAGACTACGCTGCCGGGAACGGCGCGGAACTCTACTGGAAGGACCGCGCCGCGGCCGAGCGACAGATCCGCGACGACATCGAGGCCTTCGGACAACTCGGCGACTGAAGAGCGCGGGGGCGATGGCTCTTTCCGGCGGGGCAGGCGTCTGAGCTCAGGTGATGCCGTGTGCGAGCAGAAGGTCGCCGATGAATGTGTCGACCACATTGTTCCCCCGCCCGCCACGTCGCGTGATGAGCGAGAAATCGAGATCCTGTCCGAAGGCGTCTGGCAAGACCGGAACGATCAGGCGACGGCTCGCCCAGGTTTCGGCGAAGTGTGACGGCAGATAGGCCGCATACTGCCCCGACAGAACGAGCAATGCCGCCGCGTCCATGCTCTCGGTGTGGGCGTTGGTGCGAACCGACGCCTCGACACCGGGCAACATCCGCGACAGCGTCGCACCTGCATCGACGAGGGCGGTGTCGCAAAGGAGTTCGCGAGCCTCGGCCTCGTCCTTCGCGCCGGCGAGCGGATGATCGCGGGAACAGTAGAGATCCACGCGTTCTCGGAAAACCTGGACATAGTCCAGACCGGGCGTGCGTTTGGGAAAGAATCCTATGGAAAGATCGTATCGCCCCTCGAGCGTCCGCGCTTCCTGTGCTGCGGATCCTGCCTCTTCGATGCGAAACGTGACAGCATTGTCTCGTCGCTGGAACCGGCGGACCGCATCGGCCATGTGGAAATCCGGGTTCGTTGCGACGTTGGGCTGCATCCCGATCTTGATCTCGCCCACGAGCCGATCCCGGATCGCCGCGACACTCAGATTGAAGTTGCCAAATGCACTCAGAAGATCCTGCGCAGCGTCGTAGACGGCGCGCCCCTGCTCCGTAAGCCGGAAACCGGCACGCCCGCGATGGCACAGGGTCGCGCCGAGTTGCGCCTCGAGCTCCTTCATCTGCAGGCTGATCGTCGCCGCCGAAGTGCCGAGCACGCTCTGAGCCGCTGAAAAGCCGCCTTGTTCGACAACCGTTACGAAGATCTTGAGCTTGCGGATGGATGTTTCGTGCAGGCTAAGCATGAGCCACCGTATACGACAATACTTTCAAAAGTTTGCTTCCATTATTTTGGATACTACGAGGGCAACACGACAGGTATCAAGCTTCGCAGAGCCCGGGCGAAGCGAAGGAGGACAGGATGCCGGACAGGCTTGCGCGGCTTCGGGAGTTGTCGGAGAAGACCGATCTGAATGATCGCACACTCGCCGAACATCTGCGGAACAGCGGCGCAGAGCGAAGCCATGTGGCGCCTTATGCAGGTCTTTGCACCTTACTGAAGGCCGACCTCCGCCAGCCCGGGGAGCCTTTGGATATCGCTCTTGTCGGGGTTCCCTTCGATCTGGGTGTGACGAACCGGCCCGGCGCGCGCTTCGGCCCTCAGCAGGTGCGCGAGCTCTCGGCGATGGCCGCGGGGCCGAAGCATCATGCCACGGGAATCATTCCGGCAGCGATCTCCCGCTTCGCGGACTGTGGCGATGTCCCGATTGCCAGCACCTACGACCTGGAGCGCGCGACCGAGGAAATCGAGACCTATTTCCAGGCGCTAGCCGATCAGGGACTCGTGCCCTTGAGCGTCGGCGGGGACCACTCGATCAGTTATCCGATCCTGAAGGCCGTCGGCCGGGACGCGCCGGTCGGCCTTGTCCATATCGACGCCCATGCCGATACCGGCGGCCCGTTCAACGGATCGCGCTTCCACCATGGTGGCCCGTTCCGGAATGCCGCGCTGTCGGGCGTTCTGGACCCCGAGCGGACCGTCCAGATCGGCATCCGCGGACGCGCGGAACCCCACTGGGATTTCTCCTACGACAGCGGGATGCGCGTGATCCACATCGAGGAGTTCCAGGCGCTCGGATGTGACGCCGTGCTGCACGAGGTCCGCTCTATCGTGGGCGACGGACCGACCTATGTTTCCTTCGATGTGGACAGCATCGATCCCGCCTTCACCCCAGGGACCGGAACGCCCGAAGTCGGGGGCTTCACCCCGCGCGAAGTCCAGACCCTTCTGCGCGGCCTTCGCGGCTTGAATCTCGTCGGCGGCGATGTCGTGGAAGTCTCGCCGCCCTTTGATCGGTCTGGCAATACCGCGCTGGTCGCCGCGACGATGCTCTGGGAGATCCTCTGCCTGCTGGCGGAAGCACATTCGCTTCGGCAACGGGGCTGATCAGCACTGCGAGCCGCGGTGTTTCTCCGCGGACGATCCCGGCTCGCATTGCGCCCCACCGGCGTCTGGAACGCCGCAAAAGGCCTGGGCCAAGGCTGACGCTGGTGGCACCAGAAAGACATTGGAGCAGCCGAACCTCATGGTCACGCCCGCGCCACCGCCGTTATCGGCTTTCACGCGAGCGCACCGTCGCCGGCCATATCCCTTCGCTTGCGAGCCGAAGCGCTGTCGCCCTGGCGAGATCGAGCACTGCCGCCCGTGCGGGATCGCTGGGGCGGCGCCTCGATTCGCACAGACATGCCAGCCGTTCGATCGGGGGATCGATGATCTCGGACGTGGCAAGCCGCCCGGCCCTCACCTCGTCCTGTGCCGCGGCACGGGACACGATCGTGTAACAGATGCCTTCCCCGGCCATGCGCATCAGGGCCGAGGGCGCGTTGAGCTCGAAGCGCGTGTTCAACGCGATCCCTGCATCGTTCGACCAACGGTCGAGAAGTAGCCTCAGACCGTGGGGCAGCGGAGTCAGGACAAGCGGCAAGTCGCGCAGCTCCCGTGCGGCGACTGTCGGGCCGAGAGTCGCCATGTCCCGAGGGTGACCGACCAGGTGCAGCCGCTCCGTCGCCGGGGGTTCGGCGGAATAGTCTTCCGTCCCGGAGACGTTGAAGAGCACCGCGATGTCCATCCTGCCTTCGCGCAGCCGGTCGGCGGGGGTAGCGATCAGTCCGGCCCATCCTGCCGAGGGTGAACAAACGTGCTCCCGGCTCGCCATCTCACAAACATGCGCCTGTCCTTCGGTGCCCGGCTGCACGAAGGCCCGGATCAGGTTTGTCGCCATACTCGGAATGGTCGGCCTTCCCTCGTCATACCAGCGGCAAACACACTCATGCCTGCCGCTCCGACTCATATACGTGCCAAGTCTCGCTCTTGATCAGAACAGGACATTGTAGCTGCCATTACCCGAGCCCCCACCGATAATACTTTGCCCCATACCGCTAAGCGCGATCAGCAGCAGCGCTGTCGATGCACATACCCGCCCGGCGAATCGTTGACTTGTCACGTTTATCTTGTCTACCGTTGCGCCATGACGTCGAAACACGAGACCACGGCGGGCAAGGCCGCAGAGGAAAGGGAAGCGCCGAGCGCGCTTTCGCGCTTCTTCACCTACCGCATCTCGTTGCTGAGCAGGCTGCTCGCGACCGAGGGAGGGCGGCGCTACACGAAGAAATTCAATCTGACGATGCCGCAGTGGCGCGTGGTCTCGACGCTGGGGCATTTCCGCGAACTGCCGGTGACGGGCATCGCGGAGCGCGTCTTCATGGATCGGGCGCAGGTGAGCCGCACCATCGAGAGTCTGGTCGAGCGCGGGCTCGTCCGCATGCGCCCCAACATCGAGGATCGGCGCAGCACGCTTTTCAGTCTCAGCCATGCCGGCGAGGATCTCTACGCAGCGGCGCTGCCGGCTGCGATGGAACGCCAGGAAGAGTTGATGAGCGGCTTCTCTCCGGACGAGATCGACGTCTTCGACCGGATGCTCGACGAGTTGCTGCGGAGGGTCCGCGCGCAGCTCGAGGAGGGGCGGGAATGAGCGGCATGCGCAACCTGGTCGTTGTCGTCTCGGACGAGCACCGCGCCTCGCACATGGGCGCCTACGGCAATCGACATGTCCGCACCCCCAACCTGGACCGCATCGCTGCGCAGGGCCGGCGCTATCGCTGTGCCGTGACGCCAAGTCCGATCTGCGTGCCGGCGCGCGCGGCGATGGCGACCGGCCTCTATCCGCACCGGACCGGCTACTGGGACAACGCCATGGCCTACGACGGCCGCGTGCCGAGCTGGGGTCATGCGCTGCGGGCCGCCGGCGTGCAGGTGGAATCGATCGGCAAGCTGCACTACTGCGACGCGGAAGCGGATACCGGCTTTGCGCGGCAGCATCTGCCCATGCATGTCACGGGCGGCACTGGAATGATCTGGGGGTCGGTCCGCGATCCGCTGCCCGAACTTCCACGCCGCGATCGGCCCCGCATGATCGGCGACTACGTCGGGCCCGGAGAGACGGACTATTCCCGCTACGACGCAGCCGTGACCGAACGGACGGAAGCGTGGCTGCATGCGCGTCATCCCGAGGACGCGCCCTGGGTGCTCTTCGTGGGGCTCGTCAGTCCGCATTTCCCGCTGGTCGCCCCCGAGCGTTTTGCTGCGCTCTACCCGCCGGGCAGCCTCCCGGCGCCGGCGCTCCGGCCGGAAGCGGGCTATCGGCGGCATCCCTGGGTTCAGGCGATGCATGATTTCCACCCGCATGACGCGGACTTCCGCGATGCGGGAGAGCGGGCGGAAGCCGTGCGCATGTATCATGCGCTCTGCTCCTACCTCGACGAGAACGTGGGCCGCATACATCGGGCGCTGCACGAGGCAGGGCTGGGGGAGACCACCGGCTTCGTCTACACCAGCGACCACGGGGACAACCTGGGCGACCGCGGGCTTTGGGGAAAGTCGACGCTCTACGACGGCTCGGTCGCGGTGCCCTTCGTGATGACGGGTCCGGGGGTCACGCCTGGCCGGGTCGAGGACGGCCCGGTCAGCCTGATCGACCTTTATCCGACCATCCTCGACGTCGCGGGCGTCACGCCGCCCGCCGACCGTGCAGGCCTCTCGCTTCTGCCTGACAATGCCGTGCCACGCGACCGCGTCGTCTTCAGCGAATACCACGCGGTCGGCGCGGTCTCGGGCGCCTTCATGATCCGCAAGGGCCGGTGGAAATACAACCACTACGTCGGCTTCCCCCCAGAGCTTTTCGACATGCAGACCGATCCGGGTGAAACCCGCGATCTCGCCGCCGATCCGGCCCGCGCTGGGACGATTGCGGAGTTGCACGCCGAACTCCTCGCAATCTGCGACCCAGAGGATGTCGATGCGCGCGCCAAGGCCGATCAGGCCGCGCTGATCGAGCGGCACGGCGGCCGTGAGGCGGCCCTGGGCCTCGGCAACACCGGCGCGACGCCGACGCCGCTTGGAGGTGGGCAATGAGCGACGCCGCCCCCTCAGAGATGCCGATGGTCGGTCACGGAGCTATGCCATGAGCATTGCCTCGGTTCTCGTGCCCTATCGCGGCGGCGCATCTTCGGACGCCGCGCTCGGTCTTGCGCTCGCCCTGTGCCGGCGGCACGGCGCGCGGCTGACGGGCCTTTTGGCGCATGGCCGGTCCGACGCATCGCGGCACTTTCCGGCCTGGCTGTCGCAGTCGGCACGCAAGACCCTGATCGAGGCGATCGCGACGCGCGGGCAGGAGATCGCGGCGCGTTTCGCGCGGCGCGTCGAGGCCTGCGAAGACATTGCGTGCGAGTGGATCGAAGCGGAGGGGGATCCGAACCGGCTTGCCGGCGGGCTTGCTCGATACTTCGATATCACGGTCCTCGGGGTGGAGGAGCACGAGCCCCTTCAGGAGCTCGCGCTCGATGGCGGGATGCTCGCGCTCGCGAGCGGGCGACCGCTGATCGTCGTGCCGCCGAGTGACGGCATGCCCTCCCGGCATGATCTCGGCCGCCCCGCGCTTGTCGCCTGGGACGGTGGGCGCGCGGCGGCGCGCGCGCTTCGCGATGCCCTGCCGCTGCTGCGCGACAGCGCGCGCGCAGATGTTCTCACGATCGTCACGGGACGGAACGTGGCGCCGGCCAACGAAAGCGTCAGCGCCGTCGGTTACCTCGCCCGGCACGGAATAGAGGCGCGCCAGCATGACCGGGAAGCGGGCCGTGCGCCCGTGGCGACGCAGATCCTGCACGCGGCGGAGGAGTTCGGAGCCGGCTACGTGGTCATGGGCGCCTTCCAGCATCCGAAGCTGGCCGAGGAACTGCTGGGCGGCGTCACCGAACGAATTCTGCGCGAGACGCGGTTGCCGGTGCTGATGTCGCACTGACCAACCGTCCGGCGCGGCTGTTCCAAGAAACATAACAAGACTGAAACCGACAGAGAGGAGAAATCACCATGAGACTTCGCAGCGGCATTGCCCAAGCGATCGCGGCGGCGACACTTCTGGCCGGCACCGTCGCGCAGGCGGACTGGGCGCCCGACGGACCGATCAAGTTCGTTTCGGGCTTCGGCACCGGCGGCAGCGTGGACGCGCTGGCCCGCAAGGTGGCCGAGCACATCGAGGACAAGCGCGGCTGGGACGTGGTGGTCGAGAACCGGCCGGGCGGCGGGGGAGTCGCGATGTTCTCGCAGCTCGCGCACATGGACCCGGACGGGCAGACCATCGGGATCGGCGTGACCTTTCCCATCATGATGAATCTCGTCGTCCGTGGCGACAAGCTTCCGTTCGACAACGACAGCTTCGACTATCTCGGCACGGTCGCGGTCGCGCCGCTTTCGATCGTCGCGCGGGCCGACGCGCCGTTCGATACCTTCCCGGAGCTGCTCGACCATGCCCGCGAGACCGACGGCGCCACTCTCGCGACCGGCGGGCCGGCGCAGGAAATGGTCGTGGCGGCGGTGGAGGCACAGAGCCCGACCGGTCTCAAGTCCGTCCCCCACAAGAGCGGCGCGGCATCGCTTCAGAGCATCCTTGGCGGGCATGTCGACGCCGGATTCTCCGGGGGCGCGCACGTTCAGTATGTGGAGGCCGGCGACATGAAGGTGATCGCCAGCGCCACCAAGGAACGGGATCCCACGAACCCGGACCGGATGACGCTGGTGGAGCATGGCTATCCCTACTGGATCGATGCCTATTTCCATGTCGCGGCGCCGGCGGGTCTGCCCGAAGACGCGCGGTCCGCGCTCGAGCAGGCGCTCGACGAGGCGGTATCCTCGGAGGAGGTCGCGGGGCTGATCCGCGGCATGTCCCAGCGGCCGGTCAACGTGGGCGGCGAGGCCACGGCCGCGATGATGCGCGAGGGGACCGAGTCGGTTCTGAACCTCGTCGAAGCCTCCGGCCGCGGCAAGAAGTAGGCCTTCGCGGGCCGGCGCCCTCGTCGGCCCGCGTCCGGACCGGAGGGCGCGTCATGGTGGTGATCGAGAGGCTCACGACGCTCGGCCTGCTGCTCGCCGGGCTCGCGGTCTACCGGGTCGCGATACCGACTCAGGTCGAGGATATCGACTACGGAACGCTGAACCCGCGCACGATCCCCCAGATCGCTGCGCTGGCCATCGTCACGCTGGCCGCCGTGCAGCTGCTGCTTCCGGCTGCGAGACCCGTGGACGCGCCTTCGCCGCGCGGTTTGGTGCGGGCGCTCGCCGTCTTCGTCACCGTCACGCTGGCGGTTCTGGCACTGCCGCGCGTCGGCTTCCTCCCCGTATCGGCGGGGCTGGCGCTGGCGCTTTGCCTTTTCATGGGCGAGCGCCGGCTGCCCTGGCTGATCCTGAGCGTCGCCGTGATCCCGCCGGGACTATGGCTGGTGGTCACACGGCTGCTCGACCGATCGTTGCCCTAGGACGCAGGCCATGATCGATCTCGCCACCGTTGTCGCAGGATTCGGCGACGTCTTCGCTCCGACAAATCTGCTGTTCATCGCCTGTGGCGTCCTGCTGGGCCAGTTCGTGGGCGCCATGCCCGGGATCGGGCCGGTCATCACCATGGCGATCGCCATCCCGTTCACCTTCGTGATGCAGCCGCTTGCCGCGATCGGGTTCCTGGTCGGGATCAACAAGGGCGGTTCGGTGGGTGGTGCGATCCCGGCGATCCTGATCAACACCCCGGGCACGCCTGATGCCGCCGCCACGGCTCTCGACGGCTACCCGATGACGAAACAGGGCAAGCCGCTGAAGGCGCTGCGCATGGCGCTCTATTCCTCCATCACCGGCGACACCTTCAGCGACATCGTGCTGATCACCGTGGCTGTCCCGCTCGCCGCGGTCGCCCTGAAAATGGGGCCGGTGGAGATCTTCGCCCTGATGATCTTCGCCTTCTCCGTGATCGCCGGCCTGCTCGGGGACTCGGTGACCAAGGGGCTGATTGCGGTTGCGCTCGGGATACTGCTCGCATCGGTCGGGGCCGACCCCGAACATGCCTCGCCCCGGCTCATCTTCGGCGAGTTCGAGCTTTTCGACGGCCTGCCGGTGGCCTCTGTGGCGATCGGGGCACTGGCCGTCTCCGAGATCTTCCGCCGCGTGGCGGAGACCCGGACGGGAGGCCGCCCCACCGTGCATTTCGACCCCAAGCAGCCGGCCGAAGACAGGCGCGTGTCCTGGGCCGAATACTGGTCGTGCCGCTTCGCGCTGATGCGCGGTGCGCTCTTCGGAACGGCGATCGGCGCGATCCCAGGGGCAGGCTCCACCGCGGCCGCCTTTCTCAGCTATGCCTCCGCCAAACAGGCCGCCGAGAACCCGGAGAGCTTCGGCAAGGGCAACATCAAGGGCGTGGCGGCCACGGAATCCGCCAACAGCGCAGTGGCCGGCGCCGATTTCATCCCGCTGCTCACGCTCGGTCTGCCGGGCAGCGCCTCGTCGGCGCTGCTCATCGGGGCGTTCATCATCCAGGGCATTCAGCCCGGTCCGTTGCTCTTCGAGGAGCAGGGCCGGCTGATCTACGGCCTGTTCGGCGCGATGATCCTTGCGAACATGCTCAATTTCGGAATCGGCCTCTTCGGCCTGCGTCTCTGGGCGCGGATCATCACCGCGCCGGCCGCGCTGATCTATGCGACGGCGATGATCCTTTGCCTCGTCGGGGCCTATCTCGCGGCAGGCGGGATGATCGGGATCCATGTCATGCTTGGCGCGGCGCTTCTGGGGTACGCGATGCGCAGCCTGGGCTACCCGGTCGTCGTCTTCATCATCGCCTTCTTTCTCGGTCCGCGCTTCGAGCTTTCGCTGGCGCAGACGCTCATACTCACGGATGGCGATCCGCGCGCCTTCGTCGGGCACCCCGTCGCGCTGGCGTTGTTCGTCCTGACCCTGCTCGTGATCTGGTGGATGGGCATAGAGGTGCCGCGACGCGCCCGTCGCCGTGCAGCCCGGAACAGGACGTCCTCACCCTCATGACCGCACGCAACATCCTTTTCATCATGTGTGACCAGCTCCGGTTCGACTACCTGGGCTGCACGGGTCATCCGACGCTGGAGACGCCAAATATCGACGCGCTCGCGGCGCGCGGGGTGCGCTTCGACCGGGCCTATGTGCAATCCCCGATCTGCGGGCCGAGCCGGATGAGCTTCTATACCGGACGCTACGTCCGCAGCCACGGCTCGACATGGAACGGCTCCCCGCTGCGGGTGGGCGAAATGACGCTGGGCGAACACCTCGCACCGCTCGGCGTCCGATCCGTCCTTTGCGGCAAGACGCATATGGTGGCAGACCGCGCCGGCATGGCGCGGCTGGGCATCGCGCCGGACTCGGTGATCGGCGCCCGCGTCGCGGAATGCGGCTTCGAGGTGTGGGAGCGGTTCGACGGCCTCTACCCGTCGCGAGGGCGGCGTCGGCCGGAGAACTACAACGCGTATCTGCGCGCGCGCGGCTACGACGACGAAAACCCGTGGGAAACATGGGCCAATTCGGCCGAAGGAGATGATGGCGAAGTGCTGTCAGGCTGGCTCCTGGGCCACAACGACCGACCCGCGCGGGTCGCCGAACCCGACAGCGAGACGCCCTGGACCACCTCGCGGGCGATCGAGTTCATCGATGAGACCGAGGGGCCCTGGTGCCTGCACCTGAGCTACATCAAGCCGCACTGGCCCTACGTCGTGCCGGAACCCTACGCCAGCATGTATGGCCCCGAAGACGTCCCGCCCCCTGTTC
The DNA here is from genome assembly GCF_003298775.1 of Rhodosalinus halophilus. GTDB lineage: Bacteria > Pseudomonadota > Alphaproteobacteria > Rhodobacterales > Rhodobacteraceae > Rhodosalinus > Rhodosalinus halophilus. The sequence continues at coordinate 6,059 of NZ_QNTQ01000014.1, read as the reverse complement.
GAAGCGAGGCTGAACGGCGGGACGCGCATCCCGTGCTCGCCGGCTTCCAGCAGCACCGCGTCTCGAGAGCCTTCAGCGACGAAGCGGTGCGGCGAAAGGTCATTCCGGCTTACATGGGCCTGATCCGGCAGATCGACGACCAGATCGGACGCCTCATGGCACATCTCGACTCGCGGGGGCTGACCGAGGATACGCTGATCGTCTTCACCTCGGACCACGGCGACTATCTGGGCGACCACTGGCTCGGGGAAAAGGAGCTGTTCCACGATGCCTCGGTGCGCATTCCGCTCATTGTCGTCGATCCCGACCGGGCGGCCGACGTCACCCGTGGGACCGTGTCGGAGACTCTGGTGGAGGCGATCGACCTCGTTCCCACCTTCGTCGACTGGTATGAGGGCGAGGTCGCTTCGCACATTCTCGAAGGCCATTCGCTTCTGCCCGCCCTCCGCGGCGCAGACCAGACGCCCCGCGCGGCCGTGTTCAGCGAATACGACTACGCCTTCCGCCTCACGCGCCGGACGCTCGGACAGGAGATCGCCGACAGTCGGCTGATCATGGTGTTCGACGGGCGCTGGAAGATGATCCATGCCGTGGGCTTTCCGCCCATGCTCTACGATCTCGATGCCGATCCTGATGAGCTGCACGACCTTGGCCGCGATCCGGACCATGCGGCGGTGCGGACGCGGCTCTGCGAGCTGCTCCTCGACTGGGCGACCCGGCACCACAACCGCGTCACACGCTCGGACGCCGAGATCGAGGCGGCGTCGACGCGCGAGTTCGACGCCGGCATCTGGATCGGTTTCATCGACGAGGACGACGTCGCGGAGGCGGAGCGCGATGGGCACGGGGGCAACTGAGACATGCGGGCGCCGGGTGCCCGGACTTGTGGAGAAGGAAGGGGAAAGCGCAGACGATGACAGAGGACGATCAATCGACGGACGAAGCGCAGTTCGACTACATCTACCACCTGCGGCTCGACCATTTGCTGAGCACGATGCGGCAGGTCACGCCGCATCCGGAAGAGCATCTCTTCGTGACCGTGCACCATGTGCTCGAGCTCTGGTTCAAGCAGATCATCTTCGACCTCGAGCGGATCATCGCCCTCCTCGACGCGGACGACCTCGCACAGGCGACCTGGCTGATGGGGCGCATAGCCGAGATCCTGAAGCTCGCCGAGGCTCACTGGACCGTGCTCGAGACGATGAGCGCGGCGGATTTCGCCGAATTCCGCGGCCAGCTGACCGGCGCCTCCGGCATGCAGTCGCGTCAGTTCCGGCAGGTCGAGGTCATGATCGGCCTGCACGAAACTGCGGGCGATGACTACGTGCGGCGCACCGAGCGCCTGTGGCCCGGCCTCATTGGCGCGCATCCGCGGACCCTGCGCGGTGCCTTCTTCGAGGCCTTCGCGCGGCATGACGCCACGCTTCTCGACGTCTACCGCGACCGGTGGCGCCGGCACGATCTGTTCAGGCTGGCCGAGACGGCCTTCGAGATCGACCGGCGCTTCCAGTCGTGGCGGCAGAACCACATCCTGATGGTGCGCCGGCAGATCGGTATCCGCGCCAAGGGCACCGGCGGTACCTACTTCCGTGACTATCTCGCAACGACCACCGGCTACGTCTTCTTCCCCGAGCTCTTCGAATTCCGAAACGAGCTCACCGCCGACGCAGGCGGCGAGGTCATGGCGGCGGACGACTGAACATGGCGCGCGTTTCCTTCGACGACATCAGCAGGATCGAGCTCGACCGTCAGCTTTCGCCGAGCCTCTCGGCAAAGGATGCGGAACGCGAGCTGCTTCACAACGAGGCCGAGACGGCGCGGCTTGTCGGAAACGGCCTCCGGCGCATGGTGGACGAGCGTTACGGGAAGCGGCCTCGCGCGCTCTACGACGTGACCGCGCCCGCGGAAGGGACCGCCCTGCCCTGCATCGTCTTCATCCATGGCGGCTTCTGGCAGGAAGGGTCCAAGGCCGGCTCCGGCTTCGCCGCCCGGGCCTTCACCGATGCGGGATGGGCGCATGTCGCCCTCGGCTACTCGCTGGCGCCCGAGGTCCGGCTCGAAGACATCGTGGAGGAGATGGGCACCGCGCTGCGGACCTTGCGAGAGAGGGCCGATGGCTACGGCATCGATCCGGACCGGCTGGTGCTCGTCGGTCACTCGGCCGGGGCGCATCTCGCCGCGGCGGCGGTGTGCGGCCTGGCCGGCGACTTGCCCGGCATACGCGGCATGGTCGGGCTGAGCGGTGTCTATGACCTCGCTCCGATCGCGGGGTCTTATGTCGATGCCGCACTCGGCCTCGACGGCGAGGACATCGACCGGCTGTCGCCGCTCTTGCGCGAACCTGCGCCGGTGGAGCTGCGCCTCGTCGTGGGCGCCGACGAGACAGAGGCGTTTCTGCGTCAGACCACCGGGCTTGCCGACGCCTGGGCAGACGCCTTGCCCGGCCTCACCGTCGAGCGGGTGCCGGGGCGCGATCATTTCGATATCCTTCAGGAGCTTGCTCGGCCTCGCAGCGCGACCTTCCGCCACATTCTCGAGATGGGAGCCTGACATGGCCGATTTCGCCGCGCGCGCCGAAGCACTCGACCGGACCGATCCGCTGGCGGGATTCAGAAGCCGCTTCATCCTGCCCGACGGCGTCATCTATCTTGACGGCAACTCCCTCGGCCTCATGCAGCACTCGGTCGCGAGCCGCCTGGCGCGCACCGCCTCGAAGGAATGGGCCGAGGGAGTGATCCGAAGCTGGGGCGGCGCCGGCTGGTTCGATCTGCCCATGACGGCGGGCGACCGGATTGCGCCGCTGATCGGCGTCGGACGGGGCGAGGTCGCCGTGGGTGACAGCACATCCGCCAATCTCTTCAAATGTCTCGCCGCCGCGCTGCACCTGCGCCCGGGTCGGAGCGTGATCCTTGCCGAAGGCGACAACTTTCCGACCGATACATACATCGCCTCCGGGCTCGCCGGTCTCGTCGAGCGCGCAGAGCTTCGCTTCCTCGAGCCCGGCGAAGCCCTGTCCGACAGGATCGGCGCGGAAACGGCCGTCGTGCTGATGAGCCATGTGGATTATCGCACCGCCGAAATCCGGGACATGGCCGCCGTGAACGCGGCAGCCCATGCCGCCGGGGCACTGGTGCTCTGGGATCTGTCGCACAGCACGGGCGCGGTTCCCGTCGACCTGGTCGCGGCCGACGCCGATATGGCCGTGGGCTGCACTTACAAGTATCTCAATGGCGGTCCGGGCGCGCCGGCCTTCGCGTGGATCCATTCGCGCTTCTATCCCGAGGTCCGTCAGCCCCTGTCGGGCTGGATGGGGCACCTCGCCCCTTTCGGGTTCGAGCGCGACTATGCGGCCGCGCCCGGCGCGCGGCGACTCGTCTGCGGAACGCCCCAGATCCTGAGCCTTGCCGCGCTGGACGAGGCGCTCGCGATCTGGGACGACGTGGATCTCGCGGCGCTGTTCGAAAAAGGCCGGCGCATGACGGCCTTCTTCATCGAGGTGGTAGAGACCGAATGCCGTGACCTGGGCCTGCAACTCGCGGTTCCCCGCGACTGCGATCGTCGGGGCAGTCACGTCTCTTTCCGGCACGCGAGCGGGTTCGAGATCATGCAGGCGCTGGCGTCCGAAGGTGTAATCGGGGACTTCCGCGCGCCCGATACGATGCGCTTCGGCTTCGCTCCCCTCTATCTGACGTTCACCGAAGTGTATCAGGCCGCCGTACGCCTGCGCGATATCCTCGTCGAACGAAGGTGGGATGCGCCGGCGTTCAGAAAGCGCACTGTGGTCACCTGAGCGTGGAACCTGCGCCGGGGCTTCCAGACGGTTCCCCCGCACACGCGGGGATAGACCCATGCGACTTCGCAAGACACCAGCGTTGTTGCTACGTGCCGCCAAACTCGTGCACGCACCCGAAACACATATCCCCTTTTCCGCTTGACCCCCGCAGCCGGCTCGCCTATCTCGCACATCGCTCGTGGCGGAGTAGCTCAGGTGGTTAGAGCAGCGGAATCATAATCCGCGTGTCGGGGGTTCAAGTCCCTCCTCCGCTACCAACTGCCAAAAGGCTGCACAGTGACGGGCACGGGATCTGACGAAGATCTCTTGCAGCGGCTGTCATCCCTGTCCTCGCTCGCCAGGGCCATCCGAAATCTGACGCCGGGCGGCCCACATGGCCGGGTGACCCTGCCCCGTCGTTCGAGCACGATGGGCCTCCGATCCATGGAAGCGTTGCCCTCCGGCGCGGTCGGTCTCCAGGCGTTGTCTGCGGCGCGCACGGTCGGGTCGTCCTGCCACGCCACAGGCAAACCGTCCAGAAGGCTGTCGCGAACGGATGTCCATGCGGCGCTGCAGAAACATCCCCGGCGACAGGATCGTGACAGATGACGGCCAACACGAGGATCCGACAGTGCGAGGGCCCGCATCATGTCTCAAACGCTGTTCGGGGTCTGGGCGCTTCTGCTCGGCATCGTGCTCATCATGCTGGGCAACGGCATGCATTTCACCCTGATCGGCCTGCGCGGCGGGATCGAGGGGTTCTCGGCCGCGGAGCTCGCCGTCGTCACCTCCGGCTATTTCGTGGGCTTCCTGTCGGGCGCGCGCTACACGCCCGTCCTGATCCGGCGGGTGGGGCACGTGCGCGTCTTCGCGGCCCTCGGCAGCTTCATGTCGGCCGGGCTGATCGCCTTTCCGCTGCTGGCAGAGCCCTGGGCCTGGACGGTGCTGCGGCTGTTGATCGGCTTCTGCATGTCGGGCGTCTACGTCGTGGCGGAAAGCTGGCTGAACGACGCCTCCACCAACGAGACGCGCGGCACGGTGCTGTCGGCCTACATGATCGCGCAGACGCTGGGCATCATCGGGGCGCAGGGGCTGCTCACGCTGGGCGACGCGGGCACCTCGGTGCTCTTCATCGGCGCGTCGATCCTCGTGTCGCTGTCCTTCGCACCGATCCTTCTGTCGGCGACGCCGGTGCCCGCGGCAGAGGTCACGCGGCCGATGCCGCTGCGCACGCTCTTCGCAGGCTCGCCGCTGGGCACAGTGGGCATCTTTCTGCTGGGCAGCGTCTACGCCACCCAGTCCGGCATGGGTGCGGTCTTCGGCACGCAGATCGGGCTGTCGGCCGCGCAGATCGCGCTCTTCGTGGCGATGCTCTTCGCCGGCGCGCTGCTCTTGCAATTTCCCATCGGATGGCTCTCGGACCGGATGGACCGGCGCAAGCTTATCTTCGGGTCGGCAGCCCTCGGCGCCGCCTCCTGCGCGGCAGGCTGGGCGACGGGCGGCGATCTCTGGCTGCTGATGGCCGCGGCCTTCCTCGCCGGCGGCGTGACGACGCCGCTCTACGCGCTGCTGCTGGCCTACACCAACGACTACCTCTCGGTCGAGGACATGCCGGCCGCCTCCGGCGGGCTCGTCTTCACCTTCGGACTGGGCGCGATCGCAGGTCCGTTGGCCGCGGGCTGGGCGATGCAGGCGGTCGGACCCTATGGTTTCTGGATCGTGCTGGGCGCCACCTTTCTGCTCATCGCGCTCTACGCGCTCTATCGCATGACGCAGCGCGCGAGCGGGCCTGTCGAAGACACCGAAAGCTACCTGGGCGTACTGCCCACCGCCTCGCCTGTGGCCGTGGAGGCGGCAGGTGTCTGGTCAGCCGAGCAGGCCGAGAGCGGCGACGACCGGCCCGACTGATCCAAGCCCCGTCGCACGCCATGGCGTGACGTCGCACAGGCGCGCGTGTCAGTGATCCAGTGTCCCGACGTGGCAGCGGTCGACGTCCTCTGCGCTGCACTCGCAATGGTCGACACATTGCGCGGCGAAGCGTCAGAGCATAGAAGCGACCCCAAGGGCAGCGGCCGCGCGTGGGCAAGCACGTTGAACCGCGAACATCGGCCCCGCTCCCGTGTCGCATCCGTGTTGCACGGTGGAATCGGGGCTGATCGTAAGCCTTTGGAATCTTTGGGGAGTGTTCGGGAAGGCTCTGCAACACGGAATGGGCGCGCAGTTCGCGCCCCGCCTTGGGCCAAGCCCTTGATATCTTGCAGGAAAGTTTGGTTGCGGGGGTAGGATT
>NZ_QNTQ01000013.1 GCF_003298775.1 Rhodosalinus halophilus | reverse complement strand
GGTGGGCACGCCCTTCTACCTCTATTCTGCGGCGACGCTCGCGCGGCACTACCGGCTTTTCGACGAGGCGCTCGACTGGGGGCCGCATCTGGTCTGTTACGCGGTCAAGGCAGCCTCGAACCTCGCGCTCCTGAAGCTGCTGGGCGACATGGGCGCGGGGATGGACGTGGTCTCGGGCGGGGAATACCGGCGCGCGCGGGCCGCCGGCGTGCCGGGCGACCGCATCGTCTTTTCCGGCGTGGGCAAGACCCGCGAGGAGATGCGGCTGGCTTTGGACGGCGGCGTCCGGCAGGTCAACCTGGAGAGCGAGCCGGAGATGCGGGCGCTGTCCGAGGTGGCTGTGTCGATGGGCGCGACCGTGCCCGTGACCGTGCGCGTGAACCCGGATGTGGACGCCAAGACCCACGCCAAGATCGCCACCGGCAAGTCGGAGAACAAGTTCGGCGTGCCCCTTGCGCGGGCGCGCGAGGTCTATGCCGAGGCCGCGCGCCTGCCGGGGCTGGAGGTGGTGGGCGTGGACGTGCACATCGGCAGCCAGCTCACCGACCTCGCGCCCTTCGAGGTGGCCTACGGCAAGGTGGCGGAGCTGACCGAGGCGCTGCGCGCCGACGGGCACGACATCCGGCGCCTCGACCTGGGCGGGGGGCTGGGGATCCCCTACGCGCGGTCGAACGAGGTGCCGCCGCTGCCCGCCGATTACGGCGCGATGATCCGCCGCACCGTGGGGCACCTGGGCTGCGAGATCGAGATCGAGCCCGGGCGGCTGATTGCGGGCAACGCCGGGATTCTCGTGAGCCGCGTGCTCTGGGTGAAGGAGGGCGAGGGGCGCGACTTCGTGATTCTCGACGCGGCGATGAATGACCTGATCCGGCCCGCGATGTACGACGCCTGGCACGACATCGTGCCCATTAGGGAGGCAGCGGCGGGCGCGCCGACGGCGCCCTTCGACGTGGTGGGCCCGGTCTGCGAGACGGGCGACACCTTCGCGCGAGCACGGCCGCTGCCGCCGCTGGCCGAGGGCGATCTGGTCGCCTTCCGGTCGGCCGGCGCCTACGGCGCGGTGATGGCGAGCGAGTACAACACCCGGCCGCTGGTGCCCGAGGTGCTGGTGAGCGGCGATCACGTTGCGGTCATCCGCCCGCGGCCGACCTTTGACGAAATCCTCGCGCGCGATACCATCCCCCAATGGCTGTAGCGGTGCGAGTCCCGCGAGGATCGGCCTGACCACACCGCCGATGCGGGAGCGCCGAGCCGCGATGCGAGATCGAGAGACTGCCGACACCCCCGAGATCCTGACCCGTCTGCGCCGGCCGGTGCAGTTGACGCGGTGGGGCATGGCCGCCGAGCGGGCGAGCCGCGCCTTCTGGCCGCTGTGGTCGATCGCCGCGGCGGTGCTCGCGCTGCTGATGCTCGGCGTGCAGGACATGGTGCCGGTCGAGGCGGTCTGGGCCGCCGCCGCGCTGGCTTCGGCCGGCGCGCTCTGGGCGCTGTGGCGCGGACTCCGGCAGTTCCGCTGGCCGGGCGAGGTCGAGGCGCTTGCGCGGCTCGACGCGACAATGGCGGGACGGCCGATCGCCACCATCCTCGACGCGCAGGCGGTGGGCGCGACGGACGCGGCCTCGGCGGCGGTCTGGCGCGCGCATCAGGCGCGCATGGCGGAGCGGGCCGCTGCGGCGCGGGCCCCGGCGCCTGATCTGCGGGTGGCCCGCCGCGATCCCTTCGCGCTGCGCTACGTGGCACTTCTGGCGCTCGCGGTGGCGCTCTTGTTCGGCTCGGTGCTGCGCATCGGGTCGGTGGCCGAAATGGCGCCCGGACAGGCGCAGGCGCTAGCGGGCGGGCCTGCCTGGGAAGGCTGGGTAGAGCCGCCCGCCTACACGCGGCTGCCGGCCGTCTATCTCAACGACATCGCGCCGGGCGACCTCTCCGTCGCCGAAGGCAGCCAGATCACGCTCAGGCTCTATGGCGAGGTGGGCGACCTGACCGTGCGCGAGACCGTTTCGGGCCAGCCCGCGCCGGAAGAGCCCGCGGCGGAGCCGAGCCAGGTGTTCGAGGTCGCCCGCGACGGGCGTCTGTCGGTCGAGGGACCGGGCGGCCGGGCCTGGGACGTGGCGCTGCGGCCCGACAGGGCGCCCGAGGTGGCGCTCGCGGGCGAGGCCGAGGCTTCGGCGCGCGGCGAGATGACGCTGCCCTTCGAGGCCGAGGACGACTACGGCGTGGTGGCCGGCACTGCGCGCATCGCGCTTGATCTCGACGCGGTGGACCGCCGCTACGGCCTCAAGTCCGAGCCCGAGGCGCGCCCGGCCATCGAGGTGCCGCTGCCGCTGCCGATCTCCGGCGACCGCGCCGAGTTCGAAGAGACGCTGATCGAGGATTTTTCCAAGCACCCGTGGTCCAACCTGCCGGTCGAGGTGCGGCTGACCGTCGAGGATGCCGCGGGGCAGACGGGCGTTTCGGAGCCGCGCACCATGAGCCTGCCGGGGCGGCGGTTCTTCGACCCCCTGGCCGCCGCGGTGGCCGAGCAGCGGCGCGACCTGCTCTGGACGCGCGACAACGCCGGGCGGGTGGCACAGGTCCTGCGCGCGATCTCCTACATGCCCGAGGACGTCTTTCGCTCCGAGACGACCTATCTGCGGCTGCGGGTGATCCTGCGCCGGCTCGAGACCTTCACGCGCCATGGTCTCACCGAGGATCAGCGCGACGATGTCGCGGATGCGCTCTGGGATCTGGCGCTCCTCCTGGAAGAGGGCGATCTGGGCGATGCGCTCGAACGGCTGCGGCGGGCGCAGGATCGGTTGAGCGAGGCGATGCGCAACGGCGCCTCCGACGAGGAGATCGCCGAGCTCATGCAGGAGCTGCGAGAGGCGACCGACGAGTACATCCGCGAGCTCGCGCGCCGTCAGATGCAGGAGGGCGAAGAGGGCCAGCAGAACCAGCAGGCCCAGCAGATGCCCGGCATGCAGATGACGCAGAATGACCTGCAGCGCATGATGGACCGCATCCAGGAGCTGATGGAGCAGGGCCGCATGGCCGAGGCGCAGGAAGCGCTGCGCCAGCTTCAGCAGATGATGGAGAACATGCGCGTCACGCAAGGTCAGGGCCAGCCCTCGCCCGGCCAGCAGGCGATGGAGGGCCTCGCCGAGACGCTGCGCGAGCAGCAGGGCCTCTCGGACGAAGCCTTCCGCGAGTTGCAGGAACAGTTCAATCCCGGCAACCAGCAGGGCCAGCAGCAGGGGCAGGGCCAGCAGGGCCAGCAGCGTCCGGGCCAGCAGTTCGGCCAAGGGCAGCAGGGCCAGCCAGGGCAACAGGGTCAGCAGGGCCAGCCCGGACAGGGGCAGGGCCAGCAACAGGCGCAGCCCGGCGAGGGGCAGGGCCTTGGCGAGAGCCTCGAAGAACGCCAGCGCGCGCTGCGCAACGAGCTCGGCCGCCAGCGGCAGGGTCTGCCCGGCCTCGGCGGAGAGGCGGGCGAGGCCGCGCGCGAGGCGCTGGACCGGGCCGAGGGGGCGATGGAGGGTGCCGAACGCGCGCTGGGCGAGGGCGATCTCGCCGAGGCGATCGATCGTCAGGCCGAGGCGATGGATGCCCTGCGCGAGGGCATGCGCAACATGGGCGAGGCGCTCGCGCAGCAGCAGGGCCAGCAGCAGGGTCAGGGTCAGCAGGGCATGGCCGAAGGCGATCCCTCCGGCGAGCCGCGCGATCCGCTGGGCCGCAGCGCGGGCTCGGGCGGCCAGCTGGGCACCGAGGAGAGCCTGCTGCAGGGCGAGGATGTGTATCGCCGTGCGCAGGATCTGCTCGAGGAGCTGCGCCGCCGAAGCGGGGAGGCCGGGCGCCCGGACGTCGAACTCGACTATCTGGAAAGGCTGCTCGAACGATTCTGAGACCGCTCGCGTCGCCAGACGGATCTCTTGCGCGTCGCCGCGCCGATCAGTCGCCGGCCAGCCCGTCGAGCCAGACGAGCAGCGCGGTAATCGTCTCGGCCGCCCATCCTCGGGCCGCGTCCATTGCGGCGACATAGGCGTCGAGCAGCGGCGCGAAGCCCGGTAGCGCCTCGGCGATGCGGTCCGCGTTGGCGTAGAGCACGATCACCACGACGCCGAGCAGCAGCGCGATCGCGAAGCCGCGGGCGAAGCCGCCGCGGGCGGGGGGCGCCTCGGGTTGCTCCACGGGCTCCGGCTCGGGCGCGGGCTCGCGTGCCGTGTCCCCGCCGCTCCTCAGGCTGGAGTTGATCTCGTCTATGTCGGGCAGCAGACTGCCGCGGGAGCTGCGGCGGGCGGCCTCGCTCTCGCCGGTGTCTTCGCCCCTGATGCGGCTCATGTGCTCGCGCGCCGCGCGCGAGCGCTGCTCGGCGTCGTCCGCGGCGCGGGTTTCCTCCAGCCCCAGGTCGGGCTGCGTTTCGAGCGGCTGGCTGTCGGCGGCGCGCGCGCGCGTCTCGCGCTCCGCCTCTTCGCGAAGCAGCCCCTCGACCTCCGGGTCGAGCCGGCGGCGCGGCGTCTCCGTCTGATCGGGCGGGGCTTCCGAGGCCTCGGGCGCAGGTTGTGGCGCTGTCTGCGGCTCCGGCTCGGCGGCGCGTGCAGGCGCGCCGTCCTCGTCTGGCGCGACGGTCCTCCCGGCGTCGGCGACAGGCTCGGGTTCGGGTTCCGGTTCCGCTTGCGGCGCCGCCTCAGGGGCGACCTCGGCGGCGGGCTCTGCGGGGCCGTCCGGAGTCTGGAACCAGGTGAAGCCACAGTTCGAGCATTGGACGTCCCGCCCCTCGTCGGGAATGACGTCCTCCGGTACTTCGTATTGCGCCCCGCAGTTCGGGCAAGTCAGCCGCATCTCCGCCCCCAAACCGTCCGGCCTCGCGCCGGTTTCGCACAGAGTAGGCCGCGGTTATATCGCGCGAAAGGGCATTGCCCGCAAGTTGCGCCGATTGCATGCAGATCGGTGCTGAGGCACAACAAATCGCGGGCAGGCGAGGGGGCAGGCGTGATCGAGCTCGAAGGCGTGAGCTACAGCTATGGCGGCGGCGATCTGCTGCGCGAGATCGATCTGACGCTCGCGCCGGGGAGTTTTCATTTCCTGACCGGCCCCTCCGGAGCGGGAAAGACCACGCTGCTGCGGCTGTGCTACGCCGCGCTGCGGCCCACGGCGGGTCGGATCGGTCTGTTCGGCCGGGATCTCGCGCAGATGGACCGCGACGGCGTGGCCCGCGCCCGCCGGCGGATCGGCGTCGTTCACCAGGACTGCCAGTTCCTCGATCATCTCCCGGTCGCCGAGAACGTGGCGCTGCCGGTCGCGGTCTCCGAGACGGGGCGGACCGCGGACGCGGAGAACCTAGCCGAGCTTCTCGCCTGGGTCGGTTTGTCGGCGCGTGCGCAGGCGCTCCCGCCGGAGCTGTCGGGCGGCGAGCGGCAGCGCGCGGCGCTCGCACGGGCCGTGATCATGTCGCCCGACGTGATCCTCGCGGACGAGCCCACCGGCAACGTCGACTGGGAGATGTCGCAGCGGCTGATGCAGCTCCTGATAGAACTGAACCGGCTGGGCAAGGCGGTGCTGCTGGCGACGCATGACCTCGCGCTGATCCGGGCCACGAAACCGCATGTCCAGGCGCGCGTGCTGCGGATCGCCGACCGGCGACTGAGCGTGGCGGGGGCGGAGCTGTGAGGGTGCTTCCGGCCTTTCTCGCGGGCGATGCCCAGGCGGCGCGGGTCGTCCCGCCCACGGGCTTCACCGCCTGGCTCACCGTCTTCACCTCCGCCGCGATGGCTTTTCTGGCGGTCTTCGCGCTCGCGCTTTCCTTCTCGGCGGGCCGCCTCGCGGATCGCTGGGGCGAGGCGCTGGCGCGCACCGCGACGCTGCGCATCTCGGCCCCGGACGGACAGATGGCCGAGCAGACCGAGGCGGCCCTGCGCATCCTCGAACAGACGCCTGGCGTGGCCAGCGCGCGTGCGCTGACAGACGAGGAACAGCGCACCCTTTTGGCGCCCTGGCTCGGCCCGGACCTGCCGGTCGAGCGGCTGCCCATCCCCCGGCTCATAGAGATCGTGGAGACGGACGAGGGGTTCGATGTGCAAGGCCTTCGCCTGCGGCTCGCGGCCGAGGTGCCCGGCGCGGTGCTCGACGACCATACCCGCTGGCGACGGCCGCTGGTGCGCGCGGCCGACCGGCTGCGCGCGCTCGGCTGGGCCTCCATCGGGCTGATCGGCGGCGCGGTCGCCGCGATGATCACTCTCGCGGCCCAGGCCGCGCTCGCGGCCAACGTGCAGGTGATCGGCGTGCTGCGGCTCGTGGGCGCGCGCGACCGCTACATCGCGCAGGCCTTCACCCGCCGCTTCACGCTGCGGGCCCTTGGCGGCGCGACGCTCGGCACCGCCGCGGGCATGGGCGCGGTGGCGCTCCTGCCGCAGGAGGGCGCGGATGGGTTTCTCACCGCACTGGGCCTGCTTGGCGCGGAATGGGCGGTGCCGCTGGCCGTCCCGCCGCTCGCCGGGGCGGTCGCCTGGGCCGCGACCGGCCTTGCCGCGCGGCGCACGCTGCGGGGGCTCGACTGATGCGCTGGCTGCTCTCCGCGCTCTTCGTGGGCCAGATCTATGCGATGATGGCGCTGATGGCGGTCTTCTTCACGCCCTGGGCGCTGGCCGATCGACGCGGCGCCTATGCCGCCGTGCACACCTGGTGCGCCTGGGTGCGCTGGTCGGCGCGCTGGATGGTCGGGCTGAGGACCGAGGTGCGCGGCCGCGTGCCGACCGGGGAAGTCCTCATCGCGGCCAAGCACCAGAGCTTTCTCGACATCATCCTGATCGTGAGCGCGGTGCCGCGGCCCAAGTTCATCATGAAGCGCGAGCTCAGATGGGCGCCCATCCTCGGCTGGTACGCGCTGCGGATCGGCTGCGTGCCGGTGGACCGCGGCCGCCGGGCCGAGGCGATGCGCCAGATGAAGGCGGGCGTGAGCCGCGGCGACGCGCCGCCGGGGCAGCTGATCATCTACCCCCAGGGCACGCGCGTCGCCCCGGGGGTCAAGGCGCCCTACAAGATCGGCACGGCCGTCCTCTACGAGACGACCGGCCAGCCCTGCGTGCCGGCGGCGACCAACGTGGGCCTCTTCTGGCCGCGCCGGGGGATCCTGCGCAAGCCGGGCCTCGCGGTGGTGGAGTTCCTCGAACCCATCGCGCCCGGCCTCTCGGCGGCGGAGTTCATGGCGCGGCTCGAACGCGAAGTGGAAGAGCGGTCGGACGCGCTGATGGCAGAAGCAGGCAGCGGGACGCTGCATACCGGAGCTCAGACGCGGAGCGCAAGGTGAGCGGCCGGGCATGCATCGCGACGGCTGGCCCAATGTCCCGGCCCACTCGCTGCAAGACGTGACAGGCGCAAAGCGCACTTGCGAGCCTGAATGGCAAGGGGATCGGAGCGCGAAAGCGGCCGCGCCCCGTGATCGGGTAGCTGTCGACGCGCTGTCAGCGGCGCTGGCAGGACCGGGCCACCATCACGCGTGGATCGGGCCGTCGCCGCAGGCGAGCGCGGCCTCGCGCACAGCCTCGGAATAGGTCGGATGCGCGTGGCAGGTGAGCGCCAGATCCTCTGCCGAGGCGCCGAACTCCATCGCCACGCAGATCTCGTGGATCAAATCGCCCGCCGAGGGGCCCACGATATGCGCGCCGAGGATGCGGTCGGTCTCCTTGTCGGCGAGGATCTTGACGAAGCCGTCGGCCGCGAAATTGGCCTTGGCCCGCCCGTTGCCCATGAACATGAACTTGCCTGCCTTGTAGGCGCGGCCGGCCTCCTTCAGCGTCTCCTCGGTCTCGCCCACGGCGGCGACCTCGGGGTGGGTGTAGATGACCGACGGGATCACGCCGTAGTTCACATGCCCCGCCTTGCCCGCGATCACCTCGGCCACTGCCATGCCCTCGTCCTCGGCCTTGTGGGCGAGCATCGGGCCCGCGATGGCGTCGCCGATGGCGTAGACGCCCTCGACGTTGGTCTGCCAGTGCGCATCGGTCTTGACCTGACCGCGCTCGGTGGTCTCGACGCCCAGCTTGTCGAGGCCCAGCCCCTCGGTGAAGGGGCGCCGCCCGGTGGAGACGAGCACGACATCTGCGTCGAGCGTGGCGTCGCTGTCGTCCTTGCGCAGCTTGTAGTGCACCTTGGCCTTGGTCTTGAGCGTCTCGACCGACTGCACCGCCGCGCCCATGACGAAGGAGAGTCCCTGCTTCTTGAGGATGCGCTGGAAGCTCTTCTGCACCTCGCCGTCCATGCCCGGCGTGATGTGGTCGAGGTATTCGATCACCGTGACCTCGGTGCCGAGGCGGGCGTAGACCGAGCCGAGCTCAAGGCCGATCACCCCGCCGCCGATCACCGCCATCTTCTTAGGGATCTTGCCCAGTTCCAGCGCGCCGGTGGAGGTGACCACGGTCTTTTCGTCGATCTCGACGCCCGGAAGGCCCGAGGCCTCGGAGCCGGTGGCGATGATGATGTGTTTCGCTTCGTGCGTCTCGTCGCCGACCCTGACCTTGCCGGCCTGTGGGATCGAGCCCCAGCCCTTGAGCCAGTCGATCTTGTTCTTCTTGAACAGGAACTCGACGCCCTTCGTGTTCGTGGCGATCGTCTCGTCCTTGTAGGCCAGCATCGCCTTCCAGTCGACCTTGGGCGCGCCGACCTTGAGGCCCATCTTCTCGAAGTTGTGCTGCGCCTCGTGCAGCTGGTGCGAGGCGTGCAGCAGCGCCTTCGAGGGGATGCAGCCCACGTTGAGGCAGGTGCCGCCCAGCCTCTCGCGGCCCTCCACGCAGGCGGTCCTGAGCCCAAGCTGCGCGCAGCGGATGGCGGCCACGTAGCCGCCGGGGCCGGAGCCGATCACGATCACGTCGTAGGAGGCCATTCGGTCTGTCCTTTCTGTTGGGCGGGGGAGGGGGGCGCTGCCCCCCTCGGCCTTCGGCCTCACCCCCCGGGATATTTCAGCCAAGAAGAAGTCACAGGAGCGCCGCGAGCACCATGGCGAGGGTGGCCAGGAACCCAACCGCCCAGATGAGCGACCGCCAGGGCACCCAGCCGAAGAGGTAGGCGGGCACGTAGAGGATGCGCGCGGCGAGGTAGGTCCAGGCCATCGCGGCGGTGAGGGCGCTGGCCTTGCCGGAGGCCGTGACGACCAGCACGGCGGCGGTGAAGAGGATCAGCCCCTCGAAGTGGTTCTCCATCGCGCGCTTGGCGCGGCCCGCGCGGCCCGGGAGCGGGATGGGCTCGTCGCGCGGTTTCAGCGCGGCCCGCGTGCCGGCGGCCTTCTGGCCCAGGATCGAATAGATCGAGAGCTGCACGGCCTGCAGCAGCACGGCGAGGGCGAGGGCGGTGAGTTCGGGGGTCATGGGGCGATCCCGCATCTGTCCCTGTGCTGGGGCGGCGCATCGGCGCGCGCCGCCGCGTAGGGTGCGCCGTTCCGGCGCACCGCTACAGATCCATAAGCAGGCGCCGCGGGTCCTCGAGCGCCTCCTTCACGCGCACGAGGAAGGTGACCGCGCCCTTGCCGTCGACGATGCGGTGGTCGTAGCTGAGCGCCAGATACATCATCGGGCGCACCACGATCTCGCCCTTCACCACGACGGGACGGTCCTGAATCTTGTGCATCCCGAGGATGCCGGACTGGGGCGGGTTGAGGATGGGCGAGGACATCAGCGAGCCGTAGACGCCGCCGTTGGAGATGGTGAAGGTGCCGCCCTGCATCTCTGCCATCGAGAGCTTGCCGTCGCGGGCGCGCTTCGCCTTCTCGGCCATCTCCTTTTCCAGTTCGGCGAAGGACTTGGCGTCGGCGTCGCGGATCACCGGGACGACGAGGCCCTGCGGCGTGCCGGTGGCGATGCCCATGTGCACGAAGTTCTTGTAGACGATGTCGGTGCCGTCGATCTCGGCGTTGACCTCGGGCACTTCCTTGAGCGCATGGGCGCAGGCCTTTGTGAAGAAGGACATGAAGCCCAGCCGCACGCCGTGCTTCTTCTCGAAGAGGTCCTTGTATTCGGAGCGCAGCTCCATCACCGCCTTCATGTCCACCTCGTTGTAGGTGGTCAGCATGGCGGCGGTGTTCTGCGCGTCCTTGAGCCGGCGCGCGATGGTCTGGCGCAGGCGGGTCATCTTGACCCGTTCCTCGCGGCTCGCATCCTCGGCCGGCACGGGGGCGCGCGGCGCGGGGGCGGGTTCCGGCGCGGGGGCCCTGGCGGCGGTGCCGGCGGCCACGGCCCTGGCCACGTCCTCCTTCATCACGCGGCCGTCGCGGCCCGAGCCCTGCACCTGGTCGCGCGCGAGGCCGGCCTCGGCCATCGCCTTCTTCGCGGCCGGCGCATCCTCGACGTCGCCGCGCCCGGTCTCGCGGGCGGGGGCCTCGGGTTTCGGTTCCGCCTCGGCCTCTTGCTCCGGCGCCTCGCTGGCGGGCGCGGCGCCTTCGCCGCTCTTGAGCACGGCGAGCCTCCCGCCGGCCTCCACGGTCGCGCCCTCGTCGGCCAGGATTTCCGAGAGCATGCCGGCGGCGGGCGCGGGCACCTCGACCGAGACCTTGTCGGTTTCGAGCTCGCAGAGCATCTCGTCGGCCTCGACGGTGTCGCCCACCGCCTTGAACCAGGTCGAGACGGTGGCCTCGCTCACGCTTTCACCCAGCGCGGGGACCATCACGTCGACCTCCTTGCCGTCCTCGGTGGGTGCCTTGCCCTCCGACGGCGCCTTGCCGCTCTCCTGCGTGGTCGAGGGGCGCGGTTCGGGCGTGGCGGAGCCGGCTTCGCCCGCTTCGGCGATATTGGCCAGGAGGGCGTCGACGCCGACGCTCGCGCCTTCCTCGGCCACGATGTCGGAGAGCACGCCCGAGGCGGGGGCGGGCACCTCGACCGTGACCTTGTCGGTCTCCAGTTCGCAGAGCATCTCGTCCTCGGCGACGCTGTCGCCCGGCTTCTTGAACCAGGTGGCGACGGTCGCCTCGGTGACGCTTTCGCCCAGGGTGGGCACGCGGACTTCGACTGTCATTCCCGTTATCCTTCGATCGTGAGCGCCTGATCGACCAGCGCTTCCTGCTGTTTCTTGTGGGTCGAGGCGAGACCCGTGGCGGGCGAGGCCGAGGCCGGCCGGCCAATGTAGCGCGGCCGGCCGTGCGCGGCCCCGATGCGGCCCAGTACCCATTCCAGGTTGGGTTCCATGAAGGTCCAGCCGCCCTGGTTCTTGGGCTCTTCCTGACACCAGATCATCTCGGCCTGCTTGAAGCGTTCGAGTTCCTTGACCACCGAATGGGCGGGGAAGGGATAGAACTGCTCGACGCGGAGCAGGTAGATGTCGTCGATGCCGCGGCGGTCACGCTCCTCCAGAAGGTCGAAGTAGACCTTGCCCGAGCACATCACGACACGGCGGATTTCGCCGTCGGGCTTCAGCTCCGTTTCGGAATGGCCCTTTTCGGCGTCGTCCCAGAGCACGCGGTGGAAGGAGGAGCCGGTGAGGAAATCCTCCTTGTCCGAGATCGCGAGCTTGTGGCGCAGCAGCGACTTGGGCGTCATCAGGATGAGCGGTTTGCGGAAGCTGCGGTGGATCTGCCGGCGCAGGATGTGGAAATAGTTGGCCGGCGTCGTGCAATTGGCAACAATCCAGTTGTCCTGCCCGCATTGTTGCAGGAACCGCTCAAGCCGCGCCGAGCTGTGCTCGGGGCCCTGGCCCTCGAAGCCGTGCGGGAGCAGGCAGACGAGGCCCGACATGCGCAGCCATTTCGACTCGCCCGAGCTGATGAACTGGTCGAACATGATCTGGCCGCCGTTGGCGAAATCGCCGAACTGCGCCTCCCACATCACCAGCGCGTTGGGCTCGGCGAGGCTGTAGCCGTATTCGAAGCCCAGCACCGCGTATTCCGAGAGCATCGAGTCGATCGCCTCGTAGCGGGCCTGGCCCTCGCGGATATGGTTGAGCGGGAAGTGGCGCTCTTCGGTGTTCTGGTCGATGAAGGCCGAGTGCCGCTGCGAGAAGGTGCCGCGCACCGAATCCTGCCCCGACAGGCGCACCGGGTAGCCCTCGGTCAGCAGCGAGCCGAAGGCGAGCGCCTCGGCGGTCGCCCAGTCAAAGCCGCGGCCCGTCTCGAACATCCTGGCGCGCGCCTCGACCAGCCGGCCCACGGTCCGGTGCAGGTTGAAGCCGTCCGGCACGCGGATGATCGCCTCGCCCACCCGGGTCAGCGTCTCTTCGGAGATCGCCGTCTCGCCGCGCTGGTAGTTCTCCCCCTCGCGGTCGAGATGGCTCCATCGCCCGTCGAGCCAGTCGGCCTTGTTGGGCTTGTAGGTCTTGCCGGCCTCGAACTCGTCGTTGAGGAAGGACTGGAACTGCGCTTTCATGTCCTCGACCTCGCCCTCGGGGATGAGGTCGTCCTTCACCAGCCGCTCGGTGTAGAGGCTGAGCGTCGTCTTGTGGCTCTTGATCGCCTTGTACATGAGCGGATTGGTGAACATGGGCTCGTCGCCCTCGTTGTGACCGAACCGCCGGTAGCAGAAGATGTCGATGACCACGTCCTTGCCGAACTTCTGGCGGAACTCGGTGGCCACCTTGGCGGCGTGCACCACCGCCTCGGGGTCGTCGCCGTTGACGTGGAAGATCGGCGCCTCGACCATCAGCGCGATGTCTGTCGGGTAGGGGCTCGACCGGCTGAAGTGCGGCGCGGTGGTGAAGCCGATCTGGTTGTTCACGATCAGGTGGATGGTGCCGCCGGTGCGGTGCCCCTTCAGCCCCGAGAGGCCGAAGCATTCCGCGACCACGCCCTGGCCCGCGAAGGCCGCATCGCCGTGCAGCAGCACAGGCAGAACCGCGCGGCGTTCCTCGTCGTGATGCTGGTCCTGCTTGGCGCGCGCCTTGCCGAGCACGACCGGGTTCACCGCCTCGAGGTGGCTGGGGTTCGCCGTCAGCGACAGGTGGACAGAGTTGCCGTCGAAGGTCCGGTCGCTCGAGGCGCCGAGGTGGTACTTCACGTCACCCGATCCATCCACGTCCTCGGGCTTGAAGCTGCCCCCCTGGAATTCGTGGAAGATCGCGCGGTAGGGCTTGCCCATCACGTTGGCCAGAACCGACAGTCGCCCGCGGTGGGGCATGCCGATCACGATCTCCTTCACGCCCAGCGCGCCGCCGCGCTTGATGATCTGCTCCATCGCGGGGATCAGGCTTTCGCCACCGTCGAGGCCGAAGCGCTTGGTGCCCATGTACTTGACATGGAGGAACTTCTCGAAACCCTCGGCCTCGACCATCTTCTTGAGGATGGCGCGCCGGCCCTCGCGGGTGAACTTGACCTCCTTGCCGTAGCCCTCGATGCGCTCCTTCAGCCAGGCGGACTGCTCGGGATCGGAAATGTGCATGAACTGCAGCGCGAAGGTGCCGCAGTAGGTGCGCTTCACCAGGTCCAGGATCTGCCGGAGCGAGGCGACTTCGAGCCCCAGCACGTTGTCGATGAAGATCGGCCGGTCCATGTCGGCCTCGGTGAAGCCGTAGGACTTGGGGTCGAGCTCGGGGTGCTCGGTCTGTTCGCGCAGGCCGAGAGGGTCCAGGTCGGCCGCGAGATGGCCGCGGATGCGGTAGGCGCGGATCAGCATGAGCGCGCGCACCGAGTCGAGCACCGCGCGCTTGACCTGCTCGTCGGTGACCTTCACGCCGTGCGCCTCGGCCTTGTCGCGGATCTTCTCGCCCGCGGCCCTGGCCTCGGGCGCGACCTCGGGCCATTGCAGGTCGAGCGCATGGGTGAGCTCGTCGGCCGGCTGGGGCGGCCAGTCGCGCCGAGCCCAGGACGGCCCTTCCGCCTCGCGCCGGACCTCTTGCCCCGGGTCGCCCAGCTCGCGGAAGAAGGCGGCCCAGGCCTCGTCCACCGCGGAAGGATCCTCCGCGTAGCGGGCGTAGAGCTGTTCCAGATACTCGGCGTTGTGCCCCTGCATGAAGCTCGAGGCCTTGAAGATGTCGTTGGGGCTTTGCTCGGTCATTGCGCTTGCTCCAGGGGGTTGGGGCCGAAGCGGTTCGGCCCGGGCTCGGACGGGCGGGTGAGCCACCAGATCACGAGAAGAGGCGAGAGGAAGAAGACGATCGAGGCGAGGCCGAGGATCAGCGTCGCGGCATTGTCGAAGATCGCGCCCGGCCCGCCCGTCAGCAGAGGATCGAGCCCCTCGGCGAAGGCGGCGAAGGTGCCGATGCCCACCATCACGATCAGCGGATAGATCAGGTGCAGCCCGGAGCGCCCGCTGTCGTGCATCCGCCGCCAGCCGGCCGCCAGGATCGGCAGGATCATGGCGAGCGAAAAGACCCCCGACAGCACCGAGGGCGACTGGTATTCGACCACCCCGGGGGCCACGCGGACCGGCTCGTAGCCGAAGAGCGCGCCGTCGAGCAGGCTGAGCGCGATGGAGCCCAGCACCACGAAGAGAGCGAACCACCAGTATTCGGGGCGCGAGGCGCGGCCCGAGAAGGTCGCGTAGTTTCGCAGGCAGGTTCTGACCGCCGTGCCGAAGCTCATGCGCGCGCGTCTCCCTTCGGCCGGACGGGCGGCTCGGGGCCGTATTCGTTGCGCCCCTTCTGCGTGGGCCGCGTGAGCCACCACAGGATGAGAAGCGAGGCCACGAGTTGGGCCACCAGCAGCACGGCCACCAGCGCCAGGCCCGCACCCAGACCCGGGCCGATCGTCTCCGGGCTGCCCATGGCGAGGAAGGCGGCCATCTCGAATCCCAGCAGGAAAAGCACCGCGAGCGAGATAAGCATCGGGATGAGCAGATACCATCCCGGCCGCCCCGTGTCGTGCATCCGCCGCCAGCCCGCCGCCAGCAGCGGCAGGAACATCGCGAGGCTCCAGAGCGGGCTCACGATCTGCGTCTCGGGTTCGTCCGCGCTGCCGAAGCCGAAGAGCGCTCCGTCGATCAGGCTGGCCACGATGCCGCCCAGCATCACGAAGAGGAAGAACCACCAGTATTCCGGCCGCCGCGCCCGGCCCGAGAAGGTGGCGTAGCGCTTCAGGCAACGGCGGACGGCCTCGGCGAATGTCATGCGGCCTCCTGTCTAGCCGCGGCAGCTGCAGTCGCCGTCGGCTGCCACCGCGCATTGCGCCAGGCACCGCGCAAAGATACCGTCGCTCGCCGAAGGCATCGGAGACCGGAATGGACGGCAAGGATTATCTCATCATTCTCGGCGCTCCTAAATGCGGCACGACGAGCCTTACGGCATGGATGGCCGGCTGGCCCGACACCGCCGTCGCCCGCGGCAAGGAGACGCTTTTCTTCACCGACTACACTGAGCGGCGCTGGACCGGACCCGGTGCCGACCATGCCAGCCATGACGGCGGCACCGAGGCCGGCTTCCGCGGCCGCTTCGATCATGCGCCAGACGCGGGCCTTCGAGTCGAGGCCTCGACGGACAACCTGTCCTGCCCCCAGACCCCCGGCCGGATCGCTGATTTCGCGGCGCGCAGCGATGTAGGACGCGTACGCCTTGTGGCCGTGCTGCGCGATCCGGTGGAGCGGATCGTCTCGGAGTTCGAGCACACGCTGCGCTACGGCTGGCAGCGCCCGAACCTTCTGCGCTCGCTGAAACTGGAAGACCGCCGCCGCCGTGCGATGGCCCACCCTCTCTTCTGGCACGTTTACCGCACCCGCTACCATTCCCAGCTCGCGCCCTTCCGTGCGGCCTTCGGCGCGGACCTGCTCATCCTCGACTATCACCGCTTGACCGAGCCGGACGAACTGCAGCGCCTCGCTCGTTTCGCCGGTCGCGACAGTGCGGGAATGTCCACGAAGCTCGAACGGCGCAACGCGCGCAGGGTCCATGCCCGCCCTCAGATGGAGGCGGTGCTGCGCGAGGGCGCGCTGGTCACGGCGGCGCGTCGGCTTTTTCCGGCCGGCCTGCGCCAGCGCCTGCGAGCGCTTGCCCTTGGCCAGCCGCAGGACCGCTACACGCCGAACCGGCGTGAACGGGCCTTCATTCTCGACCGTCTCGCCACCGAGATCGACGGCTGCGTGAAGGACCCCGAAATCAGGACGGACCGCTGGACCTCGCTCCATGAGGAGTAAGGCGCCATCCGCTCCGGTGCTGGCGTTCGCGCAGCCTGTCACGATTCCTCTCCTCCACCTAGGCTGGACACGGCGAGCGCTGCATCTGGCCGGCACGCTTCTCAGCCGATGGCCTTCAGCACCGCCTCGCCCAGCCCCGCGGGGCTGTCGGCGACGGTGATGCCGGCCGATTTCATCGCCTCGATCTTGTCGTCGGCGCCGCCCTTGCCGCCCGCGACGATGGCGCCCGCATGGCCCATGCGGCGGCCCGGGGGCGCGGTGCGGCCGGCGATGAAGCCCGCGGTGGGCTTCCAGCGGCCCTTCTTCTTCTCGGCGGCGAGGAATTCAGCCGCGTCCTCCTCGGCCGAGCCGCCGATCTCGCCGATCATGATGATCGCTTCCGTCTCGTCGTCGTCGAGGAACCACTCGAGCACGTCGATATGCTCCGTCCCCTTGATCGGGTCGCCGCCGATGCCCACGCAGGTGGACTGGCCGAGCCCGACGTCGGTGGTCTGCTTGACGGCCTCGTAGGTCAGGGTGCCCGAGCGGCTGACGACGCCCACCTTGCCGCGCTTGTGGATGTGGCCGGGCATGATGCCGATCTTGCAGGCGTCCGGCGTGATGACGCCGGGGCAGTTGGGGCCGATCAGCGTGGTCTTCGACCCCTCCAGCGCGCGCTTGACCTTCATCATGTCGAGCACCGGGATCCCTTCGGTGATGCAGACCACCAGCGGGATCTCGGCGTCGATGGCCTCGAGGATCGAGTCCGCCGCGAAGGGCGGGGGCACGTAGATGACGGAAGCGTTGGCCCCGGTCTGCTGCACCGCCTCGTGGCAGGAGTTGAAGACCGGCAGGCCGAGGTGCTCCTGCCCGCCCTTTCCGGGCGTCACGCCGCCCACCATCTTCGTGCCGTAGGCGATCGCCTGCTCGGAGTGAAAGGTGCCCTGCGAGCCGGTGAAGCCCTGGCAGATGACCTTGGTTTCTTTGTCGACGAGGACTGCCATTTCGTTATCCCTTCACCGCCTTCACGATCTTCTGCGCCGCGTCCGACAGATCATCTGCCGCGATCACGTTAAGGCCCGATTGCGCGATGATCTCCTTGCCCTTCTCGACGTTGGTGCCCTCGAGCCGCACGACCAGCGGCACTTTTAGCCCCACGTCCTTGACCGCGGCGATCACGCCCTCGGCGATGATGTCGCAGCGCATGATGCCCCCGAAGATGTTGACGAGGATGCCCTTCACGTTGTCGTCCGAGGTGATGATCTTGAAGGCCTCGGTCACCTTCTCCTTGGTGGCGCCGCCGCCCACGTCGAGGAAGTTGGCGGGCTCCGCGCCGTAGAGCTTGATGATGTCCATCGTCGCCATGGCGAGGCCCGCGCCGTTGACCATGCAGCCGATCTCGCCGTCGAGCGCGATGTAGTTCAGGTCATACTTGGACGCCGCGAGTTCCTTGGGGTCTTCCTCGGACTCGTCGCGCAGGGCGGCGATGTCGGCGTGCCGGTAGAGCGCGTTCGAATCGAAGCCCATCTTGGCGTCGAGGCACTTGAGATCCCCCTCGTCGGTAACGATCAGCGGGTTGATCTCCAGCATGTCCATGTCCTTGTCCACGAACAGCCGGTAGAGCGTGCCCATCAGGCTGACGCACTGCTTCACCTGCTTGCCCTCCAGACCCAGCGCGAAGGCGATGCGGCGGCCGTGGAACGGCTGATACCCCGTCACGGGATCGACGGAGAAGGACAGGATCCTGTCGGGCGTGCTGGCCGCCACCTCCTCGATATCGACGCCGCCCTCCGTCGAGCAGACGTAGGAGATGCGGCTCGTCACCCGGTCCACCAGCAGCGCGAGGTAGAGCTCGCGCGCGATGCCCGAGCCGTCCTCGATGTAGATGCGGCCCACTTCCTTGCCCGCGGGCCCCGTCTGATGCGTCACCAGCGTGCGGCCCAGCATGCGCCGCGCCTCTTCCGCGGCTTCCTCGACCGACTTGGCCAGCCGGACGCCGCCCTTCTCGCCGGCGCCGGCTTCCTTGAAGTGGCCCTTGCCGCGGCCGCCTGCGTGGATCTGCGCCTTGACGACCCAGAGCGGCCCGTCGAGTTCGCCCGCCGCGGTCTTGGCCTCTTCGGCGCGCATCACGACGCGCCCGTCGCTCACCGGCGCGCCGTAGTCGCGCAGCAGCGCCTTGGCCTGGTATTCGTGGATGTTCATCGCTCACTGTCCCGTCTTGTGCGCGGTCTCATCCCGCCTATACGGTCCGTGCCGGGCCCGAAAAGGGGTTTCCGCCCGCGGAGCGGCATTTGTGGCGCATTTCGGCCTTTTGTGATCACGCCAGAAAATCGTGTGATCACATAGCGGCCAATGCGCGAGGCTCGGTCCGAGGGAGCCGGGCGACAGGACAGGGAGGCGCATGCGACCGCAACGGCTCATCCGACACGGCGGGCCGGATCCCGATCCGGAAGCGACGCCCGTCGTGGCCCTCGCCCACAACGAGGCCAACATCCTGCCGGCCTTTCTGGCGCACTACCGCTCGATCTGCCGGCCGGCCTTCCTGATCGTGGACGACCGCTCGGACGACGGCACCGCCGAGCTTCTCGCGGGTGAGGCGGACGTGACCGTCTTCCGCCCGGTCGAGGGCTCGACCTACGCCGAGCACAAGGCGTTCTGGCGCAGCGAGTTGCTCGACGGCCACGGCGCGGACAAATGGTGCCTGGTGCCCGATCTCGACGAGCATTTCGTCTTCCCCGGCATGGGGCGGCGGAGCCTTGGCGACTACACCGCGGCGCTCGACCGCGAGGGCGCGCAGGCGGTGGTGACGCTGATGCTGGATCTCTACGCGGACCGCCCGCTGGCCGAGCATGTCTTCGACCCGGCCGACGGCGTCAGCCTGACCGAGGCCTTTCCCTTCTTCGACGGACCGGGTGAGGCGATGCCGGGCTACATCATGCGCCCGATCACGGCGGCCACGCGCCGGCGCTATCCCACGCCGCCGGTCGAGCTGCGCGGCGGCGCGCGCGAGCGGCTCTTCGGGCAGGCGGCGGCCCCCGGCCCGCTGGCGCGCATGCTCCTGCGCCAGGTCTTCTCGCCCGGCGGGCCGGTGAACGCCGGCCCGGCGCAGGCGCTGTTGCGGCGGCTGGCGCGTCCCCTGGCCGGCGCCGCGCTGCGCCGCGAGCTGAACACCACGAAGCTTGGGCTGATCCGCTGGAGGCGGGGGATGCGCTTCAACGGCGGCGCGCACAAGCTCGATCGCGCGATTCCCTGCTCCGAGAGCATCGCGGTCTTTCTGCACTATCCCTTCACGCGGGGCCGCGAGGGTCTGGCGTATATTGCCGCGCGCGGCCAGCACGCCGGCGGCGCGGGCCATTACGCGCAGATGCTGGAGCGCGAGAAGGTGCTCGCGCGGTCGCCCGTGTTCGAGGGCAGCCGCCGCTACACGGGGCCGGAGTCTCTCTCCGGGCTGATGCGCGACATTCCGGGCGGGTAGGGGCCGTGCCGGGCACGGCCCCCGCGGGATCGTCAGGCGAGGGTTTCGTCGATGCCCTTGCAGGCGGTGACGAGGCCGCGCACCGACTCGACCGAATTGTCGAACATCTTCTGCTCGTCCTTGTTGAGCTTGATGTCCACGATCCGCTCGATGCCGCCCGCGCCGATTACGGTGGGCACGCCGACGTAGAGACCGTCGAGACCGTATTCCCCGTCGCACCAGGCCGCGCAGGGCAGGAGGCGCTTCTGGTCCTTGAGATAGGCCTCGGCCATCTCGATCGCGCTCGTGGCGGGCGCGTAGTAGGCCGAGCCCGATTTCAGCAGGCCCACGATCTCGGCGCCGCCGTCGCGGGTGCGCTGCACGATGGCGTCGAGCTTGTCCTGCGTCGTCCAGCCCATCTGCACCAGGTCGGGCAGCGGGATGCCCGCGACCGTCGAGTAGCGCGTCAGCGGCACCATCGTGTCGCCGTGCCCGCCGAGGACGAAGGCGGTCACGTCCTTCATCGACACGTTGAACTCGAGGCTCAGGAAGTGCCGGAAGCGCGCGCTGTCCAGCACACCGGCCATGCCGCAGACTTTCTCGTGCGGCAGGCCCGAGAACTCCCTGAGCGCCCAGACCATCGCGTCGAGCGGATTGGTGATGCAGATGACGAAGGCGCCGGGCGCGTGCTCCTTGATGCCCTCGCCCACGGCCTTCATCACCTTGAGGTTGACGCCGAGCAGATCGTCGCGGCTCATCCCCGGCTTGCGCGGGACGCCTGCGGTGACGATGCAGACGTCGGCGCCCGCGATATCTGCGTAGTCCTGCGTGCCCTTCAGCGCGGCGTCGAAGCCTTCCGACGGGCCGGACTCGGCGATGTCGAGCGCCTTGCCCTGCGGCAGGCCCTCGGCGATGTCGAAGAGCACGACGTCGCCCAGCTCCTTCATCGCCGCGAGATGGGCGAGCGTGCCGCCGATCTGCCCCGCGCCGATCAGCGCGATCCTGGGTCTGGCCATGAGACTGTCACTCCGCTCCGGTTGAGATCGGCGCATGGCCTAGAGCTTCGGACCCGCCGGCGCAAGAGCGCGCCGCACGGCTTGTCGCTGGCGACCGTGCCGGCCGCGCGCTAAGCCTGCGGCACAAGGAAGGAATCCGGCCGATGCAGATGGACGCGCAGATCTTCGCGCTGGCCGCCGTGGCGGTGGCCTTCGCGGGCGTGTCGAAGGGCGGCTTCGGCTCGGGCGCGGCCTTCGCCTCGGCGGCGATTCTGGCGCTCGTCATGCCGCCGGGACAGGCGCTTGGCATCATGCTGCCGCTGCTGATGCTCATCGACCTCGCCACCCTGCGCCCCTACTGGCGGCGCTGGGACTGGCAGGCGGGGCGGCTCCTGATCCTCGGCGCGCTGCCGGGGGTGGGCCTGGGCGTGGCGCTCTGGCGGGTGGCCGACGACGACATGATCCGCCTGCTGATCGGGGCGATCGCGCTCGCCTTCGTCGGCTGGCGGCTGGCGCAGGCGCGCGGGCTGATCCGTCCGGCTTCGCGGCGGCTGGGCGCGGGCTGGGGTCTGGCGGCCGGGCTCGCGGCCGGCTTCACCAGTTTCGTCAGCCACGCCGGCGGGCCGCCCGCGGCGGTCTATCTGCTCTCCGGGCGGCCGGACAAGACGACCTATCAGGCGACGACGGTGCTGATCTTCTGGATCGTCAATATCGCCAAGGCGGTGCCCTATGCGGTGCTCGGGATCTTTACCGCCGAGACGCTGATCGCCAACCTGGCGCTTGCCCCCTTCGCGCTGCTGGGCGCCTGGGCGGGCGTGAAGGCGCATTTCCTCGTGCCCGAGCGCGCCTTCTTCGCGCTAACCTATCTGCTGCTGACTCTGACGGGCGCCAAGCTCGTCTGGGACGCGCTGACCTGACGGTCGCACCCCTTGGGGCGGGGGGTGGCGGTGCGAGGGGACCTCGCACCCTACAGGCGGGTGCCTGGGCCCGCCTCATGCCGGGGCGCCTGTGCCTTCCACCGCCGAATCGCAGACCGCCGTCGGCGCCGACGGCGGCCCGGCCGGCCGGGTTTCGGCCATCCCGGCCGAGGTCGCCGCAGCGAGCGCGATCAGCCCGAGGCCCATGGCGTGGATGACCAGGTCTTTCATGCGCAGTCCTCCATCTGCCTTTGTATACGGGGGCGTACCGTGGCCGGCCGTGGTTGCCGAAGCGTTGCCGGGCCGTGCGCCGCCCGCCTGCCCGCAATGCTGCGACTGCAAAAGGGGCTTGAACCCCAGGCGCGAACATGGCCCATAGGCGCGCAACTTTGTTGCGGAGGAGAGGTCATGGACGAACGATCGCGCCCGTATCGCTCGGTGCTCTACATTCCCGGCTCCAAGGAGCGCGCGCTGGAGAAGGCGCGCGGCCTGCCCGTGGACGCGATCATCTTCGACCTTGAGGACGCGGTGGCGCCCGACACCAAGCAGGAGGCGCGCGAGACCCTGCGCAAGGAGCTCGACGCCGGTGGCTACGGCAAGAAGGCGCGTCTGGTGCGGGTCAACGGGCTGGACACGGAGTGGGGCGCCGCGGACATCACCGCGATGCAGGGCGCGGATTTCGACGGGCTCCTGCTGCCCAAGGTCTCCGGGCCGGGCGACCTCGACCGCGCGGCGGAGCTCATGGGCGACGACACGCCGCTCTGGGCGATGATGGAGACGCCGCGCGGCATCCTCAACGCGCCCGCCATCGCCGCGCATCCGCGGCTTGCGGGCTTCGTGGCGGGCACCAACGACCTTGCCAAGGAACTGGGCTGCGCCATGCGCGCCGACCGGCTGCCGATGCTCTACGCGCTGGAGGCCATGCTGATGGCCGCGCGGGCCGAAGGGAAGGTCTCCGTCGATGGCGTCTTCAACCACTTCCGCGACGAGGACGGGCTGAGGGCGGAATGCGAGCAGGGCCGCGACCTGGGCTTCGACGGCAAGACGCTGATCCATCCCGCGCAGGTCGCCACGGCCAACGCGATCTTTGCCCCCGCGGCCGAGGACATCGAGCTCGCCCGCCGCCAGATCGAGGCCTTCGACGAGGCGCAGGCGCGCGGCGAGGGCGTGGCCGTGGTGGACGGCCGAATCGTCGAGAATCTGCATGTCGAGACCGCGCGCCGCACGCTGGCCAAGGCAGAGGCCATTGCGGCGCTCGCCCATTGATCTAGGGTAGCGCCCGGACGGGGCAGGGAGAGACTGGCGATGGCACTGACGGTTCTGATCCTGGGCGTGCTGCTGTGGAGCGGCGCGCATCTGTTCAAGCGCGTGGCGCCCGACGCGCGGGCGCGAATGGGCGATACGGCCAAGGGCCTGGTCGCGGTGCTGGTGCTGCTCTCGATCGTGCTGATGTGGTGGGGCTACCGCAATGCCGACGCGGGCTTCTGGTGGGGGCGGCACCCGGCGACGGTGGGGATCAACAACCTGCTCAACCTGCTCGCCGTCTATCTCTTCGCCGCCTCCGGCATGAAGACGCGGATCACCGCCTACATCCGCCACCCGCAGCTCACCGCGATCAAGGCCTGGGCCGTGGGGCACCTGATCGTCAACGGCGATCTGCCCTCGCTCATCCTCTTCGGCGGCCTGCTGGCCTGGGCGGTGGTCGAGGTCATCCTGATCAACCGGCAGACCGCGCATCCCGCGCCGCCGCCGCGCGCCTCGACGGGCAAGGAGATCGGCGCCGTGGTGGGCACGCTGGTGGTCTATGGCCTGATCGCCTGGGTCCACTACTGGTTCGGCTATCCGGCCTTCGGGTGATCTTCATGCGCCTTTACCGTTTTCTCACCGCCGACGACACCAGCGCCTTCTGCCACAAGGTGACCGCCGCGCTGAACGCGGGCTGGGAGCTCTACGGCGATCCGACCTATGCCTATGACACCGGCAACGGCGTGATGCGCTGCGGGCAGGCGGTGGTGAAGGAGGTGGCGGGCGAGTATCACCCCGACCTCAAGCTGGGAGAGCTCTGAGATGCCCAAGGACAAGACGCCGCGCGTCAAGACGAACCCCGGCCGCTTCTTCGAGGACTACACGGTGGGGGAGGTGATCCCCCACGCCGTGCCGCGCACGATCTCGGGCGGCGAGCGGGCGCTCTACCACGCGCTCTACCCGGCGCGGCACGCGCTCTATTCCTCGGACGAGTTCGCGCGGGTCTGCGGCCTGCCGGCGAGCCCGGTGGACGACCTGATGGCCTTTCACGTGGTCTTCGGCAAGTCGGTGCCCGACATCTCGCTCAACGCGGTGGCGAACCTCGGCTACGCCGAGGCGCGCTGGCTGCGGCCCGTCTATGCGGGCGACACGCTGCGCGCCTCGTCCGAGGTGATCGGGCTCAAGCAGAACAGTTCCGGCAAGACCGGCGTCGTCTACGTGCGCACCACTGGCTTCAACCAGCACGGGCTGCCGGTGATGGAGTTCAAGCGCTGGGTCATGGTGCGCAAGCGCGACCCGGAGGCCCCGGCGCCCGAGGCGGTGGTGCCCGACCTCGCGCCGCATGTCGCGGCGGAGGATCTGGTGATTCCCGCGGGGCTCGATTTCACGCAATACGACTTCGGCCTCGCGGGCGAGCCGCATCGCCTGTCGGACTACGAGGTGGGCGAGGTGATCGACCACGTGGACGGCGTCACGCTGGAAGAGGCCGAGCACATGATGGCCACGCGCCTGTGGCAGAACACCTCCAAGACGCATTTCGACGCCACCCCGCGCGCCGACGGCAAGCGGCTGATCTACGGCGGGCACGTCATCAGCATGGCGCGCGCGCTGTCGTTCAATGGCCTCGCCAACGCGCAGATGATCGCGGGCATCAACGCGGGCGCGCACGCCAACCCCTGCTTCGCCGGCGACACCGTGCGCGCCTGGTCCGAAGTGCTGGACAAGGCAGAGACCCGCGCGCCCGGCGTGGGCGCGATCCGGCTGCGGCTCGTGGCGACCAAGGGCGGCGAGCCCTTCACGCTGAAGGGCGAGGACGGCAAGTACTTGCCGCATGTCCTGCTCGACCTCGATTACTGGGCGCTCATGCCGGTCTGACGGGCGTGCTCCGTTCTTTCGCGTTTTCGTGCTACCCTCTTTCGTATTCAGGGGAAGGGGGCAGCGATGCAGATCACGGCAGCGCTTTTCGGACTGGCTGCGCTGGGGCTGGCCGCGCTGGCGGCGAAGTATCTCTTCGGCCCGGCGCCGGCCGACTATCACCGGCAGATCCTGTCGCATGACGGCATGGACGACATCGCGCCGGTGCGGCACCTCTTTCGCGCGCTCTACGTCATCATCGGCGCGGCATTCCTGTCGGTCGCGCTGGGTGTGGGCGCGCTCGCCGCGGGGCCGGTGCTGGCCGGCTCGGCGCAGGCGGCGGCGATCGCCACCGGCATGGCCCTCGTGGCGGGCGTGCCGGCCGGCGTCGTCGCGTGGCAGGCGGAGCGCCGGACCGGCGTGCGCACGCCCTGGCGCCCGGCGGCCGTGCTGACAGGCCTCGTCGTTCTGGGCGGCGTGCTCGCGGCAATGTAGGGGCCGCGGCGCGCAGGCGACGTGCTATGGTGAGGCATGCGCGCGGTTTTCGCACTCTTGCTCGCTGGTCTCCTGTCGCGTCCGGCACCTGTCGCGGCCTGCGATCTGGCCCTCCTGCTCGCCGTCGATGTCTCGGGGTCGGTGGACGAGGACGACTGGCGCATCCAGCGCGACGGGCTGGCGGCGGCGCTGCGCGACGGGCTGGTGGCCGAGGCGCTGGTGCGCGCCGAGGCGCACGTCGCCTTGATGCAGTGGACCGGCACCGGCCGGCAGCGCGTGACCATGCCCTGGACCCGCATCGCGGATTTCGCGGCCGCCGATGCCCTGGCCGAACGGGTGGCGCGCGAGGCGCGGATCTGGCGCAACTTCTCCACCGCGGTCGGCGAGGCGCTGGAGGTCGGGCTTTCCGAGATGGCGCAGGTCCACGAGTGCCGGCGCAAGGTGATCGACGTCTCCGGCGACGGGCGCTCGAACGAAGGCGTCCCGCCCGCCGAGATCCGTTCGCGCCTCGCCGCGGCGGGAATAACGGTCAACGCCCTGGTGATCGAGGGCGACGAGCCGGAGCTGACGGCCTGGTACTGGGAAAACGTGATCACTGGCGAGGGCGCCTTCGTCGTGACCGCGAACGGCTTCGAGGAATACCCCGAACGCATCCGTCAAAAACTGATCCGCGAGACGGTCCGGCAGATCTCGGAGCTGGAAGCGTCACCTTGAGCCTGATGTGATCACAGCTGCGAAATGTGTGATCACGAAATCGGGGAAAACTGGCCGTGCCGCGAAAAATCCGCGCGGTTCACCGCACTCGACGGGTGACAGCGCCGCCAAATGCGCTATCACCGTGGCCGGAGACCGAAAGGACATGCCATGGCAGACGTCAACAGAGGCAACCGCCCGCTCTCGCCCCATCTTCAGGTGTATCGCCCGCAGCTCACCTCGGTGACCTCGATCTTCGTGCGAATCACCGGCAACGGCCTGATCGTGGGCGCGCTCATGGTCGTGTGGTGGCTGCTCGCCGCGGCGACGGGCCCCGAGCATTTCGCCACCGCCGACGCGGTTCTGCGCAGCTGGTTCGGCGACATCGTGCTCTTCCTGTCGCTCTGGGCGCTCTGGTATCACAGTCTCGGCGGCATCCGGCACCTGATCTGGGATTCGGGCCGCGGGCTCGATCTGAAGTCCAGCTACACAATGGGCTACATCATGATCGGCGGCTCGGTGCTGCTGACGATCTTCACCGTTCTCGTGATCTGAGGGAGAGGCTGATGCGCATTCTCACCGCCCGCAAACGTGCCGAGGGACTGGGCGCCGCCAAGTCCGGCACCGAGCATCACTGGAGCATGATCGTCTCCTCCGCGGCGCTGATCGGGCTGATCCCCGCCTTCGTCTTCACCTTCGGGCAGGCGCTGGGCGGCACCCATGAAGAGGTGATCGCCTACTATCAGCGGCCTTTCCCGGCGATCGTGGCGATCCTGACCTTCCTCGTGGGCTTCATCCATTTCCGCGGCGGTGTTCAGACCATGATCGAGGACTACGTGCATGGCACGCGGCAGAAGGTGCTGATCGTGCTGGCGATCTGCCTCGCCTACGCCGCCGCCGCGACCGGCATCTTCGCCGTTGCGAAGATCGCCCTCTGAAAGGACCGGAGACCGAGCATGGCCGCATACGAATACGAAACGCATGTCTACGACGTGGTCGTGGTGGGCGCCGGGGGATCGGGCCTGCGCGCGACGCTGGGCATGGCCGAGCAGGGCCTGCGCACCGCCTGCGTCACCAAGGTCTTTCCGACCCGGTCGCACACCGTGGCGGCGCAGGGCGGCATCGCCGCCTCCCTCGGCAACATGGGCCCCGACCACTGGCAGTGGCACATGTACGACACGGTGAAGGGCTCCGACTGGCTGGGCGACGTGGACGCGATGGAATACCTCGCCCGTGAGGCGCCGAAGGCGGTCTACGAGCTCGAGCACTACGGCGTGCCCTTCTCGCGCACCGAACAGGGCAAGATCTATCAGCGGCCCTTCGGCGGGCACACCACCGAGTTCGGCGAGGGGCCGCCCGTGCAGCGCACCTGCGCCGCCGCCGACCGCACGGGTCATGCGATCCTGCACACGCTCTACGGCCAGAGCCTCAAGCAGAAGGCCGAGTTCTTCATCGAGTATTTCGCCATCGACCTGCTGATGAGCGACGACGGCCGCTGCGAGGGCGTGCTGTGCTGGCGGCTGGACGACGGCACCATGCATGTCTTCGCCGCGAAGATGGTGGTGCTGGCGACCGGCGGCTACGGCCGCGCCTATTTCTCGGCGACCTCGGCGCATACCTGCACCGGCGACGGCGGCGGCATGATCGCCCGCGCCGGCCTGCCGCTGCAGGACATGGAATTCGTTCAGTTCCACCCCACCGGCATCTACGGCTCGGGCTGCCTCATCACCGAGGGCGCCCGCGGCGAGGGCGGCTATCTCACGAACTCCGAGGGCGAGCGCTTCATGGAGCGCTACGCGCCCACCTACAAGGATCTCGCCTCCCGCGACGTGGTCAGCCGCTGCATGACCATAGAGATCCGCGAGGGCCGGGGCGTGGGGCCGAACAAGGACCACATCCACCTGCACCTCAACCACCTGCCGCCCGAGACGCTGGCCGAGCGGCTGCCGGGAATCTCGGAGTCCGCGCGCATCTTCGCCGGCGTTGACGTCACCAAGGAGCCGATCCCGGTTCTGCCCACGGTGCACTACAACATGGGCGGCATCCCGACGAACTACTGGGGCGAGGTGCTGAACCCGACCGCGGACGACCCGGACGCGATCGCGCCCGGCCTCATGGCCGTGGGCGAGGCCGGCTGCGCCAGCGTGCACGGGGCGAACCGTCTGGGCTCCAACTCGCTCATCGATCTGGTGGTCTTCGGCCGCGCCGCCGCCATCCGGGCGAGCGAGGTCGTCGAGAAGGGCACGCCGGTGCCGGTGCCCAAGGCCTCGGCGATCGAGGAGGCGCTGGACCGCTTCGACGGGCTGCGTCACGCCAAGGGCGGCACGCCCACGGCGGAACTGCGCCTCGAGATGCAGAAGACCATGCAGGAGGACGCGGCCGTCTTCCGCACGGAAGAGACGTTGAAGCAGGGCCTCGACAAGATGACCGCGATCGCCGGCAAGCTCGACGATCTCTCCGTCACCGACCGTTCGCTGATCTGGAACTCGGACCTGATGGAGACGCTGGAGCTGACCAACCTGATGCCCAACGCGCTGGCGACCATCGCGAGCGCCGAGGCGCGCAAGGAAAGCCGCGGCGCGCATGCCCACGAGGACTTCCCCGAGCGCGACGACCAGGAATGGCGCAAGCACACCCTCGCCTGGGTGGAAGGCAGCGACTTCCGCCTCGACTACCGCCCGGTCCATCTGAACCCGCTTATGGGCCACAACGAGGGCGGCATCGACCTGAAGCGCATCGCGCCCAAGGCGCGGGTCTACTGAGGAGGCGACCGAGATGGTTCAGTTCACCCTGCCGAAGAACTCCAAGATCCGCACCGGCAAGACCTGGCCGAAGCCGGAGGGCGCGACCAACCTGCGCAAGTTCCAGATCTATCGCTGGAACCCGGACGACGGCGAGAACCCGCGCGTCGACACCTACTGGGTGGACATGGACGACTGCGGGCCGATGGTTCTGGACGCGCTGATCAAGATCAAGAACGAGATCGACCCCACGCTCACCTTCCGCCGCTCCTGCCGCGAGGGGATCTGCGGCTCCTGCGCGATGAACATCGACGGGATCAACACGCTGGCCTGCATCTACGGCATGGACGAGATCAAGGGCGACGTGAAGATCTATCCGCTGCCGCACATGCCGGTGGTCAAGGATCTGATTCCCGACCTCACCCACTTCTACGCCCAGCACGAGGCGGTGATGCCCTGGCTGGAGACGAAGTCGAACACGCCGGCCACGGAATGGCGCCAGTCGATCGAGGACCGCGAGAAGCTCGACGGGCTCTACGAATGCGTGATGTGCGCCTGCTGCTCGACGGCCTGCCCCTCCTACTGGTGGAACGGCGACCGCTACCTCGGGCCCGCGGCGCTGCTGCACGCCTACCGCTGGATCATCGACAGCCGCGACGAGGCGACCGGAGAGCGGCTGGACGACCTCGAGGACCCGTTCAAGCTCTACCGCTGCCACACCATCATGAACTGCGCCAAGACCTGCCCCAAGGGGCTGAACCCGGCAAAGGCGATCGCCAACATCAAGAAGATGATGGTCGAACGCGCGGTCTAGGATGGAGGGCGCGGCGCCGCTTCTTCCCGCGCTGCTGCTCGCGGGTGGCGCCGGGCTCGCCATGCCGCTCGGCGCGCTGATGGCGCTGGGCGAGCACATCGACGACCCCTGGATCGAACGGCGCCTCCGCCACGGTGTCACGGCGTTCGGCGGCGGGGCGCTGCTGTCTGCCGTCGCGCTCGTCCTGGTGCCGGACGGCTCGGAGGATCTTGCCGCGTGGCAGGCCGTGCTGTTCCTTCTGCTGGGCGGAGTGCTCTTCTTCTTCGTGGACCGCGCCGTGGAGGCGCATGGCGGGGCGGGGGCGCAGCTCCTGGCGATGCTTCTGGACTACCTGCCCGAGGCGGCAGCCCTCGGCGCGCTCCTCGCGATCGACATGGGAACGGCGGTGCTGCTGGCCGGGCTGATCTTCCTGCAGAACCTCCCGGAGGGCTACGCGGCGTTCAACGAGATCGAATCGGCTCGGCATCAGCCGCCCCGGCGGGTCGTGGCGCTCTTCACCGCGCTCGCGCTCGTGGGGCCGGGGGCGGCCGCGCTCGGGCTCTTCGTCCTCGCCGACCTGCCCGCCGTCCTGGGGGCCATCATGCTCGTCGCATCCGGCGGCATTCTCTATCTGATCTTCCAGGACATCGCTCCGCAGGCGAAGGCGCCGGGCGACTGGCTGCCGCCTCTCGGCGCCGTGGGCGGCTTCGCGCTGGGGCTTGGCGGGCACCTGCTCGTCGCCTGAGCGCGTGCCGTGGCGGAACTTGCGCGGGGCGCAATCCGAGAATGCAACCCTGTGCGGTGCGGTTAGCCGATCGCGTGTCTATCTTTCGGGCCAAGGGAGGATTCCCCCGACCGAAAGACCGATACAATGACCGAGCAGATGAAGGCCCCCGCCGACCACGCCGCCGAGGCGCTGAAGATCCTGGAAGACGCCTGGGCGTATTTCGAGATGCCGCCGCACCCCGTGGCGCCGGCCGCGCCGGGTGGCTACGACCTGCCCGACGCTGCCTGAGCCGGGCTTTTCTCCGGCGGCCGGGCGGGGCAGGGTGCAGCCGTCCATTGAGGAGCGCGCCCATGTCCCGACCGGCCCCCGATGATGCCGATGCCCGCCGCGCCGTGGCGCCGGTGATCGCCTATCCCGACGAGACGCTGGCGTCACCCGACCTGGCGCTCTACCGCGCCGCGCGCGCGACGGCCGAAAGGATCGCCGAGGTGACGGTGCCGCCCCGCGAGGCACGCTGCTTTCGCGTGGGCGCCGGGCAGTTCTTCCGCATCACCAGCGTCGAGGGGCCGCAGGTTGGCGACCTGAACCTGTGGAACGCGGCCGATCTCTCCGAGCGGTTCTATTCCGGAAAGACGCGCGCGCTGCACGGCACGCACCTCGGCATCGGCGACCGGATGTGGTCGGCCTTCCCCCATCTCCGGCCGTTGGCCACCATCGTCGAGGACACGCTCGACTGGTACGGCACGGACGATTTCGGGGGCCGGGTGCACGACGTGATCGGCACGCGCTGCGATCCCTACACCCACGCGCTGCTCTCGGGCGGGGACGCCTACCACCACTGCTGCCACTCGAACCTGACGCGGGCGCTGGCCGAAGAGGTCGGGATGCCGCCCGCAGAGGCGGAGGGCCATGTGCACGACGTGCTCAACGTCTTCATGTGCACGGGCTTCACGCGCGACACGGGGCAGTATTTCATGAAGGCCAGCCCGGTGCGCCCCGGCGATCACCTGGAGTTCTTCGCCGAGATCGACCTCCTGGGCGCGCTCAGCGCCTGCCCCGGCGGCGACTGCTCGGCGGAGCATTCCAGCGACGCCGCCGCCTGCTTTCCGCTGCTTGTGGAGGTCTTCGCGCCCGCCGAGGGCGCGCTGGAGGGCTGGCAGCCGCCCGAGCGCAACCCCTACGACCGGAGCCACGGGCTCTGACGGTCAGGCGAAGGCGGCCTCCAGCGCGACCTCGACCATCGCCTCGAAGCCTGTCTCGCGTTCTTCGCTGCTCAGCGCCTCGCCCGTCAGCAGGTGGTCCGAGACGGTGAGCACGGCGAGCGCGCTGGCGCCGTGGCGGGCGGCAACGGTGTAGAGTTCGGCCGCCTCCATCTCGACCGCCAGCACGCCGTGGCGCGTCATGGCGTCGTTCAGGTCCGGGCGCTCGTCGTAGAAGACGTCCGAGGAATAGATGCCGCCGGCGTGATAGGGGGCGCCCTTCGCTTCGGCCGCCGAGGCCGCGGCACGCAGCAGGCCCCAGTCGGCGCAGGGCGCGAACTGCAGCTCGCGGAAGATCCCGCGCGAGGGGGTCGAGAGCGTCGAGGCCGTCATCGCGAGGATCAGATCACGCAGCTTCACGCCCGCCTGCATCGCCCCGCAGGAGCCGATGCGGATCAGCCTGCGCGCGCCGTAGTCGCGGATCAGCTCGTTGGCATAGATCGACAGCGAGGGCATCCCCATGCCCGAGCCGTGGAACGTTACCGGGTGTCCCCGCCAGGTGCCGGTGTAGCCAAGCATCCCGCGCACCTCGTTGACCAGGCGAGGCGCCTCGAGAAACCGCTCCGCCGCCCAGCGGGCGCGGTAGGGATCGCCGGGCATGAGCACGGTCTCGGCGATGTCGCCGGGCCGTGCGCCGATATGAATGGTCATGGGCTGCCTGTTCTCTGCGGCGTCAGCCGCGGACGGTGAAGCCGCCGAGGCCCGAGACGGGCTCCGCGGTCTCAGTGAGCACGTGCGTCACGCGGGCTGCGGACGGGCCCTCGCGTAAGCGGCGCAACATCGCCTCGACGGCATCCGCCGGACCCTGCAGATGCGCCTCCACGCTGCCGTCGGCGGCGTTGCGCACCCATCCGTCGAGTCCCAACGCCTCGGCTTCGGCCTGCGTCCAGGCACGGAAGGACACCCCCTGCACCCGGCCGGCGACGCGGACCGCGACCGCCTTTTCCGTCATGCCGCCCTTTCAGATTTCCATCTTTTCCATGGGAATGCCCTCGTCGAGCGCTTCCAGCACCCATTTGGGCTTGCGGCCCTTCCCGGTCCAGGTCTGACTCGGGTTCTTGGGGTTGCGATAGCGGGGCACGCCCTTGGTGCGCTTGCCGCCGACCTCCTTGAGCTCCTGCAAGGAGAAGCCGTACTTGCGCGCGGCATCTTCAGCAGCCTTGAGCGCTTCGGCCTTGCGGCGCGTCTCCAGGCTCTCCAGCGCGCGGTCGATGTCCGCCTTCAGCTGAAGCAATTCGTCTCGCGACATGTTTTCGAGGTCGGGTTTCATTCTTTTCTCACCGATTGTCCGCACATAGTCGAGACCGAAAGCGGCCTCCAATGAGACGGTGATGCGCCTTTCCGCCTCGTTTTTCAAGGCACAGTCGCATTCCCGTGACAATTACGCAGCGGTGCGCCGTTATGGGTCTCTTCTGCGCGATATTCGCACGAATTGGCGGGTGGGAGTGATTATTGTGCCGCCACGGCTTTCGGATCGGCGAGCGTGACGACATCCTGCATGATCGCGTTCAGCTCGAAATCCTTCGGCGTATAGACGCGCGCGACCCCCATCGCGGCGAGTCGGCGCGCATCTTCCTCTGGAATGATTCCGCCGACGATCACCGGCACGCCCTCCATTCCCTCGGCGCGCATCCGGCGCATCACATCTTCAACCAGCGGAATATGACTGCCCGAAAGGATCGAGAGTCCGACGACATGCGCCTCCTTCTCCTTCGCCTCGCGCACGATTTCCTCGGGCGTCAGGCGAATGCCGGCGTAGTCGATCTCCATGCCGCAATCCCGCGCGCGGAAGGCGATCTGTTCCGCGCCATTGGAATGGCCGTCGAGGCCCGGTTTGCCGATCAGAAAACGCAGGCGACGGCCCAGCCGGTCGCTGACCGCGTCCACCGCGGCGCGGATCTCGTCCAGGCCCTCGGTCTTGTTGGACGGGCTTTTCGAGACGCCGGTGGGCGCGCGATACTCGCCGAAGACGGCGCGCATCTGCTCGGCCCATTCCCCGGTGGTGACGCCCGCTTTCGCTGCGGCGATGGAAGGCGGCATGATGTTGCGCCCTTCGGCGGCGGCGGCGCGAAGCTCTTGCAGCGCGGCTTTCACGGCGGCGTCGTCGCGGGCCTCGCGCCATGCGTTCAGCCGGTCGATCTGGTCCTGCTCGACCGCCGCGTCCACGACCATGATGCCGCCATCCTCGCCCATCAGCGGCGACGGCTCCGCCTCGGTCCATTTGTTCACGCCGACGACGACCGTCTCGCCCCGCTCGATCCGGTTGACGCGCTCGGCATTGCTGTCCACCAGCCGCGCCTTCATGTATTCGATCGCCGAAACCGCGCCGCCCATCGCGTCGAGATTGGCGAGCTCGTGGCGCGCGCCCTCCTTCAGATCCTCGACTTTGGCTTCGACCACGGGATTGTTCTCGAAAAGGTCGTCGTATTCCAGCAGGTCGGTCTCGTAGGCGAGGATCTGCTGCATCCTGAGCGACCACTGCTGATCCCAGGGACGCGGCAGGCCAAGCGCCTCGTTCCAGGCCGGCAACTGCACGGCCCGCGCGCGCGCCTTCTTCGACAGCGTGACCGCCAGCATCTCGAGCAGGATGCGATAGACGTTGTTTTCCGGCTGCTGTTCCGTGAGCCCCAGCGAATTGACCTGCACGCCGTAACGGAAGCGGCGCAGCTTGGGATCCTCGACGCCATAGCGGGTGCGGCAGATCTCGTCCCAGAGTTCGGTGAAGGCGCGCATCTTGCACATCTCGGTGACGAAGCGGATGCCCGCGTTCACGAAGAAGGAAATGCGCCCGACCAGGATCGGGAAGTCCTCTTCCGGCACCTTTCCCTTGAGGTCATCCAGAACGGCCGTCGCTGTGGCGAGCGCGAAGGCGAGTTCCTGTTCCGGCGTCGCGCCCGCCTCCTGCAAATGATAGGAACAAACGTTCATCGGGTTCCATTTCGGAATCTCCCGATAGCAGTATGCGGCCACGTCCGTAATCAACCTAAGGGAGGGTTTCGGCGGGCAGATGTAAGTGCCCCGGCTGAGGTATTCCTTGATGATGTCGTTCTGCACCGTGCCCTGCAATTTCGACACCTCGGCGCCCTGCTCCTCGGCCACCGCGACATAGAGCGCGAGCAGCCAGGGCGCCGTCGCGTTGATCGTCATCGAGGTGTTCATCTGCTCGAGCGGGATCTGGTCGAAGAGGGTGCGCATGTCGCCCAGATGCGCGATCGGCACGCCGACCTTGCCCACCTCGCCGCGCGCGAGGACATGGTCGCTGTCGTAGCCGGTCTGCGTCGGCAGGTCGAAGGCCACCGAAAGCCCCGTCTGTCCCTTGGCGAGGTTGCGGCGATAGAGTTCGTTCGAGGCCTGCGCGGTCGAATGACCCGCATATGTCCGCATCAGCCAGGGGCGGTCTCTCGTCGGTTCGGTCATCTGGGGCCTCGCTCTTGGTTGGGCAACATTGTTGCGCATGGCCCGATTTACTTGAAACGATCTGCCCGGTCAATTCGCTGCATCGCGGCATGGCCCGGGCGGAGCCGCGGCCGTCGGACATGGATTTACGCCGGGGCCCGCAGCCTTCAATATCCATGGGATGACCGCCTCCGTCACCCTGCCGCTCTGGCTCTTCCTGCTGATCCTCGCCTTCGCGGCGGTGACCTTCGCGTCGCATTTCCTGTTTCCCTCGGTGCGCTGGTTCTTCCGTCGCAGGCTCGAGCGGGCCGTGGCCCGGCTGAACGAGCGGCTGGAGCGGCCGATCCGGCCCTTCAAGCTGGCCGAGCGGCACGACACGATCCAGCGGCTGATCTACGACCCCGAGGTGAGCCGCGCGGTCGTCGCCACCGCCGAGGCCGAGGGCATCCCCGAGAGCGTGGCTTTCGAGCGCGCCCGCCGCTACGCGCGCGAGATCGTGCCGGCCTTTTCCGCCTCGCTCTATTTCGGCCTCGCCATCCGGCTCGCGCGCTGGCTGTCGGGGACGCTCTACGCGGTGCGTCTGGAGCGGGCCGCGGTGGTGGGCCGGATCGACCGCGACGCCACGGTCGTCTTCGTGATGAACCACCGCAGCAACATGGACTACGTGCTGCTGACCCATCTGGTGGCCGAGACCTCGCCCTTGGCCTACGCGGTGGGCGAGTGGGCGCGGATCTGGCCGGTCTCGCGGCTGATCCGGGCGCTGGGCGGCTACTTCATCCGCCGCCGCGAAGGCAACATGCTCTATCGCCGGGTGCTGGCGCGTTACGTCCAGCTCGCCACCGAGGGCGGCGTGACCCAGGCGATCTATCCCGAGGGCGGGCTCAGCCTGACCGGCGGTCTCGGACCGCCCAAGCTCGGCCTGCTGAAGTATATCGCCGAGGCCGACACCCAGGGGCGCGACGTGGTCTTCGTGCCGGTCGGGCTGAACTACGACCGCGTGCTCGAGGACCGGCTGCTCACCCGCGCCGGCGAGACCGGCGGGCGGCGCTTCCGCGCGCGGCCCTCGGCGATCGCGCGCTTCGTGCTCGGGCAGCTCTGGCTGAAGCTCCGGGGCCGGCACCGCCGCTTCGGCCAGGCCGCGGTGCGTTTCGGCCGGCCGCTCTCGCTCTCGGGCTTCCGCGGCGAGGGAGCAGCGGAGACCGAACGGCTGGCCGCCGAACTCATGGACCGGATCGGCGCGGCGGTGCCGGCGGTGCCGGTGCCGCTCGTGGCGCATCTGCTGCTCGCGGAAGGGCCGATGGACCGGGAGGCGCTCGAGGCACGGGCCCAGGCGCTGGGCGACGGCTGGGCCGCGCCCGCCGCGCGCCCCGAGGCGCTCGCGCAGGCCGTGGGGCAGCTCACGGCGCGGCGGGTCATCCTGGAGGAGGGCGGCGTGCTCTCGCCGGCGGAGTCGCAGAGGCCGCTTCTTTCCTTCTACGCGCGCTCCATCGCGCATCTTCTGCCGCCGGATGCTGCGGCTGCAGAATGACTTTCTGCGCGCGCTCGGTCATAAAGTTTCAAATGGCGCGCGCAGGAGGTTGCATTGTTGCGCGCCCGCCAGTATCCCCATCCCGACCGGGCCGACTCTGCGGCGCGGCATCAGGATTTGGCGAGGGAGGCCCGCATGGCTCTTGATTCCGAAACCGGCATCGCGCCGTACGAGGCGCCGGAAAAGGATCTCTACGAGATGGGCGAGATGCCGCCCCTGGGCTACGTCCCTAAGAAGATGCATGCCTGGGTCCTTCGGCAGGAGCGGCACGGCGAGCCCGACAAGGCGCTCCAGAAGGAGGTCGTGGACACCCCCGAGATCGACAGCCACGAAGTCCTGGTCCTGGTGATGGCCGCGGGCGTCAACTACAACGGGGTCTGGGCCTGCCTCGGCCAGCCGGCGAGCGTCTTCCGCGGCCACAAGGCCCCCTATGCCATCATCGGGTCGGACGCGACCGGGATCGTCTGGAAGGTCGGCGACAAGGTCACGCGCTGGAAGGTGGGCGACGAGGTGGTCGTGCACTGCAACCAGGACGACGGCGACGACGAGGAGTGCAACGGCGGCGACCCTATGCTCTCGCCCAGCCAGCGCATCTGGGGCTACGAGAGCCCCGACGGCTCCTTCGCGCAGTTCACCCGCGTGCAGGCGCAGCAGCTGATGCCGCGGCCGAAGCACCTGACCTGGGAGGAGTCGGGCTGCTACACGCTGACCTTGGCCACCGCCTACCGGATGCTTTTCGGCCACGAGCCGCACGACCTGAAGCCCGGCCAGAACGTGCTGGTCTGGGGGGCATCGGGCGGCCTCGGCTCCTTCGCGATCCAGCTCATCAACACTGCGGGCGCCAACGCGATCGGCGTGATCTCGGAGGAGGACAAGCGCGAGTTCGTCATGGGCCTCGGCGCCAAGGGCGTCATCAACCGCAAGGACTTCTCCTGCTGGGGCCGGCTGCCGGAGGTCGGCACCGACGAATACAAGGAGTGGTTCGCCGAGGTGCGCCGCTTCGGCAAGGCGATCTGGGAGATCACCGGCAAGGGCGTGAACGTCGACATGGTCTTCGAGCACCCGGGCGAGGCGACCTTCCCCGTATCGACCTTCGTGGTGAAGCGCGGCGGCATGGTGGTGATCTGCGCCGGTACCACGGGCTACAACTGCACCTTCGACGTGCGCCACATGTGGAGCCACCAGAAGCGGCTGCAGGGCAGCCATTTCGCCCATCTCAAACAGGCGAGCGCGGCCAACAAGCTGATGCTCGAGCGCCGGCTCGATCCCTGCATGTCCGAGGTGTTCCCCTGGGACGACCTGCCGGCCGCGCACATGAAGATGCTGCGCAACGCGCACAAGCCGGGCAACATGGCGGTGCTGGTGCAGGCGCCGCGCACCGGGCTCCGCACCTTCGAGGACGCGCTGGCCGCCCGCGGCTGACCGGCCGCGCCATCGCCGGCCTGACGGCGCCGCGCGCGGCGCCGCGCATCAGGGACTTGTCCTTCGCCGCCCCGCCATTTCCGGGGGGGATAGATCGGCGGGTTCGCCGGACGGGGTGCTGCATGCTAGAGTTGCATTAACCGCCCGTTAACACCTTGCCGAACAGACTCGCCCATGCAGCACGACTGGATACTCGACGTTCTGGAGGATCTCGGGGCGTATGCACGTGCGAACGGCTTGCCGGAACTCGCCGGCGAGTTGCTGGACGTGCGTCTGCTCGCCATGTCCGAAATCGCGTCGGGGGCAGGGGGGACGGCGGCCGGTGAGCGCATCTCGGCTGGAAAGCATTCTGGAAAGGCTGGACGCCGCCACTGCGCCTGACGATCTGCAGGCCGCGATCGAGGCGTTGCGCGCCCACTACGCAGTCGATCACCTCGTCTATCACTGGGTCAGTCCCGACGGGGAGCAATATGGCTGCGGC
The DNA here is from genome assembly GCF_003298775.1 of Rhodosalinus halophilus. Classification (GTDB taxonomy): domain Bacteria; phylum Pseudomonadota; class Alphaproteobacteria; order Rhodobacterales; family Rhodobacteraceae; genus Rhodosalinus; species Rhodosalinus halophilus. Next base: position 105,214 of record NZ_QNTQ01000013.1, on the reverse strand, counting down.
ACCTATCCCCGCGCCTGGGTCGAGCGGTATCTGGAGCGCGGATACCTGCGGATCGATCCGGTGATCCAGGGCTGCTACCGCCGCTTCCACCCGGTGGACTGGAAGCGCCTCGACTGGAGCTCGCGCGCGGTCCGCGCCTTTCTGCGCGATGCGCGCGACCACGGCCTCGGACGGCAGGGCTTCTCCGTGCCGATCCGCGGGCCGGCGGGGCAGTTCGCGCTCTTCACCGTCAATCACGACTGTGACGACACCGCCTGGGCCGTCTTCACCGCGGCGCACTGCCGCGAGCTGATCCTCGTCGCCCATGCCTTCAACCGGAAGGCGCTCGAGTTCGAGGCCGGCCGGCTGCCCGAGCACCAGGCGCAGCTCTCGCCGCGCGAGCTCGACGCGATGACGCTGCTGGCCATCGGCTATTCGCGCGCCCAGGTGGCCGACACGCTGTCGATCTCCGAGCATACGCTGCGCGCCTACATCGAGAGCGCGCGCTTCAAGCTTGGCGCGCTCAACACGACCCACGCCGTCGCCCGCGCCATGAGCCGCGGGCTGATCGTGATCGGCCCCTGAACGCAACGGGCGGTCCGCGCGCGCGCCGTCAACCACCGCTCCCGAAATTGCCGCATCGCACGGCGAGAGGGAGCCCCATCATGCTGCGACTGCTGTCCGCCGAACGGCTGGCCCGACACCCGCGGCTGGCCGACGAGATGTTCCGCCACCGCGCGGCGCAGTTCCGCGACCGCCTCGGCTGGGAGGTGCAGGTGGATGCGGACGGCCGCGAGCGCGACGCCTACGACGCCCTCGATCCGCTCTACCTGATCTGGCAGCGCGCGGAGGGCGGGCATGGCGGCTCCTTCCGGCTGATGCCGACCGCGGGCCGCTGCATGGTCAACGAGCATTTCGCCGATGTGGCGGGCGTGACGTCCAGCCCCTTCATCTGGGAGGTGACGCGCTTCTGCCTCGCGCCGCGCGCGGAGGGGCAGGTCGCCGCGGCGCTGATGCTGGGCGGCGGCGCGGTGATGCGCGCGGCCGGGCTCGAGCACCTGCTGGGCGTCTTCGACGCGCGGATGGAGCGGATCTATGTCCGCATCGGCGCCGCGCCGGAGGTGCTGGGCCGGCGGGGCAAGGGGCGCGACCGCATCGGCGTGGGCCTGTGGCGCCTGACCCCGGAGGCGGAGGCCCGCGTCGCCGCGCGTGCAGGCCTGTCGCCCGACCTCGTGGCGCGCTGGGTCGCGCGGGACTTCGACGCCGCATCGGTGCCTGCGCCGGCGCGCAGCGCCTGAGGCGCCGGGACCGCCTCGCGCCGGCAGACCGACCCCGACGCCGGCCCCAGCGAGACGGCCCGCAAGGGCCACCGAGCGGCCCCGCGCGCGGCGTTGACGCCCGCCGCGCGCGTGGTAAACCCCGCCGCAGCTTGCAGCGGGGAGTGCCATGAACCTCTTTTCCGAGATGCACGGGGGCGTCGTCGCCGCGCTCGAGGCGCTGGTCGATGCCGGCACGCTTCCGGGCGGCCTCGACTTCTCCAACGTCACGGTCGAGCCGCCCCGCGACCCCGCCCATGGCGACATGGCCACCAACGCCGCGATGGTGCTGGCCAAGCCCGCCGGCATGAAGCCGCGCGACATCGCCCAGGCGCTGGCCGACCGCCTCGCCGGAGATCCGCGCGTCGCCGGCGCCGAGGTCGCCGGCCCCGGCTTTCTCAACCTGCGGCTCGCGCCCGCGGTCTGGCACGGCGTGCTGGCCGCCGCGCTGGGCGAGGGGCGCGATTTCGGGCGGTCGGCGCTGGGGCAGGGGCTGAGCGTCAACGTCGAATACGTCTCGGCCAACCCCACCGGCCCGCTGCACGTGGGCCACACCCGCGGGGCGGTCTTCGGCGATGCGCTGGCGAGCCTGCTGGACTTCGCGGGCTACGCCGTCACGCGCGAATACTACATCAACGACGGCGGCGCGCAGGTCGACGTGCTCGCCCGCTCGGTCTACCTGCGCTATCTCGAGGCGCACGGGCAGGAGGTCGCCTTCGAGGAGGGCACCTATCCCGGCGACTACCTCGTGCCCGTGGGCGAGGCACTGAAGGCCGAGGTGGGCGATGCCTACGTCGGCCGGCCCGAGGCCGAATGGCTCGCGCCCGTGCGCGACTTCGCCACGGACGCGATGATGGAGCTCATCCGCGCGGATCTGAAGGCGCTCGGTGTGGAGATGGACGTCTTCTTCTCCGAGAAGTCGCTCTACGGCACCGGCCGGATCGAGGCCGCGCTCGACAGCCTGCGCGACCGCGGGCTTCTCTACGAGGGCGTTCTGGAGCCGCCCAAGGGCAAGACGCCCGAGGACTGGGAGCCGCGCGAGCAGACGCTCTTCCGCTCCACCGACTACGGCGACGACGTGGACCGCCCGGTGATGAAATCGGACGGCAGCTGGACCTACTTCGCCCCCGACATCGCCTATCACTACGACAAGGTCGAGCGCGGCTTCGACTGGCTGATCGACGTCTTCGGCGCCGACCACGGCGGCTACGTCAAGCGGATGAAGGCCGCGGTCGCCGCGCTTTCGCAGGACGCGGTGCCGCTCGACGTGAAGCTGATGCAGCTCGTCAAGCTCTACAAGGGCGGCGCGCCCTTCAAGATGTCCAAGCGCGCGGGCACCTTCGTGACGCTGCGCGACGTCGTGGACGAGGTGGGCCCGGACGTGACCCGCTTCGTCATGCTCACGCGCAAGAACGACGCGCCGCTCGATTTCGACTTCGACAAGGTGCTGGAGCAGTCGAAGGACAACCCCGTCTTCTACGTGCAATACGCCCATGCGCGCGTCTGCTCGCTGATGCGCAAGGCCGCCGACGCCGGGCTGGCCGCCCGGGACGCCGATCTGCGGGCCGCCGATCTCTCGCCTCTGGCGCACGAGGCCGAACTGGCGCTGGCCAAGAAGATCGCCGAGTGGCCGCGGCTGGTCGAGATCGCGGCGAAGAACTGCGAGCCGCACCGCATCGCCTTCTACCTCTACGACCTCGCGAGCGAACTGCACGCGCTGTGGAATCGCGGCCACGACGAGCCGGCGCTGCGCTTCCTGCAGGAGGACGATCCCCAGGGCAGCGCGGCCCGCCTCGCGCTCGCCCGCGCCTGCGCCGTTGTCATTTCCGCCGGTCTTGGTATCCTTGGCGTGACGCCGGCGGAAGAGATGCGCTAGATCGCACGCCCGCCGGCGCAGACAGGCAAGAGCAGTCGGAGCCGGCCCTGCGGGCCGGACGAAACGAGGCGGGACATGACGGACAACGACACGGGTCACGGCGAGCCCGCGACCACGGCGGCGAAGCGGCCGTCGATCACGCAGTTCACCCAGATCGGGGCGGCGGCGGTCTCGCTCGCGCTGATCGCCGGCATCGGGGTCTGGGGCTACGGGCTGGTGGTGCGCGACGTGCACGGGGTGCCCGTGGTACGCGCCGCCGAAGGTGTCTCGCGCATCCAGCCCGAGAACCCTGGCGGCCGGCCGGCCGCGCATCAGGGACTCTCGGTCAATGTGGTGGCCGGGACTGGCACCGCCGCGCCGCCGCCCGAACGGCTGGTGCTCGCGCCGCGCGCCGTCACCCTGACCGACGAGGATCGCCCGCAGGCGGAACTCGCAGCCCGGGCGGCGGAGCAGGCGCCGCCGGCGTCCGGCGGCGAGGCGCCGAGCCCCGCCCTTCTGGCGCTCGCCGACCAGATCGCGGGCGATGCCCGCCCCCTTGCGCCGCTCGCGGATGCGGGGGCCTCCGAGGTGCGCGTCTCGCTGGGCGGCGTGCCACGGACGCCTGACGAGACCGGAGACGACAGGGTCGCGCCAGCCGCTGCGTCCTCCACCGATGCCGGGGAAGAGGCCGCCGAGGCCGATCCGGCCGCGGAGTCCGATCCCTCCCCGGAGGCGGTTTCGATCGCGGCGGCCGCGGGCGTGCCGGCGCGCTCGCTGCGGCCCCAGGCGCGGCCGCAGGCGCTGCGGACCGCCTCGCTCGCACCGGGCGCAGCTGCTGCGCCCTCCGCCGACGAAGCGGTTCCCGAGGCCGATCCCGCCAGCCTGCCGGCCGGCACGCGGCTCGTGCAGCTCGGCGCATACGAAAGCGCGGATGTCGCACGCCGCGAATGGGCGCGGCTGGACGCGCGCTTCGAAGCCTATCTCGAGGGCAAGACGCGCGTCGTGCAGCGCGCGCAGAGCGGGGGGCGGACCTTCTGGCGGCTCCGCGCCATGGGCTTCGAGGATCTGGCCGACGCCCGCCGCTTCTGCGCGACGCTCATGGCGGAAGGGGCCGACTGCATCCCCGTCGTCACGCGGTGAGCGCGCCGGCCGCCGCGATCCTGGGCTGCGCGGGGTTGGCGCTCGGACCCGCGGAGGCGCGTTTCTTTCGGGAGGCCGACCCCTGGGGCTTCATCCTCTTCGCGCGCAACTGCGAAAGCGCCGGACAGACCGCGGCGCTGGTCGCCGCGTTGCGAGAGAGCGTAGGGCGCGCGGCGCCGGTGCTCATCGACCAGGAGGGCGGGCGCGTGGCACGGCTGTCGGCCGATACCGGCCGACGCTGGTTGCCGCCGCTGGAGGCTGTCGCGCGCGCGGGCGGGGCGGCGGCAGAGATGCTGCGGCTGCGCTACCGGATCATCGCGCATGAACTGGCGGCGCTGGGCATCGATGTGAACTGCGCCCCCATCGCCGATTTGGCGACGCCGGCCACCCACCCCTTCCTGCGCGACCGCTGCTACGGCGAGACGCCCGGAGAGGTCGCCGCGCGCGCCCGCGCCGTGGCCGAGGGACTCATGGCGGGCGGGGTTCTGCCGGTGCTCAAGCATATTCCCGGCCATGGCCGCGCCCGGGCCGACAGCCATCGCGCCCTGCCGCGCGTCGAGGCGTCGCGCGCCGACCTGCGCCTGACCGATTTCGCGCCCTTTGCGGCGCTGTCCGACCTGCCCTTGGGCATGACCGCGCATGTCGTCTACGCCGCGCTCGACGACCGCCCGGCGACGATCTCAGCCCCGGTCATCCGGCTCATCCGCGACGAGCTGGGCTTCGACGGGCTGCTGATGACCGACGACCTTTCGATGCAGGCGCTGAGCGGCCGCCTCGGCGCGCGCGCTGCGGCGGCGATCGCGGCGGGCTGCGACGTGGCGCTGCACTGCAACGGCGATCTGCCCGAGATGGAGGAGGTGGTTGCACAGGCCGGCCCGCTCGCGCCCGAGGCGCGCCGCCGCGCCGAGACGGCGCTGGCCCGCCGGCGCGCGGCCGAGCCGGTTGACATCGCCGCGCTCGAGGCGAAGCATGAGGCCCTTCTGGCCAAGGCGCGCGATGGCTGAGCAGGAGTTCGAACAAGCCCCGCAGGACAGCGTTTCGGCGCGTCTCGCCGCCGAGGCGCTGATCGTGGACGTCGACGGCTACGAGGGGCCGCTGGACGTGTTGCTGACGCTCTCGCGCAACCAGAAGGTCGACCTGCGGCGCGTCTCGATCCTGCAACTCGCGGAGCAGTATCTCGCCTTCGTCGAGAAGGCGCGCGCGCTGCGCATCGAGCTCGCCGCGGACTATCTGGTGATGGCGGCCTGGCTCGCCTTTCTCAAGTCGCGCCTCCTGCTGCCGCCCGATCCCGAGGAAGAGGGGCCCTCGGGCGACGAGATGGCGGCCTATCTCGCCTTCCAGCTCGAGCGGCTGCAGGCGATGCGCGACGCGGCGGCGCGGCTCATGGCGCGCGACCGGCTGGGGCGGGACGTCTTCGCCCGCGGCCGCACAGAACGGGTGGAGCGCGTCAAGCGGGTGCGCTACACGGCCACGCTGCTCGACCTCATGCAGGCCTACGCGCGCATCCGCACCCGCGACGAGTTCCGCCCCTGGGCCTTCGACCGGCAGTCGGTCTACACCATGGAGGAGGCGCTGGAACGGATGCGCGGCATGATCGGCTTCGCCGGGACATGGACGGACATCTCGGTCTATCTGCCCGAGGGATGGCGCGCGGAGCCGAGCCGCCGGCGCTCGGCCACCGCCGCCACCTTCGCCGCCACGCTGGAGCTCGCGCGGGAGGGACGCATCGAGATCCGGCAGGAGGAGACCTTCGCCCCGATCGAGGTGCGGCGGCTGGAGCGCCCGGATGGCTGAGGGCGGCGACGAGGAAGAGGGGGCGCTGCCCCCGTCGCCCGTGCCGGGCGACTCCCCCGGGGTATTTCCGGCAAGAGGAAGGGACCGGGAGGCGCCGGCGCCGGGTGCGGAGGCGGGTGGTCCGGCGGAGGGTTCTGCCCGCGAGAGCCTTTTCGAGGCGCCGCCGATGGCCGAACAGGAGCGCATGGTGGAGGCGATGCTCTTCGCCTCGGCCGAGCCGCTCACGACCCGGGCCATGGCCGAGCGGATGCCGCATGGCTCGGACGCGGCGGAGGCGGTGCAGCACTTGCGCCGCCGCTACGAGGGCCGCGGCGTGCGCGTGGTGCGGGTGGGCGACGCCTGGGCGATCCGCACCGCGCCGGATCTGGGCTTTCTCATGCAGTCCGAGGTGGAGGAGACGCGGAAGCTCTCGCGCGCGGCCCTGGAGACGCTGGCGATCGTCGCCTATCACCAGCCGGTGACCCGCGCCGAGATCGAGGAGATCCGCGGCGTCTCGGTCAGCCGGGGCACAGTCGATCAGCTGCTCGAGCTCGACTGGATCCGCTTCGGCCGGCGCAAGATGACGCCGGGGCGGCCGGTGACCTTCGTCGTGACAGAGGCCTTCCTCGACCACTTCGGGCTCGAGAGCGCGCGCGATCTGCCGGGGCTCGCGGAGCTGCGCGCGGCGGGGCTTCTCGACAGCGCGCCCGGCGCGGGGGCGCCGGCGGGGCCGGGCGATGCGGCGGCCGAGGAGGGCGAAGAGGAGGCCGGGGGCGAGGATCAGACGGATCTTTTCGGGGACTGACGCCAAGAAATGACCATCTTCTCGTGCCAGGCAGGGCGCGAGGCGCAGAGGCAACGGAGCGGAGCATGAACGCGAACCGGATCTTCGACATGATGCTGCGGCAGGTCATGCGCCGGCTGATCGGCCGGGGCGTGAACGCCGGTATCGACAGGATGACGCGCGGTGGCGGGCAGAACGACGGGGAGGCCGACGGCGCAGGCGGAAAGGGGCGGCGTGCGTCGCCGGGCGGCGCGCGCAAGCACGCGCGCACGACGAAACAGGCGATGCGGCTGGCGCGGCGGATCGGCCGGTTCTGAGCCCTGGCGGCTCAGGCCGCGCGGAAGTGCTTGGACAGTTTCAGCCCCTGGCCCTGGTAGTTCGACGCGATCCCCGCGCCGTAGAGCCGCTCGGGCCGCTCGGCCATGCGCTCGTAGACGAGCCGGCCCACGGTCTGGCCGTGTTCGAGCACGAAGGGCGCCTCGTGACAGCGCACCTCGAGCACGCCGCGCGCGCCCGTGCCGCCCGCGCCCGCGTGGCCGAAACCGGGATCGAAGAAGCCCGCGTAATGCACGCGGAACTCGCCCACCATCGCGAGATAGGGCGCCATCTCGGCGGCGAAGTCCGGCGGGATGTGCACCGCCTCGCGGCTCACGAGGATGTAGAAGGCGCCGGGGTCGAGGATCAGCCGTCCGTCGCGCGCCGCGAGCGGCTCCCAGAACTCTGCCGGATCGTAGTGATCGAGGCGGTCGAGGTCGATGAGCCCGGTATGCGGCTTGGCGCGCCAGCCGACGCGTTCGCCCGCGCCGCGCCGCAGATCGACGGAGAAGCCGAGACCCCCGTCGATCACCGCCGGGCCGCCGGCCACGAGGCGCGCGCTGTCGTGCAGGGCCGCGAGCTCGGCATCGGTCAGCACGGCCTGCCCGCGGCGGAAGCGGATCTGGTTGAGGCGCTGGCCGGGCCGGACGAGCACGGAGAAGGAGCGCGGGCAGATCTCGGCGTAGAGCGGTCCGCGATAACCCGCCGCGATGCGGTCGAATTCGGTCCCGCCGTCCGTGACCGCCCGCGTGAGCAGGTCGAGCCGGCCGGTCGAGCTCTTGGCGTTGGCCACGCCCGAGATCTCGCCGGGCAGGTCCAGCCGCTCCTCGATCTCGGCCAGATAGACGCAGCCCTTCTCCAGCACCGCGCCCGGGCCGAGGTCGATCTCGTGCATGGCGAGATCCTCGAGGCGCCGGGCGACGCTGTGTTCCGCGCCGGCCAGGAAGGAGGCGCGCACGCGCCAGGCGCGCCGGCCGAGCCGCAGGTCGAGGCTGGCGGGCTGGACCTGATCGGGCGCGATCGGCGTGGTGGCGGTCGCTGCGCCGCGGGCGATCAGCGACTCGATGGTCTGGCACGGCAGCACGCCGGTCACGTCGAGAGATCCCTGTGCGGGTGGGGGCGCGTGGTGTCTGGCATGGCGTTTCGGCTCCGCAGCGGTCGCTGGGGGCGCATATTCGCGCAGTTTCCCGGGCAGGGCCAGAGGGGAGGCGGGGCGGTGGCTGGTCGGGCTAGCAGGACTTGAACCTGCGACCTTCCGTCCCCCAGACGGACGCGCTACCAGACTGCGCCATAGCCCGATCAGGGCGCCTTTCTAAACGTTCTGGCGTCGAGGGCAAGAGGGGAATCCGGCGGCGCCCAAGCCACCGTTCCCGGGCGGGGCGGCCAGGGATCGTCGCAGCGCGCGTTCCGCGCCGGGCGGGTCAGCTTCGGGCGGTCCCGGCTTTCCGGCGGTCCTGGAGCGCCGCCAGCGCGGCGAGATGGGGCTGCATGGCGCGCGCGGCGTCGGGCCGAAGGGCGCGCAACCGGGCGATCTGGGACAGCGGGCCCGGAGGCGCCTCGAGCGCATCGTCATCCGGGTCGGGCGGCAGATCCACCCGCATGGGATCCCGCGGCCGCGGCTGCGACGCGCCGGTTGTCGGGCGCTCGCTGCGCGTCCCGCGCCGCAGGAAGGAGGGCAGGTCGCCGGCGGGCGCGAGAATCGGGCCGGGCGCAGGGCCGTCGCCGGGCTCCGGTTGCGCGGCCGCGGCGGGAAAGTGCTCGGCCTGCTGCGCCGGCTCGGCGCTCTCCGATGCGGCGGGGGCGGCGGCCGGCTCCTCTTCCTCGGCGGTAGGCGCTTCGGGCAGCTGGCCTTGGTCGGCGTCGGCCGGTTCTGCGGTGGCATGTGCCGTGGCGGGCTCCTCCGTCGTCGGTGCCGCATCGGCCGCCTCGACCTGCGTGTCCGCCTCGGCCGGCGTGACCTCGGCGTCCACCGATCCGTCCCGTGCGGCAAAAGGCGGCGCTTCCGTCTCCTGATCGCCCGTGCCGTCGCCTTCAGGCGCGGCTGCGGCGGCGGGCGGACCTGCGGCCTCCGTCTCCGCTGGCTCGGGCGCCTCCGCCTGGGCCGGTTCGAAGGGCACCACGGTGCCCGATGCAGGCGGCGCAGCCTCGATCACATCCCCCTCGCCCTCGAGCGGCGGCGAATAGCCGGCGACATGGCGCACGCCCTTTTCGCGCAGGAGTTTCTGCACGCCCTTGATGGTCATGCCCTCGTCGTGCAGCAGCCGCTTGATGCCGCCGATCAGTTGCATGTCGGAGGGCCGGTAGTAGCGCCGCCCGCCCGCGCGCTTGACCGGCTTCACCTGGGTGAACTTGCTCTCCCAGAACCGCAGGACATGCGCCGGGGTGTCGAGCCACTCGGCGACCTCGCTGATCGTGCGGAAGGCGTCCGGCGATTTCTCGGGCATCTGGCTGCGCGCCTCCTCAGCGCCGGTTGCCCGCCGCCACCCGGTCCTTCATCAGGTGGGAGGGGCGGAACGTCAGCACGCGGCGCGGCTCTATCGGCACTTCCTCTCCGGTCTTGGGATTGCGCCCGACGCGCGCGGCCTTCTGGCGGACGCTGAAGGTGCCGAAGGACGAAATCTTGACCTGCTCCCCGCGCACGAGCGCGTCGGAGATATGTGCCAGAACGCTCTCGACGAGTTCCGCGGATTCGTTGCGCGAGAGCCCGACCTCGCGGAACACCGCCTCGCTGAGATCCATGCGCGTCAGCGTCTTTCCCATGCTGTCCCCCCTGTCGGTATGAGGGGCAGATTAGAAGCAGCGCAAAATCGCTGTCAACGACAAGGGGTTGCCTCGGCGGGCCGACGCCTGCGGCGGTCTACCACCGCAGGACGACCGATCCCCACGCGAGCCCGCCGCCGATCGCCTCGGTGACCAGCAGGTCGCCCGGCTTGATCTGGCCGCGGGACGCGCCGACCGAAAGCGCCAGCGGAATGGAGGCGGCGGAGGTGTTGCCGTGGTCCTGGACGGTGACGACCACGTTGTCCATCGGCATCTGCATCTTCTTGGCGGTGCCCTGGATGATGCGGATATTGGCCTGATGCGGCACGATCCAGTCCACGTCCGCGCTGGTCACGCCGGCCTTGTCCATCGCGGCGTGGGCGGTGGCCGCCAGCTTCTCGATGGCGTGGCGGAAGACCTCCTTGCCCTCCATGCGCAGATGGCCCAGCCGCTCGGTCGAGACGCCGCCGTCGACATAGAGGATGTCCTTGTAGCGCCCGTCGGAGTGCAGATCGGTGGACAGGATGCCGCGATCCTCGGCGGTGCCCTGACCCTCGCCCGCCTCCAGAAGAAGCGCGCCGGCGCCGTCGCCGAAGAGCACGCAGGTCGACCGGTCCGACCAGTCCATCAGGCGCGAGAAGGTCTCCGAGCCGATCACGAGGATTCGTTCGGCCTGCCCGCAGGCGATCAGCGCCGAGGCGTTGGCGAGCGCGAAGACGAAGCCCGCGCAGACCGCCTGGATGTCGAAGGCGAAGCCGCGCGTCATGCCGAGCTCGGCCTGCACCATCGTCGCGGCGGAGGGAAAGGTGAGATCGGCGGTCGAGGTGGCCAGGATGATCGCGTCCACCTCGTCGGGGGCGCAGTTCGCTGCCGCGAGCGCGGCGCGCGCCGCCTGCGTGGCCATCCCAGAGGTGGTCTGGCCCTCGGCAGCGAAATGCCGCCGCTCGATTCCGGACCGCGCGCGGATCCAGGCGTCGGAGGTGTCGAGGAAGGACTCGAAATGGCTGTTCTCGACGACCCGGTCGGGCAGGTAGTGCCCGACCCCCCTGACGATGGCACGGCGTGTCATGCGTGTGTTCCGTTCTGCTGGCTGCCCGACGCGACGGGAATCGCCTCTCCCGCGCCGGCGATGCGCTGGGCCAGCCGCTCCGAGAAGCCCGACTGCGCGAGCTGGAAGGCGAGTTTCACCGCTGCCGAGACGCCGGTCGCGTCGGCCGCGCCGTGCGATTTCACCACGGTGCCGTTGAGGCCCAGAAAGACGCCGCCGTTGACGCGCCGCGGGTCGATCCGCTTCTGCAGGCGGCGCAGCGAGGTGTAGGCCAGCACCGACGCGAGCCGCGACAGCGGCGTATAGGCGAAGGCTTCGCGCAGCAGGTCGCCGATCAGCTTCGCGGTGCCCTCGCCGGTCTTGATCGCGATATTCCCGGTGAAGCCGTCGGTCACGATCACGTCGGCGCGGTCGCCCGGAATGTCGCCGCCCTCGACGTAGCCCACGAAGTCGTAGTTGGCGTCGCCGGCGTGACCCTCGATCAGCTGATGCGCGGCGTGAAGCTCGGCCCGGCCCTTGTGCTCTTCCGTGCCCACGTTCAGCAGCCCGACCCGCGGGCGCACGAGATCGAGCCCGTTGCGCGCGTAGGAGGCGCCCATCAGCGCATATTGCAGCAGGTCCTGCGCATCGGCGCGGATGTCGGCGCCCACGTCCAGCATCACGTTGAAGCCCTGCGGGTTGCGCGACGGCCAGAGCACGGCGATCGCCGGGCGGCTGACGCCGGGCAGCTTGCGCAGCCGCACCATCGAGAGCGCCATGAGCGCGCCGGTATTCCCGCAGCTCACGCAGACGGTCGCCTCGCCGTTGCGGACGGATTCGAGCGCCGACCACATCGAGGTGCCCTGACCCTGCCGCATCACCTGGCTGGGCTTGTCGGCCATCCGCACGACACCGGGGGCTTCGCGAATCTCGACGCGGCCGCCGAGATGCCGGCGCTTGGCCACCAGGCGCGACAATTCTTCCTGCGGGCCATGCAGGATGAAGCGGATGTCGGGGTTCTTCTTCGCGGACCGATCGAGCCCGGCGACGACCGCCGCCGGACCGAGGTCGCCCCCCATCGCATCGACGCTGATGACCGTGCCCTTGCTTGCGGAAGGGCCGGGCCCGGCATTTCGATCCTCGGGGGCTGTCATGCGCGGGGCCCGTGCCGTGACTGCCTCAGGCGGCGTCCTCGTCCAGGTCGACCTCGTCCGCCATCGCGACGACCTCGCGATCGGCGTAATGACCGCAGGAGGGGCAGACGTGATGCGGGCGCTTGAGTTCGCCGCAGCTCGGGCACTCGTTCGGGTTCGCGCCCGAGAGCGCGTGGTGTGCCCGGCGCATGTTGCGGCGCGACTTCGACACTTTGTTCTGTTGAACGGCCATGATCGGACCTCGGTTCGTTGCGGGGGCGGCCGGCCGCTGTGCGGCGCAGTCATGCGGAGTTTCGCGGCACATAGGCGCGATGCCCCCGCAAGGGCAAGCCCAAATCCGGGTGAGGCGCGGAAAATACAGCGATTCCGTCGCGGCGCAAGCAGGATTTCGGGAACCCTCTCACTCCTTTCCGGCCAGCTTGTCGCGCAGGGACGCAAGGCCTGCGAAGGGCTTGGTCTCCTCGTCCGTCATCGGCGCGGCGCCCGGCGGCGCGGCGCGGCGGCCCTCGAACGCGGCGGAGTCGGCGCGCGGATAGTCCGGCAGCTCGAGCGACAGCGCCTCGGCCATCACCTCGGCCAGGTCGATGATCTCGGGCAGCGGCTCCAGCGTCTCGTCCTCGGGCATCTCGGTCTCGCTGCCGGCCTCGGGCTCCTCGAGCTCGGCGAGATACCGGCGCGACACCGACGCGTCGATCCGGGTGGTGACCGGCTCGAGCGTCACCGCACAGGGCTGGACGACCGTCGCGCCCAGCTCCGCCTCGAGTCGCCAGCCGCCGCCCCCCTCGGGATGCAGCGCGCCGGTGAAGCGCAGCTTGGGCAGGCGGATGAGATCGAGACGCTCGGCCAGCGCGGCGCGCGCCGCCGCGTCAGGGGCGAGGTCGAAGCGCGTCGGACCGCCGGTCGGCAGGGCGGCGAGCCGGAGGCGGTCGCGGGGGGTGTCGCTTGGGGCGGCCATGCGCGGCGAGCTTCCTTTCTTGATCGTTCTGCCGTCTCTATGTAAGCGGGAGAGGCGGCGCTGAAAACCGGGGCGAAGTTTGTCGATGGGGACCATTACGAGCGGTGCGAGGGGGCTGGCGCTGGTCGTGGCGACGATCGCGCTCACGGCCTGCTCGGCCCAGTACCGCGATCACGGCTACACCCCGCCGCCCGAGGATCTGGCGCAGATCGAGGTGGGGCAGGATACGCGCGAGACCGTGCGCGAGACGATCGGCGCGCCGACCACCGAGGCCATGATCGACGAGCGCAGCTACTATTACGTGTCCAGCCGGATGCGCCAATTCGCCTGGCGCGCACCCGAAGAGGTGGCGCGCGAGGTCGTGGCGATCAGCTTCGGGCCCTCGGGAACGGTCAGCAATGTCGAGCGTTACGGTCTGGAGGACGGTATCGTGGTGCCTCTGGAGCGCCGTGTCACGGATTCGGGCGGCAACGTGGGCTTCATCCGCCAGCTGCTGAGCCGGCTTGGCGGGTTCTCTCCCGAAACCTTCCTCGACTGAACGGGCCGCGCGGTCGGCGTGCGCGGGTCCGGTGCGACGGGCCGCTTGCCTGCCGTGCGCGCGGCACATAAGCTTCGGATCACGTGGAAGGACGCAGCGATGCTCGGCTTGCAGAAAGGGCGCTACCGCGCGCGTGTGGCCGAAAGTGATGCGGACGTGCGCGCCGCACAACGGCTTCGCCATATTGCCTTCGGGGAAGACCGGCCGGGCGCCGACCCCGAAGGACTGGACTCTGACGCCTTCGACGCGCGCTGCTCCCATGTTCTGGTCGAGGAGGTCGGAAGCGGACGACTGGTATGTTGTTTCCGCATCCTGCCGCTGCCCGACGGCGGGCGCATCGGCGAGAGCTATTCCGCTCAATACTACGAGCTCTCCCCCCTGGCCGAATTCGAGGGGCCGATCGTCGAGATGGGCCGCTTCTGCATCCATCCCGAGGTCACCGATCCCGATGTCCTGCGCGTCGCCTGGGCCGCGCTGACGCGCTACGTGGACGAAAGCGGCGTCAAGCTGCTTTTCGGATGCGCGTCGTTCAAGGGCACCGACGCAGAGGCCTATCTCGACGCCTTCGCCATGCTCAAGGAACGCCATCTCGCGCCCCGGCGCTGGCTGCCACGCGTGAAGGCGCCCAAGGTCTTCCGCTTCGCCGCGCGGCTCAGGCGCAAACCGGACGCGCGGCTCGCCATGACGCGCATGCCGCCGCTGCTGAAGAGCTATCTGCTGATGGGCGGCTGGGTGAGCGACCACGCGGTGGTCGACGACCAGATGAACACCCTGCATGTCTTCACCGGCGTCGAGGTCGGCGCGATCCCGCCCGCGCGCAAGCGGCTGCTTCGCGCCGCGGCGCATTAGGTCGCCGCGCGCCGCACGGCTATTCCATGCAGATGCGAGCGAACGGCGTTGACGCCGCGCCGCGGGCCGCTTAGCTGCCGCGCATGGCGCCGCCGCTTCTTCAGCTTTCCGGAATCGAGCTCGGCTTCGGGGGCAATCCGCTCTTCCGGGGCGTGGATCTGACCGTGCAACCGGGCGATCGGCTGGCCCTGGTCGGGCGCAACGGGTCGGGCAAGTCCACGCTGATGAAGGTCATGGCGGGACTTGTGGAGCCTGACGCGGGCAGCCGGGTGCTGCCGCAGGGGGTCGTGCCCGGCTATCTGGAACAGGAGCCGCGCATGTCGGGCGCGGCCACGCTGCGCGATTACGCCGTGGGCGACCTGCCGCCGGAAGAGCACTGGCGAGTGGAGCAGGCGGCCGAGGGGCTGGACGTGGCGCTCGACCGCGGCGTCGAGGCCGCCTCTGGCGGGGAGCGCCGGCGCGCGGCGCTCGCGCGGGTGCTGGCGGGCGCGCCGGAGCTTCTGCTGCTCGACGAGCCTACCAACCACCTCGACATCGCCGCGATTCGCTGGCTCGAGGCGCGGCTGCGGTCGTGGAAGGGCGCGGTCATCCTGATCAGCCACGACCGCGCCTTCCTGACGGCGCTTGCGCGCGGCGTGCTCTGGCTCGACCGCGGAGAGGTGCGGCGCGCCGAGATCGGCTTCGACCGCTTCGAGGCCTGGCGCGACAAGCTCTGGGAAGAGGAGGACCAGGCCCGCCACAAGATGGATCGCAAGATCAAGGCCGAGGCCCGCTGGGCCGTCGAGGGCATCAGCGCCCGGCGCAAGCGCAACCAGGGACGCGTGCGCGCGCTGCAGGCGCTGCGCGCCGAGCGCAAGGCGATGATCGCGCGCGAGGGCACGGCGGCGATGGCGCTGGAATCGGGCCCGAAGTCGGGCAAGCTGGTCATCGAGGCTGAAGGGATTTCAAAGGCCTATGACGATAAGCTGATCCTCAGACCGTTCTCGCTGCGGGTTCTGCGCGGCGACCGCGTGGCCTTCGTGGGGCCGAACGGCGTGGGAAAGACGACGCTGCTCAAGATGCTGACGGGCGAGATCGCGCCGGATTCGGGGCATGTGCGCCACGGCACGAATCTGGTGCCTGCCGTCTTCGACCAGGCGCGCGCGCGCCTCGACCCGGACGCCACGCTGTGGGAGAATCTGGTGGGCGATCCCGAGCTGCGCGTGAGCGGGCAGGCCGATCAGGTCATGGTCCGCGGCACGCCGCGGCATGTCGTGGGCTATCTCAAGGACTTCCTATTCGACGAGGCGCAGGCGCGGGCGCCGGTCCGCGCGCTCTCGGGGGGCGAACGGGCGCGCTTGCTGCTCGCCCGACTTATGGCGCGCGAGAGCAACCTGTTGGTGCTCGACGAGCCGACGAACGATCTCGACATCGAGACGCTGGACCTGCTGCAGGAGTTGCTCGACGGCTACGAGGGCACCGTGCTGCTGGTCAGCCACGACCGGGACTTCCTCGACCGGGTGGCCACGACCACCGTCGCGATGGAGGGCGACGGCCGCGCGACCGTCTATGCCGGGGGCTGGAGCGACTATGTCGCGCAACGTGGCTCGGAGCCGTTTTCATCAAATAATGCAGATAGTTCCGTTGCGGAGCGAAAGCAGCGGGCAAGTTCTGGCCGTGGGAGTGGGAAACCCGCCGGGACAGGCGTGAAACATTCTGAGAAACCGGGGGCTTCCGGCGCGTCGGAAAAGACCGGCGCGCCCGGGCAGCTGACCTTCACCGAACGGCACCGGCTTGACGCGCTGCCGGAGGAAATCGCCCGCCTCGAGGCGGAGGTCGCGAAACTCGAGGCGCTTCTCGCGGATCCGGAGCTCTACAGCCGCGAGCCGGTGAAGTTCCGCAAGGCGACCGAAGCGCTGGCCGCGCGGCAGGACAAGCTCGCCAAGGCCGAAGACGAGTGGTTGACTCTGGCAGAAAAGGCAGAAGCTTAGCGCGGTATCTTCAACTTCGATGCGACGCTGATGATCACCACCGTCAGCCCGATGCGGAACAGGTGGTGCAGCGTCACGATCGCCGGGCTCGCCCCGAGGCTCAGCGCGACGAGCGACATCTCGGTGACGCCGCCGGGGGCGAAGCTGATGAGCAGAACGTCCACCGGCTTGCCGGTCACGCCCGAGAGCGCCATGGCGGCGCCCCCTGCCATCGCCAGCATCACGCCGACCGAGACGAGCCCCAGGCCGGCCGCGCGGCCGAGCATCCTGCCCGTGACGCCCAGAAAGCGCGCGCCGAGGCTCGCGCCGACCACGATCTGCGCCGCGATCACCAGTTCGGCCGGCAGCGCGACCGGCCCGAAGCCCGTGAGGTTGAGCGCCGCGGCGGCCAGCAAGGGGCCGAGAAGCTGCCCCGCGGGCAGGCGCAGCCGCCGCGCCGCGATCAGCCCCACCGCCCCCGCGGCGAGGGTGGAGGCAAGGCCCCATGGCGTCACCTCTGCGCCCGGCGGCGCGCCCGTCACGCCGGCGGAGCTGCCCACGGGCATCCCCTCGATCAGCGTGATGCCGAGCGGCAGCAGGGTGACGACGAGGATGATCCGAAGAAACTGCTGCAGCGTGAGCTGTCGGATGTCGGCGCCGGCCGCCTCGCCCAGCATGATGCTTTCGTAGAGGCCGCCCGGCGTGGCGCAGTAGAAGGCGGTCACGCGGTCGTAGCCGCCCAGGCCCCGGAAGACCGCGTAGCTCGCCGCGAAGGCGGCGAGCGTGAAGACGGCGAGCGCCGCGAGGCTGACCGCGAGCCCCGGCAGGCGCGTCGCGAGGTCCGGCGTGACCTGCGCGCCGATCATCAGGCCGATCACCGCGATGAAGCTCAGCCGCAGCGGCTCGGGATAGCGGAAGCCGGCGGGCAGCCGGTGGCCGCCCAGGCCGACGATCAGCGCGGATGCGGCAAGGCTGCCGATGAGCCAGGGCAGAGGCAGCCCTGCGAGGCCCGCCACCCATCCGCCCGCCGCGCCGGCGGCGGTCAGGGCGAGCGCGGCGAGCGCGGTGAAGAGCAGGGCGCGATCCGTCATCGGGTGCGCGTCCCTTACCGGGCGGGCCGGGCGGGCGCAATCTCGCCCCCGCCGCATCCCGCGCTAGGATGCAGCGCATGACGGAGCCGCTGTTCATCGGATCGGAGGTCTATCGCGGGTCGAGCTACGGGCCGCGCCATCCCCTGCGCGTGCCGCGGGTGCCCACGGTGACGGATCTCGCACGCGCACTGGGCTGGCTGCCGAAGGGCCGCTTCCGCCCCAGTCCCCGGGCCAAGCCCGCGGCGCTGGCGGCCTTTCACGATCCCGGCTATCTCGCGACGCTCGTGCGCGCCGAGCGCACGCAGCGGGTGAGCGAGGAAGAGCGTGCCCGTCACGGCCTCGGCACGCTGTCCAATCCCGTGTTCCCGGAGATGTTCCGCCGTCCTGCGACGGCCGCGGGCGGCTCGATGCTCGCCGCCGAGATCGCCGCCTCGGGCGGGCGCGTGTTCAACCCGGGCGGTGGCACGCATCACGGCATGTGCGACCGGGCCGCCGGATTCTGCTATCTCAACGATCCGGTGCTCGCGCTCCTGCGGCTGCGGGCGCTCGGGCTCACCCGGCTGGCCTACGTCGACATCGACGCGCATCACGCCGACGGGGTCGAGGCGGCCTTCGCCGGGGTCGAGGGGATGCTGCTGATCTCCACCCACGAGGAGGGGCGCTGGCCCTTCACCGGCGCGCTGCAGGATCACGCGGGGGGCGTCGCGCTCAATCTGCCGCTGCCGCGAGGGGCGCACGACGGCGATTTCGCCCGCGTGCTCGAGGAGCTGATCCTGCCCGCCGTCGCGGCGCACCGGCCCCAGGCGATCGTGCTGCAATGCGGGGCGGATGCTGTGACGGAGGATCCCCTGTCGCGCCTGGCGTGGTCGAACGGCTGCCACGCCGCGGCGGTGCGGGCGCTGGCGCCGATGGCGCCCGGCTTCGTGCTGCTGGGCGGGGGCGGCTACAACCCGTGGTCGGTGGGCCGGGCCTGGACAAGTGCCTGGGCTGCGCTCGCGGGGCACGAGGTGCCCGAGCGTCTGCCGCCCGAGGCCGAGGCGGTGCTGCGCGGGCTGAGCTGGTCGCACCGCCTTGGCCGCAGGATCCCGGAGACCTGGACGACGACCCTCGCCGACGCGCCGCGCGAGGGGCCGCCGGACCCGGAGGTGGCGGCGGGGGTTTCGCGCCTGCGCGCCCGGTTGCGGGCGTGGGTCTGAGCGCTCAGCCGTAAGTGCCGTCTCCGTCCTGCGCCGCGTTTCCGGCCGCTGACGCGCGCTGCCCGTCCGCGGCGCGGTCGGTGTTTTCCCATTCCTGCGGGGCGCGCTCGAGGCTCTGGATCAGGTGGCGCTCGGTCTCCGTCAGCCCGTTCTGCGCGGCGTAGTCGATCAGGTCGCGCAGCGTATCGACGAACCAGGCGCGCTCCACCGTGCGGATCGCGGCCTGCGATCCATTGCGGCTGGAGAGATCCAGCGCCTGGCGTGCCTGCTCGAGCCCATGGGCGATGCGCGGCAGGTCATGCTCGGTCGCGTAGAGCGCGAGATCGTCGAGCACATGGATCAGCCAGTCGTGCGGGCTGTGGCTGCTTGGCATTCTGCGCCGCGGTCGGCCGCGGTTCCCCCTGAATGGCGTTCGGCAGCCACGATCGCGCATCCAGGCGTCACAGACAAGCTTTGAATACCGAGGTATGCGCTTGGGATTGGCTGGAGCGGGTAACGGGAATCGAACCCGTAACTAGAGCTTGGGAAGCTCGCGTGATACCGTTTCACCATACCCGCGCAGGCCAAGATGGTTAGACGCGCCGGCCGCCTCGGTCAAGAGGCGCCGGGCCAGCGCGCGGCTTGGTCCGCAGTCCCGGAGGATGACTTCAGGCGCGGCGGCGGCGGCGCCGTCGGCCGCCCTCGTCCTCCGTTCCGCTGCCGGCGTTGAAGGCGACCCGGGGCAGGGGCGCGACCCGCGCGAGTTCGGGAAAGGCGGCCGTGGCGTGCGGGATCGCGTTGGCGGCGACGAAATGCTCCTGGAAGCGCGGCTCGATCGCCGTCTCGACCTTCACGATCTCGCGCACGCGCCGTTCGATCTCGGCCCGCGCGCCGCGGTTCAGAAGCGCGATGCGCGCGCCGGTGCCCGCGGCGTTGCCGGCGCTGGTGACCTTGTCGAGCGGCACGTCGGGGATCATGCCCAGCACCATCGCGTGCAGCGGCGAGATATGCGCGCCGAAGGCGCCCGCCAGCACCACGCGGTCCACCCGGTCCACGCCGCGCTGGTCCATCAGCAGCCGCGCGCCGGCGTAGAGCGCGGATTTGGCGAGCTGGATGGCGCGGATGTCGCCCTGCGTGACCGTGATGCGGGGCCCGCCCTCCGCCGTTGCGTCGTGGAGTAGATAGGCGTGAGTGCGGCCCTCGGGCACGCAGCGCGGGCTTCCGGTCTGCTCGGCCGAGCCGATGAGGCCCGAGGCGTCCATCAGGCCCGCCATGCGGAGTTCGGCCACCGCCTCGATGATGCCCGATCCGCAGATGCCGGTGACGCCGCCGGGACCGACGGCCTCGGCGAAGCCCTCCTCGTCGGACCATAGCGCGCAGCCGATGACGCGGAAGCGCGGCTCCTTGGTCTCCGGGTCGATGCGCACCGCCTCGATCGCGCCCGGCGCGGCGCGCTGGCCCGCGCTGATCTGCGCGCCCTCGAAGGCGGGGCCCGTGGGCGAGGAGCAGGCGAGCACGCGGCTGGTGTCGCCCAGCAGGATCTCGGCATTCGTGCCCACATCCACGATGAGCGCGAGGTCACTGGAATTCCAGGGTTCTTCGGAAAGGGCCACAGCCGCGGCGTCGGCGCCCACATGCCCCGCGATGCAGGGCAGCACATAGGCCCGCGCGCGCGGATTGATCGCGCCGAGCCCGAGGTCGCGCGCCTCCAGTTCCAGGCTCTCCGACGTGGCGAGCGCGAAGGGCGCCTGTCCCAGTTCCACCGGGTCGATGCCCAGCAGCAGGTGATGCATCACCGGGTTGCAGACGAAGACCGTCTCCACGATCAGGCCAGGGTCGATCGCGGCCTCCGCGGCGATCTCCGTCGCCAGGGTGTCGATCGCCTCGCGCACCGCTGCGGTCATCTCCGCCTCGCCGCCCGGGTTCATCATCGCGTAGCTCACGCGGCTCATCAGATCCTCGCCGAAGCGGATCTGCGGGTTCATGATGCCCGAGGAGGCGCGCACCTCGCCGGTGTCGAGATCGGTCAGATGCGCCGCGATCGTCGTGGAGCCCACGTCGATGGCCAGGCCGTAGAGGCCCCCCTCATGCAGCCCCGGCCAGATCTCGAGCACGCGCGGCGCGGCGCCCCTGTGCGGGCTGTGCACCGCCACCGTCACCTGCCAGCCGCCCTTGCGCAGCGCGGGCTGGAGCCGGGCGAGCAGCGACAGATCGCAGGTGACGCCCGCGATGCCCCATTGCGCCTCGAGCGCGGCCGCGAGCCGCTCGAAGTCGCCCGAGGGCTCGTGCATGTCGGGCTCGGCCACCTCGACCAGATGCAGCCGCGTCGCGGGGTCCATCTCGATCGCGCGCACCGCGGCGGACTTGCGGACTACCTGCCGGTGCACCTGGCTTTCGGGGGGGACGTCGATCACCACGTCGCGCAGGATCTGCGCCTGACAGCCGAGCCGGCGGCCCGGCTTCAGGCCGCGCTTGGAGTCGTAGCGTTCCTCCACCGCGTTCCAGGGCGAAAGGGCGTCCTCGGCCACCGTCACGCCGTGCTTGGGAAAGGCGCCGTAGGCGGGCGCCACCTGACACTTGGAGCAGATCCCGCGCCCGCCGCAGACCGAATCGAGATCGACGCCCAGCCTGCGCGCCGCGGTCAGCACGGGCGTTCCGGCGGGGAAGCGGCCGCGCTTGCCCGAGGGCGTGAAGACGACGAGGGGATCGGTGCTCATGCTGTCGGTCCTGTTGCCTTGCCTTGTGCGGCGGACAATACCCGCTCGCACCAGGGCGAACAGGCTGCGAGCGTCGCAAAACTGCATTCCTGCGGCATCTTCACCCCCAGGCCGACAGCGCGCCGGTGCCGAAGAACCACGCCGCGGCCGGAATGGGCAGCGCGGCGAGCGCGATGGTGGCGAGCGTCGGCGCTGTGCGGAAGACCCCCGACAGCCCTGCGACGAGCGCGAGGCCCCCGCCGCCGCCCAGCACGACGTTGCCCGGCAGGTTGATGAGCAGGGCGAGCGCGAGGTAGCGCGCCTGCAGCAGCAGCGGACCGGCGCGCGCCGGCAGGCGGTCGCGCAGCAGGTCCAGCCGCTCCTCTGGCGACAGCGCGCTCACCCGCAGCATCAGCCGCGCCGCGCGCCGAAGGCGCAGGTCGTTCAGCGTCTCCGCCAGCGACTGCGGGGGAACATGCCGCCCCGCGAGAAACGCCAGGGCGAGGCCGCCGGTCGTCGCGGCCCAGACGACCGGCGCAACCTCCGCCCCGCGCAGGAGCAGAAGGGAGACGGCGATCTCGACGCCGGGCACGAAGGGCACGGCGAGCAGAAGCGCGTAGAGCAGCAGGATCGCGCCGGTGACGAGCGGGACGGCCAGCTCGAGGCGCCCGTTCGCCGCCTCGGTCTCGACCCAGCCCAGCAGCCAGTGCAGCGCCGCGACGACCGCCGCCACGAGCGCCAGGCGCAGCGCGACACGCCGGATGGCGACGCCCGGCGGCGGCGGATCCCCCAGCGCGTCCGGCGCGCCTTCGCCGCGTGATCTTTGCGCTTTCTCTGCCATCGGTCGTGGACATCAACGGCGCAAGCCGCAGCTTGTGCCGTGGGCGCGCGGAATCCGGGCTTTCCATCCCCGGGCATACATGCAAAAGGGACGCGCCAAACGATGATCCGCAGGAGCGATGCGATGGAGATTCGGGAGGCGCTGACCTTCGACGACGTGCTGCTGGTTCCCGGCGCCTCCGAGGTGCTGCCGAGCGCGGCCGACACCCGCACCCATGTGACGAAATCCATCGCGCTCAACATCCCGCTGCTGAGCTCCGCGATGGACACGGTGACCGAGAGCGACATGGCGATCACCATGGCCCAGGCCGGCGGCATGGGGGTGATCCACCGCAACCTCGGGGTCGAGGAGCAGGCGCGCGAGGTCCGGCGCGTGAAGCGCTTCGAGAGCGGTATCGTCTACAACCCGATCACGCTGCGCCCCGACCAGACGCTCGCCGACGCAAAGGCGCTGCAGGAACGCTACCGGGTCACCGGCTTTCCCGTGGTCGACGATGGCGGGCATGTCGTCGGCATCGTCACCAACCGCGACATGCGCTTCGCCACCTCGGACGACACGCCGGTCCGGGTGATGATGACCTCGGAAAACCTCGCCATCCTGACCGAGCCGGCGGATCGCGAAGAGGCCAAGAGCCTGATGAAGGCGCGGCGGATCGAGAAGCTGCTCGTCACCGACGCGAAAGGCCGGCTCACCGGGCTGCTCACGCTCAAGGACACCGAGCAGGCGGTGCTCAACCCCACGGCCTGCAAGGACGACCTCGGCCGGCTGCGCTGCGCGGCGGCGACGACGGTGGGCGACGCGGGCTTCGAGCGCTCGGAGGCGCTGATCGACGCGGGCTGCGACCTGATCGTGATCGACACCGCACATGGCCACGCCGCGGCCGTGATGGAGGCCGTCGAGCGGGTCAAGCGGCTCTCCAACGAGGTGCAGGTGGTGGCCGGCAACGTCGCCACGGCGGAGGCCACGCGCGCGCTGATCGACGTGGGCGCCGATGCGGTGAAGGTGGGGATCGGCCCCGGGTCGATCTGCACGACGCGCGTGGTGGCGGGCGTGGGCATGCCGCAGCTCACGGCGATTCTCGACTGCACGGCCGCGGCCGGCGACGTGCCGGTGATCGCCGACGGCGGCATCAAGTTCTCGGGCGATCTCGCCAAGGCGATCGCGGCGGGCGCCTCCTGCGCGATGGTGGGGTCGATGCTGGCGGGCACCGACGAAAGCCCGGGCGAGGTGATTCTCTACCAGGGCCGCTCGTTCAAGTCGTATCGCGGCATGGGCTCGCTGGGCGCGATGGCGCGCGGCTCGGCCGACCGCTACTTCCAGAAGGATGCGGCCTCCGACAAGCTGGTGCCGGAGGGTGTCGAGGGGCAGGTGCCCTACAAGGGACCGGCGACCGCCGTGATCCATCAGCTCGTGGGCGGGCTGCGCGCGGCGATGGGCTACACCGGCAACGCCTCCATCGCCGAGATGCGCGGCGGCTGCCGCTTCGTGCGGATCACCGGGGCCGGGCTCAAGGAGAGCCACGTGCACGACGTGCAGATCACGCGCGAGACGCCGAACTATCGGCTCGGCTGACCCTGGCGCCGGCGCGGCCGGGCCGGGCAGCGGCAAGGGTGAAGCGGCCCCGGAGTCCGTGGCCCTGCCGACCGGTCTCGCCCCCGCTGTTCCCTGGCGCCGGTTTAGGGCCCCGCCGCGCGCGACGCGGTTGTCCGCGCCCGTCGGGTCAAGCTAATCTCTGAGCGATCCGTGCTGGGTGCTTTCGTAAGAGGCCGCGATGAACAGAAGCTTTCTACTCGGGGCCGCCGTGGCGGTCGGCGCCGTGATGCTGGTCCCGGGCGTCGCCGGGGCGCTGGGCCGGGCAGGGCGGCCGCTGGTGCGTGCCGGCATGCGGACCGGGGCCACGGCCTACGACGAGTTCCGCAAGGCGGGCGCCGAGGCCTTCGAGCACATGGAGGACATCGTCGCCGAGGTGCGCGAGGAGATGGAGGCGGAACGCGCGGCGGCCGAGGCCGAGGCAGCGGCCGATGCTCAGACCGGGCCGGAGGACGATGTCCGAGGCGTCTGAGGCGCCGGCCGCGGTTCCCGTCCATCGCGCGCATGTGCTCGCCCGCCGCGCGCGGCTGCGGCCGGCCGCGCCAATGGAACGCGAGGCGCTCGTGGGCCTTGCAGAGAGCCTCGCGGCGGTGGCGGGCGTGGATCGCGTGCTCGCCCGGCCGACGACCGGCAGCCTGATCGTCGAGACGCATCACGACGCGGCCGAGGTGCTGGCGGAGATGGAGGCGCAGGGCCTGATCCGGACGCGCCGCGCGCCCAGCCCGCCGCCGGTGGGTCAGGTCGTCCGGCTCGGCCTGCTGCAGGCCGACATGGGCGTGAAGCGCCGCACCGGAAACGCGCTCGATCTGCGCACCGCGATGGCGGTGGCGCTCGCCGCCGGGGCGGTGCTGCAGCTCGCCCGGGGCCGGGTCGCGGGGCCGGCCACCACGCTCGCGATGGCGGCCTTCTCGCTGCTCGACCGCGACGCGCCCAAGGGGTGAGGCTCAGCCCAGCCGCGCGGCGAGCGCGGCGACCTCCTCCCAGGGCGGGGAGAGCGCATCGCGCCCCATGTGCCCGTAGCGCGCAAGATCGCGGTAGAAGTGCCCGCCGCGGGCGCCCGGCAGATCCCAGAGCCCCATGCGCTCGGCGATGGCGCCAACACGGAAGTCGCAGAGCTCGCCCAGCCTGCGCGAGAGTGTCTCGTCGCTTTCCCGCCCGCTGCCGTAGGTGTCGACCTCGACCGTCGCCGGCGCCTCGTCGCCCACGATGTAGGACAGCTGCGCCTCGCATTCGCGGGCGAGTCCGGCCGCCACCACGGCGCGCGCCGCCTGCCGGGCGGCATAGGCCGCGATACGGTCGATCCTGGAGGGATCCTTGCCCGAGAGCGCCGGTCCGCTGCGCCGGATGAAGGCGCCATAGGCGTCGTCGGCCGATTTCCGGCCCGTGAGGCCAGAATGCACCTGCGGCCCGGCCGGGCCGTGCGCGGGAAAGAGCACGATCCGCGTGCGCTCGTCGGGCTCCAGCGCCGCCCCGGCGAGGGCCGGGCGCACCGCCTCGGTCAGCAGATCCGCGCGCGCCGCGTCTTCCCCCGGCATGCCGTCATGGCCGAAGCTCAGCGCGATCGCGCCCAGCGCGACCGGCCGGCGATCCCGGAAAGCGACGGCGACCTGTGCCTGCGCGTCGGGGGACAGCCAGGGCAGCCGCCCCTCGCGCCGGGCGGCATCCAGCGCCGCGGCGATCCGGTGGGCCGCGTCGATCGGAAAGGGCATCGCGGTCGGGCTGTCGGCGCAGGCGTAGCCGAAGGCGCTGACCATGTGCCGCGCGCGCCGGCGCGCGACCATCTCGGGCGCGAGGTCGGGCGAGGTGACGAGATCGAGCATCACGGTCGGCGCCCGCGCCTCGCCGTAGCCGGCCTCCGCCATCACCCGGCGCGTGAGCGCGGCGAGGTCCACCGGCGCCTCGGCGCCCGCCCGCACCGAGAGGAAGGTGACGCCGGTGGCGATGGCGCATTCCGCGATCACGCCCGCCCGCAGACCCGCGGCGAGATAGGCGTCCACCACCGCGTCGCTGATCTGGTCGCAGAGCTTGTCGGGGTGGCCTTCGGTCACGGATTCCGAGGTCATCACGAAGTTGCGCATGGTTTCACCTCCACCGTCTCGGGCAGGAACGTGACGCCGCGCCGCGCTAGGACGGCCCCGGCCGGCGCGGCGGCGCCCAGCAGACCCACGGTCATCGCACCCGCGTCGAGCGGCGCGATGCGCAGAAGCCGGCGCAGGCCGGGCACGAAGAACGGCAGGACGGCGAGCCCGCCGGAGATCACCAGCGCGCCGTCGAGGTTGCGGTTGGCGAAGAGCCGCTCCAGCCGCAGCTTGGCCGGATCGCTGCGCTGGCAGGTCAGCGCATAGGCGAGCTGGCCCAGCGAGAGCGACAGGAAGGTCATCGCGCGGGTCTGCGGGCCGGGGCCGAAGCGGGCCAGCCCCACGAAGTGCGACACCAGCGAGGCCGCCGCGATGGTGCCCGCGTCGAGCGTCATGCGCCGGAAATGCTCGGGCGGGATCACCGGCTCGTCCGGCGCGCGAGGCGGGCGCGTCATGGCGTCGGGGTCCGGGTCGGCGAGCGCGAGGCCAAGCCCCGGCAGCACGTCCGAGACGAGGTTGATCCAGAGCAGTTCCATCGGCGATTCGATCTCGCCCGGCCCGTGCGCCGCCTCGACCATGCCCACGAGGATCTCGGAGAGATTGGTGGCGATCAGGAATTCCAGCGCACGACGGATGTTGCGATAGACGGCGCGGCCCTGCGCGATCGCGTCCACCAGCGTCTCGAGTTCGTCGTCGCGGATCACCACGTTGGCCACGTCGCGGGCGAGGTCGGTGCCCGAGGCGCCCATGGCGATGCCGACGTTCGCGGCCTTGAGCGCGGGGCCGTCGTTCACGCCGTCGCCGGTCATGCCGACCACCGCGCCGGATTGCTGCAGGGCCTGCACGATGGCGAGCTTCTGCGCGGCGCTCACGCGCGAGAAGACATGCGCCTGCGCCGCCACGCCGCCCAGGAGCGCAGGGTCCATCGCCGCGACCTCGGGCGAATCGATGATCCGCAGCGGCCCGCCCTGCGCCAGGTCGAGCTCGCGCGCGATGGCGGCGGCGGTGGCGGCCTGGTCGCCGGTGATCATGATCGTGCGCAGGCCCGCGCGGTGCATCGCCGCGATGAAGTCGCGTGCGCCGGGGCGCAGCGGATCGACCATCGCCATGATCCCCAGCCAGCGCATCGCGCGCGGCACGCCGTCCTCGGGCGGCGCGTCGCCCGCGGCGAAGGCCAGAACGCGCGCCGGCCGCGCGGCGAGCAGGTCGTTGGCCGCGAGGATTCGGGAGCGCAGCGCGTCGTCGAGCGGCGTGCCGTCCCAGAGCGCCGCGCATTGCGCGAGCACCGCCTCCGGCGCGCCCTTGACGAAGACGGCCGGCCCCGCGCCGCCGTGCTGCGTCACCATGTAGGGCCGCTCGGGGCGGCGTTCGTGCAGCGCCTCCAGGGGCCGCGCGGCGCGCAGCGCGGCCACGTCGACACCGGCGGTCAGCGCCCGCTCCAGAAGCGCGCGCTCGGTGGCCGAGGAGCCCTCGGCGCCGTCCTGGCCCGCCTCCGCTTCGCTGTTGAGCGCGGCCGCCTGCATGAGCATCTCCCGCGCACCCTCGATCTCCGGGTCGTCGGGGTGCGGCCCGGCCAGCACCTCGACCACCTCCAGCCGGTTGCGGGTGAGGGTGCCGGTCTTGTCGAGGCAGAGGATCTGCAGCGCGCCGAGGCTCTCCACGGTGTCCACCCGCCGCACCAGCACGCCGCGCCGCTCCATCCGCCGCAGCCCCAGCGACATCGTCGTGGTGGCCACCACCGGCAGCCCCTCCGGCACGGCGGCCACGGCCAGCGCCAGCGAGTCCTTCAGCATCTCGGCCAGGCTCATGCCCCTGAGCCAGCCGATTCCCAGAAAGACGCCGCAGGCGCCGAAGGCGAGCTTGGCCAGCACCCCGCCCATGCGGTCGAGTTCCGTCTCGACGGGCGCGCGCGGCCGGGTCGCGCGCTCGCTGATCTCGGCGATGCGGGCGGCCACGGTGCGCGGGCCGGTGGCCACCACGACCGCGCGGCCCTCGCCTTCGGCGACCAGCGTGCCGGAATGCAGCATCGTCGGCCGCTCGCCCAGCGGCGCCTCTTCGTCCACCTGCGCGTCGGGGAGCTTGGTCACCGGCAGCGTCTCGCCGGTGAGCGCGGATTCGTCCACGCGCAGGCGCCTGGCCGCGACGAGCCGCGCATCCGCCGCGATGACGCGGCCCGCATGCATCTCCACTAGGTCGCCCGGCACGAGTTCGCGCGCCGGCAGCGTGCGCGCCGTGCCGTCGCGCAGGACCGTCACGGCCTCTTCGGAGCTGTCCATGAGCTTGCTGATCGAGGCCTCGGCCTGGCCCTCCGTGACGTAGCCCAGCGCCGCGTTGATCAGCACCACCGCGATCGTCGCCGCTGCGTCGGCGGCGCCCCCCGTGGCCACCGAGACCGCCGCCGAGCCCAGCAGCATGGCCACCGGCAGGCTCTGGAACTGCTCGGCCAGCATCGCCGCCTGCGACCGCTGCGCCCCGCCGGGCAGCCGGTTCGCTCCCAGCCGGGCGAGCCGCGCCCGTGCCTCCTCGTCAGACAGGCCGGTCGTCGCGTCCGTGGCGACGCGCGTCAGCGCCTCTTCCGCCGACAGGCCGTGCCAGGCCGGACCCGTCTCGGCCGCGCGCCGGGTCGCCCGCGGGCGCGTTCTGCAGGACGGGGCGGCCAGCGTCGCCTGCACCGCGGCGAGCACCTCGGCGTCCGAGAGCGGGCCTGCGAGTTGCAGGATCACGCTGCCCGTGGTGGCGCGCACCTCGGCGGTGCGCACCCCCGGCACCGCGCCCAGATGCCGCTCAGCCGCCTGCGCACGCTCGGGGCGGTTGCGCAGCGCGGGGCATCGCAGGCGCACACGGCCGCCGGCCGTGCGGTGGGCGAGCGAGACGGATGGCGGCGTGCGCGGCACAGCGAGGCTTCCCGGCGGGGTTGTCGGCAGCCGCAGCTTGCCATTTACCATGGGCATGGCAAAGACGGTGCGTGGCCCGCCGCTGCGACCGGGCGCCGCGCCGGATCGGGCCGCAGCGGAGCCGCCGGGCGGTGCGGCACCCGGAGACGACGAGGCGACATGAAGACCACGCAGACAGCGGCGGCGAAGCGTCCGGCGCGCAGTCCCGCACCATGACTCCGGCCGCGCGGATACAGGCGGCGGCCGAACTGCTGGACACCGTGCTCGCCGGGGCCAGGGCGGAGCCCGCGCTCACGACCTGGGCGCGGCAGGCGCGCTACGCAGGCTCCGGCGATCGCCGGGCCGTGCGCGATCTCGTCTATGACGCGCTGCGCCGGCGGCGGAGCTACGCCGCGCTGGGCGGCGCCGAGACCGGACGCGGGCTCATGCTGGGCCGCCTGCGCGCCCGCGGCGAGGATCCTGACGCTGTCTTCACCGGCGACCGCCACGCGCCGGCTCCGCTCGATCCGGCGGAACGTGCGGCCGGCCGCGCGCCGCAGGGGGCCGAGGCGCTGGATCTGCCCGACTGGCTCTGGGACGCCTTCCGCCAGAGCCTCGGCGACGGGGCCGAGGCTGCCGCGCTGGCGTTGCGCGAGCGGGCGCCGGTCCATCTGCGGGCGAACCTGCTGCGGGCCGACCGCGACGCCGCCGCGCGGGCGCTGGCCCGTGAGGGCGTCGAGACCCGGCCGGTGGCGACCGCCCGCACCGCGCTCGAGGTCACCGCCGGCGCGCAGAAGGTGGCGCAGGGGCGCGCCTTCGCCGATGGGCTGGTGGAGCTTCAGGACGCCGCCAGTCAGGCGGTCGTCGAGGCCCTGCCGCTCTCGCCCGGCGACCGCGTGCTGGATCTTTGCGCCGGCGGGGGCGGCAAGACGCTGGCCATCGCCGCGCGGCTCGGCGGCGAGGTTTTCGCGCATGACGCCCATCGGCGCCGTCTCGCGGATCTGCCGGCGCGTGCCAGGCGGGCGGGAGCGCAGGTGCGGATCCTCGACACGCCGGAGGCGGAAGCGCCTTTCGACCTGGTGCTCTGCGACGTGCCCTGCTCCGGCAGCGGCGCCTGGCGGCGCGACCCGGACGCCAGGTGGCGGCTCACGCCCAAGGATCTGGAAGATCTGGCAGGCACGCAGGACGCGATCCTCGACCGTGCCGCCGCGCTCGTGACGCCGGGCGGGACGCTCGCCTATGCCACCTGTTCCGTGCTCACCTGCGAGAACGAGGACCGGATCGCCGCGTTTCTCGGCCGGCATCCCGTCTGGCGTGCGCGCCGCGCGCACCGTTGGGCGCCGGGCAACGGGGGCGACGGCTTCTTCCTGACTGTATTGACGCACGAAATCCGATGAGTAATCTCAACTTTGAGGTGTGGGATACATTAAGCGCGGCTTAAGGGCTCTGTCGCTTACTGCCGCCTGGACGAATCGAAGCAAGGGCGGCGGCGTGTCCTACCTTGACCTCAATCCCGGTGCGGTGTCGCGGACGGCGTGGTCGATCGGGCCGCGGCTCTGGATTCTCCCCGTCCTCGGCGCGGCGCTGGTGGCGCTCGGGTTGCTTGCGCCGGACGCGACCGTGGCGGCGGGCGCCCATGCGGCCGGCGCGACGCTGATCGCCGTGGCCGGCCTCCTGCGCGGCGGCGAGTTGTTGGCGACGTGGCGGCGCAACCGGGCGTTGGCGTCCATTGCGGATTTCGTCGCCAACGATGCCGTTCCCTGCCTGATCACCGACGCGACAGGGGCGCTGCGGCTGCAAAACGCAGCGGCGGACCGGTTCTTCGGCGCCGGGGTGCACGAAACGCTCGCGGCGGCGCTGCGCAGCATGATCGCCAATCCGGCCGCGGTCGTGGGGCGGCTGCACGACCGGGCGCTGACGTCGGGCACGGCGCGCGAAGATGTCGTCACCCGAAAGGGTCAGTTGCGGGTCAGCGCGCAGCGGATCGGTCGCCGTGCGCTGCTGTGGCGGATCGAGCCGTTCGCCGACCGGGCAGCCGCCTCCGGCGGTGGTGAGGCGCTGGGCGTGCCCCGGCTCACCGTGGGGCGCGGCGGCGCGGTTCTCTTCATGAACGACGCCGCGCGCCGATTGACGGGCGGTCGCGTCAGGACGCTGGACGCCATCTTCGACGCACCGCCCGTCTTCGGCGAGGTGGCGCGCGTTGCCGGCGCCGACGGGCCGGTGAATTGTCTCGTGGCCCGTGTCGAGGGGGGCGGCCGGGACGAACTCTATCTCTTTCCCGCGCCCGAGGGTCGCTCCGTCGCGCCGCCCGTCGGCGACGTGGAGAACCTGCCCGTCGCGCTGCTCAAACTGGCGCCGGATGGCAGGCTCCTGATGGCCAATGCGCACGCCCGGCTCCTGCTTCGGCTGGACGAAGGCGAGCGCAGGACGCTTGGCGAACTCACCGAGGGACTGGGCCGCCCGATATCGGTCTGGCTCGAGGAGGCGCTGCGGGGGCAGGGCGCGAACAGATCCGAATTCCTGCGTCTGCGACGCCGCTCCGAGGATGTCTTCGTCCAGGTGACGCTTTCCCGCAGCGAGGAGGGGGGCGAGCCCGTCCTGCTCGCGGTTCTCAACGACGCCACGGAGCTCAAGACGCTCGAGAGTCAGTTCGTGCAGAGCCAGAAGATGCAGGCCATCGGGCAGCTCGCCGGCGGCATCGCGCATG
Organism: Rhodosalinus halophilus; assembly: GCF_003298775.1. Lineage (GTDB taxonomy): Bacteria > Pseudomonadota > Alphaproteobacteria > Rhodobacterales > Rhodobacteraceae > Rhodosalinus > Rhodosalinus halophilus. The sequence continues at coordinate 73,769 of NZ_QNTQ01000013.1, read as the reverse complement.
ACTTCAACAATCTGCTCACGGCGATCTCCGGGCACTGCGACCTGCTGTTGCGGCGCCACGACGAGGGCGATCCGGACTATGCCGATCTGATCCAGGTCAGCCAGAACGCGAACCGGGCCGCGGCCCTCGTCACGCAGCTGCTCGCCTTTTCGCGCAAGCAGACGCTCAGCCTCGAGCTGCTCGATCTGCGCGATACCCTGTCCGACATCACCCACCTCCTGAACCGGCTCGTGGGAGAGCGCATAACGCTCAGTTTCAGCCATGACGCCGATCTGCCGCCGCTGCGGCTGGACAAGCGACAGCTTGAACAGGTCATGATGAATCTGGTGGTCAACGCGCGGGACGCGATGCCGGAGGGCGGCGAGATCCGGATCGAGACCGAGCGCCTCACCCTTTCGGAGCCGCTGCGGCGCGGGCGCGCCGAGGTGCCGGCCGGGGACTACGCGCTCGTGCGGGTGACGGATGAGGGCGCAGGAATCCCCCCGGAACAGCTCGACAAGATCTTCGAGCCGTTCTTCACCACCAAGCGCACGGGCGAGGGGACCGGCCTGGGCCTTTCGACCGTCTATGGTATCGTGAAGCAGACGGGCGGCTTCGTCTTCGCCGACAGCGCGCCGGGCGCGGGCACCACCTTCCTCATCTATCTGCCGATACCGGCCGATACACCGGTTGCCCGGCCCGACCCCGCCGACACGCCGGAGCCGCCCGAGCCCGAGCGGCGCGACGGTGTCGTCCTGCTCGTCGAGGACGAGACGCCGGTGCGTGCCTTCGCCTCGCGCGCGCTGCGTCTCTCGGGGCACACGGTGCTCGAGGCGTGCAGCGCCGAAGAGGCGCTGGACATGGTCCGGGACGGCGACATGGCGGTCGATGTCTTCGTCACGGATGTCGTAATGCCGGGCATGGACGGACCGAGCTGGGTGCGCGAGGCGCTGAAAGAGCGGCCCGAGGCCCGCGTCGTCTTCGTCTCGGGCTACGCGCAGGACAGTTTCGAGCCCGGCGAGATCCAGGTGCCCAACGCGGTCTTCCTGCCCAAGCCCTTCTCGCTCGAGGATCTCACCCGGACCGTTCAGCGCCAATTGCATTGAGATCAGGCGCGATCGGCCCTGACGGTGCGTCGGGCGACACCGCCGCGCCGGTCGCATCCAGCCGACTCGCCAGCCGGCTGCTCCTGCGGTCGGCCACGTGAACGCCTGCCGACGCGTCGCAGACCTTCGATGCGTCTGAGGGCCGCCCCGAGCTGCGCGGAGCGTCGGCCGGACCGGCGCGCCTTGCGTTTCCGCATCCGCCGCGCTTGGGCGACGCGGACCAATGCCCGCCGCGCTGGCCTCAGCCCTCCGCGCTGGTCCAGAGCGCGAAATCCTCGGCGCGCGCCGCGTGGAGCGCGCTCTCGGTCGCCGGGGAGAGGGTGAGCGGCGCGGGCGGCGAGACGTTCTCGCGCTCGGGCGCGACGGCGATGCCCAGCCGGTCTTCGAGGAACATGCGCAGCGCGTCCTGCGACTCGTAGCGAAAGAGGCGATCCACCCGCACACCGCTGGGGCGTGGCGCGAGGAAGGCCGCCTGGCTGCCCACCGCCGCCCAGGGCGGCGGCGTCGGCTGAAGATAGCCCTGAACGAAAGCATCGAAGCTCAAGCCCTCGGTCGAGGCGGGCTTGCCGCGCAGGAAGGGACGCTGCCGGTAGCGGTACCAGCTCCCGAGCCAGCTCACCGGTTCGCGCACCACGGCCACGATCTCGATGGGCCCGTCGCAGAACTTCTCGAACATCGGCCGAAAGAAGCGGTTGTAGCGGTAGAGGGGCGCATGCTTGAGCTCGGGCGGGTCGCGCACAACCATGCTGGCCCGCGCGCCAAGCGCGCTCTGCCAGGCAGTCGTGCCGGTCTTGGGCACCGACAGCAGCACCAGCCGTTCCCTGGCGAAAAAAAGCATCGCGCCCTCGCGCCTCCACACGGGCGTAAACTAGCCGTTAACCCTGCCGGGCGAAAGTGACGCCGACGGAATTCGACTTGAAATGTTCACGCTTTGCCCTCATGATGCGGCAAGAACAATGCGCGAACAACACGGTGACGTTGCCGCGGCGCGCGCGGTGTGAAATAAGGCGGGAAACCTCATGGCTTCAGCAGATCTCCTTTCCATGGACAGCAAGAAAAGCGCGGACAAGCAAAAGGCGCTGGACAGCGCGCTCGCCCAGATCGAGCGCCAGTTCGGCAAGGGCTCGATCATGAAGCTCGGCGCCGACAACCCGGTGAAGGACATCGAGGCGACCTCGACCGGTTCGCTGGGTCTCGACATCGCGCTGGGCATCGGCGGGCTGCCCAAGGGCCGGATCATCGAGATCTACGGTCCCGAAAGCTCCGGCAAGACGACGCTGACGCTCCACTGCATCGCGGAAGAGCAGAAGAAGGGCGGCGTCTGCGCCTTCGTCGACGCCGAGCATGCCCTCGATCCGCTCTACGCGAAGAAGCTTGGCGTCGATCTCGACGAGCTGCTGATCAGCCAGCCCGACGCCGGCGAGCAGGCGCTCGAGATCACCGACACACTGGTGCGCTCGGGCGCGGTCAGCATGGTCGTGGTCGATTCGGTCGCGGCCCTCACGCCCAAGAGCGAGCTCGAGGGCGACATGGGCGATTCGAGCGTCGGCGTGCAGGCCCGGCTGATGAGTCAGGCGATGCGCAAGCTCACCGGCTCGATCTCCCGATCGAACTGCATGGTGGTCTTCATCAACCAGATCCGCATGAAGATCGGCGTGATGTTCGGCTCGCCCGAGACCACGACGGGCGGCAACGCGCTCAAGTTCTACTCCTCCGTCCGCCTCGACATCCGCCGCATCGGATCGATCAAGGACCGCGACGAGATCGTCGGCAACGCGACGCGCGTGAAGGTGGTGAAGAACAAGGTGGCGCCGCCCTTCAAGGAGGTCGAGTTCGACATCATGTACGGCGAGGGCATCTCCAAGACCGGCGAGCTCATCGACCTCGGCGTGAAGGCCGGCGTGGTGGAAAAGTCGGGCAGCTGGTACAGCTACGGCGACGAACGCATCGGCCAGGGCCGCGAGAACGCCAAGACCTTCCTCAAGGAAAACCCCGGGATCGCGCTCGAGATCGAGGACCGGATCCGCGCGGCGCACGGTCTCGACTTCCACGGCTCGGAGGACGGCGCGGACGTCGTGGAGGGCTGACCGGGCCCGCCACGTCGCGCGGCAGGACAGGCGAGACGAGGCCGGCCCCGGCGGCGCTTCGGCGCCGCCACGGGCATGGACAGCGCGCGCGTGCGCCGCTACATCTGCGCCACCCTGCGGTTCGACCGCCGCAGTCGCACGCCCGAACTCCCGCCGCGAGAGACCGACCGCCCGATGACGAGCCTCAGCGACATTCGCAAGACGTTCCTCGACTTCTTCGCCAGGAACGGCCACGAGATCGTGCCCTCCAGCCCGCTGGTGCCGCGCAACGACCCCACGCTCATGTTCACGAACTCGGGCATGGTCCAGTTCAAGAACCTGTTCACGGGAGTCGAGCACCGCGACTACAGCCGCGCGGCCACGGCACAGAAATGCGTCCGCGCGGGCGGCAAGCACAATGACCTCGACAACGTGGGCTACACCGCGCGGCATCACACCTTCTTCGAGATGCTGGGCAACTTCAGCTTCGGCGACTACTTCAAGGAGACTGCGATCCCGCTCGCCTGGGAGCTGATCACGAAGGAGCTCGACATCCCCAAGGACCGGCTTCTGGTGACGGTCTTCCACACCGACGACGAGGCGGCGGATCTCTGGAAGAAGGTCGCCGGCCTGCCCGACGATCGTATCCTGCGCATCGATACAGACGACAACTTCTGGATGATGGGCCCCACGGGGCCCTGCGGGCCCTGCTCGGAGATCTTCTTCGATCACGGCGAGCAGTACTGGGGCGGCCCGCCGGGCACGCCCGAGGAGGACGGCGACCGCTTCGTCGAGATCTGGAACCTCGTCTTCATGCAGTACGAGCAGTTCGAGGACGGCACGCGCCGGGAGCTCTCTGCGCAGTCGATCGACACTGGCATGGGCATCGAGCGCGTCGCGGCGCTCCTGCAGGGGACCAACGACAACTACGCGACCGACCTGATGCGGCGGCTCATCGAGGCTTCGGCCGAGTCCTCGAACACCGACCCCGACGGGCCGGGGCGCACGCATCACAGGGTGATCGCGGATCATCTGCGCTCGACCTCCTTCCTGATCGCCGACGGGGTGATGCCCTCGAACGACGGGCGCGGCTACGTGCTGCGCCGGATCATGCGGCGCGCGATGCGCCACGCGCACCAGCTGGGCATCGACGCGCCGCTGATGCACCGGCTGGTGCCCGCGCTGGTGGCAGAGATGGGCGCGGCCTATCCCGAGCTGCCGCGGGCGCAGCCGCTGATCGAGGAGACGCTGAAGCTGGAGGAGACGCGCTTTCGCAAGACGCTGGAGCGCGGGCTGCGCATGCTCGACGAAGAGATCGAGGCGCTGCCCGAGGAGGCGCCGCTGCCCGGCCGCGCGGCCTTCCGCCTCTACGACACCTACGGCTTCCCGCTCGATCTCACCCAGGACGCGCTGCGCGAGAAGGGCCGCAGCGTGGACACCGAGGGCTTCGAGGCCGCGATGGCCGAGCAGAAGGCGCAGGCGCGCGCCGCCTGGTCCGGCTCGGGAGAGGCGGCCGACGCCGCGATCTGGTACGATCTCTCCGAGACCCATGGCGCGACCGACTTCCTCGGCTACGACACCGAGACGGCCGAGGGGCAGATCGTGGCGCTCGTGCAGGACGGGCGCGAGGTCGCGCAGGCGCACCCCGGGCAGACGGTGCAGATCGTGCTCAACCAGACGCCGTTCTACGCCGAAGCCGGCGGGCAGGTCGGCGACACGGGCATGATACGCACCGACGAGGCGCTCGCCCGCGTCATCGACACCAAAAAGGCCGCGGGCGTGCACATCCACTTCGCGGAGGTCGAGGAGGGCGTGCTCCAGCCCGGAAGCTCGGCCAGGCTGGAAGTCGATCACGCCCGGCGCGCGGCGATCCGGGCCAACCATTCGGCGACGCATCTTCTGCACGAGGCGCTGCGGCAGGCGCTCGGCCCGCATGTCGCGCAGCGCGGCAGCCTCAACGCGCCCGACCGGCTGCGCTTCGATTTCAGCCACGCCAAGCCGCTCACCGAGGCGGAGGCGGAACGCGTCGAGGCCGAGGTGAATGCCTACATCCGCGCCAACGCGCCGGTCGAGACGCGGATCATGACGCCCGACGAGGCGCGCGAGATGGGCGCGCAGGCGCTCTTCGGCGAGAAATACGGCGACGAGGTGCGGGTGGTCTCGATGGGCCGGCAAAGCGGATCGGGGCGCGGCCCGCAGGGCGAGACCTATTCGATCGAGCTCTGCGGCGGCACGCATGTCGCGCGCACCGGCGAGATCGGCGAATTCGTCATGCTGGGCGACAGCGCGACCGCCGCCGGCGTGCGCCGCGTCGAGGCGCTGACCGGCGAGGCGGCGCGCGCCCATGTCGCGCGCCTGCGCAAGCTGGTGGCCGAGGCGGCCGCCGAGCTGCGCACCCAGCCCGAAGAGCTGCCGCGCCGCATCCGCGCCGAACAGGCGCGGCTACGGGAACTCGACGCGGAGGTCGCCAGGCTGCGCCGTGAACTCGCGATGGCGGGCGGCGGATCGAGCGCCGCGCCGGAGGCGCGCGAGGTGGGGGGCGTGCCGTTCCTCGCACAGGTCGTGAGCGGCGTGACCGGCAAGGATCTGCCGCCGCTCATCGACGAGATGAAGACGCGGCTGGGGTCGGGCGCGGCGCTGCTCATCGCGGACACCGACGGCAAGGCGGCGGTCGCCGCCGGGGTGACCGACGATCTGACCGGGCGGCTCTCGGCGGTCGAGATCGTGCGCGCCGCCGTGCATGAGCTGGGCGGCAAGGGCGGCGGCGGCCGGCCCGACATGGCGCAGGGCGGCGGCAAGGCGCCCGAGAACGCCGAGGCGGCGATCCGCGCGGCGGAGGCCGTCGTCGCGCAGGCAAGTGCGGAAGTCAGCTGAGGGAGGACGGGATGCCGGCGCTCTGGATCGCGCATGTGAAGGTGACGGACGAGGCGGCCTACGGCAAATACGCCGCGCTCGCGACCGAGGCGCTCAAGGCGCATGGGGGCGAGGTGCTGGCGCGGGGCGGACGCTACGTCCAGCTCGAGGGGCCGGACCGGCCGCGCAACGTCGTGGTGCGCTTCCCCTCGGTCGAGGCGGCCGAGGCCTGCTACCGGTCGGAGACCTACCAGGCGGCGCTCGCACATGCGAAGGGCGCGGCGGAGCGCGAACTGGTGATCGTCGAGACCAGCGAATAGCCCCGGCTCAGAACGCACCGAGCCCCAGCTGCGCCTCGCCCGAGATCAGGCGGCCGATGAAGGCGCAACCGTTCTCCGGGCGCGAGAAATGCACCCAGACCCAGGCCGCGAAGGTTTCCGGCGCGGCGAAGGCGATGAACTCGTTGAGCCGCGTCTCGGTGACGCGGTCGGTGCCGCGCGCCGCGGTGACGATCCGCGCGCGCTGCGCAGGGTCGAGCGACTGCATCTGCATGCTGTAGGCCACGTATTCGTGCTCCGCCGCGCAGGGCGGATCGGCGCAGACCTGTCGATCGAGCGCGGCATGGGCAAGCTCGTGCACCAGGACGCTGTCGTAGAACTCTGGTCGCGGCAAGGCCCGGAAGGCGCTGTCGGGCGCGAGCGCCCGCTCGAAGGCCTCCGGCGCGGCCAGCTGCACGCGATCGGCGCCGCACTCGTGCCCGCCGAGGCACGGGATGCCGGCGTGGGTCAGCTCCGCCACCACGTCGATGGTCATCGTGGGGGAGGTTGGAAGCCCGCAGGCGTCGAGCTGCCGGATCCCGCGCTCGGCCGCGGCGCAGAGGCGATGCGCGAGCTCCGGCGCGGCGCCCTCGACCCGCACGGCGCGGTCGGGCAGGCCGCAGTCGACCGGAGACCCGGGTTGTGCCTGGGCGGCGGCGGCTTGCGAAAGGGCGAGGGCGACAAGAAGCCCGGTGACGCGGCGCATGGGCGAGACTAGCGCGCCCGCCGCGCCACCGGCAAGCCTCAGACCGCCGCCTTGGCCGCGCGCTTGCGTTCGTGCGGATCGAGGTGGCGCTTGCGCAGCCGGATCGCGTTCGGGGTCACCTCGACCAGTTCGTCGTCGTCGATGTAGGCGATGGCCTCCTCGAGCGTCAGGCGCGTGGCCGGCGTGAGCCGCACCGCGTCGTCCGAGCCGCTCGCCCGGACGTTGGTGAGCTTCTTGCCCTTGAGCGGGTTCACCTCGAGGTCGTTCTCGCGCGAATGCTCGCCGATGATCATGCCCTCGTAGACCCGCTCCTGCGGCCCGATGAAGAGCCGCCCGCGCTCCTCGAGGTTCCAGAGCGCATAGGCCACCGCCTCGCCGTCCTCCATCGAGATCAGCACGCCCGCGCGACGCCCGGGAATGGGCCCCTTGTGCGGCGCCCAGCCGTGAAAGACGCGGTTGAGCACGCCGGTGCCGCGCGTGTCCGTCAGGAACTCGCCGTGATAGCCGATGAGCCCGCGCGCGGGCACATGCGCCACGATCCGGGTCTTGCCCGCGCCTGCGGGCCGCATCTCGACCAGGTCGCCCTTGCGCGGGCCGGTCAGCTTCTCGATCACGGCGCCGGCGTGGTCCTCGTCCACGTCGATGGTGACTTCCTCCACGGGCTCGAGCGTCTGGCCATCTTCCTCGCGCAGGAGCACCCGCGGCCGCGAGATCGACAGCTCGAAGCCCTCGCGCCGCATGTTCTCGATCAGCACGCCCATCTGCAGCTCGCCGCGGCCAGCCACCTCGAAGGCCTCGCCGCCGGGGGCGTCGGTGACGCGGATGGCCACGTTCGACTCGGCCTCTTTCATCAGCCGCTCGCGGATCACGCGGCTCTGCACCTTCTTGCCGTCGCGGCCGGCGAGCGGGCTGTCGTTGATCCCGAAGGTCACGGAGATCGTCGGCGGGTCGATGGGCTGCGCGGGAAGCGGCTCCTCGACCGCGAGCGCGCAGATCGTGTCCGAGACGGTCGCCTTCGCCATGCCGGCAAGCGTCACGATGTCGCCTGCCACGGCCTCGTCGATTTCCGTCTGCGCGAGGCCGCGGAAGGCCATGATCTTCGAGATGCGGAACTGTTCGACCTTCTGGCCCATGCGACTGATCGCCTGCACGGTGGCGCCCGTCTTCGCACGGCCCGACTCCACCCGTCCGGTCAGGATGCGCCCGAGGAAGGGATCGGCGGAAAGGGTCGTGGCCAGCATGCGGAAATCCTCGTCCGCGCGCGCCTGCTGGCGCGGGCGCGGGACGTGGTTGACGATCAGCCGGAAGAGCGCCGAGAGATCGGCGCGCGGCCCGTCGAGCTCTGCGTCCGCCCAGCCGGCCCGCCCGCTGGCGTAGAGGTGCGGGAAATCGAGCTGGTCCTCGTCGGCGCCGAGCGCGGCGAAGAGGTCGAAGACCTCGTCGAGCGCGCGGTCGGGCTCGGCGTCGGGCTTGTCCACCTTGTTGAGCACGACGATCGGCCTGAGCCCCAGCGCCAGCGCCTTGGCGGTGACGAACTTGGTCTGCGGCATCGGCCCCTCGGCCGCGTCCACCAGCAGCACGACGCCGTCCACCATGCTCAGGATCCGCTCCACCTCGCCGCCGAAATCGGCGTGGCCGGGGGTGTCCACGATGTTGATGCGCGTGCCGTGCCATTCCACGCTGGTGGCCTTGGCGAGAATGGTGATCCCGCGCTCGCGCTCGAGATCGTTGGAATCGAGCGCGCGCTCGGCGACGGCCTGATTGGCGCGGAAGGCGCCCGACTGGCCGAGCAGCGCGTCGACCAGCGTGGTCTTGCCATGGTCGACGTGCGCGATGATCGCGATGTTGCGGATGTCCATATGCGGGGGGCTCTTTCCTGAAGTCGTGTCGCAGATAGGGATGCGCGCGCCGAAAGGCCAGCCCCGATCGGATCCGGCCGGGTCGCGGGCGGCTTTTCCTCGGCCGCGCGCTCGGGTAAGGGACGGGCCGAGGCGGGGCGCGTCGCGCGCCCCTGAAGAGCACCGAGGGATTGCCGGGATGACGCTTCCGAAGAGTTTCGACGCCGCCGAGGCGGAGCCGCGCATCTACGCCGAATGGGAGGGCTCGAACGCCTTCGCCGCGGGCGCCAACGCGCAGCGCGACGAGACCTTCTCGATCGTGATCCCGCCGCCCAACGTCACCGGCAGCCTGCACATGGGCCATGCCTTCAACAACACGCTGCAGGACATCCTGATCCGCTGGCACCGGATGCGCGGCTTCGACACGCTCTGGCAGCCGGGCACGGACCATGCGGGCATCGCTACGCAGATGGTGGTCGAGCGCGAGCTGGCCAAGTCCGGGCGCAGCCGCACCGATTTCAGCCGCGAGGACTTTCTCGACCTCGTCTGGGAGCAGAAGCGCAAGTCGCGCGGGAACATCCGCAGCCAGCTTCAGCGCCTCGGCGCCTCCTGCGACTGGGCGCGCGAGGCCTTCACCATGGCCGGCGCGCCGGGCGATCCCGAGGGCGCGCCGGGCGGGCAGAACTTCCACGATGCGGTGATCCGCGTCTTTCTGGAGCTCTACGAAAAGGGGCTGATCTACCGCGGCAAGCGGCTGGTGAACTGGGATCCGCATTTCGAGACGGCGATCTCGGACCTCGAGGTCGAGAACCTCGAGGTCGACGGATTCATGTGGCACTTCAAGTATCCGCTCGCCAACGGCGAGACCTATACCTACGTCGAGCGCGACGCGGACGGCAACGTCGTGCTGGAGGAGGAACGCGACTACATCTCCATCGCCACGACGCGCCCCGAGACCATGCTGGGCGACGGCGCCGTGGCGGTGCACCCGTCGGATGCGCGCTACGCACCGATCGTCGGCAAGCTCTGCGAGATTCCCGTGGGGCCCCGCGAGCATCGCCGCCTGATCCCGATCATCACCGACGACTACCCTGACCCCGACTTCGGCTCGGGCGCGGTGAAGATCACGGGCGCGCACGACTTCAACGACTACGCGGTCGCGCGGCGCGCGGGCATCCCCTGCTACCGGCTGATGGACACCCGCGCGCGGATGCGCGACGACGGCGACGCTTACGCCGAGGCCGCGATGCGCGCGCAGGAGATCGTCTCGGGGCTGAAGCTGTCCGATGCCGAGATCGACGCGATCAACCTCGTGCCGGACGAGCTGCGCGGACTCGACCGTTTCGAGGCGCGCGAGCGGGTCGTCGAGGCGATCACCGAGGAGGGCCTCGCCGTCATGACCACCGACGAGGAGGGCAACGCGGTCCCCCTCGTCGAGCGCAAGAAGATCATGGCGCCCTACGGCGACCGCTCGAAGGTGGTGATCGAGCCGATGCTCACCGACCAGTGGTTCGTGGACGCCGAAAAGATCGTCGGCCCCGCGATCGAGGCGGTGAAGACGGGCGAGACGACGATCCTGCCCGAGTCCGATCGCAAGGTCTATTTCCACTGGCTCGAGAACATCGAGCCCTGGTGCATCTCGCGCCAGCTCTGGTGGGGCCACCGCATGCCCGTCTGGTACGGCTTCGACCTCGCGCGCGAAGGCTTCCGCGACGACGAAGGCGACGGGGCGCTCGACCCGGTCGAGGTGGGGCGGCTCCTCTCGCATCAGCATCTTCTGCGCGGGGAAGAGCGCCACCACGCCGCGCATGACTTCGAGTCGGTGCGCCGGCAGTTCGACGACGTGCTGGCCGGCCTGCCCACGCCGCTTAACCATGCCCGTGTCGTCGAGGTCGCCGACCGCGAGGCGGCGCTGCACACCATCGCCGAGAGCCTCGCGGAATACTCGGTGAGCCAGGATCCCACGCATCTGGTCTATCCCGTCTGGCAGGATCCGGACGTGATGGACACCTGGTTCTCGTCCGGGATCTGGCCGATCGGCACCCTGGGCTGGCCGGAGGACACGCCGGAGCTCAGGAAATACTTCCCCACCAGCGTGCTCATCACGGGCTTCGACATCATCTTCTTCTGGGTCGCCCGGATGATGATGATGCAATATGCCATCGTGGGCGAGCGCCCCTTCGACACGGTCTATGTCCATGCCCTCGTGCGCGACGAGCAGGGCAAGAAGATGTCGAAGTCGCTGGGCAACGTGCTCGATCCGATCGACCTGATCGACGAGTTCGGCGCCGACGCGGTGCGCTTCACCCTGGCCGTGCTCGCGGCGATGGGCCGCGACGTGAAGCTCTCCAAGGACCGCATCGCGGGCTACCGCAATTTCGGCACGAAGCTCTGGAACGCCGCGCGCTTCGCCGAGATGAACGGCGCGGTCTGCGGGCAGGACGGCGTGCCCGAGGCCACGGCGCCGGTCAATCGCTGGATCCTGGGCGAGACCGCCCGCGTGCGCGAGGAGGTGGACGCGGCGCTAGAGGCCTTCCGCTTCAACGACGCGGCCGCGGCGCTCTATGCCTTCACATGGCATCGGGTCTGCGACTGGTACGTGGAGTTCTCCAAGCCGCTCCTTCAGGGCGAGGACGAGGGGCTGAAGGCCGAAACGCAACGCGTGATGGGCTGGGTCATCGACCAGTGCCTGATCCTGCTGCACCCCTTCATGCCCTTCATCACCGAAGAGCTCTGGGACGTGCTGGCCGAGCGGCGCAAGATGCTGATTCATGCCGACTGGCCGCAGTATCAGGCCGCCGATCTCGCCGACGCGGCGGCGGACGCCGAGATGCGCTGGGTGATCGCCGTGATCGAGGAGGTGCGCAGCGTCCGCGCGCAGATGCACGTCCCCGCCGGCCAGTATGTCCCCATCCTCGCCACGGAGATCGACGCCGAAGGCCGCCGCGCCTGGGACCGCAACGCGGCGCTCATCAAGCGTCTGGCGCGCATCGACAGCCTGAGCGAGGTCGAGAGCTTCCCCAGAGGCACGGCCACGGTGGCGCTCGAGGGCACGACCCTCGGTCTGCCGCTCGAGGGGCTGATCGACGTGGCCGAAGAGAAGGCGCGGCTGGAGAAGACCCAGGCGAAGCTCGACAAGGAGATCCGGGGTCTCTCGGGCCGCCTGTCGAACCCGCAGTTCGCCGCGAACGCGCCCGAGGAGGTCGTCGAGGAGGCGCGTGAAAACCTCGCCGCCCGCGAGGACGAGCGCGCGCGCGTCGCCGAGGCGCTGTCGCGGCTGGCAGAGATCGGCTGATCCGCGCGGGTGCGGCGCTCAGACCGTCCGCACCTCGCCTTCCGCGCCGAGTGCTGCGCAGAGCGCGCGAAAGCGGGCCTCCGCCACTTCGCCGAAGAGCGGCGCGGCCGCCCCCGAGAGGCGCAGTTCGAGCGCCTTCTTCTTGGGAAACCAGCGCAGCTCGCCCGGCCGCTCGTCGTTCGACATCCAGAGCATCGCGCCGAAGCGCATCGCCTTGCCCAGCACCTCCGCCTCGGCGCGATCGGCTTCGGGCAGCAGCGAGAACAGATGCTCGAAGGGCGTGCCCTCGCGCTTGTTGCGGTAGCGGTGCAGGAGCGCGAGCCCGAGGTAGACGCGCTCGGAATGCTTGAGCCCCCCGAGGTTGGCCCGCGTCGCATTGTCGAAGCAGATCTCGGCGCGGTAGTCGGGATGCGCCCGCCAGCTCACGTCGTGCAGCAGGCAGGCCGCCTTGATGATCCGCCGCCGCGCCTCGGGCACGTTGCGAAAGAGCGGCTGCACGAAGTCGTAGAGCTTCCTGCCGAAGCCGGGCATCCGGGCGTCCTTCGCCTCGGAGAAGAGGCAGGCCTCGATCAGAGGGTCGCGGTCGCGCAGCTTCTGCGGCATCTGTTCGTAGAGCAGCCCTTCGCGGATCCCGTAGCTCGACAGCGCGATGTCCTTGGGCTGGAAGGTGCGCACGAGGCGATAGAGCACCTCCGCGGCGAGCGGCACGAGGCTCATCCGCGAAGCGGAGATGCCGCAGGCCGCGCGGAGCGTCTCGGTGTCCGTCTTCTCGATGTACTTGACCGTCTCCGCGACGGATTTCCGGCTCATCCTGTATTCGTGCAGCACGTGCAGCGGGTAGTTGCGCCGGTACATGTCGATCCGCGCGATGGCGCGCCACGAGCCGCCGACCAGAAAGAGGCGGTTGTGCTGCGGCCCCATCTCGCGGGCGAGCCGCTCCATCACCTTCCGCAGATGCGCCTGCCGCCCCTTGCGGCCCCCGGGCAGATCGACGAGCTTGAGCGGCCCGAGTTCGGAAGAGAGCCGCCGGCCCACGCGCCCCTCGGTGATCTCGGCGAGCTCCATCGAGGCGCCGCCGATGTCGCAGACCAGCCCGTAGGAGCCGGGCCAGCCCAGCAGCACGCCCTGCGCCGCGAGCCGCGCCTCCTCGCGGCCGTCAATCACCCAGAGCTTCAGCCCGGTCTCGCGCTCGACCTCGGCGCAGAATTCCGCGCCGTCGGCGGCGTCCCGGACCGCCGCGGTGGCCACCACGCTGAGCGGCGCGGCGCCCATGCCCTGTGCGAGCAGCGCGAAACGTGCCAGCGCACGCAGCGCCCGCCTGCGGCCCTCGGGGTTGAGCCGCCCGGTTTCGCCGAGGCCCGCGCCCAGGCCGCACATGATCTTTTCGTTGTAGAAATACGCCGGGCTGCGCGCGGCGCCGTCGAAGACCACCAGCCGTACGGAGTTGGAGCCCACGTCCACCACGCCCACGCGCGACAGGGCGCGTGCCTGCGCGTCGCGGAACAGCGGACGGCCGAAAGGCCCCCAGTCCCCCGGATCGTGAACGTCCAAGCCGTCCATCGCTCCCCGTCGTTCAGCCCCGCAGACCATGCGCCGGGGAACGGCCGGGGTCAATCGGCGGCGTGCGTGAGTTGCGGAACGTCAGCGGCGCCCGCCGAGCCCCGCCCCGAGAGCGAGGGGTTCTCCATGAAGAAGCGGTGGCAGCTGAATCCGGTCTCGCCTTCGGCCAGCGCGGCGCGATGAAAGCTGCCGTCAGGGGCCATCACCCAGCTCTGCGCCGTGTCGGCGAGATTGGCCGCCATGATCTGATCGACGATCTGCGCCTTCACGGTCGGGTTGCGTATGTCCACCAGCGTCTCGATCCGGCGGTTGAGGTTGCGCCCCATCCAGTCCGCGGACGAGATGTAGACCCGGGCGTTCCGCGACGGCAGGCCCGAACCGTTGCCAAAGCAGATGATCCGGGAATGCTCGAGAAAGCGGCCGACGATCGACTTCACCCGGATGGTCTCGGACAGCCCCTCGATACCGGGCCGGAGCCCGCAGATGCCGCGGATCACGCAGTCGATCCGCACGCCGGCGCGGCTCGCCTCGTAGAGCGCGTCGATCATGTCGGGCTCGATCAGCGAGTTCATCTTCAGCCAGATCTGCGCGGGCTTGCCCGCGCGGGCGAACTCGGCCTCGCGCGCGATCATCTCCAGCATCCGCGGCTTGAGCGTGTGCGGCGAGATCGCCAGGTTCTCCAGATCCTCGGGCAGGGCGTAGCCCGAGAGGTAGTTGAACACCTTGGTCGCGTCCCGCCCCAGCGCCGCATCGCAGGTGAAGAAGCTCAGGTCGGTGTAGATCTTGGCCGTGATCGGGTGGTAGTTGCCCGTGCCGTAATGCGTGTAGGTGACGAGCTTGTCGCCCTCGCGCCGGACCACGGTGCTGATCTTGGCGTGGGTCTTCCAGTCGATGAAGCCGTAGACGACATGCGCGCCCGCGCGCTCCAGCATCCGGCTCTGACGGATGTTGGCCGCCTCGTCGAAGCGCGCCTTGAGCTCGACCAGCGCGGTGACCGACTTGCCGTCCTCGGCGGCTTCGCAGAGCGCGGCGACGATCGGGCTGTCGCGCGAGGTGCGGTAGAGCGTCTGCTTGATCGCCACCACGTCCGGGTCGGCCGCGGCCTGGTTGAGAAAGCGCACCACCATGTCGAAGGTCTCGTAGGGGTGGTGCAGCAGCATGTCTTTCTGCCGGATCGCGGCGAACATGTCGCCGTCGTGGTCCTGCACGCGCTCGGGCACCCGCGGCGTGAAGGAGGGCCAGAGCAGGTCGGGCCGGCTCTCGAGGACCAGCTCCTTCAGGTCGGCAAGCCCGATGACGCCCGGAATCTCGATCACCTCTTCGGGGATCACCTCGAGCTCGCGCATGATGACCTCCTTGAGCGCGGCGGGCGCGCCGGCGGAGATCTTCATGCGCACCACCTCGCCCCGGCGGCGGCGCTTGAGCGCCACCTCGAATTCGCGCACGAGGTCTTCCGCCTCTTCCTCGACTTCCAGATCGCTGTCGCGCAGCACGCGGAAGGTGCAGTGCCCGGTCGCGCTGTAGCCGGGAAAGAGGCTGTCGAGGTGCAGCAGCAGCAGTTCCTCGAGCGGGAGGAAGCGTTTCTGTCCCGCGTCGTCGGGAAGGGCGATGAAGCGGTGAATCTGGTGCGGGATCGGCAGCAGGGCCTGCAGCGGCCAGCCGTCCTTGCGCCGCTCGAGCTGCAGCGCGAGGCTGAAGCCGGTATTGGGGATGAAGGGGAAGGGATGTGCCGGGTCGATCGCCAGCGGCGAAAGCACCGGAAACACCCGGTCGAGAAAGACCTGCCCCAGGTGCGCGCGGTCCTGCTCGGTGAGCGCGTCGCGCTCGAGGATCACGATGCCCTCGGCCTCCATCTCGGCGCGCAGCGCGGCATAGACCGCCTGCTGGCGCTCCATCAGCCGCCGGGCGTCCTCGTCGATCAGCTTGAGCTGTTCGGCGGGCGTGAGCCCGTCCGCCGCCGGCGTCGTGTTGCCGGCCTTGGCGAGCTCGCGCAGGCCCGCGACACGCACGGTGTAGAATTCGTCCAGGTTGGTCGCGGAGATCGACAGGAAGCGCAGCCGCTCGAGCAGCGGCACGCGGAGATTCTCCGCCTCCTCCAGGACTCGCCAGTTGAATCCGAGCCAGGACAGTTCCCGGTTGAAGAAGCGCCCGGGCCCCTCGATCTCTTCGGCCGGCCGCGAAACCGGGGCGGGCGGGTCGGTCTTCAGAAAGTCGGCGCTGGTCATGGCGCTCCTGTGAACGCAGTCTGTGACGCCCGGATGACGGGGGCTTTCGGCGACTATCCGGCATGGCTGGAAGCGTCGCAAGGGATTGCGCGCAGGGCGCCGGGCTAGCCGTCGCCCAGCACCTGCGCCGCCAGGGATCGCGTCAGGGGGCGCTTGGCTTCGAGCGCGGCCCGGTCGAGCCGCTCCACCGCCTCGGCCGCCGCGGCGAAGGAGCGGTCGATCCGGCGCGTGACATAGGTCAGCGTCGCGGGCCCGGGCGTGAGCTGCCGGTCGGCGAAGAGCTTGGCCAGGAGCGCGAAGAGAAGGCGGTCGTCCGGCGGCTGCACGCGCGCCAGCGTTGCCGCCTGGAGCCGGCTTTCGAGGTCGGGCAGGGCGAGGCCCCAGCGGCCGGGCGCGTCGCGCGCCGTGACCAGCAGCGCCTTGCCTTCCGCGAGCACGAGGTTGTGCAGATGGAAGAGCGCCGCCTCGGCCGCCGGATCGCCGGCGATCCGGTCGGCGTCCTCGACGGCCACCGGCGCGCGGGCGAGGGCGGGGATTTCGGCCTCGGCGAGCGCCGTCGCCTGCACGATCGTGGCCGCCGCGAGCGCCGCCCAGACATGGGCGAGATGCGTCTTTCCGGCGCCCTCGGGTCCGGTGAGCACCATCTTGCGGCCCGGCCAGCCCTGCCACCCCTCGATCGCGGCGAGCGCCGTCGCATTGGCCTCGGACACGAAGAAATCGCCGCGTCCCAGGGCCGGGCGGACCGGCAGGGCGAGGCTGAGCTGCTGCTGCATCGCGGGCTTCACTCGTCCTCGCCCGTGGCCTCCAGCCCGCGATAGAGCCGGCTGCCGCGGTATTGCTGGACCACGAAACGCGCCAGCACGCCCAGCGCCGCGGCCACCGGGACCGCGACCAGCATGCCCACGAAGCCGAAGAGCGAGCCGAAGACCGACAGCGCGAAGAGCAGCCAGACCGGGTGCAGCCCGACGGAGCTGCCCACCAGCCGCGGCGTGAGCACGTTGCCCTCGACGAGCTGGCCCACCTGGAAGATTGCCGCCACCGCCACGATCCAGAGCCAGTCGCCCCAGAACTGGAAGAGCGCGAGCCCGATGGCGAGCACGCCGCCCACGATCGCGCCCACGTAGGGGATGAAGGTCAGGATGCCGGCCACGAAGCCAACGACCAGGCCGAAGTTCAGCCCGACAAGCATCAGGGCGACCGCGTAGTAGGTGCCGAGGATCAGGCAGACGGTGCCCATGCCGCGCAGGAACCCCGACATCGAGGCGTCGATCTCGCGCGCGAGGCGGCGGATCACCGGCGCGTGGTCGCGCGGCAGCAGCGTGTCGATCTCGGCGATCATCCGGTCCCAGTCGAGCAGGAGATAGACCGCGACGACCGGAACGACGACGAAGAGCAGCACCACGTTGAGCAGCGAACCCACCGAGGCGACCACCGTGTTGAGAAGCTCGGCGCCGCGCGACTGGATGGTCGCGCCGATCTGGTCGAAGGTCTGGCGCAGCTGGCTGTCGGGCACCACGAGATCGGGAAAGCGCGCCACGACGAAGTCGCGCAGCTGCGCGACGAGCACCGGCGCGGTCTGGATCAGTTCGGTGGTCTGGCGCACCAGCGTCGGGATCACGAGCAGCGCGACCAGCACGAAGATCAGCACCGCCGCCACGGTGATGATCGCCGTCGCCGCCGCGCGGGAGAGGCCGACACGTTCGAGCCGGTCGGCCAGCGGATCGAGCAGATAGGCGATCGCGCCGCCCAGCACGAAGGGCAGGATCACGTCGCCAAGATACCACAGCACGACGAGAAAGACCGCCGCGGCGATCCCCCAATACGTCACCTGTTCCCTGACCGGCAGCGCCATCCGTTCCTCGCCAGTGCTCTCGCGGTTGTCTCGCGCGTCAGCCGCCCGCAATCAAGCGCAAAGACGGGCAGGGCGCCGGGGTGGTCGCCGGCCGCCTTCGCCCGTGCGACGCCCTGGCGCAGCGCCGGAACACGGCATCGCCGCAGGACGTTCCTGTGCTACGCTCCATCAGGAGCATGGGCGGCCATCGGACGTGGCCGCGCCGACTTCTTCCTTGAACGCGACGGAGCGAGCAAGGTGCTGACGGTGCAGGAGGGACGACAGGCCCGCTGGCGCGGGGCGATCGGCGTCGCCGGAGCCCTCCGGTGACGCGGGCGGCAGGCCGGATGATCCGCGCGGGCCTCGCCCTGCTCGCGCTCGTCTTCTCCGTTGCCGGGCTGTGGGCCCAGGGAGAGCAGGCGGACCCGCAGGCGCCGATCATCCTCGTCACGCCCGTCGAGGGCGCGATCGGGCCGCCCGCGACCCGGCACATCGCCTCCGTCATCGAGCGCGCCGAGACCCGCGGCGCGGCGCTCGTGGTGCTGCGCATGGACACCCCGGGCGGGCTTGCCACCAGCACCCGCGACATCAACCGCGCGATCCTGTCCGCGCGGGTGCCCGTCGCCGTCCATGTCGCCCCCGCCGGCACACGGGCGGCCAGCGCGGGCACCTACATCCTCTATGCCGCGCATGTCGCCGCGATGGCGGAGGGCACCAATCTTGGCGCCGCGACGCCCGTGGCCATGGGCGGCGGCGCGCCGCTGCCCCAGGGCGGCGAGGCGCCACGGGACGAGGGCAGCGGCGAGGAGGGCGAGGCGCCCCCGTCCCCCGAAGACGCCGGCGCGCAGAAACGCATCGAGGATGCCGTCGCCTCGATCCGCGCGCTGGCCGAGCTGCGCGGGCGCAACGCCGACTGGGCCGAGAAGGCGGTGCGCGAGGCGGCGAGCCTGACCGCCCGGGAAGCGCTGGAGCGCGGCGTGATCGAGCATCTGGCCGCCGACACCGCCGCGCTCGCCGCGGCGGCCGACGGGCGCACCGTCAGCGTAAACGGCACGGAGCGCAGGCTCGCGCTCGGCGATCCGCGGATCGAGACGGTCGCGCCGAGCCTCGTCACCCGGATCCTCTCGGTGCTCGCGAACCCAAACGTCGCGCTGCTGATGATGACGCTGGGCTTCTACGGGCTGCTCTACGAGCTGGCGAGCCCCGGCCTCGGCCCCGGCGTGGCCGGCGCGATCCTGATGCTGCTCGGGCTCTATTCGCTCAACACCCTGCCGGTGAACTACGCCGGAATGGGGCTCATTCTGCTGGGGCTGCTGCTCTTGGGGCTCGAGGCGCTCTCGCCCAGCTTCGGCGTCGCCGGCATCGGCGGGATCGTGGCCTTCGGGATCGGCGCGGCGATCCTGATCGACACCGACGTGGCGGCCTTCCAGGTCTCGCCGGGGGTGATCGTGACGCTCGGCGCGCTCAGCGGCGCGGTCGTGCTGCTGCTGGTCGGCGCCGTGGTCGGCACCCGACGACAGCGGCCGCGCGAGAGCGCCGGAGAGATGGCGGGCGCCATGGCCGAGGTGCTCTCGTGGGAGGACGGAAAGGGCCGTGTCCGCGCGCATGGCGAACTCTGGCGCGCGACCGGCCCGGCCGGGCTGTCGCCCGGCGACACGGCCCGCGTCGACTCCGTCGAGGGCCTGACGCTCCACCTGCGCCGCGCCGACGGCGCCGACCGAAAGGACCAGTCATGATCGACACCAACCTGCTCATCTACATCCTGATCGCCATCCTGGTGGTCGCCTTCCTCGCGGCGGCCATTCGCATCCTGCGCGAATACGAACGCGGCGTGGTCTTCACCCTCGGCCGCTTCACCAAGGTCACCGGCCCCGGCCTCGTGATCATCATTCCCTTCATCCAGCAGATGGAGCGCGTCGATCTGCGCGTCTTCGTCGAGGACGTGCCGAGCCAGGACATCATCTCGAAGGACAACGTCTCGGCCAAGGTCAACGCGGTGCTCTATTTCCGCGTCGTCGATCCCGAGCGTTCGGTGATCTCGGTCGCCAACTTCCGCGCCGCCACCAGCCAGCTCGCGCAGACCACGCTGCGCTCGACGCTGGGCAAGCACGAGCTCGACACGATGCTCTCCGAGCGCGAGCGGCTCAACGCCGACATCCAGGAGATTCTCGACACCCAGACCGATCCATGGGGGATCAAGGTCACCAACGTCGAGATCAAGCATGTCGACATCGACGACTCCATGGTGCGCGCCATCGCCCGGCAGGCGGAGGCCGAGCGTGACCGTCGCGCCCGGGTGATCTCGGCCGAGGGCGAGGCGCAGGCGGCGCAGAAGCTGGTGGAGGCCAGCCAGACCATCGGCGACAATGCCTACGCGATGCAGCTGCGCTACCTGAACTCGCTGCAGGACGCCGCCGCGAGCCCCGCCTCGACGATCGTGCTGCCGCTGCCGCTGGAGGTGCTGGAAAGGCTCCGGCCCGCGTGACCCCCCGGGGCGGCGGCGCGATCAGGCGTAGAGCGCCTCGATCTGGTCGCCGTAGGACTGGTAGATCTTGGCGCGGCGCACCTTCATCGTCGCCGTCACCTCGCCGTCGTCGTGGTCGAGCTCCTTGGGCAGCAGCCAGACCTTCTTGACCTGCTCGACGCGCGCGAGCTGGCGGTTCAGCCGCTCCACCTCGCCCTCGATCAGTTCCTGCACGCGCGGGTTCTCGGCCAGCGAGCGGAAGGTGGTGTAGGCGAGCTTCTGGTTCTCGGCCCAGATGCGCACCGTGTCCATGTCGATCTGAACCAGCGCGGTCACATACTGCCGCCGGTCCGCGATGACGATGCATTCCTTGATGTAGGGGCTCGACTTCATCACGTTCTCGATCAGCGAGGGCGAGAGGTTCTTGCCGGCGGCGTTGATCATGATGTCCTTCTTCCGGTCGACCAGCGTGATCGAGCCGTCGGGCGCGTGCTCGGCCACGTCGCCGGTGTGCAGCCAGCCGTCCTCGGTGATCGTCTCGGCGGTGGCGTCCTCGTTCCTGTAGTAGCCCTTGAAGACGATGGGCCCCCGCACCAGCAGCTCGCCGTCCTCCGCGATCCGGTGCTCCATCCCCTCAATGAAGAAGCCCACGCGCCCGTCGGAGCAGCCCCAGTCGGGCTGGATCGTCGCCGCGCCGGTCGTCTCGGACATCCCCCAGGCCTCGCGCGCGTTGATGCCGATGCCGCGAACGAAGGCCAGCAGATCCTCCGAGATCGGCGCCGCCGCCGTGATCGCGAAGCGGCAGCGCGAGAGCCCGAGGTAGCTGCGGATGTGGCGGTAGATCAGCAGATCCCAGAACCGCCAGCGCAGCCGGTCCGCGGCGCTCCAGCGGTCGCGCCGCTTCGCGCCCAGCTCCCTGGCCACCTTCAGCGCCTTGAGGATCACCGGCCGCCTGAGCCGCCCCGCGGTCGCCGCCTGCACGCTGATCTCGGCCTGCGTCTTCTCCCAGATCCGCGGCACGCCGAAGAAGATCTCGGGCGCCACGTCGCGCAGGTCGAGGCGGATGGTGCGCAAGGATTCGCCGAAGTTCATCACCATCTGCCCGGCGAGCGCATTGGTCACCGTCACGTTCTGCTCGGCGATGTGGCAGAGCGGGAGATAGCTCAGCACGTTGGTGCCCGGCGGGAAATCGGCGAAGATTTCGCGCGAATACTCCGCCGCGGCCGAGAGGTTCGCGTGGCTGATCATCGCGGCCTTGGGCAGCCCCGTCGAGCCCGAGGTGAAGACCATCATCGCGGTGTCGTCGCCCCTCACCAGCGCCTGGCGGCGCGTGATCTCGGTGCGCCGGCGCTCGAGCGCCGCGCGCCCGCGGTCCATCAGCGCCTCGAAGCTCACGAGATTGAGCTCCCGGCTCTGGCCGGTGCCCCGGGGGTCGAAGACGATGAGCTGGCGCAGCTTCGGCAGCCGCCCCCGGAGCTCCACGATCTTGTCGAGCTGTTCCTGGTCCTCGATGAACAGGATCTCGGTGTCCGACGCGTTGACCAGATGCTCGATCTCCGCCGCCGGACTCGTGGGATACATGCCCACCACGACGCCCCCCGCCGCCGCGATGCCGAACTGCGCCAGCACCCATTCCTGCCGGTTCTCGCTGAGAATCCCGCAATGGGCGCCGTGATCCATGCCCAGCTCGATCAGCCCGGCCGCCAGCGCGCGGGAGATTTCGTCCAGCCCGGCCCAGGTCAGTTCCTGCCAGATGCCGAACTCCTTCTGGCGCATCGCCACGCGGTCGGGGGCGGCCTTGGCGTGGCCCGCGATCATCTCCACCTGCGTGCGGACGGTCCGTGCCATGGCCCTCTCCTCAGCTCAGCCAGCGCTTGCGGCGCTTGTAGTGTTTCACGTCGCGGAAGCTCTGCCGCGCCTCGCCCTCCTCGGCCACGCCGAGGTAGAAGCTGCGGATGTCCTGGTCGTCGCGCAGCTTCTCGACCGGCCCCTCCATGACGATCTGCCCGTGCTCCATGATGTAGCCGTAATCCGCCACGGAGAAGGCGACGCCGGCGTTCTGCTCCACCACCAGCAGCGTCACGCCGTCCTCGGCGTTGAGCCGCCGGATCGTCGCGAAGATCTCCTCGACCACCTTCGGCGCCAGCCCGAGCGAGGGCTCGTCCATCAGGATGAGCTGCGGCCGTGCGATCATCGCCCGCCCGAAGGCCAGCATCTGCTGTTCTCCGCCCGAGAGATAGCCCGCGATCTGGCGCCGGCGCTCCTTCAGCACCGGGAAGAAGTCCCAGACCTTGTCGTAGTCGGCCCTGGCGTTGCGGCGGTCGAGCGCATAGCTCGCCGCCACGAGATTGTCCTCGACGGTCATCTCCGCGAAGATCCGCCGCCCCTCGCGCACGTGAAATAGCCCCTGCTGCACGAGCCGGTCGGGCGCGATCCCGCGGATGTCCTGGCCCTTGAACAGGATCCGCCCCTCGCCGACCTCGCCGTTTTCCAGCTTCAGCAGGTTCGAGGCCGCCTTGAGCGTCGTCGTCTTGCCCGCGCCGTTGGTGCCCAGCAGCGTGACGATCTTGCCGTCCGGCACCTCGAGCGACAGGCCCCGCAGCGCCTGCACCACGTGGTGATAGGTCACCTCGATGTTCTCGATGGTCAGCACGGGCGGCCAGTCCTTTCAATGGTCCTCAAATACCCCCGCCGGAGGCAGTCCCGGGCCGGGACGGCCCGGGACTTTCCGGCTCAGACGGTGAACCAGTCCGAGGCGGGCGTGAAGAGATTGGTCTCGGCCGAGTACTGGTAGACACGGCCGGTCCCGATCTTGTTGCCCTGCATGCTGACCGGCACGCCGAAGAAGCCGCCCGACTCCCAGTTCTGGATCGAGGCCAGCGCCTCGGCCGCGTTGTCGGCGGTCAGCTCCTTGCCCTCCTCGTGGACCTGCCGCAGCGCCATCAGCCCCAGCTCCATCGCGCAGAGCGACTGCAGGCCCCAGGTGGGCATGTAGTTCTCCAGCGGCGTGCCGGCGAAGTTCTTCTTCTGGTATTCGGCGTAGCGCGCATAGCGCGGCGCGTTGTCGTTGTCGTAGGAGTAGCGGTAGGGCATGACGCCGAGGTAGCCGTCGAGGAAGGGGCCGGCCTCGGCCGTGACCCGGTCGGCGATCAGCTTCTCCATGCCCCAGAAGGTGCCCATGAACTTCGTGGGCAGGCCGAACTGCCGCGCGCCGCCGATGAGCTGCGGCCAGACGCCGGTGACGTAGCCCTGCAGGATGCAGTATTCCGCGTTCGACTGGGCGAGCTTGGTGACATGGGTGGGGATGTCCGCGCCCTGCGCCTTGGTGCTCTCCTCCAGCACCACCTCGATGCCCAGCTCCTCGGCCTTGGCGCGGCCCGATTCCAGCGGGTCGCGGCCGAACTCGGTGTTGGAATAGATGAAGGCCACGGTCGAGCCGCCCTGGTTGGCGATGCTCTCGAGCAGGATGTCGAACTGGTCCTCGTAGGAGGGGCCGGCGAGATACTGATAGGGGTTCTCCTCGGGCTTCGCGAGCTCGGAGGCGAAGGAGGTGGAGCCCATCAGCCGCGCGTTCTCGCCCCGGAGCTCGGGCGCGACGAGCTTCATGAAGCCGGTGGAGTCGCCATAGTAGTAGACGAGGTTGGGCTCGGTCGCGAGTGCGCGCTGGTAGTTGGCGAGCGCGTTCTGCGGGATGTAGCCCGAGTCCTCGGCCGTGGTGCGGATCGGCACGCCGCCGATGCCGCCGTCCTCGTTCGCCAGATCCTCGAACATCTTGAGGGCGGGCGCGACGAGCTGGCCCGCGGTGGCGAAGGGGCCGGTCATCGGCAGCGACGAGCCGAAGACGTATTCGCTGGGCTGCGCGCGCAGGATCATCGGCGTGCCGATCGCGGCCGAGGCCGCGGCGCCTGTGGCGAGGAAACTGCGTCTCGTCAGTGTCATCTGGATCTTCCTCCCTGGGTTTGGGTCTCGCGTGTTCTTGGTCTTGGGCCTCATCGGGCGAAGGGCCAGCGGTTCATGGCCCTGAGCGCCCGGTCCGCCATGTGGTTGAGGCCGAGGGGCTCGAAGAGCAGGAATAGCACGATCAGAAGGCCGAAGGCGATGTCCTGCAAGGGCGCGAGGAGCTGCGCCATGCTGGCCTCGCCGCCCGTGGCCACGCCGAAGAGCGACTTGATGACCTCGGGCACCATGACGATCACGATCACGCCGAACACGGGCCCCATCGTGCGCCCCATGCCGCCCACGATCATCGCCGCGACGAGCTCCAGCGACAGCGCGAGCTCGAATTGCTCGGGCAGGATGCGGGCGTAGAAATAGGCGAAGAGCGCCCCCGACAGTCCGCAGAGCGCCGCCGAGATCGCGAAGCTGGTGAGCTTGTAGCGCAGCAGCGAGATGCCCATGATCTCGGCCGAATAGTCGCGGTCGCGGATCGCGATGAAGGCCCGGCCCACCCGCGTGCGAAAGAGGTTCTGCACCGCAAGCAGGGTGAGCACCCCCAGCGCCGCGATCAGCACGAACATCTCGCGCTTGGTGTCGAGTTCCCAGCCGAAGAAGTCGGGCGCCGGCGTGTTGATGCCCACCATGCCGCCCGTCCAGTGGGCGAAGGCCTCCTGCTCGATCAGGAAGATCACGATGAAATTGGCGCTGAGAGTCGCCACGGCGAGGTAGAGCCCCTTCACCCGCAGCGAGGGCAGGCCGACGATGATGCCGACGAGCGCACTCACCGCCACCGCCACTGGAATGGCGATCAGCGCCATGAGCCCGTCGGGGATCACCCCCGCGAAGCCCGCGTGGAAGATCGCCACCGTGTAGGCGCCCACTGCGACGAAGGCCGCGTGGCCCAGCGATATCAGGCCCGTGTATCCCGTCACCACGTTCACGCCGACCACGGCGATCAGCAGGATCCCCATCTGGCAGGCCACGAGGATCACGTAGTCGTTGGCGAAACCGGCCATGCCGGCGAGCACCGCAAGCGAGGCCGCGAAGAAGGCCCACTTGTTGCGGTTGTCGAAGACCCGCTCGTCGGCGGCGTAGGAGGCCTTGAGGTTGCCGGTGATCATATCCGCTCGACCTCCTTCTGCCCGAAGAGCCCGTGCGGCCGGATCAGGATGACGACCAGAACGGCGACGTAAGGCACGATCTCGGCCCAGTCGCCGCCGAGCTGCCACTGCGTCATGGCCTCGAGCACGCCCACCGCGAGCGCCGCGATGAAGACGCCCACGTAGCTGTCGAGCCCGCCCATCAGCACGATCGCCAGCACCGAGAAGCCGAAGAGCCCGAGCGAGGGCGAGATGCCGTTACGGGTGGCCAGGATCGCCCCCGCGATGGCGCCGGTGGCGGCGGCCAGCATCCAGGCGCGGCTGAAGACTTTGGGCACCGAGATGCCCATGGAATAGGCGGTGGACTGATCCTCGGCGGTGGCGCGGAT
This sequence comes from Rhodosalinus halophilus, assembly GCF_003298775.1. Lineage (GTDB taxonomy): Bacteria > Pseudomonadota > Alphaproteobacteria > Rhodobacterales > Rhodobacteraceae > Rhodosalinus > Rhodosalinus halophilus. The sequence continues at coordinate 48,104 of NZ_QNTQ01000013.1, read as the reverse complement.
CGCGACGCCGGACTTGGTGAAGCGCACCATCGCGACGATCGCCCCGAAGATCAGGAGCGCCACGATCATGTTCACGATGTCCGCGCCGAAGAGGAAGATGGTCGTTCCGAACATCTCGAAGCGCACCGGCGCGTTGGGCGCGATGTGGGGGACGAAATCGGCGTCCGCCGTCCAGACGAGCTGCGCCGCGCCCGCGAGGATCGAGATCAGGCCCACGGTTATCATGATCATCGCGAAGACCGACTGCCCCATCAGCGGGCGCATCAACGTCCGCTCGATGAGAAGCCCCAGCGCGGCGTTGGCCAGCACCGCGCCCGCGAGACCGAAGAGGATGCGCGGCAGGTTCTGCACCCAGTCGAGCACCGCGCCCATGGGCGAGAACATCGGCAGCCCCTCGCGCATCTCCATCAGCCAGCCGGGCTGCCACGAGGCGAGCCAGGCGGGCGCCCACTCGGCGCCGGGGATCAGCACCGCGAAGGTGTAGTAGAAATAGGCGCCCACCATGATGACGTAGCCGTGGGCGAAGTTCACGACCTTCGTCGCCTTGAAGACCGAGACGATGCCCACCGCGATCAGCGCGTAGATCGCGCCCGACATCAGCCCGTTGATCGCGAACTGCAGGAACTGTCCCATCTCTCCCCCTTCAGGCCGCCGCGCCCAGATAGGCCTCGATCACCTCGTCGTCGCGGCTGACCTCGGCCGGCGTGCCTTCCGCGATCTGCTGGCCGAAATTGAGCACGACGATGTGGGAGCAGATGTCCATCACCAGCGCCATGTCGTGTTCCACCAGCAAGATGGTGGTGCCGAACTCTTCCTGCACGTCGAGGATGAAGCGCGCCATGTCGGCGGTCTCTTCCCGGTTCATGCCGGCCACCGGCTCGTCCAGCATCAGCACCTTGGGCCGCATGGCCAGCGCGCGGCCGAGCTCCACGCGCTTCTGCAGGCCGTAGGGCAGGGCGGTGATCGGCGCCTTGCGGATGTGGTCGATCTCGAGGAAATCGATCACCCGCTCCTCGATCTCGGCGCGGAAGGCGAGCTCCTCGCGCCGCGCCGGACCGAAATAGGCGAGCGCCTGCCAGACGTTGGTCTTCAGCCGCGTGTGCCCGCCGAGCTTGATGTTGTCGAGCACGGTCATGCCGCGGAAGAGCGCGATGTTCTGAAAGGTGCGCGCGATGCCCAGCTCCGCGCGCTTGTCCGGCGTGAGCCCCGTGATGTCGCGGCCCGCGAAGGCGACGCGCCCGCGATCGGGGGTGTAGAACCCCGATATCGCGTTGAAGAGGCTCGTCTTTCCCGCCCCGTTCGGGCCGATGACGCCGGTGATCTCGCCCGGCTTCGCCTCGAAGGTGATGCCCTGCAGCGCCTTGATGCCGCCGAAGGACAGGTGAAGGTCGCTGACGCTCAGCATCCCTGTCGGTCGCTCCCTGCCCGGTCAGGGGCTCGCGCCCCGCGCCGGTCCTCCCTGTGGTGCCGCTGCGCCTCTTCCCGGGGCGCGTGGCGGTTCCCGTGAAGACTAGTCAACATGTCCCGCCGCGCAACTTTTTTGCGAAGCGCGCCGGGGCGGACGCTGCGTCAACCGGGACTTGCGCGCCGGCGCGGCGAATATATATGGTGAAATCGGAATGTGTATCACTGGAGGCGGACGATGAGTGCGGCGAAGAAAGTGACCTGTCTCGACTGCGGACAGGTGAACCGGGTGCCGGCGGAGCGGCTGACCGCGGGGCCGAAATGCGGCACCTGCGGCGCGCCGCTCATCCCGTCGAAGGCCGTCGAGGTGGATCCGAAGATCCTCGACAAGGCGGCGCGCACCGACGATCTGCCGCTCGTCGCGGATTTCTGGGCGCCCTGGTGCGGCCCGTGCCGGATGATGGCGCCGGAGTATTCCCGCGCCGCAGGCGCGCTGCGGGGCCGCGCCCGGCTGGTGAAGCTCAACACGCAGGATTTCCCGGAGGCGGGCGCCCGGCACGGCATTCGCGGCATCCCCACGGTGGTCGGCTGGTCTGGCGGGCGCGAGCGCGCGCGCCAGAGCGGGGCGATGCGCGCGGGCGATATCGAGGCCTGGGTGGCGCGGCTGGGCTGAGGCCCTCAGCCGCGGGCGGGGGAGAGCCGCGCGACAGCCGACCGACCGGCGAGCGCGGGCAGGCGGCGCAGGGTGCGCCGGGCGATGTCGCCATACTCCAGCTCGCCGCCCAGCATCCGCATGTAGTCGTAGCGTAGCCGCCCTGACCGTCGGAAGGCGGAGAGAAACCCGTCGCGCAGCGCCGTGCCGTGGATCACGTGGCCCATGAGCGCCGCGTGCCGCAGCGCGCGATGGATGGGGCGCAGCGCCCGGGCGTAGTCGCGCAGCGCCGCCTCCGGCCGTCCGCGGGCGAGCGCGCGGGCGGCGGCCTCGCCCGCCATGCGGCCGCTCGCCAGCGCGTAGGCGATGCCCTCGCCGGTGAGCGGATCGACGAGCCCCGCGGCATCCCCCGCGAGCATCACGCGCTTCTGGCCCGGCACCCTGCGGAAGTCGCCGAAGGGCAGGAAGGCCCCTTGCACCTTCACCCGCTCCGGGTCCACGCCCAGCATCGCCATGTAGGCGCGCATCGCCGTCTTCATCGAGGGGTTGCGCGCATGCACGCCGCCGACCCCGACGGTGGTGCTGCCCGATTTCGGGAAGCTCCAGCCATAGCCCCAGTCGGCGGCGCCGAAATCGATCCGCACCGGCGCCGCCGCTGCCGCCTCGGGCGGCGGCGCCTCGACCTCGAGCGCGAAGCCGATGCGCGCCGGATCGAAGGGGCGGCCGAAGAGCGCGCGGGCGACGATACTGGTGGCGCCGTCCGCGCCGACGATCAGCGGGGCGGTCAGACGCTCGCCGTCTCGGAAGGTGACCGCACGCGCCTGCGGATCGACCTCGGCGACGGGACGCCCGGTGTGATCCTCGGCCCCGGCCGCGAGCGCCGCCTCGACGAGATGCGCGTCGAAGCCCACGCGCGTCGTCATCCAGACCGGGGGCACCCCCTCGATCTCGCCCAGCGGCGCGCCGGCGGCGTGAAAGGCGAAACGGCCGCGCGGCTCGAGAAGCGGCTCGGGAAGGGGACGCCCCAGAAGCGACATGGCCTCTGCCCGCGCGCGCCCGGTGACGCCGCCGCCGCAGAGCTTGTTGCGGGGGAAGGCATGCCTGTCGATCAGCGCGACACGCAACCCCCTCGCGGCGGAGGCATGCGCCGCGGCGGCCCCCGCGGGGCCGGCGCCGATCACGAGAAGATCGAAGCTGCGCATCACCGCCCCCCGGGCTTGTCGCTCCGCGGTGTCGTTAGCACAGCCTGACGGCGCACGCCATGCGGACAGGGGCGGATCCGCCGAGCCGGATCAGGGATTGACGCGCTGCCCCTCGCGCGCGCCCGGATGGTCGGCGGCCGGGCGCTCCTGTCGCAGGGCCGCCACCGCGATCAGTATCAGTGCCAGCGCAGCGCCGCCGAAGACGTAGAGCGCGAGCGCCTGTAGCCAGCCCGCGCCCATCGCCAGGGCGACGAGGGCCGCGGCCATCCCGCCGAAAGCGCCCAGAAGAATACCTGCCAGTGCCATGTGCCCTCCGCACCTTTGGTCACCGCTCATGGTGCGGCTGACAGGTTAAGAAAGGAAAAACGGCGAAAATTGGGCAGATCGACCGGGTTCGATCGGGTTGGTCGCGCCTCGTCTCCAGTTCGTCACATCATGACCGTGACGCGCGTGCCGATCGGGACGCGCTCGTAGAGGTCGATGACATGGTCGTTGAGCATGCGGATGCAGCCGTTCGAGACCGATTGCCCGATCGTCGAGGGCGCGTTCGTGCCGTGGATCCGGTAAAAGGTGTCGCGACCGTTCTGGAACAGGTAGAGCGCCCGCGCGCCCAGCGGGTTGCCGGGCCCGCCCGGCTGGACGTAGTCGTTGTCCTTGAAACGGGCGTATTCCTGCGGGTCGCGCTCGATCATCTCCTCGGTCGGCCGCCAGGTGGGCCATTCCTTCTTTACCTCGATCACGGCGGTGCCCGTGAACTCCAGCCCCGCGCGGCCCACGCCGACGCCATAGCGCAGCGCGCGCCCGGGCTCGTCCACGAAATAGAGGAAGTGGCTGCGCGGCAGGATGACGATATGCGGCGCCGCGATGCCCGTGCGCATGTTCACGCGCTGCGGCTGCAGCTTGCGCGGCAGCTGGAACTGCGCGGCGGCGGCGCCGGGCAGGGCGGCGGCGGCCGCGGTCGCGGCGAGAAGGGTCCGGCGGTCGATCATGGTCTTGTTCTCTCGTCTTGGGCCAGTGCAGCGGTATCTTGCCACCGCTTTCTGGCGATTCAACGGCGCGCGTGCCGATTCGGGTCCGCCACCCGCGCGGCCGCGGGCGGACGCCGCGCAGGTGTTGCCCCGGGGCTTCGGCCCGGCCGTCGCCCTAGCCTGCGGTCTCCGCCGCGATCCAGGCGAGATAGTCGGCATGGGCCTCCATCGGGATGCGCAGGATGGGCGGGCAGTCGTAGGGATGCAGCCGCCGGATCTCGGCCTCGGCGCGCTCGGCGAGATCGGCCCGCGTCTTGAGCAGCAGCGGCACCTCGGTCTCGCGCGCGACGCCGCCCTGCCAGTGAAAGACGGAGCGGATCGGCGCGTAGCGGTTGGCGCAGGCGGCCAGCCGGGCAAGCACGAGTCCCTCGGCGATGGCGTCGGCACTGGCCTCGTCGGGGCAGTTGGTCAGGATCGCGATCATCGACATGGGGCCCAGTCTTCCGCGGAGCCGGCGGGCGCGCAACCCGTAGGGTGCGTGATATCACGCACCCTACGTCGCCGGCGTCGGGCCCAGCGCAAAGCGAAAGGGCGCGGCGGATCGCTCCGCCGCGCCCGTCATGTCGTCCGGTCGGGCCGGATCAGGCGAGGGCGAGGTTCGACGCCGACTGGCGGCCGTCGCGGCCGGTCTCGACGTCGTAGGTCACCTTCTGGTCATCGGCGAGGCCGGTGAGGCCTGCGCGCTCGACGGCCGAGATGTGGACGAAAACGTCCTTGCCGCCCGTCTCGGGCGCGATGAAGCCGAAGCCTTTGGTGGCGTTGAACCATTTCACGGTGCCATTGGCCATGTCCGTGGTCTCCATAGTTGTGCGCTGCCCGCGACATGCGGCAGCCTGGCGTCAGTCGTCCGTGTCGATGAACTGAACGCCGGTAAGGGAGACAGCTGGTCGAGAGGAGTAACGTTAGCCCGCCCCCTGTGACAGGTCCGGGGCGGCGTGGCAAGGGAAATCGGTGTAGGGTGCGTGATTGCACGCACCCCTGTTCACCCTGGGTTAACCGTGCTCGCGCATGCAGGGCGCATGCCTGACTACATCCGCCCGCGCATCCCCGGCGCCACCATCTTCTTCACCGTCGCCCTGCGCGAGCGCGGCAGCGAAATGCTCGTCCATGAGATCGCCCGGCTGCGCGATGCGGTGCGCCGTACGCGGAGCGAGCGGCCGTTCCGCATCGACGCCTGGGTGGTACTGCCCGATCACCTCCACGCCGTCTGGACGCTGCCTGAGGGTGATGCCGATTTCGCCACGCGCTGGCGCCTGATCAAGGCGCGGTTTTCCCGGGGGCTGCCGGCCGGCCCCCGCCGCCCGAGCGACGTGGCGCGCGGCGAGCGCGCGATCTGGCAGCGCCGGTTCTGGGAGCATCACGTGCGCGGCGAGGCCGAGTACCGGGCGTTCGTACGTTACTGCCACCTGAACCCCGTCCGGCACGGTCTGGCAGAGACACCCGAGGCGTGGCCGTTTTCCACCGTGCACCGCGAGATCCGCGCTGGCCGATGGCCGTAGGGTGCGTGCTGGCACGCACCTGTGGCGGCCCGGCGTAGGGTGGTGCGCGATGTCACGCACCTGATCCGGCAGCGTGGTGCGTGCGAGCACGCACCCTACGAAAACCCCCGGGGGGCGTTTCCGCCCATCGACTCACCTCACCTCGCGAACTTCTTGTACTTGATCCGCTTCGGCTCCACCGCGTCCGGGCCGAGCCGGCGCTTCTTGTCTTCCTCGTAGTCCTCGAAGTTGCCCTCGAACCACTCGACATGCGCCTCGCCCTCGAAGGCGAGGATATGGGTGCAGATACGGTCGAGGAAGAAGCGGTCGTGGCTGATGACCACGGCGCAGCCGGCGAAATCGGCGATCGCGTCCTCGAGCGCGCGCAGCGTCTCCACGTCGAGGTCGTTGGTGGGCTCGTCGAGCAGCAGCACATTGCCGCCCTCCTTCAGCAGCCGCGCCATGTGCACGCGGTTGCGCTCGCCGCCCGAGAGCAGCCCCACCTTCTTCTGCTGGTCGCCGCCCTTGAAGTTGAAGGCGCCGACGTAGGCGCGGGAATTGATCTCGGCGTCGCCGAGTTTGATCACCTCCTGCCCGTCGCTGATCGCCTCCCAGACGGTGTGGTCGGGGTTGAGCGCATCGCGCGTCTGATCGACGTAGGAGAGTTTCACCGTGTCGCCGTAGTCGATGCGGCCGGCGTCGGGCTGCTCCTGCCCGGTGAGCATGCGGAAGAGGGTGGTCTTGCCCGCGCCGTTGGGCCCGATCACGCCGACGATGCCCCCCGGCGGCAGGGAGAAGGTCAGATCCTCGATCAGCAGCTTGTCGCCATGCGCCTTGCGCAGTTGTTCCACCTCGATGACCTTGCCGCCGAGGCGCGGGCCGTTGGGGATGACGATCTGCGCGCGGCCGACGCGCTCGCGCTCGGACTGATTGGCCAGTTCCTCGTAGGCCTGGATCCGGGCCTTGGACTTGGCCTGCCGCGCCTTCTGCCCCTGCCGGATCCATTCAAGTTCGCGCGCCAGCGTCTTCTGCTTGGCCTTGTCCTCGCGCGCCTCCTGCTCCAGCCGCTTCGCCTTCTGCTCCAGCCAGCTGGAATAGTTGCCCTCGTAGGGAATGCCGCGGCCGCGGTCGAGCTCGAGGATCCAGCCGGTGATCTCGTCGAGGAAGTAGCGGTCGTGGGTGACGATCAGGCAGGTGCCCTTGTAGTCGATCAGGTGCTGCTGCAGCCAGGCGATGGTTTCCGCGTCGAGGTGGTTGGTGGGCTCGTCCAGCAGGAGCATGTCCGGCGCCTCCAGGAGCAGCTTGCAGAGCGCCACGCGCCGCTTTTCGCCGCCCGAGAGGCTGTCGACGCTGGCCTCGTCCGGCGGGCAGCGCAGCGCCTCCATCGCCTGGTCGACCTTGCTGTCGAGATCCCACAGCCCCTCGCCGTCGATCTCGTCCTGCAGCGCCGCCATCTCCTCGGCGGTCTCGTCGGAATAGTTCATGGCAAGCTCGTTGAAGCGGTCGAGCTTGGCCTGCTTGGCCTTCACCCCCTCCATCACGTTGCCGCGCACGTTGAGATCGGGGTCGAGCTCGGGCTCCTGCGGAAGATAGCCCACCGTCGCGCCCTCGGCCGCCCAGGCCTCGCCGGTGAAGTCGGTGTCGATGCCGGCCATGATGCGCAGGAGGGTCGATTTCCCCGCGCCGTTCACGCCGACCACGCCGATCTTCACGCCGGGCAGGAAATTGAGGCGGATGTTCTCGAAGGTCTTCTTGCCGCCCGGATAGGTCTTGGAGACGCCGTCCATGTGGTAGACGTACTGGTAGCTGGCCATCGGCTGTCGCACCTTTCAAGAAACTGAGGGAGTGTCCGCTGCGTGATACTTGAGCGCGCGGGCCGGGGCAATCGGGCGCGCGATTGACTCTGGCCGCCCGCTGCGGTCTGCCTCGCGCGGCGACAGGGCAGGGGATGCGATGGATCGGCCGGGCACGGGGTTGCCGCCGGTGCGGGCGGAAATGCGGGTGGGGCTCCTGGGCGGCTCCTTCGATCCGCCGCACGCGGGGCACCTGCACATCTCGAAGGAGGCGCTCAAGCGCTTCGGACTCGATCGGGTGTGGTGGCTGGTCTCGCCCGGCAACCCGCTCAAGCCGCATGGTCCCGCGCCGCTTTCCGAGCGGATTGCGGCGGCGCGGGCGCTGGTCGATCACCCGGCGATCGCCGTCACGGATTTCGAGGCCCGCGTCGGCACGCGCTACACCGCCGAGACGCTGAGGGAGCTCCGGCGCGCTTGTCCCGGCGTGCGCTTCACCTGGCTCATGGGGGCGGACAACCTCGTGCAGTTCCATCGCTGGGAGAACTGGCGCTCGATCATGCGGGCGGTCCCGGTGGGCGTTCTGGCGCGGCCGGGCCTGCGGCTCGCGGCGCAGACCTCGGTGGCCGCGCGGGCCTTCGCCCACGCGCGCCTGCCGGCCCCGCAGAGCCGGCGGCTGGGCGGCGCGGTGCCGCCGGCCTGGTGCTTCGTCAACGTGCCGATGGTGGATCTGAGCTCAAGCGCGATCCGGGCGCGGGGGGAGTGGCGCGGCCGCAAGCCGGGCTGAGGCAATCCCTGCGGTGATCACCAGCGCCAGCCCCGCCCAGGTCAGCGCGTCGGGCAGCTCTCCGAAGACCGCCCATCCCAGCGCCACCGCCGCGAGCAGCTGGAAATAGACGAAGGGCGCGAGGCGGGTGGCGGGCGCCGCGGCATAGGCCGTCAGCAACAGAAGGTTGCCCAGCATCGAGGCGGTCGCCGAGGCGAGGGTCAGCGCAGCGACCGGCGGCGTGATCGCGGGCCAGAGCGGCAGGGCGACGGGCGTCAGGATCAGTCCGCCGGTGACGAGCTGGGTGACGAGAAGCGCGCGCGGCGGCGCGAGCGGCGCGAGCCAGCGCGACGAACTCAGATAGGCCCCGTAGCACAGGCCCGCTAGCACGGCGAAGCCCATGCCCGGCCCGGCGCCGAAGCCGGGCCGCACCACCAGCAGCACGCCGGCGAAGCCTGCCAGCATCAGCGCGGTGCGCAGCGGCGTCACCGGCTCGCGCGCGAGAACCGCCGAAAGCGCGTAGCTGAAGAGCGGGCCGACGAAGAAGGCGGCGAAGACGTCTGCGACCGGCTCGGTCCTGAGTGCGGTGAGGATCGCGCTGATCCCGCCGGCCAGCAGCAGGCCCCTGAGCCAGATGCGCCAGTCGCCGAAGAGGCGCAGGGTACCGGGCGGGGCGAAGGCCCCGATCAGCGCCGCCCCGATCGCGAACCGCGACCACGCCACGAACAAGGGGCTCACGCCGTGCGAGCCGGTCAGCAGCTTGCCTGCCGTGTCCCCCGCAGGCACAAGCGACATGGCGACGAACATCAGCCCCGCGGCCTTCCACATGGGGGCTGCGCCTAGCACGCGCTCGTGAAGGGGGGAAGCGTGCGGGGCGCTTGTCAGGCCGCGGCCTCTGGGGTTAGCTCACGACGGAGGAGGGCGGTCGATCCAATGCGCGAGACGTTGAACCGCAGGGTCTTTCTGGCCGGACTGACCGCCGCCGCGGCCGGGCCGGCGCTGGCAGCGCCGCCCGTGGCGTCGCTGCGCCCGCTGGCGCGCGGCAGCGCGTTCCTGAAGAGCTCGCTGCCGACGCTCGAGGACATCATCGCGCAGGCGCGAATCGAAGGGGCCGTCGGCGTGGCGCTCGCCGATCTCGAGACCGGAGAGATGCTCGAGACCGCCCGGCCCGACGCGGAATTGCCGCCGGCCAGCACGGCCAAGGCGATCACGGCGCTCTACGCGCTCGAGTCGCTCGGCCCCGCACACCGCTTCGAGACGCGTGTCCTCGCGGCCGGCGAGATCCGCGACGGCGTGCTCAAGGGCGATCTCATCCTCGCGGGGGGCGGCGATCCGACGCTGGATACCGACGGGCTCGCCGCGCTGGCCGACGGCATGAAATCGGCAGGCCTGCGCGAGGTGCGGGGGCGCTTCCGCGTCTGGGGCGGCGGCCTGCCCTACGAGCGGGAGATCGACCCCGGCCAGCCGCCCTACGTCGGCTACAACCCCGCGATTTCGGGGCTGAACCTGAACTTCAACCGCGTGCATTTCGGCTGGAAACGGGCGGGCGACGCCTATGAGGTCACCATCGACGCGCGCTCGGCCAGCTACCGGCCGGAGGTGCGCATCGCCCGGATGCAGGTCGAGGACCGGAGAGGCCCGGTCTACACCTACGAGGACCGCGAGGGGCGCGACCACTGGACCGTGGCGCGCGGGGCGCTCGGCAACGGCGGCGCGCGCTGGCTTCCGGTGCGGCGGCCGGCGCTTTACGCGGGCGAGGTGTTCCAGACCTTCGCGGGCGCGCACGGCATTCGCCTGCCCGCGCCGGAAGAGGCCGAGGCGCTGCCGGCAGGCGCAGAGGTGCTGGCCCGGCGCGAGAGCGCGCCGCTGCCCGAGATCCTGCGCGACATGCTGGATTATTCGACGAATCTGACCGCCGAGGTCGTGGGCATCGCGGCCTCGCTGGCGCGTGGCGCGACGGTGCCCTCGCTCGCCGCCTCCGCGCAGGAGATGTCGCGCTGGGCCGCGCAGGTGCTCGGCATGCGCAACGCGCGCTTCGTCGATCACTCGGGGCTGGGGGATGCCTCGCGCGTAACCGCGGCCGAGATGGCGGGCGCGATGGTGGCGGCCGGCCGCGCGGGCGGCTTCCGTCCCCTGCTCGAGCGCTACGACGTGCGCGACGAGCGCGGCGCGCCGATGCGCGACGCGCCCTTCGCGGTGCAGGCCAAGACCGGCACGCTGCATTTCGTGAGCACCCTGACCGGCTATCTGACCGCGCCCGGCGGGCGTGCGCTGAGCTTCGCGATCCTCACCGGCGATCTGGAGCATCGCGCCACCCTGACCCGCGCGCAGCTCGACCGGCCGCAGGGCGCGCGCGCCTGGGCGGGCCGCTCGCGCCAGCTGCAGAGCGCGCTTCTGCGGCGCTGGGCGAAGCTCTACCGGGCCTGACGCCTCAGGGCTGGATCACGATCCTGACGGCATCCATCCCGACCTCGCGCACGAGGTTGAAGAGAATCCGCGCGTTTTCGGGCGCGAGGCGAATGCAGCCGGCCGAGGCGGGGGCGCCCAGGCGGTCCACCTGATCGGTGCCGTGGATCGCGTAGTTGCCGTGAAAGAAGATCGACCAGGGCATCGGCGCGCCGTCGTAGAGCGTCGAGCGGTGATCCGGCGAGAGCGCCTGCGGCCGGAAGGTGCCCGTGGGCGTGACCTTGCCGGGCCGCGCGGTGGAGACCGGCCATGTCGCGATGGTCTCGCCCTCGAGCCGCACCGTCATCAGCTGATCCGACAGATCGACCCGCGCCTCGAGCTTGACCGCCGCCGCCGCCATGACCGCGCCCGCGAGCCCGGCCGCGAATGCAGCGACGACAAGCGGCGCGGCCCTCATGCCCGCATGTGGCGGGCGCGCGCGCCACGCTCGATCGCCGCCGCGTGCAGCCGGTCGAGGGCGAGCTCGTAGCGGATCTCCTCGAGCAGCCGGAGTTCGCTCTCGCGCAGGGTGCCGTCTGCGGCGGCCACGTCGCAGGCCAGCGCGTAGGCGGTCTCGTAGAGCCGCTCGGGCAGGTTCTCGCGCAGCAGCCCGAACAGCGCGTCCAGCCCGTCCTCCTGCTCGAAGAGATCGAAGACGACCTGCGCGGCCGATTTCATGCGGTCGATGTCGTAGTCGGCGAAGACGGGAAGATGGTTCACAGCAGCCTGGATCTTGACCAGTTCGGCGGTGCGCAGATCCTCGTCGCTGGCGGAGACGGCGACCATGAGCGCCACCAGGCAGTCCTGCGGGCTCAGCGGGTGGGTAACATTCTCGTTCATCTCGGTTCCCGGCTCTCGGACCAGCAGATTATTGACTGCCCGCCGCCCCGGCAATAGGTAGCGGCCGCGCGCGCGGCAAGGGGCCGCGGCGCAATCCCGGGAGCGAGCCATGAGCGATGCACGACACGCGGCGATGAACGCGAAGGCCTGGCCTTTCGAAGAGGCGCGGCGCGTGCTCAAACGCTACGAGTCCGGCCCGCCCGAGAAGGGGCATGTGCTCTTCGAGACGGGCTACGGCCCCTCCGGCCTGCCGCATATCGGCACCTTCGGCGAGGTGGCCCGCACCACCATGATCCGTCGCGCCTTCGAGACGATCTCGGACATTCCCACGCGGCTGATCTGCTTTTCCGACGACCTCGACGGGATGCGCAAGGTGCCCGACAACGTGCCCGACCCCGAGGGCTTGCGCGAGCATCTGCAGAAGCCGCTCACCTCCGTGCCGGACCCCTTCGGCAAGTTCGAAAGCTTCGGGCACCACAACAACGCCATGCTGCGCCGCTTCCTCGACGCCTTCGGCTTCGAGTACGAGTTCTATTCCGCGACGGAGTTCTACCGCTCCGGCGCCTTCGACGAGATCCTGCTGCGCGCGGCCGAGCGTTACGACGATCTGATGAAGCTGATGCTCAAGACGCTGCGCGAGGAGCGGCAGAAGACCTATTCGATCTTCCTGCCGCTGCACCCCGAGACCGGGCGCGTGCTTTACGTGCCGATCAAGCATGTGGACGCGAAGGAGGGCACCGTCACCTTCGACGACGAGCGCGGGCGCGAATGGACCGTGCCGGTCACCGGCGGGCACGTGAAGCTGCAGTGGAAGCCCGACTTCGGCGCGCGCTGGGCCGCGCTCGGCGTGGACTTCGAGATGTACGGCAAGGACCACTCGACCAACACGCCGGTCTACGACGGCATCTGCCGCATCCTTGGCGAGAAACCGCCCGAGCATTTCACCTACGAGCTTTTCCTCGACGAGAACGGCGAGAAGATCTCGAAGTCGAAGGGCAACGGGCTGACGATCGACGAATGGCTGACCTATGCCTCGACCGAGTCGCTCAGCTACTTCATGTTCCAGAAGCCCAAGACGGCGAAGCGGCTCTATTTCGACGTCATCCCCAAGGCGATGGACGAATACCACCAGCAGCTGCGCGCCTACCCGGACCAGCCCGTGGAGAAGCAGCTGGAAAACCCGGTCTTCCACATCCACTCGGGCGACGTGCCGACGAGCGGGATGGTGGTGCCGTTCTCGATGCTCTTGAACCTCGCCTCCGTCTCCTCGGCCGAGGACAGGGAGGTGCTCTGGGGCTTCATCCGCCGCTACGCGCCGGAGGCCAGCCCGGAAAGCCACCCGGACCTCGACCAGGCTGCCGGCTATGCGGTGCGCTACTACAACGACTTCGTGAAGCCCTCGAAGGTCTACCGCGCGCCCAGCGATCTCGAGCGCGAGGCGCTCACCGAGCTGCGCGACAAGCTGGAAGCGTGGGACGGGCCGGTGGACGCCGAGGCGTTGCAGTCGATCGTCTATGCCGTCGGACGCGAGCGGTTCGAGCCCCTGCGCGACTGGTTCCGCGCGCTCTACGAGGTGCTGCTGGGGGCGTCCCAGGGGCCGCGCTTCGGCGGCTTCGTCGCGGTCTACGGCGTGTCCGAGACGGTGGCGCTGATCGACAAGGCGCTGGCGGGCGAGTTGGCCTGATCGAGAGTTCCGAGCCCGCACGCCTGCCGCGGCTCATGCGCCCGCTGGTCCGGCTGGCGGGCATCGCGCAGCCGAAGGGACGGATGCCGCCCGACATGGCCGCCACCTTCGACAAGGCCACGCTGCGCGCATCCGTCGAGCGGATGATCGCCAGGGCCCCCGAACGGCGCGTGCCGGCGCAAGGACGCTGCTTCGCGACAGCCGCGGTGCGCGAGTCGAAGCGCGCCTTCGCCCGCGTGCTTTGACGGTGGCGGCGCCCGGTCTACCTGTCCCTGCGTCAGCCGAAGGAGACCCGCCCATGCGCCGCCTGCTGCTCGCCCTTTTCGCCACGCTCGCGCTCGGCCTGCCGCTTCGGGCCGAAGAGGCGGCCGCGCCGGCCATCCGCGACGTGATAAGCGCCCAGATCGACGCCTTCCGCGCCGATGATTTCGCCCGCGCCTTCACCTATGCCAGCCCCGGCATCAGGAACGTCTTCCGCACGCCCGAGAACTTCGGGCGCATGGTCCGCCAGGGCTATCCGATGGTCTGGCGCCCGGCCGAGGTGCAGTTCCTCGAGCTCGAGGCGCGCGGCGGCGCATTGCACCAGAAGGTGCTGATCCGCGACGGCGACGGCGTCGCGCATGTGCTCGACTACCGGATGGAGCCGGACGGTCAGGGCGGCTGGAAGATCGACGGCGTCCGCATCCTCGAGGCGCCCGAAGTGGCGGCCTGACGCCGCGCCCGTAGGGTGCGTGCTTGCACGCACCGCTGCCTCGCACGCACCGGCTGACGCCGCCCCCCGTAGGGTGCGTGCTTGCACGCACCCTACGGATACGCCTGACACGCCCGCTCAGCGGCGCGGCTCCGCCTCCCAGATGCGGTAGAGCGCGGCCAGCCGCTTCGCCGCACGCTTCGGCTTTTCGGAAAAGAACCGCGCGCCCAGCGCGAAGGCCTCGCGCTCGAGCTCCGCCAGCGCCCGGTCGGCGATGCGCGCGAGTTCCGTCGCCGTCTCGGGCGCGAGCTTCGGCGCCGCGTCCGAGGCCAGATGCGCGGCATAGAGCGCAAGGTCGTGGTGGTCGCCCAGCACGTCCGACAACCGCTTGGCCTCATGCGCCCGCGCGCTCACCGGGCCGGGCCAGACCGGCGACAGGATGCGGCAGTGATACCAGTGGTATTTCACGCGCTTGCGCCATTCGTGCATCGCCTCGACGGTGGGCGCGCCGCGGCAGTCGGCATGGGCCCTGGCCGCGCGCTCCCATGTCCTGGCGAGGCCGCCCTCGATCACCTGCCGCGGCTTGTCCCTGATCGTCCAGTCGGGGATGCGCGCGGCCAGCGCGTCGAGCGCCGCGCGCGTGTCGTCGCCGATCGTCTCCGACACCCCCTCCTTGCGCCGCGTGAGCGCGGCGCGCACGGGCGCGAAGCGCCCCGGCTCCGCCTCGTCGCGCGCCATCAGCCGGTCGTGCGTCTCGATCAGCGCCTCGAGGTCGCGCAGCCCCGAGAGCCCGCGCGCGAGGTCGCGGATCGCCGCGTTCTCGTCGGAATAGGCGCGGAACCCGGGACGCACCAGCCGGATCAGCCCGCGCAGCTTCTTGCAGCGCTTGCGGATCTGGTGGATCGCGTAGTGCGGGTCGAGGTCCGGGTCGCCCGCCTCGCGGCGCGCGCGATCCACCTGTTCCAGCGCGATCCGCCGCAGCGCGTCGCCGAGCGTCGGGTCGCTTTCCTTGAGCTTGTAAGGCATGGGCCGTCCCTTTCGTTCGGCGCGCAACGTAACGGTGGTCTCGGGGAGAGTTAAGCCTTGGCGGCTACCACGCCCGGGCACCCGGCGCGCCGGCGCCGGCCGAGGCGAAAGGGGCAAGCGATGAACAAGGCGATCACCGAGGGCGCGGCGCTGATGCCGCCGCCCTTCGCGGACGGGCTGGGGCAGTGGTCGAAGGGCGACGGCACGCCCGGCTCGGACACCTACGAAGGCGATCCGAACGCCGCCTTCGTGCCGGCGGATCAGGATTTCGGCGGCTGTCTCGAACTGCTCAAGGGCGAGGACGTGCAACGCCTGCGCTACATGGGACAGACCCCCATGCTCGAGGGCTGCTACCTGCGCGTCACCGCGCGCGTGAAGGCTGTGTCGGGGAATCTGCCTGCCGTGCGCATCGCCGGCTGGCCGGGCGACGCGGGCGGCGCGGAGGTGACGGGGCTCACCGTCCGGGGCCCCGAGGTTGCGCTCACGCAGTATGGCGCGGTGACCGAGGTTTCGGCGATCGTGGGGCCGGGCCTGCGCAGCGGGGTCGACATGGTCTGGGGCACGCAGCCCGCCTACGGGCATTTCGGGCTGGACCTGACCGGTCCCTCGGGCGGGGTGGTGCGGATCGACGATCTGCGGATCGAGGACGTCACCCACGTCTTTCACCGCGACATGATGAGCTGGGTGGACGTGCGCGACTTCGGCGCGCTGGGCGACGGCGTGACCGACGACAGCGCCGCCTTCGAGGCCGCCGACCAGGCCGCGAACGGGCGGCGGATCCTGGTGCCCGAGGGCACCTGGCGGCTGACCCGGAACGTCACGCTCGACAGCCCGATGATCTTCGAGGGGCGGCTGTCGATGCCCGACGACGCGATCCTCTCGCTCACCCGCGACTTCCGCCTGCCGGTATATATCGAGGCCTTCGGCGACGAGGAGCAGGGCTTTCGCAAGGCGTTCCAGGCACTGCTCAACAACGCCGATCACGAATCGCTCGACATGGGCGGGCGGCGCGTCTCGATCACGGGTCCGATCGACATGGCGGCCGCCGTGCCGAACCGGTCGAGCTTCGCCCAGCGCCGGGTGATCCGCAACGGCCAGATCTACGCCGAGGGCGACACCGTCTGGGAGCCCGAGGTGGTGACCTCGCAGGCGACCTATTCGGCCGCAGAGCCCAGGCGTCTCACCAACGTGGCCAACATCGCCAACGTCCCCGTCGGCGCGCTGGTCGAAGGCGCAGGCGTGGGGCGCGAGATCTACGTCCGCTCGAAGAACGTGGCGGCAGGCGACCTGACGCTGTCGGAGCCGCTCTACGACGCCGAGGGCACGCAGGTCTTCACCTTCACACGCTTCAAGTACATGCTGGATTTCAGCGGCTTCGAGCGGCTCGACCGCTTCGCGCTCGCCGATATCGAGCTGCAGTGCAACACCGTGGCGAGCGGCGTCATGCTCGCGCCGGTGGGCGTGGGCTTCCAGCTGCGCGAATGCTTCGTCACCCGCCCGCGCGACCGGGGGCTCACCTCGATCGGGCAGGGCTGTCAGGGGATGCTGGTCGACCGCTGCCAGTTCATCACCCGCGAGGGAGACGTGCTGGCGCAGAACCGCACCACCATCGCGCTCAACGCCAACGCCAACGACATCAAGCTGCGCGACAACCGCTGCACGCAGTTCCGGCACTTCGCGGTGCTCGGCGGGCAGAACGCGGTGATCTCGGGCAACCACTTCTTCCAGGGCGACTCCGCCGCCAACGGCGTGCGGCTGGCCGGGATCGCGCTTCTGACGACCAACACCTCGGCCACGATCACCGGCAACTACGTGGACAACTGCTTCATCGAGTGGACGAACGAGCGCGACCCGGATCCTTCCTTCACCGGCGGGTTCAGCTTCGCCGGGCTCTCGCTGACCGACAACACCTTCCTTTGCAGCGGGGTCGCGCCGTGGTTCTCCTATCTCGTGGTCAAGCCGCACGGGCCGGGGCACGGGATTACCGGCCTCACGGTCACGGGCAACGTCTTCCGCGCCGTGGGCGGGATCATCGACCGGGTGGAGCGGGTGGACACGACCTTCGCCGATCTCGACTACGGGCGCACGCGCGACGTGACCTTTGCGGGCAATACCTACCACAACATCGGCGCGCAGGCGGCGAACCCGCTGCGGCTGTCGCACACCCAGAACACCGAGGCGGCGAGCTGGACGATCGACGGTGCGCCGCGGCTGCCCTTCGGCGGACGGGCGCGCCAGATCGACGCGCTGGTGCCGACCGACCGGATCCGCAACGCGGCCGGGGTCTCTGTGCCCGAGTTGCCGCATGCCGATCTCGAAGTCGGCGCCGACGGCGATCAGCTGCGGCTGAACTGGTCCCAGCCCGTGCGCGGCCGCGTCAGCGTGATGGTGCGGATGGACAACTGAACCGGCATCCGGGTGGGCCGGCCCCGGCTTTCAATGGTCCATAAATACCCATGCGGCGCCCGGGTCCGCGCGTCCGGTTCATTGAAACGTGGGTATGGGTATTTGAAGACCATTGAAGAACGCGGTTCGCCGGTCGCTCAGCCGCCGGGGGCGAGGTCGGCCGGCTGCAGCATATAGGCCTTGCCGAAGCCGCCGTTGAGCAGCGCGCGGCTCACCTCGAAGCGCAGGAAGGAGAAATCGGCGAACCCGATGTAGAGCTGCGCCTTGGGCTGCTGCGTCAGGTAGTGCGCGGCGAGATCGGCATGGCCGGGCGCGCCGTGGCGCAGAAAGCGCGCGGTGGCGATCAGCGTGATCCGCGGATGGGTCAGCGGATCGCCCCGCGGCCCCGGCTCTCCGAGCAGCAGCGAGCAGGCCGGATCGGCCTTCAGGGCCTGCGTGTGATGCGACAGGTCGGAGACGAGGCTCACCGGCCGTCCCTCCGGATCGGTCGCCACGGCGACCCGGCTGACCACCGGGTGGCCGCTTTCCGGATCGCGGACGGCAAGGGCGCCGTGCCGGGCGGCGGCGATCAGCTGCCGCGCCAGCGCGCGGGCCTCGTCGTCGGTCTCTCGGATCGGGTACTGGGCCATGCGTGGCAACCTAGGCGCGCGGGGCCTGCCGCGCCATATCAGAAGCGCTGCCACAGCCCCAGCGCGATCCCGCCCGTGCCATCGGGGTCGAGATCGTGGAAGACCCCGAGGGTGAGCGCGCTGCGACCGCGCAGGGGCATGACGGCCGCGGCCTCGATGCGGGCGAAGGGCGGGTCGCCCCATTCGCGTCCGGTCTGAAGCTGCAGCAGCGCCTTTCGCCCGGCCGCGCGCGTGACGCCCAGGGTGAGATCCAGCTTGGCATCCGTTGTGCCGTCGCCGCCGATCTCGGCCAGTGCGTCGGCGGCGATCCATCCCGTGCGGTGCCCTTCGCCGAAGCTTCGCCCCAGCGAGACCCCGGGGCGGACGACGGCGCGGCCGTTCACGGTGCCGAGCCCGACTTGCCAGGACAGGTGCAGCCCGGCGACGCGGCGCCGCTGCGCCCACTGCAGAAAGATCACCGACTTTCCGCCGCCGTCGATCGCGCGCCCCGCGTCGAGGCCGAAGGTCAGGCGCTCCGTCGCGCCGTATTCGAGATAGAGCGCGGCATAGTCGCCCCGGCCCCCCGGCGTCCCGCGCCAGGTCGCGCTCGCGAAACCCTCGCGCTCGCCGCGGGGCCAGGGGCCGGCCGCGGCCGGCGCCGCAAGGACCACGAGGCCCGCGGCGAGAAGTGCCCCTGACAGCTTGCGCAGCATCGCGGCCTCCGCTTCGGGAGAGAGGATTTCGCCCGTGTCTTAATGATCGGTTAATTCGGCTGGAGGCCGGCGCTGGCGCCGGCCGCGCTTCGCGTGCTATTCTGCGCTGCGGCGTCGCCGCAGGGCGCGGGACGAAACGGGGGCAGCAGCATGGCCGAAGGCCGCATCATCACCATCGCGCAGCAGAAGGGCGGATCGGGCAAGACGACGCTCGCGGCCAATCTCGCCGTCGCATGGACCCGCGCCGGCAAGTCCGTCGCGCTCATCGACACTGACCCGCAGGGCAGTCTGGGCCGCTGGTTCATGACCCGGATCGAGGGGCGCGAGACGCCCGACCTGGAGTTCGCGACGTCGTCGGCCTGGGGCGTGGGCTACGAGACCCGCAAGCTCGCCGGCAGCCATGACATCGTGATCGTGGACACCCCGCCCAAGGCCGACAGCGACCTGCGGCCGGGACTGCGCGCCGCCGATCTGGTGATCGTGCCCGTGGCCTCCTCGCATGTCGATCTCTGGGCGACCGAGGGCGTTCTGGATCTTGCCCGGCGCGAGGGCAAGCCGGCGCTTCTGGTGCTCAACCGCGCGCGCGCCGGCACGCGGCTCGGCGCCGAGGTCGCCGATGCCGCCCGCGCGCTTGACGCCATGGTGGCCGAGACCGCCGTCGCCCACCGCGTCGTCTATGCCGAGACGCTGGGGCAGGGGCGCGGCGCGCTCGAGGCGCCGCGCGGCCCCGCGCGCGACGAGATCGCCGCGCTCGCCGAGGAGGTGGCGCGCCACCTCTGAACGCGCTAAGCCGCGCCCGAGGCGAGCGGAGTCGGCATGCCCGAAAAGATCGAGACTCTCGCCCGGCTGATCCGGGCCGAACGCGCCCGCGGCGCCCGCCCGGTGTCGCGGCTGGGGTATTTCTGCGCGCCCTTCCGGCCGGCCGAGGGCCCGTATTCCGACCGGGTGATCAAGGTCTATCGCGCGTTGCCGGATCGCGACGCCGGGCTTCTCGAGCAGCTCGCCACCGCGCATGCCGCCTATGTCGCGCTGCTGCGCGACGCGGGCGTGCCCCTCCCCGAGACGGAATTCCGCCTGGTGCCGCTCGACGGCGGGCGCGCGCCGGTGATCGTGCAGGAGGCGCTGCCGCCGGAGAGCATGATGCGGCCGCAGATCCGCGCCGCCACGCCGGAGCAGGCGGTCGCGCTGATGGAGGCCGCGGGGCAGGTCATCGCCCGCTTCTGGCATGCGGTGCGGGAACACCCGGGCCGCGTGGGCTTTCACCCCTCCATCCGCAACTTCGCGGTGCGCGACGGGGAGGCCGTCTTCTTCGACACCTTCCCGCCGCTCATCGGCTATTCGCGCGAGGAGATGGGACGGCTTTTGCTGGTCTTCTCCGACAAGCGGCTGATGCGGCTGGTGGGGCCGCTTCTCCGGGCGCGCGTCACGGCGATCCAGGACGAGTGGTATTCGCCCGCCGAGACGCTGGTCGGACTCGTCGGCAGCGCGTGCCGGCTGCGGCCATCGGAGGTGCAGCGCTTTCTCGACTGGGGCCGGGATTTCGCCGGCCGGGAGATGGCGCCCTGGCAGGACGAGATCCGCCAGGGCCTCGCCACGCCGCCGCGTCTGCCCAGGGAGTGGACGGCGCTGCGCCGCCTGCTGGGGCTGGAGGGCGAGCCCAACCTCTGAGGCCGCGCGCCGTCGCCAGGGAGCGGTCAGGCGGCGCGGGCCGGTTTTCGCTGCGCGCCAAACGTGCAAGACTCCGGCCGACAGAGGAGCCAAGCCCATGCTGACCGTCGATCCCGCGCGTTCGTGCCAGACCGTGATCACCACCTTCGAATGCTCGCCCGGCACCTGCCAGGATCTTCTGGAGTCGCTGCGCGACGCCTATGACGCCTTCATCTCCAGACAGCCCGGCTTCATCGCGGCGGCGCTGCACGTCAACGATGCGCAGACCCGGATCGCCAACTACTCGCAGTGGGAGCGGCGCGAGGACTTCCTCGCCATGCTGCGCAGCGACGAGATGCGCCAGCGCAACCGCAAGCTCAACGACCTCGCCCGCAGTTTCGAACCGGTGATGTACGATGCCGTCGCAGCCTTCGGCTGACAGCCCCGACCCTTTGGCGCTCGAGACGCGCGAGGGGCTGCCCGAGGCGCTCAGGACGCTGCTCGAGCACTACCCCCGCGCCGGCTGGGCGGAGGATCCGGGGTTCGCGGGGCTGGTGGAGTTCTGGCTCGACCGGCACGGGATGTTCCGCAAGCTCTCGACGCTGCTCGCTGACGAGGCGGGCGCGGCCGAGGCGGGCCGCCTCGACCCCGAGCGGTTCGCCCCGCGGCTCGCGCGATTCGGCGGGATGTTCCTGCAGGAGCTGCACGGCCATCACCTGATCGAGGATCATCAGTATTTCCCCGTGCTGGCCCGGCTCGAGCCGCGGCTCGAACGCGGCTTCGGCCTGCTCGACGCGGATCATCACGCGCTCGACCCCTGGCTCGCGCGGCTGGCCGAGCGGGCTAACGCGGTGATCGGCGCGGTGCAGGCGTGGCAGGGCGGGGCCGAACCCGCCGGCCGGCTGGCCGAGGATCTGGCGGCCTTCGCGCCGCTGCTGGAGCGGCACCTGACCGACGAGGAGGATCTGGTCGTGCCCGTCCTGCTGCGCCATCGCGGCGCGGGGCTCGGATGACCTGTGTCAATGACCGGCGCGGCCCGATCGCGTCAGAGTGACGCGGGATCAAGGAAAGGAAACCGCATGTACAAGCACATCCTGGTGCCGATCTCCTTCGAGGAGGGGCGCGACGCCACCGGCGCGATCGAGGTGGCCAAGGCGCTCTCCGACGAGGGCGCGCGCGTGACGCTGCTCCACGTCATCGAGCGGCTGCCGAGCTACGCCATCTCCTACATGCCGCAGGACTACGTCACCAACGCCCGCAAGGCGATCGAGGAGGAGCTTTCCAACATGGCCTCCGGCGTGCCCGGTGCCGAGGCCATCGTGATCGACGGGCATGCGGGACGCACCATCCTGGACTGGGCGGACGAGAATCACCCCGACTGCATCGTGATCGCGTCGCACCGGCCGGGCATGCAGGATCTGCTGCTGGGCAGCACCGCCACGCAGGTCGTGCGCCATGCCGCCTGCGCCGTGCATGTGATACGCTGAGACTGCCATTGAAGGGAGGAGAACCGCCATGACCATCCGCCAAGTCTTCCGCCGCGCAACGCTTCCGGCAGTCGCCGTCGTTCTGGCCGGCCTGCCCGCGGTCGCCGAGGAACACCCCCGCGTGGGCATCACGTCCGAGATCGACAGCGTGACGGTCGAGACCCGCTCGGGCCCCGTCGAGATCCGCCGCGTTCAGGATCCGGAGAACACGCTCGAGGGAAGCTGGGCGCGTACCTCGCGGCCCTGCCCGGAGTTCTGCATCCAGCCGCATCAGCCGGCCGAGGGCGTCTCGACCATCGGCGAGCTGGAGCTGCTCGACAAGCTTCAGGACCCGGAGGTGATCGTCGTCGACAGCCGCACGCCCGACTGGTACGCCGGCGGCACCATCCCCGGCGCCATCAACATCCCCTATACCGAAGCCGTCGACCGCATGGGGGATCTCGGCTGCGAGATCGACTTCGACGGCTGGAACTGCGAGGGCGCCAGCGAGGTCGCGCTCTTCTGCAACGGCCTGTGGTGCGGCCAGTCGCCCGCCGCGATCCGCCGCATGATCGAGGCGGGCTTCCCGGCCGAGAAGATCAGCTACTATCGCGGCGGCATGCAGACATGGCGTCTGCTGGGCCTGACCGTCACGGGCGGCGAGGGATGAGCCGCGCTTGAGCCCCGGCCGCCTTCTGGTGACGGGGGGCGGCGGACGGATCGGCCGGCTGCTCGCGCGGGCCTGGGCCGATGCGCCGCCGCCGCTCGCGGCCCTCTGGCAAAGCCGTAAGCCTCTGCCCGGCGCGATCGGCTGGTCTCCGCTCGAGGGGACGGAGGCGCTGGTGCAGGCGCTGCGCGGGACGCCGCCGGACGCCATGCTGGTGCTGTCGGGCGTGACGCCCGGCCCGGACGCCGAACTCGACCTCAACGCCGAGCTCGCCGAGGCCTGCCTCGCGGGGGCGCGGGCCGCCGGCATCCCGCGGGTGCTTTACGCGTCGTCCTCGGCGGTCTACGGCCCGCCGCGCGATCGTCCCTTCACCGAGCGTGACCCGCCGCGACCCGTGAGCGCCTATGGCGCGGCCAAGCTCGAGGCCGAGGCGGTTTGCGCGCAGGCGCGCGCTGAGGGGCTGGAGGTCTGCGCGCTGCGGATCGGCAACGTCTTCGGGGCCGACGCCCTGATGGGCAATGCGGCCCGGCTGGAGCCCGGCGAGGCGCTGCGGATCGACCGTTTCGCCGACGGGCAGGGGCCGGAACGCAGCTATATCGGACCCATGACTCTGGCGCGCGTGCTGGGCGCCCTCGCCGCCGATCCCGCCCCGCTGCCGGCGGTGCTGAACCTCGCCGTTCCGGGGGCGGTCTCCATGGCCGATCTCGCCTCCGCCGCCGGGCTGCCCTGGCGCTGGACCCCCGCGCCGGAGGCGGCCGTGCGACGCCTGCTGCTCGATTGCACGGCGCTCGCCGCACGCGTCCCGCTCGCGCCGGAGACGGGCACGGCCAGGTGTATCGCGGCGGAACTCGGCGCCTTGCCGGACAGGCCGCCGAGCCTAGCTTGACGTAGGGGAAGCTGTGTCCCCGACCAGGGAGGATCGTCCGATGAAGACCATGACAGCAGCGGCGCTCGTCGCGCTCGCGGCGGCGCCGGCCATGGGGCAGGAGCGCACGCCCGCGCCCGAGGGAGCGCGGGCCTATATCATCACGCCCGAGGACGGGGGGGGTCGTCACCGCGCCGGTGACCCTGCGCTTCGGACTCTCCGGCATGGGCGTGGCGCCGGCCGGGGTGGAGCGCGAGGAGACCGGCCATCACCACCTCGTCATCGGTGTCGCGCCGGAGGATTTCGACTTCTCCGAACCGGTGCCCTCCGACGCGCAGCACCTGCATTTCGGCGCCGGCCAGACCGAGACCACGCTGGACCTTCCGCAAGGCGAGCACACCCTGTGGCTGCTTCTGGGCGATGCCTTCCACGTCCCCCACGACCCGCCCGTGATGTCCGAGCCGATCACCATAACGGTCGACTAGGGCCAGGCGCTGGCGGTCCCGGAAGGACTCGAACCCTCAGCCTGCCGATTAGAAGTCGGCTGCTCTATCCTGTTGAGCTACGGGACCGCTTCCGGCCTTTTCCGCCATGCGGGCGCGTTTGGCAAGCGCGGCGGGGGGCTGCGCGGGAACCTGATGCGTCATTTGAGCTGGCTGTCCTTCGAGGCGCGCCGGTTCGGCCCGCCGCGCGTGACGGGGCGCGCGTCGCGCTCCACCTGGCAGTCGCGGCAGAGCTTGACGCCCGGGATCGCCCGGCGGCGCGCCTCGGGGATAGGTTCGTCACATTCGGCGCAATTCGCGCGGCTCTCGCCCTGCGGCTGTCGCCGTGCTCTCAAGCGTTGCAACTCGTCCTCGATCGAGGCTTCGATCTGCGCGTTGACCGCGCCATCTCGCGTCCAGCCTCCGGCCATGCCGCACCTCCGCCACGAAGCCTACCATTTCAGTGAACGGCGCGCGAGCCTGCCGCTCGACGCACCGAGATCGATGCGGAGGATCCAGACGACGGGGCCGAAGACTTTGGCCCGGTTTGCGTGTCGCCGGCGCGGTCCGGACGCCCGGCGCACACGCCTGGTCGCCAGGCGCGACCGTCGAGCAGATGGTGGCCCGCTCCGGCGGACCGCAGGCCGCTCCGATCGACGACTTCGGAAAACTGCTGCAGTCCTACGCGACCGTCGGGGCCTTCGAGGCGCTTGTGCAGTCAATCGCCGAACTGGAAGCGCGCGAGGCGCGGCTTCGCGCGGAAATGGCCTTCGTCGAAATGGCCTTCGGTCGGCCCGCCACCGGCGCGTCGCAGGGCGCGGAGGCGACGCTGCCTCCGGGTGCGGAGATGCTCGACATCTGGGCCTTTCTTCCCGCCGAGGATGCGGGCGCATCGCCGGAGGCGGTGCTGCGGGGGCTGTCGGGCTATGACATTGCGGCCTTCCGCCGGCTCCAGCGTGACCGCCCGGACCTCGCGGTCATCCGCTTTCCCGAGCGCGTCGCCGCGAACGCCCTGCTTTCGGACGTGCGCGAAACGCAGCAGAAGCTGATCGTGGACCACGTGGCGCAATGGCTCGTCGCCTGGAACGGGCTCGAGGTGAAGCGCGACGCGCTCGCGCGCCAGGCCGATCGGTATCGGGAGCAGCAGTCGGTCCTCGAGGGCAACCTAGGTCTTCTCGAGGCGCAACTGGAAAACGTGCGGTCCCTGCGCGAAAGGGGGCTCGCGCGGGAAACCGATCTGCTGAACCTGCAATCTGCCTATGCGAACCTGCTGACCTCGCGGCTCGCCCTGCTCGACGCGATCTCGGAAAACGAGACGGAACGTCTCGAACAGGAGCGCCTCATGCGCAGCTTCGACTCGAACCGCAGCGCCGAGATCGGCGCCGAGCTCGAGCAGGTGCGCGGCGCCTTGATCGAGGCGCGCAGCCGGAAGGAACAGGCGCGTCTCGCCGCCAATGTCGCGGCGGCCTGGCGCGGGACGGGCCATGCGTTCGAAGAGACCCCGCGATTCCGCTATCAGATCCGACGCGGAGGGCAGGGGGATCTCCTGCCGGCGGGCCCGTCTGCCGAAGTCCTGCCCGGCGACGTGGTTCTCGTGTCGCTGATCGAAGACTTCTGAGGCGGCTCGCCCGGCTAGCCCGTCAGATACCGGATCGCCAGAAGGATCAGCGCCCACAGCACCGCGCCCGCCAGCAGCGCGGGACCGAGCACGCGCGCCAGGGCGAGGTCATCCTGCTGCTCGTCCTCGGACGCGCGTAGCGCGCGGCCGCCATCACGGGCGGTATCCTGCCGGGTCGGCGGCTTGTGCGCGCCGCCGGTGGAACGCACGGAAACGCTCGGCCCGCGCAAGGCCGGGCGATCGTCCTTGCCCGGCTCTTCCGCGGCCGCTGAGTGCGACGCGTCCCTCTCGCGATAGATGCGGTTCACCTTGCGACACTCCTCGCGATGCGTCCTGATGCTCATGTCCCGGGGCCATACCCCCAAAATGGGAGGTAGCGAGCGCGCCCGTCAAGGCAACCGCAAACCGCAGTGAGGCCGCTCGGAGCGGTTTTGTCGGGAGCGCCATGGTGGCAGGCGAGCCGCGGTTGCGAGATACCTCGGGGGCACGCGCTCAAACCCCAGACGACGTGGCGGCGGGAGTCGAGGAAGCCGCGTGTCCGCCAGCGCGGTCTCGAGGCGGCGAAACATGGACCCCGTCGCGCTTTACCCGGGCAACGCCTCGGGGCTCAGCACCGCTCCCTGACGTCGCAGAAGGGTCTGAACCGTCGCGGCGTCGAACCGGCCCGCGGCCTCGAGCGCGGCGGCGACGCCCGCCGCCTGGCCGGTGGCCATCGCGGTTCCCATGACCCGGATCGCGGCGCCGGCCTTGCGGTCGCCGTCGGCAAGGCGTCCGGCACAGAAGAGATTCGGCGTGTCGGCGCTGTGCAGGCAGGCCAGCGGAATCTGAAAGGGATCCCGATCCGGCGGGACGTCGAAGCTCGAGGCGAAGCTCGCCCGGTCGTGCCATTCCGCGCCCCAGGCGCCGAGCGCGATGCAATCGTCGAAACTGCGTCGGCCTTCCACATCCGCCCAGGTCAGCTGGCGGCGGCACACGAGGTGGCGGGATTCGCGGGTGCCGATCTCGGGGCCCGTCGAGACGAGATAAGCATTCTCGCAGCCGGGGATCGTGCGCACGGCCTCCAGATAGGCCCAGGCCTGCCGGCGCGCGTCGCGCTCCGCGCGTGAGAGCGACAGCGCATCGCGCGGATCGTAGTCGGCCGAGGCGAGGTAGAGCACGAGGTCGTGCGAGTTGGGCAGCCGCACGACGACGCAGCGGTCCTTGGTCACGCTGCCCGGGGCGAAGCCCTGCGCGGCCACCGCGTCGATCAACTGATCCGTCGTGACCTCGACGTCGGCGGGGATGCCGCCGAAGCGCGTGCCGAGCGTGCCGAGGTTCACGCCGTCAGGGTTGCCGTAGCGCGTCGCGGCGCCCGCCCGCGCGGCAAGGTCGCCGTCGCCCGTGCAATCGACGAAGGCGCGCGCCTCCAGTTCGGTCTCGCCGCCGTGGTCGGCGACGGTCACGGCGCGCAGCCGGCCCACGTCGCGCCGCGCGGCGGTGACGAAGGCGCCGTGCCGGACCTCGACGCCCGCTGCCTCGGTGAGCCGGTCGAGCACGCGCTTGAGCGGCTCGGGATCGAAGGGCAGGAACACGCCGCGGAAGCGCATCACCGGGCCTAAGCCGCCCATCTCGCGCAGGCCCTGCATGACCTCCTCGGCGATGCCGTAGACGGCCTGCCGCGGCGTCTGGCTCAGCGTCATCATCCCGCACCAGGTCGAGACGTTGCGCATCGTCGCCGCGCCGCCGAGGCAGCCGTTGCGCTCGATCAGAAGGGTCCGGGCGCCGGCGCGGGCCGCGGCGATGGCGGCTGCTGTGCCCGCCGTGCCGCCGCCCGCGACGATCACGTCCCAGCCGCTCACGTCCGCCAACCCAGCACCCGGCGCTCGATCTGCGCGATGGCGGCGCTGACGATCACGCCGAGCAGCGACAGGATCACCACCCCGGCGAAGAGCCGCTCCAGGTCGTAGAGCGACCCCGCCTGCAGGATGTAGGCGCCGATGCCGTATTCGGCGCCGAGCATCTCGGCGGCGACGAGCAGGATGATCGCGATGGCGAGCGAGATCCTGAGACCCGAGAGGATCCCCGGCATCGCCCCCGGCAGCACGATCTTGCGCACGATGGAGAGCCACGACAGGCCGAAGCTCTGGCCCATGCGGATCAGCGAGCGGTCCACGTTGTCCACCGCGCCGTAGGTCGCCACGACCGTCGGCGTGAAGGTGCCGAAGGCGATCAGCGCGTATTTCGAGCCCTCGTCGATGCCGAACCAGATGACGAAGAGCGGCAGGAGCGCGATCTTCGGGATCGGGAAGATCGCCGCCACGAGCGGCACGAGACCCGCGCGCACGTAGGAAAAGAGCCCGATCAGCACGCCGAGCAGGACGCCCGCGCTCGCCCCGAGGGCGGCGCCCACGGCGAGGCGGCTCAGCGAGGGGCCGAGATGCTTGAAGAGCAGGCCGCTGTTCCAGAGCTCGACGAAGGTGCCGAAGACGTCCGACGGTCGCGGCAGCGTCAGCGGCGAGATCCATCCCGCGCGCGTGCCCCATTCCACGAGCGCGACGAGCGCGACGAAGACGGCGACGCCGACCCAGCGCCGCGACTGCGGCGCGAAGCCGCCGCCGCGGAAGCGCACCTCCATCGCGGGCCCGTCGGAGGCGGGGCGCTCCGTGGCGGCCGTGGTGTCAGACATCGATCAGCTCCTCCTCGGCCGCGCGGGCCTCGTCGCGCATCATCTCCCACAGATGCCGCTGGACCTCGTCGAGGTCCGGGTCGGCGTAGAGACGCTCGGCCAGTGGCTTCTCGATCTCCACCACCTCGCAGATCCGCCCCGGGCGGCGCGAGAGCACGACGATACGGTGCCCGAGGCGCACCGCCTCGGCGAGATTGTGGGTGACATAGACGGAGGTGAAGGGCTGGCGCGTCCAGAGCGTGATGAGGTCGTCCATCAGCAGTTCGCGGGTCTGGCTGTCGAGCGCCGAGAGCGGCTCGTCCATCAGCATCACCGCCGGGTTCACGGCGAGCGCGCGCGCGATGGCCACGCGCTGCTTCATGCCGCCCGAGAGCTGCTTGGGCAGCGCGCTCGCGAAGTCGGAAAGCCGCGTGCGTGCGAGCACGTCGTCGATGATCGCGCGCGCCCGCTTGCCGCGGATGCCGTGATCCTCGAGCACCAGCGAGATGTTGCCCTGCACCGTGCGCCAGGGCAGCAGCGCGAAGTCCTGAAAGACGAAGGTGAGCGGATTGAGGCAGCCCTCGGGCGGAGCGCCGATCTGCAGGACGCGGCCCTCCATGGGGCGTTCCAGCCCGCCGATGAAGCGCAGCAGCGTCGATTTTCCGCATCCCGACGGACCGACGAGACAGACGATCCGGCCCGCCGGAATGGCCAGCGAGATGTCCTGCAGCACCTCCGTGTCGCCGTAGGCGTGGCGGATCGCCTCGAGGCGGATGTCCATGCGCGCTCCTGTCGGATCGGGGGCGAGAAAAGCTTGACGGGCCCGCCCCGGCGCGAAGCCGGAGCGGGCCGCGACGTCGTGACCGGCTCAGGCCTGGAAGGTCTCGACGTAGCTGGTGTCGACCAGCATATCGAGCGTGATCGACTCGTCCACGAGCCCCTCCGCCTGGAACCACTCCAGCTGATCGCGGACCGAGGCGACGTTGAGCCGCGCCCCCTCGTTGATGCGCATGGTTCCGTTGATGATGGAGGGCGCGGCCTTGTCGAGCGGCCGGTCGGTGTAGACGTAGTTGTGAATGAGCTTCACCATCTCGTCGACGCCTTCCTGGCCGCCGGCCCTGTCGATCATCGTGGCGTTGTAGTCCGACACCCCGCGCGAGAAGCCGGCCAGGAAACTCTCCGTCAGCGCGCGCTCCTCGGCGGCGTTCTCCGTCGAGGTGAAGACGGTCGTGGTCTGGTAGCGCGGCAGGTAGTCCTGCACCGCCCCGATGATGTGGACCGCGCCGGAGCCTGCCAGCGGCTTGGCGATATGGGGCACGATGTTCCAGGCATCGATCTGGCCGGACTTCAGTGCGCCGATCACCGCGCCCACCTTCTGGAGCGGCTTGTAGGTCAGCTCGATCCCCTCGGCCTCCGCGACCCGCGAGCCGACGTAGTGGAAGGACGAGCCCGTCTGCGTGACGCCGTAGGTCTTGCCGTCCAGCATCGCCGGGCTGGTGATTCCGGACTGATAGGCCGCGTCCGAGACGAGGATCTGCTGGCCGTCGATGCCCTCTTCCTCGGACAGCGCGCCGCCGATCACCTTCACCGCGCCCTTCTGCGCGAGCGAGATCAGCCCGCCCGAGATTGCGGTCACGCCGAAGTCGACGTCGCCCGAGGCGATCGCGACGGCCATCGGTTGCGCCGCCTGGAAGAACTTCAGCTCCACGTCGAGGCCCGCGTCGGCGAAATAGCCGCGCTCCACCGCGATGAAGCTCCCCGAATGCGAGGTGAAGCGCAGCGCGCCCACCACGACCTTGCGGTTCTGCGCGATCGCCGGCGCGGCGAGGCCCGAGGCGGCTGCAGCGCCGATCAGGCCGATCGTCTGTCGTCTGTTCAGTTTGACCATGGTCTCCTCCCTTGGGTCTGTTCGGTCGTCGGTCTTCTCACGCCCCCATGTCCGCCCGGATGTCCTCCGCCTGGAGCGTCAGGGCGCGGGGCACGTCTCGATCCAGAACCGCGCGGCACAGCGCGTCGCGCCTGGCGCCGCGCGCGGCGAAGTCGATCCCGCCCTCGCGCAGACGCGCCAGCCGGAAGCGGCGGGACTGGTTGAAGAACCTGGCGGCCACGTCGACGAGGCGCGGCGAGGCGCACGCCTCGACGAGCGTGCCGGCGAAGCTCCGGCAGGCCTCGTCCCATTGCAGGGCGGTCAGATCGCCCGGATCGGCCTGCACCGCCGCGTCCGCCCGCGACAGCGCGTGCTGCGCCGCGACGAGCCGGCCCTCCCAGGCCACGCCGCCGCGCTCCATCGATCGCGCGAGGCCGAGGCGCTCCACTTCGAGCCGCATGAGCAGGATGTCCTGCCGGTCCTCCTCGCTGGCGGAGGTCACCCGGAACCCCCGCTGCGAGGTCGCCTCGACCATGCCCTCGGCGGTCAGCATCCGCAGCGTCTCGCGCATGGAATGGGTGGACCCGCCATAGGCCTGCCGCAGCGCGTCGATCTTGAGCTTCTGATCGGGGCGCAGGACGCCGAAGGAAATGTCGCGCCGAATGGCCGAGGCGAGCATTGCGACCACCGTCGCTTCGTCCTTCCTGTCCGTCCCGAAGAACACGGCGGTCGCGCCCCTGGCTCGTCAGCTCGATAATATGACACATTCTTCGGATCGTTGGGCCGACCCTGTCAAGCGCGGTCGTGTTTCCGGCGACTGCCGATTGCGCGATCCGGACGCGCGACGGATGACGCGACACCTGCCCGCGAGATCGGCGGCGCGCGCCCGTCGCGCAGAAACGACCGCCCGGCGACTTGCTTTGCGCCGCGCGGCGCGCCATGGCTGTTGCAGATGTCCAGCACCACAGGGAGACGAAAGATGATGAAGAGACGCGCATTCCTCGCCGGCACGGGCGCCGCGGCGCTCGGAACGCTCGCTGCGCCCTCGGTCCTGCGCGCGCAGTCCGGCCCGCTCAAGGTCGGCACCTACGGCGGCTATTTCGAGGAGAGCTTCCGCACGCACGTCTACCCGGACTTCACCGAGGCCACCGGGATCGAGGTCGAGTCCATCCCCGAGCCCACCGGCGAAGCCTGGCTCGTGCAGCTTCAGCAGGCCGCGCGCGCGGGCCAGGCGCCCGCGGACGTGTCGATGATGGCGCAGGTCGCACGCATCCGCGGCGAGCGGGCTGGCCTCTGGGCCGAGATCGACCGCGGCGCCATGCCCAACGTGGACAACCTGCCCGAGCACTTCGTCTACGCCTACGACGACGGGCGGTTCTACGGCACCGGCGCGGTCAGCTGGTTCATCACGCTGGTCACCAACACCGAGGTCTACCCGCAGGCGCCCGAGAGCTGGACGGCCTTCTGGGATCCGGCGAACGAGAACAGCCTGGGCCTGCTGGCGCTCGCCTCCAACTCCTTCCTGCTCGAGATCACGGCCACGGTGCACTTCGGCGGCAAGGAGATCCTGGAGACCGAGGAAGGGCTTCTTCAGGTCATGGAGAAGCTCGCCGAGGTGAAGCCCAACGTGCGCCTCTGGTACCGCGACGAGGGCCAGTTCCAGCAGGCGCTGGAGACCGGCGAGATTCCGATGGGCCAGTACTACCACGACGTGACGGGCCTCGCCGCGGCGGACGGCAAGCCGGTGCGCTCGACCTTCCCGAAGGAGGGCGCGGTGCTCGATTCGGGCTGCTGGGTCGTCTCGCGCGCGTCGCAGGCGATCGAGGCGAGCCAGGTCTTCATCGACTACATGGCGCAGCCCGAGGTGCAGGCGAAGCTCTCGCGCTTCGTAGGCACCGCGCCCACCGTGCCGCGCGCGATGACGGACCTCACGGACGAGGAATTCGCCGCCGTCTCGTCGGACATCGCGCCCATCATCCCGGAATACGACCTCTACATCGACCGGGCCGACTGGGTGAACCAGAAGTGGTCCGAGATCGTCACCGGCTGACGCCGCGCGACAGGGCCGGCGCCGCGGCGCCGGCCCGCAACGGAAAGACTTCATGACGGAACTCTCCCTGCACGGCCTGACCAAGCGGTTCGGCAGCTTCACCGCCGTCGACGGCGTCTCGATCGACATCCCGGACGGCAGCTTCGTCTGCCTTCTGGGCCCCTCGGGCTGCGGCAAGACGACCCTGCTGCGCCTGCTCGCGGGGCTGGAAGAGCCCTCGGCGGGCCGGATCTCCGTCGACGGAGAGGACGTCACCGGCACGCCCGCCCATCTGCGCGGCTTCGGCATGGTGTTCCAGTCGCTCGCGCTCTTCCCGCATCTGACCGTGGCCGAGAACGTGGCCTATCCGCTTTCGATCCGGGGCACGCCCAGGGACGAATGCCGGCGCCGGGCCGACGAACTGCTCTCGCTCGTGCAGCTCGAGGGCATGGGCGGGCGGCGCATCCACCAGCTTTCGGGCGGCCAGCGCCAGCGCGTGGCGATCGCGCGCGGGCTGGCCATCGAGCCGCGGCTCTTCCTGCTCGACGAGCCGCTCTCGGCGCTCGACGCCAACCTGCGCGAACACATGCAGGTCGAGCTCCGCCAGCTCCAGCAGCGCCTCGGCGTGACCACGGTCGTCGTCACCCACGACCAGAAGGAGGCGCTGACGATGGCGGACATCGTGATCGTGATGGACAAGGGCCGCGTGCAGCAGGTGGGCGCGCCGATGGAGGTCTACCGCGATCCCGCGAACGCCTTCGTCGCCGGCTTCATCGGCACCTCGAACCTTTTGCCCTGCGAGCTCGGCGAGGGAGAGATCACCGTCTCGGGCCGGCGCATCGCGCTCGATCCGGGCGACCGGGTGAAGGCCCGCCCGGGCGAGGCCGTGCTTTCCGTACGACCCGAGGACATCCGCCTGTCCGCTGACGGCCTGCCGGGAAAAATTAGTTTTGTCAGGGATCTCGGGGAGAGCGTTCAGGTTCTGGTCGAGCACGAGGGGCACGAGATCACCGCGCTCTACGCGCCGGGCGCGCGCCCGGAGGTCGCAGTGGGCGAAACCGTGGGCGTGGAGTTCGTGCCCGGCACCCGCGTGGTGCTTCCGGCATGAGCGCGCGGGCGGACAGGCCGACGCCCGGCTGGCTCGCCGCGATCCCGGCGGCGTGGCTCGCAGTCTTCTTCCTCGTGCCGTTCGCGATCATGCTGGGCGTGAGCTTCGCGCATCGCGTGCCCGGCGGCTTCTACGAGCCGGGATTCGAGCTCGACAGCTACGCGCGGTTCCTCTCGCCCTTCTTCGGCCGGATCCTGCTGACCTCGGTCGCGCTTTCGGCGGGTGCCGCGGCGATCTGCGTGGCCCTCGCCTTTCCCTTCACCGTGATCCTCGCGCGGATGGGGGGCCGGGCGCAGACGCTGGTGCTGGTGGCGCTCCTGGCGGTGCTCTCGCTCTCGGAGGTGATCATAGGATTCTCGCTCTCCACCCTGCTGTCGAAGACCGCGGGCGTCGGCAACTTCTTCGCCTGGCTCGGGCTGATCGAGGAGTCGCGCGCCTACACGCCCAGCCTCTTCGCGCTGATGACGGGGCTTTGCTATCTCGCGCTGCCCTACGCGGTGCTGGTGCTCTATCCGCCGGTCTCGCGGCTCGACCCGGAACTCGGCGAGGCCGCGCGGATCATGGGGGCGACGCCGCTCCGTGCCTTCTGGACGGTGACGGTGCCGATGCTGCGCGCGCCGCTCTTCGGGGCGGCGATCCTCGTCTTCGTCTTCACGCTCGGGGTCTATCTGCTGCCGCAGGTGCTCGGCCAGCCCGCGCACTGGACGCTGTCGGTCCACATCACGGATCAGGCGATCTTCCAGTCCAACCTGCCCTTCGCTGCGGCGATGGCGGTGCTGCTGCTTCTCGTCTCGCTCGCGATGGTGGGGATCACCCTGCTTCTGGGGCGCGCGCGATGAGCCGGAAGCTTCAGGCGGCCTATATCCTCGTCATCCTCGCGGCGCTCGCCGCGCCCATCGTGGTCGTCGCGGGGGTCTCGCTCAACGCCGAGCAGGCGCTGCTCTTTCCGCCGCCGGAGATGTCGCTGCGCTGGTACGGCGCGCTCTTCTCGTCGCCGGACTGGCTGGTGCCGCTGCGCAACTCGCTCGTCATCGCAGCGGTCTCGGCGCTGCTGGCGGTGCTGGTGGCGCTGCCGCTGGCGCTGCATGTCTGGTCCCGCGGCGGCTTGCTGTCGCGCGCGCTCTACACGCTGGGCGTCGCGCCCTTCATGCTGCCGCCGGTGATCTCGGCGCTGGGCTTTCTCGTGTTCTGGGTGACGATCGGCATGTACGGGCAGATGGCGGCGACCATCGTCTCGCACGGGGTCTTCCTCGTGACGCTGCCGGTGGTGACGCTCTCGCTGGGGCTCGGCGCGATGGACCCGGCGCTGGTGGAGGCGGCGCGGACCATGGGCGCGACGCGGGGCCAGGTGATGCGCACGGTGATCCTGCCACTGCTCCTGCCCTACATCGTCTCGGGCTACGCCTTCGCCTTCGTGCTGTCGCTCAACGAGTACATCATCGCCTACATGGTCGCGGGCTTCACGGTGGAGACGCTGCCGATCAAGATCTTCAACAGCCTGCGCTACGGCTACACGCCGATCATGGCGGTGGTCGCGGTGCTCTTCGTGGCGCTGGCCGTGGCCGTCTTCGGCCTGATCGGCCGGTTCGGGAACCTGCCGAGGCTGCTCGGCGCGGAACGGGTGGAGGAGCGATGAAGCTTGCACTCTGGCAGGGGGCGGGAACGCCGGGCGACCTCACCGCCACGGTCGCGGCGGCGGCACAGGCGATCGACGACGCGGCCCAGGCGGGCGCCGCGCTGCTGGTCTTTCCCGAGGGGTTCCTGACCGGCTATCACATCCCCGATCTCGCCCCCGGCGGCCTGCCGGGCGTGGAGGCGGCGCTTTCGCAGGTGGGGGCGGCGGCGCGGGCCTCCGGCCTCGGCGTCGTCATGGGCACCCACCTCGACCGGCCGGAGGGGCTGCGCAACGCGGCGGTGGTCTTCGGACCCGACGGCGCCGAGCTCGGCCGCTATCACAAGCGCGCGCTCTTCGGCGGCTGGGAGAAGGCGACCTTCGTGCCCGGCGACGCGCCCTGCCGCTTTCGGCTCGGCGGCGCGACGGTGGGGGTGCTCATCTGCTACGACGTGGAATTTCCCGAACTGGTCCGCGCCGAGGCGCAGGCCGGCGCGGATCTCGTCGTGGTGCCCACCGCGCTCATGGCGCCCCATGACCGCGTCGCGCGGCAGATGGTGGCGGTGCGCGCGCTCGAGAACCAGATCTTCCTCGGCTACTGCAACCGCGCAGGCACCGAGCCGGGAATGTCCTTCGTCGGGCTGTCGTCGATCTCCGGGCCCCGCGGCCAGACCCTCGCGCAGGCCGGAACGGGCGAGGAGACGGAGATGATCCTGGCGGAGCTCGATCTCTCCGAGATCGCGCGGGAACGGGCGGAGGCGAGCTACCTGGACGATCTGGTTGAGCTGCCCGGCCTCTGAACACCCGGCGCGAGCGGGCATCGGGCGCCCGCGGAGGCCGTGGCGTCCGCGCGTCAGGGCAGGACGCAGAGCATCTCGTAGAGCAGGTTCGCGGCGATCAGCGCGGTGTTGCCCGAGGGGTCGTAGGGCGGCGAGACCTCGACCAGATCGCAGCCCACCAGGTTGAGCCCGGCGCAGCCGCGCACGATCTCGAGCGCCTGCCAGGTCGAAAGGCCGCCGGGCTCCACCGTCCCGGTGCCAGGGGCGAAGGCCGGGTCGAGGCTGTCGATGTCGAAGGAGAGATAGACCGGCGCGTCGCCCACCGTGGCACGCACCCGCTCCATCAGCGGCGCGGCGGAGCGATACCAGAGCTCCTCGGCCTGCACGACCGTCCAGCCCTGCGCGCGGCCCCAGTCGAAATCCTCCGGCGCGTAGCCCGTGCCGCGCAGGCCGATCTGGAAGACACGGTCGTTGAGCAGGCAGCCCTCCTCCCAGGCGCGGCGGAAGGGGGTGCCATGCGCCTCGGCCTCGCCGAACATCGCCTCGTTGATATCGGCATGCGCGTCCACGTGGACGAGCGCGACCGGCCCGTGCCGCTCCTTCATCGCGCGCAGGATCGGCCATGTCAGCGTGTGATCGCCGCCGAGCGTCAGCGGCACCGAACCGTGGGAGAGGATTTCCCGGTAGTGCTCCGCGATGATCTCGACCGACTTCTTGAGATCGAAGGTGTTGATCGGAACGTCGCCGATATCCGCCACCTGCATCCGCTCGAAGGGCGCCGCGCCGGTGGCCATGTTGTAGGGGCGCAGCATCCGGCTCTCGTCGCGGATCTGGCGGGGACCGAGCCGCGTGCCGGGTCGGTTCGAGGTGCCGATGTCCATCGGGATGCCGACGAAGCAGGCGTCGAGCCCTTCGGCCGTCGCCTGCGCGGGCAGGCGCATCATGGTGACGGGGCCGCCGAAGCGGGGCATCTCGTTGCCGCCAAGCGGCTGGTTGTAGCGGGTCATGGCTCCTCCTTCGTGGCGATCATGCGGGCGAGGGGGCGCACCTGCCGTGCGACGCGGGCGCGAAGCTGCGCGAGGGTCATGCCCTCGTCCTTCACGAACTCGATGAACTCCATGTTGAGGTTGTTGAAGAGCAACTGGCCCAGCGCCTCGGCATCGAGATCGGCCCGCACCGCGCCGCGCGCCTGCAGCGTCTCGAGGAGCGCCGTGACCTGCCCGGCGAGGCGGCGGTCGAGCTCGAGGTAGCGCCGGCCGTTGGGCGTCTCCGGCGCCTCGATGGAAAGCGCCATGGCCGAGCGCCACATCTCCTTGGAAAGATACTCCAGCGAGTGGTCGTAATAGCTGAAGATGAGCGCCAGCACCGCCTCGGCCACACCGTCGGGCGGGTCGGCCACCAAAGGCTCGCCTTCGTCGAGAACCTCCTCCACCTCCATCGTCACGGTGGCGATCAGGATGTCGCCCTTGGTGCGATAGTAGTTGTAGACGGTTCCGACCGAGACTTCCGCCGCCTCGGCCAGATCCTCGATTCGCACGGCGCGGTAGCCGTCGGCCCGGAATCGCGCCACCGCTGCCTGCAGAATGCGCTTTTCGCGGTCTGCCTTCTGTCTTTCGCGCAATCCGGCCATCGGTGCCGCGGAAACCTCTATGAACAGCTTCATCTTTAGTGTTGACTATAAAAATGAAGCTGTTCAACTTTTTTCGGAAGAACAGACCGCGACAAGGGAGAAAAAGATGAAGACCGCCATCGCTCGCCTTCTGGGCACCACAATGCTGGGTCTCGCCGCCGGCGCTGCCGCCGCGCAGGAGGAGCTGAACGCGCTCGTCTGGTGCGATCACACCGACCCGAAGCTGATCGAGCCCTTCGAGGAAGAACACGGCGTCACCGTGAACCTGCGCGAATACGAGGGCACCGGCGCCGCGCTCGCGCTGCTCGAACAATCCCGCCCGGGCGACTGGGACGTGCTGGTGATCGACGGAATCGACGTCTTCCGCGCGGTCGAGGCCGGCATCCTCGCGCCCCTGCCCGAGGACGAGCTGCCGGAGGCCGACTTCTTCCCCGAAGTGGTGATGAAGGAGAACAACTCCGCCGACGGCGTGACCTACGCGGTCACCGAGAAGTTCGGCTACAACACCATCTCCTACAACGCCGAGGCCGTCGATCCGGCGGACATGCAGGATCTCTCGACCGTGTGGTCGGACAAGTACGAGGGCCGCATCACGATCTACGACTACTACCTTCCGGTGATGGGCCTCGCCGCGCTGGCCTCGGGCATCGACACGGCCGACATCACGGCAGACGACCTGGAGACCATCGGCGGCGTCATGTCCGACATGCGCGCCAACGCGGCCTCGGTCGCGGGCGTGGTCGCGGCGCAGACGGCGCTCGCCACCGGAGAGGTGGACATCGTGGTCGGCGGGGGCGAATGGCTGACGGCCGTCCTTCAGGAGGAACAGCCCGAGCTCACCTGGACGATCCCCGATGAGGGCGCGGTGCGCTGGTCGCAGTCGATCGGGGTGCTCGCCGACAGCGAAAAGCCCGACCTCGCGCTGGAGTTCGTCAAATACATCGTCAGCCCCGAGGGGCAGGCGCGGCTCGCCACTTCCTCGTGCTTCTGGGGGATGCCGGCCAACATGAAGGCGGGCGAGCACCTGACCGACGCGCAGAAGGAGGTGCTGCGCTGGGACGCGCAGGAAACGTATCTCGCCAACACGCAGCTCTACCCGGCGCCGGATACCGACCTCGACATCGAGATGCAGGACCTCTGGCTCGAAACCCTTCAGCAGTGAGCGCGCGGGCCGACAGCCTGAAGGGCTGGGGCTTCGCCGCCCCGGCCCTTCTCTGGACGACGGCCTTCTTCGTCGTCCCCTTCGTGGTGATGGCCGCGATGAGCCTCGCCACGCTGGACGGGCGCACGCTGATCTGGGGGCTTCACGCCGACAACTACCTCGAACTCGCCGAAGAGCGCTATCTCTGGCGCGCGGTGCTGGTCTCGCTCGAGATCACGGCGACGGTGACGGTGGTTTCGGTCGTGCTCGCCTATCCGCTGGCCTGGATCATCGCCTTCCGCGTGCCGGCGCGCTGGCAGCGGCTGGCGCTCCTGCTGGCGATCCTGCCCTTCTGGACATCCTACGTCGTGCGCTCCTACGCGTGGCTTCTGGTGCTCGCGCGGGAAGGCGTGGTGAACCAGACGCTGATGACGCTCGGGATCGTCGCCGAGCCCGTGACGCTCGCCAACACGCGGATCGCGACGGTGACGGGCTTCGTGCATTTCTTCGTGATGCTGCTGACGCTGACGATCTACGCCAACCTCGTGCAGCTGTCGCCCAACTACCGCCGCGCGGCGATGGACCTTGGCGCCAACGCCTTTCAGACGTTCCGG
Source organism: Rhodosalinus halophilus (assembly GCF_003298775.1). GTDB lineage: Bacteria > Pseudomonadota > Alphaproteobacteria > Rhodobacterales > Rhodobacteraceae > Rhodosalinus > Rhodosalinus halophilus. Next base: position 9,202 of record NZ_QNTQ01000013.1, on the reverse strand, counting down.
CACGTGATCCTGCCGCTCACCCTGCCGGGGATCGCGACGGGGGCCTTCCTGACCTTCGTGCTCTGCATCGGCGACTACATCACGCCGCAGATTCTCGGCGGCAACACCGAACTCACCGTGCCGCAGGTCATCATGGTGCAGCTCGGCCGTCGCGCGGACTTCCCGCTCGCCTCGGCGCTCGCGATCGTGCTGATGGCGCTGGTCACGCTCGCCTATCTCGCCTGCGCCCGCTGGCTGAGGATCGACCGGCTGTGATGCGCGTGCTGCCCTGGCTCTATCTCGCCGCCGGTTTCCTCTTCATCTACCTGCCGGTGGGCGTTCTGGTGCTGTTCTCGTTTCAGGAGGGGACGCTCCCGGTGCCGCCCTTCGAGGGGCCGAGCCTGCGCTGGTATGCCGAGGTGCTGGGCGACGACGACCTGACCGCGGCGCTGCTGAACTCCGTCGTGGTGGCGGCGGGGCAGGGGGCCGTCGCGGTGACGCTGGGCTTTCTCGCCGCCTACGGGCTCGCGCGGCACGTCGTGCCGGGGACGGTCTTCCTGCGCGCGCTACTGATCGCGCCGTTGACGGTGAGCTACCTGATCGTGGGCCTCGGGCTGCTGATCGTGGTGCAGCGGGCGGGGCTCGGGCTCTCGCTCTGGACGGCCGGGATCGGGCACGTCGTCATCAACCTGCCGATCTGCTTCGCGATCATCTACGCCTCGATGGGCGCGCAACAGCAGAACGCCGAGCGCGCGGCGCGCGATCTCGGCGCGGGCGAATTCGACGTGATCCGCCTCGTCACCGTGCCGATGCTCGCGCCCGCGATCCTGGCGGCCTATTTCCTCTCCGTCACGCTGAGCTGGGACGAGTTCATCATCGCCTTCCTGCTCACCCGCTTCGAGGTGACGCTGCCGGTGGAGATCTGGTCGATGCTGCGCTCGGGGCTCTCGCCGCGGCTCAACGCCATCGGGAGCGTCGTCTTTCTCGTCTCGGTCACCGCCGTCGTGCTGGCCGAAGTGCTGATCTTCAGGAGACGCCGATGACCGCTCCCGTCACCGTGGAGGCCGTGACCCACCGCTTCGGCGCGTTCGCCGCGCTCTCCGACATCCGTCTCGAGATCGCGGCCGGGGAATACGTCACGCTGCTGGGCCCATCGGGTTGCGGCAAGACCACGCTGCTCTCGGTGCTGGGCGGCTTTCTGGAGCCCGGCGAGGGCCGCGTGCTGATCGGCGGGCAGGACATGACGCATGTCCCGCCCGCGAAGCGCCCCACGACCACGATGTTTCAGGACTACGCGCTCTTTCCGCACATGAGCCTTGCAGACAACGTGGCCTTCGGGCTGCGCATGGCCGGGGTGGGCAAGCGCGCGCGGATGTCCCGCGCGGCCGAGATGCTGGCGCTCGTGGGGCTCGGCGAGGCCGGCGCCAAGCGCCCGCACGAGCTCTCGGGCGGGCAGCGCCAGCGCGTGGCACTCGCCCGCTGCCTCGCCGTCGAGCCGGAGGTCCTGCTTCTCGACGAGCCGCTGGGCGCGCTCGACCTGAAGCTGCGCCGCTCCATGCAGGACGAGCTCAAGGCCATCCAGCGGCAGGTGGGCACCACCTTCGTCCACGTCACCCACGACCAGGAGGAGGCGATGGCCATCGCCGACCGCATCGTGGTGATGAACGCGGGCCGGATCGAGGACGAGGGCGCGCCGCGGCGCATCTACCGGGAGCCGCGCACGCTCTTCGCCGCGGGATTCATGGGCGAGATCAACCGCATCCCCGCGCGCGCCGTCGCGGGCCGGGTGGAGACGCCCTTCGGCCCGCTGCCCGCGACGCCGCCCGCGGAGGGCGGCGCGCTCGTCGCCTGCCTGCGGCCCGAGGCGGTGAGCACCGCGCCCGCCGCCTTCGAGATCGGCCCGGCGCGGGTGCGCGACGCGGCCTTCTTCGGCACCTACTGCCGCGCGCATCTGGTGCCGGAGGCCGCGCCAGACCTCACCCTCGTCGCGCATCTGCCGCCCGACGCCCTGCCCGAGGAGGGGGCGGTCCTGACGCTTCACGCCGAGCCGGACGCCCTCGCCGTGTTTCCCGAGGAGTGAGATCCATGCAACGCGCCCGCCCCGAGGACTGGTATCGCGTCGAGACGAAGGGCGACGACGTCACCCTGATCGACGAGCCCTTCATCCAGCCCTTCTACCGCTGCAACTGCTGGCATGTGCGCGGACGCGACCGCGACATGCTGGTGGACAGCGGCATGGGCGTGGTCAGCTTGCGCGAGTGGGTGCCGCTGGTGACCGAGCGCGATCTGACGGCGGCGGCGAGCCACACGCATTTCGACCACATCGGCTGCCACCACGAGTTCGCGGACCGCGTGGTACACGAGGCCGAGGCGGAGATCCTGGCCAATCCCACCAATGCGGCGACGCTGGCCGACCCTTACGTCACCGACGAGATCTTCGACCGCCTGCCGCCCGAACCTTATCAGTCCACGACCTACCGCGTGACCGCGGCGCCCGCCACGCGGACGGTGCGCGACGGCGACGTGATCGACCTGGGCGACAGGCATTTCGAGGTGATCCACACCCCCGGCCACTCCCCCGGCGGCATCGCGCTCTGGGAGGCCGCAAGCGGCATCCTCTTCTCCGGCGACATCGTCTACGACGGCCCGCTGATCGAGGACACCTACCACTCGGACGCGGCCGACTATTACCGCTCCATGGTGCGGCTCTACGACCTGCCGGTGCGGGTCGTCCACGGCGGGCACTTCCCAAGCTACGGCGCCGAGCGACACCGCGCGATCATCCGCGCCTGGCTCGACGAGAAAGAGCGCGGCTGACCTGCGCGCAGGCGCGCGTCCTATACTTCGGCGCGCATGACGAATACCCCTCTCCGGACGGGCGAGTCGCCGCGCCGTCCGCGACGGGCGTCCGTGCCGATCGCAGACGACGCGCCACGCCGAAGGGAGGCGAGAGGAGGGAACGCCATGCTGACGGAAGCCGCCGCGCGCGCCGGGATCGCCGAGCCGGGTCTGCTCAAGGATCGCGCCTATGTGGCCGGCGTCTGGATCGAAAGCGCCGAGGGGACGCGGATTCCGGTGACCGATCCTGCGACGGGCGAGGCCTGCGGCGAGGTCGCGGCGCTCACCGCCGCGCAATCCGCGGCCGCGGTGGACGAGGCCCATCGCGCCTATGCCAACTGGTCGCGCCTTCTGCCGCAGGAGCGGTCCACGATCCTGCGGCGCTGGTTCGAGCTGATGACCGCGGCGCGCGAGGATCTCGCACGCATCATGGTGCTCGAGCAGGGCAAGCCGCTCTCAGAGGCCCGGGGGGAGATCGACTACGCCGCCTCCTTCGTCGAGTTCTACGCCGAAGAGGCGAAGCGTCCCAACATCGAGGGCGTCACCTCGCATCTGCCCGACGCAGAGGTCGAGCTCTGGCTGGAGCCGGTGGGCGTCGCCGCGCTCGTCACGCCCTGGAATTTCCCCTCGGCGATGCTCACGCGCAAGGCCGCCGCGGCGCTCGCCGCGGGCTGCACGGTCGTGGCGCACCCCTCGGCCGAGACGCCCTTCTCCGCGCTCGCCCTGGCGGAACTGGCGGAGCGCGCCGGCATGCCGGCGGGCGTCTTCAACGTGATAACGGGGCAGGCGCCCACGGTCGTCGAGCCCTGGACGCAGGATGCGCGCGTGCGCGCGCTCTCCTTCACCGGCTCGACCGAAATCGGGCGGCTGCTCTACCGGCAGTCGGCCGACACCGTGAAGCGGCTGGTGCTGGAGCTGGGCGGGCACGCGCCGGTGATCGTCTTCGCGGACGCGGACCTGGATCACGCCGTGGCCGAGACGATGAAGGCGAAATTCGCCACCTCGGGGCAGGACTGCCTCGGCGCCAACCGCATTTACGTGGAGCGCGGCATCTACGATGCCTTCGCCAGCCGCTTCGCCGCCGCGGTCGAAGCGCTGACCGTGGGCGCGGGCCTGGACGACCCGGACATCGGCCCGCTGATGAACCCGCGCGCGGTGGCCAAGCAGGAAGACCACGTCCGCGACGCGGTGGAGCGGGGCGCGCGGATCCTGTGCGGCGGCGAGAGGCTGCCGCAGGGCGGTCTCTTCTACGCGCCCACCGTCCTCGCCGACGTGCCCGACGGGGCGCGGATCATGCAGGAAGAGACCTTCGGCCCCGTCGCGCCGCTGACGCCCTTCGACAGTGAGGATGAGGTCGTTGAGCGTGCCAACGCCACCGAATACGGCCTCGTGGCCTATGTCCACAGCCTCGATCCGCGGCGGATCTACCGGCTCTCGCGGTCGCTGGAGTTCGGCATGGTCGCCGTGAACCGGACCAAGGTGACCGGCGCGCCCATCCCCTTCGGCGGCATGAAGCAGTCCGGCCTCGGCCGCGAGGGCGCACGGCGCGGCATGGAGGAGTTCATGGAGGTGAAATACGTCTGCCGCGACTGGCGCTGATGGGCAGCCGCGCGCCTCGGCGGCGGGAAACCAAAGCCCGGCGCCAAGCGCCCTCTCGGCGCGGGTATTGCCGCGGATCGTCCTCTCGACCACCTTCGGGCTCCGTGAGGACCGCCAGCGGAAGGCGACCGCGTGCCGGCGCCGCGCCGGGGCTGAGCCAGTCTGCGGCCGTTGCGCCGCGATCATCCGCACGACAGAGGCCTTCGGTCAGGCCGCCCGTTGAGGCTGCCTGCGCTTCGATTGCCCCGCGCCGCGAAACCTGCTTGGCTGATCCAAGGGTTTCCAGCATCGGCGGGTCCGCGGAGATGAACCAGCGATCCCCAGCCAGACCACCCAGCCTCGCCGAGGCTGATCTTTCCGCGAAGCTGGGCAGGAAGGCCTACAAGGCCGCGCTCAAGGAGCTGCAGCGCAGCCTGACCGCGCTGCAGCAGACCTATCTGTTCTCGGGCCACAAGGCGGTGATCGTCTTCGAGGGCTGGGATGCCGCCGGCAAGGGCGGCACGATCCGCCGGATGTCCGCGGCGCTCGACCCGCGCAGCTTCAAGGTCTGGCCGATCGGCGCGCCGCGGCCCTACTATCTCGACCGGCATTACCTGCTGCGTTTCATGGACAGGCTTCCGCCCACGGGCGCGATCTCGGTCTTCGACCGATCCTGGTACGGGCGGGTGCTGGTCGAGCGGGTCGAGGGCCTGACGCCCGAGGAGCGCTGGCGCGCGGCCTACGGCGAGATCCGCAGCTTCGAGCGCATGCTGCGCGATGACGGGACGCGCCTGGTGAAACTCTTCTTCCACATCACGCCCGACGAACAGCTCGCCCGCTTCGAGCGCCGTCTCCGCGACCCGCTGAAACGGTGGAAGCTCACCTACGAGGATTTCCGCAACCGCGAGAAATGGGAGGACTACGCGGAGGCGATCGACGAGATGCTCGCGCGGACCTCGACGGAAGATGCGCCCTGGCACGTCATCCCGGCCAACGACAAGCGTTTTGCGCGGGTCGCGGCCCTGCGCCACATCGTGCGCGGTCTGAGCGAGGGGGTCGAGGTCGCGCCGGTGGTGCCGGGCCGCGCGGTGCTGGATGAGGCCGACCGGATGCTGAACGTCGATCCCGACCTGATCGAGAGCCTGCGCGGGCGCACCGACTGACGCGGCGCGGGGGCGTCAGCACACCTCCCTGAGCAGCCATTCGGCGCGCGAGATGTGTTCGCGTGCGACGCGCAGCTTGCGGTCGAGGTCGGCGCGTTCCTCCGCGTCCGGTTCGGCGGCGATCCGCGCGAGCAGGTCGGCCTCCTTGCGGCGCAGCTTGTCGAGCACCTTCTCGACGTGCTCGGGCGCGATGCGCTGCGCCTTGCCGGCCTCGAGACGCTGCTGATACTCCGCAACCTTCTCGGCCAGCTTCTTCAGTCCCATCACAACGACCCCGAGCCCGTGTTTCGCGGCAGTCTACCCTTCGTCTGTGACAGTCCTGTTGCAGTCCTTTCCCCGGTGGGGGCTGCCGGCGTGCCGGCCGCCTCGCCGATCTCCTCCTCGTCGAGCGCGAGCAGCTCCTCGACCTCCGCCACCGCGCGGTCTTCCTCGGCGTAGTAGGCAAGCGCGGCGGTCACGAGTTCGCGCATCGCGGCATCCGCGTAGCTCGCATCGTTGAGAAAGGAGGTCGCCGCCGCCGGATCCAGCGCCCCGTCCTGAAGAAGCGCGCCGACGCGGGCGTTGCGCGACCGCGCGTCCGCCTCGATCTGCGCCGCCTCCTGGTCGAGCCACAACACGCTGCGCGCATCCGGCTCCTCAAGCCCCAGATCGCGGATCGCGACGACGACCCGCGCGACCTGTGTGCGCAGCTCGTCGTAGAGATCGGTAATCGCCCCCTGCGGACGCGTCGTGTAGCGCAGCACGTTCTTGCGGATGTGCTTGACCGATTTCACTGCGCGCACCAGCCCGCCCGACAGATCGCGCAGCGCGTCGATCCGCGCGGCGATGTCGGGCGCGAGCTTCCGGCCCCCCGCGCGCGTGGCGAAATCGACGATCGCGGCGTAGAGCGTCTTGACCCGCCGCTCGTAGCCGTCGCCGATGTCGAGGTCGATGGGCGCGCGGCTGGCCCGCACGGCCGCGCCGATGTCGCGGGCGCCGAACACGTCCTCGCGGTGCAGGTTGAGCCCGTGCAGGATCAGCTTGGTGGCGTTGTCGTAAAGGTGCAGCACCTCCTTGCGCAGCGCGCTCTCCAGCGTCTCGGGGAAATCGTCCACCGCGGCATTCAGGTAGCGCGGGCGCGAGACGTCCGGCACGGGCTCGGGGATGCGCCATTCCAGCAGGCGCACGAGCGGGCGCATCAGCGGCAGCATCAGCACGATGCCGGCCGCGTTGAAGATCGTGTGAAAGACGGCGAGCTTGAGCGCGAAATCCTCCTCGGCGATGCCGGTGCGCGCGGCGACGAGATCCACCGCCTCGCGCAGCTGCGCGACGAGGATCAAGGCGAGCGCCGCCGTCGCCAGGTTGAAGATCAGATGCGCCAGCGCCAGGCGCCGCCCCTGGTAGCCCGCGCCCAGCGCACCGATCATCGCGGTGACGGTCGTGCCGACGTTGGCCCCGATCGCGAGCGCGATGGCGTTCTCGTAGGTGATCTGCCCGGCGGCCAGCGCGGTGAGGATCAGCACCATCGTCGCGTGGCTCGACTGCATGACGACTGTCGCCGCGGCGCCGAGCGCGGTATAGACGACGAGGCCCAGAAGGCCCGGCAGCGCATAGCGCGCAAGGTCGATCTGCCCCTGGACGTCCTCGAAGCCCAGCTTCATGTAGTGGATGCCGAGGAACAGGAAGCCGACCCCGGCGAGCGCGTAGCCGATGCCTCGTGGGACCGGCGCCTTCTGGAACACCAGCAGCGCGCTCACCGCGATCATCGGCATCGCGTAGGCCGCGATGTTCACCTTCAGCCCCAGTCCCGCGACGATCCAGGCGCCGGTCGTCGTGCCGAGGTTCGCGCCGAAGACGATGCCGATCCCGCCGACGAGCGAGATCAGCCCGGCGCTCAGGAACGAGATGGTGACGACGGAGACGAGCGAGCTCGACTGCAGCAGCGTCGTCGAGACGACCCCGAACAGAAGCGCGCGCGGCGTCGATCGCGTCGCCGCGCCCAGCAGCCGCTCCAGCCGCCCGCCGCCCAGCAGGCGGAAGCCGTCCTCGAGCATCAGCATGCCGAAGAGAAAGATCGCCACCCCGGCCGCGATCTCCTGCAGCGCCGGGCTGAACCAGAAGGCCAGCAGCAGCGCGCCCGTCGTCGCGGCGAGGTAGTATCGCTTCATCCCCTGGGCCCTGCCATCCGGCAAGCATATCGCCTCCGACAAACAAGAAAAGAAAGACCGCGAGGACGTCGGAACCAACCGTGGCAGGCCCGTAACGAGGGGGCCACGAGGGCCGGACGTGATGGCCGCGGCCGCGAGCGCTCCTCGGTGCGCATTTGTCTCGGCGTGGCCGTCGGGATCGCGCCTTGTCTCCGTTCGGGGCATCGCGGTTCCGACTCCCGTCCCGTCGAGAACCGGCCGCAGGCGCCCTGCGTGCCAGGAGCGGGCATTCATATCACTGTCACTCCCGCATGCTCATATGAGCGCCGGGGGTGCACGGATGGACAGGCGATCGGCGATTCTTGCAGCTGCGCAGCGTCACGGCCGCGTATCCGTGGACGCGCTCGCGTCGGAGCTCGGTGTCTCGGCGCACACGATCCGGCGGGATCTCAATGCGCTTTGCAGGGAAGCGAAGCTCCGACGGCTGCATGGCGGGGCGGAATTCGTCGAAGGCAGCGCGAATCTGCCCTACGCCGCCCGGTCGGTGCTGAATTTTCCAGCAAAGCAGGCCATCGCGCAGGTGGTCGCGGAGCTCGTGAAGGATGGCGCGACGGTCTTCGTGTCCATCGGCACGACGCCGGCGATCGTCGCCGGCGCGCTTGCGAAGAAGGAGGCGTTGACGATCGTGACGAACAATCTGAACGCCGCCTTCGCGGTCTCCGAGAACAGCACGCATCGTGTCATTCTGCCCGGCGGCGAGATGCGGCTGCCCGATCGTGACTTCCTGAACGAGGCCGCGATCGACCTCTTCGGTGCCTATCGCGCCGATATCGGCATCTACGGCGTTGGCGGGATCGATACCGACGGCAGTCTGCTCGACTTCCACAGCACCGAGGTCCGTGCGCGCGAACAGATCCGGGCGAACAGCCGGACTGCGGTGCTCGTGGCCGACCGGAGCAAGTTCGGCCGTCGGGCTGCAGCGGTCGGCGGGCATCTGGGTGACGCCGATCTGATCGTGCTGGACGCCCGCCCGGATCCCGCCTTCGCGGGTCTTCTGGCGCCGGTCGAGGATCGCCTGCGCCTTGCATGCGACCAGGGGGCGGCGGCATGAGCTCCGAGGCTTACGTCGCGCTCGACGGCGTCACCCGCCGGTGGGAGGGCAGGGGCGGCGTCGCCGACGTGTCGCTCGAGGTGCCGCACGGCGCCTTCGTCTCGGTGCTGGGGCCCTCGGGGTGCGGCAAGTCCACGCTGCTGCGCCTGATCTCGGGGCTGGAGACCCCCGAGCGCGGCAGGGTGGATATCGCCGGTCGGGACGTGACGCCCTTGCCCGCCTCGAAGCGCGGGCTGTCGATGGTCTTCCAGTCCTACGCGCTCTTTCCGCACCTGAGCGTGCGCGAGAACATCCTCTTCGGGATGCGCGTGCGCCGCGTGCCGAAGCCCGAGCGCGAGGCGAAGCTGGCCGAAGCGGTCGGGATGCTGGGGCTCGAGGGGCTCGAGGCGCGCAAGCCCGCTGCGCTG
>NZ_QNTQ01000012.1 GCF_003298775.1 Rhodosalinus halophilus | reverse complement strand
GCACGGCGCCTTCGTCTCGGTGCTGGGGCCCTCGGGGTGCGGCAAGTCCACGCTGCTGCGCCTGATCTCGGGGCTGGAGACCCCCGAGCGCGGCAGGGTGGATATCGCCGGTCGGGACGTGACGCCCTTGCCCGCCTCGAAGCGCGGGCTGTCGATGGTCTTCCAGTCCTACGCGCTCTTTCCGCACCTGAGCGTGCGCGAGAACATCCTCTTCGGGATGCGCGTGCGCCGCGTGCCGAAGCCCGAGCGCGAGGCGAAGCTGGCCGAAGCGGTCGGGATGCTGGGGCTCGAGGGGCTCGAGGCGCGCAAGCCCGCTGCGCTGTCGGGCGGGCAGCGCCAGCGCGTCGCGCTCGCCCGGGCCGTTGTCTCGGGCCATCCGCTGTGCCTGATGGACGAGCCGCTCTCGAACCTCGACGCGCAACTGCGCCAGTCGGTGCGCCGGGACATCAAGGCGCTGCAGCGCCGGCTCGGGCTGACCGTGATCTACGTGACCCACGATCAGACCGAGGCGATGTCGCTTTCCGACACCGTGGTGCTGATGCGCGACGGGCGGGTGGAGCAGATCGGCCCGCCCCAGGAGCTTTACGCCGCGCCGGTCAGCACCTTCGCCGCCGGGTTCATCGGCGACCCGCCGATGGCGATGGTCGGCGGCGCGGCGCTGGGCATCGAGGGCCGGCAGGTGGGCATCCGGCCAGAGCACCTGCGCGTCGCACCGCAGGAAGAGGCGCATCTGACCGGCCGCGTGCGCGAGGTCGAATACCTTGGCGCGGGCACGCATGTCGTCATCGACCACCCGGATGCGCGCGGGCTGATCCTCATGTTCGAGGGTCACGCCGACTGGCGCCCTGGACAGGAAATCGGGCTCGCGCTGCCGATGGAGAAACGGGTTCTTTTCGACGCCCGCACGGGACGTTCCGAAAAGAACCCGCAGCAGAATTGCGGGGCGGACCATCGCCAAACGGCGCCCCGTGATCGCCGCAAGGCGCCTTCACCTCAAGCCTTATCCGATTGAAAGGGACGACCCATGCTTCGATACGCTTCTGCCCTGACCATGCTCGCCGCGAGCACGGTCGCTGTCAATCCGGCCGCAGCCGAGGACGTGGAACTCACCATGTATTACCCGATCGCCGTGGGCGGTCCGCTGACCCAGGTGGTGGACGGCATCGTCGCCGAGTTCGAGGCGGCGAACCCGGGCATCTCGGTCGAGGCGATCTATGCCGGCAACTACGACGACACGCGGATCAAGGCGCTCTCCGCGCTCAATTCGGGCGATCCCGCGCAGCTTGCCGTGATGTTCTCGATCGACGCCTACGACCTGATCGAGCAGGACCTGATCGTGCCCTTCGAGGAGGTGATCGAGGGCGAGGAAGAGCAGGCCTGGCTCGACGGGTTCTATCCGGCGCTGATGGCCAACGGCCAGATCGAGGGGCAGACCTGGGGCGTGCCGTTCCAGCGCTCGACCATCGTGGCCTACTACAACAAGGACATGTTCCGCGACGCGGGGCTCGACCCCGAGACCGCGCCGCAGACCTGGGACGATCTCGTCGAGATGGGCCGCGCGCTCACCACCGACGACCGCTGGGGCATCATGATACCGTCGACGGGCTACCCCTACTGGATGTTCCAAGCGCTGGCGATCCAGAACGGCGTCGAGTTGATGGCCGACGACGGGCTCAGCACCAACTTCACCGATCCCGCGGTGGTCGAGGCGCTGGAGTTCTGGGTCGCGCTGGGCCAGGAGCACGGCGTGATGCCGGAGGGCACGATCGAGTGGGGCACGCTGCGGCAGGCCTTCCTGGAGGGACAGACCGCGATGATGTGGCACTCCACCGGCAACCTGACGGCGGTGAAGAACAACGCCGAGTTCGACTTCGGCGTCGCCATGCTGCCCGAGAACGAGCGGCGCGGCTCGCCCACCGGCGGCGGCAACTTCTACATCTTCAAGGACGCGACCGAGGAAGAGCGGCAGGCGGCGCTGGAGCTGATCAAGTTCATGACCTCGCCCGAGCAGGCGGCGAAGTGGTCGATCGAGACCGGCTACATGGGCGTTTCGCCCGCCGCCTACGAGACCGAGGCGCTGCAGGCCTACACCGAGGCGTTTCCGCCCGCGCTCGTGGCGCGCGACCAGCTCGAGGTTGCCGTCGCCGAGTTCTCGACCTTCGAGACGGCGCGCGTGCGCGAGGGGCTCAACAACGCGATCCAGGCGGCGCTGACCGGCACGCAGTCGCCCGAAGAGGCGCTGGCCGAGGCGCAGGCCGCGGCCGAGCGGCTGCTGGACGCCTATCGCTGAAGGGAGCATTTCGGGGCGCCGGACTCCGGCGCCCCGTCGTCACACGGGCAGGATCATGTCGCACGTCATGGCGCAGGAAGACGGAATGGCGCTGCTGCGCCGCCGCAGGGCGATCCACGGCTGGCTGCTGCTGACGCCTGCGCTGGTGATGCTGACCACCTTCGCCTTCTATCCGTCGGTCGCCACGATCTGGACCAGCCTGTGGTCGCGCGGGACACGCCGCAATCCGTCCGAATTCGTCGGCACCGGGAATTACCAGCGCATCTTCGACGACCCGACCTTCTGGACCGTCGCGTGGAACAACATCCTCTACGCGGCCGTGACGATCCCCGTCTCCATCGGACTCGCGCTGGTCATGGCGCTCTGGGCCAACGCGAGGATCCCCGCGCGCAGCTTCGTGCGCACGGCCTATTTCACGCCCACGATGCTGCCGATGATCGCCGCGGCCAACCTGTGGCTCTTCTTCTTCACGCCGGGCTTCGGGGTTCTGGATCAGATCGGCGCGCTCTTCGGCGCGCCCTCGGTCAACTGGCTGGGCCAGCCGGAGACGGCGCTCTGGGCCGTCTGCATCGTGACGATCTGGAAGGAGGCGGGCTTCTTCATGATCTTCTACCTGGCGGCACTTCAGACCATACCGCCAGACCTCGAAGAGGCCGCCGACATCGAGGGCGCCAGCCGCTGGACCTACACCCGCCGGGTTGTCCTGCCGCTCTTGATGCCCACGACGCTCTTCATCCTCGTCAACGCGATGATCAACTCGGTCAAGCTGATCGATCATCTCTTCATCCTGACGAAGGGCGGGCCGAACGACGCCTCGAAGCTCATGCTCTACTACATCTGGGAAAACGCCTTCGCCTTCTTCGACGCGCCGGCGGCCGCGGCGATGACGGTGCTGGTGCTGGCTGTCCTGGGCGCGCTCGCGGCCTTCCAGTTCTTCGTGATCGACCGGCGGACGCACTACCGATGAGCCTGTTGCGCCATATCGAACCGCTGCTTGCCCTGGTCCTTGCCGTGATCTGGATCTCGCCGCTCGTCTTCGCGTTCTGGGCGGCCTTTCACACCAGCACCGACGCGGTGAACTTCAACCTGCTCGCGCCCTGGACGCTGGAGAACTTCCGCACCGCATGGGAGGGCGCGCCGTGGCTGCGGTACTTCCTCAACTCCTTCCTGCTGGTGAGCTCCGTGCTGATCGGGCAGTTCATCCTCTGCACGCTCGCGGGCTTTGCCTTCGCGCAGGTCGAGTTCCGCGGCAAGGACATCGTCTTCGTCCTCGTGCTGCTGCAGCTCTTCATCCTGCCCGAGGTGCTGATCGTCGAGAACTACAGGATCGCGGTGCAGCTGGGCCTGATCGACAGCATCCTCGGGATCGGCGCGCCCTACATGGCCTCGGCCTTCGGCATCTTCCTGATGCGGCAGGCGTTCAAGTCGGTGCCCAGGGAACTGGACGAGATGGCGCGCGTCGAGGGCTGTTCGCTGCTGGGGGTGCTCTGGCGGGTCTACGTCCCGGCGGCGCGTCCCACCTACCTCGCCTATGCGCTGGTGTCCGTTTCGACGCACTGGAACAATTTCCTGTGGCCGCTGGTCGTCACCAATTCCGACACGACGCGCCCGCTCACCGTGGGGTTGTCGATCTTCGCCGCGCCCGAGAACGGCGTGGACATCTCGGTGATCTCGGCCGCGACGGTCATGGTGATCGCGCCGCTCCTGATCCTCTTCCTGATCTTCCAGCGCCAGTTCGTGCAGGCCTTCCTGCGCGCGGGGATCAAGTGACCCGTCGCCAGAGCCGGGCGCGGGCGACGCGACCGTCGGGTGTCGCGCGAAGCTGCCGAACGCACAGGAGAGGGGAGCGCCGGAGAGAAGGCGCGCCCGGCGCTCACGACATGGGCGGGCGACGCAGGACGACCGGGCCTCCGCAGGGATCAACCCAGATCTCTTCGGTGGCAGAGTCGTTGCGGACATCGTGATCCCGCTGCGCCGCACGGGCGCCGGATGTGGCAGGGGGCCGCGACTGTCGGGGCGCATCGGGGCGCAGCGTTTTCAGAGAGATAATCCCATCGATGCTGCGTTCTGCAGGTGCGGTTTCCGCCCAGGCGGGGGCCGAGAGAAGAGCCGGGACGGCAGCGACCAGGATGGTCTTCATTACGATGTCCTCCATGATAGGCGGCTCGGCGCTTCAGTCAGCGCGGCTTCGGTAGGCGATCTCGGCCGGGATACGGTAGCTCCAGCGCAAGCCGGAGTTCTTCCAGCCGTTCACGTCCCGCACGCCACTCGGCCCGCGGTCGCCCTCGAACCCGTCGATCACGGAGTAGACCCGCCTGTATCCCATCTGGTTCAGGAGATTCGCGGCGCGCGCGCTGCGGCTTCCGGAGCGGCACATCAGCAGGATGGTCGCTTCCGCATCGAGGCCGCGGTCCCACGCGAAGGCTTCGAAGGCCACTAGAAAATCGGGATTTGGGATGAGCCGGTAATTGCCCTTCTCGGCGTCGAACTGCCAACCCTCCTCCACGATCATGTAGGGAATATGCTTGTCGATCCCTTCTCCGACGCCCACGAAAGCCACCTCGGCGCGACTACGGATATCGATCAGCACGGCATCGGGGTCTCTGGTCCGAAGCTCCACGGCTTCTGTCGCGGTGAGGTAGAGGCCAAGAGCGGTGCGCTTCTTGCTGGGCAGCGCGTCGTTCGCGAGTGACGCGCCTGCCGATACGGCGAGCGCGCAGAGTGCGCCCAGCCCGCTCCGGAGACTGATATGCATCGTCTTTCTCCCCGTTGGATCATCTGCCTTCGGATCATCGCGCGGTTCCGGCCGTCGCGAATGGCCCAAATGGTCTAAGAGCTGCGGGTGGGATGTTCCCGAGCCGCGTCTTCCATGGATCCTGCGGCAGAAAGACGACCGGAGAAGTCTCAAACGCCGCTCGCGGGCAATGGAGCGTCGCGAGCCGGGACGGCAAGAGAGCGCCACGACTGCGCGCGGGGGGCTGGCGCCTCGGCGGCACGGCCTGCTTGTGCCGGGGAGCCAGAGCCCGCATGCCTCCACCCTGTCAAGCTCCACGCGAGCACCGAAAGTCACTCGGTTCTGAAGTCATCATCCGGCGCTTCGGTGCACCATCTGCTTCCGACGGGTTCCCAGACAGCATTCCGTGTTTCAGCCCGCACGATGACCAGGTCGCGCGAGACATCCACGATCTCCGGCGAAAGAAGGCTCAGGAACAGATGAAGAGCCTCCGGCGTCAGGCACATGGCGAGTCCCTCCTGCATGGATGTGCGGGGTGTGATTCGTCCGGCGCGGTCATTGCGTCCAGGTCGATCTGCATATGGCCATCACGGTTCCGTCCGATCGCCTCGTTGCGGAGCCCGTGACCTCGATCCGGGTTGTCCGCGCGCCACGATGAAGGCGGACGGCGCTCCGCATTTCCATCCGATCACCTGTCGGAAGATCACCGAAGGAGTGAATCTCGCGCGCTTCCAGGCGCCCTGCCTGCGAGATCAGGGCGGAAAGAACGTCTTCCTCGCGCTGCCCGAAGAGATCGATGAGTCCAACGAATGCGTCCAGGGCACATCCTCGACGTTCGGGGCAAAACCGAACGGAGATTTCCTCTGTGACGACCTCTTGATACGCGGAGCTTCGTATTCGCCGTGCCATCGCGCGAAGTGCCTCTGCCCGGCGCCGGTTGGGTTCGCTCGTCTCCGGGCGATGCCTCGAAGCGGTCTCTGCCGGCCGGATCGGTGGCGTTCGTTGCTCTTCTCCTAGGACAGTCACCAACTCAATCGTCAGAAAGCTGTCGCCACTCGCGGTCAGGACCGTCTCGCTGCGCCAGCCATTCGCTGCGCTTGGTCGTGTGACTTGAAAGACATGCGAGTCTTCGTGCGAAGAAAAACCTTCCGGGCGGCCACAGATCACGGCCGAGATGCCCGACACCGCCTGCCCTTGCGCTATGTCTTGCGCGCTCGCGCTAGAGATGCGGGCCATGGCGAATGATGCATCGCCCAAGTGCCGTCGCAAACAGTCGCCCACCAGACGACCCGGAAAGGCGCCACGACGATGTCGCGCAGGCGGAATGCGCAGGGGCGTCGCAGTCATCGCGGCGTTTCCCGGCGCGGCACCGATGGCTGCACGTCACGCGCTGCCTTCCGCCCCTTCAGGGGCCAGGCCTTTGGGCCAATGGCTTGGCTGCGAGCTCTGTCGCGCAACGCGCCATGCGCTGCCGGAGTGGCATGCATGATATCCCTCCTTGCCCGTGTGCGTTGGGGGACCATTGCGCACCGGATCGGGGCGCGAATGGCCCGAATGGGCTAGCCGATGCGGGCGAAGCACGCATCGGCGCGCTTCTGCGCCGACGCACGTGCTATATTGACGCTGGGGCACATCACGGCCCGGCGGTGCGCGGACATGGAAGGCGAGATGAGAGCAGAAGGGCAAGACCGCGTGACGGCGCGCGATCGGGTCATCGCAGCGATCTACGACACGTTGCTGCGCCCCGAGCTCTACGACAGCTTCATGGATGCCTGGGCCGAAGAGATGGACTCCGGCCCTGGAGGATCTGGCCGATCTCCGGGCGGGGCAGGGGCAAGGCGCCGGCGTGCCGGTGGACCCGGTCCTCGCTGAACATTTCGAGCGCGCCACTGATCTGCTTGAACGGATGCGCCAGCAGAGCCAGCGCGTCCCACTGACAGATCGCGTTGCGCGCAGCCAAAGGGTCGCCTTGCTACTGACCAGCGACATGCGTGTTCTCGCGGCGAGCCCGCGCGCACGGGCTCTGCTCGGCGGGTGCGGAGAGGGTGCCGCCCTTCTCGACCACCTGACCGCGGACGGCGCGCGCAGCTTGCGCGAACTTGTCCATCTCTCGCGCGGGCGGTCGGAGCTGCAGCGACTCGCCATCCTGCACACAGACACCCAGCCGAGGCATCTGCTCGCTCGGTTGATCGACAGGGAAGAGACCCCGGACCCGGCGCGGCGCCAGGCCCCGGCGCTTCTGATCGAAGCGCTGGACATTGCCTGGAACGCGCACCTTTCCCGAACTCTCTCCGGGTCCTTCGGCCTTTCTCCCGCCGAGATCGAGGTGATCGAAGGTCTGATGGCGGGACACAACGTCCGGGAAATCGCCGCGCATCGCGAGCGTTCTGAGCATACGGTCAGGAACCAGATCAAGACGGCGCTGGCGCGCACGGGAACCGGCGGTCAGGCCGATCTTGTCCGTCTCGTCGCCATGATCGCTAAGGCGACACCGCCCGCTCCGAGCGGCGCCGGCGGCGCCGAGGGCCTCGGGCGGTCGCGGCTGTTGGACCTTGCCGACGGCCGGCGGATGGAGGTGCTCGAGATCGGACCGGAGGCCGGCCGGCCGTTCCTCTTTCTGCACGGGATGCTCGATGCGACGGCCGGTCTCGCGCGCATGGTGGGCTATCTGCACGAGCGTGGCCTGCGCGCCGTCGCGCCCCTGCGCCCGGGCTTCGGCGAATCCGACACCGCAGGCCCGCCGCCGCAGGCGCTCGAGCGTCATGTGGAGGACTTGCGCAGCCTCTGCGCGCAAGAGAGTTCGCAGCCCATGCCGGTGGTGGCACACATGGGCGGCGCGGTTGCAGCCCATACCTTTGCCGCACGTGCGCCAGAGCAGGTGTCAGCCATCGTCAGCGTCGCGGGTGTCGTGCCCATCGTGGACCTGCGGCAGATCACCGCTATGCCACGCCGCCAGAGAATCGTCGCGATGACCGCGCGCTTCGCTCCAAGCGTCGCGCCGGCTCTGCTACGGGCGGGGATCGCGCAGATCGACAGCGATCAGGTCGACCGCTTCCTCGGTGCGCTCTTTCCGGAGGGCACGCCTGATCGGGCCGTCATCGACTCGCTCGGCGTCGCCGACCTTATCCATACGGCTTATCGCAAGTCGGTCGCGCGGGGGCCGGAGGGCTTCCAGACGGACGGCTACCACGTCGTCCGGGACTGGTCGCGCGCCGCCGGCGCACATGGCCGGCCGGTGCACGTGATTCACGGCAAACGGGATCCCGTGGTCACGGCCAGGAGCGTGGAAGCCTTCGCACGTGAGTTGAGCAGTCGCAGCCTCACCATGCTTCCCGATGCCGGCCAGCTCGTCCTCTACAAGCATCCGCACCGAGTCCTCGATGCAATCGAAGTCGCCATGTGATGCAGGCTCGCCGTGGCGGGCTGCCCCAATCTGTCACGGCCGGATCATCCTCGCTCGACATTTCGGAGAGGGTGCCCCATGCGCCTTCCGGCTCCTCCTCACCGTCGACGGCGCCACGCCGAGACGCGCGGCCATCGCCCGCGGCGTCCAGTGCATGGTCTCGTGCGGCGGCGGCTCCAGGGTCAGCCGCACGATCTCGGTCACCTTGTCGGCTGGCGTCGAGGGAATCCAGGACGGCCGGGTCTTGTCCCGCAGAAGGGCATCGACGCCTTCCTCCATTGACCGCTCCTGCCCGCGCCAGACGCAGGTCTTCGACTTGCCCGTTGCCGCCATGATCGCGGCGTTGCCGAGCCCCCCATCGCCCGGGAGGATGATCCGGGCCCGCCGCACATGCTTCTGGGGCCGGTTGCCGTTCGCGATGATCGCTTCCACCCGCTGACGGTCGCTGGAAGAGATGCTGAGATGTCCACTTAACCTT
>NZ_QNTQ01000011.1 GCF_003298775.1 Rhodosalinus halophilus | reverse complement strand
CCAAAATCATCGAGTGATCGCAACCGGTTCGATGTGGGCCGGACCTCCGGCCCGGTCCACCTCTCAACTGTGAAAGGCAAGGCAGATGGCAGTTACGAGCCAGAACATCCGGATCCGTCTCAAGGCCTTCGACTATCGCGTGCTGGACGCCAGCACGCGCGAGATCGTGAACACGGCCAAGCGCACCGGCGCCGAGGTCCGCGGGCCGATCCCGCTTCCGAACAAGATCGAGAAGTTCACTGTCCTGCGCGGCCCGCACGTCAACAAGAAGAGCCGCGACCAGTTCGAGATCCGGACGCACAAGCGGCTCCTCGACATCGTCGATCCCACCCCGCAGACGGTGGACGCGCTCATGAAGCTCGACCTCGCCGCCGGCGTGGATGTCGAGATCAAGGTCTGAGGAGGGCACCCACATGCGCTCTGGAGTGATCGCGAGGAAGGTCGGGATGACCCGGCTCTTCATGGAGGACGGGCGGCAGGTGCCCGTCACCGTGCTGCAGCTCGACAAGCTGCAGGTGGTGGCGCAGCGCACGCCCGACAGGGACGGCTACTCGGCGGTGCAGCTGGGCGCCGGCACGTCCAAGGTCAAGCGGGTGAGCCAGCCGATGCGCGGCCATTTCGCCAAGGCCAAGGTCGAGCCCAAGCGCAAGCTGGCGGAGTTTCGCGTGGATCCCGCGAACCTGATCGACGTGGGCGAGGAGATCACGGCCGACCACTACTTCGAAGGTCAGTTCGTGGACATCTCCGGCACCTCGATCGGCAAGGGCTTCGCCGGCGCGATGAAGCGGCACAATTTCCGCGGCCTCGAGGCCACGCACGGCGTGTCGATCAGCCACCGCAGCCACGGTTCCACCGGGCAGTGCCAGGATCCGGGCCGGGTGTTCAAGGGCAAGAAGATGGCCGGCCACATGGGCGCTGTCCGCGTCACCACGCAGAACCTGCAGGTGGTCAAGACGGACGCTGAGCGCGGGGTCATCATGATCAAGGGCGCGGTGCCCGGGCCCAAGGGCGGCTGGGTGACGGTCAAGGACGCCGTCAAGAAGCCCACGCCGGAGAACCTGATCCTGCCCGCGGCGCTGAAGTCCGCCGCCGAGGAGGCCAAGCGCCAGGCCGAGGAGGCCGCCGCGCAGGCCGCCGCCGAGGAGGAAGAGGCGCGCCGCGCCGCCGAGGAGGCCGCTGCCGCCGAGCAGGAGGCCGCGCTGAAGGAGGCGGAAGCCGACATCGAGGCGCAGAAGGAGGCCGAGGAAAGCTCGGACCAGTCGCCCGAGAAGAAGGAAGGCGAGTGACATGAAACTCGACGTCATCAAGCTGGACGGCGCGAGCGCCGGGTCGGTCGAGCTCGGCGACGAGATCTTCGGTCTCGAGCCGCGCGCCGACATCCTGCATCGCGTCGTCCGCTGGCAGCGGGCGCGCGCCCAGCAGGGCACGCACAAGGCCAAGACGCGCTCGGAGACCAGCTATTCGAGCAAGAAGATCTACCGCCAGAAGGGTACGGGCGGCGCGCGCCACGGCGACCGCAATGCGCCCATCTTCCGCAAGGGCGGGGTCTACAAGGGGCCCGTGCCGCGCAGCCACGCGCACGAGCTGCCCAAGAAGATCCGCAAGCTCGGGCTGAAGCACGCGCTCTCGGCCAAGGCGCGCGAGGGTGCGCTCGTCGTGCTCGACGAGGCCAGGGCCAGCGGCAAGACCTCCGAGCTCGCGCGCCAGGTTCGCGAACTCGGCTGGAAGCGCGCGCTGGTGATCGACGGGGCCGAGGTCGACGAGGGCTTCGCCCGGGCCGCGCGCAACATCGACGGGCTCGACGTGCTGCCCAGCGTCGGCGCGAACGTCTATGACATCCTCAAGCGCGACACCGTCGTGCTGACCAAGGCGGGTGTCGAAGCACTGGAGGCGCGGCTGAAATGAGCGCGAAACCCGAACACTACGACGTGATCCGCAAGCCGGTCATAACCGAGAAGTCCACCATGGCGTCGGAACACAACGCCGTGGTTTTCGAAGTGGCGATCGACGCGGCCAAGCCGCAGATCAAGGAAGCGATCGAGGCGCTCTTCGGCGTGAAGGTGAAGGCCGTGAACACGACCATCACCAAGGGCAAGACCAAGCGGTTCCGGGGTATCTCGGGCCGCCGCAAGGACGTCAAGAAGGCCTATGTCACGCTCGAGGAGGGCAACACCATCGACGTGACCACCGGCCTCTGATAGTGGATGCCGACTCGCGCGAGGCCCCGGATGTGCCGGGGCCTCGGCTCTTGAACCGGGGACCTTCGGGGCCCTTCATCCTCCGGGCCGGACGGCCCGCATAACCCAGGGCGGGACGCACCCGCCCGACAACGACGGAAGACAGAAACCATGGCACTCAAGTCGTACAATCCGACGACGCCTGGCCAGCGCGGGCTGGTGCTGATCGACCGTTCGGACCTTTGGAAAGGCCGCCCCGTGAAGTCCCTCACCGAGGGTCTGACGAAGAAGGGCGGGCGGAACAACACCGGACGGATCACCGCGCGTCGCCGCGGCGGCGGGGCGAAGCGGCTCTACCGCATCGTCGATTTCAAGCGCACCAAGCACGACGTGCCGGCGGTGGTCGTGCGAATCGAATACGACCCGAACCGCACGGCCTTCATCGCCCTGATCCAGTATCAGGACGGCGAGCAGGCCTACATCCTGGCGCCGCAGCGCCTGGCGGTGGGCGACAAGATCGTCTCTGGGGCTAAGGTCGATATCAAGCCCGGCAACGCGATGCCGTTTTCGGGCATGCCAATCGGGACGATCGTGCACAACATCGAGCTCAAGCCGGGCAAGGGCGGCCAGATCGCCCGCGCCGGGGGCACCTATGCGCAGTTCGTCGGCCGCGACGGCGGCTATGCGCAGATCCGGTTGAGCTCCGGCGAGCTTCGGATGGTCCGGCAGGAGTGCATGGCCACCGTGGGCGCCGTGTCGAACCCCGACAACTCGAACCAGAACCTCGGCAAGGCCGGGCGCAAGCGGCATGCCGGCAAACGGCCCGCGGTGCGCGGCGTCGCGATGAACCCGATCGATCACCCGCTGGGTGGCGGCGAAGGCCGCAGTTCGGGCGGGCGCACGCCGGTCACGCCCTGGGGCAAGGACACCAAGGGCCGCCGCACCCGCAACACCAACAAGGCGTCGCAGAAGCTCATCCTGCGCTCGCGTCACGCTCGGAAGAAGGGCCGCTAAGTCATGGCACGTTCCGTCTGGAAAGGGCCTTTCGTCGACAGCCATGTGCTGAAGAAGGCCGAGAAGGCCCGCGAGTCGGGCCGCAACGACGTTATCAAGATCTGGTCGCGCCGCTCGACGATCCTGCCTCAGTTCGTGGGGCTGACCTTCGGCGTCTACAACGGGCAGAAGCATGTGCCCGTGCTCGTGACCGAGGACATGATCGGCCAGAAGTTCGGCGAGTACTCGCCGACGCGGACCTATTACGGTCACGCGGCCGACAAGAAAGCGAAGCGGAGATAACTGGCGATGGGCAAGGAAAAGAACCCCCGCCGCGTGGCCGAGAACGAGGCGATGGCAAAGCTGCGGATGCTGCGCACCAGCCCGCGCAAGCTGAACCTCGTGGCGGCCATGATCCGCGGCAAGAAGGTGGATCGCGCGCTGACCGATCTCACCTTCTCGAAGAAGCGCATCGCGCAGGACGTCAAGAAGTGCCTGCAGTCCGCGATCGCCAACGCCGAGAACAACCACAATCTCGACGTCGACGAGTTGATCGTGGCGGAGGCCTGGGTCGGCAAGAACCTGGTCATGAAGCGGGGCCGCCCGCGGGCGCGCGGTCGTTTCGGCCGGATCGAGAAGCCGTTTTCGGAGCTGACCATCAAGGTGCGCCAGATCGAGGAGCAGGCCTAATGGGAAACAAGACCAATCCGATCGGGATGCGCGTTCAGGTCAACCGGACGTGGGACTCCCGCTGGTACGCCGACACCAAGGACTACGGCGACCTGCTGCTCGAGGATATCCGCATCCGCGAGTTCATCCGCAAGGAGGCCAAGCAGGCCGGCATCGCGCGCATCATCATCGAGCGGCCGCACCGCAAGTGCCGCGTGACGATCCACGCGGCGCGTCCGGGCGTCATCATCGGCAAGAAGGGCGCCGACATCGAGGCGCTGCGCAAGAAGCTCGCGAAGATGACCGACAGCGAGCTGCATCTCAACATCGTCGAGGTGCGCAAGCCCGAACTCGACGCAACGCTGGTGGCCGAGTCGATCGCCCAGCAGCTCGAGCGCCGGGTGAGCTTCCGCCGCGCGATGAAGCGGGCGGTGCAGAACGCGCTTCGCATGGGCGCCCAAGGCATCCGCGTCACCGTCTCGGGCCGTCTCGGCGGGGCCGAGATCGCGCGGACGGAGTGGTATCGCGAGGGCCGGGTTCCGCTGCACACGCTGCGGGCCGACATCGACTACGCCAATGTCGAGGCGCAGACGCCCTACGGCGTGATCGGGGTGAAGGTCTGGATCTTCAAGGGCGAGATCATGGAGCACGATCCCTCGGCCCGCGATCGCCGCATGCAGGAGATCCAGGACGGCCCGGCCCCGCGCGGCGCCGGCCGTCGCTGAGGAGACGTGAAAGATGCTTCAACCCAAGCGCACGAAATTCCGCAAGCAGCACAAGGGCCGCATCCGGGGCGAGGCCAAGGGCGGGTCCGAGCTGAACTTCGGCACCTACGGCCTCAAGGCCACGCAGCCCGAGCGCATCACGGCGCGTCAGATCGAGGCCGCGCGCCGGGCGATGACGCGTCACATGAAGCGCCAGGGCCGGGTGTGGATCCGCATCTTCCCCGACGTGCCGGTCACGTCGAAGCCCACCGAGGTGCGGATGGGCAAGGGCAAGGGCTCGGTCGATTTCTGGGCCGCCCGCGTCAAGCCCGGACGGATCATGTTCGAGATTGACGGTGTCGGCGAGGATGTGGCAAAGGAAGCGCTCCGACTCGCCGCGATGAAGCTGCCGATCAAATCGCGCATCGTCGTGCGCGAGGACTGGTGAGGATTCCGGGCTCCCGGCTGCGTGGCCGGGCGCCCCTCATGTGTTGGAAAAGCGCGGGACGGTGCGGGAACGCACGGCGGCGAGGGCCGCGTTCCGTGACTTCTGATGGAAGGACGAACAGGCGATGGACGCCAAGGAACTGAGAGAGAAGACGCCGGACCAGCTCCGCGAGGAGCTCACGCGCCTCAAGAAGGAGGCCTTCAACCTGCGCTTCCAGCAGGCCACCGGCGCGCTCGAGAACACCGCGCGGATGCGGGCGGTGCGCCGCGACGCGGCGCGCGTCAAGACCGTGCTGAACGAGAAGGCCGCGCAAGCGGCCGCCGAGTGAGGAGGGAGCCATGCCCAAGCGTATCCTTCAGGGCACCGTGACCTCCACGGCCAACGCCCAGACCCTGACCGTCTCGGTCGAGCGCCGGTTCAAGCATCCGGTCCTCCAGAAGACGATCCGGAAGTCGAAGAAATACCGCGCCCATGACGAGAACGGCCAGTTCTCGGTGGGCGACAAGGTGCGCATCATCGAATGCGCGCCGAAGTCCAAGACGAAACGCTGGGAGGTGATCGCCGATTAGCCCTCCGGACGCCGCTTTTCGGGCCTTTCGGCCCTCGCCCCCGGCGATGACGCCCGCAAGGGCGCAAGAGCGGATCCGGACGCAAGGCCATCACGTCCGGTTTGATCGAAACCCTGGGGACGACGGGCAAAGCCCTCCCCAAAGGTCGGGAGAAGCCAAATGATCCAGATGCAGACCAATCTGGATGTCGCTGACAACTCCGGCGCACGCCGGGTTCAGTGCATCAAGGTGCTCGGCGGATCCAAGCGGAAATACGCCTCCGTGGGCGACATCATCGTGGTGTCGGTCAAGGAGGCGATCCCGCGCGGGCGCGTCAAGAAAGGCGACGTGCGCAAGGCCGTCGTCGTGCGCACCGCCAAGGAGATCCGCCGCGAGGACGGCACCGCCATCCGCTTCGACAGGAACGCCGCGGTGATCCTCAACAACAACCTGGAGCCGATCGGCACCCGGATCTTCGGTCCGGTGCTGCGCGAACTGCGCGCGAAGAACTTCATGAAGATCATTTCGCTCGCACCGGAGGTGCTCTGATGGCCGCGAAACTCAAGACCGGCGACAAGGTCGTCGTGCTGGCCGGCAAGGACAAGGGCCGGACCGGCACCATCACCTCGGTCGATCGCAAGTCCGGCAAGGCCGTGGTGGAGGGCGTGAACATGGCCGTCCGCCACACCAAGCAGTCGCCCCGTTCGCAGGGTGGCCGGATTCCCAAGGCGCTGCCGATCGACCTTTCGAACCTCGCCATCGTCGACAAGAACGGCAAGCCCACGCGCGTCGGCTTCCGCGTCGAGGACGGCAGGAAGGTGCGCTACGCCAAGACCACGGGGGATGTGATCGATGCTTGACGCCCAGAATTACACGCCCCGTCTGCGTGCGCTCTTCGACGCGGAGATCAAGCCGAAGCTCAAGGAAGAGTTCGGCTACGCCAACGACATGATGATCCCGCGGCTCGACAAGATCGTGATCAACATCGGCTGCGGCGCCGAGGCGGTGCGGGACTCCAAGAAGGCCAGGTCGGCGCAGGAGGATCTCAGCCTCATCGCGGGCCAGCGCGCGGTCATCACCAAGGCGAAGAAGTCCATCGCGGGCTTCCGCGTCCGCGAGGACATGCCGCTCGGCGCCAAGGTCACGCTGCGCGGCGCCCGCATGTACGAGTTCCTCGACCGGCTGATCACCATCGCGCTGCCGCGCGTCCGCGACTTCCGCGGCGTGAAGGGCACCGCCTTCGACGGGCGGGGCAACTACGCGATGGGCCTCAAGGAGCACATCGTCTTCCCCGAGATCGAGTACGACAAGGTCGACGAGATCTGGGGCATGGACATCATTATCGCCACCACCGCGAAGACCGACGCGGAAGCCAAGGCGCTGTTGAAGCATTTCAACATGCCCTTCAACAGTTAAGCGCCGGAGGAGACTGCATCATGGCCAAGAAAGCGATGGTCGAGCGCGAGAGGAAGCGCCAGCGGCTCGTGGAGAAATACGCCGCCAAGCGCGCCGCGCTGAAAGAGATCGCCAACGACGAATCCAAGCCGATGGAAGAGCGCTTCAAGGCGCGGCTGGCGCTCGCCAAGCTGCCGCGCAACAGCTCGCCCACCCGGC
Source organism: Rhodosalinus halophilus (assembly GCF_003298775.1). Classification (GTDB taxonomy): domain Bacteria; phylum Pseudomonadota; class Alphaproteobacteria; order Rhodobacterales; family Rhodobacteraceae; genus Rhodosalinus; species Rhodosalinus halophilus. The sequence continues at coordinate 159,401 of NZ_QNTQ01000011.1, read as the reverse complement.
TGCACAACCGCTGCCAGCTCACCGGCCGGCCGCACGCCTATTACCGCAAGCTCAAGGTCAGCCGGATCGCCCTGCGCGAGCTCGGCTCCACCGGCCAGGCGCCGGGCCTCGTGAAGTCGAGCTGGTGAGGGAGGGTTTCAGATGAACGATCCCATCGGCGATATGCTCACCCGCATCCGCAACGCGCAGATGCGCGGCAAGACCAACGTCGTCACCCCTGCCTCGAAGCTGCGGGCCTGGGTGCTGGACGTGCTGCTGGAAGAGGGCTTCATCCGCGGCTACGAGCGCACGACCGACGCGCGCGGGCATCCGCAGCTCGAGATCGCGCTCAAGTACTCGGACGGCCGCCCGGTCATCCAGGAGCTCAAGCGCGTCTCGACGCCGGGCCGCCGCGTCTACATGGGCGTGCGCGACCTGCCGTCCGTGCGCCAGGGGCTCGGCGTGTCCATCGTCTCGACGCCCAAGGGCGTGATGTCGGACGCCGCGGCGCGCTCGGCGAACGTGGGCGGCGAAGTGCTCTGCACGGTGTTCTGAGGAGGTTTGCGATGTCTCGTATCGGAAAACAGCCGGTCGCGATCCCCTCGGGCGTGACGGCCACGGTCTCGGGTCAGACCGTCGAGGTGAAGGGGCCGAAGGGCACCCGGAGCTGGACGGCGACCGACGACGTGACCATCACCCAGGAAGAGGATGCGATCCGCGTCGCGCCGCGCGGCAGCTCGAAGCGCGCGCGCCAGCAGTGGGGCATGAGCCGCACCAATATCGCGAACCTCGTGCAGGGCGTGACCGACGGCTTCAAGAAGGAGCTCGAGGTGCAGGGCGTGGGCTACCGCGCGCAGGCACAGGGCAACAGCCTGAAGCTCAACCTGGGCCTCAGCCACGACGTCGATTTCCCGATCCCGGAGGGTGTGACGATCACGACCCCGAAGCCCACGGAGATCATCGTCGAGGGCAACAACGAGCAGCTCGTCGGCGAGGTCGCGGCCAAGATCCGCGACTGGCGCAGGCCCGAACCCTACAAGGGCAAGGGCATCCGCTACAAGGGCGAGTATATCTTCCAGAAGGAAGGCAAGAAGAAGTAAGGGCGCGGGATCATGGCATTGGACAAGCAACAACAGTTCCGCAAGCGCCGTCTGCGCGTCCGGAACAAGCTCAAGTCGGCGAACCTGGGGCGGCTGCGCCTCTCGGTGCACCGCTCGAACAAGAACATTCACGCCCAGCTCATCGACGATGTGCAGGGCCGCACGGTGGCTGCCGCCTCGTCGCTCGAGCCGAGCCTCGGGCTCGCCGGGCGCAATAATCTCGAGGCCGCGGCGAAGGTCGGAGCGACCCTCGCCGAGCGGGCCAAGGCCGCAGGTATCGAGGACTGCTACTTCGATCGCGGCGGCTTCCGCTATCACGGCGGCATCAAGGCGCTGGCCGATGCTGCCCGTGAGGGCGGCCTGAAGTTCTGAGGAGACGCGATATGGCAAGAGAACCGCAGGGCGGACGCGGCCGCCGGGACCGCGATGAAAGCCCCGAATTCGCCGATCGCCTCGTCGCGATCAACCGGGTGTCCAAGACCGTCAAGGGCGGCAAGCGCTTCGGCTTCGCCGCGCTGGTCGTCGTCGGCGACCAGAAGGGGCGCGTGGGCTTCGGCAAGGGCAAGGCCAAGGAGGTGCCCGAGGCGATCCGCAAGGCCACCGAGCAGGCCAAGCGCGGCATGATCCGCGTGCCCCTGCGCGAGGGCCGGACGCTGCACCACGACGAGACCGGCCGCTGGGGCGCCGGCAAGGTGATGATGCGCACGGCCCCGCAGGGCACAGGCATCATCGCGGGCGGCCCGATGCGCGCGGTCTTCGAGATGCTGGGCGTGCAGGACGTCGTCGCCAAGTCGAACGGCTCGCAGAACCCCTACAACATGATCCGTGCCACGATGGACGCGCTGAAGAAGCAGCAGAGCCCGCGGATGGTGGCGCAGCGGCGGGGCAAGAAGGTCGCGGACATCCTGCACAAGGAAGACGCGCCCAAGCCCGAAGCGGCCGAGGCGTAAGGGAGACAGCACATGGCCAAGACCATCGTCGTCAAGCAGGTGGGCTCGCCCATCCGCCGCCCGGCCAAGCAGCGTCAGACGCTGATCGGCCTCGGGCTCAACAAGATGCACCGCACGCGGGAGCTGGAGGATACGCCGGCGGTCCGCGGCATGATCGCGAAGATCCCGCATCTGGTGGAGATCGTCGAAGAGCGCGGCTGACGGCCTGACAAAACGGTGCCCGACGTGCGATCACATGGAACGCCCTCCGCCGCGCGGAGGGCGTTTTCGCGTCTCGTGCCCCGTCCCGGGAACACGCCCCCGCTTCCAGGCGTCGGCGGCCGTTTCCCAGAGCCACGGTCACGCGATGCGAGGGCGAGGCCAGCGGACCCCGATTCGGTCCTGCGTTTCCCCTGTCGCCTGCTGATGGGGACGCCGACGGGTCGCAGGCGGCGCGAGCGCTGCCTTGCGGGCGAGACGGGCCTCCATCGCGTGATCCAGGCCGCGCGCCGCTTGCCTCCGCGCCGCACAGCCGCTATGGGGTGCGGGCGGCTACGACGGCCGCAGGTTCCAATCAGACGAAAAGCCGTGGTCGGGGCGCCTTTCGCTTCAGCCCCCGCATCCGGCAAGGAGAAGCGACATGAAACTGAACGAACTCCGTGACGCCCCGGGCGCCACGAAGAAGGCGAAGCGCGTCGGCCGCGGGCCGGGCTCCGGCAAGGGCAAGACCGCCGGCCGCGGGATCAAGGGCCAGAAGTCCCGCTCGGGCGTGGCCATCAAGGGCTTCGAGGGCGGGCAGATGCCCATCTATCAGCGCCTGCCCAAGCGCGGCTTCAACAAGCCCCATCGCAAGCGCTACGCCGTGGTGAACCTCGGCGCGATCCAGAAGTTCGTGGACGCGGGCAAGCTCGACGCCGGCCAGCCGGTCACGGAAGAGGCGCTCGTCGCCAGCGGTCTGGTGCGCCGGAAACTCGACGGCGTCCGCGTGCTGGCCAAGGGCGAACTGACCGCGAAGGTCGATCTTCGTGTCACCGGCGCCTCGCAATCCGCCGTCTCCGCGGTCGAGGGCGCGGGCGGCTCGGTCACGCTGGCGGCACCGGCCGCGACCGAATAACGGGTTGTGGCGCTTCGCCGCGCCGATTAGATAACCCGCAATCTTGCGCCCGCCGCCCGCGCCCATGCGCGACGGGCGGCGGCGCCCTGCACGGGGGAGCCGCATGGTATCCGCAGCCGAACAGATGGCCGCCAACACGAGCTGGGGCGCGCTCGCCCGCGCCACCGAGCTCAGGCAGCGAATCTTCTTCACGCTCGGCCTTCTGATCGTCTACCGGATCGGCACCTTCATCCCCGTGCCCGGCATCGACGGGCAGGCGCTGCAGGACTTCATGACGCAGGCCTCGACCGGCATCGGCGGCATGCTGTCGATGTTCACGGGCGGCGCGCTGGGGCGCATGGGCATCTTCGCGCTCGGCATCATGCCCTACATCTCGGCCTCGATCATCGTGCAGCTTCTGGCGGCCATGGTGCCGAGCCTCGAGCAACTCAAGAAGGAGGGCGAGCAGGGGCGCAAGAAGCTCAACCAGTACACGCGCTACGGCACCGTTCTTCTGGCGACGATGCAGGCCTACGGTCTGGCCGTCAGCCTCGAGGCGGGTGAGCTCGTGACCGATCCTGGCTGGTTCTTCCGCGCCTCCTGCGTCATCACGCTGGTGGGCGGGACCATGTTCCTGATGTGGCTGGGCGAGCAGATCACGGCCCGCGGCGTGGGCAACGGCATCTCGCTGATCATCTTCGTGGGAATCATCGCCGAGATCCCGGCCGCGCTGGCGCAGTTCTTCGCCTCCGGACGCTCGGGCGCCATCAGCCCCGCGGTGATCGTCGGCGTGATCCTCATGGTGGTCGTGACCATCACCTTCGTGGTCTTCATGGAGCGATCGCTCCGAAAGATCACGATCCAGTATCCCCGCCGCCAGGTCGGCATGAAGATGACCGAGGCGCAGACCAGCCACCTGCCGGTGAAGGTCAACCCCTCGGGCGTGATCCCGGCGATCTTCGCGAGCTCGCTGCTGCTGCTGCCCACGACGATCAGCACCTTCTCGGGTCAGCAGACCGGGCCGATCATGTCCACGATCCTGGCCTACTTCGGGCCGGGCCAGCCGCTCTACCTGCTGTTCTTCGCGGCGATGATCATCTTCTTCGCCTACTTCTACACCTTCAACGTGGCCTTCAAGCCGGACGACGTGGCCGACAACCTGAAGAACCAGAACGGGTTCGTGCCCGGCATCCGCCCCGGCAAGAAGACCGCCGAGTATCTGGAATACGTGGTCAATCGCGTGCTCGTGCTCGGCTCCGGCTACCTCGCGCTCGTCTGCCTGCTGCCGGAAATCCTGCGTAACCAGTATGCGATCCCGTTCTATTTCGGCGGCACCTCGGTCCTGATCGTGGTCTCGGTCTCGATGGACACCGTGCAGCAGATCCAGAGCCACCTGCTCGCGCATCAGTACGAGGGGCTGATCCAGAAATCTCAACTCCGCGGCAAGAAGCGGGGCGGCAGAAAGGCGCCGGCCAGGAAATGAACATCATCCTTCTCGGACCCCCCGGGGCGGGCAAGGGCACCCAGGCCCGCCGGCTCGACGAAGAGCGCGGCCTCGTCCAGCTCTCCACCGGTGACATGCTGCGCGCGGCGCGAGCGAGCGGCACGGAAATGGGCAAGCGCGTGGCCGAGGTGATGGACCGCGGCGAGCTGGTCACCGACGAGATCGTCATCGGCCTCATCCGCGAAAAGCTCGAGACGTCGGACGCGCCCGGCTTCATCTTCGACGGCTTCCCCCGGACGCTGGCGCAGGCCGACGCATTGGGCGCCCTGATGCAGGAGACGGGATCGCGGCTCGACGCCGTGATCGAGATGCAGGTGGACGACGACGAGCTCGTGCGCCGCATCACCGCGCGTTCCACCTGCGCCGGCTGTGGAGAGGTCTACAACGACATCACCAAGCCGATCCCGCCTGACGGGAAGTGCGCCAAGTGCGGCGGCACCGAGTTCAAGCGGCGCGAGGACGACAACGAGGAAAGCCTGCGCCAGCGGCTGATGGAATACTACAAGAAGACCTCGCCGCTGATCGGCTACTATTACGCCAAGGGCAAGCTCTTCCGCATCGACGGCCTGGGCGAGATCGACGAGGTTTCTCGGGCCATTGCCGAGGTTCTCGACGGCGCGCGCGAACCTGCCGCAGCTGGGGCTTGACGCCCTGCGCATTCTCTCTTACGGACCCGCATCTCGGCAGGGAATCGATCTTCGCGGCGCGTCCGTGTTCGCCCGATTCGCACCGCGAGAGCACCTCTCATACGGCCCGTGGGCTGCCGCCGCGGGCCGCATGTTGTGAAAAAAGGGCCTGGCGCTACGGGCTCGCAACGAAAGGACCTATCACGTGGCACGCATTGCCGGCGTCAACATCCCCACGAACAAGCGAGTGCCCATCGCACTCACCTACATCCACGGAATCGGCCGCTCGGCCGCGGAATCGATCTGCGACGCGGTGAGCGTCGATCAGAGCCGCCGCGTCAACGAGCTTTCCGATGCCGAGCTCCTGGCGATCCGCGAGCACATCGACTCCAACTACACCGTCGAGGGCGACCTGCGCCGCGAGGTGCAGATGAACGTCAAGCGGCTCATGGACCTCGGCTGCTACCGCGGCCTGCGGCATCGCCGCAACCTGCCCGTGCGCGGTCAGCGCACCCACACGAACGCGCGCACCCGCAAGGGGCCCGCGAAGCCGATCGCCGGCAAGAAGAAATAAGGAGGGCAGGCAGAATGGCACGCGATACCCGCCGCCGGGGGCCCAAGAAGGTCTCCAAGAACATCGCCACCGGCGTGGCGCATGTGAATTCGTCCTTCAACAATACCAAGATCCTGATTTCCGACGTGCAGGGCAACGCGATCGCGTGGTCCTCGGCCGGCACCATGGGCTTCAAGGGCTCGCGCAAGTCCACGCCCTACGCCGCGCAGCTCGCCGCGGAGGACGCCGGCAAGAAGGCGCAGGAGCACGGGATGCGGACCCTCGAGGTCGAAGTGCAGGGTCCCGGCTCTGGCCGTGAGTCGGCGCTGCGCGCGCTGGCCGCGATCGGCTTCAACATCACGTCGATCCGCGACGTGACCCCGATCCCGCACAACGGCTGCCGCCCGCCCAAGCGTCGGCGGGTCTGAAGGACCAGATTTCCCGGCAGGGCCGCGCGATCGTGCGGTCCTGCCTTTGTCATTCAACCTCGGGCGTTCCGGCCTTCGGACATGGGGCCGGAACAGGAATTGAGGAGACACCCATGATCCACAAGAACTGGTCCGAGCTGATCAAGCCCAACGCGCTGGATGCCAGGCCGGGCGACGATCCGGCGCGCAAGGCGACGCTCGTGGCCGAACCGCTCGAGCGTGGCTTCGGCCTCACGCTCGGCAACGCCCTGCGCCGTGTGCTGCTGTCGTCGCTTCAGGGCGGGGCCATCACCTCCGTCCAGATCGACAACGTCCTGCACGAGTTCTCCTCGGTCGCCGGCGTGCGCGAGGATGTGACCGACATCGTTCTCAACCTCAAGGGCGTCGCGCTCCGCATGGAGGTCGAGGGGCCGAAGCGGCTGTCGATCTCGGCCAAGGGCCCGGGCGTGGTCACGGCCGCGGACATCTCGGACAGCGCGGGCATCGAGATCCTGAACAAGGACCATGTGATCTGCCACCTCGACGAGGGCGCGGATGTCTACATGGAGCTCACCGTCAACACCGGCAAGGGCTACGTGCCCGCGGACAAGAACAAGCCCGAGGACGCGCCCATCGGTCTCATCCCGATCGATGCGATCTACTCGCCGGTCAAGAAGGTCTCCTACGAGGTGACGCCCACGCGCGAGGGCCAGGTGCTCGACTACGACAAGCTGACCATGAAGGTCGAAACCGACGGGTCGGTTTCGCCCGAGGATGCCGTCGCCTATGCCGCGCGCATCCTGCAGGACCAGCTTTCGATCTTCGTCAACTTCGAGGAGCCCGAGAGCGCCGGGCGCGAATCCTCCGAAGAGGGGCTGGAGTTCAACCCGCTCCTGCTCAAGAAGGTGGACGAGCTCGAGCTCAGCGTGCGGTCGGCCAACTGCCTGAAGAACGACAACATCGTCTACATCGGCGACCTCATCCAGAAGACCGAGGCCGAGATGCTGCGCACGCCCAACTTCGGCCGCAAGTCGCTCAACGAGATCAAGGAAGTGCTCAGCGGAATGGGGCTGCACCTCGGCATGGATGTCGAGGACTGGCCGCCCGACAACATCGAGGAACTGGCGAAGAAGTACGAAGAGAACTTCTGAAGCCGAGCGGGCGGGGGCGCCCCCGCCCGCGGGCCGCGAGGCCCCAAGGAGAGCGGCCCGCGCGCACGGGCCGCCGGACAAAGCATAAAGCGATAGGAGACATCCCATGCGTCACGCCCACGGATACCGCAAGCTCAACCGCACCCACGAGCACCGCAAGGCGCTCTTCGCCAACATGGCCGGCTCGCTCATCGAGCATGAGCAGATCAAGACGACCCTGCCCAAGGCGAAGGAGCTCAAGCGGGTCGCCGACAAGCTCGTCACGCTGGCCAAGAAGGGCGACCTGCACTCGCGTCGCCTCGCCGCCTCGCGGCTCAAGCAGGAGGCGCATGTCGCCAAGCTCTTCGACGTGCTGGGGCCGCGCTACGCCGAGCGCAACGGCGGCTATGTCCGCGTGCTCAAGGCGGGCTTCCGCTACGGCGACATGGCGCCGATGGCGATCGTCGAGTTCGTCGATCGCGACCCCGACGCCAAGGGTGCGGCCGACCGCGCGCGACTGGCCGAGGAGGAGGCGGGCGAGGAGTGATCCCCGCCGCCGGGACAGGCACCGGACGCCCCCGCGGGAGACCGCCGGGGGCGTTTCGCGTTTCGGCCGGGTTGCAACGTCGAAGCCTCGCGCGCATATCGGTCCCGACCGAGGGGAGGTCGCCCATGTTCCGTGCCCTCATCGCAGTTCTGATCCTCGCCGCCGCGCCGCTCGCCGCCGACACGCGCCCGCCGCAGTCCCAGGCCGAAATCCGCCTCTCCTTCGCGCCCGTCGCACGCGAGGCGGCCCCGGCGGTCGTCAACATCTATGCCCGCCGCGTCGTCGAGGCGCGCAGCCCCTTCGCGGACGACCCCTTCTTCCGCGACTTCTTCCGCGAGTTCGCGCCGCCGCAGCCGCGGGTCCAGAACTCGCTCGGTTCCGGGGTGATCCTCTCGCCGGACGGCTACGTGGTGTCCAACTACCACGTCGTCGGCCGGGCGACGGACATCCGCGTGGTGCTGAACGACCGCCGCGAGTTCTCCGCCGAGCTGGTGCTGGCCGATGCCGAGGCCGATCTCGCCATCCTGAAGCTGGAGGAGGCCGCGGAGCTTCCGCATCTCGACCTGCGCGACAGCGACACGCTGGAAGTGGGGGAACTGGTCCTCGCCATCGGCAATCCCTTCGGCGTGGGACAGACGGTGTCGTCGGGCATCATCTCGGCCGTCGCCCGGTCGGGGCCGGCCACCGGCAACCTGCGCGGCTATTTCGTGCAGACCGATGCGCCGATCAATCCGGGCAATTCCGGCGGCGCGCTGGTGGACATGGCGGGTCGGCTGGTTGGCGTGAACACCGCGATCCTCAGTCGCTCGGGCGGATCGAACGGCATCGGCTTCGCCATTCCCGCCGCGCTCGTCGAGCAATTCCTCGCGCAGGCGCGGGCCGGCGCCGCGCGCTTCGAGCGGCCCTGGGCCGGCATGAGTGGCCAGCCGGTCGATGCCGACATGGCCGAGGCGCTGGGCCTGCCGGCGCCGCGCGGCATGGTGATTTCGAAGCTGCATCCGAAGAGCCCCTTCGCCGCGGCCGGGGTACAGGCGGGCGACGTGGTGCTCGACCTGGACGGGGCGGAGATCAACGGGCCCGCGGGCATGGTCTACCGCCTCTCGATCGCCGGGCCCGGGGCCGAGGTCGAGGCCACCCTGTGGCGCGAGGGGGCCGAGCGCGTGCTGCGCCTGCCGCTCGCGCCGCCGCCCGAGGATCCGCCGCGCGAGACGCTGACGCTCGACCGCGGCTCGGCGCTGCCGGGCCTGACGCTGGCCAACGTCAACCCGGCGGTGATCGTCGCCATGGACCTGCCGCTGCTCGCGCGGGGGGTCGTCGTGCTCGACCCGGGCCCCTTCGGCGCGCGCGCCGGTCTCGCCGAGGGGGACGTTATCCTCGCCGTCTCGGGGCGCGAGGTGCGCCGGACACGAGACGCGGCACGCGCGCTGGCACGCCCCGGTCGCCACGAAATCCTCGTGCAGCGCGGCGCGCAGCGCCTCGCCGTCCGCTTCCGGGCCTGAGACGGATGGCGGATCTCTTCGACCGGGCGCCCGGCGCCCCCAACCAGCACAGCGAGAGCGCGCCGCGACCGCTGGCTGACCGGCTGCGCCCTGCCGCCCTCGACGATGTGATCGGGCAGGACAAGCTGCTCGGCCCCGAGGGCCCGCTGGGCGCGATGCTGGGGTCGGGGACGCTTTCCTCGCTCGTGCTCTGGGGGCCGCCCGGCACCGGCAAGACCACGATCGCGCGGCTTCTCGCCCGCGAGACGGAGCTCGAATTCGTGCAGATCAGCGCGATCTTCACCGGCGTGGCGGACCTGCGCAAGGTCTTCGACGCGGCGAAGGAGCGCCGCCGCATGGGCCGCGGGACGCTGCTCTTCGTCGACGAGATCCATCGCTTCAACCGTGCGCAGCAGGACAGTTTCCTGCCGCACATGGAGGACGGCACGATCCTGCTCGTCGGCGCGACGACCGAGAACCCCAGCTTCGAGCTCAACGCGGCGTTGCTGTCGAGGGCGCAGGTGATGGTGCTGGAACGGCTCTCGCTCGCCGATCTCGAGCGGCTCGCCCAACGCGCGGAGCAGGCGCTGGGCCGGCCCCTGCCGCTCGACGGCGATGCGCGCGAGGCGCTGCTGGAGATGGCCGACGGCGACGGCCGCGCGGCGCTCAACCTGATCGAACAGGCGATGGGCTGGGAGGTGGAGGGCCGGCTCGACGCGGCCCAGCTCGCCGACCGGCTCGCGCGCCGCGCGGCGCATTACGACAAGTCGGGCGACGCGCATTTCAACCTGATCTCGGCGCTGCACAAGTCGGTGCGCGGATCGGACCCGGACGCCGCGCTCTACTGGTTCGCGCGCATGCTGGAGGGCGGCGAGGACCCGCGCTACCTCGCACGGCGGATCACCCGCATGGCGGTCGAGGACATCGGTCTCGCCGATCCGCAGGCGCAGGCCGTCTGCCTGCAGGGCTGGGACACCTACGAGCGCCTCGGCAGCCCCGAAGGCGAACTCGCGCTCGCGCAGGCGCTGGTCTATCTTGCCCTCGCGCCCAAGTCGAACGCGGCCTATGTCGCCTACAAGGGCGCGCGCAGGGCGGCGAAGGCCACGGGCTCGCTGCCGCCGCCGAAGCACATCCTCAACGCGCCCACCAGGCTCATGAAGGAGCAGGGATATGGCGCGGGCTACGCCTACGACCACGAGGCCGAGGACGCCTTTTCCGGGCAGGACTATTTCCCGGACGGAATGGAGCGGGAGAGCTTCTATGCGCCGGTCGAGCGCGGTTTCGAGCGGGAGTTGCGCAAGCGGATCGACTGGTTCGCGAAGTTGCGCGCGGAACGGGGCCGCGACTGAGCGTGGCGAGTTTTCGTACGAGAATTCGCCAACGCGCGAGCGGTCGTCGGAAAATTCTTCGTACGAAGAATTTTCGGCTGCGGCGGCGTCGCTTGACACGCGGGGGTCCCCGCGCGACAGACCGTCCATGATGGCGACCCTGGTGCAGGTTGGGCTCGGCGGGGCGCTGGGCGCGGTGGCCCGGTATCTGACCGGCATGGCGGCGATCCGCCTGATGGGACCGGGCTTTCCCTGGGCCACGCTCACGGTCAACGTGGCGGGGTCCTTCCTGATGGGGGCGCTCGTGGTGATCCTCGCGCAGTATTCGGCAAACCGTCTCGCGCCGCTTCTGATGACGGGCGTGCTGGGCGGATTCACCACCTTCTCGGCCTTCTCGCTCGACGCGCTGACGCTCTGGGAGCGGGGGCAGGCCGGGCTCGCGGCGGCCTACGTCGCGGCGTCGGTCGTGCTCTCGCTCTCGGCGATCGCAGCCGGTCTGCTGGCGGCCCGGAGCCTGTTCGCATGAGCGTCGAACATGTCAGCGTCGGACAGGAGGACGCAGATCAGCGCCTCGACCGCTGGCTGCGGCGGCGTCATCCCCAGCTCACCCAGGGGCGCATCGAGAAGATGTGCCGCAAGGGCGAGCTGCGGGTGGACGGTGGCCGGGTGAAACCCGCCTTCCGGCTCGCGCCGGGGCAGAGCGTGCGCATCCCGCCGCTGCCGGCAGCGCCGGCGCCTGCGCCGAAGCCGGCCGCGCCCGACCGCAAGGACGCCGAGATGATCCGCGCCGCGGTGCTTTGGCGCGACGAGCACATTCTCGTGCTCGACAAACCCCCGGGCCTCGCCGTGCAGGGGGGCAGCGGGCAGACGCGGCATCTGGACGCGCTCGCCGAGGCCCTGCGCTTCGAGGCCGCGGAGGCGCCCAGGCTCGTCCACCGGCTCGACCGCGACACCTCGGGCGTGCTCCTGATGGCGCGCACGCGCAGGGTGGCGGCGGCGCTCACCGCGGCCTTCCGCACGAAGGAGACGCGCAAGATCTACTGGGCCGCGGTCGCCGGCGTGCCGTCCCCGCGGATGGGGACGATCCGCTACGGCCTGGTCAAGGCGGGAGGGCACGGCCCCCGGGGCGAGGGCGAGAAGATGCAGCTCGTCCACCCCGACGAGGTGGACGCGACACCGGGAGCCCGGCGGGCGGTGACCGACTATGCCGTGATCGAGGCGCTGGCCAGGCGGACCGCCTGGGTGGCGCTTGTCCCCGTCACCGGGCGGACGCACCAGCTGCGCGCGCATATGGCGGGCATCGGCCACCCGATCGTCGGGGACGGAAAATACGGCGGGCGCAGCCAGGAGAACCTGGGCGAGGGCTGGGGCGCGCAGCTCGGCGGCGAGATCAGCCGCAAGCTGCATCTGCACGCGCGCTCCATCGCGCTGACGCATCCGGTCACGGGCGTGCGGCTGACCTTCACCGCGCCGCTGCCCGCGCACATGCGCCGGACGTGGGACATGCTCGGCTGGCGCGAGGCGCAGGCGCCCGAGGATCCTTTCGCGGAGGCCGAGGCATGAGCGCCCTCCGGCTGGTCGTCTTCGACGTGGACGGCACGCTCGTGGATTCGCAGCGCGACATATTGCGCGCCATGACGGCGGCCTTCGGCGGGCTCGGCCTGCCGGCGCCGCCGCGCGCGGCTGTGCTGGCGATCGTGGGCCTCTCGCTCGACCACGCGATACCGCGTCTCGCCCCCGATCTCCCGGCGCGGGCGCATGCCGATCTGGTCCGGCTCTACCGCGAAGCTTATGCGGGCCTGCGCGGGCAGGGCCGGGTCGAGGAGACCTCGCCGCTTTACCCTGGCGCGCGCGAGGCGCTGGCGGAGCTGGCGGCGGCGCCGGACGTGCTTCTGGGCATCGCCACGGGGAAGTCGCGCCGGGGGCTCGACGTGCTGCTCGAGGCGCATGGGCTCGGGCGTGCCTTCGTGACGCAGCAGGTCGCCGACAACCACCCGTCCAAGCCGCATCCCTCGATGCTGCACGCGGCGCTGCGCGAGACCGGCGTCGAGGTGGAGCACGCCGTCATGGTCGGCGACACGCGCTACGACATCGAGATGGCGCGGGCGGCAGGGCTGCGCTCGGTGGGCGTGCGCTGGGGCTGTCACCCGGACGCGGATCTTGCCGGGGCGGACGTGCATGTGGACAGCTTCGCCGAGCTGCCGGCGGCGATAGAGAGGTTCTGGGAGGTCGCATGACGGAATGGGCGGCGCGGCGGTTCTGGACCGCAGCGGAGGCGATAGAGGCGGAAGGCGGCTACGCCGTGGCGCTCGACGCGCGCGTCGTCCGCACGCCCGCGCGTGCGCCGCTGGTGCTGCCATCGCGGCCGCTGGCCGCCGCCGTCGCGCAGGAATGGCAGGAGCAGCCCGAGGTGATCGATCCGGGGGCCATGCCGCTGACGCGCGCAGCGAACGTGGCCATCGACAAGGTGGCGCCCGCACGGGAGGGCGTGATCGACATGCTGGCCGACTACGGCGGCACCGATCTGCTGTGCTATCGCGCCGAGACGCCCGAAGCGCTCGCCGCCCGGCAGGCGGAAGCCTGGGATCCGCTGCTCGACTGGGCGGATCGCGCGCTGGGCGCGCCGCTCGTCTGCGGGGTGGGCGTCATGCATGTCGCGCAGCCCGAAGGCAGCCTCGCCGCGCTGCGCGCCGCGATCGAGACGCTCGACGCCTTCGAGCTCACCGCGCTGCATGATCTTGTCACGCTGTCGGGGTCGCTGATCATCGGGCTCGCGGCCGAGCGGGGCGCGGAGCGGCCCGAGCCGCTTTGGGCCGCGTCGCGCATCGACGAGACCTGGCAGGCCGAGCAGTGGGGCGAGGATTCCGAGGCGGCGGCGGCGGCGGAAGAGCGGCGCGCAGCCTTTCTGCGCGCGGCGCGCTTTCTCGCGCTGGCGCGCGAACCCGCCGCGCCCTGAGCCTGCGGCAGCCGCCGCATCGCACGGCAGGCGCGCCGTACGGCGCATCCGCCGGACATGTGCGGCTTGACCTTTAATCCTGAATCCGCCCACACTCGTCTCGCTTAGGCGAGGGGAATTCCCCTTGAATGACGACGGACCCGGATCGAAACGCCGGAGCCTCCGCGAACGACAGGGCGGAAAATCAGGAAGAGGAAAGCATGAACAGAACCGTATTTCTCGGCGCGCTCGCGGCCGCCGGTGTGACCGCGGGCGTCGCCGGCGCAGCGACGCTCGACGACGTCAAGGCACGTGGCGTGCTGAATTGCGGCGTCAACACGGGTCTCGTGGGCTTCGCCGCGCCGAATGCCGAAGGCGAATGGGAAGGCTTCGACGTCGCTGTCTGCCGCGCCGTGGCCGCCGCCGTGCTGGGCGATCCCTCGGCGGTCGAGTTCGTGTCGCTGACCGGCAAGACGCGCTTCACCGCGCTGGCTTCGGGCGAAATCGACATGCTCTCGCGCAACACGACCTGGACCTTCACGCGCGACGTGGACCTGAAGTTCGAGTTCACCGGCATCAACTACTACGACGGTCAGGGCTTCATCGTCCCGCGCGAGTTGGGCGTGTCCTCGGCCACCGAGCTTGACGGCGCCTCAATCTGCATCCAGACCGGCACCACGACCGAGTTGAACCTCGCGGACTACTTCCGCAAGAACAACATGGAATACGATCCGGTCCCGATCGAGACCAACGCCGAGGCCCTGCAGCTCTACAACGAGGGTTCCTGCGACGCCTACACCACCGACGCCTCCGGCCTCGCCGCCTCGCGCGCGACCTTCGAGAACCCGGGCGATCACGTGATCCTGCCCGAGATCATCTCCAAGGAGCCGCTGGGCCCCCTCGTCCGCCACGGCGACAACGAATGGGGTGACGTGGTGCGCTGGACGCTCAACGCGCTCATCGCCGCCGAAGAGCTTGGTATCACCTCGGCCAACATCGATGAACTGAGCCAGGGCACGAACAGCCCCGAAATCAACCGGATCCTCGGCACCGAGGGCAACCTGGGCGAGATGCTGGGCCTCGACCCGGACTGGGCCGTGCGCGCGATCAAGGCCGGCGGCAACTACGGCGAAATCTTCGCGCGGCACATCGGCGAGAGCACGCCCATCGGGCTTGCGCGCGGGCTCAATGCTCAGTGGACCGAAGGCGGCCTGATGTACGCGCCGCCCTTCCGGTAAGACCCGACCAGATGGAAGGGGCGCCGTGCGCGCCCCTTCCTCTCCAGACCTTCATCGCATAACAGGGCCGCGACCCAGCCGCGGATCAGCCCGGCAGAGCGATGGAGTCTGCGCCGACAGGGATCATTACATGGCCTCAGTCACGGACCCCGAGCCGCCACGCGAGTCGTTCCGGCTGTCGATGCTGCTGAACGACACGCGGTATCGCGGCTATACGTTTCAGTTCATCGCGCTGCTGCTTCTGATCCTGTTCATGGCCTACCTGGGCTGGAACCTCGTCCGCAATCTGGTGGATCAGGGTCAGGACATCTCCTTCGAGTTCATGGGGCAGCCGGCCAGCTACGACATCAACCAGCGCCTCATTCCCTACGACAGTCAGGACACGCACCTGCGCGCCGCCTTCGTGGGGGTGCTCAACACCCTCTTGGTTGCCTTCCTCGGGTGCGTCACGGCAACGGTTCTGGGCGTGCTGGCGGGTGTCCTGCGACTGTCGAAGAACTGGCTCGTGGCCAAGCTGATGGCCTTCTATGTCGAGATCTTCCGAAACGTCCCGGTCCTGATCTGGATCCTGATCATCTTCTTCGTGATGACCGCCGCGCTGCCCGCGCCATCGGCCTTCCGCGGCGACGATCCCGATTCCTCGATGCTGTTCGGCGCCTTCGCCTTCACCAATCGTGGCGTCTATGTCCCGCGGCCGATCTGGGAGGCCGGTTCGGCCATCGTCGTCGCGGTGTTTCTCGCCTCGCTCGTCGCAGTCTTCGCCTATCGCCGTTACGCCACGAAGCTGCTCTATGACACCGGCCGCCTGCTGCCGATGGGCTGGCCCTCGCTCGCCATCCTGATCGTTCCCACGCTGCTTGCCTTCTTCGCGCTCGGGCAGCCCATCTCGCTCGAATACCCGGAACTGCGCGGCTTCAACTTTCAGGACGGTATCCAGGTGCGCGGCTCGCTCATCGCGCTGTGGTTTGCGCTGGCGATCTACACAGGCGCCTTCATCGCCGAGAACGTGCGCGCCGGCATCATGTCCGTCAGCCACGGCCAGACAGAGGCGGCCGCTGCGCTTGGCCTGCGCCCGCGACGGATCATGTCGCTCGTGATACTGCCGCAGGCGCTGCGCGTGGTGATCCCGCCGGTGATCTCGCAGTATCTCAACCTGACCAAGAACAGCTCGCTCGCCATCGCGGTCGGCTACATGGACGTGACCGGAACGCTGGGCGGCATCACGCTGAACCAGACAGGCCGCGCGATCGAATCCGTGATGCTCCTGATGCTGTTCTACCTCGTGATCTCGCTGACGATCTCGGCGGTGATGAACCTCTACAACAACGCCGTGAAGCTGAAGGAGCGCTAAGGATGCGCGCCGTGCAGGAGCCTTTCGATGAGTGATACGCACGCTCAGGCCGCGCAGCTCGCCTTCGTCCGCACGGAGACGATCCCGCCCGCGCCGCCCCCCGTCGCGGAGGCGGGGATCGTTAAGTGGCTGCGCGAGAATCTCTTCTCGTCGGTCGGCAACACGCTGCTGACGCTGGTGTCGCTCTGGGCGATCTGGTGGGTGCTGTCGGCAACCATGCCCTGGATATTCAACGGCGTGTGGAATGCGGACAGCCTGCGCGAATGCCGCGAGATCCTTGACGGCGCGACAGGCGCCTGCTGGGCGGTGATCCGCGAACGCTGGACGCAGCTGCTCTTCGGCGTGACCTATCCGGCGGACAGTTACTGGCGCCCCACGCTCGCCTTCGTGCTGCTCTTCGTGGCGCTCGCGCCGGTGCTCTTTCCCAAGGCGCCGCGGAATCTTCTGCCCTTCACCGCGATCTATCCGTTCCTTGCCTACTTCCTGGTCTGGGGCGGATCGGTCTGGGTGCCCGTGATGGCCGCGGCGGGTTTCGTCGTGGGCTATCTCGTCTTCCAGCGGCTGGTCGCGCAGAGCTTCGCCATGGGCTTCTTCGGCGCGATTGCCGCCGCGCTCGTCTTCTGGTCGCTGTCAGGCCTCGTCACGCCGACGCTGACGGCGATCGCCCCGGTCACGCTCGAGGCGGTGCCGTCCCGCGACATGGGCGGCTTCATGCTCAACCTGATCCTGGGTACGGTCTGCGTGTCGCTCTCGCTGCCGATCGGGATCGCGCTGGCGCTCGGGCGGCAGTCCGACATGCCGATCATCAAGTGGATCTGCGTGATCTTCATCGAGTTCATCCGCGGCGTGCCGCTCATCACGCTGCTCTTCGTGGCGAACGTGGTGCTGGCCTACTTCCTGCCGCCCAACTCGACCTTCGACCTGATCCTGCGGGTGATCATCATGATCACCATGTTCGCCTCCGCCTATATCGCGGAGGTGGTGCGCGGCGGCCTCGCGGCGCTGCCCAAGGGGCAATACGAGGCGGCGGCGGCGCTGGGCCTCGACTACCCGCAGGCCATGCGCCTCATCATCCTGCCGCAGGCGCTCAAGATCTCGATCCCCGGCATCGTCAACGTCGCGGTCGGGCTCTTCAAGGACACCACGCTGGTGTCGGTGATCGCCATGTTCGACCTCGTGGGCATGATTCGCGGGCCCATTCTCGCCTCGACCGAGTGGAACGGCGTCTACTGGGAGCTTTTCGGCTTCGCCGCGGCGCTCTTCTTCGTCGTCTGCTACGGCATCTCGCAGTATTCGCAGTGGCTGGAGCGTCAGCTTCAGACCGAACGCCGATAAGGAAAGACCCGATGACCGAAATTCCCCAGCCGCACCCGGAGAACCTCACGCCCATCGACCGGAGCCACATGCAGGTCTCCGACGAGGAGGCCATCGAGATCGTCGGCATGAACAAGTGGTTCGGCCAGTTCCACGTGCTGCGCGACATCGACCTCACGGTCTATCGGGGCGAGCGCATCGTGATCTGCGGGCCATCGGGGTCGGGCAAGTCCACGCTGATCCGCTGCATCAACGCCCTCGAAGAGCACCAGAAAGGCAAGATCGTCGTGGACGGGACGGAGCTTTCGTCCAACCTGCGCAACATCGATACCATCCGCTCCGAGGTCGGGATGGTGTTCCAGCATTTCAATCTCTTCCCGCATCTGACCATCCTCGAGAACTGCACCCTCGCGCCGATCTGGGTCCGCAAGACGCCCAAGAAGGAAGCGGAAGAGACGGCGATGCACTTCCTGACCAAGGTCAAGATTCCCGAGCAGGCGCACAAGTATCCCGGCCAGCTCTCGGGCGGTCAGCAACAGCGCGTCGCCATCGCGCGGTCGCTCTGCATGCGGCCCAAGATCATGCTCTTCGACGAGCCCACCTCCGCGCTCGATCCCGAGATGATCAAGGAGGTGCTCGACACCATGATCGAGCTTGCCGAGGAGGGGATGACCATGCTCGTCGTCACGCACGAGATGGGCTTCGCCCGGCAGGTGGCGAACCGGGTGATCTTCATGGACCAGGGGCAGATCGTCGAGCAGAACGAGCCAGAGGCTTTCTTCGGCAACCCGCAGAACGAACGCACGAAGCTCTTCCTGAGCCAGATTCTCGGCCACTGAGCGGGGGCGCTCCTCCGCCCTGACGGGCGTCCTCGCGCGCGAAGAGCGCCCGCAGGGACGCGATGAGCGGCTTACTCCAGCTCGCGCGGGACGATGAAGTCGACTGCGCGGGCGATGCCGAAATCGGCGTCGCGCCAGCGGTCGATGTCGAACTCGGCGACCAGCGTCGCCGCGGTGGGGTAGTCATGAAAGCGCGGATGCGCGGGCGGCGTCACCACGATCGAGCCGGCGAAATCGCCGATGCCCGGGTTGTGCCCGATCAGCGCGACGGTGGCGCCCTCCGCCGCGCGCAGCACTTCGAGGATGTCCTCCGCCTCGGCGAGGTACAGCATGCGCGTGCAGGTCACGGGCGCCTCGATGCCCAGACGGTCGAAGGTCTCGCGGGTGCGCGCCGCGTCCGAACAGATCACCTCGTCGGGCAGATAGCCCTTCTCGCGCAGCCAGGCCCCGATGAGCGGCGCGGAACGCCGGCCGCGCTTGTTGAGCGGGCGCGCGTGATCGTCCAGCGCGAGCGACCAATCCGATTTCGCGTGCCGGATCAGGATCAGCCGCCGCATCCTAGCGCCCCATCCGGTGTGCCGGGCGGATGAGCGTGCCCGCGCCGTGCTCGGTATAGAGTTCCAGCAGGCAGGCGTTGGGCGCGCGGCCGTCGAGGATGACGACGCCCCGCACGCCCCCTTCTATGGCGCCGAGCGCCGTCTCGGTCTTGGGGATCATGCCGCCCGCGATCACGCCGGCCTCGGTCATCTCGCGGATGGTCTCGGCCGAGAGCTCTTCCTGCACCTCGCCGGCGGCGTTCTTGACGCCGGCGACATCGGTCAGCAGCAGCAACCGGTCGGCCTTCAGCGCCGCGGCGATGGCGCCGGCGGCCGTGTCGCCGTTGACGTTGAAGGTCTCGCCCGCCCGGCCCGTGCCGATGGGCGCGATCACCGGGACGATCCCCTTGTCGAAGAGATCGCGCAGAAAGCCCGCGTTCACCTCCGCCGGCGTGCCGACGAAGCCCAGTGCGGAGTCGGTCTGATCGCAGACCATGAGCCCTGCATCCTTGCCCGACAGGCCCACGGCCTTGCCGCCCTGTTCGCCGATGGCCTGCACGATCCGCTTGTTGACCCGGCCCGAGAGCACCATCTCGACCACCTCGATGGTCGCCGCGTCCGTCACCCGCTTGCCGCCCACGAATTCCGAGACGACGCCGAGCTTGCCCAGCATCGCGTTGATCATCGGGCCGCCCCCGTGCACGACCACCGGGTTCACGCCCACCATCCGCATCAGCACCACGTCGCGGGCGAATTCCTCCATCGCGGCGTCGTCGCCCATCGCGTTGCCGCCGAGCTTGATGACCACCACGGCGCCGTCGTAGCGCTGCAGATAGGGCAGGGCCTGGCTCAGCGTGCGGGCGGTGGCGATCCAGTCGCGGGTGGTTTGCTTCGGCATGGCGGCCCTCCTCGCGCGGGGTTATCTCCGCCGCCACGGCCGGGCGCAAGCAGAAGCGCGCGCCACTCAGGCGAGCGCGGCCACGATCGCCCGCAGCGTCGGCAGCCCCTCTCCCGTCTCCGACGAGGTCAGCACGATCTCGGGGAAGGCCGCCGGATGCCGGGCGAGCGCCCCGCGCACCTGCGCCAGCATCTTCTCGCGATCCTTGGGCTTCACCTTGTCGGCTTTCGTGAGCACGGTCTGGAAGGTGACGGCCGCGCCATCGAGAAGCGCCATGATCTCCTCGTCCACCGGCTTCACCCCATGCCGCGAGTCGATCAGCACGAAGGCGCGGCGCAGGTTGACGCGGCCGGAAAGATAGGCCTTGAGCAGCCTCTGCCACCGCTCCACCACGGGAAGCGGCGCCTTGGCGTAGCCGTAGCCCGGCAGGTCCACGAGGTAATGGCTCTCGCCCAGCGTGAAGAAGTTGATCTCCTGCGTGCGTCCCGGCGTGTTGGACGTTCGCGCGAGCGTCCTGCGCCCGGTGAGCGCGTTGATCAGGCTGGACTTGCCGACGTTGGATCGGCCGGCGAAGCAGACTTCGGCGCGATCGGCGGGCGGCAGGCCGTCCATCGCCACGACGCCCTTCAGGAAGTCGACGGAGCCCGCGAACAGCCGACGCCCCGCTTCCTCCTCCGCGGCCTCGGGCGCCTCGGCGAGCGGGAAGGTCAGGACCGTCATGCCCGGGTCACGGCGTCGCCGGCCGCGATCTCTCCGCCCTCGACCACCTCGGCATAGACGGCGAAATCCTCGTGTCCCCAGCTGCGCAGCAGCGCGAGTGTGTCCACGTCCGCGCGTCCCGTCTCCGGGTTCGCGGTGGTCGCGCTGCACCGCCCGGTGCGCTCGACCACGCGCAGGACCGCCCCGCCGATCCTGACCTCCCGGCCGACGAGGTCGAATTCTTCCCACGGCGCCAGCCCCTCGACCCAGAGATTGCCGCGCCAGCGATGCCGCGACAGCGGACGCCCGTGGCGCTGCTCCACCGCCCGGTGCGATGCGTGGTTGCACAGCGAAATGGAGGGGAAATCCGTGTCCGTCATGCCGCGGCCGGGCACCCGGACCAGTCGCGCCGGCAGGGCGCGCCCCTCGGGCATCAGCGGGCGCACCCAGTCGAGAAAGGCCGCCGCTTCCGTATCGGGGCGAAAGGTCAGCGCCGGGCGGTCCGGGTGGCGCAGCGTGACGGTCTCGGTCGCCTCGTCGAGCGCGGCCTCGATCGCCATCAGCGCGGGCGCCTTGGCGCCGCGGGTGAATTCTGCGCAGGGCGCCCAGGCGCTGCCGTCCGTGCGCGCCGCCTCGTGCGCCACCGCCCAGGCGCGATCCCAGGGCAGGGTCGCCCCGGCCTCGAGCCTCACCCGGTCCAGCGCCTCGCGGCCGTGGGCCTTGATCGGATGGCGCCAGATCTCGGTGAGCCGGGCGGTCATTTGCTCTCGGTCTTGGCCTTGCGCCGGAAGCTCGACAGGATGTTGCCGAGGACGTCGGGCTTGTAGCCCTGGCTGCGCATGATCGCATACTGCTGCGCGAAGGTGATCACGTTGTTGGCGATCCAGTAGAGCACGAGGCCGCTTGCGAAGCTGCCCAGCATGAACATGAACACCCAGGGCATCCAGGCGAAGATCATCTGCTGTGTCGGATCCGTCGGCGCCGGGTTCAGCTTCTGCTGAAGCCACATCGAGACGCCGAGGATGATCGGCAGAATGCCGATAAAGATCAGCGCCAGGATCGACTCGGGCGGCGGCGCATCCCAGGGCATGAGGCCGAAGAGGTTCATGATCGAGGTCGGGTCGGGCGCGGAGAGGTCGTTGAAGGGCCCGAACCACGGCGCGTGGCGCAGCTCGATCGTGACGAAGATCACCTTGTAGAGCGAGAAGAAGATCGGGATCTGCAGCAGGATCGGCAGACATCCCGACGCGGGGTTCACCCGCTCCTTCTTGTAGAGCTCCATCATCTCCTGCTGGAAGCGCTGGCGGTCGTCGCCGGTGCGTTCCTTGATCTTCTCCATCTCGGGCTGAAGCTCCTTCATCTTCGCCATCGAGACGTAGGACTTGTAGGCGAGCGGCAGCAGCAGCGCCTTGATGAAGAGCGTGAGCCCGATGATCGCCCAGCCCATGTTGCCGATGATCTGGTTGATCTCGTGCAGAAGCCAGAAGATCGGCTTGGTCAGGAAGAAGAACCATCCCCAGTCGATCGAGTCGATGAAGCGATCGACGCCCGCGCGCTGGTAGTCGCGGATCGTCTCCCACTCCTTGGCGCCGGCGAAGAGTTGCGTGCTGGCCTCGGTGCTCTCGCCCGGTGCGAGCGTCCGCGTCGGCAGCACCGCCTCGGTCTGATAGATGTCGCGCCGGTCATCGTATTTCGCCGCCGCCTTGAAGGCGGCGCCGCCGGGCGGGATGAGCGTGGTCATCCAGTAGTGATCGGTGAAGCCGATCCAGCCGTCCTGCGAGACGCGGATCACTTCGGCGCGGGCGCCTTCGGCCGGGTCGATCTCGAGGTCCGCCACGTCGTCGTAGTCGATCTCCGAAAGCGTCCCGTCCGCCATCGCGATGACGCCCTCGTGGAGAATGAAGAAGTTCTTCAGGTTCTCCGGCTCGCCGTGCCGCGCGACGATGCCGTAGGGCGCGAGGCTGACGGTGCCGGTGCCGTCGTTGGTCACCTGCTGGGTGACACTGAACATGTAGTCTTCGTCCACCGCGATGCGTCGGGTGAAGGTGAGCCCCGCGTCGTTCGTCCAGGTCAGCGTGACCGGGTTGCCGGGCGAAAGCGTGTCGCCCTCGGCCAGCTCCCACATCGTGTTCGCGCCCGGCACCTGTTCGAGCGACAGGCCTTGACCCGGCGCCCAGCCGTAAAGCGCGTAATAGGCGTTGGGCGTGCCCGCCGGCCGCAGCAGTTCGACGATCGGGGCGTTCTCGTCGGGTTCGTCGCGGTAGTCCTTGAGCGCGAGGGTGTCGAGCCGTCCGCCCTGCAGCGAGATGGAGCCCGACAGCCGGGGCGTCTCGATGGCGATGCGGGGGGCGTCCGCGCCGGTTGTCTCGGTCGCGGCTCCGGCCCCCGGGGTTCCCGTCTGGGCTTCGGGCGCAGTGGTCGGGGCCGTGGCGACATCCGCCGGGGCCGAGGCCGTGCGGTCGGTCGCGTTCGGATCCTCGGGTGGCGCGTCGGGTGGCGGGAAGAGCAGGAACCAGGCGAGGATGACGCCGAAACTCAGCGCCGTCGCAAGAATGAGGTTCTTGTTCTGATCGTCCATGAAGCGGCGCCCCGATCGCTGGCTGTCGCGGAAATTCAGAGCAGGGTTCAACAGACCGCGAGCCGAAAGGTCAAGGACAAAGGCCGCGTCACAGGGCTGCGCCCGCCGCCTCGACGTGGCGTTTCGTCACTCGCTGCCCCGCGCCCGGGCGGCCGGGACGGCTCGGCGCCATCTGTGGCGGCCCCGGGGCGAGGTCGCGGGGCCGCGCCCATGCGGGTTGCGTCGACCGGCCTGCGCGACGGGCTGCGCCACCACGCCTTGCATCAATGCCCGCAAGATAACGGCTGCGGCCTGTGTCGGCGGGGCTGCGTGTCCTCGGGTCGCGTAGTAAGACCGTCGCGTGGCGCCGGAATGGGGGTACGTGGGGCGCGCCTAGCCGGCGCCGCGGCCGATGCGGGGCGGCGCGTCGAGCCGGGCGGCGTGGCGTGCGATCCACTCGGAAGTGTGCTCGAAGGGCATGGGGTGCGCGATGGCGAAGCCCTGCACGTGGCCGCAGCCGAGCTGGGCCAGCAGCGCGTGCTCGCCGCCCGTCTCGACACCCTCCGCGACGGTGCCGAGCCCGAGCTGGTCGGCCATCGACAGGATCGCGGTGACGAGGCGTTGCTGGTCGGGATCGCGGTCGCACTTGGCGACGAAGGAACGGTCGATCTTGATGCGGTTCACCCGGAAGCGTCTGAGCGACGCGATCGAGGCATGTCCGGTGCCGAAATCATCGAGATCGATCCCGCAGCCCATCGCCGCGAGCGCATTGACGTTGCGCGCGGTGACGTCCTCCGGCGCACCGGCGATCACGGTCTCCAGCACCTCCAGCGTCAGCCGTTCGGGCGCCACGCCGAAGCGATCGAGCTCCCAGGCGAGGCGGTCGGCCAGTCGCGGGTCACGCAGTTCCGCAGCCGAGACGTTGACGCTGACCGCCGGTACCTCGAGGCCGCTCCGGTCCCATGCGGCAAGCGCCGTGAGCGACTGGCGCAGCATGATCTCGCCCAGCCGCCCGAGCAGGCCGGCCTCTTCGAGCGCAGGCAGGAACTCGGCAGGCGGCACCGGCCCGCGCTCGGGGTGAGTCCAGCGCGCGAGCGCCTCGAAGCCGGTGACGCGGCCCGTCTCGGTCGAGATCTGCGGCTGGAACCAAGCGTTGATCCGCCCCGATTCGAGCGCGGCCGCCACGGCATCGGCGAGATCGGCGCGCCGGATGCGCGCGCGCGCCGTCTCGCTCGAATGGGCGCGGATGGCCGACGGGCCGGCGGCCTGCGCTTCGGCCAGCGCGGCAAGTCCGGCCTCGAGCAGTGCCTCGGCATCCGCCCCGGGCAGGCGCTGCGAGAGCGCGAAGCCGACCGAGGCCGTCAGATAGAGGGTGTCGCCGTCGATCCCGACGGGCTCCTCCACGGCGTTCTGAAGGCGTCCGGCAATCTGGATCGCGGCCTCGAGATCGAGCCGGCGAGCGGCGTCGAGCGCCACGGCGAAGCGCCCGTCGGTGAGCCGTGCCACGGTGTCGCCCGTCCGCAGCGCCGCGCTCAGCCGTTCGGCGATGCGGCGCAGCGCCGTCTCTTCGGCCGCCGTGCCGCAGCGCGCGCGCAGATCGGCAAGATCGTCGAGCTCCAGCACGATGCAGGCGGTGGCCAGCCCCGGCGCGGCGCGCGCGACCTCAAGCGCCTCGAGCAGGCCGTCGCGCAGCGGCAGCCCGGTCACGGGATCGGTGGGCTGACGGTCGGCGGCGGGCGCGCCCTCGAACGCGCCGGACATCGCGAAGACGGCCGGCAGCCCGAGCGCCGTGGCGATCAGCGCCCCCTCTCCGCCGAGCCAGAACGCCCCGAGCGCCAGGGCCGGGATGAAGGCAAGCAGGGATGGCTCGGCCAGCGCGCGGCGCATTCTGCGGCGCAGAGAGGCTAGAGCGACCCGGAGGCGGAACGGCATGGCACGGACCCTCGGCTGACATCGCCGGCATGGTGCCGGCAGGCGGCCCGGCGCCGCCCGTGGTGCAACCTAGGGCGATCTTCCTGATTGCGGGTTAACGCAGGGCGGGAACCTCGCCGGAATTCTCCGCATCGTCGTCGGCTGCGGCCGCCATGAGGCCCGCGAAATCGAAGAGCCGCGGGTCGAGCAGATGCGAGGGCCGCGCGTTCATCAGCGCGCGGAACATCACCTGCCGGCGGCCCGGGCGGTTTCGCTCCCAGCCGTCGAGGATCGCCTTGACCTGCTGGCGCTGCAGCCCGTCCTGGCTGCCGCAGAGGTCGCAGGGGATGATGGGGTAGCCCATGGACCGGGCGAAGCGGGCGCAATCGTCCTCGGCCACATGCGCGAGCGGGCGCAAAACCAGCAGGTCGCCCTCGTCGTTGACGAGCTTCGGCGGCATGGTGGCGAGCCGGCCGCCATGGAAGAGGTTCATGAAGAAGGTCTCGAGGATGTCGTCGCGGTGGTGGCCGAGCACCACCGCGCTGCACCCTTCCTCGCGGGCGATCCGGTAGAGATGCCCGCGCCGCAGCCGCGAACAGAGCGCGCAATATGTCCGGCCCTCGGGCACCTTGTCGGTCACCACCGAATAGGTATCCTGATATTCGATCCGGTGGGGCACGCCGCGCTCGGTCAGGAACTCGGGCAGCACCGTCGCGGGAAAGCCAGGCTGCCCCTGATCGAGATTGCAGGCGAGGATCTCGACCGGCAGCAGCCCGCGCCATTGCAGTTCGGTCAGCGCGGCGAGCAGCGTGTAGCTGTCCTTGCCGCCCGAGAGACAGACGAGCCAGCGCGCCCCGCGCCCGCCCTGCGCAGGCCGCGCTCCGGGCACGACCATGCCGTAGTTTTCTATCGCCTCGCGCACCTGCCGGACGATCCGCTTGCGCAGCTTGCGGAACTCGGTGGTCTGCGGCGCGCCCGCGAAGAGCGGGTGAATATCGCCGTCTGCCGTCTCCGCGAAGTCGGGGCTCTGGTCCTTCATGGCAGCCCGTATGCCAGAGCGCGCCGCGCGGGGGAAGCCGCCGCAGTTGACCGTATGAACGACCCGGGCCTAGAGTTCTGCGTCGGATGGAAAAGGGCGGCGCGGCGATGACGGAGGATCGCATGCCGGGCGGAGAGGCCCTGCTCGGCGTCTTTGACCACGTCTATGTGGTGAATCTGCCCGAGCGGACGGATCGCCTTGCCGACTCCGAACGCAACTTTCGCCGGATCGGTCTCTCGCACGACCATCCTAGAGTGACCGTCTATCCCGCGCACAGGCCCTCCGAGCGGGGCGAGTTCCCCACCATCGGCACGCGCGGCTGCTTTCTCAGCCACATGGGCGTGCTCGAGCGCGCCCTGTCCGAAGGGCACGCGCACTTTCTGCTGATGGAGGACGACGCGGATTTCGCATCCGGCTTCGGGACGTTGATGCCCCAGCTCGCACGTGCGCTCGGCGGGCGGGACTGGGGGATGCTGTATGGCTGGAATCCCGCGCGCTACGGGCTCCCCCGGACGGAAGCGCGCCGCATTGGGTGGAACTGTCCCCTGAGCGGGAGGTGAGCATGACGCATTTCGTGGGCTTTTCGCGCGCGGCGGCCGAACGAGCGCTGCCCTACCTGCGCGGCATATATGAGCGGCCGCAGGGCGATCCCCGCGGCGGCGCCATGCACGTGGATGGGGCGTATGCCTGGTTCCGCCGGGCGCACCCGGAGATTCTGACGCTTGCCGCTTCCGAACCCCTTGCGTTGCAGCGACCGTCGCGCACCGACATCCATGACTTGCGGTGGTGGGACCAGACGCCGTTGCTCCGGCCGCTTGCCGGGGCGCTGAGACGCTTCAAGTCGCGGCGCACGTGACCAGCGACTTCAGCAGTCAGGGCACATTGTCGATTCCGCTGCCGCCCCAGGGGTGGCAGCGGGCGATGCGCCGGGCCGCGAGCCAGCTTCCCTTGAGCGCCCCGTGCCGTTCGAGTGCCTCGAGGGCATAGGCAGAGCACGTCGGATGGTAGCGGCAGTTGTGGCCGACCCAAGGGGAGAAGAGCAGCCGATAGGCCCGCACGGGCAGGGAGACGAGGTGCGCGAGCGGCGTCATCCTGCCGGCTCCTTCGGGCGAGGCGGCGCATGCAGGCGGCGGAGCGCCTCGCGCAGGTCGTCGCGCAGGGCGTCGAACGGACGGGCCACCGTGACGCCGGGCCGTCCAACAAGCACGTAGTCCCAGCCGGGCCGTCCCGCCGCGGGCAGTATCTCGCGGGCGAGCGCGCGCAACCGGCGTTTGGCGCGGTTGCGGGTCACGGCGTTGCCGAGCTTGCGCGAACAGGTGATGCCCACGCCGACATGCCCGGTGCCGTCGCGGCGGTCGCGCGCCTGCACGACCATGCCCGTCACGGCCTGACGCCGCGCGCGCGCAGCCGCCAGATACTCTCCGCGCTTGAGCAGCGTGCGGAGCGCGGCGCCGTCTGCGGCGTCCTGCTGTCTGGCCGCGGCGCCGGTCATGCGCGACGGCCCCGAGGGCTCAGGCAGACAGCCGCTTGCGGCCGCGGGCGCGGCGGGCGTTGATGATCTTGCGCCCGGCCTTGGTGGCCATGCGGGCGCGGAACCCGTGACGGCGCTTGCGCACGAGGTTAGAGGGCTGAAAGGTACGTTTCATCGCGGGCGCTCCGTCTGTCTGTCGCGGCCCGGGGCATGCCCTCGGGCCGGGGGCATGGGCGACGCGCCGCCCCGGCCCCTGATGTTCGAAGCCCGCTCTATAGGCGCGGGCCGCTGCGCTGTCAAATGGCGAAAGGCGACCGAGTCTGCAACATTCGCCGCAGCAGGGCGCCCGGATTGTTACAGAAGGGCCCCGGCGCGGCCGCTCTGACGCACGCGCGCGTCACCCAGCATCAATCGCCCGTGAAGCCCCTGTCACGCCGCGCCCCCGTCGCGCATGTTTGCCCGGATCGACAAATCCGAGGCAGCGACGAAGGGCCGACCGTGAGCGACATGACCGACAGCCGAAACGAGCACGCCCTGATGCGCCGCCTTCCCATCCTCGCGATTCTCGCGGTCGCGGTGACGGGCGCCATCCTCTTTCGGGATCAGCTCAGCTTCGAGGCGCTGGCGAAGAACCGCGAGGCGCTGCTCGCCTTCCGTGACGCGCACTACGCGGCCTCGGCGGCGGTCTTCGTGCTGACCTATGTGGGCATCGTGGCCTTCTCGCTGCCCGGCGCGACGGTGGCGACGCTCACGGGCGGCTTTCTCTTCGGGGTCTTTCCCGGCACCCTGCTCAACGTGGCCGCCGCGACGGCGGGCGCGACAGTGATCTTCCTGGCCGCGCGCGCAGGATTCGGCGAGCAACTCGCGGCGCGCATGGACGCCTCCGAAGGGCTTGTGCGGCGGATGAAGGCCGGGATCGACGCCCACCAGTGGCCGATGCTGTTCCTGATCCGCCTGGTTCCCGCGGTGCCCTTCTTCGCGGCGAATCTGGTGCCGGCCTTCGTGGGGGTGCCGACGCACCGCTATGTGGTTTCCACCTTCTTCGGGATCATGCCCGGCGCGCTTGTCTATACCTCGGTCGGCGCCGGGCTGGGCGAGGTCTTCGCCCGCGGCGAGTCGCCGGATCTGGGGATCATCTTCGAGCCGCAGATCCTTCTGCCGCTGCTCGGGCTCGCCGCCCTCGCCGCGCTGCCGCTCGTGCTGCGCGCGGTGCGCGGCAAGCCGGGGATCTGAGATGGCGCGGATCGAGACGGATCTTCTCGTGATCGGCGCGGGATCCGGCGGCCTGTCGGTCGCGGCCGGCGCGGTGCAGATGGGCGCCAGCGTCGTGCTGCTGGAAGGCGGCGAGATGGGGGGCGACTGCCTCAACTACGGCTGCGTGCCGTCGAAGTCGCTGATCGCCGCGGCCAAGGCCGCGCACGGGCAGGCGTATGCCGCACCCTTCGGTATCGCGAATGTGACGCCGCAGATCGACTACGCCGCAGCCATGGGCCACGTCCACGACGTGATCGCGCAGATCGCGCCGCACGACAGCCAGGAACGATTCGAGAGACTGGGCGTTCGCGTGATCCGCGCCTGGGGTCGCTTCGTGAACGAGCGCGAGGTCGAGGCCGGAGACACGCGCATCCGCGCCCGGCGCATCGTGATCGCCACGGGTTCCTCGCCCTTCGTGCCGCCGATCCCGGGGCTCGACACGGTGCCTTACCTGACCAACGAGACGCTCTGGACGCTGCGCGAGCGCCCCGGCCACCTGATTGTGGTGGGTGGCGGCCCGATCGGGATGGAAATGGCGCAGGCGCATCGGCGGCTGGGCAGCGAGGTCACCGTTCTGGAGGGCGCCAGGGCGCTGGGCCGCGACGACCCCGAGGCGGCGGCGCTGGTGCTGGAGCGGCTGCGGGCCGAGGGCGTGCGGACCGAGGAGGGCACCCGGGTCGCCGAGGTGCGCGGGGCCGAGGGCGCCATCGAGGTGCTGGACGAGGACGGGCGCAGCTTCACCGGCACCCACCTGCTGCTCGCGGTGGGTCGCAAGGCGAACACGGACGCGCTGAACCTCGCGGCCGCCGGCATCGAGACCACGAGGACCGGTGTGAAGGTGGACAGCCGGCTTCGGACGACCAACCGCCGCGTCTATGCCATAGGCGACGCGGCGGGGGGGATGCAGTTCACCCATCTGGCGGGCTATCACGCGGGCATCGTGATCCGGCAGGCGCTGTTCGGCCTGCCCGCGACCGCGCGCATCGATCACATCCCGCGCGCCACCTACACCGACCCCGAACTGGCGCAGGTGGGTCCGACCGAGGCCGAGGCGCGCAAGGCGCATGGGCCGAAGCTGGAGGTCGCGCGCTTCGACTACTCCGGCAACGACCGCGCGCTGGCGGAGCGCAAGCCGGAGGGCTTCGTCAAGGTCATGGTGGTGAAGGGCCGCCCGGTGGGCGCCACCATCGTGGGCCATCAGGCGGGCGAGCAGATCGCGCTGTGGGCGCTCGCCGTCGCCAACGGGCTGAAGATGCAGGCGCTGGCGAACATGGTCGCCCCCTATCCGACCATCTCGGAAGTCTCCAAACGCGCGGCTGGGGCCTATTTCTCGCCGCGGCTCTTTGATAGTGCTCTCGTCAGGCGCGTGGTGGGCACGGTGCAGAGGTGGCTTCCCTAGACGCGCGCACGCGGGACGGTCATGCTCAACACCCTTTCCGGACGCTTCCTGATCCTCACGGTGATCTTCGTGATGATCGCCGAAGTGCTGATCTTCGTGCCCTCCGTCGCGCGCTACCGCGAGAGTTTCCTGCTGGCCCGGCTGGAGCGGGCGCAGATCGCCTCGCTGTCGCTTCTGGCCACCGACATGATCGAGCCGGATCTGGAGCGCGAGCTTCTGAAGAACGCGGGCGTCTACAACGTGGTGCTGCGCCGGGACGAGGCGCGCGAACTGGTCCTGTCCTCGCCGATCCCCGGCCCGGTGCACGCGACCTATGACCTGCGCGATCCCTCGCCGCTCGTCCTGATCCGGGACGCGATGGCGCGGCTCGCCGACCCCGAGGACCGGATCATCCGCGTGATCGGGGCGCCGCTGCGTGACGCGGGCCTCCTTATCGAGGTGACGATGGAGACCGCGCCGCTGCGCGCGGCGATGATCGACTACGGGCTGAGGATCCTCGCGCTGTCGGCGGTGATCTCGGCGGTGACGGCCGGGCTGCTGTTCCTCGCCGTGCGGGCGATCCTCGTGAAGCCGATCAGCCGCCTTGTCGGGCACATGCGCCGCTACGCCGCCGCGCCCGAGGACGCGACCCGGATCATGCAGCCCTCGGGCCGCGGCGTGCGGGAGCTGCGCGAGGCCGAGGCCGCGCTCGCCCGGATGCAGACCGACCTTACCCAGGCGCTGCGCCAGCGCGCGCGGCTTGCCCAGCTGGGCGAGGCGGTGGCCAAGGTCAGCCACGACCTGCGCAACATCCTGACCTCCGCGCAGCTCTTCGTGGACCGCATCGAGATGAGCGAGGATCCGCAGGTCAAGCGCATGGCGCCGAAGCTGGTGAACTCGATCCGCCGGGCCGTAGGGCTGACCGAGAACGTGCTCGCCTTCGGCCGCGCCGAAGAGCCGCCGCCGACGCTCACCCGCGTCGCCCTGGCCGAGCTCGTCTCGGACGTGGTCGAAAGCGAGCGGCTCGCCGTCGAGGACCACCAGGACATCAGCTTTTCCGAGGACGTGCCGGCCACGATGGTCGTGCGCGCCGATGCCGAGCAGCTCTACCGCAGCCTCGCCAATCTCGTGCGCAATGCACGGCAGGCGCTCGCAGGCACCGGGGAGGGCGGCGAGATCGGCATCTCCGCGCGCGAGGAGGACGAGGCCTGGGTGATCGAGGTGACCGATACCGGCCCCGGCCTGCCCGACAAGGCGCGCGAGCATCTCTTCACGCCCTTCCAGGGCGGCGCGCGCAAGGGCGGCTCGGGCCTGGGTCTCGCGATCGCCGCGGAACTGGTGCGGGGGCACGGCGGCACGCTCGCGCTTGGGCATACGGGGCCTGGGGGCACATGCTTCACCATCCGGCTGCCGAAGGGCGAACTGGGCTAGCGCGCCCCGCGGCCCGGATTTCCCCCTTGCACCCCGACGCGGGGACCGTTATCTGCCCCGACACCGCGCACCGGTAGCTCAGCTGGATAGAGCACTTGACTACGAATCAAGGGGTCGGGGGTTCGAATCCTCCCCGGTGCGCCACTTCCCTCCCCGACGGACGATTGCGCGCGGGGCTGCGGCGCTCCACTCGCAACAGGCGTCTGGCGTTCCTATCTCGTGTCGCATGAACTATGTCCTTGCGCTCCTGCTGCCGCCCTTGTCGATCCTGATCGCGGGGCGGCCGATCGTCGCCCTGATCGTGTTTATCGTCTGGGTTCCGGCGATCATCTTCTCGGGTGGCCTCACCCACCCGATGTTCATCCTGCTCGCCTGGATCCTGATCTACCAGTCCGGCGAGGAGCGGCGCCACCGCGCCAGGATGGACGACAGGCGCGACTGACGGGCGCGTAACGCCGCGCGATGACGCCCGGCAGGGCGGAAGAGCGGCGCGCGCACCGCGGCACGCTTGCATGGCCGCCGCGCCGCCCCTAGAGAAGCGGCGCTTCGCAAGAGGGAGAGGCGCATGGGCTTTCGCATGGGAATCGTCGGGCTGCCGAATGTCGGCAAGTCCACGCTCTTCAACGCGCTCACGCGCACGGCTGCCGCGCAGGCGGCGAATTTTCCCTTCTGCACGATCGAGCCCAACGTGGGCGAAGTGGCGGTGCCCGACGCGCGGCTCGCGCGGATCGCCGAGATCGCGCAGTCGAAACAGGTCATCCCGGCCCGGCTGACCTTCGTCGATATCGCGGGGCTGGTGCGGGGCGCGTCGAAGGGCGAGGGCCTCGGCAACCAGTTCCTCGCCAACATCCGCGAGGTGGACGCCATCGCCCACGTCCTGCGCTGCTTCGAGGACGGCGACGTGGCGCATGTCGAGGGGCGGGTCGATCCCGTGGCCGACGCCGAGACGATCGAGACCGAGCTGATGATCGCCGACATGGAGAGCATCGAGCGGCGCTTGCAGGGCATCGCGCGCAAGGTGCGCGGCGGCGACAAGGAGGCGGTGACGCAGGAGCGTCTGCTGCGCGCCGCGCTGGCCGCGCTGGAAGAGGGGAGGCCCGCGCGCACGGTCGAGGTGGCCGAAGAGGACGCCAGGGCCTGGCGGATGCTGCAGCTGCTCACGGCCAAGCCGGTGCTCTATGTCTGCAACGTCGAGGAGGCCTCGGCCGCCACCGGCAACGCGCAATCGGCACGCGTGGCCGAGATGGCCCGGGCGCAGGGCGCGGGCACGGTCGTGATCTCGGCGCGCATCGAGGAGGAGCTCGCCCAGCTCGATCCCGAGGAGGCGGAGGCGTTTCTCGAGGAAATGGGACTGCAGGAGCCCGGGCTCGACCGGCTGATCCGGGCGGGATACGAGCTGCTTCATCTGCAGACCTTCTTCACCGCGGGGCCCAAGGAGGCGCGGGCCTGGACCATTCCCGAAGGCACGCGCGCGCCGCAGGCTGCGGGCGTGATCCACGGCGACTTCGAGCGCGGCTTCATCCGGGCGGAGACGATATCCTTCGACGACTACGTGGCGCTCGGCGGCGAGGCGAAGGCGCGCGAGGCCGGCAAGCTCAGGGCCGAGGGCAAGACCTACGT
Organism: Rhodosalinus halophilus; assembly: GCF_003298775.1. Taxonomy (GTDB): domain Bacteria; phylum Pseudomonadota; class Alphaproteobacteria; order Rhodobacterales; family Rhodobacteraceae; genus Rhodosalinus; species Rhodosalinus halophilus. The sequence continues at coordinate 126,256 of NZ_QNTQ01000011.1, read as the reverse complement.
CGTTCAGGACGGCGACGTGATGCACTTCCTGCACAGCGCCTGACGCCGCCCGGGCCGTCGATCTGGCCGGTGCCGGTGGCCGGCCGCATCGTCGGCGCGGGCCCAATGGGGCCGGCGCCGCCTTTCGCGTCAGGCCCGCAGCGTCTCGGTCGAGGAGAAGAACATCGCCTGGCTGACGGCCGAGCGCACCTGTTCCTCGGAATAGGGCTTGGCGATCAGGAAGGCGGGTTCCGGGCGCTCGCCCGTCAGCAGCCGCTCGGGGAACGCCGTGATGAAGATCACCGGCCGCTCGCCCAGGGCCTCGAGGATGTCGTTGGCGGCGTCGATCCCCGAGGAATTGTCCGCGAGCTGGATATCGCACAGGACCAGATCGGGCGCCTCGACCTTCGCGAGCTCGACGGCCCGGTCGCGGGTGCGGGCCACGCCGGTCACCTTGTGGCCCAGGTCGGCCACGACCGATTCGAGATCCATCGCGATGATGGCCTCGTCCTCGACGATCAGCACCTTGCCGGCGGTCACGTCGCTCATCTCGCGGCGGGCGATCTCGACCAGGTCGCGAGCCTCTTCCTGCGACACCTCGAGAACCTGCGACAGTTCGTCCAGGGGAAATCCCTCGACCGCGTGCAGCAGCAACGCCTCGCGGCTGTTGGGCGTGAGTTGCGCCAGATGGCGCTGCGCGGCCGCCTCGAGCCCCTCGGGAGTCTCCGCGACCGGCGCGCCGGCGCTGACCCAGAGCCGATGGAAGACATGAAACAGCGCGATCCGCGGGGGGAAGCGGTCGAGCGCCGAATCGTCCTCGAGCAGCGCCTCGAGCGCCGCGGCGGCGTAACGGTCCCCGCTGGCTTGCCGACCGGTGAGCGCGCGCGCGTAGCGGCGCAAATAGGGCAGCGCCTCGCCGAGCGCGTCGGTCCGGTTCGCGGAGGGTTCTGCGTCGGTCATCGTCTCTCCCCTTCAATCCCAGTCAGGGTGTTAACGCGCAATCGCACGGTTCGGTTCCCGCGAAAATGCGTGCAAGTCCCTTTCCCGCGCGCCTCTCGCTTCTGTCCGCGCGCGGCCACCGTGCCGCCGCGGCGGGCGGTTCATGCCCGGGTTGGACTCGCGGCTCTGCCGTGAGAGGCACGGCCCCGGCGATACGCAACGGAGGACGGCATGACGGAACTCGCCATTCGGCGCAACCGCGAGCGCGATCTCGCGCCTCTCGCGCGGCTGCTGGCCGGCCCCGCCGACCTCGCGCTCGTGAACCCGAGCGCCAAGCATCCCTTCGATCCGGACGAATGGCGAGAGAAGTGGCTGGGCGAGGCGGACGACGAATCCTTCTACCTCGTGGACGCGGCGGGGCGTGAGGTGGGTTTCTTCGCGCTCCGCGTGGGCGTCGGCCCCGAGGTGCGGCACTTGGCCTACGTCTTCGTGGAGGAGGCCTCCCGGGGCGGCACGGGCGGGCAACTCGCGGAACTGGCCGAGGAGGCCGCGCGCGAGCTCGGCGCGCTGACCATCACGCTCAAGGTCGAGCTCGACAATCCGGCCGCGCTGCATCTCTACCGTTCCGCGGGATACGAAGAACTGTCGCGCCGCAACGGCATGGCGACGATGCGCCGCGATCTGGACTGAGGAACCTGCGCGCGCGTCGGGTGGTTCGCCTAACGGGGAAAGGAGGCGATCCGAGATGTCGGTTCTGAGATATGCGCTCTACTGCGGCGCCGGTGCTGCGCTAGCCTCGACGGCCGCGACCATGCTCTCTGCGCGGGCCGAGGGAGAGAGCCCCTGGCGCCCGGTCAATGCGACCAGCCACTGGCTTCACGGCGACGCGGCCGGGCGACGCGCGGACCCGGATCTCGCCCATACCGGCCTGGGCGCCGCGACGAACGTGGCGGCCGGCATGATGTGGGGCGGGCTGTTCGGCGCCTGGCTCGAGCGCCGCCGTTCGGTCTCGAAGGCCGTCGTGCCCGGAGCGGCCGCCACCGGCGCGCTGGCGGCGGGTCTGGACTACGGGCTTCTGCCGCGCCGGCTCTCGCCCGGCTGGGAACTGGCGCTCTCTCCGCGTTCCGTCGGCGTTTCGCTCGCGGCGATGGCCGCCGGCATGGCGGCCGGCGGGATGGCCGCGCGGGCCGCGGAAGACCGCGCTCATGCCGGATGAACGGGCGCGATGGTCTCTTCGCGGCCGGCAGAGCCGCGGTTCCTGCCGGTTTCAGTCATGCGCGCCGCCCGCGTCGAGCGTGATCGGACGGCCGTGCGGCGTGGCGCGTGCGGCGGCCTGCCAGCGCGCCGCCAGCGCCGCGATCTCTTCGGCTCCGGCGATGCCCTTGCGCTCGAGCAGCGCGACGAGCGCCTCCGACCAGACCTGCCAATAGGTCTCCGCCTCGGCATGCCGCACCCGGGGACCGAAGATGTCGGTCCATTCGGACCAGTCGAAATGCCCCGCCTCGTTGAGCGCCACCGTCAGCGCGAAGAGCTGTGCCTGCCAGGGTTCCTCGAAGGGGGCGTCAGGCGGGGTCAAGATAGGGCTCCCAGGCGTCGATGCTGACGATCAGGCCGGGCTCCGCCGCCGCGCCGTAGAGCTCGGCGGCGTCGAAGCGGACGGTGTAGAGCGGGCAGGGAGCCTCGCCCAGGCCGTGCGCATGGGTGTCGGGGAAGACATGACAGCCGTGCACCGCCTCGATCACGCCTGCCGCGCCGCGCGCGTAGGATGGCAGACGGGTGTGACCCGCTGGCTGGTGGTTGCGCGTGCGCACGCGATCGCCCACGGCGAAGGCGGGGGCCGGCCCCTCGCGGAGGGTCGGCCCGCCACGGGCGAGCGCCGCGCCCACGGCATCCGGCCGCAGGCGCCGGTCCGCACGCAGGCCGGTGCGGTGCGCGCGGCCCTCCGCCAGCTCGTCCGGTGTCACCTCGCCCGAGCGTTGCAGCAGCGATTCGAGCGCGCGCAGCCATATCTCGTAGTAGCTGGCGGTGTAGTAGGTCGCCGGGTGCAGGCTCTCTCGGGCGTGCCGAGACGCGTCGAGCGTCCAGTAGCCGAGCGCGGCCGAGGCCAGCGTCAGGCCCAGCACGCGCTTCTCCCAGTCGGCATGAAAGCGCAGGCTCTCGTCCTCGGGCACGACGCGCCCGAAGCCGTGGCGGCCGCCCACGTCCTGCGGGCCGTTCATGCCGTCTCCGGCGCGCGGGGCTGGCCGCAGCCGATCATGCTGTCGCGGGTGACGAGCGCGGCCAGCGCCGCTTCGTCCATCCCCTCGGTGCCGGCGGGGCGCTCGGGGATCACGAGATAGCGGATCTCGGCCGTCGAATCCCAGACCCGGATGCGGGTCTCTTCCGGCAGGCGGACGCCGAACTCGGCCAGGACCGCGCGCGGTTCGCGCACGGCGCGCGCCCGGTAGTCGGGCGACTTGTACCACGCCGGCGGCAGCCCGAGCACCGGCCACGGGTAGCAGGAGCAGAGCGTGCAGACGACCAGGTTGTGCTCTTCGGGCGTGTTGAAGACCGCGACCATGTGCTCGCCCTGTCGGCCGCCGAAGCCCATCGCGGCGATCGCCTCGGTCGCGTCCCGGCGCAGCCGCTCGGCGAAGGCCGGGTCGGTCCAGGCCCGCGCGACGACCGCCGCGCCGTTGCGCGGGCCGACCCTGTTTTCGTAGGTCTCGACAATCTCGTCCACCGCGGCCGGGTCCACCAGGCCCTTTTCGACGAGCACGGTCTCCAGCGCGCGGACCCGCGCCGTCATGTCGTCGAATTCGCTGCCGCCGTGGTCATGGTGATCGTGCATCGCTTCCTCCTTCCGCGACTATGCCGCTGCGGGCCTGCGATTGCAAAAGGCCGGCCGCAGCGCGTCAGGATTCCGCCGTGCGCAGCCCGCGGGCCCGAAAGACCCACCGCGCGAGGTCGGTCAGCACCGCGTCCGAGACCCGGTCGAAGCCCGCCAGGAGCGCCGGGGTGGAGGTGTCCGAAACCTCGACGGAGCGGGCGAAGCTGCGCGAGGCGGTGACGGCGGCATCCTCTTCGCGCACCAGCCGCGCGACGAGGGTCATCTCGACGACCGCGCTTTCGCCGTCGGGTGCGGCGCGCGCGCCGAAATCCACCAGTTCGCTCACCAGCGCGATGTCGCCCGCAGCGCCGAGCGGACGGCGCCCGACGTAGCGGAAGGCGTCGGCGCGCAGGAAGGTCTCGACCATCGCGGACTGGAGCATCACCGGCGCCTCCTCGCTCCAGCGTGCGTCGGGCAGATAGGCCACCTGGGTGTCGCCGGTGCGCACGAGAATCCGGTCCGTCGCGATCGCGCCGCCGGCCGCGGGCACCTCGACGACCAGCTGGATACCCTGGCTGGCGGCGGCGACCGGCGTGGTCTCGGGGGCGCGCAGTTCATGCACGTCGAGCGGCTCGGTCGCGCGTCCCAGGGCGCCGAGCGCGGCGCAGCCCGACAGCGCGGTGAGGGCGAGGCAAAGAAGCAGCGGGCGGAGCATGGCGAACCTCATCTTCGGTAGGCGGGCGCGTCGCGGCCGAGGAAGTAGCGCGCCGGGTCGCGCTGGATCTGGCGGGCGAGCGTCTGAAGGTTCTCGACGAGTTCGCGCGCCTCGCGGCCGAGCCGCGTGTATTGCGGCAGGCCGTCGTTCGCGAAGGCCTGAAGCGAGGGCCCGAGGTCGCCCGCCGTGCGTTCCACCTGTGCGAAGGCGGCATTGGCGCGCTCGGCGGTCTGGCGTATCTCGTCGGTGATCGTCGGTATGTCCGCCGTGACCGCCGCGACCGCCTCGTCGAGACGGGCCAGCGTGTCCTGCAGGCTCGTCACGACCTGCTGGACGTCCTCGGTCATCACGCTGTCGGCCGTGGTGAAGGCGCGTTCCGCCGCAGCCAGCGCGGACTCGCCCGTCTCGAGCGCGGTATTGATCCGGCCGAGGGTTGCGTTGGCGTTCTCGAAGGTCGTGCCGACGGTGTCGAGCGTGGCGGCCACCTCCGCCGAGATGTCGTCGGCCCGCCCGGCCGCCGCCGAGAGATCCGCGCCCACGCTCTCGACGGTGCGCGCCGCCGTCTCTGTGGCCTGGCGGATGTCCCGCAGGATCGCGGGCAGATCCTCTTCGGCGACCGACACCGCGGCCTCTGCGACCTCGTTGGCGTTGGCGAGGAAATCCCGCGTCTCGGTCACGAGGGCGGTGCCGTCCTCGGCGATGAAGGTGTCGAAGCGGGTCGCGGCGGCCTCGACGGCGGCGACGCTCCGCGAGGTGTCGTCGAGAACGCGGTCCAGCGCGGCGATCGTCTCTTCGGCTTCGGCGAGGCGGGCGGTGGCGACCTCTCCGGTCTGCCGGAACTCCGCCAGCATCGCAGAGGCATCGCCGCCGACGCGATCGATCTCGGTGCGCAGGCTGGCCAGCGTCGACTCGAGGGTCTCGACGACGCGCGGCAGATCCGTCTCGATGAAGGCGTTGGCGGAGTCGAGCGTCTGCCGGCCGCTGCGCAGCGCATCGTCGCCCACCTCGAGCGTCGTCTCGGCGCGCTCTGCCAGGTCCGAGACCTGTCGCAGCGTGCCGTCCGCGGTCTCCAGCGTCGTCGTCGCCGCCGCAGAGATGTCCTCCAGCCGGGAGGTGAAGGCGCCGATGTCCTCGGTCGCCGTCGCGATCGTCTCTGTCACGGCGGAGAAATCCTCCAGCGCCTGCGAAAGCTCGGCCGAGGAGTTCTCGACGTTCGCGAGGATGTTGGCGACGCGATCCTGGTTCTCGGGTCCGAGCAGGTCGGAGACCCGGCGCGAAACCTGCAGGATTTCCTCGAGGATCTCGGGGGCGTCCTGACTCAGGGTCTGCAGCACGGAGCGGCCGGCGGGGATGTCGGGCACCGTCTCCTCCGCCACTGCCTCGAGCAGAGGGTCGCGCGGGTCGCCCGCGGAGATCCCGACGTAGCTCTGGCCGGTGACGCCAAGCGACTCGATCGTGGCGACGCTCGAGGTGCGCACCGGCGTGCCGGCATCGACCTCGACCCGGACGCGAACCTCGCCGCTCTGATCCGGCGCCAGCGCTACCTCGACGACCTGGCCCACCGGCAGCCCGCTGAAGCGCACCTCGGAGGCGTTCGAGAGGCCCGTGACCGTGGGGAAGTAGATGTCGTAATAGGCGAACTGCCGGTCCAGCTCGACCCGCGCGAACCACAGCAGGAACCCTAGCAGCCCCAGAAAACCCGCGAGGGTGAAGGCGCCGATCAGCAGATAGTTGGCCCGCGTTTCCATCGCTCCGGCTTACTCTCTGCCGTGTCCCGCCGCAATCGCGTCGCGCGCCGCGCGCGCCCGTGGGCCGAGGAAGTATTCCCGGACCCAGGGGTGGTCCACCTCGAGCATGTCGTCGAGCGTGCCGGTCACGAGCACGCGCTTCTCGGCCAGCACCGCGATGCGGTCGCAGGTGGCATAGAGCGTGTCGAGGTCGTGTGTGACGAGGAACACGGTGAGCCCCAGCGCCCGGGACAGCCCGCGGATCAGCTCGTCGAAGGCCGCCGCGCCGATCGGATCGAGCCCGGCCGTGGGCTCGTCGAGGAAGACGATCTCGGGATCTAGGGCGAGGGCGCGCGCGAGCCCCGCGCGCTTTCGCATGCCGCCCGAGAGCTCGGAGGGAAACTTGTCGCCCGCGTTCCACGGCAGCCCGGAGAGCGAGATCTTCAGCCGCGCCAGCGCCTCGCGCGTCCGCGCGTCCAGTCCCTCGACGTTGGAAAGGGGGACCATCACGTTCTCGCAGACCGTGAGCGAGGAGAAGAGCGCCCCGTCCTGGAACATCACGCCGATCCGCTCGGCCAGCGCGTCGAGCTCGGCCTCGCTCGCCCCGCGCATCTCGGTGCCGAGCATCCGCACGGAACCGGCGGCCGGCGTGATGAGCCCGGTGATCGAGCGCAGCAGCACCGACTTTCCGGTGCCCGAGCCGCCCACCACGCCGAGGATCTCGCCGCGATAGACGTCGAGATCGAGTCCGTCATGCACGACGTGGGTTCCGAACTGATTGCGCAGGCCGCGCACCTCGATGACCGTCTCCGCCACGCTCAGACCCCGATCTGCTGGAAGAAGATCGAGAAGAGCGCGTCGGCGAGGATCACCGCGAAGATCGCGGCGACCACCGCCGAGGATGTCATGCGCCCGAGCGATTCGGCGGTGTTGCCGACCCCGAGCCCCGCGCGGCACCCGATCACGCCGATCAGCACCGCGAAGACCGGCGCCTTCACCAGGCCCACGACGGCGTGCGTGACGTCCGTCCCCTCGGCGAGGCGCGTCATGAACATCGCGGGCGAGATGCCGAGCTCGATCCAGGACATGAGCGCGCCGCCGAAGATGCCGGCCAGATTCGCGATCAGCCCGAGGATCGGAAGCATCAGGACGAGTGCCAGCACCCGCGGCACGATCAGCGCGTGGCCGGGATCGATGCCCAGCGTGCGCATGGCGTCGATCTCCTCGCGCATCTTCATCGAGCCGATCGCGGCGGTGAAGGCCGAGGCCGTGCGCCCCGCCACGATGATCGCCGTGAGCAGGATGCCCAGCTCGCGCAGGATCGAGATCGCGATAAGGTCCACCACGAAGACCTCCGCGCCGAACTGCCGCAGCTGCGCCGCGCCCTGGAACGCGAGCACCACCCCGATCAGGAAGGCCATCAGCGCCACGATCGGCACGGCCTGAAGGCCCACCGCCTGGCAGTGGTGCAGAAGCGCGGTCAGCCGGAACTCGCGCGGGCGGACGACGGCGCCCAGAAGCCGCGCGACGAAGAGCCCGAGAAGACCGAGAAAGCCCAAAAACGACTGCGCGCCGCCTGCCACCGTCTCGCCCAGGCGGACCAGCGCGGCCCGCAGCCCGCGCTCCGGCGCAGGCTCTTCCTGCGGCTTGGGCAGCCCCTCGCGCACGGTGTCCAGGATCTGCGCCACCGCGCCCTGCGCGCCGGTGATCTCGGTGCGCGCGCCAGCCTCCGCCAGCCGGTCGCGGGCCCGCAGCAGCGCCCAGGCGATGCCGGTATCGATCCGCTGCGCGTCCGACAGGTCGAAGGTCACCGCCCGGGGCGCCTCGAGGCGGGCGAGCTGCTCCTGCAACTCGGGCAGCTCGCGCAGGCCGAGCGCGCCGGTCACGACGGCGCGGATCTCTCCACCCTCTTCGGCGAGGCTGAGACCGCCCCGCTCGTCGCTGTCGTCCCGCTCCATTCGCGCCGGCCTCTCATCCTGGTGGGCCGCCGCGCTCGTCGGTTCCTGCGGTCCCTCCTCGCGAAGAGCGCCCGCAGGGGCGCGATGAGCGGCGCCGGCATCGGTCAGCCTTCTCTTCGCATGAAGCCTGCCGCGAGGAAACGGCTGACAACATCGGCGGCCGTGCCCGCGCGCCCTCGCGCCGAAGCTCAGCGCGCGAGCATCTCATCGACCCAGGCGGGCACCAGTTCGCTCGCCGGTCCCTGCCGCGCCTCGTCGAAGACCCGGCTGCCCCGGGAGGCCTCGAGGTTGAGCTCGAGCGTCCGTGCGCCCTGCGTCGCGGCCTCCTCCACGAATCCGGCGGCGGGATAGACCTCTCCCGAGGTGCCGATCGAGACGAAGAGATCGGCGCGCGCGAGCGCCTCCAGGATCTCGTCCATGCGGTAGGGCATCTCGCCGAACCAGACGACGTCGGGCCGCGTGGCCGGCGCGCCGCAGGCCGGGCAGGGGTCGGCCGGGTCCATCGTCTCGGGCGCTGGCCAGCGGTGATCGCAGATCGCGCAGAGCGCCCCGTCGAGCCGGCCATGCATGTGGACGACGTTGCGCGCCCCGGCCGCCTCGTGCAGCGAATCGACGTTCTGGGTCACGATCAGCACGTCGCCCGGGAACTCGGCCTCAAGCCGGGCGAGCGCGCGATGGGCGGCGTTCGGCGCGGCGGCCGCGGCCTGGGCTCGGCGCGCGTCGTAGAACTCCAGCACCCGTGCTGGGTCGCGCGCCCAGCCCTGCGGTGTGGCCACCTCCTCGAGCGGATAGCGCGTCCAGAGACCGCCTTCGTCGCGGAAGGTGCCGAGGCCCGACTCCGCGCTGATGCCGGCGCCGGTCAGAATCACCACCTGCAAGGACCTCAGCCCTCCTCGTAGAGTTGGCGCGCCACCATCCAGCTCACCGGGAAACCGCCGAAGAAGCCCGCGAGCGCCGCGATGACGATCGGCCAGAGCGTGCCGTAGCCCGCCACGAGCACCGCGATGACCGCCGTGCCGGCGAGCGTCGCGCCGATGAAGATGTGCAGAACGAGGGCCAGCTTGAACATGGTGCTCCGACTCCGGTTTTTCGTCTCGTGCAGGAGACTTGCATCCGTGCGCATGGCGGGCCTTGATCCATGTCAGGGAGAATTTGCGCGGCGCGCGTCATCAATGATCGACCCCCGGGGGATAAAAACCGCCCGGTCGCGTCCCTAGATTAGCAGAAGCGTCCGGCGCAATCGCAGTGAGGAGCACCCATGCATATCGAGGTCAGGACCGACAATCACATCAACGGCGACGAAAGGCTGCAGGAGGTGGTGGAGCAGGCGGTGCGCAACGCGCTCGCCCCGCTGGAGAAGCGGCTCTCGGCCGTCGAGGTGCACCTCAAGGATCTCAACGCCGAAAAGGGTGGCGTCGATATCCGCGCCAGCATCGAGGCGCGTCCCGAGGGTCTGCGCCCCTTCGGCGCGCATCATGACGACACGAGCATCGAGGCCGCGGTGCGCGGCGCGGCGCGCAAGATGCGCCATCGCCTCGACAACGAGTTCGGCAAGCTCTCGGACAGGCGCTGACCGATCCGGGGCGCCGTCCCGCCCGTAAACCCGGGAAAGGAGGCGCCCCGATGCAGATCATTTCGCTCTACCTCGTCACCGCGGCGGTCTTTCTGATCCTCGACGCGGTGATGCTCAACCTCGTGATGAAGCCGCTCTTCGAGGCGCGGATCGGCCCGATCATGGCCGAGACCCTGCGCCTGGGCGCGGCGGCGGCGTTCTATCTCGCCTATGTCGGCGCGTTGCTCTACCTCGTCTCGCTCCCGGCGCTGCGGGCGGGCGATCCCGGGCAGGCGCTCGTCGCCGGCGCGGTGCTGGGCTTCGCGGCCTACGGCACCTACGAGTTCACCAGCTACGCCATCCTGCGCGACTGGCACTGGAGCATGGTGGCCGCCGACGTGACCTGGGGCACGGTGCTCACCGCCGTCTCGGCCTGGGCCGGCGTGGCGGCGCTGCGCGCCTTCGGCTAAAGCCTGCGCGTGACAGCCTGTCATGCCCCTGTTACCGTTTCTTCATGAAACTGTTACACGGGATCGTGGCAGGCGTGCTTCTTCTTGCGGTTTCCGGCGCGGCGGACGCCACGTCGCCGATCGCGGAGGTGCTTTGCGAGCCGACCGATCGCATGCAGCGCAAGCTGACCGAGCAGTTCGGCGAGCGCCGCGCGGCCTCGGGGCTGCGCGGGCCCGAGCAGGTCATGGAAGTCTGGACCGACGCCGACGGGGACTGGACGCTGGTCCTGCGCTACGCGCACGGGCTCTCCTGCATCGTGGCGATGGGCGAGCACTGGCAGTCGCTCGACGGCCCTGCCGCCGGGCGCGGCTGAGCCCGCGATTGACTCGCCGCCCGGCGCCGGTAGCCTGACCAAGGTGTCAGAAACGGGGGACAAGCCATGCGCATCGCACGGATCGCCGCCGCCGCCGGCCTGATCGCCGCCGCCGCCGCGGCACGGGCCGAGATCGTCAACGATGTCTGGGTGGGCGACCAGTCCACCGCGCTCGAGAGGCCGGTCTTCGCCTATCCCGCGGACCGGAACTTCTGCCCCGACGGGCTGGTCCCGGTGGTGGCCGGCGACGCGATCGCCTGCGGCACGCCGACGGCGCCCGGTTGAGGTCTGATCCCCGCGCGGCGCCGCGCCCGGGGAGGCGGGCCGCGCGGTCTACAACGGACGCCTGCCCGCGCGGCCCGGCCTTGGCATCGCCCGGACGGGCGCGTATACGCCCGCCCTGATCCAAGGGGAGCCGGGCGATGCAGGGCAGCGCGAACCTCAACATCATGATCAAGGCCGCCCGCCGTGCCGGACGGTCGCTGATCAAGGATTTCCGCGAGGTCGAGAATCTTCAGGTCACGGCCAAGGGCGCGGGCGACTTCGTCAGCCGCGCCGACATCGCGGCCGAGCGCGTCCTCAAGCAGGACCTGCTGGGCGCGCGGCCCAACTACGGCTGGCTGGCCGAGGAAGGGGGCGAGACCCCCGGCGCCGACCCGACCCGCCGCTGGATCGTCGATCCTCTGGACGGCACGACCAATTTTCTGCACGGCCTCCCGCACTGGGCCATCTCGATCGCGCTGGAGCACAAGGGCCAGATCGTCGCGGCCGTTGTCTTCGACCCCGCGAAGGACGAGATGTTCTACGCCGAGAAGGGGCAGGGCTGCTGGCTCAACGATTCGCGGCGCCTGCGCGTCTCGGGGCGCAGCCGCATGACGCAGGCGATCTTCGCCACCGGCGTGCCCTTCGGCGCCAAGCGGACTCTGCCGGCGACGCTCCAGGATCTCGCGCGGCTGATGCCCGAATGCGCCGGTGTCCGGCGCTGGGGGGCGGCCTCGCTCGACCTCGCCTATGTTGCCGCCGGCCGCTACGACGGTTACTGGGAACGGGAACTGCAGATCTGGGATCTGGCGGCCGGATCCCTGCTGGTGACCGAGGCCGGCGGCCTCGTCGGCCCGCTGCGCGAGAACACCGATCCGCTCGAGCACGGCGAGATGATCGCCGCCAACGGCGCGCTCTTCGACCCCTTCTCCGCGATCATCCGAAACGCGTGAACGGCGGGTGCGCCCGGTCCTTCCTGTTGCGGAACATACCCTGGGGGGGGGACAGCCCCCTTGGCGGCCCCTCAGACCGCCTCAACGGTTGCGCCGCCGCCCGGCGGAAGGGACGCGCGACGGCCGCCAGCGATAGGTGGCCTCGGGGTGCGGCGGCTCGCCATGCGTGCGCCGCCAGTAGCTCGGCCCGCCGCGCCTGAGCCACAGCGGCAGGGTCAGCAGAAGGCCCACGAAGAAGCCCCCCGAATGCGCCCAGTAGGCGACGCCGCCCGCATCCGGGTCCGCACCCACGCCGCTGAAGAGCTGGATCGCGAACCAGACCCCCAGCATCAGCCAGGCGGGCACCGGCAGCACCCTGAAGATGATGACCAGGATGATCAGCACGTCGACCCGCGCGCGCGGGAACATCAGCAGATAGCCCCCCATCACCCCCGCGATCGCGCCCGAGGCGCCCACCATCGGCACCTGCGAAAAGGGGGCCGAGACCGCCTGCGCCAGCGCCGCGCCGATGCCGGAGGCGAGATAGAAGCCCAGGAAGCCGCCGTGGCCCATCTCGTCCTCCATGTTGTCTCCGAAAATGAAGAGAAACAGCATGTTGCCGGCGAGATGCAGCAGCCCGCCGTGCAGAAACATCGAGGTGACGAGCGTGTAGATGCCCTCGCCCGAGGTGAGCCGCGCAGGGGTCAGCGCCCAGTCGTAGAAGAATTGCCCGAGCGCCCGCTGATCCGCGAAAAGCCCGGCATAGGCGAGAAAGACGCCGATGTTCGCCGCCATCAGGGCGTAGGTCACATAGGGCGTCCGCCCCGAGGGATTGTGATCGCGGATCGGAAACATGACAGGCAAGCTGTGGGCTTGCCCCCGGACAGTCAAGCGCGCGCGTGGCCGCGGCCCGATGGCCCGCTCCTCGGTCCCTTGCGGTCCCTCGTCGCGCGCGACCCTATGCCGGCCAACCTGCCGGATCACTGCGGCCGACCTGGGCGCCCCGGCGTGTCAGGCGCGGCGCGGCGGTCAGGCTCCGCCCGGGCCGCCACGCGCGAGAAGCGCCCGATAGGTCGCGCCGAGCGGTCTCCGTCAGGCTGCGCCGGCCAGCAGCGCCGCGTTGCCGCCCGCCGCCGTGGTGTCCACGCAGACGTGGCGCTCCGTCAGCACATGCGCCGGGTCCGGCAGGCCGGTGACCAGCGGCACCAGCGGCCCGTCGCGGGCGGCGAGCGCCCGGTCCAGCGCGCGGGCGGCCTCGGCGTCGCCCCACCACAGGACGAGCGACAGGGGCGCGAGCCGCGTCAGCGCCTCGGGGGGCACGCTCCCCTCGGCCTCCACCGCCACCCCGCCCAGCGCGCGCACCGCTCCGGCCTGCGCGGCAGTCGCCTCGGCGCCGGGTCCGAGGCAGAGCGCGGGCAGGCGGGGCAGGGTGGAAAGTCGGTTCGACTCGCCCGTGGGGCCCGGCAGCGTTTCGGTGCGCCGCGGCGGGTCTGTCGGGGCGGCCTCCTTCAACGCCCGCTCGAGCGCCGCGACGTCCTGCCCTGTTTCCCAGGCCGCCCCCTGCATCGGGGGCTCGGCCTTCGTGAAACGAGGCAGGTAGTGCGGCCCGCCGGCCTTTGGCCCCGTGCCCGACAGCCCCTCGCCGCCGAAGGGCTGGCTGCCCACGATGGCGCCGATCTGGTTGCGGTTGACGTAGATGTTGCCTGCATGGATGCGGTCGGCCACGTGCTGCACCCGGTCGTCGATGCGGGTCTGCAGCCCGAAGGTCAGCCCGTAGCCCGTGCCGTTGATCGCGTCGATCACCTTGTCGATCTCCTCGGCCCGGAAGGTGGCGAGGTGCAGGACGGGGCCGAAGACCTCGCGCTCCAGCGCGCCGATGCCGGGCACGCGGATCAGCGCGGGGCCGACGAAGCTGCCGCCGTCGGGCGCCTCGAGCTGGTGGATCACCCGGCCCCCGGCGCGCGCCGCATCGATGTAGCCCGCGATGTCGCGCTGCGCTTCAGGGTCGATCACCGGGCTCACGTCGGTCGCGAGCGCCCAGGGGTCGCCCGTCACCAGCGCGTCCATCGCGCCGGTCAGCATCTCGGTGAACGCCTCCGCGATGTCCTCCTGCACGTAGAGGCAGCGCAGCGCCGAACAGCGCTGGCCCGCGGACTGGAAGGCGCTCTCGACGATCGCCTGCACCGCCTGTTCCGGGAGCGCCGTGGAATCCACGATCATCGCGTTGAGCCCGCCGGTCTCCGCCACAAGCGGCGCGCCGGGGGCGAGGTTCTCCGCCATGGCCGCGCGGATCTTGCGCGCCGTGTCGGTGCCGCCGGTGAAGGCCACGCCGTCGGTGCGTGCATCGGAGGTGAGCGCCGCGCCCACGTCGCCCGCGCCGGGCAGGAGTTGCAGCGCCGAACGCGGCACCCCCGCCTCGTGGAAGAGCTGCACCGCGCGGTGCGCGATCAGCGGCGACTGCTCGGCAGGCTTCGCCAGCACCGCGTTGCCGGCTGCCAAGGCCGCGGAGACCTGCCCGGTGAAGATCGCCAGCGGGAAGTTCCAGGGCGAGATGCAGGCGAAGCGGCCGACCGGCGCGGCCTCCGGCGCGTGGGCGGCGTAGTAGCGCAGGAAATCCGCCGCCTCGCGCAACTCGGCGACCGCATCGCGCACCATCTTGCCCGCCTCGCGGGCGCAGAGCGCGAAGAGTTCGCCATAGTGCGCCTCATAGAGGTCCGCCACCCGGCGCAACACCTCTGCCCGCTCCGCCGCGGGCGCGTCCCAGGTCGCGGCCGTGTCGAGCGCGGTGTGCACGTCCCTTTCGCTCGCCCAGGCGACGCGGCCCACGATCTCGGCATGGTCGGCCGGGTTGCGCATCTCCTGCGCCGGCTCGGGCAGCGCCTCCGCGGCGAGCAGCGGCCCCGCCTCCCAGACATGCGCGCGCCAGGGATCGCGCGCCCGGTCCATCGCGTCCAGCGTCGGCGGGTGCGCGAGGTCGAAGCCCATCGAGTTCGCCCGCTCGGGCAGGAAGAGCTCGGGCCCCGTGGGGATGTGCGGGCGCTCTTCCGCGAGCGCGTCGAAGGGATCCTTCGCCACCTCCTCGGGCGGCACCTCCTCGTCCACGATCTGGTTGACGAAGCTGGAGTTGGCGCCGTTCTCCAGCAGCCGCCGCACCAGATAGGCCAAGAGGTCGCGGTGCGCGCCCACGGGGGCGTAGATGCGGCAGCGGGTGCCCTCGCGCGCCCGCACGAGCTCGTGCAGCGTCTCGCCCATGCCGTGCAGGCGCTGGAACTCGAAGGCGTCGCGGTCCTCGCCCATGTCGAGGATCGCCGCCACGGTGTGCGCGTTGTGCGTTGCGAACTGCGGATAGAGCCGGTCGGTCATGCCGAGGAGCTTCCGCGCGCAGGCGAGGTAGGAGACATCCGTCGCGGGCTTCGCCGTGAAGACGGGGAAACCGTCGAGCCCCGCGACCTGCGCGCGCTTGATCTCGGTGTCCCAGTAGGCGCCCTTCACCAGCCGCACCATGAACCGCCGGTCCAGCCGCTCGGCCAGGTCGTGCAGCCAGTCGATCACCGGGCCCGCGCGCTGGCCGTAGGCCTGCACCACCACGCCGAAGCCGTCCCAGCCGGCGAGCGTGTCGCAGGCGAGCACCCGCTCCATCACGTCGAGCGAGAGCGACAGGCGGTCCGCCTCCTCCGCATCGACGTTGAGCCCGATGCCCGCGGCCTTCGCCCGCTGCGCGAGCGACAGGAGGCGCGGCGCGACCTCCTCCATCACGCGGGCGCGCTGGGCTTCCTCGTAGCGCGGCGAGAGGGCGGAGAGCTTGACCGAGATGCCGGGGTTGTCGCGGATGTCGCCCGTGGCCGCGGTGCCGATGGCGTCGATGGCCTGCGCGTAGGCGTCGAAGTAGCGCCGCGCGTCCGCGTCGGTGCGCGCCGCCTCGCCCAGCATGTCGTAGGAATAGCTGTAGCCCTTCGCCTCCTGCGCCGAGGCGCGCTTCATCGCGCTTCGGATCGTCTCGCCCAGCACGAACTGCCGCCCCATCTCGCGCATGGCGCGCCCCACGGCGGTGCGGATCACCGGCTCGCCCAGTCGCTTGACGGCGCCGCGCAGGGCGGCCACCGGCCCCGGTTCGCGATCCTCGCGCAGCACGCGGCCTGTCAGCATCAAGGCCCAGGTCGAGGCGTTCACCAGCGGCGAGGTCGAGTGCCCTATGTGCCGGCCCCAGTCCGACGGCGCGATCTTGTCCTCGATGAGCGCGTCGATGGTCTCGGCGTCGGGCACCCGCAGCAGCGCCTCGGCGAGGCACATGAGCGCGATGCCCTCGTCGGTCGAGAGGCCGTATTCGGCGAGGAAGACCTCCATCAGGCCGGGCCGCGTGGTGCCGCGGATGTCGCGGACCAAGCTGGCGGCGGCGGCGGAGACGCGCGCACGATCCTCTGGCGAGAGCGCGGCCTCGCGCGTCAGGCGCGTCAGAACCTCGTCCTCCTCGGCATAGGTCGCCGCGTCGATGGCGGCGCGCAGATCGGCGGTGTCGCGGGGCATGGGGCACCTCCTGTCGTTTCACATAGTTTATCACCATGACGGCAGGCGATTTTCCCGATACGCTCCGATCAGTGGACGAAACGACGGAGTTTGCTCCTTGGCGCAGGATGAACGGGTATCGGGCGGGCTGGACAGCTTCGACCGTGCGATTCTGGATGAACTCGCCCGCGACGGTCGGGTGAGCGTCACGGACCTCGCCCGTCGCGTCGGACTGTCGAAATCGCCGGTGCAGGCGCGGCTCAAGCGGCTGGAAAGCACGGGCGTGATTCGCGGCTACCGCGCCATCCTCGACCCGATCCGGCTGAACCGCGAGCATGTGGCCTTCGTCGAGGTCAAGCTCACCGACACGCGCGAGGCGGCGCTCGAAGCCTTCAACGCCGCCGTGGCAGCGGTGCCCGAGATCGAGGAGGCGCATCTGATCGCCGGCAGCTTCGACTACCTGCTCAAGGTGCGCACGCCCGACATGCGCGCCTATCGCGCCGTGCTGGCCGAGCGCATCTCGACCCTGCCGCATGTCGCCAATACCTCCACCTACGTCGCCATGCAGGCGGTGAAGGAGAGCGGGCCGGTCGATGCCGGCTGACGCGCATGTGTCTTGATCGGCGGGGCAGGGGCGGGGATGCTTGTTCCATGCGTGCCCTCATCGCCCTTGTCCTGCTCGCCGGCCCCGCGCTGGCCGAGTGCCCGCCGCCGCCCGATCATTCCGAGGCGCTCTCGAAGCTCTACGACCGGATGCAGGCCGCGCCCGATCCGGCCACCGCGCAGCCGCTCAACGACCGCGCCTGGGAACTCTACACCGACGCGCCGGACGAGGCGGCGCAGGCGGTGCTCACCCGCGGCATGCGGATGCGCGAAAGCTGGGACCTGCTGGGCGCGCTGCAGGCCTTCGACCGGCTGATCGACTACTGCCCCGACTGGGCCGAGGGCTGGAACCAGCGCGCCTTCGTGCACTACCTGAACCAGAACTTCACCGCCGCGCTCGACGACCTGAACGCGGCGCTGGAGCGGTCCCCGCGCCACCTCGGCGCGCTCTCGGGCAAGGCGCTGACGCTGACGGCGCTGGGCCGCGAGGCGGAGGCGCAGGCAGTGCTGCGCGCGGCGCTGGCGCTCAACCCGTGGCTGCCCGAGCGGAGCCTTCTGAAGGGCGAGGAGCTCTGACTTCCCCGCCGCCGGCGGCCCCGTTATGGTCACCCCCGGCCCGCGTGGTGGAACGGTAGACACAGGGGACTTAAAATCCCCAGGCCGATAGGCCGTGCGAGTTCGAATCTCGCCGCGGGCACCAGCGCCAAACCCTGCCAGGGTGCGTGGAGTTGAGGGCCCATGAAGCTCACCTTTCTCGGCACCCGCGGCGAGATCGAGGCGCGGACGGCGGCGCACTGGATGCACAGCGCGCTTCTGGTCGAGTATTACCACAGGCGTGTGATGATCGATTGCGGCGCGGACTGGCGCGGCCGGATCGAAGACGTCGATCCTCATGCGATCCTGCTCACTCACGCGCACCCCGACCACGCCTGGGGTCTGAAGGACGGCGCGCCGTGCCCCGTGCACGCCACCGATGCGACATGGGAGGACATTGGCGGCTATCCGATCGATCGCCGCGCCGTCGTGACGCCGCACAGGCCGACCGGGATCGAGGGCATCTGCTTCGAGGCCTTCGAGGTGGAGCATTCCACCCGCTGCCCCGCCGTGGGCTATCGCGTCTCGGCCGGGCGGGTCACGATCTTCTACGGTCCCGACCTGGTCTACATCCACGCGCGGGAGGCGGCGCTCGCGGGCTGCCACCTCTATATCGGGGATGGTGCGACGCTCGACCGGTCGATGGTGCGCAAGCGCGGCGCGCACCTGATCGGGCATACGCCGGTGCGCACCCAGCTCACCTGGTGCGAGCAGGAGGGCGTGCCGGAGGCGATCGTCACCCATTGCGGCACGCAGATCGTCGAGGGCGACGCCGCCGCGATCGACGCGCGGCTGCGGGACTGGGGGCGCGCGCGCGGCGTCGCGGTCAGCGTGGCGGTGGACGGGATGACGCGGGTGCTGCGCTGACGCGCGCGGCGCCTGCCTCTCCGACTTGTCCCGCGCGGCGTCGCGGTCTAGCCTCCGCCCGCCGCGATCAGGGAGGGGCGCGTGGCCCGCAACATCCTCTTTGTCATGTACGACCAGCTCCGGTTCGACTACCTGGGCTGCTACGGCCATCCGCATCTGAAGACGCCGAATTTCGACCGCGTGGCGGCGAAGGGGGTGCGCTTCACCGAGGCCTACGCGCAGTCGCCGGTCTGCGGCTCGTCGCGCATGTCCACCTATACCGGCCGCTACGTGCATTCGCACGGCGCGGCCAACAACAACTATCCGCTGCGCGTGGGCGAGATCACCATGGGCGATCACCTGCGCGCGCTCGGCATGGGCTGCTGGCTGATCGGCAAGACGCACATGACCGTGGACGCGGAAGGGATGGCGCGCCTCGGTCTCGCGCCCGACAGCGTGATCGGCGCGCGGCAGGCCGAATGCGGCTTCGACGTCTGGATCCGCGACGACGGGCTGTGGACCAACGGCGCCGAAGGCGCCTACGACACGCGCCGGTCGCCCTACAACGAGTATCTCAAGGCCAGGGGTTATCCGGGCGAGAACCCCTGGGCCGATTTCGCCAACGCCGGGCTCGAGGGCAATCAGGTGGCATCGGGCTGGTTCATGAGGAACGCCGCGAAGCCCGCCAACATCCGCGACGAGGACAGCGAGACGCCGTGGCTCACCGACCGGGCCATCGACTTCATGGAGCAGGCGAGCGGTCCTTGGTGCGCTCATCTGAGCTACATCAAACCGCACTGGCCCTACATCGTTCCCGCGCCGTGGCACGACCTCTACGGGCCGGAGCACGTGTTGCCTGCGGTGCGCTCGGAGGCGGAGCGCGAGCATCCGCACCCCGTCTATGCCGCCTTCATGGAGAACCGTGTGGCCCAGAGCTTTTCCCGCGACGAGGTGCGCGAAACGGTGATCCCCGCCTACATGGGCCTGATCGCGCAGGCCGACGCGCAACTCGGCCGCCTGCTCGACTGGCTGGAGGAGACGGGGAGGGACCGCGACACCGTCATCGTGCTGACCTCGGACCACGGCGACTATCTGGGCGATCACTGGATGGGGGAGAAGGATCTCTTTCACGACTGTTCGGTGAAGGTGCCGCTCATCATTCACGATCCCTCGCCCGAGGCCGACGCCACCCGCGGCACGACCTGCGATGCGCTGGTCGAGGCGATCGACCTGCCGGCCACCTTCATCGAGATGGCCGGCGGAGAGGTGCCGCGCCACATCGTCGAGGGCCGCTCGCTGATGCCCTTCCTGCGCGGCGAGGCGCCCGAGGACTGGCGCGAGGTCGCGGTCAGCGAATACAACTACGCCCACACGCCCGTGCGCGAGAAGCTCGGCGTCTCCGCTCGGGACGCGCGGCTCTTCATGCTGGCCGACCATCGATGGAAGTTCGTGCACGCCGAGGGCGGGTTCCGGCCCATGCTCTTCGACCGGGCGGCCGACCCCCAGGAGCTGACCGACCTCGGCGGCGATCCGGCCCACGCCGGGGTGATTGCGCGGATGTACGAGCATCTTGCGCGCTGGGCGCGACGCGATTCACAGCGCATTACCCAGTCGGACGCGCAACTCGACCGGCGCATGCGCTCGGGCGCGATGCCGAAGGGTATTCTGATCGGCGTCTACGACGAGAGGGAAATCCCCGACGCCTTTGTGGCGCCCTACCGCCACGACATTCCGACCGGCTGACGCCCGGCCCGGAGGCGATCAGCGGCGGCGCAGCCGGATCACGACATCGACCTTCGAGATTTCGGCACCCTCGGGCGCCGACGGAAGGCGGGTGATCTCGAGCTCGTCGTGCGGGGCATCCGAGAGGCGGCCGTCGTCTTCCCAAAAGAAATGCGGGTGATCATGCGTGTTGGTGTCGAAGTAGCTCTTCGACCCGTCCACGGTGATCTCCTTCATCAGTCCCGCGTCGCAGAAGGCGCGCAGCGTGTTGTAGACGGTCGCCAGCGACACCTTTTCGCCGCTGTCCTGAACAGCGGCGAAAAGGCTTTCGGCCGTGACATGCCTGTTGCGGCCGTCACCGACAAGCAGTGCCGCCAGCGTCAACCGCTGCCGCGTCGGGCGCAGCCCGGCGCCGGACAACCATTCCGCCCCGCGGTTCGTCGCCTCGGGTGTCATATGGCCTCGCCTTTCGTCCACACTGACGCAATATAGAGCGCGAAGGCGGCATGTTTCAACGGAAAACGCCGTTCTTTTATGGCCTTCGCGCCATGCCGCACGCACTTGCAGGACCCTTCGGGCCGGTGATAGGGGAAACCAGCCATGCAGACCAGCATCGAGGAGCACGCCCGGATGGCGGACTATCCCACCAGCTTCGACAAGGAGGGTCTGCTGCAATGCGCGCGCGGGGAGCTTTTCGGCCCCGGCAACGCCCAGCTCCCCGAGCCTCCGATGCTGATGATGGACCGGATCACCGATGTCAGCGCCGACGGTGGCGCGCACGGCAAGGGCCATGTCATAGCCGAGCTCGACATCCACCCCGACCTGTGGTTCTTCGCCTGTCATTTCCCCGGCAACCCGGTCATGCCCGGCTGCCTGATGCTCGACGGGCTCTGGCAGCTGACCGGATTCAATCTCGGCTGGCGCGGCTGGCAGGGGCAGGGCTTCGCGCTGGGCGCGGGCGAGGTGAAGCTCACCGGCATGGTGCGCCCGGACCGCCGGCTCGTGCGCTACGTCGTGGACTTCACCCGCGTGATCGAGCGTCGGCTCAAGATGGGCGTCGCCAACGGGCGGGTCGAGGCGGACGGGGAAACCGTCTGCGAGGTCAGGGACATGAAGGTGGGACTCGCCACCGCCGAGGTCTGAACCGCCGCAGAGGAGTGCGCCCATGCGCCGTGTCGTCGTCACCGGGCTCGGCATCGTCTCGTCCATCGGGACCAACGCCGCCGAGGTTCTGCAATCGCTCCGCGAGGGGCGCTCCGGAATCACCGCCAACGCGGAGATGAAGGAGCACGGCTTTCGCAGCCAGATCGCGGGCGCGATCGACCTCGACGTGAGCGCGCATGTCGACAAGCGGACGCTGCGCTTCATGGGGCCGGGGGCGGCCTATGCGCATATCGCGATGCAACAGGCCATCGCCGACGCGGGGCTGGAAGAGGCCGACATCGTGAACGAGCGCACCGGCCTCGTCGCCGGCTCGGGCGGACCGTCCACCTCGGCGATGCTGGCTGCGCATCAGACGGTCCTTGAAAAAGGCAGCCCCAAGCGCATCGGCCCCTTCGCCGTGCCGAAGTGCATGTCGTCGACGATCAGCGCCAACCTCGCCACGGCTTTCCACATCAAGGGGATCAACTACTCGATCACCTCGGCCTGCTCGACCTCGCTGCACTGCATCGGCAACGCCGCCGAACAGATCATGATGGGCAAGCAGGACGTGATGTTCGCCGGCGGCGGCGAGGAGCTCGACTGGACGCTGTCGTGCCTCTTCGACGCGATGGGTGCGATGAGCGCCAAGTTCAACGACAGGCCCGAGCGCGCCAGCCGCGCCTTCGACGCCGATCGCGACGGCTTCGTGATCTCGGGCGGCGGCGGCATCGTCGTGCTGGAGGATCTGGAACGCGCGAAGGCGCGCGGTGCGAAGATCTACGCCGAAGTCACCGGCTACGGCGCCACCTCGGACGGGCACGACATGGTCGCGCCGTCCGGCGAGGGCGGCGAGCGGGCGATGCGCCTCGCGCTTCAGACGCTGCCGGAGGATCGCAAGGTCGGCTACATCAACGCGCATGGCACATCGACGCCGGTGGGCGACGTCGGCGAAGTCGAGTCGGTGCGTCGCATCTGGGGCGAGGGCGCGACGCCACCCATCAGCTCGACCAAGTCGATGACCGGCCACAGCCAGGGTGCGGCCGGGGCGCAGGAGGCGATCTACTGCCTGCTGATGCTCGAGCATGATTTCATCACCCCCTCGATCAACGTCGAGACGCTCGATCCCGGCATCCGGCCGGGTGAGATCGCGACCGTGCGGGTCGACGACGCGGGACTGGACACGGTGATGACCAACAGCTTCGGTTTCGGCGGCACCAACGGGTCGATGCTGCTGAGCAAGTATCACGGGTAGGGGCGGGCGATGGCGGAACAGCTTGCAGGCAAACGCGGTCTGATCATGGGCGTCGCCAACGACCGCTCGATTGCCTGGGGCATCGCACGGGCCATGCACGCCGCCGGGGCCGAGCTCGCCTTCACCTATCAGGGCGAGGCCTTCGGCAAGCGGGTCGAGCCGCTGGCGGCCTCGGTCGGCTCGGACATCCTGCTCGACTGCGACGTGACCGACGACGCGGCGATGGACGCGGCCTTCGAGGCGCTGGCGGCGCGCTGGCCGACGATCGACTTCCTCGTGCACGCCATCGCCTATTCCGACAAGTCGGAACTGACCGGTCGCTTCATCAACACCACCCGCGACAACTTCAAGCATTCGCTCGACATCTCGGCCTATTCCTTCATCGACGTGGCCCGCCGCGCCCAGCCGCTGATGAAGGACAACGGGGGCGCGCTCATCACCCTGACCTATCAGGGCTCGAACAAGGTGGTGCCCAGCTACAACGTGATGGGCGTGGCCAAGGCCGCCCTCGAGGCGGCGACGCGCTATCTCGCCAACGACCTCGGCCCCGAAGGCATCCGCGTCAACGCGATCTCGCCCGGCCCGATGAAGACCCTCGCAGGGGCGGCCATCGGCGGCGCGCGGCGGACCTACAAGCACACCGCGACGAACGCGCCGATGCGGTCGAACGCGACGCTGGAGGCGGTGGGCGGCACGGCCGTCTGGCTCGTTTCCGACGCAGGCGCCTTCACGACCGGAGAGATCGTGCACGTGGACGGCGGCTTTCACGTCCTCGGCATGCCGCAGCTCGAGAACCTCTGACAGGCCGCGCGCCGGCCCCCGAGGCCGGGTTTGGGTATTTGAGAACCATTGAAAGAGGTGCGCGCGTTTCGCGCCTTTCAATGGTCAGCAAATACCCATGCGGCGGTGCCTCCGCGCGCTTCGGTCAGAACCACTGCCCCGGCTCCATCAGCCCGAGGTCCAGCAACTGGCGCGAGTGCCACTCGAAGGGCACGGAGTTGCGCCAGCGGAAGCTCGTGATGTCGTAGCGCGAACCGGGGTTGGCGCGCAGCGCCTTGGCCGTGCGGAACGAGGCGACTGCGGCCGTGAGGTTGTTGTGCCAGGGGCAGGCGTAGGTGTTGTATTCCTCGTCCGAGAATGTGTGATCCGTGCGCAGCCGCAGCCCCGGCTTCGCCCGGAAGATCGAGATGCGGTCGATCTTGCGGCGCTCCGGCGGCACATGCTCCTCGAAGCGCCAGCGCAGCCCGCCGAAGAAGTCGAGCTGCCGTTCCTTCGGGTGGTTGTGGTTGTCCGGGTCGAGCCGGGCGAGCGCGTAGTATCCCGAGCGGTCCAGCATGGCGTGGTCGAGCGAGACGGCGTCGGGCGCGCGCTCCAGATCGGGGGCGTAGAGGTCGATGACGTAGGTGAGCATCGCGTCGCGCCGCTCTTCGGCATGGAAGGCCAGCATCTCGCCGATGGTGCGCGTCTCGCAGAAAGGGTAGAAGAGGTATTCGGCGTTGTAGCAGTAGTAGAACCAGATGCCCGGCGCCGCATCGTTCAGCCGGGCGACGGCCGCCTGCAGCGCGCCCTCGGCGTAGGGGTCGAAGCGGATGCGGTGCACCGCGTCCAGCAGATCGGGCGCCAGCGCGAAGTCGTCGGGCATCAGCGCGAGCAGCGCCCTGAAGCCGAGTTGCTGGTGATGGCGCAGGGTGGTGTCGATCTCGGCCGCGTCCTCGACCACGACGACGGCCACCGGCCCGCGCGTCAGCGCGTCCTGCCCCCGGGCGAGAAAGTCGTCGAGACTGTCGTATCGCATCTTCTGTCCCTGTCCCCGACTCACGCTCCGCAAAGCGGCGCCACATTGCAAGAGCGCGGGGTTTCGCGCTAGAGACGCGCGGGCCGATGAGGAGCCTCCCAGATGACCGAGCCGCGCAAACTCTACGTCCGCACCTATGGCTGTCAGATGAACGTCTACGACAGCGAGCGCATGGCCGAGGCGCTCGCGCCGGCGGGCTACGTCCCGACCGACAGCCCGGACGACGCGGACATGATCCTGCTCAACACCTGCCACATCCGCGAGAAGGCCGCGGAGAAGGTCTATTCCGAGCTCGGCCGCTTCAAGCCGCTCAAGGCCGCCCGGCCCGACCTGAAGATCGGGGTGGCGGGCTGCGTCGCGCAGGCCGAGGGCGAGGAGATGATGCGCCGGCAGCCGATGGTCGATCTGGTGATCGGGCCGCAGAGCTATCACCGCCTGCCCGCGCTCGAGGCGAAGCTGCGCGAGGGCGGCCGCGCCGTCGAGACGGAGTTCCCGGCCGAGGACAAGTTCGACCACCTGCCGCAGCGGCCGAAGGCGACGCGCGGGCCGACGGCTTTTCTCACCGTGCAGGAGGGCTGCGACAAGTTCTGCGCCTTCTGCGTGGTGCCCTACACCCGCGGCGCGGAGGTCAGCCGCCCGGCCGCGCGCGTGCTCGCCGAGGCGCGCGATCTCGTGGCGCGCGGCGTGCGCGAGGTCACGCTTCTGGGCCAGAACGTCAACGCCTACCATGGCGAGGGGCCGGACGGGCGCGAATGGTCGCTCGCTTGGCTCGTGCGCGCGCTGGCGGAGGTCGAGGGGCTCGAGCGGATCCGCTACACCACGTCGCATCCCAACGACATGGACGACGACCTGATCGCGGCGCACGGCGACTGTGACAAGCTGATGCCTTATCTGCACCTGCCCGTGCAGGCGGGCAGCGACCGCATCCTGAAGCGGATGAACCGCAAGCACACCGCCGAGAGCTACATCCGCCTGATCGAACGCATCCGCGCCGCCCGGCCCGACATCCTGATCTCGGGCGATTTCATCGTGGGCTTCCCGGAGGAGACGGAGGCGGATTTCCAGGCGACGCTCGAACTGATCGAGGAGGTGCGCTACGGCTACGCCTTCTCGTTCAAGTATTCGCCGCGGCCGGGCACGCCCGCCGCGGAGCGCGCACAGGTGGACCCGGAGGTGGCGCAGGCGCGGCTCGAGCGGCTTCAGGCGCTGCTCGCGCGCCAGCAGCGCGCGGTGCAGGAGGCGATGGTGGGGCGCGAGGTCTCGGTGCTCTTCGAGAAGCCGGGCAGATTCGCGGGTCAGATGGCCGGCAAATCCGAGTATCTGCATGCCGTGCACGTCACCGATCCTGCGATCTCGGTGGGCGATATCGCGCGGGTCCGCATTACCGAGAGCCATCCGAATTCGCTCTCCGGCGAGCTTGTGGAGGCGTGATCCACATTCACACCGACTGGGAAGCCGCTGAGTCTCTGCCGTTTCCCGGACGATCCACATGACCGTTTCCAAACGGGCGACGATGCGTTTCCCGGGGCCGGGCGGCGTGGCCGGCGCATCTTGTGCGGCGGTTTTCGCTTCACAGGCCGCGCGGCTTTGTTAATCTCTTGATTATAGTGGGTTTGGGGCAGCGCCCTGTCGTGGTCCCGAGCCCGCGCGTGGGGGAAATAGAAACGAAAGGGACAGAAGCCGTGGCGAAAGCATTAGCAGGGGCCCTGCGCGCCGCTGCCGCCGGAGCGGCGCTGACGCTTGCCAGCGTCATCGTCGCAGCCGGGGGGGCGCAGGCGGATCAGCCGGAGCGCGCGCAGGCGCTGGGCGGCACGCCGGTGATCGCGGCGCAGAACCAGCGCGTCGTGCGGGGCGAGCGGTACCGCCCGGGCATCTCGATCACGCCCGATGGCTGCGAGGTCTGGGTGATGGACGACGGCGCCGAGGGGTACGCGGTGGAGCACGTGCGCCGGGACGGCACGCCCGTGTGCCGCGAAATCAACGTCTGTGGCGTGATGAACACCGATCAGTTCTTCGCCACCGACAGCTGGCACATCAGCCACGCCGGCAAGCAGCGGCTGCGCGAGTTCTTCCAGGAGGCGACGGCCTTCGGCTACATCATCGTCGGCCACACGGACGCGCGCGCCTCGGACGAGTACAACATGCGCCTCTCGTATCGCCGGGCGAATTCCGTTGCGGCCGTGGCGCTCGACTCCGGCGCGCGGGTGATCGACGTGCGCGGCTACGGCGAACGCCAGCCGCGGGCGACCAACGCCACCGCCGAGGGCATGGCGCAGAACCGCCGCGTCGAAATCCTGTGCGTGCGTTGAGGGGGGCCGCCATGAAGACGATCAAACTCGCCGTCCTGGCCGCCGCCGCGGCCAGCCTCGCCGCCTGCTCCGTGGGGCCCGACAAGTCGCGCGACCGCGGCATCGACGCCAAGAATCTCTCCGAGCTCGAATGGGGCATCTGGGTCGATCCCACCGGCTGCGACACCTGGATCGCCGACGACGGGGTCGAGGGCTACATGGTCCGTCGGCTCGACCGCTACGGCAAGCCGGTCTGCTCCGGCGTCGCGCCACCCAACGTCGCGACAGGCCCCTACAAGGAAGGCTCGTCGATCCCGGACCTGCTCTGAGCGGCAGGTGCGACGAAATTGCGCGCGGCCGCCCGGGAAGCTTCCGGGCGGCCGCGGCAGTGCGGCCTGTCGAGTTGCAATGTCGCGAAGCGCTTGGCACCCTGTCGCCGAAGCCCCGCCCTAGGAGACATGCGTGAGCACAGGCACCCTGACCGAGGCGCTCGTCGAATTCCCCGACAACCGGCTGCTGATCGACCTTTGCGGCGAACATGACAGGCATCTCGCGGAGATAGAGGCCAAGCTTCACGTCCAGATCATGCGCAGGGGCAACCAGCTCGCCGTGATCGGAGAGGACGCGGCCCGGCAGGAGGCCGTCGAGGTGCTCGAATCGCTCTACCGCCGGCTCGAGCAGGGCCGCAGCGTCGAGCGTGCCGACATCGACCGCGAGTTGCGGCTCGGCCAGGCGCCGGGCGACCAGCTCGAGATGTTCGGCGCGGGTCCGGTCGAGATCAAGACGCGCAAGAAGCTGGTCGAGCCGCGTACCGACGCGCAGCGCGCCTATGTCGCCGCGCTCTTCACGCATGAGCTCGCCTTCGGCATCGGTCCGGCGGGCACCGGCAAGACCTATCTCGCCGTCGCCGTCGGCGTGTCGATGTATCTGGCCGGCAAGGTGGACCGGATCATCCTCTCGCGCCCTGCGGTCGAGGCGGGGGAGCGTCTGGGCTTCCTGCCCGGCGACATGCGCGAGAAGGTCGATCCCTACATGCAGCCGCTCTACGACGCGCTGAACGACTTCCTGCCCGGCAAGCAGGCGGCGCGACTGATGGAGGAGAAGACAATCGAGATCGCGCCGCTCGCCTTCATGCGGGGGCGGACGCTGTCCAACGCCTTCGTGGTGCTGGACGAGGCGCAGAACGCCACCTCGATGCAGATGAAGATGTTCCTCACCCGGCTGGGCGAGGGATCGCGCATGGTCGTCACCGGCGACCGCAGCCAGGTGGACCTGCCGCGCGGCATCACCTCGGGGCTGGCCGACGCGGAGCGTATCCTGCGCGGCATTCCCTCGATTTCCTTCAACTACTTCTCCGCCAGGGACGTGGTCCGCCACCCCCTCGTCGCCGCGATCATCGACGCCTACGACGCCGACTCGCCGGGCTGATGGAGCCTTTGGCCGGGCAGTCGGAGGAGGCGGCGGCGTCGGGGGTGGATGTCCTCGTCGAGGATCCCCGCTGGGAGGCGGCGGGGCTGCCGCGGCTGGCCGGGCGCGCGGTGACGGCGGCGCTCGCGCATCTGGGGCTCGACCCGGCGGCATGGGAGGTCGCGATCCTCGGCTGCGACGATGCGCGCATCGCGGAGCTGAACGCGACGTTCCGGGGCAAGCCCGCGCCCACGAACGTGCTGAGCTGGCCCGCCGAGGATCTCTCGCCCGAGCGGCCCGGCGCGGCGCCTCAGCCGCCGTCCGGGGATGCGCCCGAACTGGGCGACATCGCGATCGCCTACGACACCTGCGCGCGCGAGGCCGCGACCGGCGGAAAGCCGCTGGCGGACCACGCGACGCATCTCGTCGTTCATGGCGTGTTGCACCTTCTCGGCTACGATCACGAAACCGAGGCCGATGCCACACGCATGGAACGCCTCGAGACCGAGATACTTGGCAAAATGGGTATGGCTGACCCATATTCATGACGGGCGGCCCCGAGGCCGCGATCTGGAACGAGAGAAATGGACGGAAGCGACGACTCCTCTAGCGCGGCGCAGGGCGCGCGGGAGGACTCCCCACACCAAGGTGACGGCGGGCTCTGGCGGCGCCTGCTCGATGTCCTGAGCCCTGCTGCGGGCGAGGAGGACGGGGCGGAGGCCCATGCCAACGGCACGCCCGCCGAACGGCCCCAGAAACACGGGCTCATCAATCTCCGCCGCCTGCGGGTTGAGGACGTGGCGATCCCCAAGGCCGAGATCGTGGCGATCCCCGACACGATAAGCCGCGACGAGCTGGTGCAGGTGTTCCGAGAAAGCGGGCTCACGCGCCTGCCGGTCTATCACGGCACGCTGGATACGCCCGTGGGCATGCTCCATCTCAAGGACTTCGCGCTGCGGCATGGCTTCAACGGCGACGGGCAGACGGTGGATCTCGAGGCGCTGCTGCGTCCGCTGCTCTACGTGCCGCCCTCGATGCCGATCGGCGTGCTGCTCACCAAGATGCAGACCGAGCGGCGGCACATGGCGCTGGTCATCGACGAATACGGCGGCGTGGACGGCCTCTTGACCATCGAGGATCTCATCGAACAGGTCGTCGGCGAGATCGAGGACGAGCACGACACCGACGAGGACAGCCTCTGGGTGCGCGAGAAGGCGGGCTGCTACCTCGCGCAGGCGCGCACGCCGGTCGAGGAGTTCGAGCAGGAGCTCGGCATCAGCCTCTCCGAGGCCGAGGAGATCGACCCCGAAGAGGTCGATACCCTGGGCGGGCTGGTCTTCATGCTTTCGGGGCGCGTGCCGGCGCGCGGCGAAGTGGTGCAGCATCCCGCCGGCGTCGAGTTCGAGGTGGTGGACGCCGATCCGCGGCGGATCAAGCGCCTGCGGGTCCGCGTACCCTCGCCCTCGGATGCCTGACGGCGCGGCGCCGGCGCTGACGGCGGGGCTGCCGAGACGGGCCGGTGTGCTCCGGCTCGTGGCGTCGGCAGGCGCGGGCGCCGCGGGCGCGCTCGGCCTCGCGCCCTTCGAAATCTGGCCGCTCACCCTTCTCGGACTGGCCGCGTTCGCGGCGCTCTGGCGCGCGGCGCCAACCGCGCGTGCGGCCGCCATGACGGCCTTCCTCTTCGCAACCGGGTATTTCGGGGTCGCGCTGCACTGGATCGTGGAGCCCTTCTTCGTCGAGCCGGAGCTCTACGGCTGGATGGCGCCCTTCGCGCTGATCTTCCTGGCGATGGGCCTCGCGCTCTTCTGGGCGGCCGCCGGCTGGGCGGCCGCGCGGCTCCGGCTCGGGATGGTCGGCCTCGTCGCCGCGCTCGCGCTGGCGGAACTCGCGCGCGCACATCTCTTCACCGGCTTTCCCTGGGCGATGCCGGCCCATGCCTGGATCGGCACGCCGGTCATGCAATGGGCGGCCTGGGTCGGGCCGCACGGGCTCGGCCTCGTCACCTTCGCGCTGGCGCTTCTGCCCGTCGCGCTCTGGGCGGCGGGGCGGCGGGTCGCCGGGGCGGCGCTTCTGGCAAGCGGTCTGGCCGCGCTCTGGGCCGGGGGGCTCGCGCGCGAGGCGCGCCCGCTGCCCGAGCCGCGGCCCGAAACCGTGCGCCTGATCCAGCCCAACGCCCCGCAGCGCGACAAATGGGATCCCGATCACATCCCCGTCTTCTACGCCCGGCAGGTGAGTTTCACGATGGCCGCGCCGCAGCCGGATCTCGTTCTCTGGCCCGAGACGGCGCTGCCCGGCCTGCTCGAGCGCGCCGATGAGCCGCTCGCCCATATCGCCGAGGCGGCCGGCGGCGCGCCCGTGGTGCTGGGCATCCAGCGCAGCGAGGGCGGTCGCTACTACAACTCTGCCGTCCTGATCGGGCCGGAAGGCGAGGCGCAGGATGTCTACGACAAGCATCACCTGGTGCCCTTCGGAGAGTACATGCCCTTTCCCGCGTTCTGGCGGCGTCTCGGGATAACCGGCCTCGCCGCGCGGGCCGACGCGGGCTACACCCCCGGCCCCGGCCCCCGCACCCTCGATCTCGGCCCGCTGGGCCGGGGGCTGCCGCTCATCTGCTACGAGGCGGTGTTCCCCGAGGACGCAGCCGGCGCACCCGAGCGGCCCGCGATGCTGCTGCATCTGACCAACGACGCCTGGTTCGGCACCTTCTCCGGTCCGTATCAGCATCTGGCGCAGGCGCGCCTGCGCGCCGTCGAGCAGGGACTGCCCGTGCTCCGGGCGGCCAATACCGGCGTCTCCGCCGCGATCGACGCGCATGGGCGGGTGCTCGACTCCATTCCGCTGGGCGAAGCGGGCTATGTCGACACGCCGATCCCGGCGCCGCTGTCGCCCACGCTTTACGCGCGCACCGGTGGCTGGCCCGCCGTGGTCGCCGTGCTGTTGCTTCTGGGCCTGGGCTGGCTGCGGCGCGGGGCGGAAAGCCGTTGACCTTTCCCCGGGGGCCGACTACGCCCCGTCCATCAGTAACAAACGACCGTCACAACGGCTTCCTGGCGTGGCGGGACAACCCCAATGGAGCATCTCCCATGGCGCGCGGCAATTACATCTTCACCTCGGAATCCGTCTCCGAGGGCCACCCCGACAAGGTCTGCGACCGGATTTCGGACGCGATTCTGGACACCCTGCTGGCGGAAGAGCCCAACGCCCGCGTCGCCTGCGAGACCTTCGCGACCACCGGCCTCGTGGTGATCGGCGGCGAGGTTGGGCTGTCAGATCCCGAACTGCTGAAGAACTACATGGGCCGCTTCGGCCAGATCGCCCGCGACTGCATCAAGGAAATCGGCTACGAGCAGGAGAAGTTCCACTGGAACACCTGCCACGTGCTGAACTTCCTGCACGAACAATCCGCCCACATCGCGCAGGGCGTCGACAGGGACGGCGCGGGCGATCAGGGGATCATGTTCGGCTACGCCGTGGACGAGACGCCCGAACTGATGCCGGCGCCCATCCAGTATGCTCACAAGATCCTGCGCCGGCTGGCGGACGCGCGGAAGTCGGGCAAGGAGCCCGAGCTTCGCCCCGACGCCAAGAGCCAGCTGACGATGCGCTACGAGGACGGCAAGCCGGCCGAGGTGCTGCAGGTCGTGCTCTCCACCCAGCATGCCCACGAAGGCCAGACCTCGGACGACATCCGCGCCATCGTCGAGCCTTACATCCGCGAGGTGCTGCCGGCCCAGTGGATCACCGACAAGACCGAGTGGTGGATCAATCCGACCGGAACCTTCGTGATCGGCGGCCCCGACGGGGACGCGGGCCTCACCGGCCGCAAGATCATCGTGGACACCTACGGCGGAGCCGCGCCGCACGGCGGCGGCGCCTTCTCGGGCAAGGATCCGACCAAGGTGGACCGCTCGGCCGCCTATGCAGCGCGCTACATCGCCAAGAACGTGGTCGCCGCCGGGCTGGCCCGGCGCTGCACGCTGCAGCTGTCCTACGCGATCGGCGTGGCCCGGCCGCTGTCCATCTACGTCGACACCCATGGGACAGGAGAGGTGGACGACGCGGCGATCGAGCAGGCCATCCCCAAGGTCATGGACCTGAGCCCCCGCGGCATCCGCGAGCACCTGATGCTCAATCGCCCGATCTATGCGCGCACGGCCGCCTACGGGCATTTCGGGCGCGAGCCCGAGGCGGACGGCGGCTTCTCCTGGGAGCGGACGGATCTTGCAGAGGCGCTGAAGAACGCCGTGTGACGGCCGTCAATGCAGCGGCCTGCGGGTCCGCCCTAGACTGGAGATCTGGAGATCTCGCAGCCAGTCAGGGAGGGTGCCATGCCGCCGCGCGATGCAGATGCCACGGAACTCGCGCGCCTTGCGCACGCTCGGCTGCGGATCGACACGGAGCGTGCGATCGCCGGGATCGGTGACTGGCTGACGGCGCAACGCGCGCGGCAGGGCTCCGGCGGAATCCTTCTCGGCCTCAGCGGCGGGCTCGACTCCTGCGTGCTCGCCGCCCTCGCGGTGCGTGCGCTCGGGCCTGACGCGGTCTTCGCCGTGTATTTGAGCGACCGCGACAGCGACCCGCGCATCGCGCGACATGCGCGGGATGTCGCCGCGGGCCTCGGCATTTCGCTCGAGATCGCCGACATTACCCGCGCGATGCAGGCCCGGCGGGTCTATGCGCCGCTCTTTCTGAAGCTTCTGCGGCTCTCGTCGCTGGTCGCGCCCGCCAGTACCTGGTTCTACCGGACGATCTGCCGCGAGAACCCGTTCAAGTCCGCCCTGCGCGCCGGGGGCGGCGAACGCCTGCGCCCATGGTACAAGCGGCTGATCTTCGATTTCTCGATGCGCCATGTGGACGAGAGCTTCCAGCACAGGCACATCCACCGGCGCGCGCTGCTCGAGCAGATGGCGCGCGAGCGCGGGCTCACGCTGGTGGGCGCGGCGAACCTCTCCGAGTGCCGCGTCGGGTGGTTCGTGAAGGACGGCATCGACGATCTGCCGCTGATGCCGATGGCCGAGCTCTACAAGACGCAGGTTCGCGACCTCGCCGAGGCGCTGGAGCTGCCAGAGTCGGTGCGCGCGCAGCGCCCCTCGCCCGATATGGCGCGCGGCGTCACCGACGAATTCGGGATCGGCCATGACTATGCGGTGATCGACCTGGTGGCGGACGCCCTCGACCGCGGCGACGGCCCCGAGCAGATCGCAGCGCTCGGTGTCGCGCGCGACGAGGCCGAGGATATCCGTGACCTAATGACCCTCTCCGAGTGGAAGCGGCAGTCCCCGCATGAGCCGGCGCCGGTGAGCGGGCGATTCGGTTCGCCGTTGCGGATCGACGACGCCGGGGAGGCCGTTGCGCCGGTGCGCCGCGGCGGATAGATCGCCGCCGATGAGCGACACGAATGCAACCGGCGCGCCCTGGCGCAATTTCTACGGGCGCATCCACGGCAAGCCCCTCAAGCCCAATCAGCGCCGCTGGCTCGAGGAGGATCTGCCGCGTCTCGCGCCCGGCCCGGTCGGCCGGGACGAGAACCCCGGGCGCGAGCCGCTCGATCCGGCGGCGCTTTTCAGCGGGCGACCCGTCTGGCTCGAGGTGGGTTTCGGCGCGGGAGAGCACATGGTGCACCAGGCCATGCGCCACCCCGAAGTGGGCATCATCGGTGCCGAGCCCTTCGTCAACGGCGTGGCGACGGCGCTTGGCAAGATCCGCAAGGCGGCCGTGAGCAACCTGCGCATTCATGCCGGCGACGTGCGCGATCTGCTCGACGTGCTGCCCGCCGGGTCCATCGCGCGGGCCTTCGTGCTCTATCCCGATCCCTGGCCAAAGAAGAAGCACCACCGCCGGCGTTTCGTCACCCCCGAGCATCTCGCGCCGCTCGCGCGGGCGATGGCGCCGGGCGCCGAGCTGCGGATCGCCACGGACATCCCCGACTACGTCCGGCAGACGCTGGAGGAAGTGCCGCGCCACGGCTTCGAATGGCTGGCCCAACGGCCCGCCGACTGGCGCGAGCCCTGGGACGACTGGCTGCCCACCCGCTACGAGCGCAAGGCGCTGCGCGAAGGGCGGCGGCCGCACTATCTCACCTTCCGTCGCCGCTGACGCGAAGAAGTTTTTTCGTACGAAGAATCTTCGGATGCCCCCGCTCCCAAGACTTTTCGCACGAAAAGTCGTGTTCGCTGGACGCCCTTCGCGCCCTCGGCTATCGAAGGCCGCGACCACGACGGAGGCGCCATGTCCGCCACAGGCGAGCCCCAGCCCATGACCGCGCGCGCGGGCGCGCCGCTGCGAGGCGTGGCGCAGGTGCCCGGCGACAAGTCGGTCAGCCACCGTGCGCTGATCCTCGGCGCACTCGCCGTGGGCGAGACCCGGATCGAGG
Source organism: Rhodosalinus halophilus (assembly GCF_003298775.1). Lineage (GTDB taxonomy): Bacteria > Pseudomonadota > Alphaproteobacteria > Rhodobacterales > Rhodobacteraceae > Rhodosalinus > Rhodosalinus halophilus. The sequence goes on along the minus strand of NZ_QNTQ01000011.1, from coordinate 92,035 downwards.
GGCTGCTCGAGGGGCAGGACGTGCTCGACACGGCCGAGGCGATGCGCGCCTTCGGCGCCGAAGCGGTGCGCGAGGGACCGGGCCGCTGGCGCGTGCAGGGCGTGGGGGTCGGCGGCTTCGCCGAGCCCGACCGCGTGATCGACTGCGGCAACTCGGGCACGGGCGTGCGGCTGATCATGGGAGCGATGGCGACGACGCCGATCGCCGCGACCTTCACCGGCGACGCGAGCCTCGTGAAGCGCCCGATGGCGCGGGTCACCGATCCGCTCGCGCTCTTCGGCGCGCGGATGCTGGGCCGCGCGGGCGGGCGGCTCCCGATGACGGTGCTGGGCGCGCGCGATCCCGTCCCGGTGCGCTATGCGCTGCCCGTGGCCTCCGCGCAGGTGAAGTCCGCCGTGCTTCTGGCGGGCCTCAACGCGCCCGGCCAGACCGTCGTGATCGAGCGCGAGGCGACGCGCGATCACACCGAGCGGATGCTGGGCGGCTTCGGCGCGGAGGTCACGGTGACGGACACCGAGGAGGGGCGCGTCGTCACGCTCACGGGCCAGCCGGAACTGCGCCCGCAGACGCTGGTCGTCCCGCGCGACCCGTCGAGCGCGGCCTTTCCCGTCTGCGCCGCGCTGATCGCGGAGGGCTCGGAGGTCCGGGTGCCGGGCATCGGCCTCAACCCAACCCGCGCCGGGCTCTACGAGACGCTGCGCGAGATGGGCGCGGAGCTCGCCTTCGAGGAGGCTCGGGAGGAAGGGGGAGAGCCTGTGGCCGATCTGGTCGCGCGCTTTTCGCCCGCGCTTCGCGGGGTCGAGGTGCCGGCCGGGCGCGCCGCGTCGATGATCGACGAATACCCGGTGCTCGCCGCGGTCGCCGCCTGCGCCGAGGGACCGACGGTGATGCGCGGCGTGGGCGAGCTGCGCGTGAAGGAGAGCGACCGGATCGCCGCCATGGCCGCGGGTCTGCGCGCCTGCGGCGTCGAGGTCGAGGAGGGCGACGACTGGTGGATCGTGCACGGCCGCGGCGCGCGCGGCGTGCCCGGCGGCGCCACGGTGGCCAGCCATCTCGACCACCGCATCGCCATGTCCTTTCTCGTGCTGGGTCTGGCCGCGCGCGCGCCGGTGACGGTGGACGATGCGGGGCCGATCGCGACCTCCTTCCCCGGTTTTCCGGAACTGATGCGCGGGCTCGGTGCGGAGATCGGGGCCGAGGCCTCGGCCGCATGATCCCGCGCGCCGCGCTCTGGGGGCTCGGGCTCGCCGCGGCCGCGGTCTATGCAGCGCTGCTCTGGGTCGGCGTGTTCCGGCTGTTGCCCGAGGCCGGTGGGCTGTGGCCTTTCGATATTCGCATCATGGGGTACGACGGGACGGCCGCGCGCACGTATCTCGCGGCGCTGACCGAGGAGGGCAGGCGCATCTGGTCGGGTCCGGTCGCCAGGCTCGACACCGTCTTTCCGCTTCTTCTGGGCGCGTTCCTGGGCGCGCTGCTCTGGCGGCTCGGCCGCCCCTGGCTGGCGCCGCTGCCCCTGGTCTACAGTCTCGCCGACCTGTGGGAGAACGCGCGCGTGCGGGAGATGATCGCCGCGGGGCCGGAGGGCCTGACGCCGGACATGGTGCAGGGCGCGAGCGCGGTCACGCAGGGCAAGTTCGCGCTGCTGGCGATGTCGGTCGCGCTCGTCTGGATGGTCTGGCGGCGGCGCTGAGGGAGAGCGGTCATGGGGCTGACAATCGCGATCGACGGTCCGGCGGCGAGCGGAAAGGGCACGATCGGCCGGGCGCTGGCGGCGCATTTCGGGCTGGGGTATCTCGATACCGGGCTGCTCTACCGCGCGGTCGGCCGGCGGATGCTCGACGGCGAAGATCCGATCGAGGCGGCGCAGTCCTTGCGCGCCGAGGATCTCGAGGCGGACGGGCTCCGGGGGCCGGAGGCCGCGCAGGCGGCCTCCAAGGTCGCGGCGATCCCGGAGGTGCGGGCGGCGCTCGTCGACTTCCAGCGCGCCTTCGCCGCGCGCGAGGGTGGCGCCGTGCTCGATGGCCGCGACATCGGCACCGTGATCTGTCCCGAGGCGCCGGTGAAGATCTTCGTGACAGCGGACGCCGAGGTCCGTGCCGAGCGGCGCCTGCGCGATCTGGTGGCCGGTGGGCACGCGGTCACGCTCGACGAGGTGCTGGAGGATATCCGCGCCCGCGACGCGCGCGACGCTGGCCGGTCCGACGCGCCGATGCGGGCGGCCGAGGACGCGGTGCGGCTGGACACGACGAGGATCGGCATCGACGAGGCCGTGGCGGCTGCCGTCGCGCTCGTCGAACGCGCCGGCGCCTGACCCGGGCTGGCGCCCGCTACCGGAGCCGCCAGAGCCGCACGGCGAGGGTGACGGCGCTCAGCACGGCGATCAGGCCCAGAAAGTCGCCGATGGCGAAGGAGAGAAATGCGTCCAGGCGTCCAAAAAGGGCGGAGGCGCGCGAGAGGATCAGGTTGAGCAGCAGCGCGCCCAGGATGGACGAAGCCAGCCCGCACAGGATGATCAGCCGCCAGCTCAGATGCGCGTTCGTCTCGCGCCGGTCCTGTCGCAGGATCACGTCCGCGACGGAGAAGCAGGCTGGTGCGATGCTGTAGCTCGCGACGATGGCGAGCCAGGTCGTCGCCTGGTCGAAGGGAAGCTGCCAGAACATGGCGTTGGCGGCGATTGCACCCGGCATCAGAAAGAGCACGCTGCGCCAGCCCTCGAAAAAGGCGGAAATCACCTTGACCCCGAAAGGCAGGAAGAGGAGCGTGCCAGCAAGGGACGCGCCGAGCGCGTAGTGTTGCAGCGGCTGGATGACGTGCCACGTGATCAGCGCAGCCAGCAGCAACGCCATGCTGTGGATGGCCGTCTTGACGAGCAGGTCCATGCGCACTCCGCTGCGCGGCCCTGAACTGGCCGCGACGCAATTGTAACGTCCGTGTGATGGCCGTGGCCACCCTCAGAGCTTGATGCGATAGTGCCCTGGGCCGCGGTCCGACTTGCAGACCAGGTCGCGCTGGATCAGGCGACGGAGGGCGCGGTGGAAGGTCGGTTGCGACATCTTCCGCGCGATCGGATGCTCGCGCGCGGCCTCGGTCCGGCCGATCAGCCCCTCGTCGGTGTCCGTCGCGGTCGCGCAGACGGCCAGCAGAACCGTGCGCTCAGTGGTCGAGAGATCAGACAATCCGAGATCGGACTGCATGGCATCGACCACTTCGATCAGTTGCGCCAGTTGCGCGAGCAGAGCGTGTCGCATGACGGAGCCCTCGGCAAGGTCGCTGGAATCTTCTGATCAGGGCAGTCGCGCCTGTCAATAATGAACGGCCGTCGATAACCGCCGGGCCCGCAGGCTGTCTATCGGCGCGGCCGAGGGGCTTGCCTGCAGCGGCGAGACGGGGTAAGGACGCGCAGTCGAAACGGCGGTCACAGCCGGAGACGAAGGAGACGGGCAGGGTCGGGTGCACCGGCCCTCTTTCGTTTTTGAGCACGCCAGAACCAGCCGAAAGACCGGCGGAGACAACCGCCAGGCCAGAGAAACCGAAGCGAAGGAAACCGACAGCCACATGGCTCAGAACGCAAGCATGGAGGAGTTCGAGGCCCTCCTGAACGAAAGCCTCGAAATGGACACGCCCACCGAGGGCAGTGTCGTCAAGGGCAAGGTCATCGCCATCGAGGCGGGCCAGGCCATCATCGACGTCGGCTACAAGATGGAAGGCCGCGTCGATCTCAAGGAATTCGCAAGCCCCGGCGAGGCGCCCGACATCAGCGTCGGCGACGAGGTCGAGGTCTATCTGCGCTCGCCCGAGAACGCACGGGGCGAGGCGGTGCTGAGCCGTGAAATGGCGCGCCGCGAGGCGGCGTGGGACCGGCTGGAAAAGGCCTATGCGAACGACGAGCGCGTCGAGGGCGCGATCTTCGGCCGCGTCAAGGGCGGCTTCACCGTCGATCTCGGCGGTGCCGTGGCCTTCCTGCCGGGCTCCCAGGTGGACGTGCGTCCGGTGCGCGACGCCGGGCCGCTGATGGGCCTCAAGCAGCCCTTCCAGATCCTCAAGATGGACCGCCGCCGCGGCAACATCGTGGTCTCGCGCCGCGCGATCCTGGAAGAGAGCCGCGCCGAGCAGCGTGCCGAGGTGATCGCCAAGCTGAAGGAAGGCGACGTCGTGGACGGCGTGGTGAAGAACATCACCGAATACGGCGCCTTCGTCGATCTCGGCGGCGTGGACGGCCTGCTGCACGTCACCGACATGGCCTGGCGCCGCGTCAACCACCCCTCCGAGATCGTGTCGATCGGCGAGACGGTGAAGGTCCAGGTCATCAAGATCAACAAGGAGACCCACCGCATCAGCCTCGGCATGAAGCAGCTGCAGGAGGATCCCTGGGATCTGGTGGCCGCGAAGTATCCGCTGGGCTCGGTGCACACCGGCCGCGTCACCAACATCACCGACTACGGCGCCTTCGTGGAGCTGGAGCCGGGGGTCGAGGGCCTCGTCCACGTCTCCGAGATGAGCTGGACCAAGAAGAACGTCCATCCGGGCAAGATCGTCTCCACCTCCCAGGAGGTCGAGGTCATGGTGCTCGAGATCGACCAGGCCAAGCGCCGCGTCTCGCTGGGTCTCAAGCAGACCATGCGCAACCCCTGGGAGGTCTTCGCCGAGACGCACCCGCCGGGCACCGAGGTCGAGGGCGAGGTCAAGAACATCACCGAGTTCGGCCTCTTCGTCGGCCTGCCGGGCGACATCGACGGGATGGTGCACCTCTCCGACCTCAGCTGGGACCAGCGCGGCGAGGAGGCGATCCAGGAGTACAAGAAGGGCGACGTGGTCAAGGCCGTCGTTCAGGAAGTGGACGTCGAGAAGGAGCGCATCTCGCTCTCGATCAAGGCCGTGGGCGGCGACAAGTTCGCCGAGGCCGTGGGCGGTGTAAAGCGCGGCTCGGTCATCACGGTGGTGGTCACCGCGATCGAGGACGGCGGCATCGAGGTGGAATACGAGGGGATGAAGAGCTTCATCCGCCGCTCCGACCTCTCGCGCGACCGCTCCGAGCAGCGCCCCGAGCGGTTCTCGGTGGGCGACAAGGTCGATGTCCGCGTGACCAACGTCGATCCCAAGACGCGCCGCCTGGGCCTGTCGATCAAGGCGCGCGAGATCGCCGAGGAGAAGGAGGCCGTCGAACAGTACGGCAGCTCGGACTCGGGCGCTTCGCTGGGCGACATCCTGGGCGCCGCGCTGAAGGGCGACAACTGAGCCACGCGCGGCGAATCGAACCGAACGAGGCCCCCCGCTTCCCCGCGGGGGGCCTTGTCTTGTGCGGTCCGAACCTCCGACGCCTCGGTCCGTTGCCTTCCCCATCGCCGAATCCCGGCCATTTTCAGCCCTTTCGGGGCGCTTCGTGTTTCCGCAAGCCGTGGTTTGTGCCTATAGTCGGCCCGCGATAATGATAATGGCGAGATCGATCCGCGGGGGACCGGGCCGATGATCCGATCGGAACTGATACAGAAGATCGCCGACGAAAATCCGCATCTCTACCAGCGTGACGTCGAGCGCATCGTGAACACGATCTTCGAGGAGATCACCGAGGCGCTCGCCCATGGGGACCGGGTCGAGCTGCGTGGCTTCGGCGCCTTTTCGGTGAAGCGGCGTGATGCGCGCATCGGTCGCAACCCGCGCACCGGCGAGGCGGTGCAGGTCGAGGAGAAGCACGTGCCGTTCTTTAAGTGCGGCAAGCTCCTTCGGGAACGTCTGAACGGGAAAGAGACCTGAATGCGCTACATCCGTTACGCCATCCTCGCGATCATCGCGGTGGTTCTCGTCTCTGTGGCCCTGGCCAATCGCGGCTTCGTCACGCTGACGCTTCTGCCCGAGGCACTGGAGACGCTCTTCGGCTGGAACGTCTCGATCGGGATGCCGCTCTTTCTCGTGATGCTGGGCGGCGTCGCGATCGGTCTGTTCATCGGATTCGTCTGGGAATGGATCCGCGAACACAAGCATCGCGCCGAGATGGCCCGCAAGGCCGAGGAGGTGAAGCGCCTCCACCGCGAGCTGCGCCGCGCGAAGGTCAAGAGCGAAGAGGCCGACGAGGTGCTCGCGCTCGTCGACAAGAAGGCGAGCTGATCCGCAGGTGGCCCCCTCCGCTGTCAGGGTGAAGATCTGCGGGCTGACGCGGCCGGCAGACGTCGAGGCGGCGGTCGCCGCGGGGGCGGCCTATGTGGGCTTCGTCTTCTTCCCGCCGAGTCCCCGCAGCGTGTTCCCCGAGGCGGCGCGCGCTCTGGCCGTGGAGGTGCCGGCCGGGGTGGCCAAGGTCGCGCTCACCGTCGACGCCGACGATGCGGAGCTGGGCGCGGTCCTGGACCGGGTGCCCGTCGACATGCTTCAGCTGCATGGGGGGGAAAGTCCCGCGCGGGTCACCGAGATTCGCGCGCGTTTCGGCCTGCCGGTAATGAAGGCCGTGGGGCTGCGCGAGGCCGCCGATCTGCCCGCGCTCGACGCCTACGCGGCCGTGGCCGATCAGCTTCTCGTGGACGCCAAGCCGCCCGCGGGGGCCGAGCTGCCCGGGGGAAACGGGCTGGCCTTCGACTGGCGGTTGCTCGCGGGGCGCCGCTGGACGCGGCCCTGGATGCTGGCAGGCGGCCTGTCCGCGGAGAACGTGGCCGAGGCCGTCCGGCTGACCGGCGCGCGGCAGGTGGACGTGTCCTCGGGCGTCGAGCGCGCGCCGGGCGAGAAGGATCCCGTGCGCATCCGCGCCTTCCTCGACGCGGTGGCGGAGGTTGCCGCTTAATCCTTTCTCAACCGCGATGCGCGACACCCCGGGCATGCCGCAGCTGCCCGCGCATCTCACCCCCGATCGCTGGCTCGCGCAATTGCTCGATTCGGGCGAAGCGCGGCGCGGCGGCGTGGTCAAGCGTCAGATCCGCGACGTGGAGCGCATCGCCGGCCGCGCCGCCTTCCTCGCCGAGGTCGAGCGCCGCGGCTTTCAGGCGGTGGAGAACGGCCGCCACTTCGTGGTCTTCTGCAACGCCCGCCCAATCCGGCGCCTGCGGTGAGCGCCGCCGAAGCCGCTTGCAAGCGGCTTCGGCCAAGCGGTTTCGAAACCGCTTGGCGCAAGGCGTTTCGAAACGCCTTGCGCTTGTTGCCACCCGGTCGCGGCGCTAGAACGTCACGGGTAATCGGGAGAGCGCGCCATGCCAGAGGATCGGATCAACAGCTTCAGGAGCGGACCGGACGCGCAGGGTCGCTTCGGCGACTTCGGCGGGCGCTTCGTCTCCGAGACGCTGATGCCGCTCATCCTCGAACTCGAGGCGGAATACGAGCGCGCCAAGACCGACGCGGATTTCTGGGCGGAGATGGACGATCTCTGGACCCATTATGTCGGTCGTCCCAGCCCGCTCTACTTCGCCGAACGGCTGACCAAGCATCTGGGCGGCGCCAAGGTCTACATGAAGCGCGACGAGCTCAACCACACCGGCGCGCACAAGATCAACAACGTCCTGGGTCAGATCCTGCTCGCCCGTCGCATGGGCAAGACGCGCATCATCGCCGAGACAGGCGCCGGGCAGCATGGCGTGGCGACCGCGACGGTCTGCGCCAAGTTCGGCCTGAAATGCATCGTCTACATGGGCGCGCACGACGTCGAGCGGCAGGCGCCGAACGTCTTCCGCATGAAGCTGCTGGGGGCCGAGGTCGTGCCGGTCACCTCGGGGCGCGGCACGCTCAAGGACGCGATGAACGACGCGCTGCGCGACTGGGTCACCAACGTGCGAGACACTTTCTATTGCATCGGAACGGTGGCCGGCCCGCACCCCTATCCGGCGATGGTGCGCGACTTCCAGTCCATCATCGGGCAGGAGGTGCGGCGCCAGATGACCGAGGCCGAGGGCCGGCTGCCCGACACCCTGGTGGCCGCGATCGGCGGCGGCTCGAACGCGATGGGGCTCTTCCATCCCTTCCTCGACGACCCCGAGGTGGCCATCGTCGGCGTCGAGGCGGGGGGCCGCGGCGTGAACGAGAAGATGGAGCATTGCGCCTCGCTCACCGGCGGGCGGCCCGGCGTGCTGCACGGCAACCGGACCTACCTGTTGCAGGACGACGACGGGCAGATCCTCGAGGGCTACTCGATCTCGGCGGGCCTCGACTATCCGGGTATCGGGCCGGAACACGCCTGGCTGCACGAGAGCGGGCGCGCGCAGTATGTCTCCGTCACCGACGACGAGGCGCTCGACGCCTTCAAGCTCTGCTGCGAGATGGAGGGGATCATTCCCGCGCTCGAACCGAGCCATGCGCTCGCGCATGTGACGAAGGTCGCGCCGGATCTGCCCTCGGACCACATCATCTGCATGAACATGTGCGGCCGTGGCGACAAGGACATCTTCACCGTCGCGCGCGCGCTGGGCGTCGATATTTCGGGCTGACGCGTAAACTCCGGTTTATGCCGCGTGGCTTCGCCGGCGCGCGGCATAAACCCGCGAGTGCATGCGGCCGGCGCTGAACCTCAGGCCGATGGTCCCGCCCGCATCGTGCGGGCCCCACTCCGGATCATGTCCGGCATTCCGCCGGGCACGACACGGAGGACCGTCACCATGAAGAACTCCCGCATCCTGACCATATCGCTGCTCCTGGGCGGCACGATCCTGTCCACAGGCGCGGCCCTGGCCCAGGGCGTGCCCTTCTCGCAGATCGATCGCAACGACGACGGCCAGCTCGACCGCGGCGAGCTGGCGCGATCCTTCGGCGCCCCATCGGCGGCGGCGCTGCTCGACCAGGCCGACCGCGACGGCAGCGGCGGCATCGGCCTGTCCGAGGCGCGCGGCTATGCAGAGGCCCGTGGCGGCGGCGGCGATGACGACGACTATGACGACGGCGACGATGATGACGATGATGACGATGACGACGGATGGTCGTCACGTGGTGACGACGGCAGCCGGGACGACGACGATGACGGCCGGGGCGACGACGACGGAGACGACGACAGCGGCCGGGACGACGACGGCGGAGACGACGACAGCGGCCGGGACGACGACGGCGGAGACGACGGTGGGGACGACGGCGGCGATGATGGCGAGGGCGGCGACGACGGGGAGGGCGGCGATGACTGATCGCCGTGCAGAGCCCCGTTGACCGGCCGTGCCGCCATCCTCGGCATCCTCGTGCGGCAGGGCGTCTCGGCCTTGGTCTTCGTCGCCACGCTCCTGATCCCGGTGCTCGGCGTGCCGGTCACCTATGACTGGCGCGTGCAAGAAGCGATCGAGATCGGCGCTGCGGTCGGGCTCGTGGCAGGCGTCGCGATTGGCGGCGTCGCCCTTCGGCGCACGCAGGTGGCGCATGCGCAGGCGCAGGACCGGTTACGCATGGTCTCGGGCGCCTTCGCCGATCTCATGGAAGAGCGGTTCGAGAGCTGGGGTCTGACGCCGGCGGAGCGCGATGTCGCCCTGTTCTCGATCAAGGGCCTGACCACCGCAGAAATCGCCAGCGTCCGCAACACCAGCGAGGGTACCGTCAAGGCGCAGACCAACGCGATCTACCGCAAGGCCGGAGTCAACGGGCGCGCGCAGCTTCTGAGCCTCTTCATCGAGGATCTGCTCGACGACCGGCTGAGCGGATCGGCCGCGCAGACGGCGGGCTGACGGTTCCGCGCGCGGGCGCTACTCGGGCGCTTCGAGCGCGTGCGCCTCCAGCACGTCGAGCGGCACGATCTCGAGCGCGCGGGCATGCGTCGCAGCGAGGTTGACCTTCGGCGCGCAGCCCTCGTCATGCGCCTGCAGAAAGCGTCCGGCGCAGAGACACCATTGATCGCCCGGCTTGAGGCCGGGAAAGCGGAACTCGGGCCGCGGCGTGGACAGGTCGTTGCCCACGTATTTCGAATAGGCGAGGAACTCCGCCGTCATCACCGCGCAGACGGTGTGGCTGCCGTGATCCGAGGCGCAGGTGTTGCAGTGGCCGTCGCGGAAGAAACCGGTCAGCGGGCGCGCCGAGCAGGGCTCGAGCTGTGCGCCCAGCACGTTCTCGGAGGGGTCCATCTCCATCGGGTCGCTCCTTTTGCGTCACGCCCCAGTCTAGCGGTCAGGGATTGCACGGCAACCCGGCCTCAGAGCGCCGCGGCGATCTTGCGGAACATCTCGATGTTGCCGGCATGCACCCCCGGCGCGCGGAAATCCCGATCGGCGGCATTGACCGCGATCACCACGCCGCTCGGCCGATGCACCCAGACATACTGGCCATAGACGCCGCGGGCCATGAATTCGCCCGCCTCCGCACCTGCGGGGATCCACCACTGAAAGCCGTAGCCGGGCCGGCCCGGCGCGGTCGGCGCCGTGGGCGCCGTCGCCGCGCGCACCCAGTCCTTCGGAACGATCCGGCGTCCGTCCAGACGACCGTCCTGCGCGAACATGAGCCCCAGCCGGGCATAGTCGCGCGTGGTCATCGCCAGCCCGCCAAGCACGAAGGCCGTGCCCTCGCCGTCGGTAAGGTAATACGGCCGCGCCTCGAGCCCCATCGGCCGCACGATGTGGTCCGACAGAAGCTCGGGGATGCTGCGCCCCGTCGCGCCGCGGATGACCATGCCGATCACATGGGTGTCGATCGAGACGTAGCGCCATGTCTCGCCGGGCGGGGCGAAGGTCTCCTCCAGGTTGGCCGCGAAGCCGTCCATGGAGCCGCCCAGCGCCAGGATCCGCCCCATCCGGTTGATATCGGAATTCGGGTCCAGATAGTCCTCGTCGAAGACCACGCCCGAGGTCATGCGCAGCACGTCGATCAGACGGGCGCCGTCATAGGCGCTGCCGACGAGCAGGGGCGCGTGGCGCGTCACCGGATCCTCGAGCGCGAGCCGGCCCTGCTCGACCAGCACGCCCAGAAGCGCGGAGAGGAAGCTCTTGGCGATGGACCAGCTCACGCGGCGGTCGTCACGATCCGTGCCGAGATGATAGCTCTCGTGCACGATCGCGCCGTCCTTCAGCACCACGATCCCGGTGACGGCGCGCGACGCCAGCCAGTCCTCGAAACCCTCGGGCATTTCTGCCTGCGTGCCCCGGGGCAGGGGGGCCGGCGGTCCGTCGCCGCGCGGCACCGGCGTCGTGAGAAACGCGCGATCCATCGCCGAGAAGTTCTCGACGATCCGCCCTTCGTCGAAGAGGGTGTTGACCGTCCACAGACGCGCGATCTCTTCGCGGTTCCACAGACCGACGACAAGGGCCGCGAGCGCGAGGGCCACCAGCAGCCGCAGGCTCCAGCGCAACAGGCTCCGCATTCCTTCCAGTCCTCCTTTGGCTCAGGCAAGCCTCCGTTCCGCATCCAGGCAAGCCGGCGGTCAGGGCAGATGCCGCGGCCCCTCCCAGGCGATCCACCGACCGTGGAAATCGGCGCGGCCCAGCGGGACGCAGCGACCGCCCGGCCAGAGCCGCAGCGCGAGCGCGGCGCTCTCGGGCTGGCCGTCCGCCTCCATGGACAGCCAGGCGAGCGGCGCGTCCCCGGTCGCCCGTTCCCCGGCCCGCTCGAGTGCGGTGCGCGCACGGGCCTGCGTCGCTTCGGGAAAATACTGCCAGGCGATCGTGTGATAGACGAGGTGCAACCGGCCGGGGCGCGGCGTGTCCAGCCGTGTCTCGAGCCATGCCGCCGCGTCGGCGGCATCGACCGCAGCATCATGGGCAGCGAGCGCCGCGCGGGTGCGCGCCAGCCGGTCGGGCTGATCCGCCCAGAGATAGGCGAGCAGGCGCAGCCGGCCCTCCTCGCTGCCCGCGTCGATGGGCGCGATGTCCGCGCCGCGACGCTCTGAAACCGTGATGGCGCCGCCCGGCGGGTGCGGACCCGTCCACTCGGGCGCAAGGGTGAGCACCGCCTCCGGGGGGCCGTAGCGGCGGTCCCCGATCTGCAGCGCGAAGCGGTCGAAGCCGAGATTGAGCCCCCCGCTCGCGCCCAGCTCGGACAGGACGATCGGCCGCGGATGGCGTTCGGCCAGCCAATGCGCGGCCGAAACGAGCACGGCGGCGCGGCGAACCTCGTTGGTCTGCGGGGCCTGCTCCGTGAAGCGGAGCAGAAACCCGGCGTGGCGCGTCAGCGCCGCGGCGACGGCCTCGCGCAGGTCCGAATCCGAACTCTCCGCCGGGGGATAAACCGCCGAGAGCCCCGCATCGCACCCGCGCAGATGCAGTGCATGCAGCCCGCCCGCCACGCGCAGCGGCAGCGAGGCGCCCCCCGGCCCCAGATCGCCCGGATAACCCGCCCAGCGCCGGCCCAGCGCGCTGTCGTCGTCCCAGAGGCCGGCCAGCACCTCCATCAGCCGCGCCATGAAGGGCGAGCCGAGGCGCGCGCAGGCCCGTCCCTGCGCGCGGAAGGCGCCGGGGACGCTCACCGGAAGCGGTCCACCAGCTTCTGCAGCGGCGTGCGCGTGTCGGGCGCCTGCTGCGCGCGCTCGGGCGTCGCGTCCCCGGGCGCCGGTTCTGCGGGCGCGGCCTGCTGACGCGCGGGCGCCATGCGTTGCGCCACGGCGTTCTGGAAACGGCTCTGGTCGCCTTCGGCCAGATGCGGCGCCCCGTCCGAGACCCCGCGCATCAGATCGTCGAGCCAGTCCTCGTCGGCCTTGGCGAAGTCGTGCAGCACATAGGCCGAGACCAGATCCTTGTGCCCCGGATGGCCGATGCCGAGGCGCACGCGCCTGTAGGCCTCGCCGATATGCGCGTGGATCGAGCGCAGACCGTTGTGCCCGGCATGCCCACCGCCCTGCTTGACGCGGACCTTGCCGGGCGCGAGGTCGAGCTCGTCGTGAAAGACGGTCACGTCCTCCGCGGCGAGCTTGTAGAAGCGCATGGCCTCGCCCACCGACTGGCCCGAGAGGTTCATGTAGGTCTGCGGCTTGAGCAGGATCACCTTCTCGCCGCCGAGCCGCCCCTCGGCCACCTCGGCCCGGAACTTCGACCGCCAAGGCCCGAAACCATGATCCTCCGCGATCCGGTCCACCGCCATGAAGCCGATGTTGTGCCGGTTCCTCGCATATTTCGCCCCCGGGTTGCCGAGGCCCACGAAGAGCTGCATCGCGCCCCTCCTTGCTGGCCGCTGTTGCAAAGTCTAGATGCCGGGAAACTGCGGAAAAGGCCAGATCGGGGAGACGCGCGATGTATCTGACGATGAACCGCTTCAAGGTGAAGCTGGGCGAGGAGGCCGCCTTCGAGGAGGTCTGGACGAAGCGCGACAGCCACCTGCGGAGCGTGCCGGGCTTCAAGGCCTTTCACCTGCTCAAGGGGCCGGAAAAGGACGGCTATCGCCTCTACGCCTCGCACACGGCCTGGGAGAGCGAGGCGCATTTCCTCGACTGGACGCGGTCCGAGGCCTTCCGCGAGGCGCACAAGGGTGCGGGCGGGCACAAGGAGCTCTATCTCGAGCCGCCCGAGCTCGAGGTCTTCGAAACCGTGCAGAAGCTCGATTGAGACGAGAAAGGGCGGGGCCCGGCGGCCCCGCCCGGATACGTCCGGCCGAGATCGGGGATCAGGCCTCTTCGCCCTCGCCCTCTTCCTCGCCGCCTTCGGCTTCGGCGGCCTCGGCTTCCTCGGCGCGCAGACCGGAGGGCGCCGAGATGTTGGCGATCACGAAGTCGCGGTCGATCGTGGGCTTCGCGCCCGCCGGAAGCTCGACCGACGAGATCGTGGCCGTATCGCCGATGTCGAGGCCCGAGAGATCCACGGTGATGTGATCGGGGATGTCGCCGGCCGTCACCAGAAGCTCGACCTCGGGGCGCACCACGGTCAGCACGCCGCCGCGCTTCAGCCCCGGCGCGGTCTCGCGCCCGACGAATTCGACCGGGATGAAGAGGTTGATCTTCGTGGTGCGCCGCAGCCGCAGGAAGTCCACATGCGTGGGCAGATCCTTGACCACGTCGCGCTGCACCGCACGGCAGATCACGCGCACGTCCTCATGCCCCTCGACCTTCAGGTTGAAGAGCGTGGACAGGAAACGGCCCTTCTTGAGCCGCTTCATCAGCTCGTTGAAGGGCATCTGGATCGGCAGGGGATCGGCCCCGCCGCCGTAGACGATTCCAGGAACGTGGCCCTCGCGGCGCGCCTGGCGAGCGGCGCCCTTGCCCGACCTCGCCCGTTCCTGGACAACAAGATCCGGAATTTCTCCAGCCATGATGTCACTCCGACAGGATTGGCGCGGGGTGCCTCCAAGGCTGTCACCCCGCATGAAGCCGCGCCGATAGACCGGATCGCCCGGCTTGGCAAGCGGAAATGCGGGCTCTTGCCGGCCGCAGGGCCCCGTGCAAAGTGCCGGTCATGCAGATGCTGGCCGATCTTCGCCTCACCCGCGCGCCCTCCGCGGCCTTCGCCGCGATGGCGCTGTTCTGGGGCACGCTGGCAGCGACGGTGCCCGCGCTCAAGACGCGCGCGGGCATGTCGGACGTCGAACTGGGCCTCGCCATCCTGATGGCCACGATGGGGGCGGCGGTCGCGCTCTTCGCGGCCGGCTGGGCCGACCGCGTGGCGGGGCTGCGCGCGACGCGGGGCGCGGCGCTCGTGCTGGTGGCCGCCATCGCCGGGCTGGCCCTCGCCCGCGACCCGCTGGCGCTCGCCGCGGCGCTCTTCCTCGCCGGGATCGGCTCCGGGCTGATGGACGTCTCCGTCAACCTGCGGATCGCGCGCATCGAGGCGGCCGAGGGGCGGGGGCTGATGAGCCTCGCGCATGCGGTCTACGCGCTGGTCTACGCCGGCGCCGCGCTCTGCGCGGGGCTCGCGCGGCAGGCGGGCGTGCCGCTCGAGATCACGCTTGGCGCCGCCGCGCTCGCGGCCCTCGCCATGTCGCAGCTCGTCACCGGCACCACCGGCGACGCCGAGGCGCGCGATGCGCCCGCCGGCGGCGATGGGCCGCGCCCGGTCGCGCTGATCGCGGCAGGCGGTGCGGTCCTCTTCGTGGGGTTCTTGGCCGAAGGCGCGGCGGACGGCTGGTCGGCGCTCCACCTGGAACGCTCCGCAGGCGCGAGCGCGCTCGCCGGGGCGATGGGGCCCGTCGTGCTGGGCCTCACGCTGGGGCTGGGGCGCATCGCGGCGCAGGCGGCCCTGCGCTACGCGGACGAGGCGCGGCTGCTCGCGCTCGCCGGCACGCTCGCCGCCGCGGGCACGGCGCTCGCCGCCTGGGCGCCGGGGCTCGCGGCCACCTACCTGGGCTTCGCCTGCATGGGCCTCGGGGCCTCGGTCATCCTGCCCCTGGGTCTCGCGCTCATCGGCCGCGGCGCCGCGCCCGCGGCGCGCGCGAGCGCCATCGCCACGGCCTCCTTCATCGGCTACGGCGCCTTCATGCTGGGCCCGCCCGTGATGGGCGCGCTCGCCGACTGGCAGGGCCTGTGGCTCTCCTTCGCCTGGATCGCGGCCTCGATCGCGCTGGTCCCGCTGGTGCTCGCGCCCTGGCTCGCCCGTGCCGCCGCGCGTGGCTGAACGCGCGGTCCCCCGGTCCTTCCTCTTGCCCGAAATACCCCGCGGGAGTCGGCCGAAGGCCGACGGCGGCGGAGCGCCCGGGCGGGCGCGGGATGCGCGCCGCCTCAGCCGGTCTGCCAGGTGCCCTCGAAGTCGCGCGGGATCAGCAGCACGTCGCGGTCGAGCTCCCCGATCCGGCGCCGTCCGCAAAGCGCCATCGAGACGTCGAGTTCCTTGTGGAGAAGCTCGAGCGCGCGGGTCACCCCCTGCTGGCCCATGGCGCCCAGGCCATAGATGTAGGCGCGGCCGATCCAGGTGCCCTTCGCGCCCATCGCCACGGCCTTGAGGATGTCCTGACCCGAGCGGATTCCGCTGTCGAGATGCACCTCGATCCGGTCGCCCACCGCGTCGAGGATCGAGGGCAGCGCGCGGATCGAGCTCAGCGCGCCGTCGAGTTGCCGGCCGCCGTGGTTCGACACGACGATCGCATCGGCGCCAACCTTCAGCGCCGCCTTCGCGTCCTCGGCGTCGAGGATGCCCTTCAGGATTACCGGGCCGTCCCACTGGTCGCGGATCTTCTTCACCTTTTCCCAGTCGAGCGAGGGGTCGAACTGCTCGTTCGTCCAGGCCATCAGCGAGGAAGGGTCCGAGATACCGTCGACATGGCCCACGATGTTTCCGAACTGGCGCCGCCGGGTCGAGAGCATCTCGAGCCCCCAGCCCCACTTGGTGGCGAGGTTCAGGATCGTCTTCGGCGTGAGCTTCGGCGGCGCCGACAGACCGTTCTTTATGTCCTTGTGCCGCTGGCCGAGGATCTGCAGGTCGAGCGTGATGACGAGCGCCGAGCATTTCGCGTCCCTTGCCCGCGCGATCAGGCGGCGGACGTAGTCCTCGTCCTTCATCGTGTAGAGCTGGAACCAGAAGGGCCGCTCGGTATGCGCGGCCACGTCCTCGATCGAACAGATGGACATGGTGGAGAGCGTGAAGGGCACGCCGAAGCGCTCGGCCGCGCGGGCGGCCTTGATCTCGCCGTCGGCGTGCTGCATGCCCGTCAGCCCCACCGGCGCCAGCGCCACGGGCATCGCCACCTCCTGGCCCACCATGCTGGTCGCGGTGGAGCGGCCCTGCATGTCGACCGCCACGCGCTGGCGCAGGCGGATCTGCTCGAAGTCGGTGGTGTTCTCGCGGAAGGTCTGCTCGGTCCAGCTGCCGGATTCCGTGTAGTCGTAGAACATGCGCGGCACGCGGCGCGCGTAGAGCCGGCGAAGATCGTCGATGTTGGTGATCACGGGCATGGGGGCAGCTTCCTCCTCCGGGCTCGATCGCGCTTAGCAAGCAGCCCCGCGCGAGGCAAGCGCGGCGCCCGTGGCGCCCGGCCGTTGCGGGTGCTAGCCTGCGCCGGTCGTGCCGCGAGGGGGAGCCCGATGACGCTCTGGTTCGAAGATCTGACGCCGGGATATCGCTTCGAGACCGCCACCCGTGCGCTCGGCGAGGACGAGATCCTCGCCTTCGCCGGTCAGTGGGATCCGCAGCTCTTCCACCTCGATCCCGAGGCGGCGGCGCAGACGCTCTACGGCGGCCTGATCGCCAGCGGGTTCCACACGCTTCTTACGGCCTTCAACCTGACGCTGGAGACCGGGCTGTGGCGCGAGGCGTCGCTGGGCGCGGCGGGGTTCGATTACCTGAACTGGCGCGCGCCGGTCCGGCCGGGCGACCGGCTTAGCGTGCGCGCGGAGGTCGTCGACTCCACGCCGTCGCGCCGCCATCCCGACCGGGGGCGCACGGTGATCCGCTACGAGGTCTTCAACCAGGAGGACGTGCTGGTGATGGACTACCAGGCCACGCATCTTCTGCGGCGTCGACCACGGGCCTGAGCGGGCGCTGCGCCGCCGCGCCGGGGGCGCTGCCCCCGGACCCCCGGGATATTTCTCCCAAGAAGAAGGAGCGGACGAAGCCCGTGCGGTGGAGCCGGTTCGCGTCGCGCGTCAGGCCGCGGGCTCTGCCGCTGCGCGCTCAGGCGCGGTGCGCGCCCTCGGCCAGGCCGCGGACGTAGTCGAGCACCTCGGCGACCGGCTTCCCGGCGGCGATTTCCGAGACGATGGCGCTGCCCACGACGCAACCGTCCGCCACGCCGGCGATCGCCTCCGCCGATTGCGGCGAGCGGATGCCGAAGCCGACGAGCACGGGCAGGTCCGTGCGGGCCTTGATGCGGGCGACTTCGGGCCCGACCACCTCGGCCTGCGCCTCGGCAGCGCCGGTGATCCCGGTGATCGAGACATAGTAGACGAAGCCGCTGGTGTTCTCGAGCACCTTGGGCAGGCGCCTGTCGTCGGTCGTCGGCGTGGCCAGACGGATGAAATCGATCCCCGCCGCCAGCGCGGGCAGGCAGAGCTCGTCGTCCTCCTCCGGCGGCAGATCGACGACGATCAGCCCGTCGACGCCCGCGGTCGCCGCATCCTCGAGAAAACGGGCGACACCCCGGCTGTAGATGGGGTTGTAGTAGCCCATCAGCACCAGGGGCGTCTCGGCATCGCCCTCGCGGAAGGCGCGGACCATGGCCAGCGTCCGCTCCAGCGTCTGCCCGCCGGCGAGGGCACGCTGCCCGGCGGCCTGGATCGTCGGCCCGTCGGCCATCGGGTCGGTGAAGGGGACGCCGAGCTCGACGATATCGACACCCGCACGGGGCAGGCCCTTCAGGATCTCCAGCGAGGTGGCGTGATCCGGATCGCCCGCCATGACGTAGGAGACGAAGGCCTTGCGGCCCTCGGCGCGCAGCTTCTCGAATCGGGCGGCGATACGGCTCATCCGGGCGCTCCATTTTCCTGGCCCGGCTCCTGTGCCGCAGGCCTGCCCGGAAATCAATAACCGGCGGCTTCCGGGCGCGCCCGGAGGCCGCCGGGTGCGCCCGCCCGTGCCGCAAGCGTCAGCGGTAGCGCGCCAGCGCCTGATCGAAGGCGGACTGGATCTCGCTCCAGGCCTTGTCGAAGCCGCTCTTCATGTCGTCCCAGGCCCGGTCGCTGGCCTGCCGCATCTCGTCGAGCTGCGACTGCGCCTCGTCACGCTGCTGGCGCATCTCCTCGAGCTGCTTCTCGTACTCGATCTTCGCATCGGCCTGGGCCTCTTCGGCCCTGGCCTTGATGCGGTCGATCTCGGCGTTCCACTGGTCCAGTTTCGCCTTGGTCTTCTCGATGTAGGTGTCACGATCGGTCATCCGGCCCTCCATTCGCGGTGCGTGAATCTCCACCCACCAATGCAGGGCGCCGCCCACGGTTCCCGCGATGCCGCTACTCGAGCGCCTCCTGTCCGATGTCCCCGCAATCCGAGAGGTCGGAGCCGCCCTTGTCCGGCAGTTCCCTGGAAACGGCCCGCAAGGCGCCGCGCAGACCCTCCTCGATCACCGGGTGGTAGAACGGCATCGCGAGCACGTCCGCGACCGTCATTTCCTGCTCCACCGCAAGTGCGAGAAGATGCGCCAGATGCTCGGCGGCCGGCACGCACATCTCGGCGCCGAGCAGGCGGCCGGTCTTCCGGTCGGCGAAGACGCGCAGGAGCCCCGCCGCTTCGCCGGCCATGCGGGCGCGGGCCTGGCGCGAGAAGTCGGCCTCGGCGCAGACGAGGCGGTCTTCGGGCAGCTCCGACCGCGGCGGCCCCACGCGCGCGACCTGCGGCGCGGCGAAGACGATGGAGAGCGGCGTGCGGCGGCAATGCCCCGCGCGGGCGGCGTCGGGCGCCGCGCCACGCCCGGCGATGTGTCCGTCGTCGGCCGCCTCGTGCAGCAGCGGGCGGTCGCCGTTGCCGTCGCCGGCCAGGAACACGGGCAGCTCGCCGATCCGCTGCGTCTCGGGGTCGATCTCGGGCAGTCCGTCCGGCCCGAGCGGCACGCCCAGCGTCTCCAGCCCGAGATCCTCGACATTGGGTTGCCTGCCCATCGCGGCGAGCACCGCGTCCGCGACGAAACGGCCCTCGCCGCCGCGGACCTCGATCCCGTCCTCGGTCTCGCGCAACGCGGCCTCGGCGCCCAGGTGCACGGCCAGTTCGCGTTCCAGCAGCGGGCGGAAGGCGGCCAGAACCTCCGCGTCGTCGATGCCAGCCAGCGTCTCTGCGGCATCGAAGCCCGCAACCTCGAGGCCCAGCCGCGCCAGCGCCTGCGCGAGTTCCACGCCGATCGCGCCGAGGCCCACGACGGCGATGCGCGGCGGCAGGTCGGCGCGCTCGAAGAGCGTGTCCGAGGTCAGGATGCGCGCGCCGAAGGCGCGCCACGGCCGGGGCACGATGGGGCGGCTGCCCGGCGCCAGGATGATCGCGCGGGCCTCGACGGACTCGCCCTCGATCTCGACGCGCCCCGGGCCGGCGAGGCGCGCGCGCCCCGACACCGCCCGCGCGCCCAGATCCTCGGGCACGGAGCGCGGCCCCGCGGCGAAGCCGTCGCGCAGATCGCGCACATGCGCGAGCACCGCCGGGATCTCGGCGCGCAGGGCGGAAGCGCCGCGGATGCCCATCTCCTCGAAGGCATGCCGGCGGTGAAAGGCGTTCGCCGCCTCGATCAGCGCCTTGGAAGGCATGCAGCCGACGGTGGCGCAGGTGGTGCCCCAGTCGCCCTCGTTGACGATCAGGAAATCCTCGGTGTAGCGGCGCACCTCGCGCAGCGCCGAGAGCCCTGCCGTTCCCGCGCCGACGATGACGGTATCGACCTTCATCGGGTCAGGCCCCGGGTCGCGGGACGCCGGCTGCATGTTGGGGTTCGGTCGGACGGCATGGCGCACTCCCTCGCTGCGGCGCGCGGCCCTGCGCGGGACCGCGCGAACGTCTCGGCGTCCATAGCGCAGAATTCGTTCGGCTGCCATCGCCGGTCCGTGCAGATTGCCCGGGCGCCGCCCGTGCGGAGGCCGCCTTGCCCCCCGCGGTGCCTTCGGCTAGACCCCGCCGCGACCCGATCCCGAGGGACCCGCGCGCATGGCCAAGCCCAGGAAGACACCGCGCCCGAAGGCCGAGACGCCCAAGGGCTTCCGCGACTATTTCGGCGCGGAAGTGACCGAGCGCGCCGAGATGCTGGAGACCATCGCCGGCGTCTATCGCCGCTACGGCTTCGAGGCGCTGGAAAGCCCGGCGGTGGAGACGCTGGAGGCGCTGGGCAAGTATCTGCCCGACGTGGACCGCCCGCATGCCGGCGTCTTCGCCTGGGCCGAGGACGAGGAGGAGGGCAAGGGCGACTGGCTCGCGCTGCGCTATGACCTGACCGCGCCATTGGCCCGCGTCTATGCCCAGCACCGGCAGGAACTGCCCACCCCCTACCGCCGCTACGCCATGGGCCCCGTCTGGCGCAACGAGAAGCCGGGGCCGGGCCGCTACCGGCAGTTCTACCAGTGCGACGCCGACACCGTTGGGGCGGGCAGCGTGGCCGCCGACGCCGAGATTTGCGCCATGCTCGCCGACACGCTGGAGGCCGTGGGCATTCCGCGCGGGGACTACGTGGTGCGGGTGAACAACCGGAAGGTGCTGAACGGCGTGCTGGAGGTCATGGGGCTCGCCGACGAGGAGCAGCGGGCGGCCGTCCTGCGCACCATCGACAAGTTCGACAAGGTGGGCGAGGCCGGGGTGCGCGAGCTCCTGGGCAAGGGCCGGCTGGACGCCTCGGGGGCCTACATCGACGGCGTCGGGCTCAGCCCCGAGCAGGCCGATCCCGTGGTCGCCTTCCTCACCTCGCGGGGCGAGACGGCGGAGGCGACGCTCGCCAATCTCGCCGCGGCGGTGGGCGAAAGCGCCGTCGGCGCCGAGGGCGTCGACGAGTTGCACCAGATCGCGGAGCTTCTCGAGGCGCAGGGCTACGGCCCCGACCGCATCGTGATCGACCCCTCCGTCGTGCGCGGCCTCGGCTACTACACCGGCCCGGTCTACGAGGCCGAGCTGACCTTCGAGATCCTCGACGACAAGGGCCGCAAGCGGCAGTTCGGCTCGGTCGCGGGGGGCGGGCGCTACGACGACCTGGTGAAACGCTTCACCGGGCAGGCGGTGCCGGCCACCGGCGTCTCGATCGGGGTGGACCGCCTGCTCGCCGCGCTGCGCGATAAGGGCCGGATCGGACAGGGTGCGGCCGCCGGTCCGGTCGTCGTCACCGTGATGGACCGCGACCGGATGGCCGACTACCTGAGCATGGCGTCGGAGCTGCGCGCCGCCGGCGTCCGCGCGGAGGTCTATCTCGGCAATCCGAAGAACTTCGGCAACCAGATGAAATACGCCGACCGCCGCGGCGCGCCGGTCGCCGTCATCGAGGGCGAGGACGAGCGCGCGCGCGGCGTCGTCCAGCTCAAGGACCTGATCCTCGGCGCCCAGATCGCCGAAAGCGCCACGCTCGAGGAGTGGAAGGAACGCCCGAGCCAGGTCGAGGTGCCGCGCGGCGACCTGGTGGCGAAGGTCCGCGAGATGCTCTCCGCGCACGGCCTCGGCCCCGCCGAATGAGACCGCCGCGCGCCGAGACCCGCGCCGAGGCCGCCCGCCTCGTGGCGCGCTTCGAGGCGGCGGGCGCACGAGGCGTCGATTGCGGCATCCTGCAGCCCGCCGACACGCTGCTGGACCTTTACGGGGAGGATATCCGCGCCCGCGTCTACACCACGCACGATCCCCTCCGCGGCGAGCAGATGCTGCGCCCGGACTTCACCGTGCCGGTGGTGCAGATGCATATGGCCGAGGGCGCGGAGCCCGCGCGCTACACCTACGCCGGCGAGGTCTTTCGCCGGCAGGAGGACGACCCCGAGCGCGCCAGCGAATACATCCAGGTGGGCTACGAGGTCTTCGACCGCGCCGATCCGGCGGGGGCGGAGGCGGAGGTCTTCGCCCTCTTCTCCGAGGCGCTGGCGCCGCTTTCGCTGCGCGCCGCGACCGGCGACATCGGCATCCTGACCGCGGCCGTGCAGGGGCTGAAGACGACCGAGCGGCGCAAGGCCGCGCTCCTGCGCCACATCTGGCGTCCGCGGCGCTTCCGCCAGCTGATCGAGCGGTTCGCCGGCCGCGCGCCGGTGCCGCCCGCCCGGCTCGCCCTGCTCAACGACCCCGACCCGATGGCGCATGCCGGCCCGATGATCGGCCTGCGCTCGGAGGAGGAGATCCTCGCGCGCATTGCCGCGCTGAAGGAGGACGCGGCCGCGCCGCCGCTCGCGCCCGAAGAGGTCGAGGGGCTCGACGCCGTGCTCGCGGTGCGCGACGCCTGTCCCGCGGCCGAGGAGAGGCTGCGCGCGATCGCTCGCGACCTGCCGGCGATCGCGCCGGCGGTGGAGCGCCTCGCGGCGCGGCTCGAGGCGCTCGCGCGCCGCGGGGTCGACGTGGCGCGGCTGGACTTCGAGGCGAGCTACGGCCGCACCTCGATGGAATACTACGACGGCTTCGTCTTCGGCTTCTACGCCGAGGGGCGCGACCTGCCGCCCGTCGCCTCCGGCGGGCGCTACGACGCGCTGACGCGGCAACTGGGGCAGGGGGCGGAGATCCCCGCCGTGGGCGGCGTGATCCGCCCCGGCCTGACGCTGGCGCTCGGGGGGGCGGCATGACGCTGAAGCTCGCGGTGCCCTCCAAGGGCCGGATGATGGAGCAATGCGCCGAGTGGTTCGCCGCCCGCGGCGTGACGCTCACCCGCACCGGGGCGGAGCGCGAATACTCCGGCGCCGTCGAGGGGGCCGAGGGCGTGGACCTCGTGCTCCTCTCGGCGGGCGAGATCCCGCGCGAACTGGCCGCGGGGCGCGTGCATCTCGGCGTCACCGGGACCGATCTCGTGCGCGAGACCCTCGCGCGCTGGGAGAGCCGGGTCGAGCCGCTCGCCGGGCTCGGCTTCGGGCAGGCCGACCTCGTGATCGCCGTGCCCGACGCCTGGGTGGACGTGGAGACCCTCGACGATCTCGACATGGTCGCGGCGGATTTCCGCGCCGCGCATGGCCACCGGCTGCGGATCGCCACGAAGTATCACCGCCTCGTGCGCGAGTTCCTGCGCGAGCACGGCGTCGCGGACTACCGCCTCGTCGACAGCCAGGGCGCGACCGAGGGCACGGTCCGCAACCTCACCGCCGAGGCGATCGCCGACATCACCTCGACCGGCGAGACGCTGCGCGCCAACCACCTGAAGGTGCTCGCCGACGGGCTGGTGCTGAAGAGCGAAGCGACGCTCTACCGCGCGCGCAACGCCCCGCTGGAGCCGGCGGACGACCGCGCGATGGCGGGGCTTCTGGACACGCTCGGCGTGGGGTGAGTGCTCTTCCGCCCTGACGGGCGTCATCGCGCGCAGCGCCCGGCAAGCGAGGACAGCTGCGAGGCTGGACGAGCGGCGCTCAGATCACCCCGATCTCGGCCAGCGCGGCGCTCATGCCCGGCGGCAGCGCCTCTTCCTCGGCGCGGCCGGCTGGCAGGTCGGCGGGGCTGTCGGCGGGGGCGAGGTAGCGCCACCCCTGGAAGGCGCGGCGGGGCGCGGGGCGCGTGCGCACCAGCTCCGGCTCCAGCACCAGCGCACAGCGGCGGATGCCGTCCGACCCTTGCACCGGGTCGAGGCGGAGGATGCGCTGCCGGCACTGGATCAGCCCCTTGATGACCCAGTAGATCGACCCGCCCGCGAGGATCTCAGCCTCGCGCTTGGGCCACATCCGCGTGACGTGCCGCGGCAGACCGTCCGCCCCTTGCGCGCGCCGGCTCGCCTGCCAGGCCGTCAGCTCCTCGACGCTGTCGGTCCCGGCGCTGAGTTTCACAAGGTTTATGTGCGCCAACCCATGACTCCCCCAAGTCTTGACGCTATACTATCTGAGTAAGTGATCGCCACAAGGTGGTCATGGGCGGGAAGGCTGCTCCCACAGCCTTCCCCACGCACATGGAGTAGCTCAAGCGGAAGAGCGCCCCGAGTACGATCACCCCATCCGGCTTAGGAAGGGTATGGCGGGGTAGATGCGGGTTCAAGTCCCGCCTCCATGCTCCATCCAAATTCGAGGCAAATGCAAAGATGAGCCGCTTCGCCGCCCCCATCGCCGAGTCCATCTGGGACATGAAGTACCGCTTCAAGCAGGCCGACGGCACCCCCATCGACCGCACGGTGGAGGACAGCTGGCGTCGCGTCGCCCGGGCCCTCGCCGGGGTGGAGGCCGAGTCGGACCGCTGGGAGGAGCGCTTCTACGCTGCGCTGGAGGATTTCCGCTTTCTCCCCGCCGGCCGCATCCTCGCCGGGGCGGGGACGGCGCGGAAGGTCACGCTCTTCAACTGCTTCGTCATGGGCACGATCCCCGACAGCATGGGCGGCATCTTCGACAATCTGAAGGAAGCGGCACTGACGATGCAGCAGGGCGGGGGGATCGGCTACGACTTCTCCACCATCCGGCCGAGGGGCGCGCCGGTCGACGGGGTGGCGGCCGACGCCTCCGGCCCGCTCAGCTTCATGGACGTCTGGGACGCGATGTGCCGCACCATCATGTCGGCGGGCAGCCGCCGCGGCGCGATGATGGCGACGCTGCGCTGCGACCACCCCGACATCGAGGATTTCATCGCGGCCAAGTCCGACCCCGCGCGGCTCAGGAACTTCAACGTCTCGGTGCTGGTGACCGACGCCTTCATGGAGGCGGTGAAGGCCGACGGCCCGTGGGAGCTGACCTTCGGCGGCAAGGTCTATCACACGGTCGAGGCGCGCGACCTCTGGAACCGGATCATGCGCGCGACCTACGACTACGCCGAGCCGGGGGTGATCTTCATCGACCGCATCAACGCGATGAACAATCTCGCCTACGCGGAGGAGATCGCGGCCACCAACCCCTGCGGCGAGCAGCCCCTGCCGCCCTACGGCGCCTGCCTGCTGGGGTCGGTCAACCTCGCCCGCCTCGTGCGCGATCCCTTCACGGCGCAGGCGCATCTGGACCAGGCGGAGCTCGAAGAGCTCGTCGCCACCGCCGTGCGCATGATGGACAACGTGGTGGACGCCTCGAACTTCCCGCTGCCCGAGCAGCGCGCCGAGGCGCAGGCCAAGCGCCGGATCGGCCTCGGCGTCACGGGGCTCGCCGATGCGCTGCTGATGCTGGGGCTGCGCTACGGCTCCGACAAAGCGGCGGCGCAGACGGAGGATTGGCTCCACCGCGTGCAGAGGGCGGCCTACCTCGCCTCCGTGGAGCTCGCGAAGGAGAAGGGGCCGTTCCCCCTGTTCGAGGCCGACGCCTTCCTCGCCTCCGGCACGATGCAGGCGATGGACGCCGACGTGCGCGCGGCCGTGGCCGCCCACGGCATCCGCAACGCGCTCCTGACCTCCATCGCGCCGACGGGGACGATCTCGCTTTACGCCGGGAACGTCAGCTCGGGGATCGAGCCGGTCTTCGCCTATGCCTACACCCGCAAGGTGCTGCAGAAGGACGGCTCGCGCACCGAGGAGGAGGTGGTGGACTATGCCGTCCAGCTCTACCGCGAGAAGTTCGGAGAGGACGCGGAGCTGCCCGAGCATTTCGTGAACGCCCAAACGCTCGCGCCCGAGGAGCACGTGAAGATGCAGGCGGC
This sequence comes from Rhodosalinus halophilus, assembly GCF_003298775.1. Lineage (GTDB taxonomy): Bacteria > Pseudomonadota > Alphaproteobacteria > Rhodobacterales > Rhodobacteraceae > Rhodosalinus > Rhodosalinus halophilus. The sequence goes on along the minus strand of NZ_QNTQ01000011.1, from coordinate 66,158 downwards.
GGCGCAGAAATGGGTGGATTCGTCCATCTCCAAGACGATCAACGTGCCCGCCGACATCGCCTTCGAGGACTTCAAGGAGGTCTACCTGCAGGCCTACGAGACCGGCTGCAAGGGCTGCACGACCTACCGCCCGAACGATGTGACGGGGAGCGTGCTGAGCGTGGCGGAGGAGAAGAGCCTGAGCTTACCGGAGCGGCTTGAAGCTGCCATGAAAGCCAAGGGCACGAACTCCAAGCGGCTTGCGGAGGCGGCCGGTCTGAACGCCACGGCGGTCTATGATATCCTGAAGGGCAAATCGAAAAGCCCAAGGCTCGATACAATCGCGGCCCTGGCAGCGGCCTTGGACGTATCGGTCGGCCATCTGACGGCCGGGGAAGAGGACGCCCCCACCGTCGTCGCCCACACCGACGCCGAGCCGCAGGCGCCGCATGGCGACGTCATCTACATGTCCGAGCCGCTCGACCGGCCGCAAGCGCTCGAAGGGGCGACCTACAAGCTCAAGTGGCCCGACAGCGAGCACGCCATTTACCTCACCATCAACGACATCGTCGTGGGCGGCCGCCGCCGCCCCTTCGAGGTCTTCATCAACTCCAAGAACATGGAGCATTTCGCCTGGACCGTCGCGCTCACCCGCATGATCTCGGCCGTCTTCCGCCGCGGCGGGGACGTCTCCTTCGTGGTCGAGGAACTCAAGGCCGTCTTCGATCCGCGCGGAGGCGCCTGGCAGAACGGGAAATACATCCCCTCCATCCTCGCCGCGATCGGCGGCGTGATCGAGCGGCACATGATCGCCATCGGCTTCCTCGAGGGCGAGGGCAAGGGCCTGAAGTCCGACCCCACGGCGCAGGTCGTGGGCCTCGACGAACGCCCCCGCGGCCCTGCCTGCCCCGCCTGCGGGCAATACGCCATGGCCATGATCGAGGGCTGCATGACCTGCACCGCCTGCGGCTTCTCGAAGTGCAGCTAGCCGGACATCAGTACGTCGGCATGATGAAGACCTCGCGCACCTCGGCGCGCTGATCCTGATTGAGCGCGAACATCACCGCGCCCGCCACGTCCTCGGGCTGAAGCTTGTCGGGCTTCGCCTCGTCGAAGAAGGGCGTGTCCACCATGCCCGGCGAGATCACCGTGCAGCGCCCGCCCCATTCGCGCATCTCCTCGGACATGTTGCCGCCGTAGCCGTGCACGAACCACTTGGTCGCCGAGTAGACCGAGCCCTTCACATGCCGCCGCCCCGCGGCGGAGCCGGTCAGAAGCAGATGCCCCCTGGTCTTGCGCAGCTCGGGAAGGGCGGCCTTCGCGGTGTGCAGCACGCCCATCACGTTGGTGTCCACGACCCGGCGCCATTCCTCGGGATCGCCCCCCTCGGTCCCCGGCCGGTCCACGCCGAGGCCGGCATTGGCGAAGGCCGCGTGCAGGCCGCCGAAGCGATCCACGGTGCGGGCGACGGCCGTCTCAAGCGTGCCGAAGTCGGCGACATCCGCGGTCAGGGGCAGGGCGGCCTCGCCAAGCTCTTCGGCCAGCGCCGCGAGCTTGTCCTGCGAGCGCGCCAGCAGGGCGACGTTCCACCCCTCGGCGGCCGCGGCCCGCGCGGTCGCCGCGCCGATGCCCGAAGAGGCGCCCGTGATGAGCAAAGTCCTGGCCATTCCGTTCTCCTGTCCATTCGTCTTCTGCCATGAGGTGAGCCCGGCACGCGCCGAAGGCAAGGTGACGCGCGCAGGCAGGGGCCCGGCGCCACAGGAGCCTGAGGGCCAAGGCGCCGGCCGCCCGGCAGATCGCAGGGCCGGGCAGGGCCCTATTCGGCGCCCCGCGCCGCGTCGAGGATGGTCCTGAGATAGTCGAGCGAGTCCGCCGTCGCCTCTTCCAGGTCGCCGGCCGCGCGGCCCGTGACATACCAGTAGCCGCGCTGGTCGCGATCGATCCAGCCGCGGGCGCGGAGCGCAAGCAGCTTGCGCCGCACCGTCTCGCGCGGGATGCCCGAGTAATCGGCGATGGACTCGGTGTTGATCGGGCGTTGCCGCCCCCGCGCGACATGCCCGACGGAGAGCCTGTCGGGGCTTTCAAGCCGGGCCTGCCAGCTGTCGGGCCGCGTGCGCTCGCCCACGACCGCCAGAACGAGCGCAAGGTCGAGGTCGCCGTCGAAATGCGCGCGCAGACGCACGAGCAGACGGGTGAAGCCGGCCAGATGCGCGGGCCAGATCCGCCCGAACCGCGCGCGCACCGGGTCGGCGTCGGAGGAGGTGCTGCGCGTCATGTGCCCTCCGGATCAGACCGCCCAGAATGGGCGACAATGCCACCTCATTTGAGCGAGTTCCGGATAGTCTCGTCAACGAAAGGATGGTCCGGGGCTCTTCGCAGGATGCTTGGCATGACGAATCGACGGCGCGCGGCGCTCCCCGGCTCGGCCGGTTCGATCCGGTCTGTTGCGAGGGCGCGGCGAGCGCCCGGGCCAACGGGTCCAGGTCCTCGAAGGTCTTCACCAATTCGGACGGGCAGGCGCACGGCCGGACAGGCCACGCGGGTGGAGACTGTCGGCGGCACCGCGAACGCGGTCAGCGGCGTGACCGACCGCATCTCTCGGACGATCGCATCATCAACCGCACCACGTTTCTCACCGCCGGTTTCAGCGTCTCTGTGCCGGGCGAGGGGATCGCCGGCGCCTTCGCCGGCGGGGTGCCGAACTGGACCGGAGGTTTCATCAATGTCGTCGTCAATTTCTAGCTTCGCCCTGGCGCTCGCCGTGGTTCTGGCGGGAACGGGCTCGCTCTCCGCACAGTCCGCGCCGCTCACGGCGCAGGACTCCGATCCGCGTGTCATGGGCTGGATGCAGGGCTTTCCGCCGCCGCCAGACAGGCTGATCACGCAGCCCGATTCCAACTACTTCAGCTTTCCCAAGCTGCGCTGGTCTGTCTGCCACCTGCGCGAGTTCCTGCCCACCGAGCGGATCAGCCGCGGCCTCGGCGCGCCGAAACCGCTCGATTATGTCGCGCCGCATGTCTTCGCCGACATGCGCGCGGAGATCGACGCGCTGACCTTCACGCCGATGGATGACGAAGAGGAGATGACCTGGGAGGAGTCGCTTTACGCCAACTACACCGACGGGATGCTGATCCTGCACGAGGGCAAGGTGGTCTACGAGCGGTATTTCGGGTGCCTCGAGGAGGACGGCCAGCACGCCGCCATGTCGATGACCAAGTCGGTGACGGGGCTTCTGGCGGAGATCCTCGTGGTCGAGGGCGCGCTCGACGACACGGCGCTCGTGCGCGACATCATACCGGAGATCGGGGACAGCGCCTTCGCCACCGCCACCGTCCGGCAGGTGATGGACATGACGACAGGCGTGAAATACTCCGAGGACTACGCTGATCCCAACGCCGATATCTGGCTCTATTCGGCCGCTGCCAGCCCCCTGCCGAAACCCGAGGATTACGACGGGCCGGACGGCTACTGGGAGTATCTCCAGCAGGTCGAGCCCGAGGGCGCGCACGGCGAGGCCTTTCACTACAAGACGATCAATTCGGACATGCTGGGCTGGATCATCAGCCGCACCACCGGCACGGCGGTGACCGAGATGGCCTCGGAGCGGCTCTGGCGGCCGATGGGGGCCGAGCAGGACGCCTATCAGACCGTGGACGGCAAGGGCGTGCCCTTCGCCGGCGGTGGGATCAGCGCGGGCCTGCGCGATCTGGGGCGGCTGGGGCTTCTGATGCTGAACGGGGGCGAGATCTTCGGCCAAAGGCTCTTTCCGGCGGAGGTGGTCGAGAAGATCCGCGCCGGCGGCGATCCTGCGAAGTTCGCGGGCTTTCCCACGATCCCCGGCGGCAGTTACACGAGCCAGTGGTGGGTGTTCCACAACGCCCATGGTGCCTTCGCGGCGCGCGGCGTGCACGGCCAGACGATCTATGTCGATCCCGCGGCCGAAATGGTGCTCGTGCGCTTCGCGTCGTTTCCGCAGGCCAAGAACGGATACATCGACCCGACATCGCTGCCCGCCTATCAGGCCGTGGCGGAATATCTGATGGACCGCTAGGCGTCGGGCCCGTCAGGCCATCTGCGGGCGGGGCGCATCCGGCCCCGCCCGGGCTTGCCGCGTCACTGCGGCATCTGCTCCTCGATCCGCGCGACGATGCGCGCGTTGAGCTCCTCGTCTTCCGAGGCCGCGCGCCCGATCTGGCTGTATTCCGCGAGCGAAATCCCTTCCGCCGATTCGACGGCGCTGCGGATCTCGGCGTTGCCTTCCTGCACGAGGCGCTCGCGTTCGGCGTCGCTCTCGGCCTGCTGGATGCGCTGCGAATAGCTGTCGCGCAGTTGCACGACGTCGAGCGCCGCGCCGACGAAGGCCGCGATCTTTTCCTCCGAGAACGGCCGTTCGAGCGGCGCATTCTCCTGTGCCCCGGCCGCGAGCGGAACGGCGACGGCGGCGAAGGCCGCGACAGTCATCGTGGCGAGGCGGGTTCTCAAAGCCATGTGTCCTCCTGGTCTTGTGGCTGACAGGAGGATGGGGCCGCGGGCGCGCGACGGCAAACAATTCGGCAAGTTCCCGCCGCCTGAGCGGCGGGTCAGTCCATCGGGCGGCGCTTGCGGATGAGCTGGCTGATCGAGACCGCGATCACGAGGCCGCCGCCATAGAACAGGTTCTGCACGAAGCTCGGCACGCCGAGGAAGTTCAGCCCCATGATGCCTGTGGACAGGAAATAGACCGCGACGAAGGCGCCCGGCGCGTTGAAGCGGCCGGGGTAGAGCGTGGTGGAGCCCAGGAAGGCCGCCGCGAAGGCCGGCAGCAGGAAGGCGAGCGCCGAGGACGGGTCGGACGAGCCGCGCATGCCGGTGTAGAGGACGCCGGCGAGCGCCGCGATGGTGCTCGAGGCGATGAGCGCGCCCGCCCGCGCGCGGTTGACGTTGACGCCGGACAGCCGCGCCACCTCGCGCCCGCGGCCCACGAAGAGCAGCCGTCGGCCCAGCGCGGTGTGCTGGAACACGTACCACAGCGCGGCCGTCAGGAGGACCGCATACCAGAAGGCGAGCGGGATGCCGAGAAAGCGCGTCATGATCACCACGCGGACGAGGTCCATCGACACGCCCGAGATGACAGCCGAGCTGGAGATCCACAGCACCACGCCGTTTATGAAATAGCCCGTGCCCAGGGTGACGATCAGGGAATGGATCCTGAACCAAAGGATGAAGAGCGCGTTGATCGCGCCCACCGCCACGCCGGCCGCGAGCGCCATGAAGATCGCGCCCTCGATGCTCCAGTCCATGCGCACGTTGAGCACCGCGACCATCATCGACGACAGCGCCATGGTGGAGGCGACCGATAGGTCGAAATCGCCCGTCGTCAGCGGGATGATCAGCCCGAGCGTGAGGACCACGATCATCGCGTTGGAGCCGAACATCGCGGCGTAGCTGTTCCAGGAGAACATCTGGTCGGGACGGAAACTGCCCAGGATCAGGATCAGCAGGATCCATGCCGCGAGCAGGCCGAAGCGTTCGGCCCACTCCGTTCCGGGCCGGCGCGAGGGCGGAGGCGCGAGGCGGCCCTCGAAGGCGCGCAGCTTTTCCTCCAGCGCGGCGATGCGCTCTTCGTAGACCTCGATGCGATTGTCGGTCATGTCCCTCGTGTCCGTCATTCCGCCGCGGCGGTCAGCGTGGTGGAGCGGAAGCAGGCCTCGGCGATCGCGTCCTTGTCCAGCCGCTCGCCCGTCAGTTCCTCGACGATCCGGCCGCGCGCGAAGACCAGCACCCGGTGGCAGAGCTGGGCGAGCTGTTCGTAGTCGGTCGAGCCGATCAGGATCGCCGCGCCACCCTCGGCCGCACCGTCGAGCGCATCCCAGATGTCCTGCCGCGCGCCGACGTCGACGCCCTGCGTCGGCTCGTCGAGCAGCATCAGCCGCGGCTCGACCTGCAGCCATTTCGCCAGCAGCGCCTTCTGCGCGTTGCCCCCCGAGAGCGCCGACAGAGGCAGTTCGGGCGCATTGGGCTTCACGCCCGCGCGCGCGCCAAGGCTGCCGGCGTGCTGGCGGATGTCGCGGTCGAAGAGGCCGGCGGCGCGGCGCAGCCGCTCCAGCACCGGCAGGCCGATGTTGTCGGATACCGGCAGAGAGCCCACGCCCGCCGCGCCCATGCGGTCGGCAGGCAGGTAGACGATGCCGCGCGCCAGCGCCTCGGGCGGCTCCATCGTGTCGAGGCGGATGGACTGCCCCGCCAGCCGCAGCCGTCCGCCGGTGGCGTTGCGCGCCCCGTAAAGCAGCGCAGGTACGGCGTCGTAGCCCGCGCCGATCAGACCGGTGAGGCCCAGGATCTCGCCCTCCGCCACCTCCAGCGAGACGGGGCCAAGGCCGGGGCCGGTCAGCTCCACCACCTCTGCCAGCGGTTCGGCATTGGGCCGGGCCTTGCCCGCGCCGCCGTAGGCGGTCATCGCGCGGCCGATGATGCGCTCGACGAAGGCGTCGTGCGAGGTGTCCGCCGTCACCACCGTGTCGATCAGCTTGCCGTCGCGCAGGATGGTGGCGCGGTCGGTGATCTCGCGCACCTCGTCCACGTCGTGGCTGACGAAGATGACGCTCGCGCCCTCGTCCTTGGCCGCGCGAACGAGGCGGAAAAGCTGTTCGACGCCCGCGCGCGGCAGGAACGGCGTGGGCTCGTCGAGGACCAGCACGCCGGGCTCCTTGGAGGCTGTGCGCAGATCCTCGACAGCCCGCACGATGGCCAGCAGCGCCTGCTCGACAGGCGAGAGGGTGAAGACCTCGCGCCGGGGGTCCAGCGCGAGGTCGTAGCGGGCGAAGACCTCTGCCGCGCGGGCCTCTTCCGCGCGCCAGCTGATCCCCCAGTTGTGAGTGGTGGCCAGATCGCCCAGCGCGAGGTTTTCCATCACGGTGAGCGAGGGGATCAGCCCGAGGTGCTGGTGCACGAAGGCGAGGCCCATCTCCCGCACCCGTGCGCCCGGCACCGGCAGCGGCACCTTCCGCCCGTAGAGCCGCACCTCCCCGCCGGGTTCGGGGTCGTGGAACCCGGCGAGGATCTTGATCAGCGTGGACTTGCCCGAGCCGTTGGAGCCCAGCAGCCCGTGCACCTCGCCGCGCCGGACCTCCAGCGCGACGTGGTCGAGCGCCAGCGCGCCCCCGAACCTCTTGGACAGGTTCGTGACGGAGAGCGCCGGCGCGTCGGTCACTCGAGGCCCCAGAGCTTGCGGAAGCCGGGGATGTGGCTGTCGCCGTAGCCGTCGTCGTAGGTGGCCGGCACGCCCGCGGTCTCCACGTTCTCGTCGGTGAAGATGTAGGCGGGGGTGTTCAGCGTATCGACCGGCGGCAACCCGCAGAGCAGCCGCATGTTGGCGTCCACGCCGGCCATGCCGACCCAGCCCAGGCTCTCGCCCGCCACCATCTCGACGATGTCGCCCTCGCGCATCATGTCGAGCACGAAGGGCGTGCCGTTGTAGCTGACGATCTTGGCGTCCGAGCCGGCGATCTGGATGGCGGGCGCGATGAACTGCGCCATCGAGTCGTAGACCGGCAGGACATAGTTGATCGAGGGATCGGCGAGCAGCGCGTTCTGCACCTCGGACTGGCCCTTGGTGGCCCAGTCGTTGAAGGGGACGTTGATGTAGCGCGCGGTGCAGTCGGGGCAGTTGTCCTCGAGATAGCCGAGGATCGCGTCGCGGATCGGCGCCGTGGGCGTGATCTCGTCAGGGCCCAGGACCAATGCGTTCACGTTGCCGTCGGTCTGCACCATCGCCCAGGCTGCGATGATCTCGCCGAACATGACGTAGTCGGTGTTCGCGGCGCCGTCCATGAAGTCCGGCACCTCCTGGGTGGTGGCGTCCCAGTTGTGGGTCGCCGTCACCTTCAGCCCGGCCTCGCGCGCCTCGGCGATCTGCGGCGCGACGAGCTCCGGCGGCAGCCCGCCCTGGAAGTCGATCAGGTCGAAGCCTTCGGCCATCGCGGTGTTGATTCCCTGCACCCACTGGGTCGGGTCGAGCTGCGTCTCCCAGTTGCGCAGCTCGAAGCCCACCATCTCGGCCGCCTGCGCCATGCCCTCGCCGATGGCGACGTTGAAGGGGTTGGCATTCGTCAGCGGGATCACGAACATCTTCTTGTCGGCCATGCAGGCCTGCGCGTCGAAGGGCTCTCCCGGCGCCTCGAAGGTCGGCAGTTGGCTGTATTGTTCGATCAGTGCGCGTGCGGCGTCCATGTCCGCCGCGGCGGGCACCGCTAGGGCGGCCAGCGCCGCCGAGGTCAGAAGGGGTCTCATCTTCATTGCTCCCTTTGGATGGTCTGGAGGTAGTCGACCGCCTCGCTTGTGGTCACGAGGTCGGCGTATTTCGCGCTCATGTCGAAGAGGTTGGCCTCATGCGGCCCCTCGGCGCGGTCGCCCACGGCGTCCGACACGACCAGCGTGACGAATCCGTGGCTCATGGCATCGACACAGGTGGCGCGGATGCAGCCCGAGGTGGTGAGCCCCGTGAGCAGCACGGTGTCCACGCCCATCGAGGTCAGCGTGGCGGCCAGCGAGGTGCCGAAGAAGGCGCTGGGATACTGCTTGGTCACCATGATTTCTTCGGGGCGCCGCTCCAGCCCCTCGACCAGGTCGCCCAGCGGGCTGCCCCACTCCATGACCTTGAGCGGCGGCGCCTTCTTGAAGAACACGCCGCCGTCGGCGCCGCCCTTGATGTAGCGGACCTCGGTGAAGATCACCGGCGTCCCGGTCTGGCGGGCGGTGTCCAGCAGCCGCGCGGCGTGGTCGCGTGCGGTCACGCAGCCCTCGCCGCCATAGAGTGGGCTGTCGGGCTCGAAGTAGGCGCGCGCGAAGTCCACCAGCAACAGGGCAGGGCGGCTCCCCCACTCCTGCCGCGCGTGATAGCCCGCGCGGGCGTAGTTCTCGTCGAGGCTCTCGGTCATTCAGCGGCCTGCTTCATCGCGAAGAATTCCGGGTCCTTCGGCGGCTCGAAGCCGGTTTCGGCCTTCGCGCGTGCCTTGAGTTCGTGCAGGTTCTCGAACCCGCGGTCGAAGAGCTTGGTGTCGCCGCGCTTGCGGGCCATCTCGGCGCGCAGCTTCTCGGTCTCCTTCTCGTCCACCTTGTTCTTGTGGATGACGACGCCGTAGCGCCGCGCCCCCTCGACCGTCACCAGCCCGCGCTGCACGTCGTCCCAGACCTTTTCCGCCGGGCGCTGGAGCGGATCGCCCCAGCCGCCGCCGCCCCAGGTGTTGAAGTGCAGGATGTCGCCCGGCTCCACCTTGATGCGGTCGCACTTGGAGGGGATGTTCTCCTTCGTGCCGTCCGTCCGCTCCAGCGTCTTGGTCGAGCGCATCCCCGGCTCGCCGCCGTTCACGCCCCAGGGATAGGTGAGCCAGCGGTCGTCGTGGATCGAGATCTCGCCCGCCTCCAGCATCTCGTAGGCGATGGTGATGCCGTTGCCGCCGCGGTGCAGACCCGCGCCCCCCGAATCCGGGATCGTGGCATAGGTGCGGATGCGCAGCGGGAAGTAGGCCTCGAGAAACTCGTTGGGCACGTTGGTGAAGGCGGGCCAGAGCGAATGCCCGTCCGGCCCGTCGCCCACAGGCCGGCCCGGAACGCCGCCGAAGCCGATCTGGAAGAGCTGAAACCACTCGCCGTTCCGGTCGAAGCCGGAATACATGAAGTGCGGCGAATCCGAGAAGCCTGCGGCGTTGAGCGCGTCGGGCGCCCCCTGTCCCAGCAGCCCGCCCATCAGGTCGAAGATCCGGCCCAGCATGTGGGTCCGGCACGACAGCGCCGCGGGCTTCTTTGGCTTCAGGATGCAGCCCGGCGGGATACGCACGTCGACGAGGTCGTAGAAGCCGTCGTTGAACAGGATCTGCGGGTCGAAGAGGTTGATCGTGAATGCCCCGAAGAACATCTTGAACATCTCTTCGTTGAGCAGGAAGTTGATCGACGACAGCGACTGCGGATCCGATCCCGTGAAATCGAAGATCGCCACGTCCCCCTCGCGCCAGAGCGAGCAGGCGATCTTGAAGGGACCGTTGCCCTGCCCGTCGTCGTCGATCCAGTCCTCGAAATAGGCCTTGTGGTCGCCCTCGGGGATGAACATCTTGATGATCGCGCCCATCGCCAGCTTGTTGCGATCGAGCATGTCCTGCATCGCCGAGATGTAGGTATCCACCCCGAAGCGCTGGATGTTCTCGCGCACCCGCCGCTCGGCCAGCCGGAGCGAGGCGAGGATCGCGTAGAAGTCGGACTTGTTCCACTCCGGCATCCGGGTGTTGGCGAGCATCAGCGCCAGAAGCTCGTCGTTGAGCTCACCCTTCCTGAAGATCTTCGAGGGCGGAATGATCAGCCCCTCCTCGTAGATCATCTTGGCGTCGGTCGGCAGCGAGCCGGGCACCTTGCCGCCCACGTCGGTCATGTGGCCGAACATCGCCGCCCAGCTCACGAGCCGCCCGTCGTGGAAGATCGGCATCATCAGCAGCCAGTCGTTGAGGTGGCTCACCGCCCCGTCGCAGGAATAGGGGTCGTTGGTAATGAAGATGTCGCCCTCTTCGATGGTCCCCTCGTAGCCCTGCATGAAGCCGTAGAGGAAGCTGCCGAACTGGCCGACGACCATCTTGCCTTCCTCGTTGGCGATCATCGGGTAGGCGTCGTGCTGTTCGCGGATGCCGGGCGACATGGCGGTGCGGAAGAGCACCGCGTCCATCTCCGTCCGCGCGTTGCGCAGCGCGTTCTCCACGATGTCGAGCGTGATGGGATCGACCGGGACCCGGTGAAAGGGGGTGTCGTTCGTCTGGATGATCTTTGCGGGCATGTCTTCTCTCCCCCTCAGCGGGCCTTCTCGTGGTCCTCGGGCCAGATCAGGATGTTGCCGACCTTGTCGATGACGCCGACGTGGCCGGGCAGGATCAGCGAGGTCGAATCCATCTCGGTCACGATGGCGGGGCCGGGGATGCGGTTGCCGGCCTTCAGCTTCGCGCGGTCGTAGATCTTCGTGGCGTGCCACTGGCCGCCCTCGTAGACCTTCGTCTCGTGCACCACGGCGCCCGAGGCGTCCGGCCCGGCGGTGCCGTAGTCGCGGCCGATGAAGGGCTTCTCGGCGCCCTGCACCACGGCGCGCAGGCCCACCAGCTCGTGCTCGGCGTCGAGCGCGAAGGTGAAGAGCTGTTCGTGCTCGCGATCGAAGCGGTGCTCGACGCCGGCCAGCCCCTCGCGCTGGAAGTCTTCCGGTGTGACGTCGAGGGTCAGCTTCATGCCCTGGCCGGCATAACGGATGTCGATCTGATAGATCGTCTCCTGCTCGGACCGCGTCACGCCCTCGTCCTCGAGGTCTTGCGCGGCGCGGTCGGCCAGCTCCTCCAGCATCTTGCCCACCTCGCGGTCGGAGGTGGCGGAGGTGTTCTTCACGAAGGTCTGGCTCGCCTCGTTCCTCAGCCGCGTCGTCGCGTCGCCATAGGCGCAGAGCACGCCCGGCCCGGGGGGCACGATGGCGGGCCAGGCGCCGATCAGGCGTGCCAGCGCGTTGGCATGCAGCGGCCCCGCGCCGCCGAAGCCGATCAGCGCGAAGTCGCGCGGGTCATAGCCCTGCTCGACCGAAACCAGGCGCAGCGCGCCCACCATGTTCTCGTTCACGATGGCGATGATGCCCTCGGCGGCCTCTTCCACCGTCTTGTCGAGGGCGTCGGCGACCTTCTGGACCGCTTTCGCGGCGAGGTCGCGGCTGATGTCCATGTCGCCGCCAAGCTTGGCGTCGGCGGGCAGGTAGCCCAGCACGACGTTGGCGTCCGTCACCGTGGGCTCCTCGCCGCCCTTCTTGTAGGCGGCGGGGCCCGGATCGGCGCCGGCCGACTGCGGACCCACGCGCAGCGCCTTGGTCAGTTCCGGCGTATAGGCGATCGAGCCGCCGCCCGCGCCCACCGTGCGCACGTCGATCGAGGGCGCGCGCACCGTCACGTCGCCCACCCGCGTCTCGCGACGGGTGCGCGCCTCGCCTCCCTCGATCAGCGCCACGTCGGTCGAGGTGCCGCCCATGTCGAAGGTCAGCAGGTGATCGAAGCCTGCGTTCTTGGCGATCCACTTCGCGCCCGAGACGCCGCCCGCAGGCCCGGACATCAGCAGGTTCACGGGATGGTCCATCGCCGCCTGCGCCGAGGACAGGCCCCCGTCCGAGCGCAGGATCTGCAGCATCACGTCGCCCATCTGGTCCTTCAGTTCGGTCTGAAGGTTCGAGACGTAGTTGGCGACGACGGGCCGGACGTAGGAGTTGACCACCGTCGTCTCGGTCCGCTCGTATTCATACATTTCCGGCATGGTGCCGGCAGAGGTGGAGATCGGGATGCCCGGCATGATCTGCGCGGCGATCTCCGCGATCCGGCGTTCGTGGATGTCCGAGACATAGGCGTTGAAGAGCGAGACGGTCAGCGCCTCGATGCCCGTCTCGGCGAGCTTTTCGAGATCCTTGCGCAACTTCTTCTCGTCGAGCGGCACCAGAACGTGGCCCTTGGCGTCGATGCGCTCGTCTGCCTCGATGGTGTCCTCGAGCCGCGCCAGCGGCAGCGACTTGTTCCAGATCACCCAGCCGCCAAGACCGCCGGGCACATAGCTGCGCGCGATCTGCAGCGTGTCGCGGTAGCCCTTGGTCGTCACCAGCCCCACCCGCGCGCCGGAGCCGGTGAGCACCGTGTTGGTGGCCACGGTGGTGCCGTGCATCACCTCGGCGATCTCGGACGGGCGGATGCCGGCCTCGCGGCAGATCTTCTCGATGCCGTTGAGCACGCCGATCGAGCTGTCCTTGGGCGTCGAGGGCACCTTGGCGGTGAAGATGCGGCCCTTGCCCTCGTCGAGCAGCAGCAGGTCGGTGAAGGTGCCGCCCACATCCACGCCGAGCCGCAGATCGCCCGTGCCGCGCCGGCGCGCCGCGCGTGGCGCCGGTGCCTGCGCACCTTCCACGCGGGCCAGACGCGCCTCGATCTCGGCCAGTCGCGACTCGTAGGTTCGGATGAGGTCTTCGGTCGTCGTCATGGTTGTCCTTCCCGTCCCCGTTGGTCCCTAGCCCCGGCCGCCGCGCCCGAAGACGCGGGCGATCAGCGTGGGCTCGCGCCGCGCCGCCGCGGCCTTGTCCAGTGCCTGCTCCGAGAGCGTGAAGAGCCGCTCGAGCTGTTGTGCGTGGCCCTCGATGGCGGTCTCCTTGTCGGCAGCGTCGGCCTTGAGCCGCCCGATCTCGCCCTGCATCGATTCGAGCGCGCCGGTCGCGCGCTCCAGCATCTCCAGCGAGCGGGCCGACATCTCGCCAAGCTTCGCCGCGCGCACTTCGGCCTCCTCGGCGGCCTCCAGCGCGCGGCCCGCGATGCCGGCCAGCCGGTCGCGGTCGCTCGTCGCCGCCTCCAGCGCGGCGGTCGCGCGGGAGAGCGCTGCGTCCTGCGCCTCGACCAGGGCGGCCAGCCGGTCGCGCATCGCGGCCGAGTCCTCGAGCTCGCCCGAAAGCTCCTCGATCTCGTCGAAGAGCGCCTCCATCAGATCGCCGGGCTTCGCCGGCCGGTCCGCCGCGGCGGCGGCAAGGTCGTCGGGCGCGGCGTCCAGATCGACCCGCAACCGCCCCTGGTTGTCGCGCCGCGCGGGGATCACGCCCTTGGCCGCCGCCTCGCGCAGCTTGAGCCGGCTGACGCCGAGCCGCGCCGCCGCCTCGGCCAGAGGCAGGAAGCTCGTGCGGCTGTCGGGCCCGTCCGCCATGCGCGCCTCAGATGATTCCCTGGTCGCGCCAGGCGGCGCGGGTCGCCTCGTCGATGCCGAGAATGCCGCCCAGCACCTCGTCGGTATGCTGCCCGAGCGCGGGGCCCACGTGGCGCACCGCGCCCGGCGTGTCCGAAAGCCGCGGCGCCACGTTCTGCATCTTCATAGGGCCGAAATCGGGGTGCTCGACCTCGACGATCGCCTGCCGCGCCTCGAAATGCGGATCGCGCAGCATGTCCTCGGCCTTGTAGATCAGCCCGCAGGGCACGCCGTTTTCCTCGAGAAGCTTCTCCAGCGGCTCCAGCTCCACGGTTTTCGTCCAGTCGTTGATCAGCGCGTCGAGTTCCGCCTGATGCGCGCCGCGCGCCGAATGGGTGGCATAGCGGTCGTCCTCGGCCAGCTCGGGCCGGCCCATCGCGGCGGCAAGGCGCCTGAACACCGTGTCCTGGTTCGCCGCGATCAGCAGATACTTGCCGTCCGCCGTCTCGTAGACGTTCGAGGGCGCGACGTTGGGCAGGATCGCGCCGGTGCGCTCGCGCACGTAGCCCGCAACGTCGTATTCGCTGACGAGGCTTTCCATCATCGCCAACACCGCCTCGTAGATCGCGCTGTCCACGACCTGTCCGCGGCCCGTGCGCTCGCGCGCGTGCAGCGCCATCATCGTGCCGAGGCAGGCGTAGGTCGCCGCCAGCTCGTCGCCGATCGAGATGCCCATGCGCGACGGCGGGGTCGATGGGTCGCCCACCACGTAGCGCAAGCCCCCCATCGCCTCGCCGATGGCGCCGTAGCCTGCGCGCTTGGCGTAGGGTCCGGTCTGGCCGAAGCCGGTGACGCGGACGAGGATGAGGCGCGGGTTGATCTTCGAGAGTTCCTCGTAGGAGAGGTTCCAGCGCTCCAGCGTGCCGGGGCGGAAATTCTCCAGCAGCACGTCGGACTGCGCGACGAGGTTGCGAATCACCTGCTGGCCCTCTTCGGTCCGCAGGTTGAGCGTGAGGCTCTTCTTGTTCCGCGCGACCACCGGCCACCACAGCGACTTGCCGTGCGGCTTCTCGCGGCCCCAGACGCGCATCGGATCGCCCACGCCGGGCTGCTCGCACTTGATGACCTCTGCGCCGAAATCGGCCAGCAGCTGCCCGCAGAAGGGACCGGCCAGAAGCTGGCCCATCTCGATCACGCGGATATCGGTCAGGGGCCCCTGCCGGGGCGGCGTGGCATCCGTCTCGCTCATCTTCGCTCCCTGTGCCGGGCCATGGTGCGCAATTTTCTTGCGTCTGGTGGCCCTGAGTCTCGCTCTTGTTGCCTTGGAGAATACAACGCTGTATCCAGAAGGGAAGAGGTTCGGAGAGAAAAAATGCCTGAGCTGCCAAAATCAGTTGAAATCGTCGAGGTTGCGGCGCGCGACGGTATACAAAATGAGCAGACGATCCTTTCGGTGGATACAAAGCTCGAACTGATCCGGCGCGCGATCGACGCGGGCGCCCGGCGGCTCGAGGTGACGAGCTTCGTCAATCCCCGGCGCGTGCCGCAGATGGCCGACGCCGACGACCTGGCCGCGCGCCTGCCACGAGGCGCGGCGCGCTACGTGGGTCTCGCGCTGAACGCCAGGGGTTTCGAGCGCGCGGTCGCCGCCGGGCTCGACGAGGCGAACTGCGTCGTGGTCGCCTCGGACACCTTCAACCGCCGCAACCAGGGCGTGGGCACCGAGGATACGCTCGCCACCTGGGCCGAGATCGCGCAGGCCGCGAAGGGGCGAATCGGCACCGGCCTCACGATCGGCGCCGCCTTCGGCTGCCCCTTCGAGGGCGAGGTGCCGCTCGCCCGCCTGTTGGAGGTGGTCGAGCGCGCGATGGCCCATCCACCGGACGAACTCGCGCTGGCCGACACGATCGGCGTCGCCTCGCCTGCGGACGTTCTCGAGCGTGTGGGCGCGGTGCGCCGGGCCTTCCCCGACGTTCCGATCCGCTTGCATCTGCACAACACGCGCAATACCGGGCTCGCCAACGCCTGGGCCGGGATCATGGCCGGGGCGGTCACCCTCGATTCCTCGCTGGGCGGGGTGGGCGGCTGCCCCTTCGCCCCCCGCGCCACGGGCAACATTCCGACGGAGGATCTCGTCTACATGCTGGACCGCGCGGGCATCTCCACGGGTCTCGACCTCGATGGCTGCATCGCCGCCGCCGAATGGCTCGAGGCGCAACTCGGGCACACGCTGCCCGGCATGGTGATGAAGGCCGGCGGCTTCCCCGCGCCCGAGGCCGCCTGATGGCCGAGGACGGCCGCCCCGCCAGCGCCGCCGACAGCGCCTATCTGACCCTTCGCGGCGACATCCTGTCGGGCGACCTGCCGGCCGACGAGCGGTTGACCGAGCTGGGCCTCGCCGAGCGGCTGGGCCTGTCGCGCACCCCCGTGCGCGAGGCTGTGAAGCGCCTGCTGATCGAGGGCTTTCTCACCCGCGCGCCGGGCGAGGGGCTGCGCGTGACCGCGCTGCAGGCCGACGAGGTCGAGCAGATCTTCCGCATCCGGCTGATGCTCGAGAGCTACGGCGCACGCCGCGCCGCCGAATTCGCCACCGAGGCCGAGATCGCCGAACTGTTCCGCCTGGCCGAGGAGATCAGCGCGCGGACTCCGGCCCGGTCGGACGCCGACTACGACGCGATGACGGAAGCCAACGCCGCCTTCCATCGCACGATCATGCAGGCGGCACGGTCGCCCCGGCTGGGCTCGATGCTCTCGCTCGCGGTCAACCTGGGCCTCGTTCTGCGCACCTACCGGATGTATTCGGCGCAGGACATGACCCGGCAGGCCCGCCACCACCACGACATTGCCGAGGCGATCGCCGCGCGCGATCCCGAATGGGCGGAAGCGGCGATGTCGCATCACGTTCTCGCCGCCGCGGCCATCGCGCGGGCGCGGCACGGTCAGGGCGGCAGCCGCCCGGCGGCCTGACGGCGCAGGCCCTCGGTCCTGCCGCGGGCGATCAGCGCTGGCGGGGTCGGCGCCATGTCTTCCAGCGGCGCCGGATGCGGATGGCGGCCGCCGAGACCGGTGGCCGGAGCGCCGGCAGATCGATCGCCAGAAGCAGCAGGCCCAGCGGCAGCATCCAGAGCCCCAGCACCGGCAGGAAAGACAGAACCCCGCCCGCGATCAGCGTGACCCCGGCCGGCACCCGCACGAGACGGGCTCTCGGGCTCTGCGCCGCGCGGATCACGGGCCGCATGCGCGGGGGCGCGGCGCGCGACAACGCCACGAACTGGCGCTCCAGCCGCCGGCTCTGCTTGTCCGGCGGCGTGCCTGGCCTCTGCCGCTGCGGGGCAGGGGCGGACGATGAGCGCGGGGAGGGCATGGGAAGAACGCTGTCTTTCATCGAATGCGCTTGGCGAGGGTGCAGGCGACAGAGATGTGAACGCGCGCGCCTCGGCGCAAGGCGCGCGGCTCTGCGCCAGCGCGTGGCGGCGCGTCACTCGGCATAGATCATCCGCCGCGTCATGCCGCCGTCGAGGATCAGCACCTGCCCCGTCACGAAACCCGCCCGGGCGAGATAGAGCACCGCCTCGGCCACGTCGGCGGGCCGGCCGACGCGGCCGGCGGGATGCTGTGCGTGATCCTCGCGGCTCAGGCGCTCGTCCTCCGCCGCGATCCATCCCGGCGCTATGGCGTTGACGCGCACCCTCGGCCCGAGGCTGATCGCCAGGGCGTGGGTCAGCGCGACGATGCCGCCCTTGGCGGCGGCGTAGGCCTCGGACCGGGGCTCCGACATGAAGGCGCGCGTCGAGGCCATGTTGACGATGGCGCCGCCCTCGCCAAGCAGCGGGGCCGCCGCGCGCGTCATCAGGAAGGCGCCGGTGAGGTGGCTGTCGGTGACGCGGCGCCAGTCGGCGAGCGAAAGCTCGGTGAGCGGGCCCGTGTCGGGCGCGGAAATCCCCGCGTTGTTCACCAGAAGGTGGAGCCGATCCCAGCCGAGTTCCGCGAAGGCGTCGCGCACGGAGTCCTCGTCGGCCACGTCGCAGCGGATGTGCCGGGCCGAGTCCGGCCCTTCCGCCAGATCGAAGGAGGCGACCTGCCAGCCGCTCTCGCCAAGCATGCGACAGATCGCCGTGCCGATCAGCCCGGCCCCGCCGGTGACGATGGCGCGTTTCATGCCAACTGGGTAGCGCGCGCCGGCCCGCCCGTCCAGCGCGGGGCGCCGTCAGCGGGTGGCGCTGCCGAAGAGCCCGGTGAGCGCGCGATGGACCACACCCGAGACCGACGGGCGCGCCGCGGCACGGAAGGGCAGGGGGCGGCAGACCTCCATCGCGGCGATGCCCACGCGGGCGGTCAGCGCGCCGTTCACCACGCCCTCGCCGAAGCGGCGGGAGACCCGGGACAGCAATCCGCCGCCCGCGACGGAGGAGATCAGATCATCGCCAACCGCGACCGCGCCCGTGGCCACAAGATGGGTGAAGACCGCGCGCAGCAGCCGCAGGCTGCCCAGCGTGCCGGAGCGTCCGCCGTAGATCTCGGCGATTCGCCGGATCATGCGGATGTTGGCGGCGAGCGCGCCCACGACGTCGGCCAGCGCGAGCGGCACCAGCGCGGTCACGGCGGCCACCTGCCGCGCGGCGCTCTCCACTTCGGCGCGGGCGCGGGCGTCGAGCGGCGCCAGAAGCTCACGCTCGACAAGGCCCAGAAGCGCCTCGGCGTCGAACTGCTCGGCCTTGCGCTCGGCGAGCCGGCTGCGCCCCCAGTCCGTCTCGGGCCGGCGGGCGTAAAGCGCCGTCAGGCGCTCGGTCAGCCGCCGGGCAGCCTCGAGGTCGCTGTCCGCCAGCGCCGCGTCGGCGGCCCGATGCAGCGCGTCGATCCGTGCGAGGCGCGAGAAGGCGGCCGCCTCCTTGACCGCGATCGCCGCCAGCACCGCCACGAAAGCGGCGAAAAGGGCGGTGACGCCCCAGCCCAGAAAAGGCTGACGCGCGATCAGCCCGGTGGCGAAGTCCCAGGCGGCGATCGAGATGACGGAGGCCAGAAGCGCCGCCAGAAGGCCCCAGAACCAGCGGGCCAGCCGCGAGGGCCGTGCGGCGGCCAGCGCCGCGGCCTGCTGCATGGCGCGGCCCTCCGGCGGCTCGGAGTCCGGGATCGGCGGCGCCTCGGCGGGCGAGCTGCGCGGCGTCTCCTCGTCGATCTCGATCAGTACCGGGCCGCGTCGGTCGGTCATCCTGTCGCATCCTTCTCGCGGTGCCAGTCCATGCGGACGTCCGGCAGCCCCTCGTCGTTGTCGCGCCCGTCGCCGCGATCCACTTCGCGGAAGCCCTCGCGCAGGTAGAAGCGGCGCGCCCCCGCGTTCGCCGCGAAGGTGCGCAGCGTGAGCGCGGCGCACTGCGCCTTGGCCGCCGCGAGCAGCGCGCGGCCGACGCCCCGGCCCGTGGCGCCCTCGCGGACGTAGAGCGCGTGGATGAAATGCCCCTCCCGGGCGAGAAAGCCCAGCGCGCGTCCATCCGCCTCGGCCAGCGTCACCCAGCCCTGGTCGATCATCCGCCCGCAATGCGCCACCGTCTCCGCGCCCGTCCAGAGTCGGGGCATCCAGGGCGTGCGCTGGGCGAAGCCGTGCAGGATCGCGCCGAGCGGACCCGCATCGAGCGGTTCTGCGCGGCGCAGCACGAGCGTCTGGGCTTCGGCGCTCACAGCCTGTCCCCGATCAGGAACTGTGCGGCGCGGTCGAGCCGGATATGCGGCGGCCCCTCGCCGGTGCGCAGGGTGAGCGGCGCCGGCGCGAAGCGCATCACGTCGTAGTCCGCGTCGAGCCAGCGTGCCGCGCCGCTTTCGGCCGCCGACAGCAGCTGCGCGGGATCCTCGGGCAATTCGCCCGGGTAGAAGGCCGCGCGCCGCCCGTCGAGCAGCGTGCCGCGCACCAGGTTCAGCGTGCGGCCCTGATGCTCGCGCGTCTCCTCGGTCGTCGCGCGCAGCGCGGCGAGCGCCATCGCCCGGGTCTCCGCGCCGGCATACTGCGCGCGGTCGCGCGCCTGGCGCAACAGGGCCTCCATGAAGGCGGTGAGCCGCGGGTGCTGGGTGTGATGCAGATGGTCGGCCTTGGTCGCGGCGAAGAGAATGCGCTCCACCCGCCGGCCGCGCAGAAGCTGGGAGAGAAAGCTGTTCTGTCCCGGCCGGAAGGCCGACAGGATGTCGGACATGGTGCGCGAAAGATCCGCCACCGCGGCGGGCCCGTGGTGGATCGCGCCGAGCGCGTCCACCAGCACCACCTGCCGATCGATGCGCGCGAAATGGTCGCGGAAGAAGGGGCGCACGATCCGCGTCTTGTAGGCCTCGAAGCGCCGCGCCATCTCGCGCCAGAGCCCGCGGCGCGGCGGAGCGCCTTCGCGCGGCAGCGGCGCGAAGGTCAGCGCGGGCGAGCCGGCCATCTCGCCCGGCATCAGGAAGCGCCCCGGCGAGGTGTCCGAGAGCCCCGCCTTGCGCATCGCGCCAAGCGCATCGGTGTAGGCCCGCGCCAGCGCCTGCGCCTCCGGCTCCGTCCAGTCGGCCTTGTCCCGCGCGGCGCGGGCGGCCTCCAGATAGGCCGCCGCCTCGGGCTCCGGCCGGCCCTCGAGCCGCATCAGCATCCCCTCGGACCAGGTGGCGTAGTCCTTTTCCATCAGGCCGAGGTCCAGGAGCCATTCGCCCGGATAGTCCACGATGTCGAGGTGCACGACCCGCGGCCCCTGAAGCCCGGCGAGCAGACCCGTGGACCGCACGCGCAGCGACAGACGCAGCTGGCTCACGGCGCGCGTGCCGTCGGGCCAGTGCGGCTCGGCCGCGGTCAGCGCGGCGAGATGGCGCTCGTAGTCGAAGCGCGGCACCGCGTCGTCGGGCTGCGGCTGCAGGTAGGCGGCCTCGATCCGGCCCTCCGCCGCGGCGACCAGCCCCGGCATCCGCCCCCGGTCCATCAGGTTGGCCACCAGCGAGGTGATGAAGACGGTCTTGCCCGCGCGCGACAGCCCCGTGACGCCCAGGCGGATCACCGGTTCGAAGAACGTCCCGCCGATCGTGTCCCCGACCCGTCCGACCCCGCGGGCCAATTCCTCGGCGAGCGTGCCTATGACCAATGCGGGGCTCCTTTCGATGGCGCGGCCAAGATAGGCGTGCGGCCGACGGGATGCCAGAGGGCCGGGGATTGCCGGGGGCGGCGCCCGGCGCTAAGGCGCTGCCCCATGCCCCGCTACGCGCTGAAGATCGAGTATCACGGCGGCCCTTTCGCCGGCTGGCAGCGGCAGGCGGGCCCGCCCACGGTGCAGGGCGCGCTCGAGGCGGCGCTCGCGCGGCTCGAGGGCGGCCCCTTCGCCGTCGCTGCGGCAGGGCGAACGGATGCGGGCGTGCATGCGCTGGGCCAGGTGGCGCAGGCCGAGACGGCGCGCGACTGGGACCCGTTCCGCCTGTCGGAGGCGCTCAACCACCACCTGAAGCCGCAGCCGGTCGCCGTGCTCGCCTGCGCGCGCGTCGGCGAGGACTGGCACGCGCGCTTCTCGGCGGTGGAGCGGCGCTATCTTTTCCGCATCCTGATGCGCCGGGCGCCGGCGACCCATGCCGCGGGCCTCGTCTGGCAGGTGCCGCGCGCGCTGGACGCCGGCGCGATGCGGGAAGCGGCCGCGCATCTCGTCGGGCGGCACGACTTCACCACCTTCCGCGCCGCGCTCTGCCAGGCGAAGAGCCCGGTCAAGACGCTGGACGAGCTCACGATCGAGGAGGTGGCGGGCCTCTGGGGGCCGGAGCTGTGGATCCGCGCCCGCGCGCGGTCCTTCCTGCACAACCAGGTCCGCTCGATCGTCGGCACGCTGGAGCGCGTGGGCGCGGGCGCCTGGGCGCCCGACCAAGTGCGCGCTGCGCTCGCCGCGCGCGACCGTGCCCGCTGCGGCCCCGTGGCGCCGCCCGAGGGGCTCTATCTATCCGCGGTGCGCTACCCCGACGACCCCTTCGCCTGACGCTCTTCGCCCCTTGCGGGGCTCATCGCCGGGTTTCGGCTCCGGTGCCGGGCGTCCCGGTCAGGGCAGGACCTTCGGAGCGGTGCGACGCAGCTGCCCATGCGCGCGACTCCGACGCCCAGGAAGGCCCTTCCCAAGCCGTGAGGCGCGCGCTAGAGAATGGCGCATGACGAGCCCGGTTTCCTCCGCCGCGACCCGACGCCGACGCGCCTGACGCCGGCCGCCCGTCCCTTGCGCGCGCAGGCCCGCGCGCGCTTTCCCCCACGTTGACTTGCCCCCGCCCCTCGGGCACTCAGGGGCTTCCTGCACGAGGACAGACGCATGATCCCTCCCGTTCTGCCGACCTACAATCGCGCGCCCCTCACCTTCGTGAAGGGCGAGGGCGCCTGGCTGACCGAGTCGGACGGACGACGTTTCCTCGACATGGGCGCCGGCATCGCGGTCAATGCGCTGGGCCACGCGCACCCCGCGCTGGTCGAGGCGCTGACCCGTCAGGCGGAGAAGCTCTGGCACGTCTCCAACCTCTACCACATCCCCGAGCAGCAGGCGCTCGCCGAGCGGCTGGTGGCCGAGACCTTCGCCGATACCGTGTTCTTCACCAATTCGGGCACGGAATCCTGCGAACTGGCGGTGAAGATGGCCCGCAAGTACTGGCACGCGCAGGGCACGCCGCGCAGCGAGATCGTGACCTTCGGGGGCGCCTTCCACGGCCGTTCCACGGCCGCCATCGCCGCCGCGGGCTCCGAGAAGATGACCGCCGGCTTCGGCCCGCTCATGCCGGGCTTCGTGCATGTGCCCTGGGGCGACCACGAGGCCCTGCGCGCCGCGGTGACCGAGCGCACGGCCGCCGTGCTGATCGAACCGGTGCAGGGCGAAGGCGGCATTCGCGTCCTGCCCGACCAGTGCCTGCGCGGCCTGCGCGCGCTCTGCGACGAGACGGGCGCGCTCTTGGTCCTCGACGAGGTGCAATGCGGCATGGGCCGCACGGGCCGCCTCTTCGCGCATGAATGGGCGGGCGTCGCGCCCGACATCATGATGGTCGCCAAGGGCATCGGCGGCGGCTTCCCGCTGGGCGCGGTGCTGGCCACCGAGACCGCCGGCGCACCGATGACCGCGGGCACGCACGGCTCGACCTACGGCGGCAATCCGCTCGCCTGCGCGGTGGGACTCGCGGTGATGGAGATCGTGGCGCAGCCGGAGTTCCTGGCCGAGGTCCGGGCCCGGGCGGGACAGCTCCGCCAGGGGCTCGAGAGCCTTGTCGCCACGCATCCGGAGGTCTTCGAGCAGGTGCGCGGCGCGGGCCTCATGCTCGGGCTCAAGTGCCGCCTGCCCGCGGCCGAGGTGATGAAGGCCGGCTTCGCCGAGGAACTGATCACCGTGCCCGCGGCCGACAACGTCGTGCGCCTGCTGCCGCCGCTCACGCTCACGACCGAAGAGGCCGAGGAGGCGCTGCGCCGCCTCGACCGGGCCGCCGACGCCGCCCGCGCCGCCGCGAGGGCCGCCTGACCCGGTCCTTCTTCTTGGTAAAAATATCCCGGGGGAGTCGGCGCAGCCGACGGGGGCAGCGCCCCCATGCCCCGCCAGCAACGGGCGCCACGCCATGACCCATTTCCTCGACATCCACACCACCGACCCCGCCGACCTGCGCGCCATGATCGACGAGGCGCGCCGGATGAAGGGCGCGCGCCAGGGCCGTCCGCGCGGCGCGCCCGATGCGGAGCAGCCGCTCGCCGGCCGCATCGTGGCGCTCATCTTCGAGAAGCCCTCGACGCGGACCCGCGTCAGCTTCGACGTGGGCGTGCGGCAGATGGGCGGGCAGACCATGGTGCTCTCGGGCGCCGACATGCAGCTCGGCCACGGCGAGACCATCGCCGACACCGCCCGCGTCCTCAGCCGCTACGTCGATCTGGTGATGATCCGCACCTTCGACGAGGCGGTGCTGCAGGAGATGGCCGAGCACGCGGACATCCCCGTGATCAACGGGCTCACCGACCGCACGCATCCCTGCCAGATCATGGCCGACGTGATGACCTACGAGGAACACCGCGGCCCGATCGCGGGGCGAAAGGTCGTCTGGTCGGGCGACGGCAACAACGTCTGCGCGAGCTGGCTGCAGGCGGCGGGGCAGTTCGGCTTCGACCTGACCTTCACCGGACCCGCGCAGCTCGACCCCGAGCAGGAATGGATCCGCTTCGCGCGCGACAGGGGCGCCGAGGTGCGGATCGAGCGCGACCCGATGGCTGCCGCCGCGGACGCCGACCTGATCGTCACGGACACCTGGGTCTCGATGCACGACGCGCAGTCGGCGCGCGAGCGGCGCCACAACCTCCTGCGGCCCTACCAGGTGAACGAACGTCTGATGGCCGCGGCGAAGCCCGACGCGCTCTTCATGCACTGCCTGCCGGCGCACCGCGAGGAAGAGGCGACGTCGGGCGTGATGGACGGGCCGCAGTCGGTGATCTTCGACGAGGCGGAGAACCGGCTGCACGCGCAGAAGGCGATCCTGCGCTGGTGCCTCGGCGTCTGAGCGGGCAGACGGGCGGCGGCCGCATCGCGGCGCCCGGCACGGCGCCGTTCAGAAGCTTGCGATCAGCGCGGCGAGATCGGGCTCCTCCACCGCCCGCGCGGCCTCCTCCGGGGACATCCAGGCGCGCCTGCGCTGATCCTCCTCGGGGAAATGGGCGGACAGCCGCGCCACCGGCAGGCTGAAGACCTGGACCTCGATCCAGAGGCCGCACCGCCCCTTGTCGCGCTTGAAGTAGCGATACTGCCCCACGGGCGCCACGGGACCATCGGCGGGGATCACGCCGGCCTCTTCCCAGGCTTCCTGTCGCGCACTTCCGGGGGCGTCGAGTCCTTCGATGGGCCAGCCCTTCGGCAGCACCCAGCGACCCGTGCCGCGGCTGGTGACGAGAAGCACCTCGCGGCCCGCGTCGCGCCCGCGATGGCAGATCGCGGCGACCTGACGGTGCAGGGCGCCGGCGGCGGCCGCGTCGGAGTATCCGCTCCAGTTGTCGCCGGGAGGGCGGGTCATGGCGTGCTTCCTGCTCGCGCCGGGTTGGATCCCGACGTTGGATGGACGTATATACGTTTGAGTTACTGCAAAGTAAAGCGCACGCTGCGCGAGCGCGACGCCGAACCCTCGAAACTGTGCTCCATTGCGCAAAAACGCGCCGGGCACGCGTTCGGTCAGCCACGCTTTCGTTTCGTTCGGAGCGTCGGCGCGGCGTCCAGCGGATCCTCCGGCCAGGGATGTTTCGGATACCGGCCGCGCATCTCCTTGCGCACCTCGGCATAGGACGTGGCCCAGAACCCCGGCAGGTCGGTCGTGGTCTGAAGCGGACGCCCCGCCGGCGACAGCAGCGTGATCCGAAGCGGGCGGCCCGCGACCTGCGGATGCGCCGCCTGTCCGAACATCTCCTGCAGACGCAGGGCGATTTCCGGAGTCTCGCCGGAATAGTCGATGGGCACCTCGCGGCCGAGCGGCGTCTCGAAGCTTGCGGGCACGGCGCGATCGAGCGCCTGCCGCTGCGGCCAGTCGAGACAGGCTTCCAGCGCCGGGAGCATGTCGAACCGCTTCCAGTCCTCTGCGGTGCGCACGCCCCCCAGGAACGGCAGCAGCCAGTCCTCGAGCGTCGCCATCAGCGCGGCGTCGGAAAGGTCGGGCAGGTCGAGCCCGGCCGCGCGCCCGAGCGCGACGCGCGCCTGAAAGCGCCGCGCGGCCGCCGAGGGGGACAGCCCCAGATCACGTATGCCCTCGAGCATCGCGCGCGCCACGGCGTCCTGCGGCGCATCGCGCCAGACGCGGTCATCGAGCGCGATGGCGCCCAGCCGTTCCTGCTGCCGCGCGACGACCCGCCGCGCGCGCCGCGACCATTCGCAGACGTCTCTCCAGCCGATTCGGTCGGCGAAGAGCGCGCGCAGCTCGCCCTCCGACACGGGCGCGGCCTGACGGATGCGCGCCTCGCGCGGGTCGCCGTCGAGATCGGTCGCCACGATCAGCCGCTGGCCTGCAAGCGGATCCTCTTCCGGCAGGACCGCGCCCTTGCCGCCCGAGAGCAGAAAGCGCGGCGCTGTCCCCTTGCGCCGCAGCCCGATGCGGTCCGGATAAGCCAGCGCCGCCATCGCGCCGGGCGAAAGCGCCGCTTGCGTGCCCTCGCGCGGTGCGGCCTTCGCCAGGCGCGCCGCCTCGGCGCCGATGCGGTCGAGGGTGGCGCGCCGCGGCTGCCACGCGCGCTCGGCGGCGAAGCGGGCCGGGTCGCGCAGCGCCTCGAGCCGCAGCGAGAGGTCCACCGGCGCATCGCGGGGCAGGGGGTCGCGCTCGGCGAGCAGGGCCGCGAGCGGCGCCGCGGCCCGCCCTGCGCTCACGAGCATGTGCCCGAGCCGCGGGTGGAGCGGCAGCGCGGCGAGAGTCCGGCCGTGCGCGGTGATGCGGCCGGCCGCGTCGAGCGCGCCGAGAAGCTGCAAGAGCGCAACGGCCTCGGCGTAGGCGGTCGGCGGAGGAGGGGTGAGAAACGGCAGCGCTTCGGGCGCCGCGCCCCAGAGCGCGAGTTCCAGCGCCAGCCCGGCAAGATCGGCGGCCTCGATCTCGGCCGGCGGGTGGGCGGCGAGCGCGCCCTCCTCGCCTCTCGACCAGAGACGGTAGGCGACCCCCGGTGCGACGCGGCCGGCGCGACCGGCGCGCTGCGTGGCCTCGGCGCGCGTCGCCCGTTCGGTCAGCAGCCGCGACATGCCGGAGCCGGGGTCGAACCGCGCCCGCCGCGCGCGGCCGCCATCGACCACCACGCGGATGTCCTCGATGGTGAGCGAGGTTTCGGCCACGGCGGTCGAGAGCACGATCTTGCGCCCCCGCCGTTCCGGCCGGATCGCCGCGCGCTGCCGGTCGAGCGGCAATGCGCCGTAGAGCGGACGGATCACGCAGTCCGGCGGCAGCCGCCCGTCGAGCGCCGCCTGCACGCGCCGGATCTCGCCCTCGCCGGGCAGGAACACGAGCACGCCGCCCTCGGTCTCCGCCACGGCGCGCGCCACCAGATCGGCGACGGCGGGCTCGAACCTTGCGCCCGCGGCAAGCGGTCTGTCGAGCCAGCGGGTCTCGACGGGAAAGCTCCGGCCTTCGGCGCGCACCACCGGCGCCGCCATCAGCTCCGCGAGCGCCGCCGTCTCGAGCGTGGCGGACATGGCCAGCAGGACGAGATCCTCGCGCAGCGCGGAGGCGACCTCGAGGCACAGCGCGAGGCCCAGATCGGCATTGAGCGAGCGTTCGTGGATCTCGTCGAAGATCACCGCGCCGATGCCGGACAGCTCCGGGTCCGACTGGATCATCCGGGTGAGCACGCCCTCCGTGACCACCTCGATCCGCGTGGCGTCGGAGACCGCGCTCTCGCCCCGGATGCGGAAGCCCACCCGCTGCCCGACGCGCTCTCCCAGGGTTTCGGCCATGCGCTCGGCCGCGGCGCGGGCGGCGATCCGCCGCGGTTCGAGCATGACGATGCGGCCTTCGGCCAGGCCCGCCTCGAGCAGCGCGAGCGGCACGCGGGTCGTCTTGCCCGCGCCGGGCGGGGCCTCGAGCACCGCGCGCCGGTCGCGCGCGAGCGCCTCCAGCAGATCGGGCAGCGCGGCGTCTATGGGCAGGGCCTGCGGCATTGCCGCCGTTATCGGGCTCGTGCGGCGCGGCGTCCAGAGGGCGCGCGTCGCCCGCCGCGAGGGGTGGACAGGCCCCCGCCGCTCGGGTCATCTCGGCGCGCCGAAGGGGAGGCTGCGCATGGAGATCGACACGCTCGCCCGCGCCATTGCCGAGGGGGATCGCCGCGCGCTCGCCCGCGCGATCACGCTCGTCGAAAGCGGGCGCGAGGACCACCGCGCGAAGGCGGTGGCCCTGCTCGAGGCGCTCAAGGGCACCGGCCGCGAGGCGCTGCGGATCGGGCTTTCGGGCACGCCGGGCGTGGGCAAGTCGAGCTTCATCGAGGCCTTCGGGCTCATGCTCACCGAAAAGGGGCTGAAGGTGGCGGTGCTCGCCGTGGACCCCTCGAGCGCGCGCACCGGCGGCTCGATCCTCGGCGACAAGACGCGGATGGAGCGGCTGTCGC
This sequence comes from Rhodosalinus halophilus, assembly GCF_003298775.1. GTDB lineage: Bacteria > Pseudomonadota > Alphaproteobacteria > Rhodobacterales > Rhodobacteraceae > Rhodosalinus > Rhodosalinus halophilus. The sequence goes on along the minus strand of NZ_QNTQ01000011.1, from coordinate 38,440 downwards.
GGTCGCCCGCGGCCTTCATCCGGCCGTCGCCGGCGCAGCGCCAGCTGGGCGGCGTGGCCCGGCGCACCCGCGAGGCGGTGGCGCTGTGCGAGGCCGCCGGCTTCGACGTGGTGCTGATCGAGACCGTGGGCGTCGGCCAGTCCGAGACGGCCGTGGCCGAGATGTCGGATCTCTTCGTTCTGCTGCTCGCGCCGGCCGGCGGGGACGAGCTTCAGGGCGTGAAGCGCGGCATCATGGAGATGGCCGACCTGATCCTCGTCAACAAGGCCGACGGCGCGCTCGAGGCGGCGGCGGTGCGGACCTGCGCGGACTACGCGGGCGCGCTGCGGCTGCTGCGCAAGCGCCCCGAGGATCCCGAGGGCTTTCCCAAGGCGCTCACCGTCTCGGCGCATACCGGCGCGGGGCTCGCCGAAGCCTGGGCGGAGATGCAGGCGCTGGCCGACTGGCGGCGCGCGCAGGGCCATTTCGAGGCGCGTCGCGCGGCGCAGGCGGCGTCATGGTTCGCCGCGGAGGTGCGCGAGGGGTTGCTCGCGCGGCTTACGCGCGATCCCGAGACGCGCGCGCGGATGACCGAGATGACCGAGCGCGTGCGCGCGGGCGAGATGACGCCCGAGGGTGCGGCGGCGGAAATCCTGGCGGAGCTCTGACCGCGGGTGGGCGTTTCATCCGGGGCATGAACTGCGCAGGGCCGCCCCCACCGCTGGCGGATTCCGGGTTGACACCCCGGGGGCCTTGGTGTTGAAGGCGCGGACGAGTTTCCGGGCGCCCCCGCCGTGGGCCGGGCGGCGCCCCTTTTCGTCGAGCCACGTCTCGCAAGCCACGAGGATGCCATGTCGCGCCGCTGCGAACTGACCGGAAAAGGCCCGATGGTGGGCAACAACGTCAGCCACGCCAACAACAAGACCAAGCGCCGTTTCCTGCCGAACCTGAACGACGTCACGCTGCAGTCCGAAGCACTGGGCCGCGGCGTGAAGCTGCGTATCTCGGCGTCGGCGCTGCGCACGGTCGATCACCGCGGCGGCCTGGACGCGTTTCTCGCCAGGGCGAAGGATGAGGATCTCTCGCCCAAGGCGCTGAAGATCAAGCGCGAGATCGAGGCGGCCCGCAGCACGGCCGAGGCCTGACAGCCGGCCCGCTTCGCCGTTCTTCCACGCGCTCCGACGTTCCCGGCTGACGCTGCACGCAGGACCGCGCCACGCTGGAAGTGGTGGCGATGGCATGACGCTCGGCGTGCGCCGCTCCGCCCTTCGCCAAGTCCAGTCTGTCGCATGGAACGGGCGTGCCCGGCATGCTAGGGCCGCTGTCATGCCGCATAGGTCGCCTTTTCTGGCTCTATTCCTCGCGCTGACGCTCGTCGTCACGGCGCAGGCCGCAGCCGTCGCGCGCGGTCAACCCGCGGCGGCGGGCGCGATCGTGATCTGCGCCGGCGGGGGGCTGGTCACCGTCCGTGTGGACAGCCAGGGCGATCCGGTGGGGCCGCCGCATGTCTGCCCCGACGCGGTCGCGGGGCTCGCCGCACCGGCGCCGCCCGAGATGGTCGCCAAGGCCCACCCGGCGCTCTTCGCGGCCGCGCGGGCCTTCGCCGCCCTTCCTGCGCCGCTTGGCCATCGCCAGCGGCCCTCCTGCGCGCGCGACCCGCCGCGCCGCCTCTGACACGCGACACACCGATTCCGGATATTTCGTGACAGAGGAGACGGCCCATGCCGCTCAAGACCCTTCTTCTCGCCGGCGCGATGACGCTGGCAGCCCTTCCCGCCGCCGCGATGGACGGCATCACGGTCAAGGACGCCTACGCCCGCAGCTCGGGCGCGATGGCCGCCTCGGGCGCGGCCTTCATGGTGATCGAGAATCACAGCGGACAGGACGACCGCCTGATCGGCGCCGCCTCGGACGTGGCCGAGCGCACCGAGCTTCACACCCACCGCGAGGACGACATGGGCGTGATGCGCATGATCCACGTCGAGGAGGGCTTCGCGCTGCCCGCGGGCGAGACGCTGATGCTCGCGCGCGGCGGGCGGCACGTCATGTTCCTGGGCCTCGCGGAGCCGTTCGAGCAGGGCGATGTCGTGACCCTGACGCTCGAATTCGAAGAGGCCGGCCCGATCGAGGTCGAGGTGCCCGTGGACCTCGAGCGTCAGCCGATGAACGGCCAGGGCATGGGGCATGGTCACGGCCAGTCCATGAACTGACCGCCGCGCGGCGCTGTCCGTGCCGGGGACGGCGCCGCGTCACCTCAGCTTCCGACCAGCTCCGCCACGATCTCGCGCAGGATGGGGCGGGCCTCTTCGAGGCGCATGCCGGGGCTGAGACGCGGATCGTAAAGCATCCGCAGCAGCACCTCGTCGTGGCTGGTCAGCAGCGCGAACTCGTCGTCGTCGTTGAAGATCGAGGGCCGCGCGCGGGGGCTGTCGTTGGACAGCCCCAATCCCTGCGCGACCTCTTCGTGAATGCACGAGCGGCGCAGCAGATCGGGGTGTTCCGCCCGGATGAAGGCGATGGCGCGCGTGTAGTGATCCGGCTCGTCCGCGAAGGCGAGCACGAGGCAATGGATCGCGCGCGGCAGCCGGCGGAAGATGTCGAGGGCGTCGGTGTCGATGTTCGGCACCAGCTCGCGGATTCGCCGGATCGTCTCGGGGCGATCGTCCTCGCCCATGACGAGCACGTGAAAGTTGGCCCGGGCGGGATCGGAGACGGAAATCGGGTGCCCGGTGACGCGCGCAAGGCGCGCGGCATAGGCGCGCAGTTCGTTCTCGTCGCGCGTGCGTTGCGCGAGCGGGACGGTCGCGCCGAACTCCATCGTCATGCGCACCGGCCCCGGCCAGCGTTTCAGTCGGCTCGGCGCGAAGGAGGCGCGGGTCAGCCCGGCGCCGCGCGCATATTCGTCGTAGAAGGCGATCCGCTCGAAATTCTCCAGGATTTCGCGGGCGCCGTAGGGCGTGTCCGGCCCGCCGCCATCGGTGCGCAGAAGCCCCCGCGCGAGCAGATCCTGCTGAAGGCGGGTGTAATAGGCGGCGAGCGCGCGGCTTTCGTCGGATCGGCGGACGGGGTCAGGGTCCGGGCGCACGGGAACGCCGGCGTCTTCCGCGGCCGCCGGCGGCGGGGGCGGCGCGGGCTCACAGGCGGCGAGAAGCGCCAGCGCAGACACGGCCAGCAGGGGGCGAAGGCGCATGACGAGGCTCACGCCGTCGAGGTCTCCTCTCCGGACCCGGCGGCCTGTCCGCCGCCCCCGGCGCGGGCCTTGGCCGAGGCGAGCGTGTCGCGCAATTCGGCCTCCATCTTCTGCAGCTCTTCCTCCGCGGCGGCCCGGCGCGACTTGCCCTCGTCCGCGATCTGCAGGCTTTCCTGAATCGTGGCGATGAGGTCGTCGTTGGCCTTCTTCACCGCCTCCACGTCGAACACGCCGCGCTCCATCTCCTGGCGGATCGCGCGGTTGCTCTCGCGCAGATTCTCGGCGTTGGCGGTCAGAAGCTCGTTGGTCAGGTCGGTGGCCTCCTTCACCGCCGCCGCGGCCTCGGCCGAGCGCTGGATCGTCACCGCCTGCGCAAGCTGCGTCTCCCACAGCGGCACCGTGTTGACCAGCGTCGAGTTGATCTTGGTCACCAGGCTCTTGTCGTTCTCTTGCACCAGCCGGATCGAGGGCAGCGACTGCATCGTGACCTGGCGGGTCAGCTTGAGGTCGTGCACCCGCCGTTCCAGATCGTCGCGCGCGGCGCGCAGGTCGCGCAGCTCCTGCGCCTTCATCACCTGCTCGCCCTCGGGGGCGTCCTGCACCGCCTGTTCCCGTTCGGGGATGTCGTTGGAGTCGAGCTCGCGAAGCTTCGCCTCCCCGGCGGCGATGTAGAGCGCGAGCTCGTCGTAGAAGGCGAGCGTCTTCTCGTAAAGGTGATCGAGTGACTTGATGTCCTTGAGCAGGGTGTGCTCGTGCTTGAGCAGATCCTCCGTGATCCGGTCGATCTGCGACTGGATTTCCTCATAGCGGGCGGTGAACTTGGCGAAGGGGGCCGCCCGGCCCAGCAGCCGCTCCCACAGGGTCCGCTCGCGACGCACGTCGAGCTCGGAGACGGAAAAGCCGCGGATGGTGGTCACGATGCCGCGCAGCGAGTCGCCGGCGGGCCCCACGTCCTTGTTGCGGACGTCGGCCAGCATGGCCTGGCTGATCTCCTGCAGTTCGGCCTGCGCGGTCGATCCGAAGGCGACGATGGAGTTGGTGTCGCGCATGTCGATCTCGTCCATGCGGCGGCGGATTTCGGCCGAGGTCTGCGGGTCGGCCTGCTCGAGCGGCGTGACCGAGCCGGCCTCCTGGGGATCGGGCAGGGTCACGGAAGCCACCTCCTCGACCAGCCCTGTCGCTTCCTCGGCCTGCGAACGCACCTTGTCGGACATACCCGTGTTCCTCATTCCTCGCTGTACCCGGTCCGCAGCCCTTCCCGTCTCAGACGGTCCCGCAGCACCTCGATCTCGACGTTCAGGTCGGCGCGGTCGTTCTGCAAGAGTTTCCGTGTCCGCGCGGCGAAATTCTCCTCCAGATCGTCGAGAAGCGCCAGATAGTCGCGGCGGGCCGAGTCGTTCGGGCCGCGCTCGGCGATCTCGGCGTATTTCGTCGTCGCATCGCGTGCGCCCATCAGATAGACGGACAGGAAGCGCCGCGCCGAGGTCAGATCGCGCGGGTCGTTCTCCACTGTGCGGAAGAGATCCTGCGCCGCCGTCTCGAAGCGGGCCACGCGTCCCTCGAGGTGCCGGTCGCCCAGGCGCGCGACGGTGCGGCGCATCTCCTCGAGATGGCGCTCGGCCTCCTCGACCGCACGGGCGACGCGGTCCTGCTGGAACTGGTCCACGCCGGCCACGCCCTTGTCTGACAGGGGGTCGATGCCAAAGGCGGTGACGTGAAGCGCCATGCCGATGACGCCGTAGAGCGCCGCGCCAAGGAGGTCCGTCCCGGTGACCCCGGCCGCGATGGCGGTGCCCGCGCCTGTCAGGAGGCTCGCCAGCAGCTTGCGGGGCAGGGCGGGGCGGCGCGCGACCTTACGGTCGTGATAGGCTGCCTCGGCTCTCAGCCCCTCGCGCGTGAGCCAGGCCGCGAGCGCCCAGAGCGCCGCGCCGACGAGCCCCAGCGCCAGCCGCTCCGGCCCGCCGCCCAGCGACACGAAGGCCAGCACCGCCGCCGGCAGATAGAGGAAGTTCACCCGCGCGCCCGCCGGGTCGATGCGATAGCGGGTGGGCGCGGTCGAGAGGCGCTTTGCCGCGTCCCGCGTCTCGGGATCATCGGGGCGGGGATCGGGGCTGTATCTGCCGCCGTAGCGCTGCGCCATCACTCCGACCCCAGCCAGCCTGCCGCCGTGCCCAGCATGACCGCCATGAGCAGCACGTAGGCCGCCCGCTGCACGGCGTTGAGCCGCCCGCCGGGCCGCCCCATCGCGCGGCCCGTGCGCTCGCCGGTCTCGGACACGAGCGAGACCGCGATCGCGGCGGCCGCGGTGAGAACCGCGGCGAGCAGGAGAACGAGGATCAGGCGTGACACGCGGCGCTCCCTCCGGATGGCGGGGCCAACATAGGCATTCCCGCCGCAGAGGGCTAGGTGCGGCGACCCTTGCCGCGCGATCCGCCGCCCGTCCCGGGCGACTTGCCGTCCGGCGCGCCGGCGCGCGCACCGCGCGAGGCCCGCGTCTTCGCCACGGGTTTCAGGCGACGCCGCTTCTGCGCCGGCTCCGATCCCTCGTCGGAGAGTCCCAGCTGGTCGCGCAGGATGCGCGGCTTGACCTCCTCCACTGCGCCCGGCTTCAGTTCGCCCAGCTGGAAGGGGCCGTAGCTCACCCGGATCAGCCGGTTGACCGAGAGGCCCACCGCCTCCATCGCGCGGCGGATCTCGCGGTTCTTCCCCTCGCGCAGGCCGATGGTGAGCCACGCGTTGGCGCCCTGCTGGCGGTCGATCCGCACGGTCATCGGCTGAAACCGCTCGCCGTCGAGTTCGAGCCCCCGGCGCAACGGCTCCAGCCGCGCGTCGTCGGGCCGGCCCTTCACGCGCACGCGGTAGCGCCGCGTCCAGCCCGTCGAGGGCAGCTCGAGCCGCCGCTTCACCGCGCCGTCGTTGGTGAGCAGCAGGAGTCCCTCGGAATTGAGGTCGAGCCGGCCCACGCTCATCACCCGCGGCATGTCCTCGGGGAGCTCGTCGAAGACCGTGGGCCGGCCCTGTTCGTCCCTGGTGGTGGTCACGAGGCCCGCGGGCTTGTGATAGAGCCACAGGCGCACCGGCTCCGGCGCGCCGAGTTCGCGCCCGTCCACGGCGATGCGGTCGGAGGAGATGACGTTGAGCGCCGCACGTTCGATGCGGCGGCCGTTGACGGTCACGCGGCCCTCGGCGATCAGCCGCTCGGCCTCGCGCCGACTCGCCACGCCCGCGCGGGCCAGCACCTTGGCGATCCGTTCACCTGCCCTGGAAGTGTCGTCGCTGCGCCCCATGCCCCGGCTCTAGGCCTCACGCGCCCCTTGCGCAAGCTGCGCGTCCGCCCCTAATCCGCGACATGCCGTTTCGCACGCACATGCACGCCGCGCTCGAAGAGGCGCGCGCCGCCGCCGCCCGCGGCGAGGTGCCGGTGGGCGCCGTGGTGGTCGATCCAGCGGGCCGGGTGGTCGCGCGGGCCGGAAACCGCACCCGCGAACTCACCGATCCCACTGCGCACGCGGAGATCCTCGCACTGCGCGCCGCCTGCGCCGCGGCGGGCTCCGAACGGCTGCCGGGGCACGCGCTCTACGTCACGCTTGAGCCTTGCGCGATGTGCGCCCAGGCCATCGCGCTCGCGCGGATCGACCGGCTCTACTACGGCGCGGCGGACCCGAAATCCGGCGGCGTGGCGCATGGCGCGCGGGTCTTCGCCCGGGCCCAGGCGCACCACTGCCCAGAGATCTACGAAGGCCTCGCCGAGCGGGAAGCCGCGGCGCTGTTGCGCGCCTTCTTCGCGGATCGGCGCTAGCGGTGGCCACGCGTCCGCTGCCGTGCGGCCCACGGCACCGCGGGCCGGCTCATCCGCCCGTGTCCACCCGAACGCTCTGACGCAGCGCCCCCGTGTCGCGGTCGAAGATCAGGATGCGGTCGTCGTCGGTGACCACGGCATACCATCCCGGCCCCTGCGTGAGCGCCACCGCCGCAGCGCCGTCGGGCAGGGCGATGCTCTCCGGCAGGGCGGGCGTGCGGTCCGTCAGGCGGATGACAAGCAGGCCGATCACGACTAGAAGCCCCACGATCATGGTCGCCGTGAGCACGGTGACCAGCCGGCGCAGCAGCCTGAGCTGCGCGGGTTCCTCTTCTTCCCGGGGCGCCTCTTTCATGGCTGTCGAGACCGTCCGCTTCCGCCTTGGCGACGATCCGCCGCCCCGCCTTGATAAGGCGCTTTCGGCCTGCGCGCCACCCGAGGCGGCGCTTTCGCGGTCGCGCCTGGCGAAGCTCATCGCCGAGGGCGCGGTGCGCGTGGGCGGGCAGGTGGCGACGGACCCGGCGGCGCGGAGCGTGCCCGGCGCCGAGGTCGAGATCGCGCTGAGCCTGCGCCCGCGCGAGGATCTGGCGGCCGAGCCGATCCCGATCGCGGTGCTCCACGAGGACTCGGAACTGATCGTGATCGACAAGCCGGCCGGCATGGCAGTGCACCCGGCCCCGGGCACGCCCTCCGGCACGCTGGTCAACGCGCTGATGTGGCATTGCGGCGACAGCCTCTCCGGGATCGGGGGAGAGGAGCGGCCGGGCATCGTGCACCGGCTCGACAAGGACACAAGCGGCGTTCTCGTCGCGGCCAAGACCGACCACGCGCATCAGGAGCTCGCCCGGCAGTTCGCGGCGCACAGCGTCGAGCGCCTCTATCGCGCGGCGGTGCACGGCGTGCCGAACCCAGCGGAGCCGCGGCTTCTGGGGATCGCGGGCGTGTCCGCCGAGCCGGGCGGCGTCCTGCGCATCTCCGCGCCGCTCGGGCGGCACCCGCAGGACCGCCAGCGTCAGGCGGTGCGGCGCGCGGGCGGACGCCATGCCGTCACCCGCGCGCGCGTGGCCGAGGTCTTCGGCACGCCGCCCGCGGCGGCGCTTCTCGAATGCTGGCTGGAGACGGGGCGCACGCATCAGATCCGCGTGCATCTGGCGCATGTCGGGCACGTGCTGATCGGCGACCCGCTCTACGGCGGGCGGCGCAAGCTCTCGGCGCGCGCCCTGCCGCCCGGCGCGGCGGAGGCGGCGGCGGGGTTTCCCCGACAGGCGCTGCACGCCGCGGTGCTGGGCTTCCGCCATCCCTCGACCGGCGCGGCCATACGATTCGAGGCGCCTCTTCCGCCGGATATGGCTGGACTTCTGGCCGCGCTGCGGGGAGAGAGGGCGGATGGACGGTAGCGCTCTGCTCATCCTGGTGGTTGTGCTGGCCTTCTTCGCGGCGCAGATCGCCACGCTGTTCCGCATCCTGCTGCGCGAGCGCCGGGCGCCGGCGGCGCGGCTGGCCTGGATCATCTGCGTCTTCGCGCTGCCGGGCGTGGGGATCGTGCTCTACTTCCTCTTCGGCGAGGTCGATTTCGGGCGCTACAAGCTCGAACAGCTCAAGGCGATCGAGGCGCGCCTGCCGCGGACCGTGCCTGGGGTGGCGCCCGTGCCGCCCGGCGTTCTGCCGGCGGGGCAGGCCTTCGCGCGGGCCGCGGCCTCCAACGGGTTCGATCCGGTCGCCGGCAACACCGCCGAGATCGCGCAGGACAGCGACGACGCCATCGCGCGTCTTGTCGCCGACATCGACGCGGCCGAGGCGCAGGTGCATCTGCTGTTCTACATCTGGCTCGAGGATGCCAACGGCACCCGCGTGCTCGAGGCGGTGCGCCGCGCGGCGGCGCGGGGCGTGACCTGCCGGGTCATGGTGGACGCGCTGGGCTCGCGCAAGCTGGCGCAGTCGAGGGCGTGGGCGGAGCTTTCGGAGGCCGGCGTGCAAACCGGGCTCGCCTTCGGGTTCCGGGTCGCGCTGCTGCACATGTTCTTCGCGCGCGTGGACATCCGCAATCACCGCAAGATCGCGGTGATCGACGGTCGCATCGCCTATGTCGGCAGCCAGAACTGCGCCGACGCCGCCTTTCTGCCCAAGGCGAAATACGCGCCCTGGGTGGACGTGATGGCGCGGATGGAAGGGCCGGTCGCCTGGCAGATGCAGCGGCTCTTCGCCGAGGACTGGGAACTGCACACCGGCGAGGATCTCAGCGCCATGCTCGACCGCGCGGCCGGCGAGATGCCGGACGGCAAGGTGACGGCCGTGGCGATGGGGACGGGGCCCGACGACGGCTTCGAGGCGGTTCCCGACACGGCGGCGGCGCTCTTCGCCGGGGCGCGCGAGCGGCTGATCGTGACGACGCCCTATTATGTGCCCAACGAGATGGTGCAGCAGGCGATCTGCGCCGCCGCTCTGCGCGGCGTGCATGTGACGATGATTCTGCCGCAGCGCAACGACAGCTTCGTCGTCGGCCTCGCGAGCCGGAGCTATTTCCAGCAGCTCCTGCGCGCGGGGGTCGAGATCTTCGAGTATCCCGACGGGCTGCTGCATTCCAAGATCATCACGATGGACGGGCAGGTCGCGCTGATCGGTTCGGCCAATCTCGACCGCCGCAGCTTCGAGCTCAATTTCGAGAACTCGCTGCTCGCCGCCGACCCCGGCTTCGTCGGTGCGCTCGACGCGCGCCAGCAGGCCTACATCGGACGGTCGCATGCGGTCACCCGGGCCGAAGTGGACGGCTGGTCCACCGGCCGGCGCGCCCTGCAGAACCTGATGGCGACGATGGCGCCGCTGTTGTGAGCGGCGTTTGAAACAAAATCCGGGGAGGTCAGCACGTCTGCGTGAAACCCCTGACACCTTTTCGGGTTTTCCTTTCGGATGCGGGCGGATTGCGGCAGGTCAATGACAGCCGCACCGCTGTCGGGGTTGAAGTGAACCGAGTGGTTCACTAGGTATGTTAAGCCTCGCAACATTGCGGGGCGGCAGGAGAGGTGAGAAACGATGGCGAACTACGGCAATCTGCCGGCGCCGAGCCCGGAACAGGGGCTCAACCGATATCTTCAGGAGATCCGGAAGTTCCCGCTTCTGGAGCCAGAGGAAGAGTACATGCTCGCCAAGCGGTGGGTCGAGGATCAGGATACGGAGGCGGCGCACAAGCTCGTGACCTCGCACCTGCGCCTCGCGGCCAAGATCGCGATGGGCTACCGCGGCTACGGCCTGCCCACGGCCGAGGTGATCTCGGAGGCGAACGTCGGCCTCATGCAGGCGGTCAAGCGGTTCGACCCGGAAAAGGGTTTCCGCCTCGCGACCTATGCAATGTGGTGGATCCGCGCCTCGATCCAGGAATACATCCTGCGGTCCTGGAGCCTCGTGAAGCTGGGCACCACCAGCGCGCAGAAGAAGCTTTTCTTCAACCTGCGGAAGGCCAAGGCGCGCATCGGCGCGCTGGAAGAGGGCGACCTGCGTCCCGAGGCGGTCAAGCAGATCGCGACGGACCTCGGCGTGACCGAGGACGAGGTGATCTCGATGAACCGCCGTCTTTCTGGCGGCGACGCCTCGCTCAACGCCCAGGTGGGGCAGGAGGGCGAAGGCTCGCTCGAGTGGATGGACTGGCTCGAGGACGAAGAGGCCGATCAGGCCACCGAATACGAAGAGCGCGACGAGCTCGAGCAGCGGCGCGAGCTGCTGGCCGAGGCGATGGACGTCCTGAACGACCGCGAAAAGGACATCCTCACGCAGCGCCGGCTTACCGACGATCCGGTGACGCTGGAGGAGCTTTCCGGGCAATACGGCGTCAGCCGCGAGCGCATCCGCCAGATCGAGGTGCGCGCCTTCGAGAAGCTGCAGGAACGGATGCAGACCCTCGCGCGCGAGAAGGGCATGCTGACACCGGCATGACCGATGAGGGGCCGGGCGGCTCCGCGCCGGACCGGCGGCGGTGGCGGGTCTGGCTGCGGGCCTGGCGCATGTGGGTGCGGCGACGGCTGCCGCCGGGCACAAGGCTGCCGGTCGGGCTGCTGCTGATCGCAGGCGGCGTTCTGGGCTTTTTGCCGATCCTGGGCTTCTGGATGATCCCTCTGGGCGTCGCTGTCGCGGCGACGGACGTGCAGCCGCTCTGGCGACGGTTCAGGGCGTGGCGGGCGCGCTCGCGCTAGGCCACGCGCTCCGTCGCACGGCTGGCCGGCCCGCTGTTGGCGTCGATGAAATCGAGCACCAGCGGCCTTATGTTGTTGCGCCAGCTCTTGCCGGCGAAGATGCCGTAGTGCCCGGCGTCGGGCTCGACGTGGCTCGCCTTCTTTTCCGGTGGCAGGCCCGTCAGCAGATCGAGCGCGGCGACGCATTGGCCGGGCGCCGAAATGTCGTCCTTGGCGCCCTCCACCGTCTTGACCGCGACATTGGTGATCTTGCCGATATCCACCGGCTTGCCCGCGACGGTGAACGCGTTTTTGGCGATCTCGCGCCGCTTGAAGATCCGGTCCACGGTGGAGAGGTAGAACTCGGACGTCATGTCCATGACGGCGAGGTATTCGTCGTAGAAGCGGTTGTGCGGATCGTGATCCGAGGCCTCGCCGCGCGCGGCGCGCAGGATCTGGTCGCGGAAGGCGCGGCTGTGACGATCGGCGTTCATCGACATGAAGGAGGCCAGCTGCAGCAGGCCAGGATAGACCATTCGGCCGACGCCCTTGTACTTGAAGCCCACGCGCTGGATCAGCGTCTCCTCGAGCTGGCCCATCGTGACGCGGCGGCCGAAATCGGTCACGTCGGTCGGCGTCGCGTCGGGGTCGATCGGCCCGCCGATCAGCGTGAGCGTGCGGGGCTGGGCGTCGGGATCCTCTTCGGCGAGATGCGCCGTGGCGGCGAGCGCCAGAGGCGCGGGCTGACAGACCGCGATCACATGCGTGTCGGGCCCCATCTCGCGCATGAAATCCGTCAGGTAGAGCGTGTAGTCCTCGACATCGAACTTGCCGCAGCTCACCGGAATGTCGCGCGCGTTGTGCCAGTCCGTCACGTAGACTTCGCAGTTGACCAGCAGGCTCTTGACGGTGGAGCGGAGCAGGGTGGCGTAATGGCCGGACATGGGCGCGACCAGCAGGATCTTGCGCGGCTGTTCGGGCCGGCCGACCACATGAAAATGGATGAGATCGCCGAAGGGCTTCTCCATCACCGTGTCCACGCGCACCAGATGGTCGCGCCCGTCCTCGCAGGTGAAGGTGCGGATACCCCAGTCGGGCTTGGCGATCATGCGCTCGAAGGTGCGTTCCGTGACCTCGCCCCAGGCCCCCATCCACTGCACGAAGGGATTCGGCGTCATGGCCATGGCCGGATACGCCGCAATGGCCTTGGCGGTCGCACCCAGCCACTGGTTTGTGTTACGCATCGATTCCATGAGATCGTAAGTCGCCATGTAACGCATCAGGGTCTCCTTTCGCCCGGCCCTCCGGACAACGCCGCCGATACATGCGGGCAGCGGAACATATAGCCTCTTTGCCCCGGCGCTCCCGGCAGCTTACGCTGCACAGCAGCGACGATATGTGGAATTCATTGGGATGACAACCGAAGACAACGCCGCAGAGGTCCAGGCGGACCGGATGCAGGAGAACCTCAAGAAGGTCGAGGAGCTGACGCAGCGGCTGATCCGCGCGCTCGGCAGTCGCCCGCCCTCGCATCCCGGCCTGCATGCGCCGGGCGGCGACCTCTACGCCAAGGCCGCGGCCGCCTGGTGGGTGGAGTGGATGCAGAACCCCGGCAAGCTGCTCGAGCAGCAGGTGGCCTGGTGGGGCAAGTCGCTCGCGCATTTCATCGAGGCGCAGAACCAGCTCGCGCACGGCCGCCTCGACCCGCCGGAGGACGAGACGCCCGACGACCCGCGCTTTTCCAACCCTTTGTGGAAGACGCACCCCTATTTCAACTTCGTCAAGCAGCAATACATGATCTACGCGCAGGCGGTGGACGACGCCGTCTCCGCGATCGACGACCTCGACGAGACCGAGAAGCGCCGGCTGCGCTACTTCTCGCGCCAGATCGTCGAGATGATGTCGCCCACCAACTTCTTCGGCACCAACCCCGACGCCCTCGAGAAGGCGCTGGAGACCGAGGGCGAGAGCCTGGTGAAGGGGCTCGAGAACCTGGTCGCGGATCTCGAGGCCAACGAGGGCGCGCTCGTGGTGCGTCTGGCCGACGAGAAGGCCTTCCAGGTGGGCGAGAACATCGGCACCTCGCCCGGAAAGGTCGTCTATCGCAACCGCATGATGGAGCTCATCCAGTATGCGCCGGCGACCGAACAGCAGCGCGAGACGCCGCTGCTGATCTTCCCGCCCTGGATCAACAAGTTCTACATCCTCGATCTCAAGCCCAAGAACAGCCTCGTCAAATGGCTGACCGAGCAGGGCTACACGCTCTACATGGTGAGCTGGATCAATCCCGGCCCCTCCTACGCGGACACCGGCATGGAGGACTACATCGAGGACGGCTTCCTCGCCGCGATCCGCGAGGTCAAGGCGATGACCGGGCAGGAGCGGATCAACGTCGTGGGCTACTGCATCGCCGGCACCACGCTGGCGCTCACGCTGTCGCTGCTCAAGAAGCGCGGCGACAAGTCGATCAAGTCGGCCACCTTCCTCACCGCCCTCACGGATTTCTCGGATCAGGGAGAGTTCACCCCCTTCCTGCAGGACGATTTCGTGGACGCGATCGAGGAAGAGGCGCAGAAGAACGGCGTTCTGGCCAGCCACATCATGGCGCGCACCTTCTCCTATCTGCGCTCGCGCGATCTGGTCTACGGGCCGGCGATCCGCAGCTACATGATGGGCGAGACGCCGCCCGCCTTCGACCTGCTCTACTGGAACGGCGACGGCGCCAACCTGCCGGCGAAGATGGCCATTCAGTATCTGCGCCGGCTCTGCCAGAACAATGCCTTCGCCGAGGAGGGCTACGATCTCTTCGGCGAGCGGCTGCGGCTGAAGGACGTGGACGTGCCGCTCTGCTCGGTGACCTGCGAGACCGATCACATCGCCGCCTGGAAGGACTGCTACCGCGGCGTGCAGAAGATGGGCAGCCGGTCCAAGACCTTCATCCTGTCGCAGTCCGGGCACATCGCGGGCATCGTCAATCCCCCGTCGAAGGGCAAGTATGGCCACTACACGAACGGCGATCTTTCGCTCGATCATGCGGCCTGGCGCGAGACGGCGGAGTTCCACGAGGGCTCGTGGTGGCCCCGCTGGGAGGCCTGGCTGGCGAAGCGCTCGGGCAAGTGGGTTCCGGCGCGCGAGCCCGGTGATTCGGAGCATCCGCCGCTCGCCGATGCACCCGGAGCCTATGTGGTGGCGCCGCCAACAGATTGACGTTGCGGCATTTTATGAGATTGCTGCGCCGCAGCAATTTCCCCTTGAAATGCTGCGGTGCAGCAATCATATTTCCGTCAGCACCGAAGCCGGAAGGTCCGGCGCAGGACCGCTGAAAGAGAGAGGATCGCACCCATGGCCACCGCCAAGAACGCCACCCCCGACATGACCCAGATGATGAAGGACATGATGTCCGCCTTCCCCGTGGACACCGCCGCGATGGAAGACAGCTTCAAGACCGCCGCGACGCTGAACGAAAAGCTCAGCCACGTGGCGATCGAGGCCGCCGAGAAGTCCACCGAGCTGCAGTCGAAGTGGATGAAGGACATGCTCACCAAGATGGGCGAGATGACCAAGGCCAAGTCGGAGCCCGCCGACTACGCCAAGGCGATGACCGATTTCGCCTCGGCCCAGGCCGAAGTCACCGCCGAGCACATGGCCGCCTTCGCCGAGATCGCGAAGAAGGTCCAGATGGACACCGTCGAGCTGATGATGGCGGCCGGCAAGGACTTCTCCGAGGACGCCTCCGCGGCGATGAAGAAGGCCACCTCCGACATGACGACGGCGGCCAAGAAGGCCTCCACCGCGGCCAAGTGAGCCGCCTCCGGGGGTGACTCGGAGCAACCGGACGAGGGCGGGGTGCCAGGCGGCACGCCCGCCCTTTCATTTTGTCGGCACGTCAACTACGCTTTCGCCGCAATGCCGCATTCCGGGAGGGGGAGCGCGTGGCCGAGACCCAGAAACCGCTGCTCATCAAGCGCTACGCGAGCCGCCGGCTCTACAACACCGAGACCAGCGATTACGTCACGCTCGAGGACATCGCGGGGTTCATCCGTGCGGGCCGCGACGTGCAGATCGTGGACCTGAAGTCCGGCGACGACCTGACGCGGCAATACCTTCTCCAGATCATCGCGGAGCATGAGTCGAAGGGCGAGAACGTCCTGCCCATCAACGTGCTCACCGATCTGGTGCGCAGCTACACCGACAGCGCGCAGTCGATGATGCCGCAGTTCCTCGCCATGTCCTTCGAGATGTTCCGCGACAGCCAGTCGAAGATGATGGAGAACATGGAAAAGATGAACCCCATGTCGGCCATGCCGGGTTACGAGGCCGTGCGCGCCCAGCAGGAGGCCTTTCTCAAGGCGATGACCGGCGGCATGGGCAACTGGTCGGGGCCGGCCCCCGAAGAGAGCGGCGCCGAGGGGCGCGACGAGAAGGAAGAGCTCGAGGAGATGCGCCGCCAGCTCGCCGAGATGAAGTCGAAGCTCGACAAGCTGAGCTGAGCGTCACGTGCCGTAGGCGCGCTCCGGCGCCATGACCTCCTCCGCCGCGGCGACCAGCGCCTCGGCGATGGCCTCGAGCTCGTCCCGCGACAGGCGCGCCGGCAGGCGCACGTCGCAGGCGACCTCCAGCATCGCGCGGGTGCGCGGCAGCTCCACCTGCTCGGGCAGGAACTCCCAGTTCCAGAAGGCGCGCGCGTTGTCGCGGCTCAGGCCGAAGACCTGCACTTTCACGCCGCGCCGGTCGGCGGCTTCGGCGAAAGCGGCGCGCGCCTCGCGCGTCATGCCGACAAGGTTGAACTGGATCGAATCGGGCGCGCGCTCCTCCTTGGGGAGTGCCGGCGGCACGGCGATCCAGGGGCTTTCGTTCAGCCGCTCCGCCACGAAGTCGTGCCCGGCGCGGCCGTCACGCACCCTGCGCGGAATCTCGGCCAGCTGCGGGCGGATCACCGCGGCGGCCAGGTTCGACATCCGCATGTTGTAGAGCGGCAGCTTGTTCTGCCACGTCTCGAAGGGCGCCTGCAGCGCGCCGTGCTTCTTCCAGTTGTGCTCGTAGGCGCCGGACATGATGACCGCCCGCGCCACCAGGTCGGCGTCGTCGGTAATCAGCATGCCGCCCTCGCCGCCGTTCACCAGCTTGTAGCTCTGGAAGCTGAAGCAGCCGACGCGGCCGATGGTGCCGATCCTGCGCCCGTCCCAGAGCGTGCCGAGCGAATGCGCCGCGTCCTCGACGACCGGCACGCCCTGCGCCTCAGCGAACTCCATGATGCGGTCCATGTCGCTGGTGTGGCCCCGCATGTGCGAGATCATCACCGCGTCCACCCCCGGCAGCTTCACCGCGAAGTCGTCGAGATCAATGCGATAGTCCATCCCCACTTCGCAGAGCACCGGCACGCAGTCGGCATGGACGATGGCCGAGGGCACGGCGGCGAAGGTGAAGCCGGGGATCAGCACGCGCGCCCCGCGCGGCAGGCCCAGCGCCTTGAGCGACAGGAACAGTGCGGCGGAGCAACTCGACACCGCGAGCGCGAAGCGCACGCCCATCAGCGCGGCGAACTCCCGCTCCAGCAGCGCGACGGGGGCATCCTCGGGCGCCGTGTAGCGGAACAGATCGCCCGAGAGCAGAAGGCGCTCGATCTCGGCCCGCGCGGCCTCGGGGATCGGTTCGGCCTGATGCGTGTCGGGCATCGCGGGGGCGGCGTGATCCTTCATGTTTCGATTTCCCAAATCCGACTTTTGCAAACTCTAAATCTGACCGGCCCCGCGCCAAAGCCCTGAATCGATCAATTGCAAAGATGTCGCAGGGTTGTGGCGCATCGGCCGCGCTGCGTCAGTCGGGGAAATGCCGCGCGCGCGTCTCGTCGAGCGCCAGGTCGCAGCGATGCAGCAAGCCTTCGGCCTCGAGCCGGGCGAGCAGCGGCGGGTGCGCCACGGCCACCTCCTCGAAGAAGGCGCGCAGTCCCGCCGCGCCGCGCTCCGCTTCGATCCTGCGGAACAGGGCGTGCAGGTTCAGCCCGGCGCGCGAGGCCTGCGGGCGCAGTTCGGCGCGGTAGGAGCCCTGCGACAGGCGATAGCGATAATGCGCGTGGAAGGCCTCCCACGAAGGCGCGTGCAGGTGGCAGAGCCGCACGCCCGCGAGTTCGCGCAGCCCGGGATTCTCTGTGTCGCCCAGCCAGGCATTGTGAATCTTGAGCTTCAGCCCGTGGCCCGTGCGGATGAAGAGCTTGCCCTGAACATGGCTGAGAAAGCCGCCGGGCAGATGCGCGGCCCAGGCGCCATAGACCCGTTCCGCCGCCGCCTGCCGAGCCGTACGCTCGGCGTGGGTCGCCTTGAAATGCACCGGCGGGCCGCCCGCGGGCGGGGCGAGCGCCTCGATCGGGCGCACTCGTGCGGTGAGGCAGTCCGCCGGCAGCGCGGCCAGCGTCGCCCCGATGTCGCGTTCCGGCCAAAGGAACTCGTCCACGTCGATATGCGCGAGCCAGTCGCAGTCCGCCCGCCGGTTGAGCGCGTGCCGCGCGTTGACGAACTGCCGCGACTGATGCTTCTCGGGCCGGCCCTTCCGCTTCGCCCACCAGGCGTCGTCGGTGCGCACCACGCGGATCTTCGGATGCGCGGCGAGCCGCGCCTGCGCCTCCCGAGCGTCCGCGTCGAGGTAGAGGTAGAGCCGGTGCGCGCCCAGCTCGAGGTGATGCGCGGCGAAGGCCAGGATCTCGCGATCCGGCGCCCTGACCGTGGCGATCACGCCCCAGGTGGCGGCGGCGCTCATCCGGTGGAGTGGGCTGCGTCTTGGGTGCGGGCCGCGCGCGCCGCCCGGCGCGCCTTGCGCACCCGCATCCGGCGCAGCCGGCGAAAGACGGTGCGGGGGTCGTGCATCAGCCGGTCCAGCACGTTGTGCGCAAGCGGCCGGATGACCCGGTCTCCTTCCGCCATGCGCCACAGACGGCCCAGCATGTTCATGTCGAGCCCGCCCGCGTCGAGCGAAAAGGGGTCCATGTCGAGCGGCAGCGAGGCACGGCTCCGCCTCTTCAGACGGAAGCTCTTGGAGGCGCCGAAGCCGGAATAGCGCCGCTCTGTCTCGTAGAGCTTCATCATGCCGCAGAGCACCGACAGCGCCTCGCCCACCGTGCGCTGCGCTTCCGTCGCGCCATGCTCGCCGAAGGTGGTCAGCGCCGAGACCTGCCAGCGTAGGTCGAGCTCTTCGAGCAGGTGGTCGGCCTCTTCGGTCCACAGGCGCACGAAAAGCGCCGCGGTGTGCGGCGGTTGCGCGGCCTTTCTCAGGTGCGCGACGAGCAGGCCGTGCAGACAGGCCAGCTCGGAATGGCCCTGAAGCTCCTCGCGCAGCGCCAGGAACTTGCGCCGATTGGGCGAGGCGATCGGCGCGCGCCGCTCGGGATCCTGATCGGGCGCGGGGACGCGGGCGGCCTTGAGCGGTGCGAGAGCCACGTCGGACGGCGGCAAGGCCTCTCCCTCGGCGAAGGCGAGCGGATCGCGCCGCGCGTCCATTTCCTCCAGGACCGCGGCGATACCGCCGGGATAGGTGCATCGCTCGTCGCGCTCGTCCATCGCTGCGCCTTTCGTGACGCCATCGGGGGTGCCTGGCCGGTTTGCCGACATCGAGGCAATGTCGTGACGATCCGGCCGCATCATCGCGCCGCCCGGCGCCGGTCGCAAGACCGGGCGCCGCCCCCGGGGCAGTCGCGCCAGCTGCCGGCGGGATCATCCACAGGGCCCTGCGGATGACGCGTGCGCAGCTCTGGACCGATCCAAAACGTCCGGCAGGGTTGTGCGAGACCGTGAGTTAATCCGGCCAATTCTTTGATTGGGAACAGGATTCAGCGATATCTGCGGACCGGCGCGGAGGGCGGGCCCGCTCGCTCAGACCTGCATCTCCTTGGTGTCGGAGAGCCGCAGGTCGGGCCAGTCCCGCGCCACCCGGTCGATGTCCCACTGAAGCCGGGTGAGATAGACCATGTCGCCGTCGTTGTCGGTCGCCATGTGCTGCTTGTTGGCGTTCGCGAAGCGCTCCAGCGTGGCCTTGTCGCCCGAGACCCAGCGGGCGGAGGTGAACTGCGTGGGCTCGAAGCGCACGGGCAGCCCGTACTCCAGCTCGATCCGGCTGGCCAGCACGTCGAACTGCAGCGCGCCGACGACGCCGACGATGAAGCCCGACCCAACCACCGGCTTGAAAACCTTGGCCGCCCCTTCCTCGGCGAACTGCATCAGAGCCTTCTCGAGATGCTTGGCCTTCATCGGGTCGCCCGCGCGCGCGGCCTGGAGCAGCTCGGGCGCGAAGGAGGGGATGCCGGTGACGCGCAGGGCCTCGCCCTCGGTCAGCGTGTCGCCGATCCTGAGCTGGCCGTGGTTCGGAATGCCGATGATGTCGCCGGCCCAGGCCTCTTCGGCGAGCTCCCGGTCGGAGGCGAGGAAGAGGACCGGCGCGGAAACCGTCATCGGTTTCTTCGACCGGACGTGCAGGAGCTTCATGCCCCGCCTGAAGTGACCGGAGGCGAGCCGCACGAAGGCCACCCGGTCCCGATGCTTGGGGTCCATGTTCGCCTGAACCTTGAAGACGAAGCCGGAAACCCTTGATTCTTCGGGTGCAATCTGGCGCGGCTCGGCGCGGGCGGGTTGCGGTTCGGGGGCGTAGGCGCCGATGCCGTCCATCAGCTCCTTCACCCCGAAGGAGTTGATCGCCGAGCCGAACCAGATGGGCGTGAGATGCCCCTCCTGCACCGCCTGCAGATCCAGCGCCGGCAACAGTTCGCGCGCCATCTCGACCTCTTCGCGCAGCTTCTCGAGAAGCTGCGCCGGCACGTGCTCGGCGAGCTTCGGGTCGTCGAGCCCCTCGATCTCGATCGACTCGGCCACCCGGTTGCGGTCGGCGCGGTCCATGAGCTCCAGCCGGTCGCGCAAGAGGTCGTAACAGCCCAGGAAATCCTGCCCCATTCCGATGGGCCAGCTGGCCGGGGTCACGTCGATGGCCAGATTTTCCTGGATCTCGTCGATGATCTCGAAGCTGTCGCGGCTCTCCCGGTCCATCTTGTTGCAGAAGGTCAGGATCGGCAGGTCGCGCAGGCGGCAGACCTCGAAGAGCTTGCGCGTCTGGCTCTCGACGCCCTTGGCGCCGTCGATCACCATGATCGCGGCGTCCACCGCCGTGAGCGTGCGGTAGGTGTCCTCGGAGAAGTCCGAGTGGCCCGGCGTGTCCACGAGGTTGAAGCGGAAGTCCTTGTAGTCGAAGGACATGGCGGAGGCCGAGACGGAGATGCCGCGGTCCTTCTCCATCTGCATGTAGTCCGAGCGCGTGCGCCGCGCCTCGCCCTTGGCGCGCACCTGGCCCGCCATCTGGATCGCGCCGCCGTAGAGCAGGAACTTCTCGGTCAGCGTTGTCTTGCCCGCATCGGGGTGCGAGATGATGGCGAAGGTGCGCCTGCGGGCGATCTCGGCCGGCAGGTCGGGGCGGTTGGGGCGCGCGTCGAGCATGGCGCGGCATATAGGGGAGGGGCGGTGCCTGCGCAATCGGCACGGCCGGCGGGACGGCGCTGTTTCGCTGCGCGAAAGGCGCCCCGCCCGCCGTCCCGTCAGCGCGCGGAGGCACGGCGCAGCAGATCGACGGCGTCGGGGCGCCGGATCAGCCGCTCCTGCACCTCGAAGTCGAGGTGCGGGGCCGCGCCGTGGCCCGGCAGGCGGTTCGACAGCGCCTTCGTCAGCGTCTCGGGCAGCACCGGGCGGGTCTGGGTGTCGACGAGCAGGGACTCGGCCGCGATGCCCTCGGCGTAGATGATCTGGTGCCGGTCGAAGAGCAGCTGGAAGTAGTCCACGAAGCCGCCCTCGCGGACATGCACCGTGGTGCCGTTCACCAGATGCCGGGCACGCACCAGGACCTCGGCGCGGCCCGCGCCGAGCCTGTCCTCGCGCTGCCAGACGAAGAGGCGGTGATCGGGGCTGACGACGAGATCGGCGGCGTTGTGCAGCGCGCCGGCCGTGATGACGATGGGGGCGAAGGCGCCCACGGCGCGCACGGTGCTCTGCCCGATCCAGCGCAGCGGCTGCGCGCCGTCGTCGCGGGTGAGCACGCGGTCGCCCGCGCGCAACTCCTCGATGGGGATCTGCGCGCCGGAGGCCAGCGTGATGCGCGTGCCGCGCGAGAAGGACACGCAGCCGACCTCGGCGAAGCGGCGGCGCGCGCCCGCGCGGTCGATCCCGACGAGCGCGTAGGGAACCCGCGGGGCGAGCCGGGCCATGGGATGAAGGTAGATCGCCTCCACATGGCCGCTCTCGTCGAGCTCGACGAGCACCAGCGCCTCGGCCGGCACACCGTCCGGGCCCATCAGAGTGAGGCAGCAGTCGAGATGCAGGGGGGCCCCGGGCCGACCGACGCCGCTTCCCTGTGCCACGGCGAAGGCGGTCCCGTCCGAGGGATCGACCGCCAGACGGGCGGGCCGCGCCTCCTTGGACAGTTCGTAGACGTCGTCGGGGAGCAGTTCGTCGGCGAAGCCCAGCGGATCGCCCAGATTCGTGCCCTCCACCACGGTGAACTGCGGCGCTTCGTAAACGGGAAGCTGCAGCGGCGGGCGATCGGCGGGCATGACGGCGGCACCTCCTGGACGTCGCATCCTATCGCGCCTTGCGTGCAATGGAAATGTGGCGCGGCCGGGGAAGGCGGGGGGCCTTTTGCTGGCCTCGGCGTGCGCGCGATGCTAAGCGCCTGCGACGGATACGAGGAGGGAGCGAGGCCGATGGATCTTGGGATCGCGGGGCGGCGCGCGCTGGTCTGCGCGTCGAGCAAGGGGCTGGGGCGCGGCTGCGCCGACGCGTTGGCGGCGGCGGGCGCCGATCTTGTGATGAACGCGCGCGGCGCCGAGGCGCTCGAGGCCGCTGCGCAGGAGATCCGCGACGCGCATGGCGTGGAGGTCACGGCCGTCGCGGCGGACATAACCACCGAGGCGGGGCGCGCGCAGGTGCTCGAGGCCGCGGGCGAGATCGACATCCTCGTGACGAATGCAGGCGGGCCGCCGCCGGGGCTCTGGTCCGACTGGGACCGCGACGACTTCATCGCGGCGCTCGACGCCAACATGCTCGCGCCCATCGCGCTGATGAAGGCGCTCCTGCCCGGCATGATGCGCCGCGGCTGGGGCAGGGTGGTCAACATCACCTCGCAGTCGGTCAAGGCGCCGATCCCGCAACTGGGCCTGTCGAACGCGGCGCGCGCCGGCCTGACGGGCTACGTCGCCGGGACCGCGCGGCAGGTGGCCGAGGCCGGCGTGACGATCAACAATCTGCTGCCCGGAATCCACGCCACCGACCGGGCCGACGCGCTCGATCAGGGCGTGGCCGAGCGCGAGGGCATCACGCTCGAGGAGGCGCGGGCGCGGCGCGCGGCGACGATTCCCGCCCGCCGCTACGGCACGGCGGAGGAGTTCGGCGCCGCCTGCGCCTTTCTCTGCTCGGTGCACGCGGGCTTCATCGTCGGGCAGAACCTGCTCCTCGACGGGGGCGGGACGAACTTCACGATCTGAGCGGCGTCCGCGTCCGGAGTGGGTGGCCGCGTCTTGAACGCGCCCGCCCGGCTTGCTATCTGCCCGCGAAGCCGAGAAATTCGCTCGGAAACCCCGGAAGGCCCCCGTCTTGCTGCCCGAAGCGCCCCGTCTCGAGATCCGCGGTCTCGTCCGCAGCTACGGCGGGCGCCGGGTGGTGGACGATGTCTCGCTCACCATCCGCCCCGGGCAGGTGACCTGCCTGCTGGGGCCCTCCGGCTGCGGCAAGTCCACCACGCTCCGGATCATCGCCGGCGTCGAGATGCAGGACGCCGGAGAGATCTGGGTCGATGGCAAGCTGATCTGCGACACCGTCTTCCGCATCCCGCCCGAGCGGCGTTCGATCGGGCTGATGTTCCAGGATTTCGCGCTCTTTCCGCACCTCACGGTGGCCGACAACGTGGGCTTCGGGCTGCGCGGTTCGAAACCGGCGCGGCGTGCGCGCGTCATGTCGCTGCTGGAGCGGGTGGGGCTCGCCCATTACGCCGACAACTATCCTCATGCGCTCTCGGGCGGCGAGCAGCAGCGGGTGGCGCTGGCGCGCGCACTCGCGCCGCGGCCGAAGATCATGCTCATGGACGAGCCCTTTTCGGGCCTCGACAACCGGCTGCGCGACGGCATCCGGGACGAGACGCTCACCCTGCTCAAGGAAGAGGATACCGCCGTCCTGCTGGTCACGCACGAGCCGCAGGAAGCCATGCGGATGGCCGACGAGATCGCGCTGATGCGCGACGGCGCGATCGTGCAACGGGGGGCGCCCTACAACATCTACAATGCGCCGGTGGACAAGGCGGCGGTCGCCTTCTTCAGCGACATCAACGTGATCCGCAGCACGGTGAACGGGGCGCTCACGGAGACGCCCTTCGGCCGATTCCTGGCGCCGGGCGTGCCGGACGGGGCCGAGGTGGACATCGTGTTCCGGCCGCAGCACGTGGGCATCGACTTCGACCGGAACGGGCACGGCCCCAACCCCACCGCGCGCGAAGGCGTGGCCGCGCGCGGCGTGGTCGAGCGCGCGCGCTTTCTGGGCAACGAAAGCCTGGTGGAGTTCCGCATGGACTTCGACGGCTCGATCCTGAAGGCCACGGTGCCCAACGTCTTTCTGCCCAAGCGCGGCACGCCGCTTTGGCTCACGATCCGGCGCGACCGTTGCTTCGTCTTCCCGGCGACCGGCCCGGTGCAGGTCTAGGCACGCGCCGCGACGGCCCGTGCGCGGCAAGACACCGCACTCCGTTTGCCGCGGGGGCACGGAAACAAAGCGCACGCCGTGCCGTTCCAGCCGGGCGCGAAAGGGAGTGACCGTGCCGTGACGCCGTTCTGGAAACTGTCCGCCGCCGGCTTCGCCGCGACCGGCATCGCCTACGGCCCCGCGCGGATCGGCTTCGGGCTGTTCCTGTCCGAGTTCCGGTCGGCCTTCGGCCTCTCGACGCAGGCCGCGGGTCTCGTGTCCGGCGCGGGCTTCGCGAGCCTGTTCTTCGGGTTGCTGGTCGCGCAGCGCATGACGGCGCGTCTGGGTCCGCGGCTGCCGGTGGTCGCGGGGCTGTGCGCCGCCGCGCTCGGCATGGCGATTGTCGCCTCGGCGCCCGGGGTGGTGGCGCTGACGCTCGGGGTCTGTCTGGCGATGTCGAGCACGGGCTTCGCCTGGACGCCCTTCAACGAGGCGGTCCAGCGGCGGCTGCCGGACGGGGCGCGGCCCGCCGCGCTCTCGGCCGTCAGCACCGGCACCGCGCTCGGGATCGCGGCTGCGGGGGCCGCCGCCTTGCTGGCGAGCCTTTACGGCGTGTCGTGGCGGCTCTGCTGGGCCCTCTTCGCGGCCGCCGGTGCGCTGACCGCGCTGGCGAACCTGCGCGCCCTGCGCGAGGCGGCGGGGCCGCGGGCGTCGCCCCGGGCCTGGCGTTGGCGCGCCTTCGCCGCGCCGCCGGCGCGTCCGCTTTTCGCGGTCGCGCTGTCCCTCGGGGTGACCTCGGCCATCTACATCTCCTTCGCGGCGGACCGCATCGCGCGCTCCGGGGGACTCGAGGGCCTGCCCCCCAGCGCCGCGCCCGGCGTCGTCTACGGTATCTTCGGCCTTTTCGGCCTCCTCGGGGTCTTCACCGGCCGGGCCCGCACCTCGGCGGGACTGGCGCGGCTGCTGCACCTGCTGCTGCTCGGCTCCGCGGTGTCGCTCGCCCTCGTCACGGCGACACCGGCGAGCTGGGCGGGCGTGGCCCTGTCGGCCGGATTGCAGGGCGTCCACGTGATGATGACGAGCGCCGTGCTCGCGTTCTGGTCGGAGCGGCTCTTTCCCGGCCAGCCGGCGCGGGGATTCACGGCGGCGCTTCTCGCCTATGCGCTGGGAAGCGTGGCGGGGCCGATCCTCGCCGGCGCGGCGGCGCAGCAGCTGGGCGAGGTGCCGATGTTCCTTGGCGCCGCGGCGGTCTCGCTGGGAACCGCCGCGGCCCTCAGGCCCGCCTGGATTAGGGAGCGCGCCGCGCAGCGCGCGGCTGGGCCCGGCGCAGGCTGACAGCCGCCCGGCGGGCACCGCGCCACGCGCAGGGTCCGGCCTTCAGGGGCGCAGGATGCGGTTTCGCAGCACACCGATGCCCTCGACCTCGAGCGCGATCTCGTCGCCGGGCGCGAGCCGCCGGCCCACCTCGAGCCCGCAGCCCGTGCCCACGGTGCCCGAGCCGATGACCTCGCCCGGATACACCGTCTCGGAGGCGGAGATGTGTTCGAGGATGCGGCCGAAGTCATGGTGCATGTCGCGGGAGTTGCCACCGCCCCAGCGCTCGCCGTTCACCCGCGCCTCCATGTCGAGCGCCACGGGATGCGCGATCTCGTCCGCGGTCACGATCCAGGGCCCGAGGATATTGCCGGTGTCGAAGTCCTTGCCCTTGGCGGGCCCGAGCTGGCCGGCCATCTCGACCATCTGCGCGTCGCGCGCCGAGACGTCGTTGAGGATCGTGTAGCCCCAGATGTAGGGCTCCGCCTCGGCGGCCCTGATGTCCTTGCCCGTTCGGCCCACGACCATCGCCAGCTCCAGTTCGATGTCGAGAAACTCCGCGTAGGCGGGCCAGAGGATGTCCTGCCCGTCGCCGATGAAGGACATGCGGTTGCCCTTGTAGTAGATCGGCTGGTCGTACCAGACCTGCGGGATCTCGAAGCGGCGGCCGGTCATCTTTTCGGCGGCGGCGAAGGAGTTCTTCAGGTGCGCCTCGAAAACCAGGCAGTCGCGATACTGCACGGGGCGTATCGGGCAGCGCATCCCTGCCTCCGCCAGCGGGATCGTCGCCTCGGCTGCCTGCAGGCGCGCGCGCACCGTGTCGAGCGCGGCCGCGCCGCCCTCCACCACCGCCAGCATGTCCGGGAAATCGGCCGAGAGGTCCACGACCCGCGTCTCGTCCAGCACCACGACGGGCCGCTCCCGGCCCTGATACGCCACGGTTCCGAGCTTCATCGCCTCAGTCCTCCAGGATCGCGACCGCGCGGGTGAAGCCGCCCGAGGCGCCCTTGATCTTCACCGGGAAGCAGCTCACCGTGAAGCCCGTGGCCGGCAGGCTCTCGAGGTTCGTGAGCTTTTCCATGTGGCAATAGCCGATGTCCATGCTGGCGCGGTGCCCTTCCCAGATGATGGACGGATCATGCGTCTCGGCCCAGCGTTTCGCGGTGTGGGAAAAGGGCGCGTCCCAGGACCAGGCGTCGGTGCCCGTGACCCGCACGCCGCGCTCCAGCAGATACATCGTCGCCTCCCGGCCCATGCCGCAGCCCGAGTCGACATAGTCGGGCTGGCCATAGCGCGCGCCGGCGCGGGTGTTGACCAGCACGATGTCGAGCGGCTTGAGCTCATGTCCGATGCGCGCGAGCTCTTGCTCGACCTCGGCCGCAGAGACGACGTAGCCGTCCTCGAAATGGCGGAAGTCGAGCTTCACGCCGGGATTGAGGCACCACTCCAGCGGCACCTCGTCGATGGTGATCGCCCGCTCGCCGCGGTTCATCGTGGAATGGTGGTGGTAGGGCGCGTCGAGATGGGTGCCGTTGTGGGTGGCGACCTTCAGGAACTCGATCGCCCAACCCTCGCCGCCGGGCAGGTCGTCCTTCGTGAGGCCGGGAAAGAAGCTCGCCACCTGCTCGGCGGTCTGGTCGTGGGTCATGTAGGTGATCTCGGGCAGCATGATCGGCGGGTCCGAGGCGATGTCGGCCTCGAGCGCCACGGAGATGTCGATCAGTTTGCGGGACATGAGCTCTCCTCCAGCTTGGATTCAGCGGTGCGCCTGCGGCGCGCCTCCTTCGTCTCGTCGGGGGCCTTCGCCCCCTCCTCGGGCGTGCCTCCGGCGGGGGTATTCATGGCAAGAGGAAGGACCGGGGTGCGTCATAGCGGAAAGGTTGCGATCACGGGGAAGGCCATCACGAGCGCGAGTACGAGGGCCATCATCGCCGCGAAGGGGGCGGCGCCGGCGAAGATGTCGCCCAGCGTGATGGCGGGGTCGTCGAGGGTGGACTTGATGACGTAGACCGAGATGCCGAAGGGGGGTGTGAGCAGGCCGATCTCGACCGCGATCACGGTGACGATGCCGAACCAGATCAGGTCGACGCCCATCGGCTGCACCACCGGCAGCATCAGCGGCACGAGGATCAACATGATGGAGGACGAATCGAGGATCATGCCGAGCGCCACGACGATCAGCACGTAGAGGAGCATCAGGCCCCAGAAGCCGAGGTTCGCCTGCGCGGCCCAGTCGCCGAGGCCGGCGGGCACGCCGGAGAAGGCCAGCATCCGCGAATACATCTGCGCCGCGATGATGAGAAAGCAGACGGCCGCGGTGACGAGGCCGGTCTCGACGAGCACGCGCCACAGCGCGCGCCAGCCCAGCCTGCCGCGCGCGAGGCCGAGGGCGAGCGCGCCTATGGCGCCCATGGCGCCGGCCTCGACCGGCGTGAAGACACCGGCGTAGATGCCGCCCAGAACCAGCGCGATGAGGCTCGCGATGGGCAGGCCCTTCGACAGAAGCTGAGCGGGCGGCAGGTCGCCCTCGGGCGCGGGGTCCGGCGTGCCCACGAAGCGGGGCGTGAAGATGGCCATGAGCACGATGCCCGCCCCGAAAAAGAGCGCGAGCAGCAGGCCCGGCCCGATGCCGGCGAGGAAGAGGTCGCCGATGCTCTGCTCCGTGAGGATGCCGTAGAGGATCAAGAGCAGCGAGGGCGGGATCAGCATGCCCAGCACCGAGGACCCCGCCACCACGCCCACCGAGAAGCGCGGGGAATAGCCGTGGCGGCGCATCTGCGGCACGGCGATCTTCGTGAAGACCGCGGCCGAGGCGATGGAGATGCCGGTGATCGCGGCGAAGATCGCGTTGGCGCCCACGGTGCCCACGCCGAGGCCCCCGCGCAGGCGGCGGAACATGGCGTTGGCCACGTCGAAGGCGTCGCGCCCCAGCCCGGCCTCGGCCACGAGGAAGCCCATCAGCACGAAGAGCGGCACCACCCCGAAGAAGTAGCTGGAGATCGCGTCGTTGGCGGCGAGCGCCAGCAGCTTTGCGGCGAGATCCGGCGAGCCCTTGATCGCCCAGACGCCCGCGAAGCTGCACAGGATCAGCGCGATGGGCACGAAGAGGCCCAGCAGGACCAGCGCGCCCATCGCGGCGAGGGCGAGAATGCCGATCTCGATGGGCGTCATGCAGCGTAGCGCCGCGCGATGCGGGCGAGGAACTGCAGGATCAGCATCGTGCCGCCGAGCACGATGATGCCCTTGACCGGCCAGGTGGGCGCGGTGAAGTCGCCCACGGCGCCGACGAATTCGCCGCGTTCCAGCGCGCGGGTGAAGAGCGGCCAGGTGGCCCAGACGATGGCGCCGACCACGGCCGCGCCAGCGAGGTCGAAGAGCGTCTCGAGCGCGCGGGCGGCGCGCGGGGCGCGCCGGTGCAGCACGGAGAGAACGCCCTCCGACCGGGTCATCCGGCCCGCGCGCAGCGCCTGCGGGATCTGCAGGAAGACGATGGCGACGATCGAGAGCGAGACCAGTTCCGGCACGCCCGAAATCGGCGCGCCGAAGAGGTTGCGGCCCGCCACGTCGAGGCCGACGAGCGCCATGAGCGCGAGGATCAGCGCGGAGCCCGCGACGTTGAGGCCCTGCGTGGCGGCGTCGAGCGCGCGCAGCGGGAGGGGCTCCCGCCGCGCGTCCGTCGTGTCGTTCATTCGCGGTCCCAGTCGCGCAGCGGCTCGGCCCCGGCCTCGCGCATCGCCTCCATGTAGGCCGAGAGGATCTCGGTCCCCGGGCGGCCCTGTGCGTCGAGCCCCTCGGCCCATTCCTTCGCGGCGTTGTCCATGCCCGCGGCCCATTCGCGGCGCATCTCGGGGCTGGCGTCGGTGATCGTGGCGCCGGCCTCTTCCATCTTCTGGAAGGCGGTCTCGACGGCGGCCTCGAGTTCGTCATGATACCAGGTCATGGCGGCATCCGCGCCCTCGTGCAGCGCGTCCTTCACTTCCTGCGGCAGGCCCTCGTACCAGCCCTCGTTGGCGCAGAGCGCGCCGGCGAACTGCGCGCCGAGGCCGAAGCGGGTGATGTAGGGCGCGACCTCGAAGAGCTTGCCTGGCAGCGCGGCCGAGGCGAAGACGATCACCCCGTCGTAGACCCCGGTCTTGAGCTCGTTGTAGTAGGTCGTCAGGTTCCCCGAGACGCCCACCGCGCCGGTGCCCGACAGCCAGTTGATCGCGGCGCCGGGCGCGGCGATCTTGCGGCCCTCGAGGTCGTCGAGGCTCTCGACCGGGAAATTCGTCATCAGCATGTAGTCGTCGATGCCGATGGGCGCGCCAAGATAGACCACGCCGTTGTCCTCGTAGGCGCGCGTCATCGCCGGCTCTTGCTGGTGCAGCTGGTGCATGAGCGTCGCCACCTGCCGCACGTCGTCGGAGACGAAGGGGGTGTAGTAGGTCACGTTCTGCACCGCGAGCTTCGCCGGGTCGAAGAGCGCCTGGCATGTGCCGATCTCGGCCAGGCCAACCTCGATCGCCTCCAGTTCCTCGCCCACGCCCGCGATGGCGCCGCCGAACTGGTTGGAGAAGGTGATGGAGTGCTCCGTGCCCTCGAGCGCCTCCTGCACCTTCGGCTCGAAGACCTCGTCGATCATCCGGACCCAGCGGAAGACCGGCGGATGGCCGGCGGCGACGGTGGCGCTGAAGCTTTCGGCGGGGGCGGCGGCAGGCGCGGCGAGCGCACAGGCCAGCACGGCTGCGGCGGCGATGCGATGCATGGGTATCCTCCCTTGGCGCGGCCCTCCTTCCAGGGCCTTCGGGGCGCAGAATGGACCGCGTGGCGCGGAGCGGCAAGAGGGTGGGGCGGTCCGTCCGGGGGCGGTGGAGGCATCCGGGCCGCCTGCCCTGGCATGGTTGGAACGCGGTGCGAGTCCAATCCAGGCGAGCCGGCGATGCGCCGACTCTGCGAAGGGACGCGCGGCCGGGCGGCATGTCCTCTGTCGGGGCGATGCGGGGGGCGTCGCGCGGTCTGGATCTCGGCGATGCCCGACCGCGCGACGCGCGCCATGGCAACAGACCCGGATGTGGCAGATATCCCAGGGGCGCCCTGCTGTCCTGGGCCGCCCGGCACCCAAGTGCGCGGGCGACCGCCGGATGCCCTGCGCGGCGGTGCCCTGCCGGGGATGCGGGGCGCGTGATGCAACCTTCACTGACCGCGACATGTGCCCGCGTCTTCGTTCGACAGGTGTCGCGCGCTGTGTTAACGTTGCGTCATGTTTCGGCCGGCCGCCAAGCGCGGCAAGAGTTACACCGAATTCAGCGGGGTTTTCCGATGTCGATCCATTCTGGCGTGCGAATCCTGACTCCTTTCGTGTTCGCTGCAGCCGTGGCCGGGTGCCAGACCGGAAGTACTGGCGGGACGCCCTACTATTCAGAGAGCAGCCAGCCCCAGACCCAGTCCGCCACGCCTGTCAGCAACGCGCAGAGCAGCCCTTCCGTCGGCGGTGAAGGTGGCGGAGCCGGTGGCACGGGCGGCGGCGGCGCCTCCGGAGGGGGTGGCTCCTCCGGCGGTGGCGGTTCCTCCGGCGGTGGCGGTTCCTCCGGCGGGGGTGGTTCCGCCGGAGGCGGTGGTGGCGGCGGCAGCTGGAGCTGACAGCCGCCATGCGCCTCGGTGCCCATCTCGCAGGCGCCGCGGTCTCGCTCGCGGCGCTATTCGGGTCTCCGGCCACCGCGGAGCGCATCGCGGTCGTGGTCGGCAACCAGGACTACGAGACCGTCAACGATCTCTCGAACGCGCGCGCCGACGCCCGCCGCATGGCGGAAACGCTCCGGGAGATGGGCTTCGTCGTGTTCGACGACTACGACGTCGACCGCGAAGGCTTCGAGACGCTCATGCGTCAGTCGATCCTCAATGTGGACGAGGGCGCCGAGATCGTCTTCTTCTATGCCGGGCACGGCATCCAGATCGGGCGGCGCAACTACCTGCTGCCCACCGACGTGGCCTTCGACTCCATCTACGATCTGCCGGTCGAATCGATCACCCTGGACCGGGTGATCGACCTGCTCTCGGCGCGCGGCGACGTGCATGTCGCCATGATCGACGCCTGCCGCGAGAACCCGTTTCCGGACACGAAGCTCGCCGGCGAGCTCGACGCCTCGCTCTTCGAGACGCGATCCGGCTTCGACGTGTTCCAGACACCGTTGAACTCGCTTCTCGCCTTTTCCACGGCGCCGGGGATGGTCGCATACGACGGCGAAGAGGGCGGGCACAGCCCCTATACGGCCGCGATCCTCGAGGCGATGCGGGAACACCCCGATGCAGAGGCGACGGAGCTTTTCTCGCGCGTGCGTGCGCGGGTCTACGAGGCGACGGGCGGACGCCAGGTTCCCTGGGAAAGCTCGACGCTGGTGCGGCCCTTCACCTTTCTTTCGGCGGAGGCACGCCAACCCGAGAGCGCGACGCCCGAAACCACCGGGACCGGCGGGGCGCGCAGTTCGTCGTCACCGGGTCCGGACGAGCCCCCGCTCCCCGAGACGGTGACCCTGACGCTGCCCTATGACCGTTCCGTCGCGCTGGGGCCCGCGCTGGCCGAAGCTCTGGGCCGGGGGGAGCTGCCGCCTGTGTCGGTGGTCGAGCGCGCGGCCAACGGCCTCGTCACCATGAACGGCGCGATGACCTATGCGCCAACGATCACCGAGCGGCGAGCGGACACGCTCGCGCAGACGGTCACCGACAGCGTCACGCTGGAGGTGGGCGGCGGCGCGCGTGTCGAAGTCAACCTGGAGATGGAAGTGAACGCCTGCGACCTGGCTGCGGGCGACGCGCTGGACCCGGGCGGCGTGGGATTCTACCGCCTGCCGAACGAGATTCCCGTGGCCGAGGCGCGGGCCGCCTGTTCCGCCGCGCTGGAGGCGGCGCCGGACGTGGCCCGCTTCCGCTATCAGCTGGGCCGCGCGCAGCAGGCCGCCGCCGATTACGAGGCCGCGTTCCGCAGCTTTCGCCATGCCGCCGACGCAGGGCACGTCCGGGCGATGTACGCGACCGCGCGGCTGTTGACCTCGCAGCAGGTGGACCGCGACCTCTTCGACGTGCCCGAGGATCGGGCGCGCGCGAACGCCTTGCTGGAGCGGGGGATCGCCGCCGGGGATCCCTTCGCCATGCACTTGCTGGGCCGGTTCCTGCTGCGCAACGGCGAGACGGACGCCGAACTCGAACGCGGATTCGAGCTGCTCGACCGCGCGGCGGAACTCGGCCACACCTATTCGATGAACGAATTGGGCGTCTACTTCCTGAACACCGACGGCGCGCATTTCCTGCCCGAGCGGGGGCTGCGCTACCTGCGCGCCTCGGCGGCGCGCGAGGATATCTACGGCTACCATAACCTGGGCTTCGTCGAACTCTATGCGCTCGACGGCGGAGAGCCGGATTACGGGGCCGCCTACGCGTGGTTCGTGCGCGCGGCCGAGGGGGGCCATCCGCGCGCCCCCGCGGATCTCGGCCGCATGATCGTGCGCGGCCAGGTGGACGAGAGCCCCCGGGAGGCCGTGCGGTGGTACGACATGGGGCTCGCCCGCGGCGACGGCTGGGGCGGGGTCAACGCCGCCAACATGATCCTGAACGGGGAGGTCACGGGGTTCTCCACGGCCGAAGCGCTGGTCCGCGCGGCCAAGGCGCTGCACCTGCCCGACGAGGAGGCGGCGGCGCGCGCCCGGGCGCAGATCGCGGGGCAGACCGAGCGCGATCTTGCGCGTGCGATCCAGCGTCTTCTCAACGAATTGGGCGAGGAGGTGACGGTCGACGGCGTGATCGGGCCGCGCACGCGCGCCGCGATCGAGGCCCGCATCGTCGCCGCCGGCCTGCCGCAGCCGGGCAGCGCCCCGTCGGAGATGCTCACCGCGCTCGCGAAGGCTTACTGGGCCGAGAATCCGGTGCGTTCGGACCTGTTCTAGAGCGTATTGCGGCGGATCGGATTCACCTGCCCGTCGCGACCGCGACGGGCACGCGCCCGCCCGCCCCCAAGGCGGGCGCGTTCCGCGCCCACCCGGGCGGTCGCGCGCCCGTCGTCGAAGTGTTTCCGTGTAAACGCAACACGACCCAGGCGCTCATCCGCGCCGCGCGCACCAGCGTCGCATCGAGGAGGGGTCGTGCGGCCGCCTGGTGGGGGGCTCGAGAACCGTTCCGCGAGGCCTCGCGGCGCGGGACCGGGGACTTGCGTCATTCGCGGCGCGCGGCGCGGCGCCGCTGCTTGCGGCCGACTTCGCTGTAGCGGGTATGCTTGATCCGCTTGTAGTCCGCGGGTCGGAAATCCTTGTCCGGGTGCCAGCAGACGACTGTCTCGCCGGCGACGCGCGTTTCGAACAGGGTGCCCTTCCAGACGGTATAGGTCTTGAGCGTGGTCTCGAAGTCGGGCTGGTCCACGTATTCTAGAAAGATCGCCAGCGGACTGGCCTTGTTGGCCTCCACCACTGCCAGCAGACGCTCCGCCTGCTTCATGTAGACCTTGCGCGCGTGACTGAGATAGAGGCCGCGCATGCCGCCCAGGAGGTGCTTGAGCACCTCGACCGGCGTGCCCAGGGGCACCTCGGGAAGGCTGCTGTAGCTTCCCAGGAGTCCGTCGAGCCAGCCCAGCGACTGCGAGCGCTCGACCTTCTCCAGCACGTCCTCGTTCATCTCGGTCAGGCTGATCGACTCCAGATCGTGCAGACCCATGGTGCCCCCTCGATGATGCCGGCCGTTCAGGCGCGCAGGTCGAAGCCGTTGTCACGCGAGGCTTCGAGCACGGCGCGCCACGCAGGCGGCGCATAGCCATTGGCGCGGGCGCGGATCGCGCAGCCCATGCGCTCGGCCTCGGCCTTCAGCTCCGCCGCCTCGTCCGCCGAGAGGCCGGCCACATGAAGCGGTCCCTCGATCCGCGCGCAGCTTTCGGGCGGGCCGACTGCCAGCGGCAGCAGGAGCACGGTGCCCGGCGGGACGGAGTCGGCGATCCGGGCCTCCATGCGGCGGGCCTTCTCCTCGTCGCTGAACGGGCGGTAGGCGTAGATGACGTCGTAGCCGGAGTAGCCGTCGAACTGCAGCGCGTCGGCTTCGAACACGCATGTGTCGAGGGCGGGCGCCCGGGCGAGCAGGCGCCGGGCCGCTTCGGCGTGCGCGGGGTCGAACTCGAGGCCATCCGCCCCGTCGAAGACGCGCGCCGCCGTCAGCACCTTCAGCCCGCCGCCGCAGCCGACGTCGAGAAAGCGGGTGGGCGACCTGCGGCCCAGGGCCAGCATCACGCGATGCGCTGCGTGGATGTGCTCCAGGAACGCGGAGTGCGGCATCGGAATGTCGTCGTGGCAGCCATGATCGCGCGCCACGTCCGACTGCGGCGCGCCGTTGAACATGCCGTGCATGACCGCAAGCAGATCGTCCGTCATGCGCAGTTGCGCGGCCCGGCGCGGATCCTCGGGCGGCTCGGGATAGAGCGGCACGCGCGCCGGCGGCGCCTGGGACATGACCAGAGCCTGGATCCCGGGCCAGGCGTTGAGCGTGCGTCGCAGTTCGGCGGCGGCCATCGTCACCTGGTGCCAACGGCGCTCGGCCGCTATCACGCCGGCGCGGTCTTCGGCCTCTCGTCTCTCCGAGGCGAGACTGCGCTGGACGTCCATGAGAAGGGCATTGCCCCTGTGCAGGCCGCGGTTCATCGAGCGACAAAGATCCGTGATTCGCGCGGGCGCGTCCCATACGCGCGCCGCGACCATGGCAGAAAGCTCGGCGGCGACCCGACGGCATTCGGCTTCGAGCGCGGCGATCCGGTCCGCGAAGCTTTCGGGGCCGGGCGTCTGCTGCAGCATGTGTTCCCCATGCCCGGTCGAGTGTGCGTCGCCGAAAGTCTAGCACAGAGCCTTCCCCTTCGGAACGCAGGTTTCAATTGTTGCCCGTCAGGGGCATACTGGCGCAGGCTCAGCGGAGCGGCCGGATGCGCCATAGGTTGGAGTCGAACATGTTGCAAAACAGGACAGGCCGATGCGCGCTCGCGCCGCTGGCAATGGTCGCCGCTCTGGCGGCGCCCGGTGCCGCCCTGGCGCAGGTGGCGGACTCCGACGCGCAGCGGCAGAAGCTCGTGACGCTCGTCGGAATCCCCTCCGGCACCTCAGCGCCGCACGGTGCGGTCTATTTCTCGCTGTCCGGCGCGAACCGGCAGAGCGCGACGAACGACGATCCCGACGGCTCGCTGTCGTTCGGGGTGGGCTTCGGCAGCGCAGAGGAGGCGATCGGGGTCCAGCTTTCGGCGACGCTGACCTCGCTTACCGATGACTTCGGCGACTCCGGTTACTTCGGCATAAAGGCCTCGCGCCGGCTCCATGCCGGCGAGAACGCACTGACCTACGTCTCGCTTTCGGCCGACCGGCTCGGCGGCTGGGGCGCTGCAGAAGACGACGACGTGCGCGCCGATCTCGCCTTCACCAGCTTCACGCGGATCGCCGATGGTGCCTATCCGGTGATGCTGACGCTGGGCGCGGGCACGCATCGGCGCGACGACGAGACCGAACCGGGCCTCTTCGCGGGCGCGGGCATCGGGCTCACGGAAAACTTCGGCGCGAGTCTCGCCTGGACGGGCGAGACGGCGACCCTTGGCGCCTCGTTCCGGATCGACGGTCTGGAGAATGTCTATTTCACGCTCGCGGGCGAGGACATCTTCGATCAGAAGGACCGCCAGCGGGTCAGCTTCACGGCCAGCTTCGTCAAGTTCGACCTGTTCGGGAGATAAGCCATGCCTGCACGCGCGAACGCAGTTTCCGCCGCCGTCGCGGCGCTCGCGGCCGCGGCGCTCGCCGCGTCGCTCGCGCGGGCGGGCGACGATCCGATCGATGGCGCAGGCCCCAGCTTCGTGCCGCCCCTGCCTGCGCCGCCGGCGGGTGTCTCCGGGCTGGACTTGCCGCCGCTCTCGGACGGAGCAACCGGAGAAGAGGCGCAGCAGGCCGCCGCCAATGGGGCAGCGGCCCTCGCGGCGACCGAGGTCGGCGACACGGCGACCGCGGCCATCGCAAACCAGCTGGAAGCGGCGCGGAACTTCTGCGGTCGCATCGTGGACCGGGATTACATCGTCGATTGCCTCGCCTCCGAGATCGGTGCTCTGGCGGACCGAATGGCCGAAAGCGGGGACTATGCGCCCGTGCGCGAACAGCTGGAGCAAGCTTCGCGCAGCCTGAGCGATCTGGCGCAGTCCAACCGCGATCCGGACAAGCCCAGAGCGCGCGCGCGCCGCGGCGGTCCCGCGCCGCAGACGTCCAGCCGTCCGCTGACGCCGACGCGCGCAGAGGCGCTCGACGAGGTGCTCGAGGGCGCCGCGACGATCCTGGAGGAGGTGGAGACGACCCTGCTGCGCTCCACCCAGCAGGGCGACGAGCGGCGCGTGCATTTCGAGCGCATCGCGGAGGCGGTCGGCTCCAACAAGGTGCTGCTGCGCTCGCTCTAGGCGTCAGCCGGGCCCCGTCGTGACGAAGAAATAGACCCATTCGCCGCGGTAGTCCGGGTCGTCGGCGCGTGCGGCGGAGATGCTTGCGCGCAGAGCCTCCAGATACGGCAGCGCCGGCTCGACCATCGGGCGCGGCGCGTCGAAGAGCGGGCGGGAACTCGCGAAGGCCACGGCGAACTCCTGACCGAAGGGCGGCGCGATGCGGATGTCGAGCGAGGGGCGGCCCGGGCGCGGCGCACCGACCGAGACCTGCGCTTCGGGCGCGAGGCGTTCCAGCGGCACGGTCTCGTTCGGCTGCAGGTGGATGACCCGCCCGGCGGCGTCGAAGTAGTCCACATAGACGTAGGAGGGATAGTCCGGCGCCTCGAGGTCGAGCACCAGCCGCTCGCCCTCGGCATAGCGATACTCGCGGACATGCGCCTCCTGACCGATGATGCGCGGGTCGGTGAACTGTTCGGCCGATTGCGGCAGACCCACGCGCGCCACGGCGTCGAGCATGTCGCACTGCGGCCGCGGCAGAACGAGAAGCCGGTCGTCGATGGGAATCGATCCGCCCAGCCGGGCGCGGAGCGCATCGCGCACCGGTGCGGCCGCGGCGGGCTCGGGGACGTGGCCGCGCAGCGCGAGCGTGCCGCTTTCGGGCTGGAAGATCGCCTGAAGCCGCGCGCAGCCCACCGCGTCGAGCGCGGCCTCGATCCCGTCCCGCAGGGCATCGCCCTCGGCGCGCGCCGCGTCGGGCCGCATGAAGGCCGAGATCGCGGCGAGAGAGGCGCTGTCCACGCTCTCCTGACCGCTGCCGCTCCAGGCGAGAACGGCGCTCGCACTGTCGCTCGGCGGCGCGCTGGGGCCGAGCGGCGTGGCCAGGCGCGCGCTGTCGGTGCCTCCGGCCGGGGCCGCCTCCGGCGATGAAGAGGCGGCCGCCGTCGCCTGCGGTGCCGCGGCGGCGGCCGCGGCGGCGGTGGCTGCCGGAGCCGTCGAAGCTGCCGCGGCTGCCTGCGGCGCGCTCGGCGTGGCGGTCGGGCTTTCCGGTCGGGACGTGTCGAGGCCGGCGGCGGGGGGCCGCGTCCCGGCCGCAGGCGCCGCGCGCGCCTGTGCGGCTGGGGCCGATGCTGCGGGCAGGGCGGCGGAAAGGATGCGCGCGCCCTGCGCCTGTCGCGCGGGCACACCTGGCGACGCAGGCGGTCGCGGCGTCGCTGCGGCAGGTCTGGCCGGGGTCGGGTTTGCGCTTGCAGCCTCGGCCTGAAGCGCCTGGGCCGCCATGGCGCCGGACTTCGGGGACACGGGACGCGCAGATCCCGCCATCGCGGGAGCGGGCGCGGCGTTTACCGGCTCCATCGCGCTCGCGGCCAGAGAAGCGGCATCATCCGTCTCGCGGGCGGCAAGGCGGGGGATGTCGGGCAGCGCGGCCTGTGCCGCCGCCTGGGCTGCGGCGCGGTCCGCCTCCACCGTTTCCGGGGAGTGCACGGCGGGTGGGGCGGCGGTTGCGCGCGGATCGCCCTGCCGCGAGGCGGTCGCACGCGGCGTGGCGGGGCGCGCGGCCTCCGTTCCCGGCTGCGCGGCGCGCGCGCTGGCGGCCGCGGTCTGGGCAACGGCGGCGACGGAGGCATCAGCGCGCGGCGGGGTCGGGCTGACGGCGTCCGCCTCGACTTCCGCCGCGCTGGCGGCATCCGCCTTCGGGGCGAGACCGGCCGCCCGCTCCGCAAGCTCCGGCGCGGCCGCCGCAACCGCAGCTTGGCGCACCTCCTCCGCAGGCAAAGGCGCGCCGCCGGGCGGCGCCTCGGACAGCGGCTGCGCCGCAAGCGCGGCGCGGCTTTCATCCAGGGCGCGTGCAGCGGGCGTCCGGCTCCGCGCCGCGTCGCCCGATGGCGGCACGGCCGCGGC
>NZ_QNTQ01000010.1 GCF_003298775.1 Rhodosalinus halophilus | reverse complement strand
GAGATCACGTCACCCGCCGCCTCGCCGCCCGCGCCGGTTCCGTTCCACAGCCGCACGGTCACCCCGGTGGTGTCGAAGACGTAGCTCACGGTATCCACGCCCGCGCCACCCTCGAGGATGTCGGCGCCCGCGCCGCCGTTGACGGTGTCGTCGCCCGTGCCGCCGAGGATCGTGTCATCTCCCAAGCCGCCCGTGACGGTTCCGACGATTTCGCCGTTTCGCCCGTCGAAGAGATCGTTGCTGCCGCCGAGATTGACGTCGCCGAAGATGAGCCCCCGGTTGAAGAGCTGGTCATCCCCTGTTGACAGCTCCACATGGCCGTCGATGCTGCCGGAATTGCGGATCACGTCGTCGCCCAGATTGGTGCGGACCTCGCCGGTGATGGCGCCTTCGTTCACGATCGTGTCGGCACCCTGGCCACCCGCATAGGCACCGATTCCGCCGATCGTGCCGTAGTTGTAGAGAAAGGAAGTCTCTCCCGCGTTGTGGGACACCTCGACCGCCTCGTTTCCGACGAAATCGTTCGAGGTTACGATGGCGCCGTAGTTGACGATGCGGTTGCCGTCGCCGGAAATCTCGAGGCCCTCGTCCCCGCCGGTGAGCCGGCCATGGTTGGTCAGGATGTTGAAGTTGCCGGTGACGTCGATGCCGTCGGAGGTGCCGGTTACGTCACCGTAGTTGGTGATCCTGTTGCCGTCGCCAAGGATGAACATGCCGTCGTTCGCCGCGAAGATGCTGCCCTCGTTCACCACGACGTTGCTGCCGCCCTCCGCCTCGATCCCGTCGGATTCGGCGAAGATGTAGCCGGTTCGCGTCACGTGGATCTGGTTGAACCCACCTGTGCCAGCCGAGCCCAGATCGATACCGTCCTGTTCGGCGATCAGGCTGCCCTGCACGACGATCCGCTTGCTCGTGGAGGTGTTGTTCCCGTCCACCGCATCACCTGTGGTGGTGACGATCGCATCGGGACCGATCAGGTAGACGTTGCCGCTGACATTGGCGGCGATGGGCGTCGAGGTATTGGTGAGCGTCGAGATGATAGCCATGGATGCTGCTCCCGCTTGAGACGGTCCCGAGCGCACCCCACGGCCGGCTCACCCGGCAGGGCGGCTCGGCGACCACCCGCGTTTATTCGCTCTTAGGTTGCCGGCTGGCAAGTGATATTCACGGATGCGATCGACGGCCCGG
This sequence comes from Rhodosalinus halophilus, assembly GCF_003298775.1. Classification (GTDB taxonomy): domain Bacteria; phylum Pseudomonadota; class Alphaproteobacteria; order Rhodobacterales; family Rhodobacteraceae; genus Rhodosalinus; species Rhodosalinus halophilus. Next base: position 229,870 of record NZ_QNTQ01000010.1, on the reverse strand, counting down.
CGCTTCCGAAGGGCGCGACCCGCGTGACGGCGGCCTTCCCCTCAGAAGTCCTTGCCGCTCATTTCCCGGTTCAGCACGCCGGGCGCCAGCCGCGTGGCCAGTTCCGAAAAGGAGCTCCAGGTGCTGCCGAGCATGAGTCGGGCGCGGCCCAGAAGAAGCGCATCCGCCAGCGCATACTGAAGCTGATCGCTGGATCTGTCGTAAAGCTCGCGCGGCAACCACGCGATCCGGTCTCCGTAACGCTTCAGGAATTCGTCGTATGTTTCCGGAAGGTCTGCAGCGACGAAGACCGTGTCGGCCGTTCCTTCTTCGATAAGTGCGTCGATTCTCTTTGTGAAACGGGAGAAATGACTGCTCTCACGCCACTTGTGAATCAGCTCGTGATCGCTCGCCAGCCAGTTTTCGGGTCTGTCGTAGGAGTTCTGGTCGCGGCCGGGACCCGCCTCCATTCGGACATGCGCCGAGATGTCGTTCGGATGCCGTACGGACTCGACCAACGCGCGGACCGCCTCGACGGGACGCAAGGAGCGAATGAAGGCATTTTCCCGTTCCCAGCCGGAATGCGGGGACTTGAGCACGAAAGCGGAGCGGGCATAGATGTCGCCGTCCTTCGCGCCGTCCACCAGCGCATCCTTTGCCGCCCCCTCTTCCACCGTCATGTAATTGTAGACCGCCATCGCGCCCTTGCGCGCATCTTCCGGAAAGCAGCGCTCGATCACGGCGCCCGCATATTCGAACAGGTCATGGAAACGCGCCTGGCAATGGTGATCGGGCTCCCAGACGATGACGAGCTCGCGCTCGGTGGCCTGCGCGATTGCCGCTGCCGACCCGATCGCGCGAAGCCGGTTGCCCAGCCCGTGCTGCGCATCGATGAACAGGCGTCGCCTTCTGCCGGCGACGAGCTCCGGCGCGCTCCGCGGCGCCACCTCCAGCGCCTCACGCTTCAGCTGCAAGAGAAGGTTTCCACGCGGGAGTTCGTCGGGCTCTTGCAGGGTTTCGACGGATATCGTGCACAATTCGCCAAGCTGGGCGGTGCTCGGCAACGCCGCGAGATCCCGCAGGCTATCCGGCAGACACGAGGCCCCGATCTCGCCCGGCAGCTTGACGATGCAATGCAGGCGCGCCGCGGTGGCAGCGGTCCGCAAGCGACGGATCGCCGCGTCCAGATCGCCGCGGGCACGACGTCCGGGTCCCCTCAGCAGCCCCGGATCAGGCTCGATGACGAGATACGGCCAGTCCTCCGGCGCGAGTTCGTCCGGAGCGAGCCCCGCAAGCTCGAAATCGAGTGGAGCCACGAGGCGGTTTTCCCGTGCCATCAGCCGGTCGATCACCTGCTCGGGAATGTCCTTGACCCGCCCGCCGTGGGACTTCAGCAGCAACTCGCGTCTGGCCGACCGGGACGCGCGAAGCATGGTTTCCCGGGGGATCTCGAAAGCCGGCTCGCCAGAGAATTCGACAGTCGCACCGTCTGGCGAACGATTCTTCACAGACAGGATCGCCTGACATTGGTCTCGCGTCCACTCTGGCAAAAGCCTTGCGAGATGGCGATTGCGATGGATCATGAAATCGGTGCGGCTCTCGAAGACGTCGCGAAATGTCGCCGCGTCGTCGTGCTTCGCACCGGTACGCTCGGAATCCGAGTGCAACAGATGATGTATCGTGTCGGGCGCAACGTCTCGTCGTTCATAGCCCGCCTGAACGAGCCGCCCGTACAGATCGTCGTCGTCCCACCCGTAGGTGGTGATGTACTCGTTGAAGCCGCCTATGTGAGCCAAGGCACGACGCGACGCGTAGAAAAAGCCGTTCGTATGCTCCTGACCTCTGCCGACCTTGCGCCAGTTCCCGGCAACGAAAGCATCCAGACTCGCGAGTTCGTTCTTTTCGAAGAAATCCTCCGATAGAACGATATCCGCATCAGCCTTCAGGATTTTCTGATAACGGGAAAAACGGAAGCCCGCGTTGAAAGCATACGAGAGCACCCAGCGATCCGCGCCATCGACGCGAAGAATCCGAATCCTTTCGTCCTCGACCCTGGCATCGCTCAGGGCGCGTCTGACCGGCTCTTCGGACGACCAGTCGACGATGACGATTTCGCAGACCTCTTGATGCTTCAACCAGCTCGGCAACGCCTTGACGAGATTCCGGTTGCGATTCATCGAGCAGGTCACGACGCTCGTACCCGGCCGGCCGTCCTCGGAAATGCTGGGAAGGTACTGCGGGAAGTCCGCAATCTCGTTCAGGGGTTTTCCGTTCCGCGCACAGGCGATGTCGATCAGGCGGGCGAAGCGGCTGTAGCTGTCGATCGCCTTTCGATCCGAGGCTCCGGCGACTTGCCGGTGTGCAGCATGCAGCGCCGCGACAATATCCTTGCGGTTCGTGACGCGCCCATGGCAAATATCACCATACAGTCTTGAAAGGCTGCTTCGCATGGATTCTTGCGAGACTTCTTTCCAATTCATATCGTCGCCGACACAGAACTCTCGCTTTCGGCCGGGCGGCCACGCCGCTGCGAGCCGAGTGACGCTAGCAAGCCGCTTGTTCAGGGTCAATCGAAGGCGGTTCCGCGTCGCGCGGCGTGTGCGCCATCGGGGAACCGCCTTTCCCGCTGTGAGTTACGACTGACCGAGATACCTGCGATCTTCTCGCACAGATTGCAATCTCTGATTGCGCACGCACTGTATTGTGCGCGTCCGCGTGCTGCTTTGGGCGAAATGCGCCGGTCGTCGTCATCCTTCGCAGCAGCGCACGGAAAGCCGGCCGGGACCGGGGCTATTTCGCGCGCATTGCATCCGGTCCCTGGGACAGGAACCAAGCATAGGTGTCGCGGATACCTTCCTCGAGTCCGATCCGCGCCTGCCAGCCCATGTCGCGCAGAAGCGAGACGTCCAGGAGCTTGCGGGGCGTGCCGTCCGGCTTGGAGGGATCGGTCTCGATCCTGCCGTCGAAGCCGGTGACGCGCGCCACGAGGCGGGCGAGTTCCAGGATCGTGATGTCCTCGCCGGTCCCCACATTGATGTGGCTCAGCATCGGATGCGTGCTCGCCGCATAGACGTCCTTCGGAAGATCCAGGACGAAGAGCGCCGCTCCCGCCATGTCGTCGACGTGCAGGAACTCGCGTCGCGGCGTGCCGGTACCCCAGATCGTCACCGCCTCGGCGCCCGATCGCGCCGCTTCGTGGAACCTGCGGATCAGCGCCGGCAGGACGTGGCTCTTCTCGGGGTGGAAGTTGTCGCCGGGGCCATAGAGGTTCGTGGGCATGACCGAGCGATAGTCGACGCCATACTGACGGTTGTAGCTCTCGCAGAGCTTGATCCCGGCTATCTTCGCGATGGCGTAGGGCTCGTTCGTGGGCTCGAGCCGACCGGTGAGCAACGCATCCTCCGCCATGGGCTGCTCCGCCCTCTTCGGGTAGATGCATGACGAGCCCAGTTGCAACAACCGGCCGACGCCGGCAGCGAACGCCTGATGGATCACGTTGCACTCGATCATCAGGTTCTCGTAGATGAACTCGGCCGGATAGGTATCGTTGGCGAGGATGCCACCGACCTTTGCCGCGGCGAGGATCACGACATCCGGGCGCTCGGCCGCCATGAAGTCGCGGACCGCGGCCTGATCGGCGAGGTCCAGCTCCGAATGCGTGCAGGTGACGAGCGTGAGATCCTCTCCCGCATCGCGGCGCGCCTCCAGCCTGCGCAGGATCGCGCTCCCGACCATGCCCCGGTGTCCTGCGATGTAGATCCTGGTCATGCCCTCCAGCCAGTTCTGCCGTCACCTCGGTTCGCAGACGCCCGGGCCGCCGCCGCCGCCGCGCGGCGTCCCGGCAACGGAGGGAGTCGCCCGCGGTGGGTCGCTGATACCGTGATCGTGCATTTCGCTTGCACCTCTCGTGCGCCTCGGGGTTCAGCCTTCCGTGCTGATCGGCAATGCGTAGCCGTGTTCCTTGAGCAGCGCGTGCCGCCGCGCGGTCTTCAGATCCTCGGCGACCATCTCGGCGCACATCTGGCGCGCCGTGATCTCAGGCTCCCAGCGCAGCTTCTGCTTCGCCTTCGATGGATCGCCGAGCAGCGTGTCCACCTCGGCGGGGCGGAAGTAGCGCGGGTCGATACGCATGATCACGTCGCCTGGCCTGACGCCCGGCGCGTCGCCGCCGGTCACGGCCTCGACCACCGCGACTTCGTCCGTTCCTTCGCCCCGGAACGCCAGCGATATGCCGAGATCTTCCGCGGCCCAGCTAATGAATTCACGCACCGAATGCTGCTCGCCGGTGGCGATCACGAAATCCTCGGGCGCGTCCTGCTGCAGCATCAACCACTGCATGCGCACATAGTCCTTCGCGTGCCCCCAGTCGCGCCGGGCGTCGATGTTGCCCATGTAGATGCACGTCTCGAGACCCTGGGCGATATTGGCGAGACCGCGCGTGATCTTGCGCGTCACGAAAGTCTCCCCCCGCCGCGGGCTCTCGTGATTGAAGAGAATGCCGTTGCAGGCATACATGCCGTAGGCTTCGCGGTAGTTCACCGTGATCCAGTAGGCATAGAGCTTGGCCACGGCATAGGGCGAGCGCGGGTGAAAGGGCGTCGATTCGCGCTGCGGCGTCTCCTGGACCAGCCCGTAGAGCTCCGAGCTCGACGCCTGATAGAAGCGGGTCGTCTTCTCGAGTCCGAGAAAGCGGATCGCCTCGAGCAGGCGCAGCGTACCGATCGCATCCACGTCCGCGGTGTATTCAGGCGCCTCGAAGCTCACCGCGACATGGCTCTGTGCACCGAGATTGTAGACCTCGTCCGGCTTCACCTCGGCCAGGATCCGGGTCAGGTTGGATGTATCGGTGAGATCGCCGTAGTGCAGGCGGAAGCTTGCGTGACGGACATGCGGATCCTGATAGATGTGGTCTATGCGATCCGTGTTGAACAGCGAGGCCCGGCGCTTGATGCCATGCACCTCGTATCCCTTCTCCAGCAGGAATTCCGCCAGATAGGAGCCATCCTGCCCGGTCACGCCGGTGATGAGGGCCTTCTTCGTCATGGCTGCCAGCCAGCAATCCTCGTCTGCCGCCTTGCCGCGTCTGCATGCCGGCGTTTCGATAACCCGGCAAGCGGTAGCAAGCGGCGGGAGCCTTCACAAGCTTCCGGGCGCCGGTCTACCCTTGTTTTGGCCGGGCGCAGCGCGAACGGTGGTCCGCCATGCGCGGGCGAGGCGGCTGGCGAGGGGTGGGCCGATGCACGAGGAAAATCCGCTTCGGCAACTGATCGCCGCGCTGGAGTCCCCGTCGGCCGCGGGGCCCGATCTGCCGGCGCGCCTCACGACAGCCCTGGACCGGCTCGGCGCGCTCGAAGCCCGGGACACCCGCGTGCATGTCGACGACCTCGAGCGATTGCTCGGAATGGTTCTGCGGCTGCACGGCGAGGAACGGGTGGCGCTGCTGGCCGACCTGCAGAAGGCGCAGTTCGAGCTGCTCTCGGTTCGGGACCACGCAGCGGACCACAGGCTGAGCGGCTACGCCCATAGTATCGGGATGCGGTTCGCCCGGGCGCTGCAGGCACTTCCGCGCGGCAGGCGCGACAGGTTCTTCGATGCGCCCGGCTATCTCCGGCGCAACCCAGATGTCGCTCAGGCAGGCATGGACGCCCTCGACCACTATCTCTCCAGCGGCGCGGCCGAGGGGCGGTGGCCCTTCGACCTCGATGCGGACGGAGACGATCTGTTCTCGCTCGGGGACGCGGCACCCCGCTTCGCCGCCGACATGCCCGACCCCCTGCGCGAACAGGCCATGTCGATCCTGCGGCGCGAGCGTCCTTCGGTCAGCGTAATCGTTCCGCTCTGGAACCGCGCCCGGCTGGTGCCGACGGCCGTTTCTTCCGCCCTGCTGCAATCCTATGCGCCGCAGGAGGTGATCGTGATCGACGACGGCAGCGAGGACGGCGGGCCGGCGCATCTGCGCGCCCGGTTCCCGGAGGCGGTGGCGGAGGGGCGGCTGCGCATTCTCGAGCGGAAGCACGCCGGCGTCTCGGCGGCGCGGAACGCGGGGCTCGCGGCGGCATCGGGCGCGATCGTCGCCTACCTGGACAGCGACAACCGCTGGGAGCCGGATCATCTTCTCTATGCCTGCGCAGCGCTGCTCGGCACGAAGGGTGCGACGTCGGCCTATACCGCCATCGCGCGGCACAACCTGACCGACGGCTGGAGCGATATCCTCTTCCGGCGCTACGACCGCGCGGCACTGGAACAAGAGAACTTCATCGACCTCAACGCCTTCGTGCACCAGCGCAAGCTGGTCGATCGCCTCGGCGGCTTCGACGAAAGGCTCACGCGGCTGGTGGACTGGGATCTGGTCCTTCGTCTGACCACCGGCGCCTCGACCGCGCAGATGCCTGTCGTCACCGGCCACCACTTCGTCGAGCGCACGGTTCTGAGCAATCTGACCTTCACCGAGGACGCCGAGGCGAACCTCGCCCGGATTCTCGCGAACCGACAGGGCGCCGGCTGAGACACGCCGCCTTTCAGACCCGACCCGAGGCCGCCGCCACCCAGAGCGCGAGCGAACTCAGCCTGCTTTGCCGATAGAGACCCAGCCGGGCCAGACGCGAGACACGCGCGCCGGCCCAGCAGCCCCGCAGCGCCGCGAATTCATCGAGTATCTGGCGGTTTTCCGGGGTGAGGCGGTGCGCGGAGCGGCGCAACGCATCGATATTCGCATCGTGCCAGCTACGGAAGGTTCCGTCGAGGATCATGCCCGCCCGGCGCAGCCTTGCGCGCATCCCGTCGTTCGCACCGATCTGATTGCCCGCATGCTGGCGGTAGAGGATCGTCGGCGTGTCGTCATGCACGACCAATCCGCCCGCGCCGGTAATCAGAAGGTAGACCCACCAGTCGTGGACGACCAGCTCTTCCGGCTCCTTCGACGCCGCGATCAGCAGGCGCACCGCGGCCGGATTGAGCAGGATCGTGTTGCCCGAGGCGATGTTCTGCACCAGCGCGTTGCGGAAGGACGGCGGGCGCGGGCGCGGTGCCGACAGCCGCCGCCCCCGAAGCCGCACATCGGTGATCCAGGTTCGGCTGCAGTAGAGCGTGGGCGGCCCGTCCGCCGGCAGCTGCGCGAGCCCGCGCGACAATCGCTCGGGCAGCCAGACATCGTCCTGATCCGAAAAGGCGACCCATGTTCCCGGCGGCGCGTGCCCGGGCAGCGCCTGTACCAGTCTCAGGAAATTTGCCCATGCACCGCGCCGTGGCCCGTCGAGGATCCGCACATCGTGTCCTGCTGCGGCGAAGCGCTCGAGAATGGCGCGACTGTCGTCCGTCGACCCGTCGTCGCCCGCGAGAAGGCTCCAGTTGCGGTGCTCCTGACGCGCGAAGCTATCAAGCTGTTCGGGAAGAAGCGCCGCCCCGTTGCGGACCGCCATCAGGATCGTCACATGCGGCGACGCGGGCGCCACGGCGCCTGCTGCGGCGGTGGACCCGCGCGCGTTCATCCACCCCGGCCCGACGGTGCCGCCGCGGCAGCGATCCGGGCCAGATAGGCGCCGTAGTCGGTCTTGCCGAAGAGCCGCGCCCGCTCTGCCAGCGTCGCAGCATCCATCCAGCCGAGGTGGAAGGCGACCTCTTCGGGGCTGCCGACCTGCTGACCCTGCCGCTGCTCAAGGGTCCGGACGAAGTTTCCGGCGTCGAGCAGCGACGCATGGGTGCCGGTGTCGAGCCAGGCGTAGCCGCGCCCCATGCGTTCCACGACCAGCTCCCCTTCGGCGAGATACATCTCCAGCAGGCTCGTGATCTCGAGCTCCCCGCGATCGGAGGGCCGCACGTGGCGGGCCCGCTCCGGCGCCGTTCCGTCAAGGAAATAGAGCCCCGTCACCGCGAAGTCGGACGGGGGCTGCGACGGTTTCTCGACGATCGAGATGGCCCGACCCTCGTCGTCGAACTGCACGACGCCGTAGCGCTGCGGATCGGCCACCTGATAGCCGAAGACCGTTCCACCCGCCTCGCGGCTGTTCGCCGAGGCGAGAAGATCCTGAAGGCCGTGCCCGTAGAAGATGTTGTCGCCCAGCACCATCGCCGAGGGCGCCCCGTCGAGGAACGACTCGGCCAGCAGATAGGCCTGCGCCAGGCCATCGGGCGACGGCTGCGCGATATAGGTGAGCGACAGGCCCCACTGGCTGCCGTCGCCCAGGGTGCTGCGGAACTGGTCCTGATCTCCCGGCGTGGTGATGATGGCGATCTCGCGAATGCCCGCCAGCATCAGGACCGTCAGCGGGTAGTAGATCATGGGTTTGTCGTAGACCGGCAGCAGCTGTTTGGAGACCCCCATCGTGATCGGATAGAGCCGTGTTCCCGAGCCACCCGCCAGAACGATTCCCTTCCGCTTCGTCATCTGTCCGCGTTCTCCCAAGGCTTGCCCGATGCGCCCTCGCGCGCGCCCAGCTCTGCCAGTACCTCGGCCAGGCCGGCGCGCCAGTCCGGCGGCGCGAGATCGAAGCGCGCAAGCGAGGACATGTCGAGACGCGAGTTGAGCGGGCGCGGCGCCGGCGTGGGCCACTCGCGCGTCGGGATGCCCTCGACCGAGACGCGCCGGCCGGCCTGCGCGAAGATCTCGCGGGCGAAGCCGGCCCAGCTCGTCTCCGGGACGCCCGCGAAATGCAGCGTGCCGCCCTCGGCCCCCGCGCGCAAAGCTCCGGCGAGCGTGATGAGCGCCTCGGCGATGGCGGCGGCCGGGGTCGGCCCGCCGATCTGGTCCTCCACCACGCGCAGCGCATCGCGGCTCTCGGACAGCCGCAGCATGGTCTTCACGAAGTTGCCGCCATGCGCCGAGAACACCCAGGAGGTGCGCAGGATGACATGCGCGCCGTCAGCTTCGCGCACCCCCTCCTCGCCCAGCAGCTTGCTGCGGCCGTAAGCGGAAAGCGGAGCGACGGGATCGTCGGTCCGCCAGGGCCGCGTTCCGGACCCGTCGAAGACGTAGTCGGTGGAGACGTGCAGGAACGGCAGGCCGCGGGCCTTTGCCGCAAGCGCCATCGCGGCGGGAGCGGCGCCGTTGACCGCGCTCGCCAGCGCCTCGTTCGCCTCGGCGTCGTCGACGGCGGTGTAGGCCGCGGCGTTGATGACAACATCAGCATCGCTCGTGGCGACGCGAGCCGCGCAGGCGGCCGGATCGGTCAGATCGGCCGCATCGCGCCCGAGAAAGACCGCCTCTGGCACCCGCCGCGCGAGTTCCGTCGCCACCTGGCCCGTTCGTCCGAAGACAAGCAGCTTCATGCGACGGTCCCCAGCCGCCGCCCAACGCCGTCACGCTGCTGCAGCGCCTGCCACCATTCCGGATTGGCGAGATACCAGTCCACGGTGCGCGCGAGCCCTTCCTCCAGCGTGACCTCCGGACGCCACCCCAGTTCATCCCGGATCCTGCTTGGATCGATGGCATAGCGATGGTCGTGCCCGGGGCGGTCGGCGACATGGGCGATGAGCCGCTCGTGCGGCGCGCTCTCTGGCCGGCGCGCGTCCAGCAGGCGGCAGATCATTCGCACGAGGTCGATGTTGCGCGCCTCGGCTTCACCGCCGATGTTGTAGCTGCGGCCCACCGCGCCCCGACGCAGAACCGTCAGCAGCGCGCGGGCGTGATCCTCGACGAAGAGCCAGTCGCGCACGTTTTCGCCCGAGCCGTAGACCGGAATTTCGCGCCCCGCGATCGCGTTCAGGATCACCACCGGGATCAACTTTTCGGGGAAGTGGTAGGGTCCGTAGTTGTTGGAGCAGTTGCTCAGCACGACCGGCAGACCGTAGGTCTCGTGCCAGGCGCGCACCAAATGGTCCGAGGACGCCTTCGAGGCGGCATAGGGGCTGTTCGGCGCATAGGGACTCGTCTCGGTGAAGCGCCCCTCGGCGCCGAGCGAGCCGAAGACCTCGTCGGTCGAGACATGGTGGAAGCGAAACGCCTCGGGACGGCCGTTGCCCTGCCAATAGGCGCGCGCCGCCTCGAGCAAAACGTAGGTGCCGGTGACGTTGGTGTCGATGAAGGTGCCGGGCCCGTCGATCGACCGATCGACATGGCTCTCGGCGGCGAGATGCAGAACGGCCTCGGGCGCATGCTCCGCGAAGATTCGGTCGAGCGCCGCCCGATCGCGGATGTCAGCGTGTTCGAAGGCATAGAGCGGGCTGTCCGCCACCTCGGCCAGGTTGTCGAGGCAGGCCGCATAGGTCAGGGCATCGAGGTTGACCACCGCGTGGCCCTGGCGCACCGCTTCACGGACCACCGCCGACCCGATGAAGCCGGCACCGCCCGTAACCAGAAGCTTCATGACGCGCCCTCCCAGATGAACGGGCTGTCGAATTCGGCCAGTCGCGGCGCCGCGGCGTCCTTGTCGCTGAGGATCGGCGCATCGACCTGCGGCCAGTCGATCCCGATGTCGGGATCGTTCCACAGTACCGCGCCGTCGCACTCCGGTGCGTAGTAATCCGAGCACTTGTAGACGATCTCGGTATCGGGCTCGAGGGTCATGAACCCGTGCAGAAAGCCCTTCGGCACCAGAAGCTGACGGCCGTTCTCGAAGCTGAGCTCGGTGCCCCACCAGCGCCCGTAGGTGGGCGAGCCGCGGCGCACGTCCACCGCGACGTCGAAGAGCCTGCCGCGGCCGCAACGCACCAGCTTGTCCTGCGCGTGCGGCGGCGCCTGATAGTGCAGCCCGCGCACCGTTCCCGCCTGCGCGGAGAGCGAGTGATTGTCCTGCACGAAGTCGATCTCGAACCCGTGCTCCGCCATGCGCGCGCGGTTCCAGCTTTCGGAGAAGAACCCGCGGGAATCGCCATGCCGCACCGGCGTCAGCACGACGAGGCCGGGCAGGGGTGTCCGATCGATCTGCATCCCGGGGATCTCCAGCCGGTCCTGCTCCATTGCGCGTTTCGTGGTCGGGTAGCGTATTCCGTGCGCGTTGGCCAGACGCCGGTTCAGACCGCCGCCGGTGCCATGCCCGGCGACAGAACAAGCTGTCCGGCCACATGCACCTGTGGCAGGTATCGGTGCGGCTCGAAACGATGCCCGCGCGCGATCACATGGAACTCTTCGGCGCGCACGCGCTCGCCATAGCAGAGCACCCGAAGCCGCGTGCCGTCGATCATCGCGCGCAACTCCGGCGCGATGGAGAGATCGAGTCCTGCCGGCAGCCCCACGGAATAAAGGGGCACGAGCCCTACCCGCCGCCCCGCCGCGATCTCTTCGCGAAGCGCGGCGACGAGCGCATCGAGATCGACGCCCGGCAGCATCAACAGGCCGGCATAGACACTGTTCAGCGCGATTTCCCGCGCGCCTGACGCCCCCGGCCGCAGAAGGTCGGGCACCGGCACCGGGCCCGAGTCGCCCCGCGCATAGCGCAGGCTCGGCGCATGCGCGTGGCAGTGCCGTTGCGCCTCGTAATATTCGCGGCGCGCCCCGTAGTAGAACCAGCTCATCCCGGTCGCGGGATCGGCGGTCGCACTGGCGCCGTGGTCGCGCTGAAGGCAGAGCGGACCCGCCTCCAGAACCGGCACCGCGCGCGTGCCGAAGAGCTGGCGCAGCCGACGCACCGCTTCGCTGTCGGCCGATGCGCGCAGCTCCTGCCAGGCTCCAAGGTGGTCGCGGAAGAGCTCCGCAGGCACCATCAGCGCGGCGAGATTCTCGTGCACAAGGCGCCCATCTCCGGTCCAGCGCGCGGCGCGCAGTTCTGGGTCGAGCCGGGCTTGCGTGCTGAGACAGCCGGCGAACCCCTTCTCGCGGAGGAGAAACCGTGCCTGCCGGGCTATGCGATCGGGGTGCATCCAGTCGTCGGCATCGTGCAGTGTCACAAAGGCGCCGCGCGCCTCCGCGAGCCCCGCGTTGCGCGCGGCGTAGGCCCCTCGATTCCGCTCGAGGCGGATCAGCCGGATACGCGGGTCGGCCGCCGCCAGCTCGGCCACGCGGCGCGGCGTTTCGTCGGCACTCGCGTCGTCGATCACCAGTATTTCGAGCGCGCGCCAGCCCTGCGCGCAGACCGAGCGGAGAGCGGGCACGATCGTCCGCTCCGCGTCATGCGCGGCGACAAGGACACTGACCAGCGGGCCGTCCTCCACGACCTCGCCCGGCGTCGCCTGAAGCCGGTCGAAGGGCGTGTCCCCCTGTCCGTCCAGCGTGCACCCGGAAAGCCCGTGTCGGGCCAACGCGGCATTGAGCTCGCCCACTCGCTGCTTCGGCGTATCGTGCAGCCAGCTTCTCGCGAGATCGAGATCGGCAGAACCCTCCGGCCCGTCGACGAGCCGCGCCGCCTCTTCCGTCCGCCCGCACGCGGCCGCGGCGATCAGCGCGAGCGGGCGGAGCCGATCGGGCAGCCCATGCGCGCGCTCCAGCCGCGCAAACCAGTCGTGCGCCTCGGCCGGCGCGCGGCGCGCACCCCCGCCCAGGTGCCAGACAGCGAGCACCTCGCAGGCGAGCGCGGCGATCTCCGGCGTTTTCGCCTCCGCCATCTCTTCCAGTTCGGCCAGCGGCCCATGATCCAGCCCGCCGGTCTCGAGCAGGCCGCGCAACTGCGTCAGCCGGGCCAGGGCATCGACCCGGACAGGTGGAACGGCCCGCGGCGTCGGCGAACGCCCCTCGGCCCGCCCGCTCCGCATGTAATGGATCAGCGGATCGCGGCCGGAGGCGGCGACGTCGGGATTGAGGGCAAGATAGTGACGGGTGGAAAAGCCCGGCCCCGGATCACGCAGAAGCGGGCGGCCAATGCGCAGGTAGTGGCGCATCGGATCGAGACCGCTGCGCGCGACGTCCGGATAGCGGCGGGCATACCACTCGGGGTCGAAGAGTCCCGCCGCGCGGGCCGCGGACAGTTCATTCGGCGTCATCGGAACGCGCGACGCAGCGTCGCCAAAGGTCCCCGGCGGCGGCCTGTCTTCGGGTCCGGCGCATCGGGTGTCGCCTGCTCGAGCAGCCGCGTGAGTCGCACGATCTCGTCCTCGGCCTCCGCGAGCCGGGCGCGGAGCGCCTCGGCCTGCGCCACCAGCAGACGGTTGCGCGCCTGCAGCTCCTCCACGAGCGCGTCCTGCCCGAGGTCCGGTCGTTGTGACGGTGCATCCTGCATGCGCATCCCGACGCTGGCCTCTGTGGCACAAGGCTAGGCGAGCCCCGGCGGAAGCGCAACGACCCCGCCGGGCGGCGCATGCCTCAGAACCAGCGGCCGATCGCGGTGAGGTGCGGGGCGAGTTCGCTGGCGTCGCTTTGCACCGACAGGACCCGGTAAGAGACCTGCGTCTCCGTCGTGCTGCCCGGCGCGATCCATCGCGTCGTGCTGTCGGCGTTTCCGCTCACGACGGGCGCGCCGGCGAAGGCGGCCGGGAAGGTCCAGGTGAGCGCGCCGTCACTCGCCCAAAGGTTCCCCGCGGCGGTCTCTGCCGCGACCGCAGGGCCAATCCAGGTGCAGATCTGCGTTCCGTCGGCGAACCGCACATAGCTGCCGTCCGCTGTGGTGCCCGACTCGATCAGCGCGCCGGTCGGTTGGCCGCCGGACTGCGAGACCGGTCCCAGGACTGAGCCCTGGTGAAAGACCTCCCTCCAGGGTTCCCAGCCCGCGTCCGTATGCCATCGGGTGAGCAGCGCGGACTCTTCCGTGCCGATGCTCCAAACGGTCTGGCGCAGCCGGCCCCCGCCGTAGCGTTCGATACGCATCACTGCATGCTTGTCGCCCGTGCCGCCGGGCAGGCGCTCGGGGAGATCGCCATTGTTCGCGGTGCCGGAGCCGATGACACGATAGAGACCCACCGGCGTGTCGGTCGCCGCGACATCCGCCAGAGCCGGAACATCACCGGTTTGTCCGAGGCCGAAGCCTCCCACTGCCATGAGCCGGCCCGGCGTTGCATCCGCGGCGGTGGTCTGCACCGCTGCTCCGGTGGCGCGTCCGTTCGCCGCGTCGATCCGAAGCGCCTCGGTCCAGCTCGTCCCGTCGGGCGAAACCTTGACGGTCCAGTCGTCGCCGCCCGCCAGTCCGAACTCGGCCCGCCCGGACCAGCCGGACTGGAACAGCACGCTGGCGGTCGCGGCAGTGTCGGCCTTGTTGATCTTGAGCCGGTGATCCCCGCCCTCGTGTGTCAGAAGCGTCGCCTCGGCGGAGACGGTCAGCCTGTTGTGCGCATCCGCCGCCGCATTCACGCCGAGCGAGGGCAGGTTCTCGGTCGCGCCGCGCACGGGCGCCCACGACACGCCATCGTGCACGAAGAGCCGCGCTTCGTCCGCCACCCAGACCCGCCAGCCCGGGCGCGGCGCCAGGAACCGCCAGGCCCCCGTCTCGAACCTTGTCAGCGCGCCCTCCTGCCCGGCCCAGGCGCCCGAGGCCGGTGTTGCGACGATATGCGTCTCGCCTTCGTCCGGCGTCTCGGGCGGCGCGGTGCGACTGCGGCTCGACACCGCGGCCTGCACCAGCAGGTCGAGGCGCAACAGCGCCTCGTTGTGGGTGACGTGCTTCTGCGCCTGCGCCGGCGCGAGCAGGGGCAGGGACAGGGCGTGAGACGTATCCGACATGGCGACCTCGGTTTCCGCGACGGGCGCAAGTCTGGTCCGGCGGAGTGAGTCGGGCATGAAGCCAGCGTGCGTAACCCGTTGCGCCGGGTTTTCGGAGAATCCGCCACGAACGCCCCGTCTGCGTCGCATTCCCGTTCCGCCCGAAACCTCGAAGCCCCGCGATCCTCTCCGCCGTAGCCGTCTGTTTTGGGGGGTGCAGGATGGCCTGGCTGGAAGAATTGCAACTCGTCGCGGCCAGCGGCGACCCATCGCCGCTGACCGACGGCGCGCTTCTGCTCGGATCGGGCCACCGCGGTCACGACCTGACGGTGATCGACAGCGGCGCCGGCACGATCCGCTGGCTCGCCCTCTCCGAAGACGGAGCGATGCCGCTGGATGCGGCGGTCCTCGGCGAAGAACCCCGAATCGCCGCCAGCGGCAGCGGCGGCAGCCTTTCCTGGCCAGTCTTGCAGGCAGGCTTCGACGCCTGGGACGCGGGAGAGACGGACTCCTTCCACACCTACCTCGGCGATACGCCGAGCTACGGCATGCGCGCCGTGGTCCTGACGGCCCGGCTCGACTCCGGTCCTGCGGTCTTCATCGCCGGACCGACCGCGGACGCCCCGCGCGCTTACGGCCTCGAGGGCGGCACGCTCGCGCTTCGGAGCGCCGGCGAGACACATCCCTATTCGGAGGGCACCTCCGCGATGGCACTCGTCACTGCCGAGGGGACGCCATTTCTCTACACCGGCTCCGCCACGGCGCATGGCATCGCCGGGTATCGCGTCACGGCGTCCGGCGCGCTCGAGCCTGCGGGCGGTCTGGGCATGGCGGAGAGCCTGCCCTTGGCCGGTGTCTCCGCGCTGGCGGCGGCGGAGACGGGCGGACGGAGTTACCTTCTGGCCGGAGCGTCCGGAAGCTCGAGCCTCACGGTCTTGCAGGTGGCCGAGGACGGCGCGCTGGAACCGACCGATCACGTCATCGACTCGCTGCACACGCGCTTCGGCACTGTCGCCCACCTCGAGACCATCGCGCTCGGCGAGCGGGTCTATGTCTTCGCAGCAGGAGCCGACGCCGGGCTGAGCGCCTTCGCTCTGACCCCGGCGGGGACGCTCGTTCATCTCGAGTCGCTCGCCGACACGACGACTCGCCCGCTGGACGCGGTGTCTGCGCTTGCCGCGACCGGCGCCGGAACCGCGGTCGAGGTGCTGGCGGCTTCCGCGACCGAGGCGAGGATCGCCAGGTTCCGGCTGGAGGCGGCATCGACCGGCACCGCGACGATCGGGGAGGGCACGATCGACGGTGGCACAGGTGACGACATCCTGTCCCTCGCCGGCGGCGACGGACGGCTCTCCGGCGGAGCCGGGCGGGACATTCTGGAGGACGGGCCTGGGTCCGACACGCTCAGGGGAGGCGAGGGCGAGGACATCTTCGTGCTGACCGCCGATGGCACGCGCGACGTGATCGAAGATCTGACGCCGGGGGCCGATGTGCTCGATCTGTCGGGATGGGCCTTTCTGCACGATGCCGCGCAACTCGCGGTCGAGACGACCGCGCAGGGCGCCGTGCTGCGCTACGGCGATGAAGAACTCGTGCTGCGCACCGCGGACGGCGCGCCGCTGGAGGTGGACGACATTCCCGCGCTGCTGCGACAGGGGCCGTCGCGCGTCACGATAACTCTGGGCGAGCTGCAGGTCGCACCCGAGCCGGAGCCGCTCGGCCCGCCGCTCGTGCCGCCGCCGCCGACGATGCCCGCGCAGGATCCCGCGGATCCCGCGCCGTCGCCCGACCCTGCGCCGACGCCCTCGGAGTCGCCCGAGACCGACGGCTTTCTGCTGATCGGCTCGGACGGCGCGGACCAGCTGACGGGCGGCGACGGACCCGACACCCTCGCAGGGGCCGATGGCCCCGACACGCTTTCCGGCTCCGGCGGGGACGACAACATCGCAGGCTCAGGCGGCGCGGACGTTGTGATCGGCGGCGAGGGCCGGGATTCGATCGGCGGTGGCGAGGGGGCGGACCTCGTGACGGGGGGCCCGGGCGCAGACGTGATCGGCGCGGGACGGGGGGACGACAGCATCGACGGCGGCGCAGGGCCCGACAGGATGAGCGGCGGCGCCGGAGAAGACACGCTTCTGGGTGGCGCGGGCGACGACACGATGGGGGCGAGCTACGGGCATGACGTTCTTTACGGGGAAGGTGGCGACGACAGCCTCGGCGGCGGCACGGGCCGGGACACGCTCGAGGGAGGCGCAGGCGCCGACGCCATCGGCGGCGGCGAGGGCGACGACGTGATCGCAGGCGGGGAGGGCCACGATTTCCTCGCCGGCGGCGGCCGCGACGACTCGATCGACGGCGGCGACGGCGACGACAGGATCAACGGCGGCGACGGCGACGACACGATGACCGGAGGCGCCGGCGCGGACGAGTTCGTCTACAACTTCTTCAAGGACGGCGATGCCGACGTGATCACCGACTACGAAGACGGCGTGGACAGCTTCCGCATGTCGGGCATCGATAACGCGCCGGGGTCCGGCCTGCAGGGGTACGTCGACGCGCTGAACATCTCCGATACCGCCGAGGGCGCGCTGATGGATTATCGAGGCCACACCATCCTGCTGGAGGGCGTGGCGGCCTCTGAGCTGGGACTCGAGGACTTCACCTTCCTCTGACGGCCCGCGCCCGGTTCCATCGAGCCGAGGCCGACCCTTGCACCCGCCGCCCGGCGCCCCTAGCGATGCGCACGGGAGAGCTGGGAATGGCCAGAGGAACGGCGCCGCGCGCCTGGCAGAGGATGCTCTCGGGCCGCAGGCTCGATCTGCTCGATCCGACGCCTGTCGACATCGAGATCGAGGACATCGCGCACGGCCTCGCCTTCGTGGCGCGCTGGAACGGTCAGACGCTGGGCGACTGGCCCTATTCCGTCGCGGAACATTCGCTCCTCGTTGAAGAGCTCTTCGGCCGGGTCGCGCCCGACGCACCGCCCCGCTGGCGGTTGGCAGCGCTGCTGCACGACGCGCCGGAATACGTGATCGGCGACATGATCTCTCCGGTGAAGGCTGCGGTCGGCCCCGGCTACGGCGAGCTCGAGGCACGGCTCGCGGCGGCGATCCACCTGCGCTTCGGATTGCCGGCGGCCCTGCCACAGACGGTCAAGCGCCAGATCAAGCGCGCCGACAAGGTCAGCGCCTGGCTCGAGGCGGTGCAGATCGCCGGTTTTTCCGAAAGAGAGGCGGAGCGGTTCTTCGGACGCCCGCCTTCGGACTTCGCGACGTATCGCATCGTGCCGCGACCCCCGGCCGAGGTGCGTGCGGCCTATCTGGACCGGCATGCCCGTCTGCTCGAGGCGATGGACTGAGCAAGGTTCGGTGCCGAGCCTGCGCAGGTCAGACGCAGTCCGCCCCGGCCGTAAGCGCCGCGATCCGTCCGTCCGGGGCGGCGCGCGCCCTCATGCCGTCCGGCAGAGGAAGGCGAGGACCGCCCGGCGCCACGCCGGCAGCCGTCCGCAAGGCCAGCTTTCCCGGCGTTGCATGCCATCCGACGAAAGCCCTGTCACGGAAACGCATCTCCAACCCGCCGGCCCAGCGCACCGCCGTGCAGTCGCCCCGCACGATCCGGTCGGACGGCGCTCGGCCCAGCAGACGCGATACGGCAGCCTCGGCGCCTTCGGGCGCACGGCCGAAGCCGATTTCGAGCCCGCTTCCGGCCACCTCGAACCCTTGGGCGGCGAGGCGCAGGCGCGTTTCAGGCGAGGGCGCGGGCGCCGCAGCGCAGGCGGCCACGCCGAGCACCGCCAGACCCGGCAAGACCCTCACCGCGGGCTGCGCTTGGCGAGTATCCGCTGCAAGGTGCGACGATGCATGTTCAGACGCCGCGCCGTCTCGGACACGTTCCGGTCGCAAAGTTCGTAGACGCGCTGGATGTGCTCCCAGCGCACCCGATCCGCGCTCATGGGGTTTTCCGGGGGCGGCGGCAGATCCTCTCCGGTGGCGAGCAGCGCATTCGTGATATCGGCCGCATCGGCGGGCTTCGAGAGGTAGTCGGTCGCCCCGATCTTCACCGCGGCGACCGCAGTCGCTATGGCGCCGTATCCGGTAAGGACCACGATCCGCGCGTCGGGACGCGCCTCGCGCAGTACCTCGACCACGTCGAGGCCGTTGCCATCCTCCAGCCGGAGATCGACCACCGCATAGGCGGGCGGGCGCGACGTGGCGATCGCCTTGCCTTCGGCGACGGTGCCGGCCATCTCCACCGCGAAACCGCGCTTCTCCATCGCCTTGGAAAGGCGGCGGAGAAAGGCCTCGTCATCATCGACGAGGAGCAGGGAGGGGTCCGCCCCAGGCTGGAGTGTCTGCGATTCGGCCACGAAAGCCACCTTCGGTTGACTGCCTGCGATCACTTAGGTCGCGCGCATGCAGGGGTCAAACCGGAACGTCGTGTCAGCTATGCTCCACGAAGCAGGCGATCCGGTCGGCGAGTTCCTCCGGGCCCAGGTCGCGGCGAAAAAACTCGACGAACCCGTGGTCCGGCAGAACGAGGTAGCTGAAGGTCGAGTGATCGACGAGATAGTAGTCGTCCTCGCCAGCATCGCGCTTGCTGTAGAAGGTGCGGTAGGCTTGGCTCGCCGCCTTCACCTGCTCCGGCGAGCCGGTGAGCCCGACCATGCGCGGATGCAGGTTGGCGGCGAAATCGCCGACCACCTCGGGCGTGTCGCGCTCGGGGTCGATGGAGATGAAGACCGGCGTCACCTCGTGCCCGCGCTCCTCGAGTATGTCCACCGCCGCGGCGTTCCGCGCCACGTCCAGCGGGCAGACATCCGGGCAGAAGGTGTAGCCGAAGTAGAGCAGAGAGGGCTCCGTGATGACATCTTCGTCCGTGACGGTCTGTCCCTCGGAATCGACCAGCGTGAACGACCCGCCGATCTGACCGGAGCCGCCGGCCACCTGGCCCGTGCGGCACTCGGCGAAGCGATCCTCCTCGCCGCCGAAGAGACGCGAGAGCCAGCCCTGCGCCGAGGCCGCCTCGGCGCCCAGCGCCGCGACGACCATGCCCGCCGCCAACATCGTCCCGAAACGTCGCATCCTGATCCTCCAACGCGCAGCGATCCGCTCTATCTCCGGCCACATCTAGACATTGCCAAATCTGCCACAAGGGACCAAAAGCGCGCATGTCCCACGCCGATCTCTCTTCCCTGCCGGGACAGCGCCGGCGCAACTGGATCCGCCTGCGCACGCTGATCCTGCTGAGATGGATGGCGATCTCCGGCCAGCTCACGGCCGTCGCGCTGGCGCATTGGGGCCTCGGGATCGAGCTCGAGCTCGGCCTGTGCATCACCGCGATCGGCGCGGCCGTCATCGTCAACCTGATCGCCACCTTCGTCTTTCCCGAGACCAAGCGGCTGAGCGAACGCGAGACCGCCGCGCTGGCCCTCTTCGACATCCTGCAGCTGGGCGCATTGCTTTACCTCACCGGCGGGCTCCACAACCCTTTCGCGCTGCTCCTGCTCGGTCCGGTGACCGTCTCCGCCTCGGTGCTCACGCTGCGTCCCACGTTGCTGTTGGGAGGGGTCGCGGTGGCGGTGGTGACGGCGCTGGGCGTCGTCTACCTGCCGTTGCGCACCGGGGCGGGAGACGAGCTGCGGATGCCCGAGATGCTTGTCGCCGGAACCTGGGCCGCTCTGGTGATCGCGCTCGTTTTCCTGTCGATCTATTCGAGACGAGTCAGCAGCGAGATGCACGCGATGTCCGACGCACTGTCGGCCACGCAGATGGCGCTCGCGCGCGAACAGAAGCTGACCGATCTCGGCGGCGTGGTGGCCGCGGCGGCGCATGAACTCGGCACGCCTCTGGCGACGATCAAGCTGACCTCCGCCGAGCTGATGGAGGATCTCGACGACCGCCCCGATCTGCGGGAGGATGCCGCCCTGATCCGCGATCAGGCCGACCGATGCCGGGATATCCTGCGCTCGATGGGCCGGGCGGGGAAAGAGGATCTTCACACCAAGCAGGCCCCGCTCGAAGAGGTCGTGCGCGAGGCCGTGGAGCCGCACGAGGAGCGCGGAAAGCGCATCGAGCGGCGGACCGCGCCGAGCGTGGCGGGGGCGCAACCTTCCGTCCTGCGCCGGCCCGAGATCATTCATGGCCTGCGCAACCTCGTGCAGAACGCGGTGGATTTCGCACGCTCCGCGGTCTGGGTCGAAACCGGCTGGACTGCCGACCGTATCTGGGTCCGGATCGCCGACGATGGACCCGGCTTCCCGCCGCAGGTGCTCGCCCGGATCGGCGAGCCCTTCATGCGCAGCCGCCGGGCGGAGCGCGAGCGCGGACAGAGACCGGGTTACGAGGGCATGGGCCTCGGGCTCTTCATCGCAAAGACCCTGCTGGAACGCTCCGGCGCCGACCTGACCTTTGCCAACGGGGGATACGCGGCGGACGGCGGCGCCGAGATTCGCGGCGCGCTCGTCGAGGTCTCCTGGCCCCGGCGCAAGATCGACGCAGAGGAAGGCGAGACGCCCGTCCCGCGGGGGCAGAACCGCCCGCTGCGCGCTTGAGCGCCGGCGTTTAATCATTCCTTAACCGTGCGCCGGGATGCATGAGGCGACCGCCGCGCCGCACGGGAGAGCGTCTTGGGCATCGACATCCTGATCGCCATCGCGACCGGCAGCCTCGCGGCGGCGGGCTTGTGCCTGCTCCTGCTGCGCGGGCGGGCGCCTGCCCCCTTGCCGCAAACGGTCGCCGACGAGCCGGTGACGATTCTCTTCGAAGCGGGCGAGATCGTCGACGCCAGCCCGCCCGCACGCAGCCTGCTCGAAGAATCGGGCAGCACGGGAGACGACTGGGCGACGCTCACGGCGCTCCTGGGCCGGCGGTTTCCCGATCTGCCCGCCACCCCCGAAGCCGCCGCCGCCCGCGCGCCGCTCAGCTTGCCGGGGGAGGGCGGGCAGCTTAGCATCGAGACGGCGGGCGCGGACGCCCTCCGCCTTTCGATCGAGGAGCACGACCCCGATCCGGAGGAGCTGCATCGCATGGCGCTCGCGCGCCTCGAGTCGCGCACGATGCGGGCGGCCGCCGACCTCTCGCCGCACCCCTGCTGGCAGATCGACGACAGCGGCCGCGTGCTCTGGGCCAACGAAGCCTACCTCGCGCTCGCGCGCGAGACTCTCACCTGGGCGGAGGGGGCGGCGCTGCCCCGGCTTCTCGAGCTGCCCGAAGCGCCGGACGCAGGGCCGCACCGCGTGTCGCTGCAGTTGCCGGACGGCGCCTCCCTGCGCTGGTTCGACATCAGGGCCCGTGCGCTCGACTCGACCTGGCTCGGTCACGCGACGAATGTGGACGCCGTCGTTCACGGCGAGGCGGCGCAGCGCACCTTCGTGCAGACTCTTACCAAGATCTTCGCGCAGCTGTCCGTGGGGCTGGCGGTCTTCGACCGCGACCGCAATCTCGCGCTGTTCAACCCGGCGCTGCTCGACCTGACCGGACTCGCCGCCGAACGCCTCAGCGCGCAGCCCACGCTCCTGGGCTTCTTCGACATGCTGCGCGAGGCGCAGGTCATGCCCGAGCCGCGCGACTACGCCGCCTGGCGCGCCCGCATGGCCGACCTCGCCCGCCCGGGGAGCGAGGCCACCTACAGCGACAGCTGGAGCCTGCCTTCGGGCCTCGTCTACAGGGTCACGGGTCGGCCGCAGCCCGATGGGGCGGTGGCCGTGCTGATCGAGGACGTGACGAGCGAAGTCTCGCTCACCCGCCGCTTCCGCACCGACCTGGAACTCGGGCAGGCCGTGCTCGACTCCCTCGACATGCCGCTGGCGGTCTTTTCGGCGCAGGGGATCCTGGTCCTGTGCAACGCGCCATACAGGCGTCTGTGGGGCGTCGACCCGGACACCTCGCTGCGCGAAACGACCCGCTGCGACGCGATCGACCAGTGGCAGCGCGAGAGCCTGCCCGGGACCGACTGGGAGGGGCTGCGCGCCGCGCTGGCCGGCCGTGGGCCCGCCGCGCACTGGCAGGGACGCATCCTGCGCCGCGGCGGTGCGCCCCTGGACCTCCGCGCGCTGCCGCTGCCCGGCGGCGCGACCCTGGCGCTTTTCGGCACGGTCCGCGATCGACCTCCGCAACAAGCGCCCGCAGGCCACGAGGCGTTGCCGCGCCCGGCCGCCACGGCCGGCTGACGCCGCCTGCGCCGGTCCGGGTTGCAGGTGCGCGTGCCCTCGGTAGTCTCGGGACATGATCCGACGCGCGGACCGCCTGCTCGCCTCTCCCGATGCCACCGCCGCGCTGGCCCGGCGGCTCGCGCCACGCCTGCGTCCCGGCGACTCGCTGCTGCTCGAGGGGCCGGTCGGCGCAGGCAAGTCGCATTTCGCCCGCGCGCTCATTTCCGCGCTTCTCACAGAGCCCGAGGACATCCCCTCGCCAACCTATACGCTGGTGCAGAGCTACGCCGGGCGCACCGGCCCGATCTGGCACGCCGATCTCTACCGGCTCGGCGATGCGAGCGAGCTGGCCGAACTCGGCCTCGACGACGCCTTCGGAACCGCCATCTGCCTCGTCGAATGGCCCGAACGGCTGGGCGACGCCGCGCCCGAAGGCGCGCTTCGCCTCACCTTCGCGCCCGGCGAGGCCGCAGAAGAGCGAAGGCTTACGCTGACCTGGGAGGATCCGCGCTGGGACGACAGGCTAAAAGGGCTGCGCGATGACGCCGCCTGAGGATCCACGGGAGGCGCGCCGGGCGGACTTCCTGGCCGCGGCCGGGTGGGGAGGGGTCGAGGCCGTGCCGCTGGCCGGCGACGCCTCGGCGCGACGCTACTTCCGTCTGCAGCGCGCGGACGGGGCGCGTGCCGTCCTCATGGAAGCGGAGGCGGGCGAGGAGGTGTCGCGCTTCCTGCGCGTCGGCCGCTTCCTGCGCGACGCCGGACTGAGCGCACCCGAGGTCGTCGCGAGCGACGCGCCAAACGGCCTGCTGCTTCTCGAGGACTTCGGCGATGCTCTGGTCGCCCGGATCGCGGAGGCCGAACCGGAGCGTGAAGCAGGCCTCTATGCCGTCGCCGCCGAGGCGCTGGCGGCGCTGCACCGGCACGCCCCGCCGGCGGACTGGCCGCGCGCCACGCCGGCCATGCTGTCCCGGGCGATCGCGCCACTCTTCGAGCATTACGCCCCCGAAACGCCACCGGAGACGCGCGCTGCGACCGAAGAGGCCCTCGCCCAGGCGCTGGAGGGTCTCGACGCGCCCACGGCTGTCCCGATCCTGCGCGACTTCCACGCGGAGAACCTGATCTGGCTCCCCGAGCGCGCGGGGTCCGCGCGGGCCGGGCTTCTCGATTATCAGGACGCGATGGCGGGACATGTTGCCTACGATCTCGCATCGCTCCTGCGGGATGCGCGGCGCGACGTGTCGCCTGCCGCGGCGGAGGCTGCGATCACCGCCTTTCTGCGCGAGTCCGGCCGGAACAGAGCCACTCTGACTGCGGCGATGGCACTGCTGGGTGTACAGCGAAACCTTCGCATTCTCGGGGTGTTCGCGCGGCTGGCGGCGCACGGCAAACCGCGGTATCTCGCGCTCATGCCCCGCGTCTGGCGCCATCTCGAGGCCGATCTCGCCCATCCCGCCGCCGCCCCCGTCGCACGGGCGCTCGGCGAGGCTCTGCCTGCCCCGGATCCTGCCCGGCTCGACCGCCTGAGACGCCGATGCCCGACGCCGTGATGCTCTTCGCCGCCGGGTTCGGCACGCGCATGGGCGCGCTGACGGCAGACCGCCCCAAGCCTCTGGTCGAGGTCGCGGGCCGGCCGCTGATCGACCATGCGCTCGACCTCGCCCGCGGCGTGCAACCCCGCAGGATCGTCGCCAACCTGCACTACCGCGCGGACCAGCTCGCGGCGCATCTGGCGGGCACGGAGGTGCACCTCGCACACGAAGGGGACGAGATCCTCGACACCGGCGGTGGCTTGCGGGCCGCGCTGCCGATCCTCGGCGCAGAGACGGTTTTCACACTGAACACCGACGCGGTGTGGCGCGGCCCGAATCCGCTCGCCCTGCTGCGCGAGGCCTGGGCGCCCCAGGACATGGAGGCGCTGCTGCTCTGCGTGCCGCCCCGCCGTGCTGCGGGCCATGCCGGGGCCGGCGATTTCACCATTGCGCCGGACGGGAGGGCCGGGCGCGGGCCGGGCGCCATCTACACCGGCGCGCAGATCCTCGCCACGCCCGGGCTCCGCACATGGGAAGAGCGTGTCTTTTCACTCAACCGCGTCTGGGACGAGATGATCGCCCGCGGGAGGCTTTACGCCATGCTCTATCCAGGCCGGTGGTGCGATGTCGGCCGGCCCGAGGGGATCGCGCTGGCCGAAGCGATGCTGGGGGAGGAGGACGATGTTCGGCTCTGATACCCCCGAGCCGCGGGTTTTCGGGCTGCCGCCCGGTGCCGATTTCCCGGCCGCGCTTGTCGAGGGGCTGCGGGCGCGTCTGGGCGACGCGCCGCCCGAGGCGCTGGCGCAGGTCGAGCTCATCGTGAACACGCAGCGCATGGCGCGCCGCCTGCGCGACATCTTCGATGCCGGCCCCGCGACGCTGCTCCCCCGCATCCGACTCGTGACCGATCTCGCGGAGGCTGCCGATCTCGCCGACCTGCCCCCGGCACTGCCGCCCCTGCGCCGACGCCTGGAATTGTCGCAACTGGTCAGACGCCTGATCGAGACGCGGCCGGATCTCGCGCCGCACAGCGCGCTCTACGATCTGACCGACAGTCTCGCGGCCCTGATGGACGAGATGGGGCTCGAGGGCGTGGACCCCGAGACGGTGCTCGGGCTGGACGTGTCCGATCAATCCGGCCACTGGCAAAGGGCGCTCGCGTTCCTGCGCATCGCGCGCGACTATCTCGCGGCGCTCGACGCACCGCCCGACGCAGGCGCGCGTCTGCGCGCCGCGGTCGAGCGTCGCATCGCGGGCTGGCACGACGCCCCGCCCGGGCATCCTGTCATCCTGGCCGGGTCGACCGGCTCGCGCGGCGCGGTGGCGCTCCTGATGCAGGCGGTGGCGCGGCTGCCGCAGGGCGCGGTCGTTTTGCCGGGGTTCGACTTCCACCTGCCGGCGCATGTCTGGGAGCAGATGGGCGATGCGCTCAGCGGCGAGGACCACCCGCAGTTCCGGTTCCGCAAGCTGATGCAGGCGCTGAAGATCGCGCCGGACGACGTCGCGCTCTGGCACCGGGAGAGCACCTCGGACACAGCGCGTAACCGTCTCGTGTCGCTGGCGCTGCGGCCCGCGCCGGTGACCGACCAGTGGCTGGACGACGGCCCCGGGCTGGGCGCGTTGGGGCCGGCCTGCGAGGGGCTCACGCTGCTCGAGGCGCCAACGCAGCGGGAAGAGGCGCTGGCCATCGCGCTGCGGCTGCGAGAGGCCGCCGAGACCGGACAGACCGCGGCTCTGATCACGCCCGACCGCGGCCTCACGCGACAGGTCGAAGCGCGGCTGGCGGGCTGGGGCATCGTCCCCGACGACAGCGCGGGCCGGCCGCTGCATCTTTCGGCGCCCGGGCGTTTCCTGCGGCTGGTGGCGGGCCTGCGGGCGCGTCCGGCCACGGCGGGCGAGCTGATGACGCTGCTGCGCCATCCGCTGACACATTCGGGCGCGCAACGCAGCCAGCACCTGCGCTTCGCGCGCGAACTCGAGCTCTGGCTGCGCCGCAAAGCGGTGCCACGGCCGGGACACGCGGAGCTGTCGGCGCTGGCCGACAAACTGGCCGAGCCGCAGGCCACAGCCTGGAGCGAATGGCTGTCCGGCTGCCTCGACGCGGTCAGGTGCGACGGCGATCGACCCCTCTCCGAGCACGCAGCAGGACTGCGCGCGCTTGCCGAGCGGCTCGCCGCCGGACCGGGGGTGGATGGCTCGGGCGGGCTGTGGGAGCGCGAGGCCGGCCGCGCCGCGGCCGCCCTCTACGACGAGCTCGAGCGCGAGGCCGACCGTGGCGACGCGATGGATGCGGCCGATTTCGCCGATCTCGTCGCAGCCCTCTTGCAGCGCGAGGTGGTTCACGACATCGAGGCGCCGCATCCGGGCATCCGCATCTGGGGCACGATCGAGGCACGGGTGCAGGGCGCGGAGCTGCTGATCCTCGGGGGGCTGAACGAAGGAAGCTGGCCCGAGACGCCCGCGCCCGACCCCTGGCTCAATCGCGTGCTGCGGCACCGGGCGGGCCTGCTGCTGCCCGAGCGGCGAATCGGACTGGCGGCGCACGACTTCCAGCAGGCCGCTGGCGCGCGCGAGGTCTGGTTCACGCGCGCCGAACGCTCCGAGGAGGCCCCGACAGTGCCGGCGCGCTGGCTCAACCGGCTGACGAACCTGCTTTCCGGCCTGCCGGATCAGGGCGGCCGCGCGGCGCTGGAGGCGATGCGGGCGCGTGGCCGCGGCTGGTTGCAACTCGGCGCGGCGCTGGAAAAGGCGGAGGCGGTGCCGGCGGCGGTGCGCCCCTCGCCCAGGCCGCCGGCCGAGGCACGGCCCCGGCGCCTCTCGGTGACGGAGGTGGAGAAGCTGATCCGCGACCCCTACGCGATCTACGCGAAGCACGTCCTGCGCCTGCGCCCGCTCGACCCGCTCGACCGGCCGCCCGACGCGCTGCTGCGCGGCACCGCGCTTCACGAGGTGCTTCACCGGTTCGTCGAGGCGACGCGCGAGGCGCGCGACCGGCTGACCGTCGGCGACCTGATGGCGCAGGCCGACGCGGTGCTGGCAGAGCGCGTCCCCTGGGCGGCGACGCGGGTGCAGTGGCGGGCGCGTCTTGCCCGCGTCGCGGATTGGATCGTGGCCACCGAGGTCGCACGCCGCGCGATCGCCGCGCCCGTCCTGCTGGAAGAGCAGGGCGAAGCGGCTCTGCCGGATGCCGGGGTGACGCTCTCGGGCAAGGCCGACCGCATCGACCGCGACGCGGAGGGGCGGCTCCATATCTACGACTACAAGACTGGCGACCCGCCCAGTGCATCGCAGCAGCGCTTCTTCGACAAGCAGCTTCTGCTCGAGGCCGCGATGGCCGAGCGCGGCGCTTTCGAGCGCATCGGACCGGCGCCCGTGGCGCGGGCCGTCTACATCGGGCTCGGCAGCAACCCCAGGGAGGTGGCCGCGCCGCTTGCCGACGGACCGGCCCAAGAGGAAGAGGATCTGGTGACGGCGGCGCAGGTCTGGGAGGAGTTCACCACGCTCATGCAGCGCTACGCCGATCCGGCGCAGGGCTTCACCGCGCGGCGCGCGATGGAGCGGAAGCGCCACGAATACGGCTACGACCATCTCGCCCGATACGGCGAATGGGAAGATTCCGATCCCCCGCAGCCGGAGGATCTCGAATGACTCCCCGCGACGCGGCGAGCGAGGCGCAGGCGCAGGCCGCCGATCCGGGCGCCTCGGTCTGGGTCTCGGCCAACGCCGGATCCGGCAAGACCAAGGTGCTCACCGACCGGGTGGCGCGGCTGCTGCTCGACGGTGTTCTGCCCGAGCACATCCTGTGCCTGACCTATACCAAGGCCGCGGCGAGCGAGATGCAGAACCGCCTTTTCGCGCGGCTGGGCGAATGGGCGATGCTGCCCGAGGCCGATCTGCGCCGCGAGATTGCGGCGCTCGGGGTGGACCGCCCGCTGGACGCCCCCGCGCTCGCCCGCGCGCGCACCCTCTTCGCCCGTGCCATCGAGGCGCCCGGCGGGCTGAAGATCCTGACCATCCACGCGTTCTGTGCCGCACTGCTGCGGCGCTTCCCGCTCGAGGCCGGCGTGAGCCCCGCCTTCACCGAGATGGAGCAGCGGGCGGGTGAACTGCTGGCCGAAGAGATCGTCGAAGCCATGGCGCAGGGGCCAGAGGCCGGGTTGCTGCGCGCGCTCGCCGCGGTCTCGCCGGAGGTGGACATCACGAAACTCTGCGCCCGGATTATCGACCGACGCGCAGGCTTCGAGCCGCCGCTCGACCGCGCCGAGGCCTGCGCGCTCTTCGGGGCATCGCCCGACGACAGCGAGACCGCCGTTCTCGCCGACGTCTTCCTCGGCGGCGAGGTGGAGCTGATCGGGCGGCTTTGCCCGATACTGGACACCGGCGGCGTGAACGACGGCAAGGCCGCGGCGAAGCTGCGAAAGGTCACGGCGCCGGACCTCCCCGCGCTCGCGGTGCTGGAAGACGTGTTCCTCAACGGTCCCAAAACCAAGGCGCCCTTTTCCGCCAAGATCGGCGCCTTCCCGAGCAAGGCATTGCGCGAGGGGCCGCTCGCGGCCGAGATGCCGGCGCTGGAGGCTCTGATGCAACGGGTGGAGGCGGTGCGCGAGCGGCGGCTGGCGCTCCGCGCGGCCGAGGCGACGGCGACGCTGCATGCCTTCGCCGCCGGTTTCCTTGCCCGGCTCGAGCAGGAGAAGCAGCGCCGCGGCTGGCTCGATTTCGACGACCTGATCCGCCGCGCGGCGGGGCTGCTGCGCGATCCGGCGGTCGCCGACTGGGTGCTCTACAAGCTCGATGGCGGCATCGACCACATCCTCGTGGACGAGGCGCAGGACACCAGCCCGGAACAGTGGGAGGTGATCGAGCGGCTGGCGCGGGAATTCACCGCGGGCGAGGGCGCGCGCCCCGAGGTGCCCCGCAGCCTCTTCGTGGTGGGCGACCGCAAGCAGTCGATCTACTCCTTCCAGGGCGCGGATCCTGACGCCTTCGAGCGGATGCGCGCGGATTTCGACACGCGGCTCGCAGGGACCGACCGCCCGCTGCTCTCGATCGCGCTCCAGTATTCCTTCCGGTCTTCGCAGGCGGTGCTGCGGCTGGTGGACACCACCTTCGACGGACGGGCCGGCTCGGGCATGCGCGCCGAGGAAGCGCATATAGCCTTCAAGTCCGAGATGCCGGGGCGCGTGGACCTGTGGCCCGCTATTCCCAAGGACAAGAACCCCGAACCGGATCCCTGGTACGCTCCGCTCGACCGCGTCAGCCGGCAAAGCCCGGAAATCCGCCTCGCCAACCGTATCGCCGACTGGCTGAAGGCACAGCTCGACGCGGGCACGCCGATCCCGGCGGCCAGGGCCGAGGGCGCGCCCTGGCCGATGCGGCCGATGAGCGCGGGCGACGTGCTGATCCTCGTGCAGCGGCGCTCGGCGCTCTTCGCCGAGATCATCCGGGCCTGCAAGGCGCGCGGCCTGCCGATGGCCGGAGCGGACAGGCTCGAGCTCGGCGCAGAACTGGCCGTGCGCGATCTCGGCGCGCTGCTGCAGGTGCTGGACCTGCCCGAAGACGACCTGTCCCTGGCCACCTGCCTGCGCTCGCCGCTCTTCGGCTGGTCCGAACGGGCGCTCTTCGACCTCGCCCACGGCCGGGAGGATAAATATCTCTGGCGGGCCCTGACGAAGCGGCGGCATGAGTTCCCCGAGACGATGGCCGTCTTCGATGACCTCATGGCGCAGGCGGATTTCCTGCGGCCCTACGACCTGCTCGAGCGGATCCTGATCCGGCACGACGGGCGCCGCAAGCTGATCGGCCGGCTCGGCGACGAAGCCGCCGACGGTATCGACGCCCTTCTTGGCCAGGCGCTCGCGCAGGAGCGCAGCGAGGTGCCGAGCCTCACGGGCTTCCTGCGCTGGATGCAGGCCGAGGACCAGGAGGTGAAACGCCAGATGGACGCGGCGGGGGACCGCATCCGCGTGATGACGGTGCACGGGGCGAAGGGGCTGGAAGCGCCGGTGGTGATCCTGCCCGATTGCGCGGCGCGGCCCGTCCGCAACACCGATCCTCTACCGCTCGTGCAGGACCGCCCGATCTGGGCCATGTCCGCGGACGAGGCCCCGGCCCCGCAGCGCGCCGCACGCGAAGCCGCGGCCGAGGCCGAACAGGCCGAACGCGACCGGCTGCTCTATGTCGCCATGACCCGCGCCGAGAGCTGGCTGATCGTCGCGGCCGCCGGCGACCTGGGCAAGGATGGTCGCGCCTGGCACACGATGGTGCAGGGGGCGATGCAGGCAGAGGGCGCGGTGTCGCATGATTTCGGCTTCGACGACGGCGCGGGCCTGCGCCTGGAACACGGCGACTGGTCCGCGCCGGTGAAGCGCCCGGCTGCGGCGGCCGACGGGCCGGCGGTCGCGATTCCGGCACGGTTCCGCCAGCCGGCGGCGCCGCCGGTTCAGCCCGCGCCCACGCTGTCGCCGTCGGATCTGGGCGGACCCAAGGCGCTCCCCGGCGAGGCGGGCCGCGACGAGGAGGCGGCGAAGCTGCGCGGCACGCGCCTCCACCTCCTGCTCGAGCACCTGCCCGGCGCGCCCGCGGAGCATCGCGCCGATCTCGCGCGCCGCCTGCTCGGCGGCGGCACCGAACCGGCCCCCGAGCCCGAGATCGCCGCCCTTCTCGCCGAGGCCGAGGGGGTGCTGGACGCGCCGGCGCTCGCCGCGCTCTTCGCGCCCGACGCGCTGGCAGAGGTTCCGGTCTCGGCCACGCTGGACGCCCTCGGGGGCCGTCGCGTGCACGGGACCATCGACCGGCTCATCGTCGCGCCCGAGCGCGTTCTCGCCGTCGATTTCAAGACGAACGCCACAGTTCCCGCGACACCTGGCGACGTGCCGGAGGGGTTGCTCCGGCAGATGGGCGCCTATGCCGCCGCCCTCTCGCAGATCTGGACCGATCGGCGCATCGAGACGGCGTTGCTGTGGACGCGCACCGCCGAGCTCATGCCGCTGCCCCCCGATCTGGTGGCCGCGGCGCTCGCCCGCGGCACCCCTGCTTGACGCTCTCGGGGGGCGCTCATACGTTCGCGTTCTGAGATATCTTCCCCTGTAGGAGAGACCGACATGGCTACCGTTGCCGTTACCGACGACACCTTCGACGCCGAAGTGCGTCAGTCCAATGTTCCCGTCATCGTGGATTTCTGGGCCGAGTGGTGCGGCCCGTGCCGCCAGATCGGTCCCGCGCTCGAGGAGATCGCCGCCGAGATGGACGGCAAGGTGAAGGTCGCCAAGGTCGATGTCGACCAGAACCCGAATACCGCCGCCTCGATGGGCGTGCGCGGCATCCCGGCGCTCTTCATCTTCAAAGACGGGCAGGTGGTCTCGAACCGCGCGGGCGCGGCGCCGAAGGCCACGCTGCAGAGCTGGATCGAATCCTCGATCTGAGCCGCCGCCTGTCAGCGAAAGGGGCGCCCTTTGGGGCGCCCTCGGCGTGCAGGGCTTGCGGCACCGGCGCCGGCGGCACATATGCTGCGGCGGCATCGACGGAGGAGCGCATGGGCACCGGTCCGGGCTGGCAGGGCACGACCATTCTCGCGGTGCGCCGCGGCGGCAGAGTGGTGATTGCGGGCGATGGGCAGGTCAGCCTTGGCGACACGGTCATCAAGGGCAGCGCGCGCAAGGTGCGCCGCCTCTCTCCCGGCGGCTACGACGTGGTCGCGGGCTTCGCCGGCTCCACCGCCGACGCATTCACGCTGCTCGAACGGCTGGAGTCGAAGCTTGAGGCGACGCCCGGACAGCTTCAGCGTGCCTGCGTGGAACTCGCCAAGGACTGGCGTACCGACAAGTATCTGCAGAAGCTCGAGGCGATGCTCATCGTCTCCGACGGCGCGCAGATGTATGTCGTCACCGGCGCGGGCGACGTGCTGGAGCCCGAGCATGACGTGGCCGCCATCGGGTCGGGCGGCAACTACGCACTGGCCGCGGCGCGCGGGCTGATGGAGACGGACATGGACGCCGAAACCGTCGCGCGGCACGCCATGGCCATCGCGGCCGACATCTGCGTCTACACCAACGGCCACCTCACGGTGGAGACGATCGAGGCGGGCTAGCGCCGCTTCTGCGCTTCCATGTAGGCGCGCAGGACCGCGTTCATGCGCGTCTGATAGCCCTTGCCGGTCGCGCGGAAGTAGTCGAGCACGTCCTTGTCGATGCGAAGCGAGACCAGCTTCTTGGGCGCCGGCTCGACCAGCTTCGCCGTGGTCCAGTCGACGTCGATCTCCTGTTCGCCCTCGTGGTCACCGGACTGCCGCAGCCGCTGCCAGTCGGTTTCAGACGTCATCCTCCGAACCTCGTCGCGCGAGTAACGCTTGATATTGCTCTCGCTCATCCCGTCGTGCCTTTCGCGCGGTAATGATACGGATCGCGTCTTCGCGGCGTGTGAAAACCACCGCGATGGTTACGCCATCGACTTCGCCGACCGCGATGCGGCGAAGCTCGACGTCGCTGCGCGCCTCCAGTTCCAGGTGGACCGTTTCGAAGACCTCGGTTGCGTCCCGAAAGTCGATCCCATGCTTTTCAAGCGTTGTGACACGCTTCGCTTCGTTCCATTCGTATTGGGACATTCCTTTTCTGCCCTGCCTTTTCGTTCCGGCAGACGCAGCATCTCGGTCACGGCGCGTAGCACTGTGCCGGGCCGGGCACTGCTTTGTCCGATGTCTCTGTCCCAGAACCATAGCTACATGCGTAGCTACATTTCGTCAACACCCTTGGAATCCAGACCTGAACGCGTATGTCTGCGCCAGCCAATCAAGGGACCGACATGACCGACCTCACCCCCCGCGAAATCGTCAGCGAGCTGGACCGCTTCATTATCGGCCAGAAGGAGGCCAAGCGCGCCGTCGCCGTGGCGCTGCGCAATCGCTGGCGGCGCAAGCAGCTGGACCCGGCGATGCAGGAAGAGGTCTATCCCAAGAACATCCTGATGATCGGCCCCACCGGGGTGGGCAAGACCGAGATCAGCCGCCGGCTGGCCAAGCTCGCGCGCGCGCCCTTCATCAAGGTCGAGGCCACCAAGTTCACCGAGGTGGGTTACGTCGGCCGCGACGTCGAGCAGATCGTGCGCGATCTGATGGACAGCGCGCTCGTCATGGTGCGCGCGCAGATGCGCGAAGAAGTGCAGAGCGCCGCGCATTCCGCCGCGGAGGACCGGGTGATCGAAGCGCTGGCGGGCGAGCATGCGCGCGAGGGCACCCGCGAGATGTTCCGCAAGAAGCTGCGCGACGGAGAGCTCGATGACAAGGAGATCGAGCTGGAGCTCGCCGAGACGTCGAACCCCTTTCCCGCCTTCGAGATCCCCGGCCAGCCCGGCGGCGCGATGGGCGGCGTGAACCTGGGCGACATCTTCGGCAAGGCCTTCGGCCAGCGCACCACGCGCAAGCGGATGACGGTTGCCGAGAGCTACGGCGTCCTGATCTCCGAAGAGGCCGACAAGCTGCTCGACGACGAGAAGGTGACGGCCCGCGCCCGCGAGGCGGTCGAGCAGAACGGGATCGTCTTTCTCGACGAGATCGACAAGGTCTGCGCCCGCGCCGAGCAGCGCGGCGGCGACGTGAGCCGCGAGGGCGTGCAGCGCGACCTGCTGCCGCTGATCGAGGGCACCACTGTCAGCACGAAGCATGGCCCCATCCGCACCGACCACATCCTCTTCATCGCCTCGGGGGCCTTCCACATCGCCAAGCCCTCGGACCTGCTGCCCGAGCTTCAGGGGCGCCTGCCGATCCGGGTGACGCTGCGCGATCTCACCGAACAGGATTTCGTGCGCATCCTGACTGAGACCGACAATGCGCTCACCCGGCAGTATGCCGCGCTGATGGGCACCGAAGAGGTGACGGTGGAATTCACCGAAGAGGGCATCGCGGCGCTCGCCAGGATCGCGGCGGAGGTCAACCGCAGCGTCGAGAACATCGGCGCGCGGCGGCTCTACACGGTGATGGAACGCGTCTTCGAGGAGCTGTCCTTCACCGCGCCGGATCGAAGCGGCGAATCAGTGACCGTCGATGCCGACTTCGTCGAGACCCACCTGGGAGAGCTGACCCGTTCGACCGACATGAGCCGCTACGTTCTCTAGCCGACGGTCATCGTGTCCATGATACGCACGAGCTCGGCGGTGATGCCGGGCTCGGAGAGCGCATGGCCCGCGTTGCGCACCAGCCGCAAGTCGGAGCCCGGCCAGCGCTGCGACAACTCCCAGGCGCGGCGCGGCGGGCAGATCATGTCGTATCGACCCTGCACGATGTGACCGGGGATATGCCGGATTCGATCCATCCTGTTGAGGATGTGACCGTCCTCCTCGAGGAAGCCGGCATTGCTGAAATAGTGGTTTTCCAGGCGCGCGAAGGCGCGGGCGTATTCGCCCGGCGCCTCGCCGCCCGCGCCGTTGCTCTGCACCGAGGCCAGCGCGTTCTCCCAGGCCGTCCAGGCGCGGGCGAAGCGCGTCTCGGTCCGCGGATCCCCGGAGAACAGCCGGCGGTGATAGGCCGCAATCAGATCGTCGCGCTCGTCCTCCGGAATCGGCTCGACGAAGCGCGCCCAGGTCTCCGGCCAGAAAAGGCCGGCGCCCCCGCCGTAGAACCAGTCGAGCTCGGCCCGCGTCATGAGGAACACCCCGCGCAGCACCAGCGCGCGCACGGCCTCCGGATGGCTTTGGGCATAGACCAGCGCCAGCGTCGCGCCCCAACTGCCGCCGAAGACGATCCAGCGGTCGATCCCCAGCTCCGTGCGGATCCGCTCGATATCGGCGACGAGATCCCAGGTCGTGTTGCTCTCGACGCTCGCGTGCGGACGGGAGCGGCCGCAGCCGCGCTGGTCGAAGAGCACCACGCGGTAGCGCTCGGGATCGAAGTAGCGCCGCATCGCCGGACTGCATCCGCCGCCCGGCCCACCGTGCAGGACCACGACCGGAATCCCGTCCTCGGCGCCACATTGCTCGACGTAAAGCGAATGCCCCCCCGTCACCTCGAGCATCCGCTGGTCGAAGGGGTCGATCGGCGGATAGAGATGCGCGGGTGTGCGGTTTTGGCCCGAGAATTTGTCCATGCCCGCACTATATTGGTCGCTTGCCGGGGAAGACCATAGGAGATCGCGATGCAGGCAGCCGAAACCAGCGTCGATGCGGGAGAGGTCGCCAAGTTCGAGGCGATGGCGGCCGAGTGGTGGGATCCGAACGGCAAGTTCAAGCCGCTGCACATGCTCAATCCCTGCCGGCTCGACTACATCACCGCGCAGATCGCCGCCGAATTTGGCCGCGACCTGTCGTCGGACCGGCCTTTCGCAGATCTGCGGCTTCTCGATATCGGCTGTGGCGGCGGGCTTCTGGCCGAGCCGATGGCGCGGCTGGGCGCCGACGTCGTCGGCGTCGATGCCGCGGCACGGAATATCCCCGTTGCGCAGACGCACGCTGCGCAATCCGGGCTGGAGATCGACTACCGGCATGGCTCTGCCGAGGATCTGGCAGCCGCGGGCGAGAGCTTCGACGTGGTGCTCAACATGGAGGTGGTCGAACACGTCCCCGATCCGCTGGCCTATCTGACGACCTGCCAGCTGCTTCTGAAGCCTGGCGGGCTGATGATCTGCTCGACGATCAACCGGAACGCCAAGAGCTTCGCCATGGCGATCGTGGGGGCGGAATATGTGATGCGCTGGCTGCCCAAGGGCACGCACGAGTGGCGGAAGTTCATCACGCCGGACGAGCTTTACGGCTATCTGGACGGGGCCGGGCTGCGCCCGGTGGACCGCAAGGGCTTCGTCTTCAATCCGGTGAGCTGGTCCTGGGCGATCTCGCCGCGCGATCTCAGCGTGAACTACGTGACGGCCAGCACGAAGCCCGGCTGACCGGCAGGGCGAATTCTCGTACGAGAATTCGCCGCTCGCTGCGTGCGACGGGTCAGAAGAGTTTTCTGTCAAAGATTCTTCGTCACCCACCCCCATCCTCGAGCTTCAGACGAAATTCTCGCAGGATGGGCAGGACGGCGCGCACCTTGTCCTGCCCGAGTTCGCGGACAAGCTCGCTCACCATGGGTGCGACGGCGGCCAGCGCCTCGTCGCGGGCGCGCAGACCCGCCGGGCTGATCGCCACCATCTTGCGCCGGGCATCCTCCCAGTCCGGCCTGATATGCACGTAGCCCTGCGCCTCGAGCTTGCGGAGCGTATTGGTCATCGCGCCGCGAGTGACGTGGAAACTGCGGGCGAGCTGTGCGGGGGACCGCTCGACCCCGAAACGCGCGAGGTGATTGAGCACGGAGAAATGGCTGATTTCCATGCCGCGCGGCAGGCTTCGGCTGAGCCGATTGCGCAAGAGCTGGTCGGCGGTCAGGATTTCGCTGAACAGCGTGACTGCCAGCGCATGGGTGGTCCTGTCCATCGTCAGGGGCCGTCGAACTCCCGGTCATGCTCCAACGAGGGCACCCGCGCACGCGCGTCCGCCGCGGCAGCCCTGTCGATCTCGGCGTAGAGAATGCCGGGTGCGCTGCCGGCCCGGGCCGTCACCTCGCCCCAGGGCGAGACCACCATGCTGTGCCCCCATGTCTTGCGCGCCTTGCCCCGGCTGGTCGGATGCGTGCCCGTCTGCGCGGGCGCGAGCACCCATGCGCCGGTCTCGATCGCCCGGGCGCGCAGCAGCGGCTCCCAATGCGCCGCGCCGGTAGGCTGAGAGAAGGCCGACGGCACGGTCAGGATCTCGGCACCGGCCTGCGCGAGCGCGCGGTAGAGATAGGGAAACCGCACATCGTAGCACACCGTCAGGCCGATCTTTCCGAAAGGCGTCTCGGCGATGCGGGCGCGCCGTCCGGGCCGGAACCCGGCCGATTCGCGGTAGGTCTCGCTTTCGCTGACCTGCACGTCGAACATGTGGATCTTGTCGTAGCGCGCCACGATCTTTCCGTCCGGCCCGATCAGGAAGGAGCGATTCGCGAAACGTTCGTCCGGGTCGTCGGTCTCGAGCGCGAGCGAGCCGATAAGCAGCCAGACGCCCGCGCGCGCCGCCTCGTCCCGCAGACCGGCGAGCACCGGATCGTTCGCCTCATGCGTCAGCACCATGCGCTGATGCGTGCGGCTGGCCGAAACGCAATTGGTGACTTCCGGCGTCAGCACGAAGCCCGCGCCCTCTGCCGCAGCCTCCCAAACCATCTCCGAAACGGTGGCGAGGTTCTCCTCGGGCTCGTCGGAGGAGGTGAGCTGCAGCAGCGCGGTGCGCATCACGCGGCCAGCATCGGGTCGAGCTTGCCGGCGCGCTCGAGCGCATGCAGCTCGTCGCATCCGCCCACATGCGCCTCGCCGATGAAGATCTGCGGGACGCTGGTGCGTCCGCCTGCCCGCTGGATCATCTCGGCCTTGCGCTGCGGCTCGGCCCAGACATCGATCTCGGTGAAGGGCACGCCCTTCCTGTCGAGCAGACGTTTCGCGGCGATGCAGAAGCCGCAGAGCGGCGAGGTGTAGATTTCGACTGGTTTCCGGCTGTGGTCGTCCACGGCGCGACCTCCTGAGGCTTGGTGCTCTGCTGCAACCTAAGCCTCCCGCGCGGCGCGCGCCAGAACCGCCATGCGAATCTCTCCGGCGCCGGCCCTCGCCAGGGCGTGCGCCGCGGCCTCCAGCGTTGCCCCGGTCGTCATCACGTCGTCGATCAGCAGCACCGGCCGGTCGCGCACACGGTCCGCATGGCGCGGCGCGACGCGGATCGCGCCGGCAAGCGTCGCCGCGCGGGCCGTCCGATCCTGCCCGCCCAGGGGCTGGGTGCGCCGCACCCTTTCGAGCAGATCGGGCGCCACCTCCA
This sequence comes from Rhodosalinus halophilus, assembly GCF_003298775.1. GTDB lineage: Bacteria > Pseudomonadota > Alphaproteobacteria > Rhodobacterales > Rhodobacteraceae > Rhodosalinus > Rhodosalinus halophilus. The sequence goes on along the minus strand of NZ_QNTQ01000010.1, from coordinate 191,913 downwards.
GCCCCAGCTCGCGCGCGAGCGGGCCGGCCAGAAGCGCCGCCTGGTTGAACCGCCGCGAGACCAGCCGCCGCCAGTGCAGCGGGACCGGGGCCACCAGCGAGTCGCCGAGCGGCATGGCGCTGGCCGCCCGCGCGATCCAGCGTGCGGCGGGTCGCGCGATGTCGCTCCGGTCGGCGTGCTTGAGCGAGAGCACGAGCCGACGCCCCATGTCGCGGTAAAGCAGCGCCGCCCGCCCCTGCGCCCATGGTCGCGGATGGGCAAGGCAGTCGTCGCAGTGCACAGCCTCGCCCGGATCCTCGCCCGGCAGCGGCGTGCCGCAGGTGTCGCAGACAAGCCCGCCGGCGAAAGGCGTGTCGCGCCAGCAGGCGGGGCAGAGGCCGAAATCGCTCTCGACCGGGCCGCCGCAGCCCAGGCACCGCGGCGGGTAGATCAGCCGCACGGCGGTTTGAAGGCCGCGCGTCCAGACACTATCTGTCACGCTCATGGAGATGCCCGCCCTCACCGATCACGCCGCGCTGGCCCGCAACCGGGCCCGCGCCGCGCGCGCGCCCGTCACCTTCCTGCACGAGGCCGCGCGCGACGATCTCGAGGATCGTCTCTCGATGGTTAACAGGGACTTTACGCAGCCCGCCGTCGTCAGCCCGCTCCCCGAGGTCTGGGACGGATGGCTGCCGGGGGCGGTGCATGTCGGGCCTGCTGCCGTGCTCCCCTTCGAGGCGGAAGCGCATGACCTGATCATTCATGCGATGGACCTGCACTGGGCCGACGATCCGGTGGGACAGCTCATCCAGTGCCGCCGCGCACTGAAGCCCGACGGGCTGTTTCTCGGCATCCTCTTCGGTGGCCGCAGCCTGCAGGAACTGCGCGCGGCGCTCGCGCGCGCCGAAAGCGAGGTCACGGGGGGCCTGAGCCCGCGCGTCGCGCCGATGGCCGAGATCCGCGATCTCGGGGCGCTCCTGCAGCGCGCGGGCTTCGCCCTGCCGGTGGCCGACAGCTTCGCTCTGACCGTGCGCTATGCCACGGCGCTGCACCTGATGCGCGATCTGCGCGGCATGGGCGAGGCCAATGCACTGACCGGCCGGCTACGCCGCCCGACGCGCCGGTCCGTGATCCTGCGGGCCGCGGAAATCTACGCCGAAGCGGCGCCGGGTCCGGGCGGCGGGATCGCCGCGACCGCGGAATTCGTGGTGCTCACCGGCTGGGCCCCCGACGCCAGTCAGCCGCAACCCCTGCGCCCGGGCTCCGCGACACGGCGTCTCGCAGAGGCGCTCGGAACGGAAGAAACGCGAATCGAAGATTGACGCATCGCGAAATTCACATACTTCCTTCCGGATATCAGCCGAGGACAGCGATAGACCCATGCTCGACGCCGCCAAAGCCGAGACCCGGCCCGTCCATGCGCCCGCGGATCACCCGAAGCTGCCGCCGGAGCGGATCGGCGTTCTCGTCGCCAATCTCGGCACGCCGGACAATTACGACTACTGGTCGATGCGGCGCTACCTCAACGAGTTCCTGTCGGACCGCCGCGTGATCGACTACGCGCCGTGGAAGTGGCAACCGCTCCTGCAGCTCATCATCCTCAGCAAGCGGCCGTTCTCCTCGGGCGAGGCCTACAAGTCGATCTGGAACGAGGAGAAGGGCGAAAGCCCCCTCATGACGATCACCAGGAGCCAGACCGAGGCGCTCGCCAAGGCGATGAAGGAGCGCTACGGCGACCAGGTCATGGTCGATTTCTGCATGCGCTACGGCAATCCCTCGACCCAGTCCAAGGTGGACGCCATGGTCAAGGCCGGCTGCACGCGCATCCTGTTCTTCCCGCTCTATCCCCATTACGCGGGCGCGACCTCTGCCACCGCGAACGATCAGTTCTTCCGCGCGCTGATGAAGCAGAAATGGCAGCCGACCGTGCGCACGGTGGACCCCTATTTCGAGCATCCGCTTTACATCGAGGCGCTCGCGCAGTCGGTCGAACGGGCCTATGGCGAGCTCGAGAACCGACCCGACATCCTGGTGTGCTCCTATCACGGGATGCCGCAGCGCTACCTGATGGAAGGCGACCCCTACCACTGCCAGTGCCAGAAGACGACGCGCCTGCTGAAGGAACGGCTCGGCTGGGAGGACACCGAGATCACGACGACCTTCCAGTCGGTGTTCGGCCCCGAAGAGTGGCTGCGGCCCTATACGGTGGAAGAAGTCGCACGTCTCGCTTCGGAGGAGGGCAAGAAGCGCATCGCGGTGATCGCGCCAGCCTTTTCGGCCGACTGCATCGAGACGCTGGAGGAGATCAACGAGGAGATCCGCGAGAGCTTCGAAGAGGCCGGCGGCCGCGAATTCACCTATATCCCGTGCCTCAACGACGATCCCGCGCACATCGAAGCGCTGGCCGCGGTGATCGACGACAACCTCAAGGGCTGGGTGCGCTGAGACCGGGGCGCACAAAGAAAAAGGCGGCGCAACAGCACCGCCTCTCTCTTTTCCGAAGACGCGAAGCGATCAGTCGGCGATGGCGGCGACCATCGCGATCAGGACGAGCGGGATGATGATGCCGGCCCCGGTGGACACCTGCGTCGTCTCTTCGACGATCACCGGCGGTTCCATGACAACCTGATCCTTGCCACCGGCGATAGCCGGAGCAGCGAAAGCCGAAAGGGCAGCAGCGAGAACGAGTTTCTTCATTTTTCCCTCCAGAAAGGCGCTTGCCGACCGCCATGGCGACGGAACGCGACAAGCCGCAAGACTTACCTCGTGCCCTTCGTCTAAGCAGCAAGTTGCCGAGATTGCAAATCCCGCGTGCGGGCCCGGGTGCGCCTTCGCCGCGCCTGTGGTCAAATCAGCAACACCTGCGTGCCGACCTTCGCCATCTCGAAAAGCTCCTCGATGTGCTCGTTATAGAGCCCGATGCAGCCGTTCGACGAGCGGCGCCCGATCTTGCGCGTGTCGTGGGTTCCGTGAATCCGGTAGTAGGTCCACGAGAGGTGCAGCGCGCGCGTTCCGAGCGGGTTGTCCGGGCCGGGCGGCACATAGTCGGGCCACTCCGGATTGCGTTCCTTCATCGACGGAGTGGGACGCCAGTCGGGATTCGGATCCTTGTAGGTCACGCGCGTGCGGCCCCTGCGCGTGAGCTCTTCGCTCAGCGGCACGGAGGTCGGATAGAGGCGGTAGACGCTCTGGTCCTCCGCCCAGTAGTGCAGCGCCCGCGAGGTGATGTCGACGAGGATGGCGCCGTTCGTGAGATCGCTGAAATACGGCCGCCAGTCGAGCGAGCGGAAGCTCGAGATGTTGCGGCGGACACCGCCGCCGGGATCTCCCTCCATCTCGACGGTGTCGGGCATCTGCGATTGCTGGGCGATGGCCGGCGTGCCGAGCACCGCCGCCGTCCCTGCCAGAAAGCTCCGCCTGTTCCATGCACGGCCGATTCGCTTGTCGGTCATGTCACTCACTCCACTGGAAACTGGGTAATACATATATGGCCCGGAGGCCTCAGTCGCAAATCAAACCGGCGCTATCAGCGGATGGACGCCCGCTCTGATTTGAAACCGGGCGTCGATGCGGCTAGAGCGAAGATGTCCGAACGATCGCCCATGGTGCCATGCTGCCGAAGCTCATCCCCCTCGTCGCCGTGCTCGCCGCCCTCGCGGCCTGTGCGCCCGTGCCGCAGACACCGCAGCTCGGCCCGGACGGGCAGCCGCTGCCGCGGCTCTACCGTATCGGCCCGGGCGACGAGTCGCGGATCAGGTTCGAGATGCTGGATTCGGTGAACGCGCTGCGCGAGGCCTCCGGCGCAGGTCGGGTCCGACTGGACGAGCGACTCACCGCCGCCGCCGCGACGCATTCGCGCGACATGTCGGTGCAGAACCGGCCCTGGCATTTCGGCTCCGACGGCTCCTCGCCGCTCGACCGGGTGCGGCGCGTGGGCTACGAGGGGCAGTTCCTCGGAGAGACGATCTCGGAGACCTACGAAACCGAGGTGCAGACCCTGGCCGCCTGGATGGAGGAAGAGGCCACCCGCGCCATCATCCTCGACCGGCGGGCACGCGACATGGGCTTCGCCTGGTATCAGGAGCCGAACGGCAAGATCTGGTGGACGCTGGTGATGGGCGCGGGGACCGGTGGGGAACCGACGAGCTAGCCTCGCGCCGGGTCACGGATAGATCGTGATCGGCGTTCCGTTGCGCACCATCGCGTAGATCTCTTCCATCTCACGATTCGTCACCGCGATGCAGCCCGCCGTCCAGTCGCGCCCGCCCTTGCGGTATTCCCAGGGTCGGCCGTGGATGAAGATGTCGCCACCCGGATCGACGCCCGCCTCCGCCGCGGCCATCTCTTCGTGCGGTTCGGGATAGGAGATCCCGATCGAGAGGTGGAACTCGCTGTTCGGGTTGCGGCGGTCGATGAAGTAATGGCCCTCCGGCGTTCGCCCGTCTCCCTCGTGCTGCTTGTGGCCCACGGGGTTGAAGCCCAGCCCGATGTCGTAGCCTTCCAGGATCCGGTCGTGATGCAGCAGATACATCCGCCGCTCGCCCTTGTAGACGAGGATCCGGGTCACCTCCGGTCCGTTGTAGGTGCGGAACTTGCCCGAACAGGCGGAGAGCCCCAGGGCCACCGCCACGATGAGGATCACCCTCAGAAAGCCTGCCATCTCGGTCCCTCGAAAGGGTTATCGTTATGGTTGAAGCATACACCGGAACGCGGCGCCGGCGTAGCGCAAACTGCGGCTCAGGCGCCCTTTCGCCGTTCCTGCGCGCTTTCCGCCTCGCCGTCGGCCAGGCGCGCCTCGATCCGCGCCAGCCGCTCGAGCACCTCGTCGCGATAGGCGTCGGTGCGCACGCCCTCTTCCTCGTGATGCGCGTCCTGCATCGAGTTCACGATGAGACCAACGAGCAGGTTCACCACGGCGAAGGTCGTCACGAGAATGAAAGGCACGAAGAAGGCCCAGGCGTAAGGATAGACCTCCATGACCGGACGCACGATGCCCATCGACCAGCTCTCGAGCGTCATGATCTGGAAGAGGCTGTAGGCCGAATCGCCCAGCGTGCCGAACCATTGGGGGAAGGCGTCGCCGAAGAGCTTCGTGGCCATCACCGCGCCGATGTAGAACACCAGCGCCATCAGCAGAAAGACGCTGCCCATGCCGGGGATGGCGCGGACGAAGCCTTCGACCACCCGGCGCAGGCGCGGCGCGACCGAGATCACGCGCAGCACCCGGAGGATGCGCAGCGCACGCAGCACCGACAGCCCCTCGCTGGCAGGCACCAGCGCGATGCCGACGATCACAAAGTCGAAGACGTTCCAGCCGCTGCGGAAGAAACGTCCGCCGTGGGCCACCAGCTTCAGCGCGATTTCGATCGTGAAGATGGCGAGGCAGGCCCGGTCGATGGCGATCAGCAGCGGCCCGGCCTGCGCCATCGCCTCGTCCGAGGTCTCCAACCCCAGAACCACGGCGTTGACGACGATGACGGCGATGATCCCGCTCGTCACCCAAGGCTGCGCCAGCCATTTCGCCAGTCTGTCCCGAAACCCCATGGCCTACTCCCTGTCGCCGCCCGGCATATGGGTCAGCGCGAGGCCCGCCACAAGCTCCACATGGGGCGACCAGCGAAACTGGTCCACCACCGTGATCGGCCCCATGCGGTAGCCCGCCGCGACGAGCGCCGCCGTATCGCGCGCGAAAGTGGCGGGGTTGCACGACACATGGGCGATTCGCGGCACACGGGCCTGGGCGAGCGCGGCGACCTGCGCCGCAGCCCCCTGCCGTGGCGGGTCGATCACCGCGGCGTCGAAGCGGGCAAGCTCGGCGGGGTCCAGCGGGCGGCGGAAGAGGTCGCGCGTCTCGGTCGTGACGCGCTTGAGCCCCCGGGCGCGTCGCCAGCCCGCGTCGAGCGCGGCGAGCATGGCGGCCTCGCCCTCGACCGCATGCACCTCCGCCGTCTCGGCCAGCGGCAGCGCGAAGGTGCCGCAGCCGGCGAAGAGGTCGGCAACCCGCCCTGCCCCAGCGAGGAGCGCGCGCACGCGCGCGACGAGCGCCGCCTCTCCCTCTGCCGTCGGCTGCAGGAAGGCGCCCGGTGGCGGGCTGACCACCGCGCGCCCGAAGTGCAGCACCGGCGGCCGCGCCTGCGCCACCGGCTCACCGTTCCAGGTCAGCCGTGCAAGGTCGTGCCGCGCGGCGAGCTGCGCGAGCCGCGTCCGCAAGCGCTCGTCCAGCCGCTTGCCGCCCGATACGCTCACATCGAGCCCCGCTTCGGTCAGCGTCACCGCCACGTCGAGCGAGTCCTTGCGCGAGGCGCCGGCCTCTGCCAGCGCCTCGGCAACCGGCAGCGCGTCCAGCAACGAAGGATGCAGAACCCGGCACTCCGGCACCGCCACGATCTCGTCCGAGCCGCGCATATGGTACCCCGCCAACGCGCCCTTCTTCGTCCGCCGCGCCGCCAGCACCGCGCGGCGGCGCGAGAGAGGCGGCGAGGTCGAAACAATCTCTATCTCGGCCTGAATTCCCTGCGCGGCGAGCGCATGGCGCACGATGCCGGTCTTCCACTCCGCCACCGCGTCGTCGCGGAGATGCTGCACTGCGCAGCCGCCGCAGCGCCGGAAATGGGGACAGGGCGGCGCGACCCGCTCCGGCGCGGGATCGAGGATTCGCACCCCCTCGAGCCGCCCGTCGCGCGCCTCTCCCTCCACCAGCTCGCCCGGCAGCGCGCGCGGCACGATCACCCCTTCGCCCAGGCCGTCGCCCAGGTGGCCCAGCCGCTCGATCCGAACCTGTCGCATGGCGCCCGAATACCGCGGGACGGGCGCGAGCGCTACTCCGCCGCCTCGCGCGATCCCAGAAAGCCGCCTGACTGCCGCTCCCAGTAGCGGGCGTAAAGCCCGCCGCGTGCGAGCAGTGAATCATGCGTGCCCTGCTCCACGATCCGGCCGCGGTCCAGCACCACGATGCGGTCCATCTCGGAAAGCGTCGAGAGGCGGTGTGCGATGGCCAGCACCGTCTTGCCTTCCATCACCCGCTCGAGCGCCGTCTGGATCGAGGCCTCGACCTCCGAATCGAGCGCGCTGGTCGCTTCGTCGAGGACGAGGATCGGCGCGTCCTTCAGGATCGCGCGGGCGAGCGCGATGCGCTGGCGCTGCCCGCCCGAGAGCTTCACGCCCCGCTCGCCGAGGTAGGCGTCGTAGCCGCGGTTTCCGCGGTGATCCTCCATCTCCATGATGAAATCGTGCGCCTCGGCCTTCTTCGCCGCCGCGATCATCTCTGCCTCCGTGGCGTCGGGCCGGCCATAGAGGATGTTCTCCCGCGCGGTGCGGTTGAACATCGCGGTTTCCTGCGTGACCATCCCGATCTGCCGGCGTAGGCTTTCCTGCGTCACGCCGGCCAGGTCCTGCCCGTCGATCAGGATACGCCCCTTCTCGGGTGCATAGAGCCGAAGCAGGATCGAGACGAGCGTGGATTTGCCGGCCCCGCTGGCCCCCACGACGCCCAGCTTCTCGCCCGGTTTCACGTCCAGCGCGATGTCCTCGACCCCGCCGATCTCGCGCCCGTAGGCGAAGCTGACGTGGTCGAAGGTGATCCGCCCCTCGGCCACCTCGAGGGCCACGGCCTCCGGCGCATCCTCCAGCCGTTCGCGGGGTGTGAGGGTCTTCATCCCGTCCTCGACCTCACCCACGTTGGAGTAGATCGCCATCAGCGTGAAACTGACCCAGCCGGTCATCTGCGCGATGCGGATGGAGATCGCGCCGGCCGCGGCGATGTCGCCCGCCGTCGCCGTGCCCGCCTGCCAGAAGATCAGCGTGGCCCCGACCATCAGCACCGGCAGGAGACCCGCGATGGTCATCAGCGCCAGGCGGAACCAGGCAGAGAGCACGCCGAAGTGCAGCGCACGGTCCCGGTAGCTCTGCATGGCGTTCAGCGCCGCGCGGTCCTCGTGGTCGTCATGCGCGAAGAGCTTGACCGTCTTGATGTTGGTGATGGTGTCCACGACCTGCCCGGTCACATTGGCCCGGGCCGCCGCCCGCGCGCCCGAGCGCGCGCGCACCCGCGGCAGGAAGAACCGGATCAGCGCGAAGTAGCCCACCAGCCAGACCGCGAAGATCGCCGCGTTCCACGGATCGATGGAGCCCAGCAGGATCACGGCACCCAGGAGCGAGGCCAGCGCGAAGGCCACCACGTTGATGACCTCGGCGGCCACATCCGTGACCGCGCGGGCCGTCTGCATCTGCTTCTGCGCGATGCGGCCGGCGAAATCGTTGTCGAAAAACGTGACGGCCTGCCCGAGGCCCCAGCGATGCAGGCGGGACAGAACGAGCGGCATCATGTTGGGCTGCACGATCATCGAATTGGCCGCGGCCGAGAGGCCGAAAAGGATCGGCCGCGCCACGACGAAGAACACGACGGCGCCCACGAGCAACGCAAGATTGCCCGGCTCGAAGAGCCCGGCCCGCCCCTCGGCCTGCGCCACGTCGATCACGAGGCCAAGAACCCAGGCGGTGCCCGCCTCCATCCCGCCCGCGAGCGCCGAGAGGAAGGCCGCGAGCGCAAGCGCCGGCCAGGCCCCCGACAGGCACCAGCCGAAGAACCGCGCCAGCGTCTGCGGCGGCGGTCCCTCGGCGGGGCGGAAGGCGTCGAGCATATGGCCGAGCGTCGCTCTCATTCTGCCGCCTCCGGGTTCAGGAAGCCGCCGGATTGCCGCTCCCAGAAGCCGGCATATAGCCCGCCCTTCGCCAGAAGCACGTCGTGCGGGCCGTCCTCGACGATGCGGCCCTTGTCCATCACGAGGATGCGGTCGAGATGTGCGATGGTGGAGAGCCGATGCGCGATGGCGATCACCGTCTTGCCCTCCATCATGCCGTAGAGCGTGGACTGGATCGCCGCCTCGACTTCCGAGTCGAGCGCGCTCGTCGCCTCGTCGAGCACGAGGATCGGCGCGTCCTTCAGGATCACCCGGGCGAGCGCGATGCGCTGCCGCTGCCCGCCGGAGAGCTTCACGCCACGTTCGCCCACCTGCGCGTCGTAGCCGCGCCGGCCTTCCGAATCCTCCAGATCGAGGATGAAGTCGTGCGCCTCGGCCCGTTTCGCCGCCTCGATCATCTCGGCTTCGCTCGCCTCGGGCCGGCCGTAGAGGATGTTCTCGCGCACCGAGCGATGCAGGAGCGCGCTGTCCTGCTGCACCATGCCGATGTGGCGGCGGAGACTCTCCTGTGTGACCTTGCTGATGTCCTGATGGCCGATCGTGATGCGCCCGCCTTCAATGTCGTAAAACCGCAGAAGCAGCTTCACGAGCGTCGATTTGCCGGCGCCCGAGCGGCCGATGAGCCCCACCTTCTCGCCTGGGTGGATGGTCAGGTCGATGCCGTCCAGACCCCCCTGCCCGCGCCCGTAGTGGTGCGTCAGCCCCTCGATCCGGATCGTGCCGTCGCCCAGCTCGAGTGGCTGCGCGTCGGGCGCGTCCGTCAGCGTGATCGGCTGCGCGATGGTCTCCATGCCCTCGGCCACGACTCCAAGCTGCCGGAAGAACGTGGTCAGCGCCCACATGATCCAGCCGGTCATGGCGTTGAGACGCAGCGTCAGCGCCGTCGCCGCCGCGACCGCGCCCACGCTGGCCGTCCCCTGCATCCAGAGCGTGATCGCCCAGCCCACGACACCCACGATGAGCAGTCCGTTCAGCACGACGAGGGCTACGTCCATGATGGTGTAGAGCCGCATTTCGGCCGCGAAGGTGCGGCGCGCGTTCTCGATCGCCTCGCGGGCGTAGTCGAGTTCGCGGTCGTGGTGGGCGAACATCTTGACGGAGTGGATGTTGGTGTAGCTGTCCACCACGCGGCCCGTCACCTGGCTGCGCGCGTCGGAGGCGGCCTTGCTTGCGGGGCCTACGCGACGGACGGTCCAGACCATGAGCGCCGCGTAGAGCGCGAACCAGAGAACGAGCGGCAGCATGAGCCTCGGATCGGCGCCGCCGAGCAGGATCGCAGCGCCCACGAGATAGGCGAGCGCGAAGGTGATCGCGTCGAAGACCTGAAACACCGCCTCGCCCGCAGCGGGCGGCGTCTGCATGATGCGGTTGGCGATGCGGCCGGCGAAGTCGTTCTCGAACCAGCCCACCGACTGGCGCATCACCTGGGAATGCGCGCGCCAGCGGATCAGCGTCCCGAAGTTCGGCATGATCGCGTTGTTGAGAATCAGCACGTCCAGCCCCTGAATGGCCGGGCGCAGGACGAGGATGAAGACGGCGAGGCCGATGAGCTGCCAGCCGTGATCGGCCCAGACCTGGGCCGGATCGCCCGCCAGCACGTCCACCACCCAGCCCATCACCCAGATGAGGCCGACCTCGATGGCGGCGACGGCGACCGACAGTAGCGCAGCGAGGATCAGCACGCGCCGGAACGGCCGGGCGTAGCCCAGCATGAAGGGAAGCAGGCGCTGCGGCGGCCGGTCGTCCTGCGGATAGGCGCAATAGGGATCGACCAGGTTTTCGAAGAACCGGAACACGCGGGAGAATCCTCTGGCGGAGTGCCGGCGACTCTGCGGGATGCGGCGCGAAAAGGCCACCCACGCCGGTGCGCTCATCGGTCCCTTCGGTCCCTCTTCGCGAAGAGCCCCGTCAGGGGCGATGAGTGGCCTCCGCCAGCAATTCCTCGCGCGTCAGCCGAAAGCCCGAGGCGATCCAGCGCCGCTCGAGCTCCGCAAGCTTGTCGCCCAGCGCCGGCCCCTCGTAGGCCGGCATCAAATCGCGCGCGGTCACGGGAAAGCGCTGTGTGGCCGCCGTGCGCGCCTCCTCAAGCGCCCCCTCGGGCAGGGGCGCGCCCCGTGCGGCCGCCTGCAGCAGCAGCGCGTCGCGCGCCGTCTCCGCCCCGTGGCGATAGCCCAGTTCCGCGGGATCGGACCGGCTGCCCATCAGGCTCTGCAACAGCGACAGCTGCCGCATCTCGCGCTTCGAGAGCCGCAGCGCCCGGCCCTCCGCCTCGCCCGCGCCCAGTGCGGCAAGCCGCCGGACCGGATCGGGCGGCACGCCGGCCGTCTCCTCCGCGTGGACCAGCGGGCCAAGCAGCAGCGGCGTGGCTCCCGGCAGAACCTGGGACAGGGCGCCGGTGCGGGCCATGACCGCGACCGCGTTCACCGGGTCGGGCGCCGCGAGCAGTTTCTTGAGTTCCGCGCCGACGCGCTCTGCCGACAGCTCGGCCAGCCCCTCGACCGTCTCGGCGATCGCGGCCAGCGCCGCCGGGTCGAAGCCGGCATCCGGGTCGCCATACCAGGCTGTAAACCGGAAGAAGCGGAGGATTCGCAGATAGTCCTCTCGTATTCTCGTCTCGGCGTCGCCGACGAAGCGGACGTGCCGCGCCTCGAGATCGGTGAGCCCCACCCCCAGCGGATCGACGACGGTGCCATCCGGCAGGGCGTAGAGCGCGTTCATCGTGAAGTCGCGCCGCGCCGCGTCTTCCCGGATGTCGTCGGAGAAGGCGACGACGGCGTGCCGCCCGAAGGTCTCGACGTCCCGGCGGAAGGTCGTGATCTCGTGCGGATGCCCGCCGGCGACGACGGTGACGGTGCCGTGGTCCGCACCGGTGGCCACCGCCTTCAGCCCCTCCGCTTCGGCCAGTTCGAGCACGCGCTCGGGCCGCGCGTCGGTGGCGATGTCGATGTCTGTCACCGGCGCGCCGAGAAGGGCGTTGCGCACGCACCCCCCCACGAAGAGCGCACGATGCCGCCCCGCCGTCAGCAGACGGCAGACGCGCTGCGTTTCGGGTCGCTCGATCCAGTCGCCCGACACCTTCATGACGCGAGCCGCTCCGCCAGCCCGCGCAGGATCCGCGCGGTCGCCCCCCAGATGTAATAGGGCCCCCAGGGCACGGTGTAATAGTGACGCATCTGCCCACGCCAGCGCCGTGCCTGAACGGTGTAGTTGCCTGGATCCGCAAGATGGCCGAACGGCACGGCGAAGATCTCTGCCACCTCGCCAGGCTCGGGGACGGGCTCGAAGGGCGCGGCGACGCGCGCCAGCACCGGGGTGACCGAGAATCCCGTGACGGTCTCATGCGGCGGCAGGGTGCCGAGTACCTCGACGCCTGCGCGTGACAGACCGATTTCCTCTTCCGCCTCGCGCAGGGCGGCGGCGACGGGATCGGGGTCGCCGGCATCCTGCTTGCCGCCGGGAAAGGCGATCTGGCCGGGGTGATGCTTGAGCGCCGGAGATCGCTTGGTGAGGTAGATTCGCGCGCCGTCAGGCCGGTCCTCGACCGCCATCAAAACCCCGGCGGGCCGGAGCCGGCGGTTCGGCGGCGCCGCCTCCGGCGAGAGATCGAAATCCGAGGACGCTGGCGCCGACCGCGTGAGCGCGGCAGCCAGCGCCGCCCAAGGCTCAGTGGCCCGAGCCATCACTATCCGTCGCCTCGAACCCCAGCGTTCCGGGATCCATCTCGTAGTGCGCGCCGCAGAACTGGCAATCGGCGGTCACGATGCCCTCTTCGGTAACCATCGTCTCGATCTCTTCGGCCGAGTAGATCGACAGCGCCTGCCGCACCCGATCTTCCGAGCAGGTGCAGCCGAAGCGCACGGGCTGCGTGTCGAAGACGCGCGGCTGCTCCTCGTGGAAGAGGCGTACCAGCAGATCGGTGAGCGGCAGCGCCGGCCCGATGAGTTCCATGTCTCCCACCGTGTCGAGCAGAAGGTTCACCCGGTTCCAGTTCTCGCGGTCGTCGCCCGAGAGGAAGTCCTGCGGCTCGAGCAGACCGCCCTCGCCGGAGCCGCCGCCGCTCGCGTGCGGGCTCACCTTGGGCAGATGCTGCAGCATGATTCCCCCGGCGCGCCAGTGCTCGGGCACGCCCGGCTCGGCGGAACGGCCGAAACTCAGCGCGAAGCGCGTCGGCAGTTGCTCGGATTGCGCGAAATAGGTCTCGGCCGAGGCGCGGAGCGACCCGCCGGTGAGCGGGGTGATGCCCTGATAGGGGGCCATGCCCTTTCCCTGGTCGATCAGGAAGCCGAAGTAGCCGTTGCCCAGCTGGGAAAACGCGTCCTCGTCGGTCAGCCGCTCGCGGTCGAAGTTGGCATAGGCCCGGATCCAGGCCGCCTGCCCCTCTTCGTTCGGTCCATAGAAATCGGTCGCGATCATGCGCACCGGCCCGTCGGTCTGCACCTGCAACGACAATTTCCAGCGCAGCTTGATCGACTGCCCGATCAGCGCCGTCAGAAGCGCCATCTCAGCGACCAGCGCCTCGACCTGAGGCGGGTAGTCATGCTGGCGCAACACCCCGTCCAGCACGCCGTCGAGCCGGACGATGCGCCCGCGTGTGTCCGACTTGTCGAGCTGGAACGGCAACACCGTGTCGTCCCAGGCGATTCGGGTGCCTAAGGTCATGGCTTTCCTCGCGCGTGGGGGATTGGCATACCGCGCAGATATAGGGGCCACAAGCGCCGAGCCCAAGGAGCGCCATCCCATGATCCCGCGCTATGACGCACCGCCCGAGCGTGACCGCCGCTATGTGCTGCGGCCCGGCGTCTATGCCGTCCTGCCGCGCGACGGGCGGGTGCTGCTGACGCATCAGGCAGAGCCGACGCCGGAAATCCAGCTGCCGGGCGGGGGGATCGATCCCGGCGAATCGCCGCTCGCCGCGCTCTACCGCGAGGTGCGGGAGGAAACGGGCTGGACCATCGCCGCGCCTCGCCGGGTCGGTGCCTTCCGGCGTTTCACCTGGATGCCGGAATACGGCATACACGCCGAAAAGCTGTGCACGATCTACGTGGCCCGGCCCATTCGCCATCTCGGCCCGCCGTCAGAGCCGGGGCACACCGCAGTCTGGGTCGATGCGGGCGACGCGCCGGAGGCGCTCGCCAACCCGGGCGACCGCGCCTTCGCGGCGCGGCTGCTGTCGTGACAGGGCCGCGCTGAAGGTCCCTCTCCCCTGGCCCCGGGGGGCTGTCAGCCGTCCTTCATCGAGGAAACGCCGACCTGCGCGGGCCTCAGCAGCCGTTCGTGCAGAAGGAAGCCGTCGGCGGAGACCTGAATGATCTCGCCCGCCGTGGTGCCCGGGACGGGCGCCTCGAACATCGCCTCGTGCAGGCTCGGGTCGAACTTGTCGCCGACCTGAGGCGACACGACCTCGACCCCGTGTCGATGAAAGACGTTCAGAAGCTCCTTGAGCGTCAGCTCGACGCCTTCGACCAGGGCGGTCGATGCGGTCTCGCTCTCTTCGCGGGCGGCGGAGATCGCCCGCTGGAGGTTGTCGTAGACGGGCAGCAGATCGCGGGCGAGCCGTGTGCTGCCGTAGCGCTCCGCCTCACGTCGATCCTTTTCGGCGCGCTTGCGCGTGTTCTCCGCGTCCGCCAGCGCGCGCATGAAGCGGTCTTTCAGCTCGTCACGCTCGGCGCGCAGCGCGTCCAGTTCCGACTCGACCCCCTCGGCCGGCGCGGCCCGGCCAGCGCCGGCCGTATCCTCGGCGGCTTCGGCAGCCTCTGCTTCTGCCTCGAGCGACTCGATATCGTCGAGAAACGGCTCGTCGTCTCGCTTCGGATCACCCATGTCTCACCTCTAGCTCCGGTCGGACAGAAGCCGTCCGACCAGTTGCGCCGTGTAATCGACGATCGGAACGATACGGCCATAGTTCAGCCGCGTCGGACCGATCACGCCGACGGCGCCAACGATCTTCCGGTCCGCGTTCATATATGGAGAGACGACCAGAGAGGAACCCGAAAGCGAAAAAAGTTTGTTCTCCGACCCTATGAAGATGCGGACCCCTTCGCCGCTCTCGGTCAGGTCGAGGAACTCGGCGATGTCGCGCTTGCGTTCGAGATCGTCGAAGAGTACGCGGATCCGCTCCAGGTCGGTCTCATCCGCTTCTTCCCCCAGCAGGTTGGCGCGGCCGCGCACGATCAGCCGCGCGTCACTCTGACCGTCCTCGGCCCAGACGGCGAGGCCGCTCTGCACCAGCTGCTGGGCAAGGGCGTCGATCTCCTGGCGCCGGCGCTCGATTTCGGCGCCGAGCTCGGTGCGCAACTCGCTTAGCGTGCGCCCCAGCAGGATCGCGTTGAGAAAATTCGCCGCTTCCCGCATCGAGGAGGGCGTCTGCCCCGGCGGCGGCACGAACAGGCGGTTCTCCACGTGCCCGTCGGCGAAGACCAGAACCACGAGCGCGCGGTCGGGGCCGAGCGCCACGAACTCGATGTGCTTGATCGGCGCCTCATGCTTCGGCGCGAGCACGAGGCTCGCCCCCTGCGTCACGCCCGAGAGCGCGGCGCCCACCCGGTCGAGCAGAAGCGACACGTCCGAGGTGTTCTCGCCAAGCGTGGAGTCCAGCTGCTCCTTGTCTTCATCGGAGAGATCGCCCAGCTCGAGAAAGCCATCCACGAACATCCGCAGACCCAACTGCGTCGGGACGCGGCCGGCGCTCACATGCGGGCTGTCGAGCAGACCCAGGTATTCGAGGTCCTGCATGACATTCCGAACAGTCGCGGCGCTGATCTTCTCGCTCATCGTGCGGGTCAGCGTGCGCGAGCCGACCGGCTCGCCGCTTTGAAGATAGCCCTCCACCACCCGCCGAAAGACTTCGCGCGAGCGATCGTTGAGTTCTTCGAGGATATTCGGCGTTTCCTTCATCGCTTGGCCCTGTCCGACAAGGCATCAAAGAAGGGCGGGACGGAAAAATCAATCGGGGTTGCGCTGCCCTCGCGCCGCCCGCTATCGGAAGGCGACCCGAAACGAGGGATTGGCGATGCGCCCTTCAGGACGAGACTTAAGCGAAATGCGGCCCGTTTCAATCGAGACGGGCATCACGAAACACGCCGAGGGCGCCTGCATGATCCGTATGGGCGACACCCATGTGCTCTGCACCGCCAGCGTCGAAGAGCGCGTGCCGCCCTTCCTCAAGGGCGGCGGCCAAGGCTGGGTGACGGCGGAATACGGCATGCTCCCGCGGGCGACCACGACGCGCATGCGCCGCGAGGCCGCCACCGGCAAGCAGGGCGGAAGAACCGTGGAAATTCAACGTCTTATCGGTCGCTCCCTGCGCGCGGGCATCGACCGGCAGGCGCTCGGCGAACGGCAGATCACCGTGGACTGCGATGTGATCCAGGCCGACGGCGGCACCCGCTGCGCCGCGATCACCGGCGGCTGGGTGGCGCTGCGCCTCGCGGTGAACCGCCTGCTGAAGGCCGGCGATCTGACCTCCGATCCGCTGGGCGCGCCCGTGGCGGCGGTCTCCTGCGGGATCTACGCCGGGCAGCCCGTGCTCGACCTCGATTATCCCGAGGACAGCGAGGCCGGCGTGGACGCGAATTTCGTGATGACCGGCGACGGGCGGCTGATCGAGGTGCAGATGTCGGCCGAGGGCGCCACCTTTTCACGCGCGCAGATGACGCAGCTTCTCGATCTCGCCGCCGACGGCGTGTCCCAGCTGGCCGAGGCGCAGCGCGCGGCGGCCGGATGACCCGGAAGCTCGCGCCAGGCCGGCTCGTGGTCGCGACCCACAACCGCGGCAAGCTGGAAGAGATCGACGCACTGCTCGCCCCCTATGGCATCACCGCAGTCGGCGCAGGGGAACTGAACCTGCCCGAACCCGAAGAGACGGAGGAAACCTTCGTCGGCAACGCCCGGATCAAGGCACATGCGGCGGCCAGGGCCACCGGACTGCCGGCGCTGGCGGACGACAGCGGGATCGAGATCAAGGCGCTTGGGGGCGCGCCGGGCGTCCATACCGCCGATTGGGCGGAATCCGGGTCCGGGCGCGATTTCGTCAAGGCGATGACGCGCGCCTGGAACGAGCTCGAGGCGATCGGCGCGCCCGAGCCGCGCCGCGCCGCGTTTTGCTGCACGCTCGTGATCGCCTGGCCCGACGGGCACGACGAGATTTTCGAGGGCCGGATGCCGGGCCGTATCGTCTGGCCCATGCGGGGCGATCAGGGGCACGGCTACGATCCGATCTTTCAGCCCGAGGGTTACGACATTACCTTCGGTGAGATGGACCGCTGGGAAAAGAACCGCATCAGTCACCGCGCACGCGCATTCGCCGAGTTGGTGCGCCGCTGCCTTGACTGAGGCGGCGGCCGCGCCCCCGGCCGAGGACTGGCGCGCGGGTGGCTTCGGGCTCTACCTGCACTGGCCCTTCTGCGCGGCCAAATGCCCCTACTGCGATTTCAACTCGCATGTCTCGCGATCGGTGGACCAGCGCCGTTGGCAGGCCGCCTTTCTGTCCGAAATCGACCGTGTCGGGCGCCTGTCGGGTGGCCGGGTGCTGAATTCCGTGTTTTTCGGTGGCGGCACGCCGAGCCTCATGGACCCCGATCTCGTCGCCGCCGTTCTCGACCGTGTGCGCGCGACCTGGCCATTGGCGAACGACATCGAGATCACGCTGGAAGCCAACCCCACCTCGGTGGAAGCGGAGCGGTTCCGGGGATATGCGGAGGCCGGGATCAACCGGGTCTCTCTCGGGATTCAGGCGCTGAACGACGCCGATCTCGCGCGGCTCGGACGACTGCACAGCGCAGCGGAGGCGCGGCGCGCCTTCGATGTCGGGCGGGCGCACTTCGATCGTGTGAGTTTCGACCTGATCTACGCACGGCAGTTCCAGAGCCTCGACGCCTGGCGGGCGGAGCTGTCCGAAGCGCTGGCGATGGCCGTCGATCACCTTTCGCTCTATCAACTCACGATCGAACCGGGCACGGCCTTCGGTGATCGCTTCGCCGTCGGTCGCCTCGCCGGACTGCCCGACGAGGATCTCGGCGCCGACATGTATGACACGACGCAGGAGTTGTGCGCCGCCGCGGGCTATGCCGCCTACGAGGTCTCCAACCATGCGCTCCCTGGCGCGGAAAGCCGGCACAACCTGGTCTATTGGCGCTATGGCGACTACGCCGGGATCGGACCGGGAGCGCATGGACGGCTCACGCAGGGCGGGACGCGGATCGCCACCGAGGCGGTCCGCTTGCCGGAGGCATGGCTGTCCGCCGTCGAGCGGGGCGCCACCTGCGAGTCGCGCACACCGATTCCGGCGAGGGAGCAGGCCGGAGAATATCTGATGATGGGCCTGCGTATCTCCGACGGAATCGACCTCGGCCGCTATTCCGCGCTCGCGGGCGCGCCGCCGGATCCGGCGCGGGTCGCGGCGCTCTCGCAGGCCGGTCTGGTCGAAACGGACGGGAAATTCCTCCGGGCCACGCCGGACGGCCGGCTCCTTCTCAATCGCATTGTCGCGGAGCTCTTGCCCGACTGACCAGAATTACCCGCCGCTCAGGCGGTTGCAGAGTTCGTCCAGCTTTTCCAGCGAATCGTAGTGGATCACCACCTTGCCGCCCTCCGCTCCGGGCGGGTGTTCGATGCTGACCCTGGCGCCCAGCGTCGCGGACAGATCGCCCTCGAGCGCGCGGGTATCGGCATCCTTCTCCGGCGTGCGCTTGTTCTGTCCCTGCTTCGGTGTCGCGCCGCCGTCCGCCTTCGCCTCCTGCAGGGCCTTCCGGACGAGCGCCTCGGTCTCGCGCACCGATAATGCGCGGGCCGCAACCTTGCGTGCCAGGGCCGAGGGGTCAGGGGCGGTGATCAGCGCCCGAGCGTGCCCCGCCGAAAGCCGTCCCTCGCGCACCAGCGCCTGAACATCTTCCGGCAGCTTCAGCAAGCGGATGGCGTTGGCGATATGGCTCCGGCTCTTGCCGAGCGCCTCCGCGAGTTGTTCCTGCGTATGGCCGAACCGCTCCAGAAGCTGGCGGTAGCCTGCCGCCTCCTCCACGGCGTTGAGATCGGCGCGCTGGATGTTCTCGATGATCGCGACCTCGAGCACCTCGAGATCGCTGAGGTCGCGCACGATGACCGGCACGTCATGCAACTGGGCGCGCTGCGCGGCCCGCCATCGTCGCTCGCCCGCCACGATCTGGTAGTGCTCGGCGCGCTCCGGATCCGGGCGCACGATCAAGGGCTGAAGGATACCCCGCGCGCGGATGGATTGCGCGAGTTCGTTCAGATCCTCCTCGGCGAAATTTCGCCGCGGCTGATCCGGATTGGGAGCGATGCGGTCGATCGGCACCGTCGCTGTCGCGCGCGGCGCCGGTGCGCCCGCCGTCGCCTCGTCCTCCGCCGGCCCGATGTCAGCCATCAGGGCCGAAAGGCCCCGGCCGAGGCCGCGTGATCTGGGGGCTTTGTCCGACATTGCGCGCTCCGTCACGCCGCGAGGCGCGTGTGATTGCGCCTCAGCTCGTCCGCGAGCGAGGCGTAGGCCATCGCGCCCTTGGAACCGGGATCGTAATCCAGCACCGGCAGTGCGTAAGACGGGGCCTCGCTCACCCGGACATTCCGCGGAATCACGGTCGTGAAGACGAGTTCGCCCAGCGTCTCGCGCGCGTCTGCTTCCACCTGCTGCGCCAGGCGATTCCGCGCGTCATGCATCGTCAGCAGCACACCCTCGATCCGCAGATCGGGATTGGCGGTTTGCCGCACCTCGCGCACCGTGAGCATGAGCTGCGAGAGCCCCTCCAGCGCGAAGAACTCCGACTGCAAGGGCACCAGGATGG
The DNA here is from genome assembly GCF_003298775.1 of Rhodosalinus halophilus. GTDB lineage: Bacteria > Pseudomonadota > Alphaproteobacteria > Rhodobacterales > Rhodobacteraceae > Rhodosalinus > Rhodosalinus halophilus. Next base: position 172,442 of record NZ_QNTQ01000010.1, on the reverse strand, counting down.
AATGCGCTGCGACCATGGCGTTGACCGTCAGCAGACTGAGCGATGGCGGGCAGTCGATCAGGACGTAATCGACGCCCAGCTCCGCCAGTTGGGATGGCCGAATCGCCGATCGCAACAGGAAACTGCGCCGTTCCTTGCCGACCAGCTCCAGGTCGGCAGAGCTCAGATCGACGGTGGCCGGGACCACGCGAAGCCGCTCTTGCGCGGTGTCGCGGATCGCATTCCGGATCGGCGCGCCTTCGATCAGGACGTCGTAGGTCGTCAACCTACGGGCCTCGGGCGCGAGGCCGAGCCCCGTCGACGCGTTGCCTTGCGGGTCAAGGTCGATCAGCAGCACCTCGTGCCCGGCCTTGGCCAGCGCGGCGCCGAGATTGATCGCCGTGGTCGTCTTGCCGACGCCCCCCTTCTGGTTCGCGATCGCGATGATGCGGGGCTGTCGGGGTTTTTCCGGCTGCAACACCTGAAATGCCTCCGATCCTGAGAAGAACGGCTTCTGGGTCCGTGATACTTGGAATTGCCGCGAGGGAGAAGGACCAGTTTCGTTCCGCCGCGCGCACTTCTTCGCGCCAGCGTGCACCTTTCGGAAACACGGCGATCCCCTCAGGGGCGAGATGACGGGCGGCGTAGCCGAGGAGCTGATCGAGCGGCGCAAGTGCGCGCGCGGAAAGCACGTCCGCGCCGAGCGGCGGCGCATCCTCGATCCGGGCGCTCACAACGTCTGCGCAGAGGCCGAGCTCGCGGACGGCAGTGCGCAGGAAGGCGCATTTGCGGGCGTCGCTTTCCACCAGCGAGACACGCGCCGGTGCCGCGCGTTCCGCTTCGAGTATGGCGACGACCAGACCCGGAAAGCCGCCGCCGCTCCCGAGGTCGGCCCAATGCCGCGCAGGCGGAGCGGCGCGATGCACCTGGACCGAGTCGACGATATGGCGGCGCCAGCCGTCCTTGAGCGATCCCGCCGATACCAGATTGATGCGCCGGGTCCATTTTTCGACGAGCGCGAGAAGCGTCGTCAGCCGATCCTGTGTTTCACGTGAAACATCGAGCTCTCGTTCCGCGCTCATCCGGCCGCACGCTGCCGTTCTGCCTTTCGGATCGCGGCGAGGATCAGCGTGAGCGCCGCAGGTGTCATGCCGTCGATTCGGCCAGCCTGCGCCAGCGTGTGCGGTCGCACCCGCGAGAGCTTCTCGGACAATTCCGCCGATAGCCCGCGAAGCGCCCGGTAGTCGAAATCCTCCGGAATGCTCACCGCTTCGTCACGCCGCAGCAGGTCGATATCGCGCTTCTGCCGCTCGATGTAGTTCGCATAGAGCGCCTCCCGCTCGAGCTGCCGGCGCGTCTGTTCCGGAACATCGTCCAGTTCCGGCGCAAGCGCGAGCAAATCCTCGAATCCTGTTCCGGGGAAGGCCAGAACCTCCATGCCGCTCCGTCGCGAGCCGTCCATTTTTACCTGCCGGCCCATCCGCGCGAGATCCTGGGGCGTCGCGCTAAGAGCTCCCAGTCGTGCGCGCGCGCTTTCGAGTTGGGTCATCTTGCCCTCGAAAGCCGCACGGCGCGTGTCCGACACCAGGCCGAGCTCTATCGCCTTCGGAGTGAGCCGCTGATCGGCGTTGTCGGCCCTGAGCGACAGCCGGTATTCGGCGCGCGAGGTGAACATGCGGTAGGGTTCCGTCACGCCGCGCGTCACGAGATCGTCAATCATGACGCCGATGTAGCTGTCGGACCGTTCGAACCAGACTGGCTCCTTGTCCTGTGCGGCGCGGGCGGCATTGATGCCCGCCACCAGGCCCTGTGCCGCGGCCTCCTCGTAGCCCGTGGTGCCATTGATCTGACCCGCAAGATAGAGCCCCGGCACGTCGCGCACCGCCAGCGTCGCCGAGAGCGCACGCGGATCGACGTAGTCATATTCGATCGCGTAGCCTGGCTGTAGGATCCGCGCCGCCTCGAGGCCACGGATGCTGTGGACATAGGCTTCCTGCACCTCGGCCGGCAGCGAGGTCGAAATCCCGTTGGGGTACACGGTATCGTCGTCGAGCCCCTCGGGCTCGAGGAAGATCTGATGCGAGGGTTTGTCGGCGAAGCGCACGATCTTGTCCTCGATCGAGGGGCAGTAGCGCGGTCCCACGCCGCTGATGCCGCCGCCATACATCGCCGAGTGGGCGAGATTCTCGCGGATGATCTCATGCGTGCGCGTGTTGGTATGGGTGATCCCGCAGGCAATCTGCCGCACCGCCGGGGCATCGTTGAGGAAGGAAAACATCGACGGGGTGTCATCGCCCGGCTGCATCTCGAGCATGTCCCAGGCGATGGTCTTGCCATCCAGCCGCGGCGGCGTTCCAGTTTTCAACCGACCCAGCGGCAGACCAAAGCTGTCGATCCGCTCGGCCAGCCGCACGGAGGGCTTGTCTCCCATCCGTCCACCCGCCCGACGCTCGCCGCCGATATGGATCACACCGCGCAGGAAGGTGCCGGTCGTCAGCACGACCGCGCGCGCACGCAGCTGACTGTCGTCGGCCAGCGTGACGCCGCACACGCAGTCCTGCGCCATCAGGAAATCCGTGACCTCGCCCTCGATCACAGTAATTTCCGGCTGCGCCTCTATCTCGCGCAGCATCGCCTGGCGATAGAGCTTGCGGTCGGCCTGCGCCCGTGGCCCCTGAACTGCAGGGCCTTTGCGCCGATTCAGAAGCCGAAACTGGATGCCCGCCGCATCGGCGACGCGGCCCATGACCCCATCCATCGCGTCGATCTCGCGCACGAGATGGCCCTTCCCGAGCCCGCCGATCGCCGGGTTGCAGGACATCACGCCGATACCCTCCCGAGTCAGCGTGACGAGACCAACCCGAGCGCCGGCCCGCGCGGCAGCATGTGCGGCTTCGCTGCCCGCATGTCCGCCCCCGACCACGATGACGTCGAATTCCCCATGTTTCACGTGGAACACTCCCGCCGCGACATGTGTGCCGTTACTTGCCGATGCAGAACGACGCGAAAATCTCGCCCAGCACCGACTCCACATCGATGCGTCCCGTCAGCGATTCAAGAGCGCGAATCGCTCCGCGAAGCTCTTCGGCACAGATATCATATGCGTCGGGTCCATCGTCCAGCTTTCCCCGCGCCTCCGCGAGGAAGCTGGATGCCCGTTGCATCGCTGCGCGGTGTCGCTCCCTCGTGGCGACCGACGTGCCAGATACCCTTTGCTCCAGCACACCGACAATATCCGAGACCAGCGTATCGATCCCTTGCCCCGTGCGGCCGGATACCCCCTCCCCGTGCAGATCGCCTTTGGCCTGAACGACAATATCCCCGTCGCGAGGAGGCAGCCCCGGCGCTTCGCCCGGCAAGACGAGAAACACGCGAAGATCCGCCTGCTCTGCACGCTCGCGCGCCCTCTCGACACCCAGGCGCTCGACCAGATCCTCCGTCTCGCGCAGTCCGGCCGTATCGACCAGCGTGACCGGCAGGCCCTCGAGGTCCATCCTCACTTCGATCACGTCCCGCGTCGTACCGGCGATCTCTGACGTCAGCGCCGCCTCGCGCCGCGCCAGCGCGTTCAGCAATGTGGACTTTCCGACGTTGGGCGCCCCCACGATCGCCACTTCGAACCCGTCGCGCACCCGCTCCGCCGCCCGCGTCCCCGCGATCTCAGCCGCCAGCGATGTCTCGCAGCGCGTCACCAATGTTGCGACTTCGTCGGATACATCCTCGGGAACCTCTTCGTCGGCGAAGTCGATCACCGCCTCGAGCAACGCGGCCGCTCGCAGCAGGTCTGCGCGCCATGCTTCCGCCCGCTCGCCGAGCGCGCCCGAGAGAACCCGCAAGGCCTGTTCACGCTGCCGTTCCGTTTCGGCCTCGATGAGATCGGCGAGGCCCTCGACCTGGGCGAGATCCATCTGCCCGTTCTCGAAGGCCCGCCGCGTGAACTCGCCCGGCTCCGCCATCCGCAGGCCGGGTTGCTCCGACAGCTCCCGCAGGATGGCCGCGACAACTGCGGTGCTGCCGTGCGTCTGCAGCTCGACAACCTCCTCCCCGGTAAAACTCGCCCCGGCCGCGAAACGCAACACAAGCGCCTGGTCGATCGCCTCGCCATCCGCGCGGCGCAGCACGCGAAGGGCCGTCTGCCTCGGGGCCGGAAGCGGCCCGGCCAGCCGTTCGCCGGACTCGGGCGCCCGCGGCCCGGATATCCGGATGACCGCGACGCCGGCGCGGCCGCGCGCCGTTGCCAGGGCGAAAATCGTATCGTTCACGACCGCTTCACGCCGCGCGCCCGGCGCGCCTGCTCAGGTGTTCATCGAGTCGAAGAATTCCGAGTTCGTCTTCGTCTGCTTGAGCTTCGACAGGAGGAACTCGATCGCGTCGGTGGTGCCCATCGGATTGAGGATCCGGCGAAGGACGAAGGTCTTCTGCAGATCCGCCTTCTCGACCAGCAGATCCTCCTTCCGCGTGCCCGACTTGAGGATGTCGATCGCAGGGAACACGCGCTTGTCCGCGATCTTGCGGTCGAGCACGATCTCGGAGTTACCGGTGCCCTTGAACTCTTCGAAAATCACCTCGTCCATGCGGCTGCCGGTGTCGATCAGAGCGGTGGCGATGATCGTGAGCGAGCCACCCTCCTCGATGTTGCGCGCCGCGCCGAAAAAGCGCTTCGGCCGCTGCAACGCGTTGGCGTCCACACCGCCGGTCAGCACCTTGCCGGAGGACGGAACGGTCGTGTTGTAGGCACGGCCGAGGCGCGTGATCGAGTCGAGCAGAATGACGACGTCACGGCGATGCTCAACCAGGCGTTTGGCCTTCTCGATGACCATTTCACTGACCGCGACATGCCGCGTCGCCGGTTCGTCGAAGGTCGAGGAGATCACCTCGCCCTTCACGCTGCGCTGCATGTCGGTCACCTCTTCGGGACGCTCGTCGATCAGAAGCACGATGAGATAGCATTCGGGGTGGTTGGTCTCGATCGAATGCGCGATGTTCTGCAACAACACCGTCTTGCCGGTCCGCGGCGGGGCGACGATCAGCGCACGCTGGCCCTTGCCGATGGGTGACACCAGATCGATGACCCGGGCCGAGCGATCCTTTATCGTCGGATCCTCGATCTCCATCTTGAGGCGCTCGTCCGGATAGAGCGGCGTCAGGTTGTCGAAGGCGATCTTGTGCCGCGCGCGGTCGGGCGCCTCGAAGTTGATCCTGTCTACCGAGACCAGGGCGAAGTACCGCTCATCGCCCTCGGGCGCGCGAATGCCGCCCTCGATCGAGTCGCCGGTGCGCAGGGAATACTGCCGGATCATGTCCGGCGAGACGTAGATGTCGTCGGGCCCCGGCAGGTAGTTCGCCTCGGGCGAGCGCAGGAAGCCGAAGCCGTCCTGGAGCACCTCAAGCACCCCGTCGCCCGCGACCTGCCAGCCCTCGTCCGCCCGCTCGCGCAGGATCTGGAACATCATCTCGCCCTTGCGCATGGTCGAGGCGTTCTCGATCTCGAGCTCCTCGGCCATGGCCAGAAGATCCTTGGGGCTCTTGGCCTTGAGATCGGCGAGGTTGAGACGGTTCTCGGTCATGGGAAGCACCTGTGCCGGGCCGCGCGGTCGCGCGCCTGCGGTCTGATGTCGATGGAAAAGCACCGGCCGGACGGGCGGCTGTCGCTCCGATACTCTCCGCCGCTGCGCGAGTCAATCCTGCGGCGTCACCACTTCAGGACGACCGAGAGCACAATCACCACGAGCAGAACGGTGGGCACCTCGTTCATCATCCGATGCTGGCGCCCGGTCAGCGTGTTCTGCCCTGCTGCGAAATCCCGCCGCCGTGCCGCGAGCCACATGTGAAACCAGGTCATGGCGATTACGGCCGCCCCCTTGGTCCAGACCCAGAGCTCGGCCCACCCTGCCCCGGCCTGCGGCGTGAAGAGAAGGAGTAGCCCGAAGATCCATGTCACGATCATCGAAGGGTTCATGATCAGCCGAAGGAGCTTCGACTCCATGACCTGAAAGACCGGGTCGATCGTGTCGCCGGGCGTCGAGCGTTCGGTGTGATAGACGTAGATCCTGGGAAGGTAGAACAGCCCGGCCATCCAGGCGATGACTGCAAGGATGTGCAGCGACTTCGTCCATGGATACAGCAGGGCGAGAAGATCCGTCATCGCTGGCTCCGGGCTGGTTCCGGTCACCCCTAGAGTCAATGAAGAAAAAAGAAAAGAAGTTGTGGTTGTAGGTCTGCAGGCACCCTCGGGATATCCCGGTTGTCCCTGCGTTTGTCCACGTGCCGAGCGGCAATGGGGACAAGCGCTGGAAAACAGCAGATAAGCCAAAATTTATCATTTATAAACAATAATTTATGAGAAATCGGCATGGGGATGGAATTGCGGACAACCATCCGGGATACGGTGCATGTTCAAGGTTGTCCTGCCGGGCGGCTTCATCCCGTCCCCATCGGGACAACGCAGGGGCGGCGAGCGGCCAGGCGGGCCATGCCCCGCTGCTTGCATCTTTTCCACTGTTGCCGGAGAAAGTTTCCAAAACCTTTCCGGAAACGGTGCACAGGACCTCCCCATGCAGCAACCGATCGTCCTGGCCTCGGGCTCCGAGGCGCGCGCGCGTCTTCTGCGGGCCGCTGGGCTGCAGATCGAGGTCGATCCGGCGCGGATCGACGAAGTCGCCGTCCGTGCGTCCCTCGAGGCAGAGGACGCCGGTCCGCGCGACGTGGCGGATGTCCTTGCCGAGATGAAGGCGCGCCGGATCAGTGAGAAGCACCCGGGACAACTCGTCCTCGGCGCCGATCAGGTTCTGGAACACGGTGGCGAGGTTCTGGGCAAACCCGCGGACATCGAGGCGGCCCGCGCGCAACTCGAGCGCCTGCGCGGCAGGCGGCATCACTTGCTCTCGGCTGCCGTGGTGTGCCGCGACGGCGAGCCGATATGGCGGCACGTCGGGGTCGCGCGCATGGCGATGCGGGCGTTCTCGGACGCCTATCTGCGCGGCTACCTCGACCGAAACTGGCCGGCCATCGCCGGCAGTGCCGGTGCCTATCGCCTCGAGGAAGAGGGAGTGCGGCTCTTCGCAGCGGTGACGGGCGATCATTTCACCGTTCAGGGGCTGCCCCTGCTCGAGCTCTTGAACTGGCTGGCGGTTACGGGAGAGATCGAGGCATGACCGAGACGCGCATCCCCCTGGCCGGCGTGGTGGGGCACCCCGTGGCGCATTCCAAGTCCCCTCGGCTGCATGGTCACTGGCTGCGCAGTCTCGGGTTGCGCGGGTACTATGTGCCGATGGATGTCGCGCCGGGCGATCTCGAAACGGTGATCCGCACGCTGCCCAAGGCCGGCTTCGTCGGCTTGAACGTGACCATCCCGCACAAGGAGAGGGTGCTCGAGATCGCCGATCTCGTGACCGACCGGGCGACGCTCATCGGAGCGGCCAACACGCTGATCTTCCGCAAGGACGGCAAGGTTCATGCCGACAACACGGACGGATACGGATTCATCGAAAGCCTGCGACAGGGGGCGCCCGGCTGGGATCCGCGCGCCGGACCTGCGGTCGTTCTCGGCGCGGGCGGAGCCGCGCGTGCGATCGTCTCTGCGCTGCGTGACGCGGGCGTGCCGGAGATCATCCTGTGCAATCGAACGCGGGCGCGCGCCGACGCGCTCAAGCAGGAGTTCGGAACGCGGATCCGCGTCGAGGACTGGGTGCAGGCGGGCAACGTCCTCGAGCAGGCGGCGACCGTCGTGAACACCACCTCCCTGGGCATGGTCGGGCATCCCGAACTGCGGGTGCCTCTCGACGGGCTGCGCCGGGGAACAGTCGTGTGCGATCTCGTCTATGCGCCCCTGCAGACCCGGCTACTGCGCGTGGCTGCGGAAATGGGCTGCATCACGGTGGATGGTCTTGGCATGCTGATCCATCAGGCGATTCCGGGGTTCGAGCGGTGGTTCGGCATGCGTCCCGAGGTGGATCAGGCGACGCGCGAGGCGCTGTTGTGAAGACGTTCAAGCTTGGGCTGACAGGCTCGATCGGCATGGGCAAGACTGCGACGGCCCGGCTCTTCGAGCAAGAAGGATGCGCCGTCTGGGATGCGGATGCGGCCGTCCACAGGGCCTATGGGCCGGGCGGCGCTGCGGTGGAACCCTTTCGCGCCGCCTTTCCGGAGGCAGTCGAGGACGGCACCGTGTCGCGCGACGCGCTGCGGCGCATCATCGCGGAGACGTCCGACGCGCTTGCCCGGATCGAGGCCATCGTGCATCCGCTCGTCGCTGCCGATCGGGCGGCTTTCGCGGAGGAGACGGAGGCGGACATCGCGGTGTTCGACATCCCGCTGCTCTACGAGACGGGCGGTGAGCGCGAGATGGATGCAGTGGCTGTCGTGACGGTACCCGCCGAAGAACAGCGCCGGCGCGTGCTCGCGCGGGGGACCATGAGCGGTGACGATCTTGACCGCGTTCTCGCACGTCAGATCCCCAACCCGGAAAAGACGGCGCGCGCCGATTATGTCATCGTGACCGACACGCCGGAGCACGCGCGCGAACAGGTGCGCCGGATCGTGGCTGACATCAGGAGGCGGATGAACGATGCGTGAGATCGTCCTGGATACCGAGACGACGGGCCTCGACCCTTTCGACGGCCACCGCATCGTCGAGATCGGGGCCGTGGAACTCTACAACCATGTTCCCACGGGCAGCCATTTCCACGAATACATCAACCCCGAGCGGCCGATGCCGGAAGAGGCCTTTGCCGTTCACGGTTTGGGTGACGAGTTTCTGCGCGACAAACCCTTGTTCGCGGGAATTTCGGACCGTTTCATCGAGTTCATCGCCGATGCCCGGTTGGTGATCCACAACGCCGAGTTCGACATGCGCTTCATCAACGCGGAGCTCGCACGCATCAGCCTGCCGGAGCTGCCGATGCAGAGGGCGATCGACACCGTGGCGATCGCGCGCAAGCGGTTTCCGGGCTCGCCCGCGTCGCTCGATGCGCTGTGCAGGCGATTCGGCATCGACAATTCCGCCCGCACGCTGCACGGCGCGCTGCTCGATGCCGAGATCCTTGCCGAAGTCTATCTGGAGCTGATCGGCGGCCGCCAGCCGGGTCTGTCTCTCGGGCTCTCGGCAGCCGGAACCGGCGACGGGGCCATGATGGACCAGGGCTGGCGCGCGGGGCAGCGACCGAGACCGCTGCCGCCACGTATCACGCAGGCCGAAGCCGAAGCGCACGACGCGTTCGTCGCCAGGCTTGGGGACCAGAGCCTTTGGCCGGACGCCTGACGGATCAGGCGGTGCCGGTCGGGCCGCTCGGTTCTGCCGCAGGTGCCGCCTCGCCCTGGGTCTGCTGTTCCGATTGCCTCCGCATGATCTCGTTGCGGTAGATCCTGACGAAGTCGATGGTTTCCAGGTTCAGCGGCGGATAGCCGCCGTCCCGCGTGATGTCGCTCACGATGCGGCGCAGGAAGGGGAACAGCATCCGCGGGCATTCGATCAGCAGGTAGGGATGCAGTTGCTGCTCCGGCACGTTCTCGACCTGAAAGACGCCGCAGTAGTCGATTTCCAGCAGGAAAAGCTGGGTGCCGGTTTCCTTCGACTTGGAGTCGATGTTCAGCTTGATCGACACCTCGTACTGGTTCTCGGCCTGGCGGCGCTTGGCGTCTAGATTGACCCGGACCTGGACGTCGGGCTGGCCCTGTGCCTGCCCGCCCTTCTGGACCAGGATGTTCTCGAAGCTCATGTCGCGGATGTACTGCGCGAGCACGTTCATCCGGGGTTGCTGCTGCTGTTGCGGCTGCTGCTGGGGATCCTGCGCCGCCACGCCAGGGGTCGCGCCCTGATCCGCGGGGCCGTTGCCATTCTCGTTATCGTTCATCGGGGTCTCCGCTCAAATTGCATTCATGAGATGATCTACCAGCGAGCGCGGCGAGCCTCAATCAGCGCCGCGGTGCTAGTGGCGTGTCCAGCCGGACCCTTGATGTGTCGGGCGCTTCGCGGATGGCGACTCCTGTGCCGGCTCGTCATGCGGCATGTCCTCGCGCGACACGCGCTCCCATTCGCCGTCGATCACGTCACCCTGAGCGCGCGGCGGCCGACGCGCGGCATTTGGCCCCGCCGGGCCGGTCCCCATCTCGAAGCGCTGCACCTCGATCCTGCGCCCGAGCCACCGCATCAAGGCGACCCGCACGGATGGCACCAGAAGCAACAGCCCGACCGCATCCGTGAAGAAGCCGGGTGTCAGCAGGAGCGCGCCCGAGAACAGGATCATCGCGCCATGCGCCAGCGGTTCCGACGGATCACCCAGTGTGTTGAATCGCTTGCGCAAATCATCGAGCGTCGCGCGGCCCTGACTGCGGACGGCCCAGGTGCCGGCGACGGCGGTCGCGATCACGATTCCGAGGGTCGGCCACAGACCGATCCAGCCGCCGACCTGGATGAAGAGGGCGATTTCGATCAGCGGAACCGCGATGAAGGCTGCCAGAAGCCACATGAGGTGCGCTCCTTTCGGACTCGAGCTTGCGGTGGACTTGTGCACCTGCCTTACCTACATATGCACGGACATCGCTCGTTTCCATGCGCGCCCTGTGAGGTTCAGATGAACTCCCCGCTCCTGCAGCTCTTGGTGCTTGCCGGCATCGCCGTCTTTCTCATCCTGCGCCTGCGCAGCGTGCTCGGCACACGCGACGGCTTTGAGAAGCCGCCCGTCTCAGGGCCGGAGCAGCAGACCCGGGCCGCGCCGCGCCGACCGGAGTTCGAGGTGATCGAAGGTGGCCCCGACGAGGACATCACGGATCACGTGCCGCAGGGCTCCGACGCGGCCGAGGCGCTCGCACGCATGAAATCGGCGGATTCCAGCTTCTCGGTGAGCGAGTTCCTGCAGGGTGCCCGGGGCGCCTACGAAATGATCCTCATGGCGTTCGAGAAGGGCGACATGGAGAGCGTGAAGCCGTTTCTCGCCGAGGACGTCTACGAAAGCTTCGACGAGGTCGTGCGCGAGCGTGAGGCGCAGGGTCTGACCATCGAAGCCGAATTCGTCGGATTGCGCGAGGTCACGCTGGTCGATGCGACCTTCGATACCTCGAGCCGCATGGGCGAGGTCACTGTCCGCTTCGTGGGCGAGCTGACCTCGGTGGTGAAGAACCGCGAGGGCCAGGTCGTGGAGGGCAGCCCGACGGAGGTTCGTCGCCAGAAGGACGTGTGGACCTTCGGCCGCGTCATGGGCTCCGACGATCCGAACTGGCAGCTGGTCGCAACGGGCGAGTGATGCTGCGGGCGCTGGGCGCAGCACTCGCTCTGGGCCTGACGATGACCGGATCCGCGGGCCAGGCCGAGACAACGCGCTCGCTTCTCGACTTCGAAGATCTGCGCGGCTGGGCCGAGGACGACCACGCCGCAGCGCTCGATGCTTTTCTCGAGACCTGTCCCGATCTCGAGGCGCCGGACTGGAGCGCGCTCTGCGCCTTCGCGCAGACCGAAGGGGACGAGGATCCGCGCCGCTTCTTCGAGCTCTTTTTTCGCCCGGTGCTGATCGAGGACGGCCGACCCGCTCTCTTCACCGGGTATTACGAGCCGGAACTCGACGGCGCGCGGCGCAGGACGCCGCGCTTCCGCTACCCGCTCTACCGCACGCCGCCGGAACTCACGCGGAATGCGCCCTGGCTCACGCGACAGGAGATCGCGACCAGCGGTATTCTGGAAGGGCGCGGGCTAGAGATCGCGTGGGTCGATGACCCGGTCGAACTCTTCTTTCTCCAGGTCCAGGGCTCGGGACGTATCCGCCTTCAGGACGGCAGTCTCATCCGGGTGGGCTACGGCGCCGGCAACGGCCACCCCTACCGTTCCGTCGGCCGCGAACTGGTGCGCCGGGGCGTCTATGAGCCCTACCAGGTTTCGGCCCAGGTGATCCGCAACTGGGTCCGCCGCAACCCGGCCGAGGGGCGCGATCTGCTCTTCCACAACCCGTCCTACGTCTTTTTTCGCGAAGTGACGGAGGTGCCGGCGGATCGCGGCCCGCTCGGTGCGATGAACCGGTCGGTCACGCCCCTGCGCACGGTCGCCGTCGATCCCGCGCATGTGCCGTTGGGTGCGCCCGTCTGGATCGAGAAGGACGGCCAGACGCCGATGCGCCGCCTGATGATCGCGCAGGATACCGGCTCGGCGATCAAGGGCGCGCAGCGGGCCGACATCTTCTTCGGAACAGGCGCCGAAGCCGGGCGGCGCGCCGGGCGGTTGCGCGATCCCGGCCGCATGGTCGTGCTCATGCCCATTCAGCGTGCCTATGCGATGCTGCCGGAGCCGCTGCAATGAGCCGCCGCCGTCTCCGGCCCGATGAACTCGCGCTCTGGCACGAGGTGGCCAAGACCGCGCAGCCGCTGGACCGCGCCCGGCCTGCACCGCAGCGCGACGATGCGCCGAAGCGGACCGCGCCGGCGGCCAGACGCAGCCAGACACAGGAGCGTCCTGCCCCCTCGCCCTTTCGCATCGGCCAGTCGGCATCGGGTGGCACCGGCGCGCATGACCTCGCGCCTTCGGTATCCGAACGAGTCAAATCCGAGCCGCTGCGCATGGACCGCAAGACGCACCAGCGGATGAAGCGCGGTCGCCTCGACCCGGAGGCGCGGATCGACCTGCACGGGATGCGGGCCGACGAGGCGCACGCGGCGCTGCAGTCCTTCATCCTCTCGGCGTATGCCCAAGGACGGCGCCTCGTGCTGGTCATCACCGGCAAGGGGCGGCGCTCGGAAGACGAGGGGCCGATCCCCCGGCGGCCCGGCGTCCTGCGTCATCAGTTGCCGCACTGGCTGTCCACGCCGCCGCTGGCGGGGTGCGTGCTTCAGATCCGCGAGGCGCACCTGAAGCACGGCGGCGCAGGCGCTTTCTACGTCTATCTCAGACGCCGGCGCTAGCTGCCGGCGAAGGGCGCGTCGTCGCCCCAGATCTCGCGCACCCGCTCGTCACGTCCGCAGCGGTCGCGGTAGCGCTCATAGGCGGCCCTCTTCGGTACGGCGATGCCGACCGAGGAGACTGGCAGACGCTCGTCGCTCTTGTAGTAGTCCTGATGATAGTCTTCGGCGCGGTAGAACTCGCCCAGATCGAGGACCGGCGTGACGACCTCGCGCCCCAGCTCCTGTTCGGCGCGGCGCTTGGCGGCCTCTGCGTCCTTCCGCGCGGCCTCGCTGCCCACGAAGATCGCGGAACGGTAGCTTTCCCCGCGGTCGCAGAACTGCCCGCCCGCATCGAAGGGGTCGATGGAGCGGAAGAACAGATCGTAGAGCTGCGGTCGGCTGACCTGCGCGGGGTCGTAGCGGATGCGCGCCGCCTCGTAATGGCCGGTGCCGCCGCGCACGACCTGCTTGTAGGTCGGGTTGGCGACGGTCCCGCCGGTGTAGCCCGAGACGACCTCCGTCACGCCGCGCACCTTCTCGAAGTCGGCCTCCACGCACCAGAAACAGCCGCCGGCGACCGTGATGGTTGCGGTCTCCGCCGCGTGCGCATCGGTGGCCTTCACGGTGAAACCTACCGCGATCAACACCGCGAGCAATGCGGGCTTGAGGGTCTTGAGAGCGATCATGGCGTTCGTCCTCCCGGTTCGCATGACGTCAGGGTCCGCCGGTGCAACGCATCAGGACAAGCCACGAAACCGTGCGTCACGCAGAGGTGAACGGGAGCTCGGGAGAGAGATGAAGCGGAGCGGGGGAACCGTGCTCGGCGACCTGGGTATTTCTGGACCATTGAAAGACCTGGGCGCGGGCCGGGGCGCAACCCGTGGCGGCATGTGTGACGCAAGCGCAAAGCGGGTGGCGATATTAGTTTCAGCGGCCCAGCGCCTCACGCGTGTGCGGGCAACGGGCGCCGTCATAAAGCCGGTCGAGCACCTGGGCAAAGACCTCCGGCGCCCCCGGCACCGCCTCGAAGAGCGTCATGGAGGAGCGCAGTTTCAGCGCGTCCACCTCGCCCAGCACATCCTCGGGCGGGGTGCCGTCATGTGCGAGCATCAGCTGCGCCGCCTCTTCCAGCCGCGGGCCGAGGACGGGGTGCGCGAGGTAGTCCGCGGCCTCGTCCAGGCCCGACAGGCCGAAATGGCGCGCGCGCTCGGACCGGCCGAGCGAGGCCAGTTGCGGGAAGACCCACCAGATCCAGTGGCTGGTCTTGCGGCCTGCGCGGAGCTCGGCCCGGACCCGAGGCCAGACCGGCTCCTGCGCCGCGACGAATTCGGACAGCTTAGCCAAGCCGCCGCTTGCGCGCCGCCAGCAATTTCAGCCGCAGCGCGTTGAGCTGGATGAAGCCCGCCGCGTCCGTCTGGTCGTAGGCGCCGGCGTCGTCCTCGAAGGTGACATGCGCCTCGGAATAGAGCGAATGCTCTGACCAGCGGCCGACGGTGCGCGCCGATCCCTTGTAGAGCTTGAGGCGCACGGTGCCGGTGACGTGCTCCTGGCTGCGGTCGATCGCCGCCTGGAGCATCTCGCGCTCGGGCGAGAACCAGAAGCCGTTGTAGATGAGTTCCGCGTAGCGCGGCATCAGCTCGTCCTTGAGATGGGCGGCGCCTCGGTCGAGCGTGATCTGCTCGATCCCCCGGTGCGCCTCCAAGAGCAGCGTGCCGCCCGGCGTCTCGTAGATGCCGCGCGACTTCATGCCGACGAAGCGCCCCTCGACCAGGTCCAGCCGCCCGCAGCCGTGCTTGCCGCCCAGTTCGTTGAGCTTCGTCAGCAGTGCGGCGGGGGACAGGCGCTCGCCATCGATGCTGACGGCATCGCCCTTTTCGAAGCCGATCTCGACATATTCGGGGGTATCGGGCGCAGCCTCGGGGTCCATGGTGCGCTGATAGACGTAGTCCGGCGCCTCCTCGGCGGGATCCTCCAGCACCTTGCCCTCGGACGAGGTGTGCAGAAGGTTTGCGTCGACCGAGAACGGCGCCTCGCCGCGCTTGTCCTTGGCGATGGGAATCTGGTTCTTTTCCGCGAAGTCGATGAGCTTCGTCCGGCTGGTCAGATCCCACTCTCGCCAGGGGGCGATCACCTTGATCTCCGGGTCGAGCGCATAGGCCGAGAGCTCGAAGCGGACCTGATCGTTGCCCTTGCCGGTCGCGCCGTGCGCCACGGCGTCCGCGCCCTCCTGCGCCGCGATCTCGACCAGCCGCTTGGAGATCAGCGGCCGCGCGATCGAGGTGCCGAGCAGGTAGAGCCCCTCGTAGACGGCGTTGGCGCGGAACATCGGAAAGACGAAATCGCGCACGAATTCCTCGCGC
Source organism: Rhodosalinus halophilus (assembly GCF_003298775.1). Classification (GTDB taxonomy): domain Bacteria; phylum Pseudomonadota; class Alphaproteobacteria; order Rhodobacterales; family Rhodobacteraceae; genus Rhodosalinus; species Rhodosalinus halophilus. The sequence continues at coordinate 157,242 of NZ_QNTQ01000010.1, read as the reverse complement.
AGGTCCTCGATGTAGATCGCGGCGGCGCCCATCATCTCGGCCTTCGCGCGCGCGGGCTCCAGCTCTTCGCCCTGGCCCAGGTCGGCGGTGAAGGTCACCACCTCGCAGCCGTACTCCGTCTGCAACCATTTCAGGATGATCGAGGTGTCGAGCCCGCCGGAATAGGCCAGCACGACTTTCTTCGGCGCGTCCATCGTCATTCTCCCGCGGAAACCGAGGCGCGGATAGCGCCTTTGCCGCAGGCCCGCAAGGCGGCGGGGCTTGCGCGGGCTGCGCCCGCGCGGCAAGGGTGCCGGCATGACCGAGTTCCGCGACGCCGTCCGGGCCGCCGAGGCCGCCATGCGCGAGGTGTTCGAGCCCACGCCGCTCACCCGTAATGCGCATCTGTCCGAGCGCTACGGCGCCGAGATCTGGCTCAAGCGTGAGGATCTTTCGCCGGTGCGCTCCTACAAGCTGCGCGGGGCCTTCAACGCGATGCGCAAGCGGATCGGGCAGGGCCGCCGCTTCGCCTGTGCCAGCGCGGGCAATCACGCGCAGGGCGTGGCCTACATGTGCCGGCATTTCGGGGTGGAGGGCGTGATCTTCATGCCCGTGACCACGCCGCAGCAGAAGATCCAGAAGACGCGGATGTTCGGCGGCGACGCCGTCGAGGTGCGGCTCGTGGGCGACTACGTGGACGACACCCTGCGCGCGGCGCAGGAGCACTGCCGGAAGACCGGGGCGCAGTTTCTCTCGCCCTTCGACGACCCCGACGTGATCGAGGGGCAGGCGAGCGTCGGTCTCGAGATCGAGGCGCAGCTGGGTGGCCCGCCCGACCGTATCGTGCTGCCGGTGGGTGGCGGGGGCCTCTCGGCCGGGGTGCGCGGCTGGTTCGGGCCTGACACCGCGATGACCTTCGTGGAGCCGCAGGGCGCGCGCAGCCTCTTCGCCGCGCTGACGGCCGAAGAGCCGGTGCGGCTCGAGGCGATCAACACCTTCGTCGACGGTGCGGCGGTGGCGATGGTGGGCGACCATCCCTTCGCGCGGCTGCGCGACGTGGATCCCGCCCACGTTCTCGGTGCGCCCGAGGACCGCATCTGCGGCACGATTCTCGAGATGCTGAATGTCGAGGGCATCGTGCTCGAGCCGGCGGGCGCGCTCGCTCTCGACGTGCTTCCCGACATCACGGAGACGATCCGCGGGAAGCGGGTGGTCTGCGTCACCTCCGGCGGCAATTTCGACTTCGAGCGTCTGCCCGAGGTGAAGGAGCGCGCGCAGCGCTATTCCGGCGTGAAGAAGTATTTCATCCTGCGGCTGCCTCAGCGGCCCGGCGCGCTGAAGGATTTCCTCGATTTCCTGGGGCCCGAGGACGACATCGCCCGCTTCGAGTATCTGAAGAAGTCCGCGCGCAACTTCGGCTCGGTGCTGATCGGGATCGAGACCACGCAGGCGGGCAATTTCGAACGGCTCTTCGCGCGGCTCGATGCGGCCGGGATGACCTATCAGGACATCACCGACGACGAGATCCTGGCGCAGTTCCTGATCTGAAGGAGGCGGCGATGGAGCTTGGGGGACGAGTGGCCGTGGTGACCGGCGGAGGGCGCGGAATCGGCCGCGCCATCGCCGCTGCCCTGGTTCGGGAGGGCGGCCGCGTCATGCTGGCCGATCTGGAAGCTGCCCCACAGACGGCGGCGGAACTGGGCGCTGAAGGCATGCGCTGCGACGTGCGCTGTGCGCGCGACATCGAGGCGCTCGTCGCCGAGACGGAACAGCGGCTGGGGCCGGTGGAGATCTTCGTGTCGAACGCCGGCGTGGGCTTCGGCGAGCCCGATCACGCGGCCTCGGCCCCTGACGCGCATTGGCAGGCCTGCTGGGAGGTCAACGTCATGGCGCAGGTGCATGCCGCCCGCGCCGTGCTGCCCGGCATGATCGCGCGCGGCGAGGGGTATCTGGTCAACGTGGCCTCTGCCGCGGGTCTCTTGGCCCAGATCGGCGACGCCGCCTACACCGCGAGCAAGCATGCCGCCGTGGGGTTCGCCGAATCGCTCGCGATCACCCATCGCGACGACGGGGTGCGCGTCTCGGTCGTCTGTCCGCAATACGTCGCCACCGCGATGATCGGTTACGCGGACGGCGACGCAGGGGACGCTTCGGGCGTGCTCTCGCCGGAGTCGGTCGCCGAGGCCGTGCTCGACGGAATGCGGGCCGAGCGCTTCCTGATCCTGCCGCACCCGCAGGTGGCGACACATGTCGCGCGCAAGGCAGGCGACCCCGAACGCTGGCTGGAAGGCATGCGCGCGCTCCGGCGCCGAGCGCTTCAGGAACACGGCCGGGCCGATCCGGTTACGATCCACCGCCTGGTCTGAGGCGGGTCAGGCCGCGAGCCTGCGCGGCAGTTCCGCGAGGAACACGGCCTTCGATTCCGCGAAACAGGCGCGCAGGTCCTCGGCATCCGCCGGTGGCGCGCAGCGCCGTGCGAGCGCGGTGAAGCCGAGATTGAGAGCGCTTCCCTTGAGGAAGTGCAGATCCTCCGATGCAGGCGCGGCAGGATCGAGCCCGGCGAGCGCGCTTTCCACCTCGTCCACGAAAAGGGAGATCACCTCCTGAAAGTCTTCGTCGCCCACTTCCTCGCGCAGGTCGCTCACGCAGGTCCAATCGATCATGGGATCCTCTCGATCCGGAGCCCCCGCGAGCAGATGCGCGGAAAGGCGTAAAGGGATCATTACCTCACGACGGACGCGCGCTGCCGGATGCGGAAAATTGCGCGTTTAACGGCGCCTTCACACCTATCCGCGCAGCCTTCGGCCTCGGCTGCGTCGGGAACGATGTTGGCGGGCACCGCCGACATTGGCCTCCGCAAGCGTCTGCCGATGCCCGAGGATTCGAGCATGACTGCCACTCCCTCTTCCGGCGCCGGCGGCCCGGCAGGCACCGCCACGACGGCGGAGCGCTGCCTTCGGACCGTCCTGGTCGTGGACGACAGCCGGCTGCAGCGCCGTCTGCTCTCCATGCTGCTCGGCCGCGCGGGCTACCGCGTGATGGAGGCCGACTCGGGCGAAGCTGCGCTCGCGCTGTGCCGTCAGGCGCCGCCCGATCTGGTGGTGAGCGACTGGATGATGCCCGGGATGAGCGGGATCGACCTCTGCCGCGCCCTGCGCGCGCTCGCGACGGGCCGCTATGTCTATTTCATCCTGCTGACCTCGCGGAGCGAAAAGGCAGAGGTTGCGCATGGTCTCGACTGCGGCGCCGACGACCTCCTGACGAAGCCTGTCGATGCCGCAGAATTGCGCGCCCGCCTCGCCGCAGGCGAACGCATCCTCCGGATGGAGCGGGAACTGAGCGAAAAGAACCGGCTCATCAGCCAGACGCTGGCCGAGCTCCAGGCGGCGCAGGCCATGCTCGATGCCGATCTCCAACAGGCGCGCAAGATCCAGGAATCGCTCGTGCCGGAGCGCACACGGCGGTTCGGCGAGTCCGAGGTGAACCTGCTCTTCCAGCCCTGCGGGCAGGTGGGCGGCGATCTCGTGGGCGCCTTCAGCCCCGGTTACGGCACACTGGGGATCTACGCGATCGACGTGTCGGGTCACGGCGTGACTTCGGCGCTGATGGCCGCGCGGGTCAGCGGATACCTTTCGTCGGAATTCCTGGATCAGAACGTCGCCGTGACGCGCCGCTTCGAGCGGTTCTTCGCGCTAAGACCGCCTGCCGAGGTCGCCCGCCTGCTGAACGAGCGGCTTGCCGCCGACAGGGGCGTCGAGGAGTATTTCACCATGGTCTACGCGACCGTCGATCTGCGATCAGGCCGGGTGCGGCTGGTGCAGGCGGGCCACCCGCACCCGATGATCCTGCGCGCCGATGGCCGCCGCGAGTTCATCGGGCAGGGCGGGCTGCCCGTGGGTCTTCTGCCGGAGGCGCGCTTCGAAGAGATCGAGGCGCGCCTCGCCCCTGGCGACAGATTGCTGTTGCACTCCGACGGTTTCACCGAGGCGCAGCTGCCCGACGGGTCGCTTCTGGGCGACGAGGGACTGGGCGAGCTCGTGGCCCGTGTGACGCCGGAACGCTCGGGGCGCACGTTTCTGGATGAATTGCTCGGGCATCTGCGGCAGGCCACCGGCACCGGCATGGCGGCCGAGGACGATATCTCCGCCGCGCTTCTGGATTACCGCGGCTGACCGCCATCCTCGGTGGCGAGCGCCTTGAGCTCGTAGAGCAGTTCCAGCGCCTCGCGCGGCGTCAGTTCGTCAGGATGCAGCGCGGCGAGCCTCTCCTCGACCTGCGAGGGCGCGCCGGGGGCGGTCTGCTCAGGCGGCGGTGCAGCGGCGAAGAGCGGCAGATCGTCGATCAGCGCCTTGGGGCGTGCGCCGGTGTCGCGCTCGCCCGCCTCGAGCGCCTCGAGCACCTCGCGCGCCCGCGCGACCACCGAGGCCGGCAGGCCGGCGAGCTGCGCCACCTGGACGCCATAGGAGCGGTCCGCGGCGCCCGGCCTGACCTCGTGCAGAAAGATCACCTCGCCCTGCCATTCCTTGACCGCCACGGTCGCGTTGCGCACCCCGTCGAGGCGGGAGGCGAGCGCCGTGAGTTCGTGGTAATGCGTGGCGAAGAGCGCGCGGCAGCGGTTCACCTCGTGCAGCTGTTCCATCACCGCCCAGGCGATGGACAGGCCGTCGTAGGTCGCTGTCCCGCGACCGATCTCGTCGAGGATCACCAGCGCGCGGTCGTCGGCCTGATTGAGGATCGCCGCCGTCTCGACCATCTCAACCATGAAGGTCGAGCGCCCCCGCGCCAGATCGTCCGACGCGCCGACGCGGCTGAAGAGCTGGCTGACGAGGCCGATCCGCGCCGCCTCGGCCGGCACGAAGGCGCCGATCTGGGCGAGCAGCGCGATCAGCGCGTTCTGCCGAAGCCATGTGGACTTGCCGGCCATGTTGGGGCCGGTCAGCAGCGTGATCGCCGCCGCGTCGCTTTCCGCTGACAGGGTGCAGTCGTTGGCGACGAAGGACGCGCCCTCGGCGCGCAGCGCGGCCTCCACCACCGGATGCCGCCCGCCCGTCACCTCGAAGGCCCGGCTCGCGTCCACATGCGGGCGCGCCCAGTCGGCGCCGCGCGCCAGATCCGCCAGCGCGGCGGCGAGGTCGATCTCGGCCAGCGCGGCGGCGAGTTGGCCCAGCGGCCCGGCCTCGTCGAGGATCGCGGCCCGCAGTCTTGCGAAGATCGCCTTCTCCAGCTCCAGGGCACGGGCGCCGGCGTTGAGGATGCGGGTTTCGAGCTCCGAGAGCTCCACGGTGGTGAAGCGCAGCTGGTTGGCGGTGGTCTGGCGATGGATGAAGGTCTCGGAAAGCGGCGGGGCCATCATGCGTTCGGCATGGGTGGCGGTGGTCTCGATGAAATAGCCCAGGACGTTGTTGTGCTTGATCTTGAGCGATGAAATTCCAGTCTCTTCCGCATAACGCGCCTGCAGCCCGGCGATCACGCCGCGCCCTTCGTCCCGCAACTCGCGCGTTTCGTCCAGTTCGGCGTCGAACCCTTCGGCCACGAAACCGCCGTCGCGTGCAAGAAGCGGCGGCTCGGCGATCAGCGCGTCGGCCAGCAGATCGCGCAGTGCCTCGTGACCTGTGAGCGCGCCCAGCGCGTCGGTGAGCAACCCGGGCAGGTCGAGACCGGCACACCGCCGCGCCAGAGCGTCGGCCTGCTCCATGGCGTCCCGCACTGCGGCGAGGTCGCGCGGCCCGCCCCGATCGAGCGACAGGCGCGAGAGCGCGCGGTCGAGATCCGGCACCCGGCGCAGCAGGTCGCGCAGATCCGCCGCGAGCTCCGTATCCTCGACCAGCGCGGCCACCGCGGCCTGCCGCGCGTGAATCGTCTCGAGCGAGAGCGAGGGCGCGCCGATCCGCGCCTCGAGCAGCCGCGCGCCGCCCGCGGTCACCGTCCGGTCGATGGCCGCCAGCAGCGATCCGGCGCGGCCGCCCTGCAGCGAACGGGTCAGTTCCAGGTTGCGCCGGGTCGCGGCGTCGATCTGCATGACGCCGGAGGCGGCCTCGCGCATTGGAGGGCGCAGGAGCGGCAGGCGACCCTTCTGCGTGAGCTCCAGATAGTCCACGAGGCCGCCCATCGCCGCGAGTTCGGGCCGCGAGAAGGCGCCGAAGCCGTCGAGCGTCTCCACCCCGAAGAGCCGGGTGAGCCGCTTCTCGGCCCCCGTGCTGTCGAAGACGGACCGGGCGAGCGGCGTCATCGCCGCGCCCGACTCCGTCACTATTCCGGCGCAATCGGGCTCCAGCGCCTCTGAGAGCAGCACTTCGGCAGGGGCGAGCCGCGCCAGCTCCGGCCCCAGCCGCACCCGCGCGAGCGCCATGACGTGCAGCGCCCCGGTCGAGATGTCGGCCCAGGCGAGCGCGCCCTGCCCCTGCGCCTCTGCATAGGCGGCGAGGTAGTTGTGCCGCCGCGCCTCCAGAAGCGAGTCCTCGGTCAGCGTGCCGGGCGTGACGAGGCGGATCACCTCGCGTTTCACGACCGATTTCGCGCCGCGCTTCTTCGCCTCCTCGGGGCGCTCCATCTGTTCGCAGACGGCAACGCGGAAGCCCTTGCGGATCAGCGTCAGCAGGTAGCTCTCGGCCGAATGCACCGGCACGCCGCACATCGGGATGTCGTCGCCGCCGTGCTTGCCGCGCTTGGTGAGCGCGATGTCCAGCGCCTCGGCCGCCGCGACGGCGTCGTCGAAGAACATCTCGTAGAAATCGCCCATCCGGTAGAACAGGAGCGCATCGGGGTGCTGCGCCTTGATCTCCAGATACTGCGCCATCATCGGCGTCGCGGCGGTCATGCGGTCCCCCTCTGGCACACGGCGCTGCGGAGATTAGGCGAGGGGCACGGCCGGCGAAAGCCGCGAATCCCGTGTCGCGGGCATAGCCTGGCGAAGCAGCGAATGTCGCGGCTGCGGTCTTGCCTGCGGCCGGGCCATTCGGGGACCATTGAAAGGGAGGCGGCGTTGTGGCGCGGGCATGCGCGGGCTAAGAGCGGGCGAGGCATTCCGGAGGGTCAGATGAGCCAGAGCCGCATCACCGACGAGGAGGCGCTCGCCTTCCACCACGAGCCGAGCCCCGGCAAGTGGGAGGTCACGGCGACGGTTCCGATGACCACGCAGCGCGACCTGAGCCTCGCCTATTCGCCGGGGGTGGCGGTGCCCTGCCTGCGCATCGCGCAGGAGCCGCAGACGGCCTACGACTACACCAACAAGGGCAATCTCGTCGCCGTGATCTCGAACGGCACCGCCGTGCTGGGTCTCGGCAACCTCGGCGCGCTGGGCTCCAAGCCGGTGATGGAGGGCAAGGCGGTGCTCTTCAAGCGCTTCGCCGACGTCGATTCCATCGACCTCGAGATCGACACCGAGGACGTGGACGCCTTCGTGAACGCGGTGAAGCTGCTGGGCCCGTCCTTCGGCGGCATCAACCTCGAGGATATCCGCGCGCCGGACTGCTTCGTGATCGAGCAGCGGCTGAAGGACGAGATGGACATCCCCGTCTTTCACGACGACCAGCACGGCACCGCGGTGATCTGCGCGGCGGGTCTCATCAATGCGCTGCATCTCTCGGGAAAGCGGATCGAGGACTGCCGCATCGTGCTCAACGGGGCCGGCGCCGCGGGCATCGCCTGCATCGAACTCCTGAAGGCGATGGGGGCACGGCACGACAACTGCATCGTCTGCGACACCAAGGGCGTGATCCACCAGGGCCGCACCGAGGGGATGAACCAGTGGAAGTCGGCCCACGCGGTGAAGACCGAATTGCGCACGCTGGAAGAGGCGATGCAGGGTGCCGACGTCTTCCTCGGCGTCTCGGTGAAGGGCGCCGTGACGCCCGAGATGGTGGCGAGCATGGCCGACAACCCGGTGATCTTCGCCATGGCGAATCCGGACCCCGAGATCACGCCCGAGGAGGCGCAGGAGGTGCGGCGCGACGCCATCGTGGCGACCGGCCGCTCGGACTACCCGAATCAGGTCAACAACGTGCTGGGGTTTCCCTACCTCTTCCGCGGGGCGCTCGACATCAACGCCCGCGCGATCAACGACGAGATGAAGATCGCCTGCGCCCGCGCCCTGGCCGAACTGGCGCGCGAGGACGTGCCCGACGAGGTGGCGATGGCCTATGGCCGCAAGCTCACCTTCGGGCGCGACTACATCATTCCCACGCCCTTCGATCCGCGCCTCATCTGGCGGGTGCCGCCGGCGGTGGCGAAGGCCGGCATGGACACGGGCGCGGCGCGGCGGCCGATCGTGGACATGGACGGCTACCAGACGGCGCTCAAGAGCCGGATGGACCCGACCGCCAGCATCCTGCGCGGCATCACCGAGCGCGCGCGCCGCGCGCAGGCGCGCATGATCTTCGCCGAGGGCGACGACATCCGGGTGCTGCGCGCCGCGGTGACCTATCAGCGTTCCGGCTTCGGCACCGCGCTCGTCGTCGGCCGCGAGGCGGATGTGAAGGCCAAGCTCGAGGCGGAGGGCATGGGCGACGCGGTGCGCGAACTCACGGTCGTGAACGCCGCCAACACCGACCATCTCGAGACCTACAAGGGGTTTCTCTACGAACGGCTCCAGCGGCGCGGCCACGACATGCAGGACATTCACCGCCTCGCCGCCCGCGACCGACACGTGTTCTCGGCGCTGATGCTGGCGCATGGGCACGGCGACGGGGTCGTGACCGGCGCCACGCGGAAGTCGGCGCATGTCATGGGGCTGATCAACCATGTTTTCGACGCCGATGCCGGCCACGGCGCGGCCGGGGTCACGGCGCTCCTGCACCGGGGCCGGATCGTGCTGATCGCCGATACGCTGGTGCACGAGTGGCCCGACGCCGAGGATCTCGCCAACATCGCCGAGCGGGCGGCGGACGTGGCCCGGCATCTCGGCCTCGAGCCGCGGGTGGCCTTCGTCAGCTTCTCGACCTTCGGCTACCCTGTCTCGGAACGCGCCGAAAAGATGCATCGCGCGCCGCAGGTGCTGGACGGGCGCGGCGTCGATTTCGAATACGAAGGCGAGATGACGGTGGACGTGGCGCTTAACGCCCGCGCGCAGGCGGCCTATCCGTTCCAGCGGCTTTCGGGGCCGGCCAACATCCTCGTCGTGCCGGCGCGGCACTCTGCCTCGATCTCGGTCAAGCTCATGCAGGAGATGGGCGGGGCCACGGTTATCGGCCCGATCCTTGCCGGCATCGACGCGTCGATCCAGCTCTGTTCGACGGTCTCGACGGCGAACGACATCCTGAACATGGCGGTGCTGGCGGCCTGCAAGGTAGGGTGACGGCCGTGCCCGCGGCCGCCGCCTCCGCCTCCGTCGGAAATACTCGGAGCAAGAAGAAGGATCGCGCGCGATGACCCTGTGGAACCTCGGCTCGATCAACGCCGATTTCGCCTATCGTGTCCCGCGCCTGCCGGGGCCGGGCGAGACGCTGGCGGCCGAGAGCCTGACGCGGGGGCTCGGCGGCAAGGGCGCGAACCTCTCCGTGGCCGCCGCGCGGGCGGCAGCGCGGGTGGCGCATGTGGGCGCGGTGGGGCCCGACGGGCGCTGGGCGGTGGAACGGCTGCTGGAATACGGCGTGGATACCCGGCACATCGCGGAGGTGGGCGAGGTGACCGGGCACGCGGTGATCGCGGTGGACCCGGCCGGCGAGAACAGCATCCTGATCTGGCCGGGCGCCAATGTCGCGATCCCCGACGAGACCCGCGACGCGCCGCTCGCCGAGGCGCGGGTGGGCGACCGCGCGGTGGCGCAGAACGAGACGAACGGGCAGGGCGCATGGCTCGCCACGGCGAAGCGGCTGGGCCTGCACACGGCCTATGTCGCCGCACCGTTCGACGCGCAGGCGGTGGGCGCGGTGCTGGACGTGCTCGACCTGCTGATTCTCAACCGCGTTGAGGCGGAGCAGCTCGAGGCGGCGCTGGGGCGCCGGGTTGCGGATCTGGGGGTTCCTGATGTTCTTGTGACCCGTGGCGCGGATGGCGTGCGGTGGCACGGGGCCGAAGGTGTGCAGGACTTCGCCGCGCCGCGCGTCGAGGCGGTGGATGCCACGGGCGCGGGAGACACCTTCGCCGGCTATCTGCTGGCCGGGCTCGACCGGGGGCTGCCGATGGCCCAGGCGATCGGGCAGGCGCAGGTGGCCGCGGCGCTGATGGTGACGCGGCCCGGCACGGCGGACGCGATCCCCGACCTCAAGGACGTGCAGGACGCGCGCCTCGGGCCCTAGGCCGGCCGGGGTGGCAGCGAGGGCGCGGCGCGCAGGATGCCGAAGGCCATGCAGGCGCTCGCCGCCACGAAATAGGCCGCGATGCCCACGAACTGCGTTTCGATGCCGATCCCTGCGTCGATCAGGGTGCCCGTCACGCCCGGCCCGATGGCCGAGCCCAGCACCATGACCGCGGCGGCCATCGCCTTGATCGCGCCAAGGTGGCGGGTGCCGTAGAACTCGGCCCAGAAGGCGTTGGGCAGGGTCGAATTGGCGCCGGTCGTCAACGCCATAAGGAAGAGCCCCGGCAGCGCGAGGGCCGGCGTGGGCGCCACCGCCAGCAGCAGGAAGGCGCCGACCATCGGCAGCTGGAACCAGGGCATCAGCCGCGCGGTCCCAAGCCGGTCGAGCGCCCAGCCCGAGAGCAGCATCGCGACGACGGAGGTGCCGGTATAGACCGGAAAGAGCGCGACCAGTTCCAGGTGGCTCCATCCCTTCACCTCGGCGATGTGCACCTGCTGGAAGAAGAAGGCGGTGTTGAAGGCCGCAGGCCCCAGCAGGGCCGGGACCATGCACCAGAAAAGCCAGTGGCGGAACGCCGCGACCCGCGTCCAGTGTGCCGCGCCCATGCCGAGAGTCGCCGTGCTTTCTGCGGCCATCGCCGCCGGCAGCCGCTCGCGCCGCAGCAGCGCCAGCAGCGCCGGGATGCCGGCGAGGGCAAGCGCGGCGGCCACGATCCAGAGCGCGCGCCAGTCCGCGAAGGCCAGCGCCGAGACGAACATCAGCGGCAGGAAGGCCTCGCCCGCCGCGAAGCCCATCGTCGCGGTGGACAGCGCGCGGCCGCGCGTCGCCACGAACCAGCGCGCCATCGCGACCATCGCGATGTGGCTGGTCATGCCCTGCCCGGCGAAGCGCAGCAGGAAGATCGCCACCGGCAGCGCCCAGAGCGCCGGCACGGCGGCCATGAAAAGGCAGGCCGCGGCCAGAAGCACGAGCACGGCCGCGCCCAGCGCGCGGGCGCGGAAACGGTCGGTCAGCACGCCGGCATAGAGCATCGCGAGCGCCGAGGCGCCGGTGCCGGCGGTGTAGATCAGCCCCCAGGCGCCATGCGACAGGCCGAACTCGGCGCGGATCTCGCCGGCGAAGACCGAGATGAAGAAGGTCTGGCCGAAGCTCGACAGGAAGGCGAGCAAGACGCCCGCGGCGAGCCAGGGCGCGTTGTCGCGCAGGAACGAAAGATAGCGCATGGCGTTCCCCTTGCGCCTCCGGGCCGGCCGACGCAAGCTGCGTCTCCTCCCCCGGCCTCGGGGTCGCCAGGTTGACAACCGACATGGCGGACTAAACTGTGACCCCAGCTAACCGAGGGAGAGAGACGAATGATCCTGAGAGCCACGACCCTGATGATGGCCGCGACGATCGCTGCGCCCGCTTTGGCACAGGATGCCGGCGATCCGGCCGAGGGCGAGAATCTGTTCAACCGCTGCAAGGCCTGCCACATGATCGAAAGCCCCGACGGCGAGATGATCCAGCGTGGCGGACGCGTCGGACCCAACCTCTATGGCGTCGTGGGCGGCCCGGCTGCGCAGGTCGAAGACTTCCGCTACGGCGACGGCATTCTCGAGGCGGCCGAGATGGGCCTCGAGTGGAACCAGGAGAATTTCGTCGCCTACACCGAAGACCCGCAGGCTTTCCTGCGCGAATATACGGGCAACAGCAGCGCCCGCTCCAAGATGGCGTTCAAGCTGCGCGAAGGCGCGGTGGACATCTATGCCTACCTGATGGACGTGGCCCCGGACGAGTCGTCCGGCGAGAGCTGACCGGGACAGGCAGACATGAGAAGAGGCCGCCCCGCCCGGGCGGCCTTTTCAGTTGGCGACCGTCGTGACCTGTCGGGTCAGACCGAAGACCGTGCCGAAGAGATTGAAGATCGTCTGCGCCTTGGTGACGGGCGACTCGGTCACCAGAACCGTGTCGTCCGGATTGATCAGGAAGTTCCGCGCCGCGAAGAGCCCGTCCGCCGTGGTCAGGTCGAAGGTGAAGATCACCTGTCGATGCGTGGGGCCCGGCGTGCGGCCGACATGACGCGCGTCGTATTCGCGCAGGACGAGCACGCCTTCCGGATCGGCACGCGAGTCCGACAGCCCGCCGATCAGCGACATCGCTTCCAGCGCCGTCACCTCTTCATCGGGGAAGGCCATGAGATCCTCGGTGCCGGCCGCCCCGAGCGCGGTGAAGCTCCGCGAATCCTCCTCGATCACGATCTTGTCGCCGCCGCGCAACAGGACGTTATGGGTGGCGTCCTCGAAAAGCTGTCCGGCGCGGATCTCGTAGGTCTCGTCGCCCCGGATCAGCCGCACCAGCGGGTTCTCGAGACTTTCGCGGACGCCCCCCGCTGCCGCCAGCGCACTGAGGATCGTGTAATCCCGAGAGGGCAGCGGGTAGCTGCCGGGCACGCCGACGCCCGAAACGATGTCGATCGAGTTGTCTTCGCCCTGCTTGACCGAAAGTTGGACCTGCGCGGAGGGCACGATCTCTTCCAGCGCCTCCTGCACCCGCGCCCGGGCTTGCTGAGGGGTTGCACCGCTGACGACCACGTCTTCGACATATGGGACGAAAATCGTGCCTTCGGGCGAAACCTCCATCGCTTCGAGGACGATGTTCTTCTGTCCCGGAGCGGTCAGGAGCGAGTTCTCCTGGCTGTCCCAGATCACCATCCGCACCTCGTCGCCAGGCCTGATGACCGTCGATTTCGGACCTCGCCCGGTGGTCAGCCAGTGGTAGCTTCCGCTCCACCCGGTGGCGGGCCACCGGGCGATGTCCGCCACCACCGCGCGCGTGACCTCGACCACCTGGAAGCTGGGCGTATCGGCGGCGTCCTCGCGCAGGATCTCGGATTGCAGCGCGGCGCCGCGGGGCAGACTGCAACCCGCGATCGACAATGCGGAGAGCAACAGCAGAACGGATCGACGCAGGCAGCGCACGCGCAAGTCTTTCCCCCAGACTCCGCCGGTTCGGGCGGCATCGACACAGTCGGGCCAAGGCAGCGGCCTTTCGACTTGCCAGCCCCGGGCCGGACGATCTTTAGATGAGCGCGACATTAGACGACGTCGCAGGGAAAGCAACGCGCGATGCGCCGTTCTTCGGGGACCGGGGTGCCATCTTTGCAACAGGAATCGCGAAAATGACTCCGGGCAAGCGCGCCTTCGATATCGTGGTCGCCCTCGGGCTTGCCGTCCTCCTGTCGCCGCTCGTGCTCGCAGTCGCCGTGATGGTGCGCCTGCGCGACGGGCCGCCGGTGTTCTTCCTCTCCGAGCGCATGATGGCGCCGGGGCGGCCGTTTCTTCTGTGGAAGTTCCGGACGATGACGCCGGTCGACGACGACAGCGGCGTGTCCGGCGGGGACAAGGCGGCGCGGATCACGCCGATCGGACGCGTGCTGCGCCGCTGGCGCCTCGACGAGCTGCCGCAGCTCTGGAACGTCCTGCGCGGCGAGATGAGCTTCGTGGGCCCGCGACCGCCGTTGCGGCGCTATGTCGAGGCCTTTCCCGAACTCTACGCCGACGTGCTGCGCGCGCGCCCCGGCATCACCGGGCTCGCCACGCTGATCTACCATGCGGAAGAAGAACGCCTGCTCGCGCCCTGCCGGACGGCGGCGGAGACGGAGGCCGTCTATGTCCGCCGTTGCGTGCCGCGCAAGGCGCAGCTTGATCTGATCTACGCCGCGCGCCGCGATCTGTGTCTCGATCTGTGGATCATGCTCGCCACGGTCTTCAGGCGGCTGCCGGTGGTTCCCGGTCATCCGCGGCGCCGGTCGCGCGCAGAAGACTAGGCGGGAAACCGCCTTGCATTTGCAAATGCAGCATTTTGAGCTTGTGAAAATTCGCTGCAGGGGGCTACGGTCTCTCGGTCAGGGAAGGCTTTAAGTTCGCGTTAAGGCAAATTGCCGCAGCGTAGGCTTGCATGATCGGCGCTTCACGAGTCGCGCACAGGCCGAAACAGCGACTTTGCCGGTCCTGCGAATTGGATCCAGAATGGCTTTCCGGGGGACAGGAATGCTCTATGAGCTCTGCACATCTTTGAGCCGCGCACAAAAGAGCTGGATCCTCCTCGCAATCGACCTTCTGACCATCGTGGTCGCCTTCGTGCTGTCGCAAGCGCTGCTTCTCGGCCGCCTGCCGGCCTGGGTCGAGCTTCAGGCGAGCCTGCCGTTCCTCGCCGCGATGCTCGCCGTGGGCGGCGGGCTGATCATCTGGTTCGGGCTGCATCGCATCAAGCTCAACGCCTACGAGATGCAGGGCGTCATGGGAACGACCTGGGTCGCGGTCGCGATGGGTGGTGCCGGCGTCGTCGTGAACGCCCTGACCGCGACGGCGATGCCGACGCAGCTCTTCATCCTGCACACGATGACCTTCCTGATCCTCACCGTGCTCGGGCGGATCTGGCTCCGGTCGATCGTGCTGTGGATCTACATCGCCGGAAAGGCGCGCAAGCATGTCCTGATCTACGGCGCCGGCCAGACGGGCCAGCAGCTCGCGACCGCGCTGCGCACCGACGACACGCTTCTGCCCGTCGCCTTCGTGGACGACAACCCGACGCTGCAAAGCCTCACCGTCGCCGGGCTCAAGGTCCATTCGCCGGTGCAACTCCCGCAGCTCGTCGCCACCAAGGAAATCGACCGCATCGTTCTGGCGATGCCCTCGGCCGGCCGGCCGGCGCAGGCGCGGATCGCCCGCCGCCTTCGCAATCTCGGCTGCGAGGTGCAGACGCTGCCGTCCTTCGCGCAGCTCGTGCTCGACAAGGCGGATCACCAGCGCGTGACCCGCGCGGAGCTGAGCGAGCTTCTCGGGCGCGGACGGATGGAGGCCGAGCTTCCGGAGGTGACCGATGCCTACAAGGGGCGGTCGGTTCTTGTGACGGGGGCCGGAGGCTCCATCGGGTCTGAGCTCTGCCGCCAGGTCGTCGCAGCGGGCCCTTCGCGGCTTGTGCTGCTCGATCACAGCGAGCTTTCGCTGTTCAACATCGAACGCGAGCTTCAGGACATGGAAACCGGGATCGAGATCGTTCCCGTGCTCGGCTCGGTCTGCGAAAAGAGCCTGGTCTCGAGGGTTCTCGCGGAGAACGGGATCAACGTGGTCCTGCACGCCGCTGCCTACAAGCACGTCGTTCTGGTCGAGAAGAACTGCATCGAGGGACTGCGCAACAACGTGATCGGCACGAAGGTGATGGCCGATGCGGCGCGCGAGGCGGGGGTCGAACGGTTCATCCTGATCTCGTCCGACAAGGCGGTGCGGCCAAAGGGCATCATGGGCGCCTCGAAGCGGCTGGCCGAACTGATCGTGCAGGATCTGGCCACGCGCTCCGGCGGGACGCGGTTTTCCATGGTTCGCTTCGGCAATGTGCTCGGCTCCTCCGGGTCCGTGATCCCGCTCTTCGAGGAGCAGATTGCGCGCGGCGGACCCGTCACGGTGACCCATGCAGACGTGACCCGCTACTTCATGACCGTGGCAGAGGCGGTCCGCCTCGTCCTGCTGGCCGGCTCGTTCTCTCGAGGCGGCGACGTATTTGTGCTCGATATGGGGTCGCCGGTGTCGATCCAGCAGGTCGCGCGTCAGATGATCGAGGGCGCCGGATACACGGTTCGCTGCCCGGAGAATCCGGATGGCGACATCGCGATAGAGTTCATCGGGCTGCGTGACGGCGAAAAGCTCAGCGAGGAGCTGCTGATCGGCAGCGACATGCTCACCACGCCGCATCCCAAGATCCTGCGCGCGGAGGAAGGTCGTCTGTCCGAGCTCGAGATGGCGAGCGCTGTGCAGGAGCTGCGCAAGGCCATCGAGGCGCAGGATGGTGCGGCCGCGGCTGGCGTCATGCGCCGCTGGATCGAGAAATCGGATCTCGGGGCGCGCTCGAGCACCATCAACGAATAGGGGCGCTCCGCTCGGCGCTCAGAAGCGCAGGAGTCGGAGCTCGGTGGCGCCGATCAGGTCCCCGGTCCATTGCCGCGATACCACGGCGCGACCCTGCGGATCGACCATGTAGGTGTTGGTGATCTCGCGCCCGCGGCGGCCGGTACAGTCTTCCCGGACCTCTGTGGCGCTCGTCGTGATGGCGCCGACCTGCACGCGCCGGGTCTCGCCCGGCACGATCCGGCAATCGAAGACCACCTCGTAGGTCACGTCCTCGGCGTTGAGAAAGCGCATGACCCGCTTCGCGCGGCCGGCCCGACGCGCCGCGATCAGCGCCCGGACACCCGAAATATCCGCGGACATCAGGTCCCCGCCCATCCCGCGGGTCGCCGTCAGAAAGCCATCCCGAAGCGTGATCGTCTGGCGCGCCTGCGTGGCGTAAGTGGTGTAGGGGCCGTTGTTCTCGATGCCGATCATGATGACGGTGCTTCCCGTCTCGGCGAAACGCGCATAGATCAGCGGCCCCTCGGAACCCTCGAGCGCCGCCTGCACCTGGGCCGGGCCGACCGGCTGTCGCGGCTGCGCGGTCTGTTGCGCCAGCACGTTCCGGGCGAGCTCCTTCAGAACGGTCGCCCGATCGGCGGAGTCCGTACCCGACCCGCAGGCCGCCAACGCGAATGCTGCCAGCGCCGACGTCACGGCCAGTCCGAGCTTGCGCCGCGCATTCATCGCCAGAATCTCCCCCACGTCTTCGCCATCTCCGGCCCGTGGTAGTCGCGCACCGTCTCGTAGAGCCTGTCGCGCACGTTCAGCCGCGCCCCGCCGTCCCGTGTCAGCGACTGGATGCGGACGGTGTTCGAGGCCCGCGACGGCGTGTTCGAGATGCTGCTCAGCGGGATCGTGATGCGGATCCCCTTGTCGAAGGAACCTTCGCCGAAATCGTCGAACGGGACATCGGTGACCGTCGCATAGGCGCCCACCCGCCAGCCGTTGGCGAATTCCCGGTCGAGCGACACGGTCGCGCCCCAGTCACCCGCCAGGTAGCGGCCCATGTCGAGTTGCCCGTGGAAGCCGTTGCCGAAATCGTAGTAGGCGGACAGGTGGCCGTTCACCGTGGGGATCTCGCCGCCGGGCGTCTGCCGGCTGCGGAGGCCGAACAGCTGGTCGAAATCGCGCGGCTGCACGTAATTGAGCTCGGCGCCGAGGGCCAGACGGCTGTCCACCGGCTTCCAGAGGACTTCGCCGGAGACGCCGGCATACATCTTCTCAAGATAGCCGGCCGTCACACGGCTGTAGAGATCGCGCCCCGGCCGGCCGTAATGCGCAAGCGTCAGATGCTCGATCGCCGGATCGGCCTGAATCGAGTATTGGCGCAGTTCGGTGCGGACATAGGGAAGGCCGGAGGTGCCCTGCCGCGTCACCGAATCGAGGTTGCCGCCGGCTTTCTTCGTCACCGAGCCCGACAGGATCAGTCCTGGCCGAATCCGGTAATCCGCCTCGACGCGCGCGCCGATGTCGGCGCGCACCGGGTTGTCGGGGTCGAAGACGCTCAACTGCAGATAGGGGCCGATCGACCAGGCGAAGCGCGGATAAAGGCCCGGGTCAGGGGGCGGCGCGGCGCGCCAGGCGTCCGCGATCCGCGTCCGCGCGAGCATCTCGACGGCTGCGTCGTTCTCGAGCCGTTCCAGGTCGCTGCGGCTGAGCGCGACCCGGGCCAGCGGCATGCCCTTCTCGACGGGCACGATCACGAACTCCTCGACCGAGTCCGGCAGCGCCCGTGTCATCGCCCGCGCCGTGCGCCCGATGGCCTGGGACGGCGCGCCATAGGTCGGATTGCGCAGACGAACCGTCGCACGCCGCGGCTCGAGTTGCAGGGCCTCGAGAACAAGCGCGTCGCGCGCCATGGCCTGTGCGAGTTCCTGGCGTGCCTGCGCCGCGGTCCTGCTGTCCGTGATCCAGCCGAGCCGTTCCGCCGCGCCCGGTGGCCGCACGGCGACCGGCACCGGCCCGGCTTCCAGCCCGCCGGGCGTGCCGGCGGTGCGCGGATTGAAATGCAGCGTCACCTGCGCGCCGATCTCTTCGCCGTAGAGATGGTAGAGCGACAGTTGCGTGCCGTTCTCGAAGCGATAGTCGAGTCCGAAGTTCCAGGGCGAGGAGCCGCGAAAGGTGCCGTCGCGCCGCTCCTGCACGTAATCGTCCGAAGAATACTCCGCGCTGAGCGTCAGCCGGTCGGTGGGCGACCAGGCGATCCCGCCGAAGGCTGCGATATCGCCGCGGAACCATCGGTCATAGGTGGGCAGGCCGCCTTCGCCCAGCAATTCGGATGGCCGGTCGCCGAGACTGCCGAATGGGTTGCGGCTGCCAAGTCGTCCCCAGCCCAGGCCGCCGGTGAGACGCACCGCGGGCGTGACGGCCTTGGTCGCCACGACGTATTCGCCGCCATAGAGGCCGGTTCCGATGAAGTCCTGGAGGCCCACGACCACCGAAGGCCGGTAACGCCCTTCGGTCAGGATCTGATACCGCAGGTCGAAACTGCGGTCATAGTAGCGCGGCTCGGTCCAGGGCGGCGGACCGGGCGGGTAGAAATCCTCGATCGAGGAATAGCGGAACGCCCCCGATAGCCGCGGCGTGATCTGGAAGCGCAGCGTCGTGCGCGTGGTCCCGCCGAAGTGCGCGATCGTGGTCGAGAGCGTGCCGTCCGGCGCCACCTCCGCCGTGGGCATGTCCACCAGGCCCGGTACGCCGTAAAGGTTGAAGCTGCTCTCGACCGGTTGCGCGCCGGCGGCACCGGCCAGAAACGCCAGAAGGACCGCCGCGCCCGCGAATTGCGGACGGAGCGGCGGGATGCGGCAGGGCGCGGCTTCGGTCATCGGCGCGTGGATCTCCTAACCCGACGGGTCCGGTGCTACGGTAGAAGTTTCAACAAGTCCATCTTCGCGGTCACCCGCCGCAGCGAGCGTTGTAACCGTGGCACGACGCGTCGACGCGACCCGGCGGTCGTTAACGCATATGAAAGGCCGCTCGGGCTATTGGCGGTCTCGGGTGAGAACGGTGTGGTGAGCGATGGGTGCCGACAGCAATGTCGCGCCGGTCATCATCAGGAAGAAGAAACGCCAGAGCGGCGGGCACGGTCATCACGGCGGCGCGTGGAAGGTGGCCTACGCCGACTTCGTGACCGCGATGATGGCTTTCTTCATGCTGATGTGGCTGCTGAACGCGACGACGGAAGAACAGCGCAAGGGGATCGCGGACTATTTCAGCCCGACGATTCCCATCGCGCGCGTCTCCGGCGGCGGCGACGGCGCGCTGGCCGGCGACACCGTGTTCGCGGAGAGGAACCGCCCCAGGATGGGGACGGGCGGCGGCCGGCAAGAGGCGCAGACTGCGCCCGCATCGGACGACGGTCGGGAAGCCCCCGTGCTCGATGCCGCTCTGCAGTCACTGGAGGAGGCGCTCATCGGACAGGGCGGCGAGAGCCGCGTCCCCGATCGCCTGATGCGCCATGTCGTCACGCGCGTTACCGACGAAGGCCTCGTGATCGAGCTGTTTTCGCTGCCCGACGCGCCGCTCTACGACGCGCAGGGTCCGACCGCGACTCTTCGCACGCTCGCGGGCATCGTGGCGCGGGCAGCAGGGCTGGTCGAGAACGGCGTCGCCGTGGAGGCGCATGTGCGTGCCGCCCCCGTCGTGCTCGCGCGTAGCCGCCCTTGGGAAGACAGCGCGGACCGCGCGCAGAGCCTGCGCCGGCTCCTGGAACGAGGAGGCATGTCGCCTGACCGGATGCGCCGCGTGACCGGCCATGCGGATCGCACGCCCGCCGTGTCCGATCCGATGGCGGCCCGCAACGACCGCTTCGAGGTGATCTTCCTGCGCGGGGCGCCCGGCTGACGGAAGCGCTCCGAATGTCTCGGATCTTATGCGTTAGGTCGTTCTTAAGCCCGGTCACGGTATCAGCCGGGCTATCCGACCGATCCGAGACAGCAGAAAGGCGTTTCCATGACGATCTCTTCGTCGCTCAATGCCGGCATCGCGGCGCTCATGGCACATGGAAGCCGGCTGGCCGGCATCGCCGACAACATCGCGAACGCCTCGACCTACGGCTACAAGCGTACCGAGACGGATTTCCAGTCGCTGGTGTTGTCCAACTCCGGCCGGGACTACGCGGCCGGCGGCGTGCGCACCACCAGCATGCGGAAGATCGACGAAAGCGGCGCGCTCGTCGGCACCAGCAATCCGACCGATCTCGTGGTGCGCGGCCGGGGGTTCCTGCCCATGGCGCGGGCGACGGAGGTTGCACTCGGAGGCCAGCCTCAGATGCTTCTCGGCACCACCGGATCCTTCCGGACCGACGCCGAGGGCTACCTGCGCACCGGCTCCGGCCACGTCCTCCTGGGCTGGCCTGCGAACAGCGACGGCTCGGTCCCGAGTTTCCCGCAGGATACCAGCGCGGGTCTGGAGCCGGTGCGAATCAATGCCAACCAATTGTTCGGCGAGCCGACCACGCGCGTGTCGCTGGGCCTCAACCTTCCTGCGACGGCGACCGAGGCGGGAGCATCCGGCGAGGCCGAGACGCTGTCGGTCGAATACTTCGACAATCTTGGCACGTCCCGGAATCTCGATTTCGACTTCACGCCCACGGTGCCGGCCAGCGGGTCCTCGAACGAGTGGACGATGGCCATCACCGACACGGCGACGGGCAGTGTCGTGGGCGAATACACCCTGACCTTCGACGACACTCCGACGGGCGGCGGCACCCTCGGCTCGGTGACGACGCTGTCAGGCGGGGCCTATGACGCCACCACCGGCAGTGCGATCGTCACGACCGGCGGCGGACCGATCGAAATCCAGATCGGACAGCCGGGCGACCCAAACGGCATGACGCAGCTTGCGGACAGCTTTGTTCCCCTCGCGATCGAGAAGGACGGTTTTCCCGTCGGCAGCGTGAGCGAGATCACTGTCGACGAGTCCGGTTACGTCTCGGCCGTCTTCGATAACGGCGCCTCGCGCCGCCTCTATCAGATTCCGCTCGTCGACTTGCCGAATCCCAACGGCATGGTCTCGCTCGATCAGCAGACCTATCTGCCGTCCCCCGAGAGTGGGCCGTTTTTCCTCTGGGAAGCCGGGGACGGACCGACCGGTGAGATCGTGTCCTTCGCGCTCGAGGAGTCCGCCACCGACGTCGCGACTGAACTCACCGACATGATCCGCACGCAGCGGGCCTATTCGTCCAACGCCAAGGTCATCCAGACCGTCGACGAGATGCTGCAGGAAACCACCAACCTCAAGCGCTGAAGCCGCCGCGTGGGAGATAGATCATGAGTCTGAGCGCCTCGCTCTCGAACGCCTTGTCGGGCCTCTCCGCGGCGTCGCGCGCGGCAGAACTCGTTTCGTCCAACATCTCCAATGCGCTCACCCCGGGTTACGGCCCGCGCTCGCTGCAGTTGTCTGCGCGCGCCGAAGGCGCCGCCGGCGGCGTGCGGGTCGACGGGGTCATGCGCGATGTGGATCCCGTCCTGATCTCCGACCGGCGGCGCGCCGATGCGGCGCTCGGACGTGCGACTGCCGAGGCGGATTATCTCGCACGCCTGGAGAATGTGCTGGGTACGCCGGACGACCCCGGTGCGCTGTCGGCGCGCGTCGCCGAGCTGGAGACCGCTCTCCTCGCCGCCGCGGGCGAACCCGCGGCACCACAGCGGCTCGATGCCGCCGTCATGGCGGCGGAGCGTCTGGCCTCGGGTCTGCGAAACGCGTCTTCCGAGGTGCAGGCGATGCGTGTTGAAGCCGATACCGACATCGGGCGAATGGTGGAGCGCATGAACGCGGCGCTCGCGCGGGTTCATGATCTCAACTCTGCCGTGGTCGCGGCCGGGGTGCGGGGCGAGGACACCTCCGGCCTGCTGGATCAGCGGCAGCGGGCGATCGACGACCTCGCCGAACTGGTGCCCCTGCGCGAACTCGCTCGGCCCGGAGGCGCTGTCGCCCTCTACACGCAGGGCGGTGCAACGCTGCTCGACGGATCGCCCGTCGAGATCGGCTTCGCCCGCAGCGGCGTGATCACCGCCAACATGACCGCTGCCGATGGCGATCTCTCCGGGCTTACCGTCGACGGGCGACCCGTGCCTGTCGACAGATTCGCAGGCGGGCGCCTTGAAAGCCGCTTCCTCGTCCGGGACGATCTCGCAGTCTCGGCGCAGGCCGGCCTCGACGCCCTCGCTCGCGAACTGATCGCGCGCTTCGAGGACGGGTTGCCGGACCCCACGCTGGCGCCGGGCGCGCCGGGGCTGTTTACCGATGCTGGAGCTGCCTTCGCCGCGGGTGCGGAAACCGGCCTTGCCGGCCGCGTCGAGGTCAACGAT
Source organism: Rhodosalinus halophilus (assembly GCF_003298775.1). Taxonomy (GTDB): domain Bacteria; phylum Pseudomonadota; class Alphaproteobacteria; order Rhodobacterales; family Rhodobacteraceae; genus Rhodosalinus; species Rhodosalinus halophilus. The sequence continues at coordinate 134,787 of NZ_QNTQ01000010.1, read as the reverse complement.
GCGGTGCGCCCCGAGACGGGAGGCGCCTCCTGGCGGCTGCGCGACGGGCTCGGCGCGGCGACGCCCGGCCCGGCGGGCGACGGCGCACTGCTGACCGCGATGCAGACGGCCGTGGCCGAGGCGCGCCCGCCCGTTGCAGGCGGTTTCGGGTCTGTTCCGCGGGGCGTCGCCGCGCTCGCTGCAGATCTGGCCGCGCAGGTCTCGACGCGGCTCGTCGATGCCGAAGCGCGGCAAAGCCATGCCGCCGCGCAGCACACGGAAATTGCGCTTGCCGAGCGTCGCCTTGGTGTCGACACCGATTCCGAGATGCAGCGGCTGATGGTGATCGAGCAGCTCTACGGCGCCAACGCGCGGATGATCCGCGCGATTGACGAGATGATGGACACGCTAACGAGGCTCTGACCATGACCGAAGTACGTGTTGGAGATCTTGCGCAGGGCTTCCTTTTCCGCCGGCAGGCCGTGCAGCTCCGGACAGAGCTCTCCGCACGCGGACAGGAGCTGTCGACCGGGCGCGCGGCGGATCTGACGGATCGCCTGAGCGGAGATACTGCGCGGCTCGCCGCTCTCGATCGCGAAGTCGCGCTTGCGGCGACGCTGCGCCGGAATCAGGCGCAGGCGGCCAACCGCAGCGCGGCGATGCAGGCCGCGCTGGGACGCGTCCAGAGCGCGACCGAACCCCTCGCGACGACGCTCCGGTCTGCAGCAGCGGGCGGCCTCGCGGGCGAACTCGCGGCGGCGGGTTCGGCGGCGCGCGGCGCGTTCGAAGACACCGTGGGCGCGCTCAACCAGAGCACGGCCGGTCGCAGCCTGTTCGCAGGCGCTGCGACCACGGGGCCGGCGCTGGCCGGCGCGGACGCCATGTTGGACACCCTGCGTGCCGAAATCGGGGCAGAGACCGAAGCCGCCGGCGTCGCGCAGATCGTCGAGGACTGGTTCGCGCCCGGCGGCGGCTTCGACTCGTCCGGGTATCTCGGTGCCGACAGCCCGGCGTCGCCCGTCCCGCTCGGTGGCGGCGATCAGGCAGCGCTCGACATCCGCGCCGATGCACCGGCACTGCGCCAAGTGCTCGCAGCCAGCGCGCTCGCGACCCTTGCGGCGGATGCAGCGCTGAACCTGCCGGAAGATACCGTGCGCGCGCTTTTCGACACGGCCGCCGAGGGGCTCGGGAGCGCCGGGCCGCAACTGATCGGTCTGCGCGCGGATCTTGGTGCCGAGGAGGCGCGCATCGAGCGCGCCGGCGCGCGGATCGAGGCTTCCGCCGGTGGCGCGCGCCGCGCGCGCGCTTCCCTGATCGAGGTCGACGGATACGAAGCGGCGACCCGCATGGAAGCCCTGAGCCAGAAGCTCGAGAGTCTCTACGCGGTGACCGCCCGGCTCTCTCGACTGACGCTGCTGGAGACGATCCGGTGAGGGTGCTGCGCGGTTTCGCGGTAGCGCTCCACGCGCTCGTCTTCGCAAGCGTCGCCGCGGCGAGCCCGGTGCGCATCAAGGATCTCGTCGAGTTCGATGGCGTGCGTGGCAACGACCTTGTCGGCTACGGCCTGGTCGTGGGTCTGAACGGCACGGGCGACGGGCTGCGCAACGCGCCATTCACCGAGGAGATCATGGCGAACATTCTTGAGCGCCTCGGGGTGAACGTCGCGGGTGAGCAGTTCCGCCCGCGCAACGTCGCCGCGGTCTTCGTGACCGCGGAGCTGCCGCCTTTCGCGCGCGCGGGAAGCCGCATAGACGTGACGGTTTCGGCCATCGGCGATGCCGACAGCCTGCTCGGAGGCACGCTGGTGATGACACCGCTGAATGCCGCTGACGGCGCGATCTACGCGGTGGCTCAGGGCACGGTGATCGCCGGAGGCGCCAGCGCGGAGGGTGACGCAGCGGAGGTGGTGCAGGGTGTTCCCACCTCGGGCTCGATTCCGTCTGGCGCGCGGGTCGAACGCGAAGTGCCCTTCGATTTCGCCTCGCTCGAGACGCTGCGCCTGGCGCTTCGCGAGCCGGACTTCACCACCGCCGCACGGATCGAGACGGCGATCAACCGGGACTTCGGGCGCGACGTGGCCGTCATGCTGGATGCAGGCACGGTGCGGCTCGACATCGCCCGCACCGGTGCCCGATCGCCGGCGCATGCCCTGGGACGGGTGGAGAACATCGCGGTCTCGCCGGAGCGTCGCGCGCGGATCGTGGTCGATCAGCGGTCCGGCACCATCGTGATGGGCGAGGATGTGCGCATCTCGCGTGTCGCGGTCGCGCAGGGGGGCCTCACGCTGCGCATCGAGGAAGCGCCGCTCGCGGTGCAGCCCAATCCGTTCGCGCAGGGCGAGACCGTCGTTGTCCCGCGCACGCAGGCGGACATCGAGGAGGAGGAGGGCCTGGGACTTGCCGAAGTGCCCCCCGGAACCTCCCTCTCGGAAGTCGTCGCCGGCTTGAACGCCCTGGGCGTGGCGCCCCGGGACATGATCGACATCCTCAAGAGCATAAAGGCGGCCGGCGCGCTGCACGCCGAGTTCGTGGTGCGCTGAGTTCCCGCCGGGACCACCTGTGCAAGGCGCCGGCGCCCGCTCCGGAGCGCAACCAGGTCGGTGGACGAGGGCGGCGCCGTCCCGTTCCACGCGCATGAGAGATTGCGCGCCTTGGCTCTTCGCTCGGCGCGGCGCGGGGCAACGCCTACGCGGGGGCCGGGTATGCCTGGGGCGGACATGGCTGCCCGATCCACGGCTCCCGCGCGGTTGCCGGGCAGGCGCGCGTCTAGAGATAGCTGCGCACCAGTGCGCCTGCGATCAGGCTCCAACCATCGGCCACCACGAAGAAGGCGAGCTTGAAGGGCAGGGCCACGATCGCCGGGGGTACCATCATCATGCCCATCGACATCAGCACAGCGGCGACCACGAGGTCGATGATCAGAAAGGGGAGAAAGACGAGAAACCCGATCTGAAAGGCTCGGGCGATCTCGGACAGCATGAAGCTCGGGACGAGCACGGAGAGCGGCATCGCGTCGGGCGCGGTATCCGTCGGCTCGCCGCGCAGATCCGCCATCGCGGCCAGCGTCGCGGCATCGACCCGATTGAGCATGAAGCCGCGAAACGGCTCCATAGCCGCGCCGAACGCGGCATCGACCGCCACTTGTCCCGCGATCAACGGGTCGACTCCCGCCGTCCAGGCGGCGGTGAAGACCGGCTCCATCACGTACCAGGTCAGAAAGAGCGCGAGACTCACGATCAGCATGTTCGGCGGCGACTGCTGCAGACCGAGACCCTGCCGCAGGATCGACAGGACCGTGACGAGAAAGGGAAAACAGGTGATCATCACCGCGATCCCGGGCGCCAGACTCAACACGGTCAGCAGCAGGATCAGCTGAACGCTGCGCGCCGTCAGACTGCCCCCGTCGCCGAGTCCGATGGTAATCTCCTGTGCGGCGGCGGGCGCCGCGACGACCACGGCAAGCGCCGCGAGCGCGGGGGCGGCCGGCTTCATGCCAGACCTGCCTCCAGATCAGCGACCTCGGTCAGGCGCACGGCGAGTTGCCCGTTCTGGTCGCCGTCGACCTCCTGGAGCTCGCCGCGGGCGATCAACCGGTCGCCGACGTAGAGCTCGACCGGATCGTTCACACGCCGGTCCAGCGTGAGCACCGCGTCCTCGCCGAGCCGCAGCAGGTCGCGGATCAGGGGCCGGGCGCGCCCGACGCAGACCGTGATCTCGATCGGCACGGCAGTGAACATACGCGCCGAATCGCTGAGCGAGGTGTTTTCGGGTCTGTCATCCATGACGTTTCTCCGTCTCTGTCTCGTGGAAATAGGCGTGAATCGCGTCGTTTATCGCCGCGAGGGCGGCATCGAGATCGATCTCGCGCTCGACTTGGCCAAAGGTGATCTCGGCCTGGCCGGCGCCGAGCATTGCGTCTGACCGCAACCGAACCTGGCAGGGCAGCCCCTCTTCCAGCAGCGCCGCGACGGCCGCTTCGCTCTCGGGTGCGACGGCGACCTCCGCCACGCCTTCCGCGCCCTCGCGGGCGAGAGCAGTCAGCTGCTCGACGACATGCGACCCGAGCGAGTCCCGCGCCGCCGAGGGCAGCAGCGTGTCGGCGATCCGCTCGAAGAGCGGGGCCAGCGCGCGGCTGATCTGTGCGTAGGCCTCGTGGTAGGTAAACGACATCTCCTGCAGATTGCGCGCGAGATCGGCCCGTACGCGCGATTCCTCCTCCGCCTGCGCCTTGACCGCGTCGTCCCATCCCGCCCGATAACCTTCCTCGAAAGCCTCGAGCCGGTGCGCCTCCAGCGCTTCGCCAGCAAGGGCGGGGGCCGGCTGCTCGGCGACGGGCTCGCCGAAATCTTCCAGGAGATGCGCGATCGACATCAGACGCGTTCCTGCTCGTCCTCGAGCCAGCTGGACAGGATCTCCATCGTCTCCTCGCGCCGCTCCTCGATCAGCGAGCGCAGCCGCTCGACGGGCGTCTCTGTTGTCCCGTCATGATCGTCGGCCACGGCCAGCGGATCCGGTCCAGCCATGGGCAGACCCGGCCCCCCGAACGGGCCGATTTCCACTTCGCCGTCGAGTGCTGCGGGAACCGGACCGGCCGGGCCGTTACCGGCCTCCGGGTCTTGCGCGAGAAGCGCCGTGGACTCTTCGCCAGGCGTCGGACGCATGAGCATCGGGCGCAGGACGAAGAGCGCCAGGACGAGCGTCACGGCCGCCAGCACGCCCAATTGCACCAGCCGCATCGCGTCGAGGTTCAGCGTGGCGAACCAGCTTTCCTGCGCCGGCGTGCCCTGCGCCGCGGGCAACGCAGCCATCGGCATGGCGCGAATCGTGATCTCGTCTCCGCGCTCGGCATTGAAGCCCACGGCGGCGGCCACCAGGTCGCGCAACGCGGCCAGTTCTTCGTCCGGCAGAGGTGTGGCGCCGGCGGGCTCCGCCCCGTCCGGCGCGCTGGCCACGAGCACCGCGACGGTCAGCCGGCGGATGGCGCCGGGGGTTCGGAGCACCTCGCGCTCGGTCTCGGAAATCTCGAAATTTACCCGTTCCCGGGTCTCCGTGTCGGTGCTGGTCCGACGGTCGCCGCTGGCAGCGTCGCCGTCCGGCAGGTTCGAGGCCACGCTTACGTCGCCGCCCGTATCCTGGGACTGGCTGCTGCGCTCCTCGGTATCGGTGCTGATCGCGACGCGGCTCTCCGGATCGATCCGGCGCTCGCGTATCATCTCCTGTTCCGTGACTGTCTCGACGGCCACCTCGACCACCGCGTTGCCGCGTCCAACGCGCGCCTCGACCAGCCGCAGCACGCGCTCGCGCAGCCGGGCCGCACGCTCCTCTCCGGTGGTGGCGTGGGGCGAGGCCTCCTCGGCGGCGGCGACGAGGCCGCCCTGGCCATCGATCACCGCGACGTCATCCGGCGCCATGCCGGGCACGGCGGAGGCGACAAGGTAACGGATCGCGCGTGCCTGCTCCGCGCCGACAGTTCCGGCACTCATCGTCACGGAGACTGACGCGGTTGGCCGCAGATCTCGGCGGAAGGGCCTGTCGCCTGCGTTGGCGATATGCACGCGTGCCGCCGTGACGTCCGGTGCCGACAGGATCGTGCGTGCGAGCTCTCCCTCCTTCGCGCGCCAGTACGCTGCGTCGAACATCTGGCTCGTGGTCCCGAAGCCCGACAAAGAATCCAGCAGTTCGTAGCCCTGCGCCGATGTGGCTGGCAAACCTTCCCCGGCGAGCGTCATGCGCAGCTGGTCGCGCTCATGCGCCGCGACGAAGACCGAATCGCCACGGACCTCGAACGTGGTGCCGCGCGCCTCGAGCGCGCTGACCACCTCGCCTGCGGCGGCGGCGTCGAGGCCGGCGTAGAGCAGCGCCATGCCCGGCTGCGCCGCCATCCGCGCCATCGCCAGCACGGCGACGAAGACCGCCGCCGCCGCCCCGAGGACCACGATGCGCCGCATGGGGCTCAGCGCGCGCCATAGGGAAAGCAATTGCTGCAAGACAGGCCTCCTGACCTTCGGGACTTCTGCCCGGGCTTTCGGGGGCAGTCATGCGCGATCCCGCTTAACAATCGGTTAGCCCTTGCCTGCCAATGTGGCGGGGCACGAGAGGAGGATTCGCATGTCCGATACCGCCGCCAGGGAAAGCGCGCCCGTGAAACGAAGCCGCTGGCCGCTGGCCGCGGGACTCGTTCTCGCGCTGGTCTGCGGCACGGGCGGGTTCTTCGCGGTGCGCGGCGGCCTGGTGCCCGTGCTGGGGAACGATGCGGCCGGCGACGCGGAGAGGCCGGCGTCCAGGCCGCTGGCCGAGGTCGCCTTCGTGCCGCTCGAGCCGATTGTCGTTTCGCTCGCGAACGGCCGGCATCTGCGCTTCACCGGGGAACTGGAAGTCGCGCCGGCGCACAGCTCCCAAGTGGAGCGGCTGCGCCCGCGCATCATGGACGTGCTCAACACCTACCTGCGCGCGCTGGACGAAAGCGATATCGAGTCGCCCGGGGCGCTCGTCCGACTGCGTGCGCAAATGCTGCGCCGGCTGCAGCTCGTCACCGGCGAAGGGCGGGTGCGGGATCTGCTCGTGATGGAATTCGTGATGACCTGAGGGCCGAAAATGGATCTTGTCGCAGACATTCTGCTCGCCGCCGGGGCGCTGGGCGCCGGGCTCTACTGTTTCGTCCTGGCGAGGCGCCTCACGCGATTCAACGATCTCGAGGGAGGGGTTGGCGGCGCCGTCGCGGTGCTTTCCGCGCAAGTGGACGATCTGGCGCGAACGCTGGAATCCGCCCGCACTACGGCGGACCGCTCGAACGAGTCCCTGCAGGAACTGACCGATCGCGCCGAATCTGTCGCCAAGCGTCTCGAGCTTCTGGTGGCGTCGATGCACGATCTGCCCGATGCCCCGCCCGCCCAGCGGCAGGACGCGGCCAGGGCGGCGGCGGAGCCGGTATTCGCCAGTCGGGCCGCCATGGGAGGAGAGCGATGAGCGTGGTGCGCCGCGCGCCGCGCCGTCGGGGCCGTGGGACGCTCGCCGCGATTGCCACGCTTCTGATCGCCTCGGCCGCCGTGCGTCTCGGAACGGAGGCGGGCCACGCGCTGGCCCGGACGCCGAAGGAGACCGGCACGGGAACGACCGAACGCGGTGGGGAATGCGCCCCCGCGCCGGAGGTCGCCAAGGTTCTGCAGGCACTGGAAGCACGCGAAGAGCGGATCGCCACCCGTGAGGCGGAGATCGCCGCGCGGCTCGACGCGCTCTCCGTCGCCAATCGCGAAATCGACCGGCGCATGGCCGACCTGGAGGCAGCCGAGGCAGCGCTGCGCGATACCATCGCGTTGGCCGAGACTGCGGCCGAGGACGATCTGAGCCGCCTGACCGCGGTGTACGAAGCCATGAAGCCCAAGGAAGCGGCGCCGCTGTTCGAGGCGATGGCGCCGACCTTCGCCGCGGGCTTTCTGGGCCGAATGCGCCCGGAGGCGGCGGCGGGAATCCTCGCCGGTATGAATCCGGACGCGGCCTATGCCGTCAGCGCGCTTCTCGCCGGGCGCAACGCGGAGGCGCCGACGGAATGAGCATGAAGCCCCGCAGCACACAAGCGCCCCTCGCGGAGGAGAAGCACGGATGATCGGAGTCGTCGGCATTCTCGTGGTGTTCGGCATGGTCTTCGGCGGCTACACGCTCGCTGGCGGCAAGTTCGGGATCATTCTGAACGCACTGCCCTTCGAGCTCATGATGATCCTTGGCGCTGCGACCGGCGCTTTCCTGATCGGCAACGATCTCGCCGTGGTCAAACAGACGGCACGGGACATCCCCAAGCTTTTCCGCGGCGCGCGCTGGCGCTCCCAGGACTATCGTGATCTGCTGTGCCTGCTCTTCGAGCTCATACGTGTCTCGCGGCAGGATCCCGTCGCGGCGGAGGAGCACATCGAGGCGCCCGCGGACTCCGCCATATTTGCGCGCTACCCCCGCATACTGGCCGATCACGAGGCGGTCGCGCTGATCGCCGACACGATGCGGGCGGCCTCGATGAACTACGACGATCCGCACCAGGTCGAGGAAGTCCTCGAAAAGCGCATGGAGGCGGCGACGCAGCACGCGCTGCACCCCAGTCACGCGCTGCAGACCGTCGCCGACGGACTGCCGGCCCTCGGAATCGTCGCCGCCGTGCTGGGCGTTATCAAGACCATGGGCTCCATCGATCAGCCGCCCGAGGTTCTCGGCAAACTGATCGGCAGCGCGCTCGTCGGCACGTTTCTCGGGGTCTTCCTCGCATACGGTCTGGTCGGACCCTTCTCGGCACGCCTTCGCGCGATCGTCGAGGAGGAAGCGCATTTCTACCAGCTGATCCGCGAGGTGCTGGTCGCGAACCTGCACGCCCACGCCACCAACATATGCATCGAAGTCGGACGACAGAATACGCCCGAGCACGTCCGGCCCAGCTTCACCGACCTCGAGGAGTCGCTGCGATCGCTTCGAACGGAGGCTGCATGACTCGCTGGCTGGTCTCGCTCATGTTGATGGTCGTCTGCGCTGGCGGCGCGGTGGCTCAGGATGTTCGCGTGCGCGGCGGCGAGCACGACGGATTCACCCGGCTGGCCCTCGACTTGCCGCGGCGGGTCTCCTGGCAAATCGAGGCGGCGGGCCGAACGGCGACCGTGACGCTCTCCGGCGGTGCTCCCGGATTCGATCTGTCCCAGGTCTTCGCGCGGATCACGCGTGAGCGCTTGCGTGCGGCGGAGCCCGGGCCCGACCCGGGCCAGCTCACGCTGCGCTTGGGCTGCGAGTGTACCATCGACAGCTTCCTGCACGATGGACGCATGCTGGTGATCGACATCGCCGATCCGCCTGATCCGCCACCAAGCGCGCCCCGGTTCCGCAATGCCGCGGACAGCCTCGCGCTGCCGCTTTTGCCGGGGATCTCTCGGCGCTGGCAGCCGCTGTCGATTGAAGGAGTGGGGGACGAAGACCTGCACCTTGTCGAACGCAGGCTCGCCGAAGAGATCGGCCGGGCTGCGACGCAGGCGCTGCTGACGCCGTCCGTCCGGTCGCGGCCGGACACCCCCAGCCCGCCGGTCGCGGCAGCGCCCGATGGGCGCGTGCCGACCACCGGCGTGGCGGCGCAGGTCGACACACGGCAGCCCTTCATCGCAACTGCCGAGCCTGATGCTCCCGCAGGCGCGCCGCCGGCACCGAGGCGGACTTGTCTGCCTGACGAGTATCTTGATTTCACGGCTTGGTCGGACGGCACGCCCTACGCCCAGCAGATTGCGCGGCATCGGCTGGCGCTTTACCGCGAGTTCGACCGCCCCGATTCGGGGGCGGCCGCCGCACTCGCGCGTCTCTACCTACACATGGGATTCGGCGCGGAGGCCGCTGCGGTGCTGCCGCTCGCGGCTCCGGCGCTCCGCCCGGGTGCGGGCGAAACGCTCGGGGCGCTGGCCCGTATCCTGGATGGTGCCGGGATGCCCGCGGTGAGCCAAGCTGGCAAGCCGGCCTTCTCGGGCCAGGCGGCCTGCCCCGGCCCCGCAGCGCTCTGGTCGGTGCTCGAGGCGCCTGCGCCCTCCGCGCTCGACTCTGTCGACACAGACGCTGTACGGCGTGCCTTTCAGGCGCTGCCGATGCAGCTCCGGCGCCATCTCGCGCCCGACCTAGTGACGCGACTAAGGCAGGCCGACCGGCCGGTCGCGGCGACCTCGATCCTGCGCACCGTCGAACGTCTCACGCCCGGCTCGACGCCGGGGCTCGACGTCGCCCGTGCGGAGGGTGCGCTCGCCGAGGGGCGGCCGTCCGAGGCCGAGCGACTTCTCGGCGCGGTCGCGTCAGGCACGAGCGCGGAGGGACCGCGCGCATTGGTGGCGCTGGTGGAGGCCCGGGTCGCAGACGGCCGCCCGGTTGCGCCAGAGACGGCTCAGCTCGCCGGAAGCTATGCGCGCGAGTACCGCGATCATCCGCTGGGTGAAGCGTTGCGCCGCGCGCATGTCCTCGCGCTCGCCGGCTCGGGCGACCTCGACAGCGCGCTGTCGGCGTTCGACGCTGTCGCAGAGGCCGGCTACGCGATCGACGCGCCGGGCACCCTCGGCCCCTTGTGGTCCGCAGTCGCCGCGGCGCCGGACGAGACGGCCTTCCTGCGCCGGGTGATCGCCCGCGGTGACGCGCCAGCACAGCTACCCCCCGCGGCGGCAGAGGCGGTCGCTGCGCGCTTGCTCAAGCTGGGATTCCCCGAGATCGCCCTGTCTTGGCTCAACGGCGAAACGCCAGAGGCGAGTCGGGGCAACGCGCCTCTACTCCGCGCTCAAGCCGCCCTCCAGCTCGCCCGACCGCAGGACGCGTTGCTCGAACTGCGCGGGCTGGAGGGCCCCGGTGCGGAACGTCTGCGAGCGCGCGCACACATGGCAAGCGCGGACCCTGTGTCGCCACGGCCGGTGGCGCGAGCCGCGCACGCACCGAGTCGTTCTGGCGCATCCCAACTGTCGAAGCAGAGCCGCGGCGAGGCGGCGCAGCCGGTCGACGACCGCGCGCGCCCGGACGTGTCGCCGCCGATCGCGCCGGGCGAGAGCACCGGGGCCGCGCGCCCCGACCTGCGTCCGAATGTCCCATCGGCGGATCCGAACGGCGGGCTTCAGGAGGCTGCGCGCGATGCTGGCGCCCCTGCACGCGCATCGGCTGCGACACGTCCGGGGCCGGGTCTTTCGTCTGCGCCGAGCGACGGCAATTTCGAGGAAGACTCCGGCATCCTCGCCCGCAATCGCGCACTGATCGAAGAAAGCGCGGCGACCCGGGCGGCGCTCGAAGAGCTTCTTGCGCGCGTGCCTGGCCCTGTCGCGGCAAACGGAACAACCAGCCCCTGACGCATCGCAAGAGACTAACCTTCCCTAAACCCGCCCATGTCAACCTTGGCCTCGCGGGCGACTCTGGCCCAAGGCAGCAGAACGCGCGGGTGAACGAATGGCGAGCGATGCCGCGCCGCATGGCGTGCGGAAACGGTTCAGCAATGAGCGATTGCGGTCAGGAACGGTTTGCACGTCCGCCGCCGCAACCTTCATCGCCCCCGGGCGCCATCCCCGTACCAATCGAACGGAGGCGGCAAATGATCCGAGCCGGCGCAGATGGCGCTCGCCCGTCCATCGCCGGCGCGCCTTCGCCTCGCTTCTGCGCCGGATTCTCTGCGCGTGGCTGCTGAGCTGTTCGTACGGCCCGGCCGCCAGTGAAGCGGCGCGCTGCGACAGCGCCGCACGAACGGCGGCAGCGGCTGAAGGCGTTCCGGCCGAGGTTCTGCTGGCGATCACGCGGGTGGAAACCGGCCGGCGTCAGGCCGGCATCCTCACGCCCTGGCCCTGGACGGTGAACATGGAAGGCGAGGGACGATGGTTCCCGGACCGCGCCAGCATGCTGGACTACGTCGCGCACCACGTCTCGCGCGGCGCGACGAGCTTCGATCTCGGGTGTTTCCAGATCAATCACCGCTGGCATGGCGACGCCTTTCGCTCGCTCGACGACATGGCTGACCCGGAGACCGGCGCGCTCTACGCGGCGCGCTTTCTGAAAAGTCTGCATGCCGAAACCGGCGACTGGACGGCGGCGGCAGCCGCGTATCACTCGCGCACGCCCGTCCATGCGCAGCGTTATCGAAAAAGATACGTATCCGTGCGCGCGGAGCTCGCCCATCGGCCACCGCTGCCAAAGACACCCCCGGCACCGCCTGCCGTCACACCGCCGCGCGATGCGGCGAACCGGTTTCCGCTACTGCTCTCAGGCGAAGCGCCAGGCGTCGCCGGATCGCTCGTACCCGCCGGGCTGGCCGGCGTGCGGCCGCTTTTCGCCGCAGGGGGGTGACCGGAATGCCCGCGATCAGCCTCCGCGCACTCTTCCGCCCTACCATCCTGCTCGCGATGGCGCTCATGGCGGTGATCGTCATGATGGTGCTCCCGATGCCGGCCTGGATGCTCGACATCGGCCTCGCAGCGTCCTTCGCCCTCGCAATACTCATCTTCACCGTGACGCTGTTCATCGAGCGCCCGCTGGACTTCTCCGCCTTCCCGACGATCCTGCTCGCCTCCTTGATGCTGCGGCTCTCGCTGAACGTCTCGTCGACGAAGCTGATAATCGGCGAGGGACATGCAGGCACCCATGCCGCCGGGAACGTGATCCAGGGGTTCGCCGATTTCGTGATGGGCGGCAGCGTAGCGCTGGGACTCGTGGTGTTCTGCGTGCTGCTGATCGTCAACTTCGCCGTGATCACCAAGGGTGCCGCCCGCATGGCCGAAGTCGGAGCGCGCTTCGCGCTCGACGGGATGCCCGGCAAGCAGCTCGCCATCGACAGCGACATGTCCGCCGGCGCCATCGACCATGCCGAGGCCAAGGCCCGCCGCGAGCGAGAGCAGCAGGAGACGACGTTCTTCGGATCGCTCGACGGCGCGTCGAAGTTCGTCAAGGGCGACGCTGTCGCCGGCCTGCTGATCACGCTGCTGAATCTGGTCATGGGCCTCGCCATGGGTGTGCTCGCGCATGGCATGCCGTTCGGCCGCGCATTCGAGACCTACGCGATCCTCACCGTGGGCGACGGTCTGGTCAGCCAGATCCCGGCCGTCATCATCTCGATCGCCGCCGGCCTGCTGCTCGCCCGCGGCGGCACGACGGGCGCAGCGGATTTCGCGCTCTTCGCCCAGCTTGGCCGTTACCCGGCGGCGCTCGCGACGGTGGCCGTCCTGATGGCGCTCTTCGCTCTGGTCCCGGGGCTGCCCCTGCTGCCGTTTCTCGCCGGCGCCGCGGTCTTGGGCGGGACCGCCTTCTTCGCGCATCGCGGCACCCGACATGCCGAGGCGGACGAGCGTGCCGACGCCCCGGAGGCGGGTCCGGCCGGGCCGCCGCCACTCGGCGATGTGCTTGAGGTCGACGACGTGCATGTCGAGTTCGCGCCAGACCTCGTGAACATGGTGCTGGACGAGGGCACGGGACTCGACGCGCGAATCGCGAACATGCGCCGCCACATCGCGGCCACCTATGGCCTGATCATGCCCGAGATCCGGCTGACCGACGAGCTTTCGCTGCCCTCCGGCACCTATGTCATCCGCATCCTCGGCGTCGAGCAGGCACGCGCGCAGCTCCGTCCCGGACAGGTTCTCGCGCTGGCCGGCGATGCCGCTCACACCCTGCCGCCCGGCGAGGAGGTGCAGGAACCCGTCTACGGCGCGGCGGCGCGATGGGTCGCGCAGGAGGCCCAGGACGAGGCCGCTCTGGCAGGCGTCACCGTGGTCGCGCCGGTCGAGGTGCTGGCCACGCATCTTCTGGAGACGATCAAGCGGAACTTCGGTCGACTGCTGACGCTGCGCGCCCTGCGGCGCCTGCTCGACGAGATGGTCAATCTGTCCGATCCCGCGCGCGCCGAGGCGAATCGCCGGCTGCTCGACGAACTGGTGCCCGACAAGGTGCCCGTGGATCTTCTGCACGGCGTTCTGCGGCTGCTTCTCGAGGAACAGGTCTCGATCCGGAACCTGCCGCTCATCCTCGAAGCGATCGCCGAAGCGCGGCTCACCCATGCGAGCCCTGAGGCGATCTGCGAGCAGGTGCGCCAGCGGCTCGGTTTCCAGCTGGTCGCGCAGCTCAGGCGCGAGGACGGGAGCGTGCCGCTTCTGCAACTCGACCCCGAGTGGGAAGACACCTTCGCCAGCTATCAGGTGGAGGGCGCCGGCGGCGGTCTCGACGTGGCGCTGCCACCGGACGTGTTCAACCGGCTGGGCGACGGGGTTGCGCAGGAAATGCGCGCGGCGGGCGAGCGCGGCCTCTACCCCGCGCTCGTCACGAGCGGCCGGCGGCGGCGGTTCCTGCGCACCGTGCTCTCGGCCAAGGGCGTCTCGAATCCGGTCCTCTCCTTCGAGGAGATCGGGCTTGAGGCGCGGCCCGCCCTGGTCGGCACCGTCGCGGCATGAACGAAGCGACCGAACTCGCCCGTCTGCTCGAGCCGATGCTGTGGCAGGCCGCGCTCGTCTTTCTCCGCGTGGGCGCGATCGCTGCGGTGCTGCCGGGCTTCGGCAACGAGGCCGTGCCGATGCGCATCCGCCTCGCACTGGCGCTCGCCTTCACCGCCATCGTCGCACCCGCCGCACCGATAGAGACCGACGCCGAGCCGGCGCTCGGACCCTTCCTGCGCTTTCTCACCACAGAGACGCTCACAGGCCTCGCCCTCGGCCTCGGTCTGCGGCTCATGGTGCTGGCCCTGCAAACTGCCGGCGCGATCGCGGCGAACGCCACGTCGTTGTCGCAGCTTCTTGGCGGCGCGCAGGCGGAACCGATACCGGCCATCGGGCAGGTTCTGACGATCGGCGGTCTCGCCCTTGCGATGATGGCGGGCCTGCATGTCCGCCTCGCGGAATTCATGATCCTCTCCTACGGGTTGCTGCCTGCAGGCCAATTCCCGGACGCAGCGGCCTTCGCCGCCTGGGGCACGGGGCGGGTCGCGCGCGCGTTCTGGCTCGCCTTCACGCTGGCCGCCCCCTTCGTGATCCTGTCGATGCTCTACAACCTGGCGCTTGGCGCCATCAACAAGGCGATGCCGCAGCTCATGGTGGCCTTCGTCGGCGCCCCGGTCATCACGCTGGGCGGGCTCGCGCTCTTCGCGGTCGCGGCGCCCCTCATGCTGTCGGTCTGGCTCGACGCATTGCACCTGTTTCTCGAGACGCCCATGGGGTCGGACTGATGGATCAGGGCGCCGAGGAGGGGAGCGACAAACCGCACGAACCGACCGAGCGCAAGCTCGAACAGGCCCGCAGGCGCGGCGAGGTTCCCCGATCCGCCGATATCGGCGCCGCCGCGGCCTATGGCGGCCTTCTCGTCGCCGCGGTAGCGGGAGGCGCCTGGTCCGTGGGCGAGGTGGGGTCGGCGCTCGCGACGCTGGTCGCCCAGGCGGACCGGCTCGCTCCCCTCTTCTTCGAGGGCACGCCTTCGGCGCCGACGGGCGGGCTGCTCACCGCGCTCGCGCCGCCGCTGGCGCTCTGGTTCGGCGTGCCCGCGCTCGCCGTGATCGGCGCGGTCGTCGCGCAGCGCAGTTTCACTGTCGCACCGGACAAGCTCAAGCCCAAGGCCTCCCGACTCTCGGTCATCGCCAACGCCAGGAACAAGTTCGGTCGCAACGGGCTGTTCGAATTCGCCAAGAGCTTCGCGAAGCTCCTGGTGATCTCTGCGGTGCTCGCGGCTTTCCTCGCCGCGCGGCTCGATCACGTGCTGACGAGCGTGATGACCGCGCCCGGACCCGCGAGCGCCGCGATGGCGCGCCTCATGATCGAGTTCCTCGCGCTTGTCACGGCGGTGGCGGGTGTCATGGGCGCGCTCGACTACTTCTGGCAGCGCGCGGAACATCGGCGGCGCAACCGCATGTCGCACAAGGAGCTGCGCGACGAGATGAAGGAGTCCGAAGGCGATCCCTGGCTCAAGCAGGAGCGCCGCGCGCGGGCCGAGGCGATCGCCAGCAATCGCATGCTGCGCGATGTGCCCGGCGCGGACGTGGTGGTCGTGAATCCGCACCACTTCGCGGTCGCGCTGCGCTGGAGCCGCGCGCCGGGTGCCGCCCCGGTCTGCGTGGCGAAGGGCACGGACGAGGTGGCCCGGCGCATACGCGAGATCGCGGAGGAGCATGGCGTGCCGCTCTATCGCGACGCGCCGACCGCGCGCGCCCTTCACGCGGAGGTGCCGCTCGGGCGCGAGATCCCGCCGGATCACTATCGGGCCGTCGCGGCGGCGATCCGCTTCGCCGAGGACATGCGGCGGCGTGCAAGGGCGCGGGGCCGGCGATGAGCGCGCAGCTGGCGGACCTCCTCGCTGTCCTTGAGGCACGGTATCGCCGGGACGCCGCAGCGCTCGCCCGCGCCAAGGCGGAGGAAAAGGGTGTGGCGCAGGCGCTCGCGGCGATGGAGGCGCAGGCAAGATCGGCGCTTGCGACCCCCGGCATCGCGCACCACACGGTCGGCGCGACGCCGCTCTGGCAGGAGCAGTCCCGGCGCCGCCGTACCACCCTCCTGCAGGAGCTCGCCCTGGCGCGTGCCCGTGTCGGCGAAGCGGAGACACGACTGCGCGACAGCCTGCGCCGACGGGAGGGCGCCGCAGCCTTGCTGGAGGACGTCCGGCGCATGCGGAGCCGCGCCGCCGCGCGGCGGCAGGCGGAGGATGCGATCGAGCGACTGATTCTGAGCGAGCCACCCTGATGGCGGCCGTGTTCAGACGTCCTGACGCGCCATGTCCACGATCAGGACGTCGGTAATGCGATCCGGCATGATCTGCCGCGCGGCTTCGGCAAGCGACCGTCGCAGCAGATCGAGATTCGCCGCCCCCATGAACTCTGCGCCGAAGCCGCCCATGTTGGCATGATCGAACAGCACCTGCAGGAGTGTATCGCGCAACTTGGGCTCGCGCTCGAAGACCGCTTCGCGGGCGCCTGGCAGCACCTCGAGCGAGAGCGACAGCACGACCATCGCGCCGACGCGGTCACCCTCGAGAACCGGAACCACGAACTGTTGGGCCAGCTTGACGTATTCGCGCGACCCGTCGGGCGGCGGCGCAACCTCCGTCTCTGCCGGTGCGCAGGCCTCGGTCGGCGCGGCCGCTTGAGGCGCGGGCGCCGCCGGCAGCATCAGTCCTGCGCCAACCCCGGCGCCGAGGCCCGCCAGGGCGAGAAGGACCGGCAGGAGCTTGCCCATACGCGCCTCCGCTCAGAAGGGCAGCACCGCATCCAGCATCTGCTGGCCGTAGCGCGGCTGCTGCATGTCGGTAATCTGGCCCCGGCCGCCGTATGAGATCCGGGCCGAGGCGATCTTGTCGTAGGTGATCTCGTTGCGGCGCGAGATGTCCTCGGGCCGGACGAGCCCCGTCACGCGCAATTCGCGCAGCTCGAAGTTCACCCGCACCTCCTGGCTGCCGCGGATCTCGAGCACGCCGTTGGGCAGAACCTGCGTCACGGTCGCGGCCACGCGCAGGGTCAGCTCCTCCTGGCGGCGCACCGATCCGTCGCCACTGGCCTCGCTTGTGCTGTCGAGTTCGACGGCATTGGCGAGCGAGGCGCCTTCCGGCAGATCCGGCTGCGCGCGCTGCGGCAGGCCGAAGAGCTGGGGCAGGCCCAGCCGCTGCGATCCGCGGCGGCTGCGGGAGCTTTCGTTGGAGATCTCGGCGCTTTCGTCGATCTCGATCACCACGGTCAGGATGTCGCCGCGGCGCATCGCGCGGCGATCCCCGAGAAGCGAGCGCTGGCCTGCCGACCAGAGCGAGGAGGCGTCCGCCGGCTCCGACGCCGTGATCTCCGGCGGCAAGCCCGGCGAGAGCATCGCGAAGCGCTCGGCGCTATCGGGCTCCGAGGTGAACTCCGGCGGCCGCCCGATGGGGCCGGTGGCGCAAGCGGCGAGCAGCGGCAGGAGGACGAGAGGGGCGAGGCGCATGGAATCTCCTCAGGGTTGGACGCGGACAGAGCCGTCCTCTGCGACCGTTCCGGTGACGCTCAGCCGCGACGACAGGTTCATCACGCGGACGCGTTCGCCGGCGGCGGCGCGGCCGAGCGCCCGCGCCTCCGCGGTGAGCCGCAGGCCCCCCTGCGCGTAGACGACGGTGACGATCTGGTTGCGTTCGACCAGGGCAGGCGGCGCCGTCTGGCCCCGCATCACGGGCCTTCCGGGATAAAGCGCGACCCGCGCCTCGCGACCCACGGCCGCGGCGGGATCGGTCAGCGCGCCGGGCACCTCGCCGGAAGAAAGGGTCACGTCGCCGGGGCCGATCACCTCCTGCGCGCGGATCAGGCGCGTGGCGACGAGGGTCTCGGCCGCGGCCGGCGCGGCGGCGAGCGCAGCGAGCGCGACGAGGCCCGCCCGCATCAGCGTACCTGCGCCGTCGCGCCGAGCATCTGGTCGGCCGCGGATATGACCTTGGAGTTCAGCTCGTAGCCGCGCTGCGCCTCGATCAATTCGGTAACTTCGCGCACGGCATCGACGGAGCTTTCCTCCAGATAGCCCTGCCGCAGGGTGCCGAGACCATCCTCGCCCGGCGCGGCGAGCAGGGCCGGCCCCGAGGCCTCCGTTTCCGCGAAGAGGTTCGAGCCAAGGGCCTCCAGACCCTTCGGATTGGTGAAGCCTGCCAGGGTGAACTGCCCGAGAAGCTGCGCTGCACCACCTTCCTCGAAGTAGGCGTAGACCTCGCCGTCGGCATTGACGGAGAGGGCGCGCGCATCCGCGGGGATCACGATCTCCGGCGAAACGGGGTAGCCGTCGGAGGTGACGATCAGCCCGTCCGCGCTGCGCTTCAGGGCGCCGTCGCGGGTATAGCCGGGCTGACCTGAAGGCAGGGTCACCTCGAGATAGCCGCGGCCCTCGATCGCGACATCGAGATCGCCGCCCGTGGCCGAGAGCGCGCCCTGCTCGAGTTGGACCGAGACCGCGGCGGGGCGCACCCCGAGGCCGAGCTGCACGCCCGTGGGCAGCACCGTGCCGTCGGCGGCATTGATCGTGCCTGCGCGCGCATACTGCTGATAGTGCAGGTCCGAGAACTCCGCCCGCCGGGGATTGTAGCCCGTCGTCGACATGTTCGAGAGGTTGTTCGAGATGACCTCGACCCGCATCTGCTGGGCGCTCATGCCGGTCGCTGCGATCTTGAGGGCGCGCATGGCGATCTCCTATTTCACGAAGGTTCTCAGGGCGCTGCGGATCCGCTCGTGCTCGGCCTCGAGAAAGCTCTGGCCCATCTCGTAGGCCCGCTGCACGGCGACCATCCGGGCGACCTCGCCTATGGGGTCCACGTTGGAGGCCTCGAGGTAGCCCTGGAGGATGCGGCCCGGCGCGCCGGGCTGCACGCCCGACTCGGCGCGGAACATCACGCCGTCCTCGCGGCGCAGGTCGGTCCGGTCGACCGGCGTCCAGAGCCCTATCCGGGCGAGCGGCCGACCGTCGGCGCTCAACGTGCCGTCGGCCGCGATCGTGACGCCTGCGGCGCCAGGCGGCACGAAGATCGGCGCGCCGCCCGCGTCGAGCAACCGGTGGCCGTCGGGCGTCGCCAGTTCTCCGGCGGCATTGGGTGAAAAGGCGCCCGCCCGGGTGAGCCGTTCGCCCGCAGGCGTCTCGATCAGGAAGTAGCCCTCGCCTTCGATGGCGAGGTCGAAGGGCGCGCCGGTCTGGCCGATCTCGCCCTGCGCGAAGCTGGTGTTGCGGACGTTGGCCGTGGCCATGGAAAGCGGTTCGGCCCCGTCGATCCGGCGGACGAACTCGGAGAAGATGACACCTTCCTGCCGGTAGCCGGTGGTGGCCATGTTGGCGATGTTGTTCGCCACCGCCTGCATCTCGCGCATCAGGCCGGACTGGCGGGCCAGGGTGACATAGGTCGCGTGTTCCATCTCAGCCTCCGGCGATCAGCGGCGCGATGCGTTCGTGCAGGAAGGAGACCAGCGTCTGGGTCATGAAGCTCATCGAGACCCAGAAGACGCCGACGATCGCCACGAGCTTGGGCACGAAGGTGAGCGTCATCTCCTGGATCGAGGTCAGCGCCTGGAACAGGCCGATCGTGACGCCGGCGAGAAGCGCCGCGGTCAGGACCGGCGCCGAGATGATCACGGCGATCCAGAGCCCCTGCCGCAGCGTGTCGAAGAAGATCGCGTCGCTCTGCATCAGACGGGCATCCTCAGGATCTCCTGGTAGGCCTCGACGACCTTGTCGCGGACGCTGACCACCGTCTGCACCGCGAGTTCGGACTGCGCGAGCGCCATCACAAGCGCATGCGGGTCGGCGTCACCGGTCATGGAGGCCATCGCCGCCTCTTCGCCCTTGCGGAGGGTCGCCGCGAAGTCTTCCGTCGCCGCGCGCAGCGAGGCCCCTGCGCCGGCCTGCGCCGGATCGGGCTCCGTGGCGGGGCGAAGGGCGGCGTACTCGCGCGCGGCGAGGGCTGTGCGGACATCGATCATAGGGGTTCTCCTCTATCGGCGCAGAAGTTCGCGCAGGGCCGAAGACATCTGCCGCGCCTGGTCGAAGAGCTTCAGATTGGCTTCGTAACTGCGCTGCGCTTCGCGTGAATCGGCGATCTCGACGATGAGATCGACGTTGGATCCGGCGTAGTGGCCGCTCTCGTCGGCGAGGGGATGCGCGGGGTCGTGGATGCGCGTGAGTTCGGAGCGGTCCAGGTTGACGCGTCCGGTCTGCACCTCGCCGCTCGCGCCGGCCATCTGCGTGAAGCTCACGGTCTTGCGGCGATAGCCCGGCGTGTCGGCATTCGCGATGTTTTCGGACACCAGCCGCAGGCGCGTCGCCTGCGCGCGCATGGCGCTCACGGACAGGCGAAGGGAATCGGAGAAATCGGTCATGGCAGAACCCCTCTCAGCGGCGCCCGAGGCTCTGGCGCATGATTTCCAGCGCGCTGCGATAAATCGTCAGCGCGCGGTCATGCTGCCGCTTGGCCTCGACGGACTTGAGCATTTCGTACTCGAGCGAGACGCCGTTTCCGTTGGGGTCCGTGACCACGTCACGGCGTGGCTCGGGCGTGGCGAAGCCAGTGGTCGCGGCGCCGATGTGGCCCGGGCGCGTTGCGCGCAGGGTGGTGGCGGCGGGCGCGTGGCGCGCCGCCATCTCGCGGAAGGGCGCGAGATCGGCGGGCCGGTAGCCCGGGGTGTCGGCATGCGCCATGTTGCGCGCGACGACCGCATGCCGCGTGCCGGCGTGCACCGCCATCATTTCCGCCGTGCGGAAGACGTTCAGCCTGTCGAACATCGGGGCTTCTCCCTCGATCGCGTTCAATCAAGGCTTAACTGCGATTCCTTTAGAAACCGTTCCCGGAACAACAGGGGAGCGGCGGTATGAAAGACAGGCGTCTGGAAGAGCTCGGCGCCGCGTTGGCCGGCCTGGGCGCAGTGCGCGCGCTCGGGCGGGTGGCTGCGGTCGACGGCGCGCTCCTGCGCGTGCGGGGCCTCGGCCAATCTGCCCGCATTGGCGACCGGCTCGAACTGCGCCGCCGCGACGGCGGCCGGCTCGCGGGCGAGGTTCTGCGCCTCGCCGAATCGGAGGCCGTCATGCTGCCGGAGGGCGAGGCGCAGGGCGTCTCTCTGGGCGATCCCGTCGCGCTCGTGCGCGCGCCCGGGATCGCGCCGTGCGACGGCTGGCTTGGCCGCGTGATCGACCCCTTCGGCCGGCCGCTCGACGGCGCGCCGCTTCTGCCGGGGTCGCAGCCGCGCGCTTTGCGGTGTGATCCGCCCGATCCGGCCCGCCGTCGCGGCTTCGGGCGGCGGTTGGAGACGGGCCTCGCGCTCTTCAACACGGCGCTGCCCGTGGTGCGCGGTCAACGCCTGGGCCTCTTCGCGGGCTCCGGCGTGGGCAAGTCGAGCCTGCTCGCGCATTTCGCCCGTGCGATGGAGGCGGATGTCGTCGTGCTGGCACTCATCGGCGAACGCGGGCGCGAGTTGCGCGACTTCGTCGAGCGCGGCCTCGGGCCCGAGGGCATGTCGCGCAGCGTGGTGGTCGCCGCCACGTCGGACCGTTCGCCGCTTCTGCGGCGGCGCTGCGCCTGGACGGCGATGGCTGTGGCCGAACACTTCCGGGATGCAGGCCGGCACGTGCTGCTCCTGGCCGATTCGGTGACGCGCTTCGCCGAAGCCCACCGCGAGGTTGCCGCAGCTGCCGGCGAACTGCCCGCGCTGCGGGGCTATCCGCCTTCGCTGGGGCAGTCGGTCATGGCGCTCGCCGAGCGCGCCGGCCCCGGCGCGGGCGAGGCTGGCGACATCACCGCGATCTTCTCCGTTCTGGTGGCGGGTTCCGACATGGACGAGCCGGTGGCCGACGTTCTTCGCGGTGTGCTCGACGGGCACGTCGTGCTCGACCGCGCGATCGCGGAGCGAGGGCGCTTTCCTGCCGTGGATCTTACCCGATCGGTCTCGCGCAGCCTGCCTGCGGCTGCCAGCGCGGAGGAGAATGCCGCCATCCTGCGGCTGCGGGCGCTCGTGGCGGCGCGCGAGGGGGCCGAAACGATGATTCGTGCCGGGCTCTATGCGGAGGGGAACGATGCTGACGTCGATCAGGCCATGCGTGTCTGGCCGGAGATAGAGAGCTTTCTCGCCGAACCGGAAAGCCAAAGCGTGGAGCAGAGCTTCCGGCGGCTGCAGCTGATCCTGCGCCGGGCCGAGGCGTCGGGGCGGGCCGCGCCGCGAACCGCCGCAGGGCCAGAGGCGCCCCGCCGCCTGGCCGGATAGCAGGCGGCGGCGGTGGTCCAAGTCGGTGCCCGGCCGGTTCGTTGCCGCCTGGGCTGGCAGCGACAGATCGTGTCGCGCCCCGGCAGTCTTGTTGGCGGGTCGCCGCCCTGTGTCCAGCCACGCTCGCGCGGCGAAGAGTGGCGTACCGTGCTCTGCCTTGCCAGAGCGCGCGCAAGGGGTATCCGCCCGAGGCGCGCCCAGCTTCGTGATGGCCTGCTTGGCGTTGTCAGGCAGAGGAACACCTTGCGGGACAGAGCCGGGCTTGGGACGCGCGCGGCGCCGTTGGCCTTCGCGCCGTTTCCGACGCGCTGCGATCTTGCGACACGCCTCGCTTCAAACCCCGGACCGGCCCGCCGAAGCGGCGCTTTCAAGGAGCGCAAGCGCCGTGGCACCCGGCGTGGTGGCGGGCACGCGCCCGATTTCGCTTTGCAGCAGGAACTGGCGGATCACCCGCTCCCGCACCTCCGGATCGGCGAAGGCCGCAATGTCCGGACTCCCGAAAAGACGCGCGCTACGGTCGCGAAACGTCTCCAGCTGTCGGTCCAGATCCTGCTGCCCGAAGCTTTTGGGAAGCCCGAGCGCGGTCTCGACTACGGCGCGCAGCGGCGGCGTGCCCATCACGCGAAACCACTTGGTGCGCGGGGTGCTGTCAGCGCGGGCCAGCGCCCGGAGTTCCCGGTCTGCGAAGAGGGCGAGACGCATGTCTTCGTCGCGCCGGCCGATAGCGACCTCGAAGCTCTGGCGCTCGAAGCGCGCGACGATGTCATCGGCGAACCCCGGCGCTCGCGTCGCCGGACCTTGGGGGGCGTCGAAGGCGAAGGCGCGCGCGAAGACGGCGTAACGCTTGTCGGCGAGGCGATTGGCCAGCGCATCGTTGCGCGCGGTCCCTTCCTCGAGGATTCTGCGGATGAAGAATCGGTTGTCGATGTCTTCCTGCAGCCCGAAGGCGCCCAGCGCCACGGTTAGCAGCCGCCGGTCCTCGACCAGCTCCGCGGGCGTCGCGATCTCGCCGATCCGCGCGCGGAAGTGCTCTGCATTCCGCGCGATCGGGGGGCTGTCGTTGAGGGCGGATTGCTGTGCAGGCATCGTGCGTTGCAGGAAACGCCAACCTGCAAGACCGCCGAGCGGCAGAACGGGCTGAAAGCTCATGGCCGGCGCGCGGCGAGCAGCCGGTCCTCGCGGGGTATGAGCGCCCGCAATGCCTTGAGGCATTGATAGAAGCGCCCTGACAGCAGTTCGCTGGTCGCGAGGTCGAGATGGCGCCGGCTGTCATGGTCGGTCAGCGCCCGGCTCAGCTCCTCGATGCGCCGTAGCAGCTGGAGCCGCATCTCCTCCGGATCGGCGTCGCCCGTGAGAACCAGTTGCACGGCGTAGCAGACGCGCCGCACCGGCGTCGTCGCCTCATCGGGGTGGATCGCGTCGCGAAGGCGCAGGATATGGGCGCCCGGTGTGACGATCGACAGCCGCGCCCGGCGCTCGCCGTTCTCTATCACCGCCCCGTTGATCAGGATGCGCTCTCGCGGGCCGAGCTTGAGGACGAGGCCGCTCATGCGGCCCCCGCGGTCTGGCGCAGTCCGCGGAGGATCGCCGCGTTCACTTCGAGCAGGGGTGCGGGCGAGGCTGCGCCGGTCAACACCTTGCGGCTGTGGAGGTGCGTGAATTCCGCGAGAAAGACGATGCGTGCGCGCACGTCGTCGGGAAGCGCATTGCCGGCGCCCGCGGCGTCGACGGCGAGCGCCGTCCATAGACGGCGGTTGTCGGCGATGGCGCTCGCAAGCGCGGCGAAGCCTGCGCTGCCCTGCTGTGCAGCGGCCTTCATGCGGTGGGTGACGCGGGCGATCACCTGATATTCCGTGCCGCGCGGCGTATGCGTGGCGGTGGTGGTCTGCGCATAGGCGCGCATGGCGAGACTGGTGGCGTTCACGGCGCGGCTCTCCGTCTGCTGTCACGATCGGGCGCGGATCGCCGGCCCGGGGTGCAATGCCCCGGGCCGGCGTGCCGCCCTTAACGGAAGAGGGCGAGAAGCTGCTGCGGCGCCTGGTTGGCGATCGACAGGGACTGGGTCGCCAGCTGCTGCTGAACCTGGAGCGCCTGCAGTCGCGCCGAGGTCTCCTCCATGTCGGCGTCGACGAGCGAGCCGATGCCGGATTTCAGCGAGTCCGTCAGCTTGCTGACGAAATCGGTCTGGGTCTCGATGCGCCCCTGGACCGATCCGAATTCCGCGGCCGCGTCCACCGATCGCTGGATCAGCGTCTCGACGTTGGCGAGCGCGGCCTCCGCACCCGACTTGGTGGTCACGTCGAAGCCCTCGAGGCCGGCAAGGCGGCCCGAGGCGACCGCGTTGTCGTTCGCGTCGTCGTTGGCCGTGATGGTGACGGTGTCGTCGGTCGCGTTGGCGTTGTCGATCTCCAGCGTGTACTGGTTCGTGGTCTCGTCGTAGGCCACATTGGTCGTGATGTCGCCGTTGTTGGCCGAGTCGACGGCAATCTTCAGGCCCTTCGCCACGTCTTCCATCGTGTCGCCCGCGCTGGCCACATAGGTCGCGTTGATGCCGGCGTTGGCGAGCGAGAGCTGATAGCCGTCTCCTGCGTTCACGTTGACCGCCGAGAAGGTGAAGCTCTCGGCGCGTTGATCCAGCGTCACCGTCGTGGCGCCGAGCGTGCCGGCCGCGGCGCCGCCCTGCGTGACGTTCACGGTCGTCTGCTCGAACGCCCGGGTGGAGGCGAATTCGAGCGTGCCGGCGTTGTTGGTCACCGAGATGCCCTCGATCTGCGCGGCGTTGATCGCGTCGGCGATCTGCCCGGCGGCCGTGGCTGCGGTCGCGCTGAGGTCGCCGGCGGCGAAGTTCACCGTCGTTCCGCCGATGTCGAAGGACAGCGAATCGCCGCTGAAGTCGCCGGTCAGCGCGATGTCGGCGTTGGTGCCCGCTCCGTCGTCACGCACGGCGGTGCTCGACAGGGTGGTCGAGGAGGCAGTCACGTTGGACGAAAGGTCTGTGAGTCCCGTGCCGGTGCCCAGCGAGCCGGCGGTCTGCGTCAGGTTCTGACCATTGAAGCTGATCGAGCTGCTCTGGACGCTGCCGTCGGAGGCGCGGTCGAGCGAGGACAGGATGCTCGTCTCGTCGGAGTTGTTGACGAGGTTCTTGCCGTTGAACTGCGCCGCGCCCACGACCGAGCTGATCTGATTGGTCAGCGCCTCGATGTCCGTCTGGATCTTCTGTCGATCGACGTTTTCTTCCTGTGCAGCGACGACCTTGCCCTTGATCTGGGTGAGCAGATCGGTGGTGGTCTCGGCGGCCTGCTTGCCCACGGCGAGGGTCGATTCGCCCAGCGCGAGGCTGTCCGAGATCGCCTTGAAACCCTCGACGTCGGCTTCCATCAGCTTGGAGATCGACCAGACCGCAGCGTTGTCGCTGGCCGAGGCGACGGACTTGCCTGTCGAGATTTCGCCCTGCGTCTTCGCAAGGTTGCCGTTGATCGACTTGAGGGTCTGCAGCGCGACCATGGCGCTGTTGTTGGTCAGAATGCTGGACATGGTTTTCTCGGATCCTTCTTTGGGTGGCGCATTTCGCCTGAACTGTCGGCCCGGGCGGGCCCGGGCTTTCGCGCAGTCGTTCTGACCGATGTGGCGGATGCGCTCCGCCACGCCATCCCGCGGGATGCCGTGGCAGACTGGCAGGCAGTTACTAACCGAGTGCTAAGCGCGCCAGGCTGGATACCGAGGCTTTTCCGAAAATGTTCACGCACGCCTTTCCATGTGCACGCCGCCAGGTTGCGCCATGGCGGTGCGGCGCCCCTCGCGGTCGTAGGTCTCAAGGCCGCGGCGCAGTTCGCGAACGGCGCCGAGCCGCTCCGATACCTGGCGCAGCCCGGCGAGCGCCCCGTCGAGCAGCGCCTGATTGCGGGCGATGCGCCCGGCGAGCGACTCGCGCGACTCCGGCGGCACGCCGACCTCGGTCAGCCGCTCCATGAGCGTCTCCTTGCGGACCGACAGATCGGACAGGGCGTCCAACCGGCCGGCCCGCAGCAATGCGCGCTCCTCCTCCAGAAGTCGGTCGAGCGCGCCGAGCACGGCGCCGGCCTCAGACATCGGTGGTCTCCTGCGAAAGCGCGCGGAACAGATGCTCGGCCAGGCCGATTCCGCCGGCCTCGGCCATCGCCTGCGCCTGTGCCTCGCGCAGGAAAGAGGCGAACTGGGTTTCCCCTGCGCCACCGCCGAAGCTCTCGGGCGTGCGCCCGACCCCGGCGGCCTCGAGCATTTCGGCTAGAAAGACGGCTTCCAGCCTGGTCGCGGCGCCGCGCAGGCTCGCGCCGCTTGCGGACGCATGCAGCGGGCCGGTGGCGGACGATGGCAGGGGAGATGGCAGGGACATGGGATCACTCCAATTGCATGAAACTCTCCGCATCCTGCGGCCGTCTGGTGAAGATCCGGTAACCCTCGACAGGCTATGCAGGACATCGAGAAGGAGAACCCGCCGAGGTCCGCATGCATGTCACGCCTGTTCCCGCCCGGTCCATCCCGCCCTCGGAAGCGGCCGCGGCGGCCCAAGCGCCAGCGCGCGGTTTCGAGAACCTGTTTTCCGCCGAAGGGGAGAGGCGCGCCCCGGGATCGGGCGTCGAGAACGCGGGTGAGGAGGCGCACAAGGAGAGCGGGGAGCAGGATGCGCCCGCCCTGCTGTCGGACGGTGGCGGCCGGGGACCGGAGCGGCAAGACGCGGGAGCGTCCGGCGGGTCGTCCGCGAGACTGCTGGATGCGGCGGTGTCCCGGGAGTCCGAAAACGCGGAAGGTGGCGCCGAGGGGCCCTTCCCGGTGGCAGCCGAACCTGCGCCGCAGTCGAACGCCTTGAATGACATGGCCCCGGGCCGGCCGGAAAGCTCTTCGCGTCAGCTTGTGACCGACGGTGTCCCGCACGAACAGGCGGGCTGGCCTGCGCCGCGTGGTGGAGCCGGGGTTGCCGCCGACCCGCGCCGAGGCGGCCAGTTCCTGCGCGCGGATGGATGGCCTGCAACAGCGAGCGAGAGCCGCCAGCTGCCCTCCGGCCGCGCGACTGGCGCGCAGAATCCCGACGGAACAGCGCCTCTTATCCTGGCTCGAACCGCGTTCCACGCGCCCGCCTCGCCCGACGCGATGCCTCTCGCGGCGGCCCGAGCGACCGGTTCGCCACTGGCGTCTGCTTCGCTTGGGAGAGGAGAAAGCGTGGCGGTGCGCGCGCATGAAGGCCACCGCGGTCCGCCACGCATAGCCGGGCATCTTGCCAATGCGGAGCATGCGCATCCGTCCATCGCCGGATCGCCATCGTTTCCGAAGGCATCGACCGGTGCGAGCGATGCTGCTCCCTTCCTGCCCGAGATGTCGGGCGCCGGAAGGCTGCCTTCCGGCGCGCCTGCGCGCTTCGTTCCGACGGCGCGTCCCGTGTCGGGCGCTCCGACTCCGGATACGGCGCTGAAAGCCGGCGGCGGCACGCCGCCCATCGCACCGGCGCCCGTTGCACTTGCGTCGGGACCGGTGTTCGAGGGTGCAAGCCCGCGGGATACGGAGGCCCCGCTGTTCGCGCTGCCGGCGGGTGCGCCCAACGATCCCGCGGCCGCTGCGCTGCCGGACGCGCCGCCGCCGCGCACCGGGGACGGCGCCGCGCGGCTCGCGCAACAGGTCGCCGAGGCAGCGGCCCGCTCGCCGGATCGGGTGACGGACATCGCGCTCGAGCCGGAGGAGCTCGGTCGCCTCCGCCTGGGGATCGTGACCGGGGATACGAGCGTGACGGTCCAGATACAGGCCGAGCGGCCGGAGACGCTCGATCTCTTGCGGCGTCACCTCGATCAACTCACCGAAGAGTTCCGGCGCCTGGGCTATGCATCGGTGGCCATCGACATAGGCTCGGATGGCGCCAGCTCGGGCGGTCGTGGCGGCGAGGATCCTTCGTCGGCGCGGGCAGTCGAAGGGGCGACGGAGACTGACTTGTCCGAATCCAATCATGTGCGGGCTGCCCGGCCCCCTGCGGCCGGCGGCCTCGACCTGCGCCTCTGATCCGCCAGGGGACTGTGTCCCGAACGCATCTCGAAGCCGAAAAGGATCACCGAATGACGCTTCCGACCGCTGCCATCCCGACCGAGACCCGCACCGCGCCGGCGAAGGCCGCTGCCGCGTCGCCGGAAGGCCGCACGCCGGCCAGCACCACGCCTGGGGCGTTCGGAGGAGCATCCGAGACCAGCGCCGACTTCGAGACCTTTCTGAAGATGCTGACGACCCAGATGCGCAACCAGGATCCGCTCAATCCGATCGAGTCATCGGATTTCGCGGTGCAACTGGCGACCTTCTCCGGAGTCGAACAGCAGGTGCTCACCAATCAGCTTCTGTCCGGCCTGGCGGAACAGTCCGGGGCGCCGCGCGGTCTTGCAGACTACGCGGGATGGATCGGGATGGAGGCGCGCAGCGCATCGCCTGTCGCCTTCGATGGCGAGCCGGCCGAGCTGGTGCTGTCACCGGATCCGGCGGCCGACCGGGGGCTCCTGCTCGTGCGCGACGAAGCGGGTCGCGTCGTGCAGGAGATACCTTTGGCGCCTGGAACGGAGCGCGTCGTCTGGGAGGGCGCCGCGTCGCCGACGGGGGCGCTTCCCGACGGTGTCTACGAGATTTCGGCGCGTTGGCTCTCCGGCGGCGAAGTGCTCGGAGAAACGCCTGCGCAAAGCTACGCCTCGGTCGCCGAGGTGCGCGTCGACCCGGCCGGGCAGGTGGAACTCCTGCTGGAGAGCGGCTTCACCGTGGCGGCCAGCAGCGTGACCGCTGTGCGGACCGGGCAAGCCGGGTAGGGCAGACGGGCCGGGTGCATTATTTCCAGGCAACATTCAGCAAGTTGTTGCCAAAATGTCCGAGTCGCACCACCATCTGCCCCCGGGTCTGCGTATCGCAGCGTGGACATTTGAACGACGCTGCGTTACACGCTAACTCATCCCCAAGGGCCGCGCGCCCGAGATCGTAAGTCAGGAGAGCATCATGAAGACGTTCACGACCTTCGCTGCCGCCGCGGCACTCGCCGCAGCCGCCGCTGCGCCGGCCTTCGCCGAGTCGGCCGATCCGTTCACCAAAGCGCAGAACCCGGTGGTTTCGTCGCAGGCCGTGCCGACCGTTCCGGTGTGGGCGGTGATCGGCGGCGTCGCTGCCGTGGTTGCAGTTGCCGCGAACGACGATACCTGACCCGAGTCGGGCACGTTGAGGTTTTGGGGCGGCCTTCGGGTCGCCCTTTTCATTTTCGCGGCGGGTTCCGCCGGCGGAGGGGCTCTGTGGGCAGCCGTCAAACCAGCGCGATCACGAGAAGCGCGAGCCCGGCGCCGCCGGCGGCGCCCGCGGCGGTCCAGGCACCACGGCGCCAGACCGACGGCCCGTGCTCGTCTTTCGGCGTGTCGGCCTGTCGGATCAGCGCTTCTTCGATCAGCTGCGGCAGGCGCGGACCGAAACGCGACAGGACGCGCGCGGCCTCGATCAGATCGTTGACCACGGCGCGCGGCCCGATGCTTTCCTTTATGTAGTCTTCGACCACCGGCCGCGCGACCTCCCAGATGTTCATGTGCGGGTTGAGCGACCGGGACACTCCCTCGACGACAACCATCGTGCGTTGCAGCAGGATCAGTTCGGTGCGCGTCTCCATGCCGAAACGTTCCGTGACCTCGAAGAGATAGGCCAGAAGCCGCCCCATCGAGATGCGCGTCGCGTCCATGCCGAAGATCGGCTCGCCGACCGAGCGCAGGGCGCGGGCGAACTCGTGCACGTCGCGGTCGGGCGGAACGTAACCGGCCTCGAAGTGCACCTCGGCCACGCGCAGGTAGTCGCGGCGGATGAAGCCGTAGAGGATCTCGGCATAGACCCGGCGCGTATAGGGGTCGATGTAGCCCATGATGCCGAAGTCGTAGGCGATGATGTCGCCATTCGGGGCCACCTTCATGTTCCCCTGGTGCATGTCGCCGTGAAAGAATCCGTCGCGCAGCGCATGCCGCAGGAACAGCTGCAGCACCCGTTCGGAGAGCGCGCGACGGTCGTGCCCGGCCGCATCGAGCGCGGCATTGTCGCCCAGGGGCACGCCCTCGGCCCAGCCGAGCGTCATCACCCGCCGTCCCGAGAGCGGCCAGACGATGCGCGGCACGCGGAAGCCCCGATCGTCCTTCGTGTTGGCAGCGAATTCGGAAGCGGCCGCGCTCTCGAGCCGCAGGTCGAGCTCGCCCAAGACGACGCCCTCGAAATGGCCGATCACGTCCATCGGCTTGAGCCGCCGCGAGGCGGGCGAGAGCAGCTCGACCAGACGGGCGGCGAAATAGAAGGCGTCTATGTCGCGGCGAAAGGCGCGCTCGATCCCCGGCCGCAGCACCTTGACCGCGACCTGTTCGCCGGTCGTGGCGAGGCGCGCCCTGTGCACCTGCGCGATCGAGGCCGCGGCGACCGGCGGGCCGAACTCCTCGAAAACGCTGTCGGGCTCGACGGAAAGCTCCTCGCGGATGGTGCTCTTGGCCGCGTCCACGGAAAACGGCGGCAACCGGTCCTGCAGCACGCGCAGCTGGTCGGCCAGATCCTGACCGACGACGTCAGGCCGGGTCGAGAGCACCTGGCCGAACTTGATGTAGGCCGGCCCAAGCGCGGTGAGCGCGCGGGTGATGGGCGGCATCGAGGGATCGCCCCGGTAGCCCAGCCAGGTGAAGGGCCAGCCCAGCACACGCGCCGCGACGCGCAGGGGGCGCGGCGCCTCCATGGCGTCGAGCACCGCGCGCATCGCGCCGGTGCGCTCGAAGGTGGCGCCGGTGCGAATCAGCCGCCAGATGTTGTGCGGGCCACGCACCTCAGAGCTTCCAGCCGGAATGCAGCGCGGCGACGCCCATCGTCAGGTTGCGGTACTTCGCCTGTTCGAAGCCGGCCGCCCGGATCATGTCGAGGAACCGCTCCTGATCCGGGAACCGCCGGATCGATTCGACGAGATACTGATAGCTTGCGCGGTCCCGCGTCACGATTTCGCCCAGCCAGGGGATCACGTTGAAGGAATAGCGGTCGTAGGCCCATTGCAGCGCGGGCACGGCCAGCTGCGAGAATTCCAGCACCATCAGCCGCCCGCCGGGCTTGAGAACGCGGAACGCCTCTGCCAGCGCGGCCTCGGGCCGGGTGACGTTGCGGATGCCGAAGCTGATCGTGTAGGCGTCGAAGCTCGCGTCGGGAAAGGGCAGGGCCATCGCGTCGCCCACGACCCAGTCGAGCCGGTCGGCCAGGTGCTCGGCTTCGGCGCGGCGCCGGCCCTCGGCGAGCATCGATTCGGTAAGATCCAGCACGGTGGCGCGCGCATCGCCCGCCCGGCGCAGGAAGCGGAAGGAGATGTCGCCGGTGCCGCCCGCCACGTCCAGCAGATGCTGGCCCGGCCGCGGCGCGAGCCAGTCCATCATCGCGTCTTTCCATAGACGATGGACGCCGGCGGACATCAGGTCGTTCATCAGGTCGTAGCGCGCCGCGACCGACGTGAAGACGCCCCGCACGCGGCCCGCCTTCTCGGCCTCGGGCACGGTCTCGAAGCCGAAGTGGGTGGTCGCGCCTGCGCTTTCGGGACTCTCGTCGGTCATGGGCCCTTGCCGTGCCTGTGTCCGCGCCTTCTTATAGGGCGCCCGCGGGGGCCTGCAATGCGCCGCCGTGCGGCGATCCGACCCGTGAAGGAGCATCGATGCCGGAACTGCCCGAGGTCGAAACGGTCCGGCGGGGCCTCGCCCCCGTGATGGAGGGCCGCCGAATCCTGTCGGCAGAGGTGCGCCGGCCCGACCTGCGCTGGCCGCTCCCCGAGCGGATGGCGGAGCGGCTGACCGGCGCGCGCGTCGAGCGGCTGGGCCGCCGGTCGAAGTACATTCTCGCGGAGCTCGACACCGGCGAGACCTGGCTCATGCACCTGGGCATGTCCGGGCGGATGCTGGTTTCCGGGCGGATCCTGGGGGACTTCGTGCATGCACATCCCGCGCCCTCGGCGCATGACCACGTCCTCGTCGAGATGGAGGGCGGGGCGCGGATCACCTTCAACGATCCGCGCAGGTTCGGGGCGATGGACCTGATGCCCACCGCCGAGGTGGAGCGGCACAAGCTTCTGGCCGGATTGGGGCCGGAGCCGCTGGGCAATGCGTTCAGCGAAGACTACCTCGTCGCCCGGTTGCGGGGCCGGCGGATGCCGATGAAGGCGGCGCTGCTCGATCAGAAGGTCGTGGCCGGGCTGGGCAACATCTATGTCTGCGAGGCGCTCTTTCGCGCCGGTATATCGCCCGTCCGGCGGGCGCATCGCGTGGCGTCGCGGCGTCTCGCGGGGCTGGTGCCGGCGATCCGCGCCGTGCTCGACGACGCCATCGCCGCCGGAGGTTCCTCGCTGCGCGACTACCGGCAGGCGGACGGCGAGTTGGGCTATTTTCAGCACGCGTTCGATGTCTACGGTCGCGCCGGCGCGCCGTGTCGCCGCGCCGGCTGCGAGGGCACCGTGCGCCGGATCGTGCAGTCGGGACGCTCGAGTTTCTACTGCCCGGCGTGTCAAAGATAGCTTGAACCGGGTCGCGAGAGTGCTAGCAAGAGCCCCTGACCGACACCATCGGAGCCGGGTTCATGGCCTACGAGACGATCGTCGTGGAACACGAAGACCACGTCGCAACCATCAAGCTCAACCGCCCCGACGCCCTCAACGCCCTCAACTCGCGGCTGCTCGGCGAGCTGACTCAAGCGCTGCGCGAGGCGGACGCCAACGACAAGGTGCGTTGTGTCATCCTCACGGGGTCGTCCAAGGCCTTCGCCGCCGGCGCCGACATCAAGGAGATGTCGCAGAAGAGCTTCGTCGACATGTATCTCTCGGACTTCTTCGGGTCGGAGCATGACGCCATCGCCCGCGTGCGCAAGCCGATCATCGCGGCGGTGGCGGGCTACGCGCTGGGCGGCGGCTGCGAGCTGGCGATGATGTGCGACTTCATCATAGCGGCCGACACCGCGAAGTTCGGCCAACCCGAGATCAACCTGGGCGTCATCGCCGGGATCGGCGGCACGCAGAGGCTGACGCGCCTGGTCGGCAAGGCCAAGAGCATGGACATGCACCTCACCGGGCGGTTCATGGACGCCCAGGAAGCCGAGCGCGCGGGACTCGTCAGCCGCGTGGTGCCGGCCAAGAACCTGATGGAAGAGGCGCAGAGCGCCGCGCAGAAGATCGCGGAGCGCTCGATGCTCACCACGATGGCCGTGAAGGAAGCGGTCAATCGCGCCGAAGAGACCTCGCTTGCCGAAGGGATACGGTTCGAGCGGCGGCTGTTCCACGCGCTGTTCTCCACCGAGGATCAGAAGGAGGGGATGGCCGCCTTCCTCGAGAAGCGCGAGGCGCAGTTCCGCGACCGGTGACGCCGGGCTCGCGGGGCTTTTCATCGCGCGCGCGCTGCGCTATAGCCGCGCGCGACATGCGCGTGATGCCCGCTCAGGCAAGAGTCGGTCCGTCCCGGAGGACGGCGGGCGCGTCGCGTGGTCCAGAGTTTGCGAAGCACGACGAACCCGAAGGAACCGAACCTCATGGCGAACACGCCCCAGTCCAAGAAGCGCGCGCGTCAGAACGCCAAGCGCTTCGACATCAACCGCGCCCGGCGCTCTCGTATCCGGACCTTCCTGCGCAAGGTCGAGGAGGCCATCGCATCGGGCGATAAGGCGGCCGCGACCGAGGCCCTGCGCGCTGCACAACCCGAGCTGATGCGCGGCGTCACCAAGGGAGTGTTGCACAAGAACACCGCTGCGCGAAAAGTGTCCCGCCTGGCAAAACGCGTCAAGGCGCTCGGCTGACGCCGCGTTACTGCCCGACAAGCGTCTGAAGCGAAAAGAGCGCTCCGCCCGGAGCGCTCTTTTTCGTGTCGCGGGGCGGGGCAAAGGCGCGGGGATTCTTTCTGTCGGGAATCCGAGTCAAGCGACAAGTTCAGTTGCCGCGGCTCTTAGGCGATTGGTAACTTCATGCCTGCGAGTCACATCGCCTTGGGGGGACAGGCTTCACGGCAGCGATCCAGTGGGGACGGGATCGGTCGTGTGCCCGTTGAAGGGTAAGCCGCGGTCTGCGGTCAGGGAGCCTGGCGCTCCTGTCGAGCCAGTCCATTGGTGCACGCCGCGCGTGCCGCATGTGACGCAACGGGTCCGATGCTCCGGACCCGGGCTGCGTTTCGTGCATGCGAAGCGTGTCCGGCGCCGCGCCGCGGTGTTTCCCGGGTGGTTGGTCGTACGCGTGCCACACGCGGTTTGGGCGATCCGTGGCGGCATCGATGGAGGCGAAGCATGGGGCATGGTTGGGACGCTATGACGAAGGAAGAATGGGGACAGCTGCAGGCAACGCTCGAGCGCACCGTCGGGAAGAACAATTATCTCAACTGGATAAAGCCACTCGCCTTCGCGGGGGTGTCCGACGGGGTGGCGACCTTCCATGTGCCCACGAACTTCATGGGCAGCTACGTGTCGGACAATTTCGGGGACCTGCTGCTGCATCAGATCGCGGCGACGGGATCGGACGTGCGGCGCATCCATTTCACCGTCCCGCGGCATGTGGAGGAACGGCCGACGCGCCCCGCGCCCGAGCCTGAGCCGGCGAAGGCGGAGACGGACGACGCGCCCCGAAACGGGAACCTGCCCGGCGCGCCGCTGGATGCACGCTTCCGCTTCGAGACCTTCGTGGTGGGCAAGCCCAACGAACTCGCCCACGCCGCTGCGCGCCGCGTCGCCGAGGGCGGCCCCGTCACCTTCAATCCACTCTTCCTCTATGGCGGGGTGGGCCTGGGCAAGACGCACCTGATGCACGCCATCGCCTGGGAGCTGCGCGAGAAGCGGCCGGAGCTCAACGTGCTCTACCTCTCGGCAGAGCAGTTCATGTATCGTTTCATCCAGGCGCTGCGCGAGCGGCGGATGCTCGACTTCAAGGAGCTCTTCCGCTCGGTCGACGTGCTGATGGTGGACGACGTTCAGTTCATCGCCGGCAAGGACAGCACGCAGGAAGAGTTCTTCCATACGTTCAACGCGCTGGTGGACGGGCAGAAGCAGATCATCATCTCGGCCGACCGCTCCCCGGGCGAGATCAAGGATCTCGAGGACCGGATCAAGAGCCGTCTGCAGTGCGGCCTCGTCGTCGATCTGCATCCGACCGATTACGAACTGCGCCTCGGAATCCTTCAGTCCAAGGTCGAGCAGCACCGCGCCATCTATCCCGATCTTCATCTCGACGAGGGTGTGCTCGAGTTCCTCGCGCATCGCATCTCCAACAACGTGCGCGTGCTCGAGGGCGCGCTCACGCGGCTCTTCGCCTTCGCCTCGCTGGTGGATCGGCCGATCGACATGGATCTCGCGCAGGATTGCCTCGCCGACATCCTGCGGGCGTCGGAGCGCAAGATCACCGTCGAGGAAATCCAGCGCAAGGTGAGCGAGCACTATAACATCCGGCTGTCCGACCTCATCGGGCCCAAGCGGATGCGCAGCCTGGCGCGGCCGCGGCAGGTGGCGATGTTCCTGGCCAAGCAGCTCACCGCGCGCTCGCTGCCCGAGATCGGGCGCAGCTTCGGCGGCCGCGATCACACCACCGTCATGCATGGCGTGAAACGCATCGAGGAGTTGCGCGCGAAGGACAACCAGATCGCCGAGGATCTCGAGATCCTGCGGCGTGCGCTGGAGGCCTGAGCGCCGCGCGATCCGGTCTCGCGCATTCTGGCGCGTCATCGCTCCGGGCGGCGCTCTTGACGGGTGCCGCGATCCGGCCGACAAAACCGCAAAACTCTTGTGCGGCAGGGGCAACCGGCTAGGGTGTGCCTCCGGCCGGAACGGAGGGACAGACGAATGAAGATCAGCATCGAGCGCGGCGCGCTTCTGAAGGCCGTGGCGCAGGCGCAGTCGGTCGTGGAACGGCGCAACACGATCCCGATCCTCGCCAACGTGCTGATCGAGGCGGAGGGCTCCGACGTCCGGTTCCGAGCCACGGATCTCGACATCGAGGTCGTGGACCGGGCCCCGGCGCAGGTCGAACGCGCCGGCGGCACCACCGTCAGCGCCGTGACCCTGCACGAGATCGTGCGCAAGCTGCCCGACGGCGCGCTGGTCACCCTGGCCGACGACGGCGCCTCGGGCCGGCTGTCGGTGACGGCGGGGCGGTCGCATTTCTCGCTCGCCACCCTGCCCAAGGAGGACTTCCCGGTGATGGCCTCCTCGGAATACACGGCGAATTTCGCAGCACCCGCGCCGGTGCTCCGTCGGCTCTTCGACAAGTCGAAGTTCGCGATCTCGACCGAGGAGACGCGCTACTACCTCAACGGCGTGTACATGCATGTGGCCGAGGGCGAGGAAGGCCGCGTGCTGCGTTGCGTCGCGACCGACGGCCATCGCCTGGCCCGGATCGACGCCGCCCTGCCCGAGGGCGCCGAGGAGATGCCGGGCGTCATCGTGCCGCGCAAGACCGTGGGCGAGCTGCGCAAGCTGCTCGACGACGACGAGGCGCAGATCGCGGTCTCGGTCAGCGAGACCAAGGTGCGTTTCGCTACACCCGACATCACCCTGACCTCGAAGGTGATCGACGGCACCTTCCCCGACTACGCCCGGGTCATTCCACAGGGTAACACCCGGCGGCTCGAGGTCGACGCAGCCGATTTCGCCAAGGCCGTGGATCGCGTGGCGACGGTGAGTTCCGAGCGCTCGCGCGCAGTGAAGATGCAGATGGAGGACGATCGGCTGGTCCTCTCGGTCAACGCCCCCGACAGCGGCGCCGCCGAAGAGGAACTGGCCGTGGCCTATCAGGACGAACGGCTCGAGATCGGCTTCAACGCGAAGTATCTGCTGGAGATCGCGAGCCAGGTAGATCGCGAGAACGCGGTCTTTCTCTTCAACTCCTCCGGCGATCCCACGCTGATGCGCGAGGGCGACGACGCCTCGGCGATCTATGTCGTGATGCCGATGCGGGTGTGAGCCGCCGTCTGAGCCGCTGACGCGGCTGCCTCCGGCGGGGGGATTTCTTGCAAGAGGAAGGACCGGGGGTGCCGGGCCTCTATCTGTCCCATCTGGCGCTCTCGCATTTCCGCTCGCACCGGCGCGCGGAGGTCGCGGCCGACGGACGGCCGATCGCCATCTTCGGGCCGAACGGGGCGGGCAAGACGAATCTGCTCGAAGCGGTCTCGCTTTTCTCGCCGGGGCGGGGGATGCGGCGTGCCGCCGTGCAGGAGATGTCGCGGAAACCGGAGGCGCTGGGCTGGAAGGTCGTGGGCGTGCTGCAGAGTCTCGGCCACGCGCACGAGATCGAGATGCGGTGCGAGGCGGGCGGCGCGCGGGAGCTGCGGGTCGACGGCAAGAGCGCGCCGCAGCTGGCGCTGGGGCGGCTCGCGCGTGTGATTTGGCTGACGCCGGCGATGGACCGGCTGTGGACGGAAGGCGCGGACGGGCGCCGGCGGTTCCTCGACCGGATCGCGCTGAGCTTCTTTCCCGAGCACGGGGAGGCGGCGCTCGCCTACGAGAAGGCGATGCGCGAGCGCAACCGGCTCTTGAAGGAGGATCTGCGCGACCCGGCCTGGTATGCCGCACTCGAGTCGCAGATGGCGCGGGCCGGAGCGGCGATCGCGGCGGGGCGGCGTGCGGCGCTCGACCGGGTGGAGGCGGCGCAGGCTGCGGCGGAGACCGCCTTTCCGGCCGCGGAACTGGGCGTGCGATACCCAGAAGAGATGCCGGAGGTGGAAGAGGCCCTGGCGACCGGGCTCGCCGAGGGGCGGCGGCGCGACCTGGCTGCCGGGCGGACGTTGATCGGGCCGCACCGCGCCGACCTGGCCGCGACCTACGCCGAGAAGGGTATGCCCGCGGCGGAGTGCTCGACGGGCGAGCAGAAGGCGCTTCTCATCTCGCTGGTGCTCGCCAACGCCCGCGCTCTGGCCGGCGAGATCGGAGCGGCGCCCATCCTGCTGCTCGACGAGGTGGCGGCGCATCTGGACGCCGGCCGCCGGGCCGCACTGTATGACGAGGTCTGCGCGCTGGGCGCGCAGGCCTGGATGACCGGCACGGGGCCGGACCTCTTCGAGGCGCTGGGCGACCGCGCGCAGCGGATTGAGGTGACGGAGGCGGGGGGCGAGTCGCACTTGCGCCCGCTCTGAGGCCGGGCGATGGAGGATCATGACCCTCTCGCCGTCCGATCTCGCGCTCTACGCCGCCGCGGTCTTCGCGCTCTTCCTGACGCCGGGGCCGGTGTGGATGGCGCTGACGGCGCGGACCCTTGCGGGCGGCGTTCGCGCCGCCTGGCCGCTCGCCGCGGGCGTGGTGATCGGCGACGCCCTCTGGTCCCTGCTGGCGCTCCTGGGTCTCGCCTGGGTGATCTCGAGCTATGCGGGCGCGATGACGGCGCTGAGGCTCGTGGCCGCGGTGGTCTTCGTCTGGTTGGGGATCGTCGTGATCCGCAACGCGGGCCGCGCGATCGGGGCGGACAGCCGGCTCACGCGGCCGGGCGTCTGGGCGGGGTTCTTCGCCGGGCTCGCCGCGATCCTGGGCAACCCCAAGGCGATCCTGTTCTACATGGGCGTGCTGCCCGGGTTCTTCGATCTGTCGCGCGTGACCGCGGCCGACATCGCCGTGATCGTCTTCATCTCGATGATCGTGCCGTTGCTGTGCAACCTTGCCGTCGCGCTTCTGGTGGACCGGGCGAAGCGGCGGCTGAGCTCGCCCGCGGCGCTGCGGCGAACCAATCTTGTGGCAGGTGCGCTGCTGATCGCCGTGGGGCTCGCGATACCCGTCTGGTAGCCCTGCGGTGCGCGTGACATTGCCCGCCCGAGCGCCTATAAACCCGGCACAAACGAAGAGGTTCACGGGCATGGCCGCAGACGCGCCGGCGCCGCACGAATACGGCGCTGAATCCATCAAGGTTCTCAAGGGACTGGAGGCCGTGCGCAAGCGGCCGGGCATGTACATCGGCGACACCGATGACGGCTCGGGCCTGCATCACATGGTCTACGAGGTCGTGGACAACGGCATCGACGAAGCGCTGGCGGGCCATGCGGACTACGTCCACGTGAAGATCCACGCCGACAGCTCGGTCTCGGTCACCGACAACGGCCGCGGGATCCCGGTGGAAATCCATCAGGAAGAGGGCGTCTCGGCCGCCGAGGTCATCATGACGCAGCTGCATGCCGGCGGGAAGTTCGACCAGAATTCCTACAAGGTTTCCGGCGGCCTGCACGGCGTGGGCGTCTCGGTCGTCAACGCGCTCAGCGACTGGCTGGAGCTCAGGATCTGGCGCAATGGCAAGGCGCATTACGCCCGCTTCGAGCGTGGCGAGACGGTGGAGCACCTGCGCGAGGTCGGCGACGCGGAGGGCAAGCAGGGCACCGAGGTGCGCTTCCTTGCCTCGCTCGATACCTTCTCGGATCTCGACTATTCCTTCGAGACGCTGGAGCGGCGGCTGCGCGAGCTCGCCTTCCTCAACTCCGGCGTGCGCATCATTCTCGAGGACGAGCGTCCCGCCGAGCCGCTGCGCAGCGAGCTCTGCTACGAGGGGGGCGTGCGCGAGTTCGTCAAGTATCTGGACCGGCACAAGCATCCGCTGATGTCCGAGCCGATCTACATCGATGGCGAGCGCGATGGCATCGGCGTCGAGATCGCCATGTGGTGGAACGACAGCTTCCACGAAACGGTCCTGCCCTTCACCAACAACATCCCCCAGCGCGACGGGGGCACGCACCTCGCCGGCTTCCGCGGCGCGCTGACGCGGACGCTGACGCGCTACGCCGCCGACAGCGGCATCGCCAAGCGCGAGAAGGTGACCTTCACCGGCGACGACGCGCGCGAGGGGCTGACCTGCGTGCTTTCGGTCAAGGTGCCGGACCCGAAATTCTCGTCGCAGACCAAGGACAAGCTGGTGAGCTCCGAGGTCCGGCCGGCGGTCGAGAGCCTGATGAACGAGCGCCTCGCCCTCTGGTTCGAGGAGCACCCCGCCGAGGCCAAGACCATCGTCGGCAAGATCGTCGAGGCCGCGCTCGCGCGGGAGGCTGCGCGCAAGGCGCGCGAGCTGACGCGGCGCAAGTCGGCGATGGACGTCAACTACCTCGCCGGGAAGCTCAAGGACTGCTCCGAGAAGGACCCGAAAAAGACCGAGCTCTTCCTCGTCGAGGGCGACAGCGCCGGGGGCAGCGCGCAGACCGGCCGCGACCGGCGCACGCAGGCGGTGCTGCCGCTCCGGGGCAAGATCCTGAACGTGGAGCGCGCGCGCTTCGACCGGATGCTCTCGAGCCAGGAGATCGGCAACCTCGTGATGGCGCTCGGCACCGGCATCGGGCGCGACGAGTTCGACCTTTCGAAGCTGCGCTACAACAAGATCGTCATCATGACGGACGCCGACGTGGACGGCGCGCACATCCGCACGCTGCTCCTGACGTTCTTCTACCGCCAGATGCCCGAGCTCATCGAGCACGGGCATCTCTTCATCGCGCAGCCGCCGCTCTACAAGGTCGGGCGCGGCAAGTCCGAGGTCTATCTCAAGGACGAGGCGGCGCTGACCGACTTCCTGATCGACCAGGGCACCGAGGGCGCGACCCTGCGGCTCGGCAGCGGCGAAGAGATCGCGGGCCCCGACCTGCAGCGCGTGGTGCAGGAGGCGCGGCAGGTGCGCCGCATCCTCGACGCCTTCCCGACGCACTACCCCCGTCACATCCTCGAACAGGCCGCCATCGCCGGCGCCTTCGAGGAGGGGCAGGCCGACGCCGACCTTCAGGGCGTGGCGAACCGCGTGGCCGAGCGGCTGGATCTCATCGCGGAGGAATACGAGCGCGGCTGGCAGGGCCGCCCGACGCAGGACAAGGGCCTGCGCCTCTCGCGCGTGGTGCGCGGGGTCGAGGAGGTGCGGATCATCGACGGACAGGCGCTGCGCTCCGGTGAGGCGCGCAAGCTCGGCGGCATGACGCAGCCGCTCCAGGAGATCTACCGCGCGCCGGCCCGCCTGATGCGCAAGGAGCGGTATTCCGATATCTATGGCCCGCTCGGCCTGCTGCAGGCCATCCTCGACGAGGGTGAGAAGGGCCTGTCGCTGCAGCGCTACAAGGGGCTGGGTGAGATGAATCCCGACCAGCTCTGGGAAACGACGCTGGATCCCGAGGCGCGCACGCTCCTCCAGGTGCGGGTCGAGGACATGGCCGAGGCGGACGACCTCTTCACCAAGCTGATGGGCGACGTGGTCGAGCCGCGCCGCGAGTTCATCCAGGAAAATGCGCTGAGCGTGGCGAACCTCGACTTCTGAACAACGGTTCCGCGAAAGAGGTGGCCGACCGGCGAGGCGTTCGGATTCGACAGGTTGTTAGCGCCCTGATTGCGCCACTCACGTGCCGGGCCGCGCGGGCGGGGCGTCATGTCCTGAAACGCTGGACGCGCTACAGGGGCCGGCGATCCCCTCGAACCGATGCCATTCTATGTCTTCTCGTACCAGTCGTCCCACTGCGCTTCGGTTCGCGCGTAGCCGTGGCGCGAGAGCAGATCGAAGATCTGCCGTCTCTGGTCCGTGAAGTTGTGCTCGACCGTGATGAGCCGGATATCCCATTCGTCGAAGGGGAAGGCCGCCAGGATTTCGTATTCGCTGCCTTCCGTGTCGATGCTGAGATAGTCGATCCTGCGCGGCGCTCCCTCTGACAGCAGAAAGTCGTGCAGCGAGATCGTCGTCAGCTCGGCCGTCGCACCCTGCCGGCGGTACGCCTCGCGCTTGTTGGCGTGCTGATCGCTCTCCGCGTGTTGCGTGAAGCCCCCATAGGCATCCGCAAAGATGAATTCGACCCGCTTGCCCGTTCGGTCCGAAATGCAGGCCTCGGAGATGCGGCATCGACGGTTCGCGCGCAGGTCCGCCAGGAACGCGGGATTGGGTTCGGCACAGATCCCGTCCCATGCGAAATCCGTCTCGAGCATGTAGGTATTGCTTAACAGAACGCCGTCCGTCGCGCCGAACTCCACGAAGAAACCACCGCGCTTGTAGCCTGTGCGTTCGAGAACCCACAGTTCCTGCCCGAGTTGAGAGGTCGCGCGCCGGCGCACCTCGTCGGTCTCGATGGCATGTGCGTCTTCTCGTTCCGGCTGCGGCTCGGGTCGCGTGCCGATCTGACCGCGCCGAAGGGCGATCGACAGTTCGTGCCGGAGCAACTCGAGTTCGCTTTGCAGGGTCCTGACCTTCGGATCGTCTTCAGCGCGTTGCTCGGCCGCAGCGTCGAGATCGGCCTCGATCATGCCGGCGGCATCTGCCAAGAGGCCGAGCCGTGCAGCTTCGCGCATGTGACGCTTGAAGACGTCGAGCCTCGCGACGCCGTCGGGCTCCAAAAGGCGGAGCGCTGCCTCGAAATGAGCGCGCGCCGCGGACTGGTCGCCCGCCGCGCAACAGGCGGCGCCGAGCGAATCGCGCAGGCCCGACAACAGCAGACGGCTTCGCTCTTGTCCTGATGCACCAAGCTCCGCCGCCCGCGCCAGCAAATCCTGGCACGCACTCGCCTCCTGCTCCCGGAACGCGCTTGCGGCGGAGAGCAGCAGAAGATCGACGTCATCTGCATGCTCCGTAACGCCCTTTGCAGCCCTGCGCTGCAATTCCGGCCAGTCGCCCGCGCGCCAAAGATCGCGTGCCGCCGTCGCGGCAGGAGACGTTCCGCGCGCCGTCGCTTTCGAGCGCTTCCCGGCTTTCGCCAGGGCGGCGTTTCGGCCCTTGGCGGTCTTCGAGACCTTCTTCTCGCGTTTGCGGCTCTTCGCCATCGTGTCGCTCTTCAGCCGTCGTCGCGCAGAAGAATGCGCTCCAGCAGATCCATCTGCCCTTCGAAGCGGTTCAGCTCCTGGCGCATCGCCTGGAGGCGCATCTCCTTTTCTTCGATGGCGGCTTCCAGTTCCTCGACGCGCTGCTGCAGGGCAGCGTTCTGCCTTGCGAGACTGTCGGCATGCTCGGCCAGCGGGTCGAGCGCGAGTCGCAGCCGCGGAAAGTCGGGATCGTCGTCGTCACGCTCCTGCACGCGGTACCCGGCCTCCCCGAGAAGGCGCAGCAATCCTTCGGCGGAGTCGCTCTGGGGCCAGTATGCCTCTTCCGGGGCGCGCAGGAGAATATGCCAAAACTGCCGTGTGAGCCCGGCCGAGATCAGCGCCCTGACAACCTGCGCGGCGCTCGACGGCGCATCGATGATCAGAAGCCCGGGTGGATGCGAATCGTCCTGCCGCGCAGCTTGGGGAAAGCACTCCGACAAGAGATCTGCGGCATCCCGTGTGCTGACCACGGGACGCGCGGTTTCCTTCAGCCCGGGCAAAAGCTCCTCGAGTCCCTGCGGCGGCTTCAGCCCCGACAGGCACGCCATGTTGTAGACATGGAAGGCGGCCCTCTGCGCGGGTCCCTCTGTCACGGCGACCGGCAGCACCCGGACGCGTGTTTCTCCTGCGGCGCCGCGTTCGAGATCGGCCAGGGAGACAGGATCCGGCTCCACGGCGATCACGGACCCGGCCCCTGTTTCGAGACAGGCCTTAAGGTCGGCCCCGCTTCCCGCCCCGATGTGCAGGATGACGGAGAGCGGCGTCGTCGAGCCGATCGTGGCGATACTGTCCGTCCAGTCCTCACTCATCGATCGCCTTCCCGGGTGAATGCGCGGCGGATGAAGCCGAAGGGACCCGACGTGACAGGGCGTCGCGCCAAGTCGAGGGCGGACTGGAGTTCAGCGATCCTGTGCTCCTTGTCCGAAATCTGCGCCGCTTGCGCTTTCATCTTGGAGTCGAGGTCACGGACACGCGCCTCCAGCGCCTCGCGTTTCTGCGTGAGCGCCTCGGTCTCGGCGTGGCGGCGAGACAGCTCTTTCTCCCGTCGGGCGAGTTCGCGTTCCGCGTCTTCTGCCCGGAAGAAATGCGCCTCGAGCTCCTCGCGCAGGTCATGCAGCTGTTGCAGCTGATCCAGAAGCTGCGCCTTCTCCCGTTCCGCGTCGCGCAACTGGACCTGATGGCTCTCCAGGCCCTGGTTCAGCTGCTCGTTGATCCGCTCGAGGCGTCGGCGGTCCTCTTCGCTCTTCGCCAAGTCGTCGCCGCTCTCCGCGAGCTTTTCGTTCGTCTCCCTGAGTTCTTCGCGCAGCTGGCTGTTTTCCTCGTCGGACAGTTCGACCTTGTCGCGAAGCTCAGCGGCCTCTGCTCGAGCGGATTGCACGTCGTTCTGCAGGCGCGCCGTCTGTTCGTTGCTCTTCGCCAAATCCTCGCCGAGACGCCGAACCTCTGCGCGCAGCTGGCTGTTTTCCTCGTCGGACAGTTCGACCTTGTCGCGAAGCTCAGCGGCCTCTGCTCGAGCGGATTGCACGTCGTTCTGCAGGCGCGCCGTCTGTTCGTTGCTCTTCGCCAAATCCTCGCCGAGACGCCGAACCTCTGCGCGCAGCTGGCTGTTTTCCTCGTCGGACAGTTCGACCTTGTCGCGAAGCTCAGCGGCCTCTGCTCGAGCGGATTGCACGTCGTTCTGCAGGCGCGCCGTCTGTTCGTTGCTCTTCGCCAAATCCTCGCCGAGACGCCGAACCTCTGCGCG
Organism: Rhodosalinus halophilus; assembly: GCF_003298775.1. Classification (GTDB taxonomy): domain Bacteria; phylum Pseudomonadota; class Alphaproteobacteria; order Rhodobacterales; family Rhodobacteraceae; genus Rhodosalinus; species Rhodosalinus halophilus. The sequence goes on along the minus strand of NZ_QNTQ01000010.1, from coordinate 90,131 downwards.
CAGCTGGCTGTTTTCCTCGTCGGACAGTTCGACCTTGTCGCGAAGCTCAGCGGCCTCTGCTCGAGCGGATTGCACGTCGTTCTGCAGGCGCGCCGTCTGTTCGTTGCTCTTCGCCAAATCCTCGCCGAGACGCCGAACCTCTGCGCGCAGCTGGCTGTTTTCCTCGTCGGACAGTTCGACCTTGTCGCGAAGCTCAGCGGCCTCTGCTCGAGCGGATTGCACGTCGTTCTGCAGGCGCGCCGTCTGTTCGTTGCTCTTCGCCAAATCCTCGCCGAGACGCCGGACCTCTTCGCGCAGCTGGCTGCTTTCCTGGTCGGACAGTTCGAGCCTGTCGCGAAGTTCGGCGGCCTGCGCTTCGGCGCGCCGCGCCTCGGCATAGCCCTGCTCGGCCTGTTCCTGAGCATGCAGAAGCTGGTCCATCAGGACGGCTTCGGCTTGCGCGGCGGACCGGCGCGTCTCCTGATAGCGTTGGAAGGTACTGTCCGGATCCTCCTGTCGTGCCAGAAGACCCTCCCCGCCGAGATTCGGCGCACTGGCTTCCAGCTCTCCCGCCAGGGCGCGGGCTGCAGGCGTCTTCGCCAGCGCCTCTGCGGCGAGCAGTTGAAGAACCGGATCCCTCGGGTCCTCCGGAGGCGCCGGCGGGGCCGGCGTCGCTTCGTTCAGCGGAGGCAGGGCCAGATGGCGCCGCAAGCCCTCCGGATTGCGAACGATCATGTCTGTGGAGGCGACGGTCGCACGCCGACGATTGCGGCGAAGGAGCCGGAGGACGTCACGGATTTCGGCTTCCCAGCGCGAGAGTCGCTCCGTGGGCGGGATCCCCTCCGCCATGCCCTCTGCGAGGACAGCGAGCGGGGCGTCGCAGACGAGCAGAAGCCGGGCCTGCGGGTTGCCTCCAAGCCGGTCCTCCGCTTCGGCGAGGTCGGAAAGGGTCTCGGGCGGCGTCTCGTCCATCAGGAGCTTGCAAAGGTAGGCTTCGACGTGTTCGCGCATGCCCGACGGCTGGAGCCAGACCATGAGCGGAGCCGGCGCTGCGCCGTCCGGAGCATGCCATGCGTCGGGAGGGGAGACCGGCTGCATGCCTCGGCTCATGTCCTCGTGTCGCGGTGCCGCGCGATGGCGCGTCTCATTCGCCATAGTTCAGAAAACGCGCCCGGAACCTCTGCGGCTTCGGGTGGCGCGCCAATACGCGGACGAGAGCGCGGACGGGCGCGGTGAGCTTCCATGAGGTGCTTTCGAGCATCGAAAGATGCGCATGCTCCAGTTGCGCGGCGTAGGCCACCACGTCGTCGTGACGCTGCTGCAACTCCGCGATCCGGGCGTCGGCGGCCTCGCGGCGCTCCTCGAGCATCTCCGTCAGACGCGCGATCTCTTCGAAGCGGGCCTTTATTTCGGACTCGAACCTCTTGTTCTCGCGCTCGGCCGCGTCGGTCGCCGAGGCCGCCTCGGCCTTCCGTCTCTCGAGCTCCTGGCGCAGCCGGCCGAGGTTCACCGCCATCGAGGTATTCTGAGCCAGGAGACGTTCGTAGCGCGCCTGCAACTCGGCAGGATTGGCCGGATCGACCACAGATTCCGCCGGTTCCGCGGCGCGCTTCGATGCCTGCGTCGCATCGCTGCCACCTGCCTGACCGTTCCGCACGTCAGCCTGCCCCGCCATGTCGTCCCTCGCGTTCGACGCCCAGGAGTTTTCCAGCCTTGCCCCGGCAAGTGCAAGCCCGCAACCGTGGGAAAGCAGGAATCGCCTTCGCTGCTGAAGCAGGGTGCGACCTCACTCCCCGAACCCGCGCCGTCCCACCGCCGCATAGGCGGTGAAGCCGGCGTCGCGTGCGGCGTCGGCGGAGTAGACGTTGCGCAGGTCGGCGAGGCGGGGGGTGGCCATGCGGCCCGCGATATCGCTGAGGTCCAGGGCGCGGAACTCGTTCCATTCCGTCAGGATGACCAGCAGGTCGGCGCCCTCGGCGGCCGCATAGGGGTCGTCCTGCCAGTCCACCCCGGGCAGCAGCGCCTCGCCCTCCCGCCGGCCCTGCGGGTCGGTCACCCGAACCCGCGCGCCGCCGCCCACCAGCGCGGGCACGATGGTGAGCGCGGGCGCCTCGCGCATGTCGTCGGTCTCGGGCTTGAAGGTGACGCCCAGAACCGCCACCGTCCGGCCGTTGAAGCTGCCGCCGCAGAGATCGAGCAGCTTCTCGACCATCCGCCGCTTGACCTCCTCGTTGATCTTGATGACCGCCTCGGTGATCTGCAGCGCCATGCCGTGCTCCTGGCCGATGCGGGCGAGCGCGCGGGTGTCCTTGGGAAAGCACGACCCGCCGAAGCCCGGGCCGGCGTGCAGGAACTTGTTGCCGATGCGATTGTCGAGCCCCATGCCCTTCGAGACCTCGCGCACGTCCGCGCCCACCCGCTCGCAGAGCGCGGCGATCTCGTTGATGAAGGTGATCTTGGCGGCGAGAAAGGCGTTGGCCGCGTATTTGATCATCTCGGCCGATTCGAGGTCTGTCACCACGATCGGGAACTCGCGCAGGTAGAGCGGGCGGTAGATCTCGGACATCACCCGCGCCGCGCGCTCGCTCTCGACGCCCACCACCACGCGGTCGGGCTTCATGAAGTCGTCGATCGCCGCGCCCTCGCGCAGGAACTCGGGGTTGGAGGCCACGTCGAAGTCGAGCGCGGGGTTCGCAGCGGCCACCACCTCACGCACCCTGCGGTTGGTGCCCACCGGCACGGTCGACTTGGTGACGATCACCACGCCGTCGGGCGCGGCGCGCGCGATCTCCTCGGCCGCGGCCATGACGTAGGAGAGATCGGCATGCCCGTCGCCGCGCCGCGTGGGCGTGCCCACCGCGATGAAGACCGCCTCGGCGCCCTCCAGCGCCTGCGCCAGATCGCGCGTGAAGCGCAGCCGCCCGCCCTCGACGTTGTGCGCCATCAGCCGGTCGAGCCCCGGCTCGTAGATCGGCACCTCGCCGCGCTCGAGCCGCGCGATCTTCTCCGCGTCGCGATCGACGCAGACCACCTCGTGCCCGAAATCCGAAAGACACACCCCCGAGACGAGCCCCACATACCCCGTCCCGATCATCGCGATCTTCATGTGTAGCGTTCCTTGCCTGCGCTTCGGGCCTTCTGTGCCAGATGCCCCGAAGCGTCAAGTCGCGGTCGGGTGCATCCCGCCATGATGCGGTTTCGCGCTGTCGAAGACTTCGGGGCGGCGGGCGCGGCGCTCGGTCCAGGGGCGCGGGCGGCTTGTCCTGCGGCGCACTGCGGCTGTGTTACCGCCGCGCGTATCTGTCCTCGTAGCGCACGATGTCGTCCTCGCCGAGATAGCTGCCCGTCTGAACCTCGATCAGGACCATCGGAACCTTTCCGGGGTTCTCCATCCGGTGCACGGCGCCCAGCGGGACATAGACGGACTCGTTTTCCGCGACGAGCCGGACCTCGTCGTTCACCGTCACGCGCGCGGTTCCCTCGACGACGATCCAGTGCTCGGAACGATGGTGATGCGACTGAAGGGAGAGAGACGCGCCGGGATGCACGCAGATGCGCTTGACCTGGAAGCGGTCCCCGATGGCCAGGCTCTCGAACCATCCCCAGGGGCGGTGATCGATCGGGAACTCCGTCGCCTGTCGGGCGCCTTGCGCCTTGAGCGCGGCGACGGCCTCCTTGACGCGTTGCGCCTCGCTCTTCTTCGCCACGAGAACGGCGTCCGGCATGGCGACCGCCACCACGTTCTCTAGCCCGATCCCGATGATGCGCTGGCTTTCCGCCTCGCTTCGCAGCAGGGTGTCGCGGCAATCGATCGCCGTCGCGCCCTCCGAAGCGACGTTGCCGGCCGCGTCAGGGCCCGATTCGAGCCAGACGGCATCCCAGCCGCCGAGGTCGGACCAGCTCTCGCCGAAGGGCATGACGGCGAGGTTGCCGGCTTTCTCCATGATCGCGTAGTCGATCGAGGTCTCGGCGAGTTTCGCCCAGGGCTCGGCGGCGAGCCTGGTGAACCCGAGATCCGCCTCGGCGCCGGCGAGCGCCGCGCGGGCTGCGTCCAGCATTTCAGCGGCATGGGCGGCGTAGGCCTCGAGGATCGCCCTCGCGGTGAAGAGGAAGATTCCCGCGTTCCACAGAAACCGTCCCGAGGCCAGCATCTCGGCCGCGCTGTCGGGATCGGGTTTCTCGACGAAGCGCGCGATGTTCTGGGGTTGCGTGGCCTGCGCCGAGGCCCCGGGGGCGAGTTCGAGGTAGCCGTAACCGGTCTCTGGCCGCGTCGGCCTGATGCCGAAGGTCACGAGATCGCCGTCACGGGCGCGCGGAACCGCTGCCGCGACCGCAGCACGAAAGGCTTCCGCGTCCGGGATGACGTGATCCGAGGGTGCGACGAGCATGAGCGCCTCGGGATCGCGGTCGGCGGCCCAGAGCGCGGCCACCAGCACCGCCGGGGCGGTGTTCCGCCCGTCCGGCTCGATCAGGATCGCCTGCGGCGCCTGCTCGACCCCGGCCAGCTGCTCGGTCACGATGAAGCGGAACGCATCGGCGGTCACGACCACCGGCGCGGCGTATCCTTCGCCGGACAGCCGCCGCGCCGATGCCTGGAAAAGACTCTCCTCGCCCATGAGGCGGACGAACTGCTTGGGATAGGACTTGCGGCTGAGCGGCCAGAGGCGGGTGCCGGATCCACCGCAGAGCAGGACGGGAATGATCGTCGCAGGTTCCAAGGTCAGGCCCATATGCAACTCACGGCGAACGCCCGGGAAGTTGTCGAGGAAAGCACGAGGCTTTTCCGGGCATCGAAAGTGTCACGGCAAACTACTGATAGGGCAGTCGAGCCCGCCCCGCCAGAAGCAAAAGGCTTGTCGTCCGGCCGCGCGGCGGGACGCACACAGGTCGGCCGACGACCGCGACGGGTGGCTGCGCGACCAAGGCTGATCGCCGCCGTCCCGGCGCGACAGCGCGCGCCGGCCGGCGTATCTCGGTTTCGTCGATCAAGCCCGCGAGAGCGGCAGTGCGGCTCGGGGCGTGTGCCCAGCCAGGCCTCGGGTGGCGGCGTGACGCGGCGTTGAGGGCGTCGGCTGCCGAAATTCGCGGCACGCGATGGCGCCGTCACGCGGCCCAGCGAGCGAAAGCCTATCAAATGATTTGACCGATTGGTCTGAACCTGTTTCGCTGCCGCAAGGGAACCTCGGGAGACGCATCTTGGCCGACCTCGATCTGGAGGCGCTGGCCGCGCTGGAGCGCAAGGCGCTCTGGCTCAGCGCATGGACGATCCACAACGCGAATCATGTCCGTCCCAACCCGGACGGTCTGAAGGTCGGCGGGCATCTGGCGAGCTGCGCCTCGATCGCGGCGATCATGACGGCGCTCTATTTCCGCGTGCTGCGCCCGGAGGACCGCGTCGCGGTCAAGCCGCACGCCTCGCCCGTTTTCCATGCCATCCAGTATCTTTTCGGCAACCAGACCCGCGAGCATCTGGAGAACTTCCGCGGCTACGGCGGCGCGCAGTCCTATCCGAGCCGCACGAAGGACGCCGACGACGTCGATTTCTCGACCGGGTCGGTCGGCCTCGGCGTGGGGATCACCGCCTTCGCCTCGATGGTTCAGGACTACGTCCGCGCCCGGCCCGACTGGGCGGCGGGCGGGCGGCCCGAGGGGCGGATGATCGCCCTGGTGGGCGATGCCGAGCTCGACGAGGGCAACGTCTTCGAGGCCCTGCAGGAGGGCTGGAAGCACGACCTGCGGAACTGCTGGTGGATCATCGACTACAACCGGCAGTCGCTCGACGGCGTGGTGCGCGAGGGGCTGTCGAAGCGCCTGGATGCGATTTTTTCCGCCTTCGGCTGGGACGTCGTGCTCATCAAGTATGGCGCGCTGCAGCGCGCGGCCTTCGGGGAAGAGGGCGGCGAGGCGCTGCGGCGCTGGATCGACGACTGCCCCAACGCGCTCTATTCGGCGCTGAGCTTCCAGGGTGGCGCGGCCTGGCGCAAGCGACTCGAGGCCGACATCGGGCGCGAGTCGGGGGTGCAGAAGCTGCTCGACCGGCGCAGCGACGCGGAACTCGGCCGGCTGATGTCGAACCTCGGCGGGCATTGCCTGGCCACGCTGGTCGAGACCTTCGAAGGCATCGACCACGATCGCCCCGTGGCCTTCCTCGCCTACACGGTGAAGGGATGGGGCACGCCGCTGGCCGGGCACAAGGACAATCACGGCGGGCTGATGACCGCGAAGCAGATGGAGAGCTTCCGCGCCGAGATGGGCGTGCCGGAGGGGCAGGAGTGGGCGCCTTTCGCGGGCCTCGATGTTCCCGAGAGCCGCCTGCGCGCTGTGATCGAGCAGGCGCCCTTCAATGCGCGCGGCCCGCGACGGTGGCAGAGCGCCAAGGTGCCGGTGCCCGCGCTCGCGCCGCCCGAGGACCGCGAGACCTCGACCCAGCTCGCCTTCGGCAAGATCCTGCACGAGATCGCGGGCGGCGACAGCGATCTCGCGTCGCGCATCCTGACGACCTCGCCCGACGTGACCGTTTCCACCGGCCTTGGCCCCTGGGTCAACCGCCGGGGCCTCTTCGCGCGTTCCGAGATCGCCGACACCTTCAAGGAAGAGCGTGTGCCCTCGACGCAGAAGTGGCGGTTTTCGCCCCGGGGTCAGCACGTCGAGCTCGGCATCGCGGAGATGAACCTCTTTCTGCTTCTGGGCGCGGCGGGCCTGTCGCATTCGCTCTTCGGCGAGCGGCTTCTGCCGGTCGGCACGCTCTACGACCCCTTCGTGTCGCGCGGGCTCGATGCGCTGAATTACGCCTGCTACCAGGACGCGCGCTTCCTGATCGCGGGCACGCCCTCGGGGATCTCGCTGGCGCCGGAAGGCGGCGCGCATCAGTCCATCGCCTCACCCCTGATCGGGATGAGCCAGGACGGCCTCGCCGCCTTCGAGCCCTGCTTCACCGACGAACTCGCGGTGATCATGGAGTGGGCCTTCGACTACATGCAGCGCGACGGCGGGCGCGACCCGGACGAGCGCACCTGGCTCCGCGACGAAACCGGCGGATCGGTCTACCTGCGTCTGTCCACCCGCAGCATCGAGCAGCCCCGGCGCGAGATCGACGAGACCTTCCGGCAGGGGGTCGTGGACGGTGCCTACTGGCTGCGCGCGCCCGGCCCCGGCTGCGAGGTGGTGATCGCCTATCAGGGCACGGTCGGGACCGAGGCCATCGCGGCGGCGGGCCTGATCGGCGAGGACCGGCGCGACGTGGGCGTGTTGGCCGTCACCTCCGCCGACCGGCTCAACGCCGGCTGGCAGGCGGCGCAGCGGGCACGGGCGCGCGGGCAGATCCAGGCCCTGAGCCATGTCGAGCGGCTGTTGCAGGGCGTGCCGCCGCATGCGCGGCTCATCACCGTGATCGACGGGCATCCGGCGACGCTCAGCTGGCTGGGGTCGGTGCACGGCCACCGCACGGCGGGCCTGGGCGTCGAGCACTTCGGGCAGACGGGCCGCGTCGACGACCTCTACCGCCACTACGGCATCGACCGCGGGGCCATCGCGGCCATGGCGCAGAGCATCGCGCCGGGCCGTCCCGTGCGTCTGGCGGGGTCGGCATGAAACGCTATTGGTCCGACTACACGAGCGAGGCGTTCTCCCGCCTCGACCGCGAAAGCCTGGTCGCCGTCCTGCCCATCGGCGCGACCGAGCAGCACGGTCCGCACCTGCCGATGAAGGTGGATGCCTGCGTGGCCGGGGCGGTCGTGGACCGGCTGGCGCGCAAGCTGCCCGAAGAGAGCCGCGTGCTCTTCCTTCCGGTGCAGGCCATCGGCAAGAGCAACGAGCATCTGCGCTATCCTGGCACCCTCACCCATTCCGCCGAGACCCTCACCGCCATGTGGTGCGAGATCGGCGCCTGCGTGGCGCGGGCCGGCGTGCGCAAGATGGTGCTGCTCAACGCCCACGGCGGCAACATCCCCGTCATGGAGACCGTCGCGCGGGAGTTGCGCGTGCGGCATGACATGCTGGTCTTTTCCGTCAACTGGTTCGGGCAGGGGATGCCCGAGAGCGCCTACCCGCCCGAGGAGCTGCGCCACGGTATCCACGCCGGGGACATGGAGACCTCGGTGATGCTGGCGCTCGATCCCGATAACGTGGCGATGGAGAAGGCCAGGGATTTCCGTCCGCTCAGCCGGGAATGGGAAGAGGGCTATCGCTACATCGCGCTCGGCGGCGGCGCGAAGCCCGCCTGGCAGGCGCAGGACATGCACCCCGAGGGCGCCTGCGGCAACGCCGCCGCGGCCACGGCCGAGAAGGGCGCGGCGACGCTCGACTTCGCCACCGACCGGCTGGTGGAGCTTCTGGCCGAGGTGGAGCGCGCGCCGCTGTCCTGGGTGGAGAGGGCGCCGGCATGGTGAGCGAAGCGACCGCGCAGAAGGCGCCTGCCGAGGACGCGCCGGTCCTGATCCGCATGGACGGGGCGAGCAAGCAGTTCGCCAACGGCACCGTCGCCGTGCGCGACATGAACCTCGACATCCGCGAGGGCGAGTTCATCAGCTTTCTCGGCCCCTCGGGCTGCGGCAAGTCCACGGCGCTGAAGATGATCGCGGGGCTTCTGTCGATCTCGGCGGGCGAGATCACGGTCAACGGCCATCCGCCCGGCAAGGGGCGGGAGCAGGACATCGGCTTCGTCTTTCAGGAGGCGACGCTGATGCCCTGGGCCACGGTCTTCGACAACGTGTTCCTGCCCCTCCGCATGAAGGGGATGAAGAAGAAGTACGCGCGCGACGAGGTCGAGGAGGCGCTGGCCTCGGTCGGTCTGTCCAGCTTCTCGGGCGCCTACCCCCGGCAGCTCTCGGGCGGGATGAAGATGCGTGTCTCGATCGCGCGGGCGCTGGTGACGAAGCCCAAGCTGCTGCTGATGGACGAACCCTTCGCCGCGCTGGACGAGATCACGCGCTTCAAGCTCAACAACGACGTGCTGGAGCTCTGGGCGCGCCACGGGCTGACGGTGATCTTCGTCACGCATTCGGTCTTCGAGAGCGTCTATCTCTCGAACCGGGTCGTCGTCATGGCGGCGCGGCCCGGACGCGTGTCGCGGGTCGTCGACCTGCCGGGCGGCTATCCGCGGACCGAGCATTACCGGACAACCCCCGAATACGCCGAGAACTGCCGCATCGTGAGCGCGGCGCTCGAGGAGACGATGGACAATGTCGACATCGACCACTGACCTTACCGCGCCCGTGGCGGACGCCTTCGAGGATCCCGCCGCCGAGATGAACGCGGCCGTCGAGCGCGCCGCGCGGCGCGAGCGCCGGATGCGGGTGCTGATGCCGGTAGCGGCGCTTCTCTCGGCGCTGGCGCTCTGGGAATTCCTCGTCTGGTACAACGAGGTGCCGCATTACCTCATCCCGGCCCCGAGCCTGATCGCGCAGACGCTCGTGACCGACTTCGGCACGCTGATGACCTCGATGTGGTTCACGGTGAAGCTGACGCTCGTCTCGCTGTTGCTGGCGATCGTGGGCGGCGTGGCTCTGGGGATGCTCTTCGCGCTGTCACGCACGGTCGAGGTCAGCCTCTTTCCCTTCGCGGTGATCCTTCAGGTGACGCCGGTCATCGCCATCGCGCCGCTCATCCTGATCTATGTGCACGACACCTTCTCGGCGCTGCTGATCTGCGCCTGGATCGTCGCCTTCTTCCCGATCCTGTCGAACACGGCGATCGGGCTGCGGAGCGCCGACCACAACCTGCGCGACCTCTTCACCCTCTATCGCGCGACGCCGTGGCAGCGGCTGCGCTACCTGCTCGTGCCCTCGGCGCTGCCCTATTTCATGGCGGCGCTGAAGATCGCCGGCGGCCTCGCGCTCATCGGGGCCGTGGTGGCGGAGTTCGTGGCCGGCACGGCGGGGCAGAACACAGGGCTCGCCAGCCGCATCCTCGAGTCGAGCTTCCGGCAGGAGATCCCGCGCATGTTCGCGGCGCTCTTCCTCGTCTCGCTGCTCGGCGTCGTCATCTTTCTCGCCACCAGCTTCCTGTCGAAGGCCGTGCTGGGCCACTGGCATGAAAGCGAGATCAAGCGCGAGGCGTGATGCGGGACGACGGCACATCCATTCTCGACGGCGTCCGCATCGCGGGGCGCGAGGGCCACTGGCGGCTGTCGGCGGAGGGCGGGCGGCTGGCGCTCGCACCCTCGCAGGCGACCGGCGGGGGAGTCGTCCTGCCGCTCATGGCCGATGCGCATGTGCATCTCGACAAGACCTACACCAGCGCCCGGATGCCCGGGCGGCCCGCCACGCTCTTCGACGCGATCGAGATGATGGGCCGCGAAGCCCTGAACTGGACCGAGTCGGATCTGCGCGCGCGGGCGACGCTGGCGCTGGGCCGCGCCCATGCGCATGGCACGGGCGCGATGCGCAGTCATGTGGACTGGACCACGCCCGGCGAGCCGCTCGCCTGGGGGGTTCTGAACGACCTCGCGCAGGACTGGCGCGGGCGCGTGGAGCTGCAACTGGCCTCGCTCTCGCCGCTCGACCTGCTGGCCGAGGCGGGGGAGGAGATCGCCCGCCGCGTGGCGCGGGACGGCGGCGTGCTGGGCGCCTTCGTCTATCGCAACGAACAGCTTTGCGAGAAGGTGGCGCGGGTCTTCGACCTCGCCGAGCGGCATGGGCTCTCGCTCGACTTCCATGTGGACGAAGGGCTGGAGCCGGAGGCCCGGGGCCTCGACGCGATCACGGAGGAAACGGGGCGGCGCGGCTTCGGCGGCCGGGTGCTTTGCGGGCACGGCTGCGCGCTCTCGGTCCGGCCGGAGTACGAGAGGCGCGCGGTGCTGGATCAGGCCGGCGCGGCGGGGCTGACGCTGACGGTTCTTCCCACCACCAACATGTGGCTGCAGGACAACCGGCCGGGTCGGACGCCCCGCCTGCGCGGACTCGCTCCTTTCATCGAAGCTCGGGCGGCGGGCGTCGAGATCCTCTTCGCTTCGGACAACGTGCGCGACGGGTTCTACCCGCATGGCGATTACGACATGGCCGACATATTCCGCGCGGCCGTGCTCGGCGCGCAGCTCGAACCGGAGGACTGGCTCGGCGCCGTCACGACCGAGGCTGCCCGATGGTGCGGCGCCGTGCAGAGCCTGGAGGACGGCGGCCCCGCGGATTTCGTCTGGCACGACGCAGCGGACCTCGACGATCTGGTGAGCCGTCCGCGCGCCGCCCGGCAGGTGTGGCGCCACGGCAGGGCCCTGGAAGGAGCGACCCCATGAACAAGCCCGACACACCGGAACGCGTGATCGACTGGCCGGCCTTCCGCGCCGAGATCGAAGGCATCCGGGTCTACGACGACCCGAAGCAAGTGGAACTGCGCTCGCGCGACTACTTCTGGTATTCGCCAATCCTGAACGAGCAGCTCGACGGCGTGACCGGCGATCTGGTGGTGCTGCCGCAGGATCAGGACGAGGTGAAGCGCGTGGCCGCCGCCGTGGCGCGGCACCGTATTCCGCTCACCATCCGCGGCGGCGGGACCGGCAATTACGGGCAGTGCGTGCCGCTCGAGGGCGGCGTGATCCTCGACCTCACGCGTCTCGACAAGATCGTCGAGATCGGCGAAGGCCGCGTGCGTTGCGAAGCGGGTATCCGCATCTCGCGCCTCGACGATGCGGCGCGCGAGACGGGGCAGGAGCTGCTGATGTATCCCTCCACGCGGCAGATGGCGACGATCGGCGGCTTCCTCGCCGGCGGCTCGGGCGGCATCGGCTCGCTCCGCCACGGCATGCTGCGTGACCCGGGCAACGTGACCTACGCCAAGGTCGTAACCGTGGAGCGCGAGCCGCAGGTGATCGAACTCCACGGCGACGAGATCCAGAAGGTGCAGCACGCCTACGGCACCAACGGTATCGTCACGGAGCTGGAACTGGCGCTGACGCAGGCCACCGACTGGCTGCACTGCGCCGCGTTGTTCGACGGCTACGACACCGCGCTGCGATTCGCGCAAGGCGCGCAGGAGGAGGGGTTCGACTGCTATCTTCTCACCACTGTCGAGCGCCGCTTTGCGCCTTACTACCGCAAGTTCGGCGACCTCTTTCCCGAGGATCGCGACGCCGTCTTCGCCATGGTCGCGCCGGACGAGATGGATCGCTTCCGCGAAAAGGCCGAGCGCATGGGCGGGCGCATCTCCTTCGCGATGACCAAGCCCGAGATCCGCGAGGCCGGATTGCAGCCGGCCTACGAATGCGGCTGGAACCACACGACGCTTCAGGCTCTCAAGGCGGACAAGGGCTGGACCTATCTTCAGGTCGCCTATCCGCAGCCCTTCGACCCCGACCTCGTGATGCGGCAGATGGCGCGCTACGGCGACGAGATCTACTGGCACCACGAGATGGCCCGCATGGGCGGGCACATCCAGATCTTCGCGCTGCCGCTTGTGCGGTGGCGCGGAAGGCAGGCGATGTACGATCTCATCGCCGAGCTCGAGGAAAAGGATGGCTGCACGATCTTCGACCCCCACGCCGTCACGATCGAGGACGGCGGGATGAAGGAGATCGACACCGCGCAGATCGAGTTCAAGAAAAGGGCCGACCCCTACGGCCTGATGAACCCGGGCAAAACCCGGGGCTGGACGGCCGAGATGGCCAGGCAGGACTGAGCGACCAACATGGGAGACCACGAATGAAACATCTACTGACGGCAGTGATCGCGGCCACATTCGCCACCGCCGCGACGGCGCAGGACGGCGAGCTCGACAAGGTGGTAATGGGCACCAACTGGCTCGCGCAGGGCGGGCACGGCGGCTTCTACCAGGCGCTGGCCGACGGCACCTACGAGGACTACGGCCTCGATGTCGAGATCATGATGGGCGGGCCGCAGATGAACAACCGCCCCATGCTGGCGGCCGGGCGGCTGGACTTCCTGATGGCGGGCAACCTGCTTCTCTCCTTCGACAACGTGCGCAACGACATCCCCACCACCGTCGTCGCCGCCTTCTTCCAGAAGGATCCGCAGGCGCTGATGGCGCACGCCGGTCAGTACGAGGATTTCGAGGCGCTGACCGAGGCGCCCACGGTGCTGATCTCGAAGGACGGGCAGTTCAGCTTCTGGCAGTGGCTGACCTCGGCCAAGGGCTTCCGCGACGAGCAGCTTCGCCCCTATGGCTACAACCTCGCGCAGTTCCTCGGGGACGAGGCGATGGTGCAGCAGGCCTACGCCACGGCAGAGCCGATCTATGCCGGGGCGGAGGGCGCCGAGGTGGATGTCTTCCTGCTCGCCGACCAGGGCTGGAACACCTATTCCACCACCATCGAGACGCGCGCCGAGCTTGTCGAGAACGACCCCGATCTGGTGCAGCGCTTCATCAACGCCTCGATCGAGGGCTGGTACAACTTCCTCTACGGCGACCGGACGGCCGCCTACGAGGCGATCATGGAGGCCAACCCCGACATGACGGTCGCGAAGCTGGAAAAGGAGATGGCCCAGTTCCAGAAGCTGGAGATCATCGATTCCGGCAATGCCCTCGAGAAGGGCATCGGCGCGATGAGCGAGGAGCGGATCGCGGCCTTCCACGACCTTGCGGTGGAGGCCGGTATCATCGAGGCGGGCGAGGTGGACCTGTCGAAGGTCGCCACCACCCAGTTCGTCAACAAGGGCCACGGCCTCGAGATCAAGCAGCGCCTGATGAGCAACTGAGCGGCGCATGGCCCGCGCCTTCGGGCGCGGGCCGGGAAGGGACGCGGACGTGCGGGTTCTGATCGTCTTCTGCCATCCGAGCGAGCAGAGCTATGGCGCGGCCCTTTTCGCCAGGGCGCGCCGCACGCTCGAGGCGGCGGGCCACGAGGTGGAGGTCATCGACCTCTACCGCGAGGGCTTCGATCCGGTGCTGAGCCCCGAGGACTGGAACGTCTATCTGTCGGAGACCGACATTCTGATCGCGCGGGTGCAGCGCCATGTGGACGCCCTGCGCCGGGCCGAGGCGCTGGTGATGGTCTTTCCCACCTGGATGTATGGCCCGCCCGCACTGCTCAAGGGCTGGATGGAGCGGGTCTGGCTGCCCGGCGTGGCCTTCGAGGTTCCGGAGGGCAAGAAGAAGCGTGCGCGGGGCTTGCTCACCAACATCCGCAGCTTCACCGCCATCACCACCTCCGGCTCTCCCTGGTGGTGGCTTCGGTTGATACGTGATCCGGGGCGGTCGATGCTGACACGCGGTTACCGGGTGTTGTTCCACCCGCGGTGCCGTGTGCGCTGGCTGCAACTGCACGACATGAACCACGCGAGCGACCGGGACAGGCAGCGGTTCCTCGCGCGCGTCGAGCGTCGTCTGGCGCGGATCTGATGGGTTCGGAGAAGAGCGACATGAATCTCGTCCGACGCCGCCGCGAGGAGATCCGCCGCGCCATCCTCGACGCGGCCATCCGCGAGTTCGCGAAGAACGGTCTGGCCGGCACCTCGACGCAGGCTCTGGCAGCGGCGGCGGGGCTCACCAAGGCGCAGCTGCACTACTACATCTCGTCCAAGGAGGAACTCTACGAGGAGGCGCTCCACTTCATCGTGCGCGAATGGCGGACGATCTTCTTCGTCTCCGCGGGGTCCGACGACCCGGCCGAGACCATCGCCTCCTACATCGAGCGCAAGATCCGCCACGCGCTCGACCACCCCGAGGTGTCCCGTCTCTTCGCCAACGAGGTGGCCCGCGGCGCCTATGTTCTCTCGCGGCACTGGGGTGAGCTGAAGCAGGCGGTCGAGGAGGCCTCGGGCGTGATCGAGGGCTGGATCGCGGCGGGCAGGATCCGCCCCGTCGATCCGCTGCTCTTCCAGATGAACATGTGGGCCGTGACCCAGCATTACGCCGAATACGAGGCGCAGGCGCGCCACCTGCTCGGCGTGCCGGAGGGAACGCCGCTCGACGCCGAGCGCATCATCGCCGAGGCGCAGGACATGTTCCTGCTGCGCTGCGGACTGACGCCGCCGGCGCGCTGAGCGACGGGCGGCCCTACTCCGGCAGCGCGGCGCAATGCGCGCCGCCCGACCCCTGCCCCGAACCCAGCGCGAAGAGCGGCGGTGCGCCGTAAGGGTCGAGCTCCGCCGTGGCGAGATCGAAGGCCGCGAGCGCCAGCAGCGCGGCGACCGCGAGCCCGGCCGTGAGGCGGCGGGTCATCGCGGCCCCTCCAGACCCAGCGCCGGGCGCAGCCGGAGGCCCGCAGCCGACCCCGCGAGCGCCGCCGCGAACCAGACCCAGCCGTGCAGGCTGCCGGTCGAGATCCCCGAGAAGAAGGCGCCGACGTTGCAGCCGAAGGCCAGGCGCGAGGCGTAGCCCATCGCGAGCCCCGCAACGGCCACGGCGACCCAGGCCCGCAGCGGCAGCCTCGGCAGGGGGGCCGAAAGCCCTCCGGCACGCCAGGCCGCGACAAGGAAGGCCCCCGCGATGATGCCGATGTTGGTGAGCGATGTGACGTCGGTGAAGATGCTGGCCCCGAGCCGTTCGACGTTGCCCGGCGCGGCCCAGAAGGCCGAGGCGGAGAGATCCACGCCAAGCGCCGCGGCGCCCTTGGCCGCCCAGAGCCCCAGGCCATAGACCACGCCCCAGGGCTGTCCGGCCACCGCGAGGTTGGCGAGCGCCAGCGCCGCCACTGCGAGCGCCGCGGCGACCAGCCGCCGGGGCAGGCGTCGCGCGCCGGGCGCCGCGATCCACAGCAGCGCCGCGGCGACCGCGCCCAGAAGCGCGAGCGTGACGAGAAGCCCCTGCGTCCCCTCCAGCACCACGAGCGGCAAGGTGCCGAGGTCGGTCCACCACAGCAGATGCCAGGCGCCCGCGAAGCTGCCCAGGGCGAAAAAGGGCAGCGCCAGCAAGCCGACCGGGTTGCCGGAGCCGGCGTTGACCAGCGTGCCAGAGCCGCAGCCGAGCACCACCTGCATGGCCGCGCCGAAGACGAAGGCGCCGCCGACCATCGCCCAGCCCACCGGCGCATGCGCCCCGATGATCTCTCCGTCGCCCTGCGAGACGAGCGGGATGGCGACGACCGCGACCAGGGCGATGGCCAGAAGCTGCGCGAGAACGCCCGCAGGCTCCCGCCGGAGCAGGAGCGCCCGCCACGGTCCCGCGAAGCCGAAGCGCAGACCCTCCAGCGCGACGCCGAAGCCCAGGCCGATCGCGAGCAGAAGCCCGTAGCGCGCGCCGGCCGTCGCGGCCACCGCGAGGACGACGAGCGATGCCGCCCCGATCAGGGCGGCGCGCCTCGGGTGTGGGGCGGCCCGAGCCGCCCCGTCGAGTGTGCTCTGAGCCATCCTCATGCCCTCAGAAGATGCCGCGCACCTGGTTCACGAGATTCCGGAAGAGGCCCGGAACATTGGCCATCTCGTGACCGGCTCTCGAATAGCCGACCATCGACTCGGGATAGAGCTTGACGTTCTCGATGCCGGCGAGCTCGGAGAGCGCGAACCAGTTGGTCGCCGCCCAGTGCCCGGTGTTGCAGAAGGAAACGAGCGTCTCGGCGCCGGTGAAGCCCTGCGCCTCGGCCAGACGGCGCGCGTCGGCGGCGCTGACGATGGCGGGGTCGTCCGAAAACCAGCTGGCGTGCTCGAAATACTCCGATTGCGGCAGCGTGCCGGGGCGGGCGGCGGCCGGGTGCGACTTGTTACCCTGCCAGAAGGATGCGGGCCGCGCGTCGAGCAGAAGCGCGTCGCCCGATCCCTCGACGATCCTCGCGACCTCGTCGGTCGTGGCGAGCCAGCGGTCCGAGAAGGTGACCTCGAATTCCGATGGCACCGCCTTCGTCGCCCGGGTCGTCGTCGGCAGGCCGGCGAGCTTCCACGCCTTCACGCCGCCGTTCAGGATGGCGAGGCGGCTGACGCCGGAGGACTTCAGGGTCCAGTAGACCCGCGCCGCCGCGCCGAAATCGGTAGCGTCCGCGCCCTCGTGCACCACCACGACGGGGCGATCGTTGGTGACGCCCAGGCTGCGCAGCGTCTCCTGCAGCGTGTCTTCGGGGACGAGCTGGCCCGGATTCTCCTCGGGGCCGCGGAAGAGGGCGTAGGGCGCGCTGACCGCGCCTGGGATGTGCCCCTCCGCATAGGCGTCGCCACGGATGTCGATGACCAGCGGCTCGGATGCGCCGCGCGCCTCCTGCAACGCCACGGGCGTGAGCAACGGGCCGAAGCCGGTCGAGGCGGCGGCGGGCAGAGCGAGGGCAAGCGCGGTCAGGGTCGCGAGCGAAAGGGACTTCATGGGGACTCCTCCTGCCATGCAGATATCTGGGCAGGCCATCTCGGCCACGCCGCCACGGCTGACAAGTCCGGGGCTCCGGCCCAGCCAGCCGGCGCCCGAAACGCCGGTTCCACGCTGTCGGCGGAGCCGGAACGGCGGTTCTCCACGACGGGCGCGCGCCGATCGCGGCGGTCCGGCGGCGCAGCGCATGCCCGTCCCATCATCCTTTTTCGAACAGGCGCAGGAGGGCGTGTCAGTCGGTGCCTCGCGCGCCCGACCGCGCGCCTGCCCGGCGAATCGTCGAACATGCGGACCCGCCCGCGGCGAAGCGGCGACGCGCGTCCTCATGTTGCCTTCTTCGCCGCGAGTCGTCGGCGGCGAAATCATGCGGCGGGCTGCGGCGCCCCAAGACGCGATCCACGCCGCGCCGCGCAACACGCGCGCCGGTATCGGGCGAGTCCGCGACGCTCCGCGCTTCGTTGCCGGGGGTGCTTGCTCCCCCCTGACGCCGCGGGTAAACGGTCGCTCTACATGCGCCCCTTCTGGGCACGGCACGGGAGTTCATGGCACGTCAGGTCGCCATCGTGATGGCCGTTCACCGGCCGAATCCCGCCCATCTCAGGGCGCAGTTGCAGTCGCTGGCGGAGCAGACCCATCCGTCGATCCGGCTCATCTGCGTGATCGCGGATGGCGGGTCCGGCCGGTCGGTCAGCGAGCTCGCGCAAGACGTCGGGCTCTCCGCGACGGTGGTGGAGCCGGGCGAGAGCCTCGATGCGGTGCGCGCCTTCGAGGCCGGTCTGGCCGAGGCGCTGGATCTCGTGCCCGACGAGAACGCGCTCTTCGCCCTCTGCGACCAGGACGACGTCTGGCACCCCGACCGCCTCGCCCGGGGGATCGCGGCGCTCGACGAAAGCGGGGCGGATCTGGTCCATAGCGATGCCCGCCTCGTCGCCGAGGACGGCGCCACTGTGCTGCATCGCTCGATGCTCGACTACGAGCGTCGCCACCGCCGGCCGGGGCTGCGCGGTCTGCTCTACCGCAACAACGTCACCGGCATGACGACGTTGATGCGGCGGCGGCTGGTGGATCTGGCGCTGCCCTTCCCGCCGCAAAGCGGCGTTCATTTCTATCACGACCTCTGGCTCGCGCTCCTCGCCTCGGCGCTTGGCGGTGTTCATCTGATCCGTTCGCCGCTGGTGGACTACCGGCAACATGGCGAGAACGCGATCGGCGCGGTTGACAGGCAGGCCGGCTGGCTGCGCCCCGGCCTGTTGGCGCGGGTCCGGCAGGCGGACGGCATGTGGCTGCGCCGCGAAGCGGCGAGCTACGGGCTGGCCAGGTATCTGGCGCACAGCCTCTACGCGCGGCTGGCGGACGCGGTCGAGGATGGCCGCCTGCCGCGGGGTCAGGCTCAGCTTGCGCCGCTGCGCCCGTTCCTCGCGCGCTTCGGGGGGCTTTTCGCACTGTCGTGGGACGGACTCCGACTCCTGGCCACCGGACACGCCGGTCTCGCGCGGATCGCCCTTGGCTTCTCGGTGGTAAGCCTCGGGCGCAACACCTGGATCCTGAAGCAGGCGCTCGGGCCGGGGCTGGAGGAGGCGCGCGGCGCTATGGACGCGCGGCTCTACTCGCTCTCGCCCGGGGTGCCGCCCCCGGCCCCGCGGCACCACGCACCGGCAAGCGACACGCGCAAGCGCCGCGTGGCCGCGGCGAGCCTTGTCGACACGCGCAAGACCCCGTCCTGGCGGCCGAAGTTCGGAGATCACGCACCGGCGGTCACGGTCCTCGTCCCGACGCTAAATCCCACCGAGGTCTTCGCCGGCATCTCGACGGCCATCGACATGGGGCTCGGTCTCGCCGAGCGCGGGCTGCGCGTTCGCTTCGTTGCGACCGACCTGCCCGTGTCGTCGATGGTGACCTCGCGGCGTTTCGTGCTCGGGCGGCTGAGCTCCGCGGAGGCGCAGGCAAGGGTGACGCTGCACTGCGGGGTGAAGGGCGGCACTGTGCCCGCGCATCACGCCGACCGATTCCTCGCCACCGCATGGTGGAGCGCCCATGTCGCCGACCGCCTGATCCGCGATCACGGATACGTTCAGGACCGCTTCGCCTATCTGATCCAGGATTTCGAGCCGGCCTTCTATCCCTGGGGGCCGGAATATGCCGACGCGATGTCGAGCTACGAGCTCGATTTCATTCCGGTCTTCAATACAAGCCAGCTGCGAGACCATTTCGCGCAGGAAGGCTTCGCCTTCGCGACGCCGGACGCGATCTCCTTCCATCCGGCGATCGATATCGGGCGCTATGCCGGCGGTACGCGCCCTGAGCGGAAGAACCGTCCGCCCCGCCTGGCGCTCTACGGCCGGCCCGAGGTGCCGCGGAACATGTACGCCACCGCCATCGAGGTGCTGTCGCAGTTCGTGGAAAGCGAGGGTCTGGGCCCCGAGGACATCGAGATCGTTTCCGTCGGGCTGCGGCACGATCCCGTGACCCTGCCAGGCGGAGTGGTGCTGCGCAGCCTGGGGAAACTGCCCTGGGAGGATTATCCCGCCTATCTGCTGGAGGTGGAGCTCGGTCTTTCGCTGATGTATTCGCCGCATCCGAGCCACCCGCCGATCGAGATGGCGGCCTCGGGAGTGCGTGTCGTGACCAACCGTTTCGGCCCAAAGGATCTGAGCCTGCTGAGCCCGGCGATCCTCTCTGCGCCGCCGACGGTGCCGGGTCTGGTGCAGGCGCTGCGACGTGCCTGGGGAATGGGGCCGGTGCCCGACGGCGACCGGTGGATCGAGCTCGGGCGCCTCGGTCTGCCGCCGGAGGCGGCCCTCGACCGGCTCGCGCCGCTGGTCGCGCCCCAGCCCGCGCATGCGAAGGGCTGACGTCATGGGACGGCGCATCATCCTCCATATCGGCTCGCCGAAGTGCGGCTCGACCTATCTGCAGCAGGTCATGGTGCAGAACCGCCCGCGCCTGCTCAAGCGCGGAATCCGCTACCCGCATGATGGCGGAAGCCACCCGGGCAACGCGGCCGATCTCGCCTCGGTCGATGCCGCGCGACTGGACGCCTGGTTCGCGGACGGCGTCCATACGGTCGTGCTCAGCCACGAGGATCTCTACGGGTTGCCGAAGCGCGGGGATGCGCTGGCTGCGCTCGCTCCCGCCACGGGTGTCGAGGTTCAGCTTGTGGCCTTCCTCCGCCCGTTCAGCGAATTCGTCTTCGGCGACTATTCGCAGTTCATGAAGCAGCACTTCGAGACCTTTCTGGCCAGGCGTGAGGCCTACGAAGGCCGCGACTTCCGCGCCTTCGCCGAGCGGCGGATCCGGAATCTCACGCCGGCGGCGTTTCTGCGGAACTGGAGCAAGCGCTTCCCGGAGCGGCCTCTCATCCTCGCCAGCCACCGGCGTATCCGTCCGGTGATCGAAGAGCTTCTCGGTCCGGACGAGCAGATGGACTGGGAGCTGCATCCGACGCGGGCGAACCGATCGCTGCGGATGGAGGACTGCGACCGCATCGCGGCGATGATGCGGGATCCCGAGGTGTCCGACGCCGAGATTCGCGCCGCGTTCCGCGAAGCGTTCCACAGAACCGATCTGCCCGATGCCGGGCGGACCGAGGAGCGCCGCGCCTGGCTCGAGGCGCAATTCGAGGAGCAGAACAGGCTGCTGCGTCAGCAATTCGGCTACGACAACACCCTGCAGAGGGAAAGGGGCTGAAGCCGCCGGCTCAGGCGGTGGCCTGCATCAGGCTCTTGTGGTGCGCCAGCGCGTCCTCGACATCGTCGTACATGTGAAGTTCGCCGTTCTCGAGCACGCCTGCATGGTCGCACAGTCGCCGCACCTGGCCCGGCGCGTGCGTCACCATTACGGCGCCGCTTTCCTCCAGCCGCTGCTTGAAGAGACGTTCGCTCTTGGAGCGGAAGGAGGCGTCTCCCACCGCGGTCACCTCGTCAACGAGATAGGTGTCGAAACGGATGCCCATCGAGACGCCGAAGGCCAGGCGCGATTTCATCCCCGAGGAATAGCTGCGCACCGGCAGCTCGAAATGCGGCCCGAGCTCGGCGAAGTCGGCGACGAAACGGGTGAGCTCGTCCGTGTCCACGCCATAGACGCGGGCGATGAAGCGCGTGTTCTGCAGGCCCGTGAGCTCTGGGTGGAAGCTGCCGGCGAAGCCAACGGGCCAGGACACCGTGCCATGCACCACCACCTCGCCGCTGTCAGGGTCCATCGACCCCGAGATCATCTTCAGCAGGCTCGATTTGCCCGCGCCGTTCCGGCCGAGAATGGCGATCGCCTTGCCGCGCGGAAAGACCGCGCTGATGCTGTCCGCGACGACCTTGCGCCGCCCGTTGAGGACGAAGGTCTTGTGGACGTTGCGAAGCTCGATCATCCGAAGCCGCACTGTCAGCGCCGGTCACGCAGCGAATAGTAGATCATCACGATGATCGACCAGCTGACCAGCAGGAAGGCTCCCGCCAGCGCCAGCAGCATGACCTTGCGCGGATACTGTGGCGTCTCGGGGATCGTCGGATCCAGATAGGCTGCAAGGTAACGCGACTGGCGCTGCGCTTCGGCCACGGAGGAATCATAGGCCGCGAGCGCCGAGAGATAGCTCTTCTCGGCGAACTCGAGGTCCACAGCCAGCGATTCGTATTCGGCGACCAGCGTGGAGTAGCCGTCCGCCGGACCTTCGGGCGACAGCGCTTCTCCTGTGTCGGCTGCGCCCTCCTCGCCGGCGCGCCCGAAGCGGGCGCGCTCGGCCCGGATCCGGTTGCGGATCACCTCGACGCGCTCGCGCGCCCGCACGACGCGCGGATCCTCCGGCGACGAATTCTCGAGCAGCAGGTCGAGCTCGATCAGCGCATCCGCGAGCTGCTGCTGGAGCGTGTTCAGCAGGCCCATGCGGCCCTGGATATCAGCGGAGGGATCCACGATCTGGGTGCGCGAACGGAAATCGGTCATCGCCGTCCGCGCCTCCTTGAGCCGTTCGATGGCGCGGTCGAGCTCCTCGCGCGCGTAGCGCGTCGCATCCGCGCGCGCGATCGCGGAGAGCTCGTTGACCATGTCCGTGCTCTCCTCGAAGATCGCGGTGGCGATCCTGTGTGCGTCGTCCGGATCGAAGGCGAGCACCCGCACCTCGATCAGACCGCTCGCGCGGTCGTAAAAGACCTTGACCATCCGCCGCCAGTAGCTGGACAGCGCCTCGATCCGGGCGTCCTCGCCCAGGCTGAAGATCGGATCGTCCGGGTTGACGTAAACCGCGCGGAGATCGATCCGGTCGTGGATGGCACGCACCATGTTCTGGCTGCCGATGTACTCATAGAGGATGTCGGTGTCCGATGAACTGGACCCCGACAGCTCCGTGATGCCCCCCAGAAGCTCGACCGCCGATCCCACCTCTTCGGTCCGCACGGAAAAGCCCACATTGCTGGCATACTGGTCTTCGGCGATGACATAGAGATACCAGGCTGCCGCACCCAGTGGCGCGACAACCCACAGAAGAAAGAAGCCGATCAGCACGACGTGCCGCGTCTTCAGGCTGGAGCGACGCGCCGCCGGGGGCATTCGCGGCCCGGGCGGCTTTCCGGCCTTTCCGCGGGGTTTTTCCGCGCCGCCCGCGGGCTTGCCCTTCTGCGGCATTCCGGTCACCACTCCCCCGCTGCGGTTCGAAACGTCGGGAGGGGCCTTATCGGCATCTGTCACGGCGGAACCTTCGTAGCTGAGCGCGCCGCCGCTGTGCAGGGCGCCGCGTTCGGTGTTAAGCTCGGGCAAGATATGGCAGACACGCAGTTCCCGCAATCGGACCTTCCCAAGTTACCCGAAGGCCGCGGGCGCCGCCCGCGGCAGCCCGGCACGCCGCGGACCGTGGCGGCGCTCATGCTGCGCGAGATGGCCTCCACCCACGGCAGATCCGCGCTGGGCTATCTGTGGGCCATTCTCGAGCCGGTGGCCGGAATCATCCTGCTGACCTTCATCTTTTCGCTGGCGCTGCGTTCGCCCGGCATCGGCACCAGCTTCCCGCTCTTCTACGCAACCGGCATGCTACCCTTCACGCTCTACATGGACATCAGCCAGAAGTCGTCGGTCGCGTTGCGCTTCTCGCGGCAGCTTCTCGCCTATCCGGGCGTGACCTTCGTGGATGCGCTGATGGCGCGGGTTCTGCTGAACTCGATCACCCAGCTCATGGTCTGGGCCGTTGTTCTGACCGGCATCATCTGGATCTATCGACTCGACGTGATCCTCGACCCGCCGGCCGTGGCGCTCGGCTTCGCGATGGCGACCAGCCTCGCCGTCGGCATCGGAACGCTGAATTGCTATCTGCTGTCGGTCTACCCGACTTGGGAGCGGATCTGGGCGATCCTCAATCGCCCCTTGTTCATCATCTCCTGCATCTTCTTCCTCTACGACGACGTGCCGATGCCGTATCGGGACTGGCTGTGGTACAATCCCATCGTGCACTGCGTGGGTCAGGTCAGGGCCGGCGTCTACGCGACCTATGACGCGACCTACGTCTCGCCGCTCTATGTCTTCGGGATTTCCGTCGTGACCCTCGCGTTGGGTCTGCTGCTCCTGCGCCGCTATTACCGGGACATCATAAACGATTGAGACCGGTGGATGATTGCCGGCAACCTGCCGCTCTGCTAGATCGCAGCCGTTCGCTGGCGAGGGTTGGGCAGTGGGTTGGCGCGGGTACATCGACAGACGCCATGGCGCGGTGTTCTTCTGGTCACAGAAGGCCGCCTGCACCACGCTCTTCGAACTGCTCGCGGACAACATGCGGGAACGACCCGCGGCGAAGCGGTATTTTCATTCGCATAGCACGCCGGGTCATCGCTGTCGCCGCGTGATTGAACAGGAGGGCCTGCTCGCGGTCATTCTGGCGCGGCACCCTGCCTCGCGTGCGGTCAGCGCCTATATCAACAAGTTCTGTCTCTATCGCGGCCAGCGGCTCGAGACGCGCGCTGCGCTCGAGCCCTTTGCACAGGATCTGCACGACCGCTTCGTCACATGGTCGGGCGGAACGCCCTCCGAGGAGGATGCGAACGTCCTGACCTTCGAGCAGTTCCTCGAGACCGTCGCGCGGATGCAGGCGGAAAAAAAGAAGCCCTGGCTGCCAATCAACGGCCACTGGGAGACGCAGGTGCCGCCTGGCCTGGGCGACACGGGCTTTCGCTATGACGAGATCGTGCATGTCGAGCGACTGGAGGAGGAACTCTCTGCGCTGGCGGGCCGGATGGGAATGAAATGGCGATCGCGCACCTTGAATCGAAGCCCGGTTGCGAAGGCGCCCCACCAAGGCTACCTCGGTGACATTCCGGCACGCGATGTCGCCAGTCATGCGTTCGGGCACGGCAACTTCCTGTCCGACGCCACGCTGGCCCGTATCGCCGAGATCTATGCGCCGGACTATGACATGTTCGGCTACCCCCTCGCTCCCGAAGCATGAACGACCCTCGCGCTCGACGGGCCGCGCCCCGCCGTCGCGGATCTCGGAACGCGTCACCTTGGCAGGGACGTCCTGCTCACGCGCGCCACCATGGCGGTTGCGTGCCGCCTCACCGTCCCTTAGGAAAGGTGATTGACCGCTCCGGCGTACCCACCTATCAATTTGAAACAGTTTAGGTGCCCGCACCCAACGCGGGCAGTAAGCCTTTGAATGAGCGCCGTGATTTTCACTCGCGCGTAACATGAGGAGAGCGTTCGAATGTCCAGCATTTACAGCCTTAACGGTTTCACTTACTTCGACTTCGGCTCCGGGCCGACCAGCATCAGCCCTATCACGGTCGATCTGCAAGGCAGCGACGACCTGGGGTTCACCTTCTCTCCTGACGTGGGCAGCACGGACCCTGCCGACATCACCGGCATGATCGACATCACGTCGGGTGAGTTCTACGGTGCGCTCATCGGCGGCAGTCCCGTCGATCTGACCGACGACAATTACGACATCGGAATGGGCGAGGTCTCGGTCGACGGCAACACGTCGCAGATCCTCACCATCACCGACACGACGTCGCAGCAGGTGATGGTCTTCCTCGCAAGCGGCGATCCGATCGGGTCGGGAAGCGCGCCCACGGAGGCCGAGCTCACGAACTATTTGGAGAACGGCACCGTTTCTGACATTCCGTCCGGTCCCTTCGCACCGGGAACCGAGTTCTCGCCGGGTGACCTTGCGGACACGAATGTGAATTCGGATCCGTTCGCCGGGACGTCGGGTGATGATTCGATCGTGGGCTTCCCGTCGGACGATCTCCTCGAGGGACTCGAAGGCAACGACACGCTCAACGGCGACTACGGCAACGACACGCTTCTGGGCGGTGACGGCGACGACATCGTGACCGGGGGCGCCGGCAACGACGACATGAACGGTGGAGCCGGAGCAGACACCGTGAATCTTTCCGGCTTTGGCAATGGTGGGCTGGACATCGTGCGGGGCAGCGCCGCCGACTTTGCCGGCGATACCATCAATGGCCTCGACTTCGGCGATCAGATCCTGCTCGAGGGCGTGAGCGAGTCGTCAGTCACGATCCTCGGGTCGAGCATCGAGATCGAGACGACGGGCGACGACACCCCGGAAGCGATCTTCAACTACACCACGGTCGGGTCTGCCGATCTCGTGTCCATGGAAATGCCCGGCGGCGGTGGAACCATGCTCCAGCTTGACCCGGCGGCCGCGCCCGAGCCGGGGATAGGCCAGACGATCGAAGGTCCGCAGGACTTCGGACAGATCGGTGACTTCCTCTTCGCCGATGACAGCATCGTTCCGAGCGATATCTACTACGTCGGCGCGGTCGAGAGCCTCGCGCTCCTGCCTGATGGCCACGCGATCAACGAGATATCGGGTGAGGCGCCCGAACAAGTCGTCGGTATCGACCGGGGCGTGTTCCTGAGCTCCGGCGGCGGCCCCGGCACCGAGAACACCTCGGGCAGCTTTACCGTAAACCTCGGCGAGCCCGGCGACCCGCGTCTTACCGAAACGGCGCGGGATGCCTTCCCCAACGCCGGCTCGACGAACGACGCGTCGCTGCTAACCTTCACCTTCGACGCGGACGTTCTTGGTGACCAGCCCTCGATCAGCTTCGACCTGTTCTTCGGTTCCGACGAGTTCCCGGAATATGTCGACAGCTCCTTCGTGGACATCGCGGCGGTCTACGTGAACGGCGTCAATTATGCGCTCTTCAACAACGATCCGAACCAGCCACTCTCGATCACCGGCGACAGCATCAACACGCCCGGAAACTTCTATTCCAACAACGGAGACGACGGTTCGGACGACGACCCATTCACCGGCACCTTCGATACCGAGTACGATGGCTTCTCGGTGCTTCTGAACGTCCTCGCTCCGGTTCAGCCGGGCGTGAACACCGTGACGATCGCGGTCGCCGACACGGGTGACTCGGCATGGGACTCTGGGATCTTCGTCGGGAATATCGAGGGCTCCGACGTGGAAGCCGGTGGCAGCTTCGTCGAGACGAACGGCACCGACGGGGCGGATCAGATCACGGCGAACGCGGCGCCGCAGATCATCAACCTCGGCGGTGGCGAGGACACTGTTTCGGGCACGCCCGACGAGCTCAACGGCGACGTCATCAACGACTTCATGGATGACGATATGCTGACCTTCGAGGGCAGCAGCTTCACCATCGACGACGTGACTGTGACGCTGGGCTCCGCGATCCTCGACATCGACACCGACGGCGATGCGGAGGCGGACACGAACGTGACCCTTCAGGGCAACTTCTCGCAGGCGACTTTCAACGTCGCGCAGGATGGCGACAATACGAATGTCACCGCCGAAGGCGTGCTGCCCGAAAGCGAGGAGATCGATGGCACCGCAGATGACGACACGCTCGTCGGCACCGCGGGCGACGATGTCATCAACGGACTGGGCGGCAACGACCGCCTGGAAGGCCTTGCCGGCAATGACGAGCTCAATGGTGGCGACGGCAACGACGGCCTGCTCGGCGGCGTCGGCAACGACACGCTGAACGGCGGCGAGGGCGACGACAACCTCGCGGCGTCCGATGGCAACGACGTGGTCAACGGCGGCGGTGGGCGCGACCTGATGGGCGGCGGCCTCGGCGACGACATGATGGACGGCGAAAGCGGCAACGACTTCATGGGCGGCGGCCAGGGCAACGACACGGTCATGGGCAGCGACGGCAACGACGTGGTGAACGGCGGTGCCGGCGATGACGAGCTGTCCGGCGGCACCGGCTCCGACACCATGGGCGGCAGCTTCAACAGCGACCTTGTCGAGGGCGGCGAGGGCGACGACGACATGGGCGGCGGCGCCGGTCAGGACACCGTCAACGCAGGCGCGGGCGACGACTCCGTGGGCGGCGGCGAGGGCGACGACGTCATCAACGGTGGCGACGGCGCCGACTTCCTCGCCGGCGGCGGCCGCGACGACACCATCGACGGCGGAGCAGGCGACGACACCATCAACGGCGGCGACGGCGACGACGTGATGACCGGCGGCGACGGCGCGGACCAGTTCGTCTACAACTTCTTCAAGGACGGCGATGCGGATGTCATCACCGACTACGAGGACGGCGTGGACAACTTCCTGATCCAGACGGTCAACCCGAACGACGGCACCGTCAACATCGACAACGGCGGCAACGGGCTGGCGGGCTACCTCGCGGCGCTCAACATCACCGACACCGCGGATGGCGCCCAGTTCAACGTGGATGGTCACACCGTCCTGGTCGAGGGGGTGGCGGCCTCGGACCTGACGCTCGAGGACTTCACCTTCATCTGAGCAATTCTCGGGCCGCGGCCTGCGTCGCGGTCCGGTTACTCGGAAAAGCCCTGCGCGCCCCGGCCCTGGCGGTCGGGGCGCTCTTCTTTTCGCATGCGGCACCGCGGGGCACCCATTTCGCACTGTCGCTGCCCGTGCCGCTGGATTATGCGGGTTGGTGCGGGGCCAGACCACGCCAGGGCGATTCCGGGCGCGTGCTGTTGAACAGACCCCTCCCGGGGGGTAAGAGCGCCGGGACAGTTTTCTGGCAGGAGGGTCAACGTGGCCAAGGACTATATCGTCAAGGACATCGCGCAGGCCGACTACGGCCGCAAGGAGATCGCCATCGCCGAGACCGAGATGCCGGGCCTCATGGCCCTGCGCGAGGAATACGGCGAGTCGAAGCCGCTCGCCGGAGCGCGGGTGGCGGGCAGCCTGCACATGACGATCCAGACGGCCGTCCTCATCGAGACCCTGAACGCGCTCGGCGCCGACGTGCGCTGGGCGTCCTGCAACATCTTCTCGACGCAGGATCACGCCGCGGCGGCCATCGCGGAGGGCGGCACGCCCGTCTTCGCGGTCAAGGGCGAGACGCTGGAGGAATACTGGGACTACATCGACCGCATCTTCCACTTCGAGGAAGGCGGCGCCAACATGATCCTCGACGACGGCGGCGATGCCACGCTCTACATCCTCATGGGCGCGCGCGTCGAGGAAGGCGAGGAGGATCTCATCGCCGTGCCGACCTCCGAGGAGGAGGAAGCGCTCTTCGCGCAGATCCGCAAGCGGATGGCCGAAAGCCCCGGCTGGTTCACGAAACAGCGCCACATGATCAAGGGCGTGACCGAAGAGACGACGACGGGCGTCAACCGGCTCTACAAGATGATGGAGAAGGGGCACCTGCCCTTCCCGGCGATCAACGTGAACGACTCGGTCACCAAGTCGAAGTTCGACAACAAGTACGGCTGCAAGGAAAGCCTGGTGGACGGCATCCGCCGCGCCACGGACACGATGATGGCCGGCAAGGTCGCCGTGGTCTGCGGCTATGGCGACGTGGGCAAGGGCTCGGCGGCGTCGCTGCGCGGCGCCGGCGCGCGGGTCAAAGTGACCGAGGTCGATCCGATCTGTGCGCTGCAGGCGGCGATGGACGGCTTCGAGGTCGTGGTGCTGGAGGACGTCGTCCACTCGGCCGACATCTTCATCACCACCACCGGCAACAAGGACGTCATCCGTCTCGAGCACATGCGCGAGATGAAGGACATGGCGATCGTCGGCAACATCGGCCACTTCGACAACGAGATTCAGGTCGCCGCCCTGAAGAACCACAAGTGGACGAACATCAAGGAACAGGTGGACATGATCGAGATGCCGGCCGGCAATCGCATCATCCTGCTGTCCGAAGGTCGTCTGCTGAACCTCGGCAACGCGACGGGGCATCCTTCCTTCGTGATGTCGGCCTCCTTCACCAATCAGGTGCTCGCGCAGATCGAGCTCTTCACGCGGGGCGAAAACTACGAGAACAAGGTTTACGTCCTGCCGAAGCACCTCGACGAGAAGGTGGCGCGCCTGCATCTCGGCAAGATCGGCGCGAAGCTGACCGAACTGGATCCCGAACAGGCGGAGTATATCGGCGTGAGCCCCGAGGGCCCGTTCAAGCCCGAGCACTACCGCTACTAAGCCTTCACGGCATCCCCTTTCGCACCCGGCGCGTCCTCCGCGCCGGGTGTTTTCGTTCCGCGTCGGCGCGGCTAGATTTCGGGGCAGGAGGGTTCAGCGATGCGCGCGATGGTTTTCGACGGAGACTCGCCGAAGCTCGCGCTGCGCGACATGCCGCGGCCCGAGCCGGGGCCGGGGCAGGTGCGGATCAGGATCGAGGCCTGCGGGGTCTGCCGCACGGATCTGCATGTCGTGGACGGGGAACTGACAGAGCCCAAGCTCCCGCTGATCCCGGGGCACGAAATCGTGGGGCGGATCGACGCGCTTGGCGAGGGTGCCGACATGGCGCCCGGCGCGCGCGTCGGCGTCCCGTGGCTCGGCCATACCTGCGGCACCTGTCGCTATTGCCGGATGGGGCGGGAGAACCTCTGCGACGCGCCGGGTTTCACCGGCTACACGCTGAATGGCGGCTTCGCGGAATACTGCGTGGCCGACACCGATTACGTGTTCCCCCTGCCCGAAGACGGCGACGCGGTAGCGCTCGCGCCGCTGCTCTGCGCGGGGCTGATCGGCTATCGGAGCTTCCGCATGGCGGGCGAGGCGGAGCGGCTGGGCCTCTACGGCTTCGGCGCGGCGGCGCATATCCTCGCGCAGGTCGCGCGCCATCGCGGGGTGGAGATCCTGGCCTTCACCCGCGACGGCGACACGGCGGCGCAGGAGTTCGCCCGCCGCCTGGGCGCCGTATGGGCCGGCGGCTCGTCCGAGCCGCCGCCGGCCGAGCTCGACGCGGCGATCATCTTCGCCCCCGTGGGCGATCTGGTGCCGCGCGCGCTGAAGGCGGTAAGGAAGGGCGGCCGCGTGGTCTGCGGCGGCATCCACATGAGCGATATCCCGGCCTTCCCTTACCGCGACCTCTGGGAGGAACGCGAAATCCGTTCCGTCGCCAACCTCACGCGCGCGGACGGCGAGGCCTTCTTTCCCCTCGCCGCCGAGGCGGGCGTGACGGCGGAGACGGTGCCCTATGATCTCGCAGATGCGAACCGGGCGCTCGACGACCTGCGTGCAGGGCGGTTGCAGGGCGCGGCGGTGCTGGTGCCCTGACGCGGCCGGGGGCGCGGCGAGCCTGCGCCGCCCCGGCTTTGCGCCTGATTCCGCTTTGTGTGGAACGCAAAGCTGTCTAGCCTGTCCGGGGCGGCGCCGCAGCAAGGCCCGCAGGGAGAGACCAGAGGAAGCGAAATGAGCAAGCGTGACGAGTTGATCCAGAAGTATGCCGAGGACCTGCGGACCAAATGCGGGATGGAGCCCGACATGGATCTGCTGACCAAGGTGACCATCGGCTGCGGCCCGTCGATCTACGATGCTGACGCCGAGACGGTCGCCTCGAGCCAGCCGGGCGAGCTGGAGACCGTGAAGAACAACTTTCTGATCAAGAAGCTCGGCCTCAAGGACGGGCCCGAACTGATGGACGCGATCGAGTCGGTGATCGAGATCTACGGCAAGTCAGAGCGCAACAAGTATCGGCCCGTGATCTATTACATGCTGACCAAGCATTTCGGGAAGGAGAACGTCTACGGCTGACCGGTCGTCGCGCGGGATTTTCCTAGAATGGCGGGCATTTGCCCTTTGCCTCGGTCAAGTGTCGCCGCTATCGTGGAAGAAGCACAGGCCAGGATGGCCGGAGACTTCCAGCAAACGTCGGTGTGTGGGAGCGCCGGGGTGACGGAGGGGTCCGGCGCGGCCGGACCCTCCGGTTCCCGTTTCATAGAAGCGCGAGCACCAACCCGATGAGCGTGCAGCCTCCTGTGGCATACAACCCATCGATCAGGATGAGCGACGCGGGCCGCTGTGCGAAAAGGTAGTTGGTCGCGATCCATGGAGACGCGACAAACAGGCCGAGGCCCAAACCCGTCAGCGCACCCTCAATGGGGCTGTCCACGCCCGATGTGACGAAGACGTGGCGCATCATGCCCGCCACCAGCACCGCTGCGAATAAGCTGCCGATGAAGGCGGCGTAGTTCCGGCGGTCAAGAGTCTCTTCGGTGAGGCCGGCGGCACCCATCCAGCGCCGGCCCATGATGCCGTACCATGCCGCCCCGAAGAGCCAGGCCGCCAGGGCGGCGGCGATCACGCTCAGGACGCCCATAGGCGACTCCGTTGCTGTCAGCGGGAGGATGGCGCAACCGCACGACCATCACAACGGAAAGCTCGCTCAGGGTGCGGTGCGCCCCATCTCGCAGACGATGCGCCATTCCTCCTCGGTCACCGGCTGCACCGAGAGCCGCGTGTTGTTGACGAGGACCATCTCCGCCAGCCGCGGCTCTTCCTTGATCTCGGCAAGCGTCACGGGGCGCGCGAAGGGGCGCACAGCCCTTATGTCCACGCAGTCCCAGCGGGGATCGTCGGTGGTGCTGTCGGGATGCGCCTCGGCGATGACCTCGACGATGCCCACGACGGCCTTCTCGCTTTGCGAGTGGTAGAAGAAGCCGCGGTCGCCCGCCGCCATCTCGCGCATCATGTTGCGGGCCTGGTAGTTGCGGACCCCGTCCCATTCCTCGCCTTCATCGCCCTTCGCCACCTGATCGTCCCAGGACCAGGTGGAGGGTTCGGACTTGAAGAGCCAGTAGCGCATCGCTCGTCCCTCATTCCTCGCGCAATGGTCGCGCGAGCAGCATGTCCATGGCATCTCCCAGCTTCATGCGCCCGTCAAGCAGCGCGACGACGGCCGAGGTGATCGGCATCTCCACCCCCAGCGCGCGGCCGCGGTCCGCCACCGCGCGCGCGGTCGGCGCGCCCTCCACCGTGTCGCCCGAGGACCACGTCTCCCCCCGCCCCAGCGCGAGACCGAAGCGGTAGTTGCGCGAGCCCTCCGAGGTGCAGGTCAGGGCCAGGTCGCCGAAGCCCGAGAGCCCCGCCAGCGTCGTGACCTCCGCACCCAGCGCGAGCGCCATGCGGTTCATCTCGGCGAAACCCCGCGTCATCAGCGCCGCGCGGGCGCTTTCCCCCAGTCCCGCGCCCATCGCGGCGCCGCAGGCGATGGCGATCACGTTCTTCAGCGCGCCGCCCAGTTCCGCGCCGGTCACATCCTCGGATCGGTAGAGTCGCACGGTCGGCGTCGCCAGCCGCGCCTGCAGGCTCCTCCCGAGGGCCGGGTCGCCGCAGGCGAGCGTGAGCGCGGTGGGCAGGCCCGCGGCGATGTCGCGCGCGAAGGAGGGGCCCGTGAGGATCGCGGGCGTCACGCCGGGCAGCACGTCGGTCACCACGCCGGCGGGGCCCAGCGTGGTGCCGAGCTCCACCCCCTTGCAGCAGGCCACGGGGCTGGTCGCGCGCAGGCCGGCCGCCTCCGCCTCGAGCAGTTCGCGCAGGCTCTGCATCGGCACCGCGAGCAGGACGGTCTCGGCCGCCGTGGCGTCCCGCGCCTGATCGGTGACGCGCAGACCATCGGGAAAGCCATACCCGGGCAGACGCCGGATGTTCTCGCGCGCGCCTTGCATGGCTTCCGCGCCCTCCCGTGCCCAGAGAACCACCTCGCGCCCGGACCGCGCGAGCACGATGCCGAGCGCCGTGCCGAAGGCGCCGGCCCCCAGGATGCCGACACTCATGCCTTGGCTCCCTTTCGTCCGCCTCCGATCAGCGCCGGTTGCGCGGAATCGAGCGGCCAGCGCGGCCGCGCGGCGAGGTCCATCCCGTCATGCCGACCCGCCCGGAAAAGTTCCGCGCCCGCATAGGCGACGATGGCGGCGTTGTCGGTGCACAGACGCAGCGGCGGCGCGACATGGGCGGCGCCCGCGTCCTCCGCGACCCGCTCGAGCGCGGCGCGGATCGCGGCGTTGGCCGCGACTCCGCCGGCCACCGCGAGGGCCGGTGCAGCGGAGGCCGCGAGCGCGCGGCGGGTCTTTTCCGCCAGAACCTCGGCCACCGCGGCCTGAAACGCCGCGCAGAGGTCGGCGCGGTCCTGACGCGTGAGCCCGCCCTGTTCGGCGATCAGCATGTCGCGCTGGCGCAGGACCGCGGTCTTCAGTCCCGAGAAGGAGAGGTCGCAACCCGGCCTGTCCAGCAGCGGACGGGGCAGGGCGAAGCGCGTGGCGCAACCCGCCGCGGCCTCGCGCTCGACCGCGGGGCCGCCGGGCTGGGGCAGGCCCAGCAGCCGCGCCACCTTGTCGAAGGCTTCGCCCGGCGCGTCGTCGATCGTGCCGCCCAGCCTTGTGAAGGCCTCCGGGCCGCGCACCGTCAGCAACTGACAGTGGCCGCCAGAGACGAGCAGCATCAGGTAGGGATAGGGCAGAGCGTGCGTGAGACGCGGCGTCAGCGCGTGCGCCGCCAGATGGTTTACCCCGATCAGCGGCAGGCCCGCGCCCGCCGCGATCCCCTTGGCCAGCATAACGCCCGCGAGCACGCCGCCGATCAGTCCCGGCCCCGCCGTCACGGCGATCGCATCGATCCGGGCGAGCGTCACGCCGGCGGTCTCGAGCGCCCGGCGCACGGCGATGTCGAGCTTCTCGGCATGGGCGCGCGCGGCGATTTCGGGAACCACGCCGCCAAAGGCCGCATGCAGATCCGACTGTCCAAGCACGACCGAGGACAGGATCTCGGTTCCCGCAGCCCCTTGACGGACCACGGCGGCGGCGGTGTCGTCGCAGCTGCTCTCCAGCCCGAGTATGGTCAGCGTCTCGCCCATCGGTCGCACCGGCTGTCGGGAAAGGCTCTTGCTACCACCCGCCGGGCGGCCTCACAATCCCGCCCAGCATGCCCGACGCCCCCACGCTCCTGCTCACCCGTCCGGCCGAGGCGTCGGACCGCTTCGCGGCGCAGCTTCGCGGCGTGCTGGGCGACCGGATGCCCGAGGTGCTGGTCGCGCCGCTGATGCGGGTGGATTACGCCGGCAGGCTGCCCGAGATGGCAGAGGTCAGGGCGCTCATTTTCACCTCTGCGAACGGCGTGCGCGCCTATGCCGCGGCGGGCGGGCCGCGCGACCGCCCCGCCTGGACAGTGGGCGCTGCGACGGCGGAGGCGGCGCGCCGCGCCGGGATGAAGCCCCGCGCTGCCGGCGGCGATGCGCGCGCCCTGATTTCCGAGATCGAGGCCGCGCACCCGTCAGGCTGTCTGCTGCATGTACGCGGCGAACATGCTCGCGGCGGCGTCGCGCAGCGGCTGCGCGCGGCGGGGCTCGACGCCCAGGAGGCCGTGCTCTACCGCCAGATCCTGTTGCCGCTGGGGGATGCCGCGCGGCATCGCCTCGACCGGGACGCGCCGGTGATCGTGCCGCTTTTTTCGCCGCGAACGGCGGCGCAGTTCGCCGCGCAGCACGGCGGGCGCGCGCCGCTTCTGCTCGCGGCGCTGAGCGCAGCCGTGGCGGACGAGGTGGCCCATCTGCCCGCGCAAAGGCTCGTCGTGGCCGATCGCCCGGACGCGCCGGCGATGCTCGCCGCCGTCTCCGCGCTGCTCGACCACGCCGCGTGGCTTGAGGGTCCGTAACCCCGCAGGTAAGCTTCCCACCGGCGGCGGAGCGGCCGCGTCAGAATCGAAAGGGGCGACAACGTGGCGGATCAGGACAAACCCAAGAGCCCTGACGAGTCCGAACCGGATCCGGAGACGCCCCGCGACGACCCCGATCGAAAGGCGCAGGACGGTCAGCAACCGGCCGAGGACGAGGGCGCCGAGCCCACCTCGCAGGCCGAGGCACCCGAAGCACCCCTGGAGCCCGAGCCGGCGGAAGACACGCAAGCGGCGGGGTCCGAAGACACCACGCCAGCAGAAGAAACGGAGTCGGGTGCCGCCTCCGTCGAGGCCGAACCCGGCGAGCACCCCGAGGCCGGGGATGCCACCGCGCCGGAAGCGCAGGCGCCGCAGGATGATGGCGCCTCCGCGGTCGAGGCGCAGCCCGACGCGGCCGTGGACGATCCGTCCTTCGCCGATTACGAAGCGGCGCCGCGCTCCGCGGAGGAGGATGCCTCGGCATCCGGCATGCAAGATCGCGACGTCGGCGAAGAGGGCGCAGATGCGGCGGCAGAGCCCGCGCAACCCGCCCCCTGGGCCGCAAGCGCCGGCGCCACCGCCGCCGCGACAGCGGGAGGCGCGGTGGCCGACAGTGCGGCCGAACGCAGGGCCGAGACGGGCGCCGGCGGGCGCGAGCCGCCCCAGCGCGAGGTCGTGGTGCGCCGCGGCGGCTTCGTTCCCGCGCTGCTGGGCGGCATCCTGGCGGCCGTTCTGGGCTTCGCCGCCGCGCGCTACGTCGTGCCGGAGGGCTGGCCTTTTCCGGGCACGGCGGGCCCCGATTTCCGGACCGAGGTGCAGACTGCGCTGGATGCTCAGGCAGCGCGCATCGACCAGCTTCAGTCGCAGCTTGCAGACGCGCAGCCGGATCTGACCCCGATAACGGAGCGGCTCGACACGGTCGGCTCCGACCTGGGCGCGCTCTCGACCCGGGTGGACGACCTTGCGGCCTCGACGGGCGGCCAGCTCTCCGACATCGAGGCGCGGCTTTCCGAACTGGAGAAGCGCCCCATGGAGGCCGCCGTTTCGCAAGAGGCGATCGCAGCCTATGAGCGCGAGCTTCAGGCGCTGATGGATCAGGTGGCCGAGCAGCGCGCCGAGATCGAAGAGATCGCCGCAGACGCGATGTCGCGCGAGGAGCAGGCCGCCGAAGCGGCGCGCCGGGCCGAGGCGCTTTCCGCTCTCTCGCAACTGGTCGTCGCACTCGATGCGGGCGAGCCCTACGCCGAGGAACTGGGCGCGCTCGACGCCGCGCTCGAGGGGGCCGTGCCGGAGGCGCTCGCCGCACCGGCCGCCGATGGCGTCGCCACGCTCGCGGAACTGCGCGATCGCTTCCCCGAGGCGGCGCGCAGCGCGCTCGCCGCGGCGCGCGATGCCGAAGACCTCGCGGCCGAGGAACCAGGCGCCCGCGTCACCGCCTTCCTGCGCGATCGACTCGGGGCCCGCTCGGTCGCTCCGCGCGAGGGCGACGATCCAGACGCGATCCTCTCCCGCGCCGAGGCGGCGCTGCGCGCGGGCGAGCTTGGCCGCGCTCTCGACGAGATTGCGGCGCTGCCCGAGACAGCGCAGTCCGAAATGGCGGAATGGACCTCGGCGGCGCGCCTGCGCCACGAGGCGAAGACGGCGGCCGACTCGCTCGCCCAGACGCTCAACGAAGAATAGGGGTTCGCCTAAATGCTCTGGTCCTTGCTGAAGATCCTGTTCTTCGTGGCCGCCGTGGCGGCGATCGCCTACGGCGCGCTCTGGCTGATGGAAGCCGAGGGCGGCGTGCAGATCATCGTCGCGCAGACCGAGTTCACGCTCGGCCCGCTGGAATCGGCGATCGCGCTCGTGGTGCTGCTTGTGGCGCTCTGGCTCGTGCTGAAGCTGTTGTCGCTGCTGATCGCCACGCTGCGTTTCATCAACGGCGACGAAACGGCGCTCAGCCGCTATTTCGACCGCAACCGCGAGCGCAAGGGCCTGAAGGAGCTGACCGAGTCGCTCAACGCGCTCGCCGCAGGCGACGGCAAGACCGCGATGGTCGAGGCCCGCAAGGCGGGCAAGCACCTCAACCGCCCGGAACTGACGAACCTGATCACCGCGCAGGCCGCCGAGGCGAGCGGCGATCACAAGACCGCCGAGCAGGTCTATCGCAAGCTGGTCGAGGACGACCGCACGCGCTTCGTGGGCGTCCGCGGGCTGATGAAGCAGAAGCTCGCCGAAGGCGACACCGAGACCGCGCTGCAACTCGCGCAGCGCGCCTTCGCGCTGAAACCGAAACACGAGGAGACGCAGGATCTGCTGCTGAAGCTTCAGGCCGGCGCGCACGACTGGGCCGGCGCGCGCAAGACGCTCTCGGCCAAGCTGAAGCAGGGCGCGCTGCCGCGCGACGTGCACAAGCGCCGCGACGCGGTGCTCGCGGTCTCGGAGGCGAAGGACGTTATCGACGAGGGCAACGACATCAAGGCGCGTGAGGCCGCGATCGAGGCGAACCGCCTGTCGCCCGACCTGATCCCCGCCGCAGTGATGGCCGCCCGAGGCTACATCGAGCAGGGCAAGGCGAAGAATGCCGCCCGCATCATCACCAAGGCATGGGCCGCGCAACCGCATCCCGAACTCGCGGCCGCCTTCGCCGAGATCCATCCCGACGAATCGCCCCAGACGCGTCTCAAGCGGTTCCAGACGCTGGTGAA
The DNA here is from genome assembly GCF_003298775.1 of Rhodosalinus halophilus. GTDB lineage: Bacteria > Pseudomonadota > Alphaproteobacteria > Rhodobacterales > Rhodobacteraceae > Rhodosalinus > Rhodosalinus halophilus. Next base: position 52,445 of record NZ_QNTQ01000010.1, on the reverse strand, counting down.
GGCGCAGCCCGATCACCGTGAATCGAAGCTCGTGATGGCGGAGCTCAACATCGCGGCCGAGGATTTCCCGGCCGCCCGGCGCGCTCTGGGCGATCTCGTCGAGACGGATCCAGACGTCCGCGTGCTCACCATCATGGCCGCGATCGAGCGGGGCGAGGGCGCCTCGGACGCGGTCGTGCAGGGCTGGCTCGCCCGGGCGGTCACGGCTCCGCGGGGGCCGCAATGGATCTGCGAGAACTGCAACGCCATCCATCCCGAATGGACGCCGGTCTGCGAGAACTGCGGCGCCTTCGACACGCTCGCCTGGACCCGGCCGGCCTCGCAGGAGGTCAGCTCCCCCGCGGGCACGGCGATGCTGCCGCTCGTGGTCGCGCCGCGCGGTGCCGCGGGATCCGTCGAGGCCGGGGAGAGTGCCCCACCGACCGAGGATGCCGCCGGACAGGCCGCGACGGACGACGCCGAAGCGCAAGAACAAGACGCGGACAGCGCCGCCGAGGCCGAACCGGAACCCGCCGAGGAGCGCGACGCCGAGGCGCCCGCCCGCTCAACTTAGGTCTTTCGCCCCGTTGCGAGCGGTGCTAAATGCCGCCGGCACAGGGCCGCAGTAGCTCAGCTGGTAGAGCACGTCATTCGTAATGATGGGGTCGGGGGTTCGAGTCCCTTCTGCGGCACCACTTCGCGCCAACCCGTCGCCGAGGCGCAAGGCTAGCGGGGCATCTCCGGCGGGTTCGCCGCCACCTCCGGATTGAGCCGCCAGACCGACAGGTTCAGCGCTCCGGCCAGCGTCACCCAGACGAGATAGGGCATGAAGAGGGCGCCCGCCCGCCAATCGACCTGCCACAGGGCGAGCATCGTGGCGAGGACTGCGAGCCAGAGCGCGGCCAGAACGCCCATTCCCAGGCGGATTCGCCGCAGGCCGAAGAAGACCGGAGTCCAGAGCCCGTTGAGCGCGATCTGCAGCCCCCAGAGCGCGAGCGCCAGTTGTCCCCCCGGCTGCGAGGCCGCCAGTGCGCCGGCGGCGGCCATGCACAGATAGAGCGTTGTCCAGGCCACGGGGAAGAGCCAGTCGGGCGGCGTCCAGACCGGCTTTTTCAGTTCGCGATACCACGGCCCGGGCGGAAACAGGCCGCCCGTGGAACCGGCCCCGAAACACGCGGCCAGAAGGATCGCGAAGATCACCCAGTCCATTGCAGTGAGCTAGCCCGCCAGCCGGCCTGCATCAAGGTGCGGTGCTGTGCGCGGCGCGTTCAACCCGCGCGGCGCGCGCCTTGTATCAGCCCGCTGCGCCGCTCCAGTTCATGCGCCTTGGCGCGGGCGAGGGTCGCATAGAGCTTGTCGGACCAGTCTCCGGCCGGCGCCTCCGGCGCTGCCGCGGCCTCGACGAGAAAGGCCGTTTCGGGCAGCGGGCGGGCGTAGAGCAGGGGGGAGACTGGCATCAGCAGCGTCGCCGAACTGCGCAGGATCGCGAGGCCGAGCCAGCCGAGTTTCTGACCCTTCGAGGTGATCGCGCGGCCGGTCACGCTGTCATGCCCCGTCGCGGCGATGCGGCCGTTGATCCCGGCATAGATGTAGCGCGCGGCGAAAATGCCGGGGCGGGCGCGCAGCGGCAGCCGCTTCACACCCGCTTCCGAGCGGGCATAAAGCGTGTCCGCTTCGCGGAGCAGCCGCCGCACCAGCGCGCGCAGGGGCGGCGAGGGGCGCGGGGCGGCAAGAAAGGCGTCAGGCTCGATCCCCGCGCCGCCCATCCAGTCGAGCGGCAGGTAGAGCCGACCCTCGCGCGCGTCCTCGCCCACGTCGCGGGCGATGTTCGTGAGTTGCATCGCCACGCCCAGGTCGCAGGCCCGGGCGAGTGCGCCGCGCTCGCGCACGCCCATCAGAACGCACATCATCGCGCCCACGGCCGAGGCCACGCGCGCCGAATAGGCGCGCAGCTCCGACAGCGTGGCGTAACGCCGCTCCAGCGCGTCCCAGGCGAGGCCTTCCAGCAGCGCCTCGGGCAGCGCGCGGGGCATCTCGACCGTCTCGACCATCGCCGCGAAGGCGCGGTCGGTGGGCGCGTTGCGCGGCCGGCCCTCGTAGGCCAGCGCCAGGCGCTCCTGAAGGTCGTCCACCGCGGCGGCCTTCGCCTCCTGAAGGTCCACCTTGTCGTCGGCGAGCCGGCAGAAAGCGTAGAGCGCGAGGGCATGGTCCCGCACGTCGCGCGGCAGAAGGTGCGAGGCCGCGTGGAAGCTGCGCGAGCCGTGGCGGATCGCCTGCGTGCAGTGGTCGAGGTCGCCCGGGGCGATCACGCAGGCACCTCCGCGGGGTCGGGCACCATCTTGTCGAGCACCTCCGCCGAAGAGACGACCCCCGGCAGCCCCGCCCCGGGATGCGTCCCCGCGCCGGCGAGATAGAGGCCCTCGGCCTCCTCGCTGACGTTGTGGGGCCGGAACCAGGCGCTTTGCAGGGTGCGCGGCTCGATCGAGAAGCCGCAGCCCAGCGGCGAGAGATAGCGGTCGCGGAAATCCTCCGGCGTGTAGATGAGCTCGGCCGATAGGTGATCCTCGAAGCCGGGAATGATCCGCTGGAGCTCGGCGGCCACCTTCGCGCGGTAGCTGTCGCGCATCGCGGCCCAGTCCACCGGGTTCGCGTGGCCAAGGTGCGGCACGGGGGAGAGGACATAGAAGGTGTCGCCGCCTTCAGGCGCCACGGTTGGATCGGTGACCGAGGGGCGATGGAGGTAAAGGCTCATGTCGTCGGCAAGGTGCCCGCGCAGGAAGATGTCGCGCAGGAGGCCTTCGTAGCGCGGCCCCGACAGGATCGTGTGGTGCCCCGCGTCTGGCCACATGCCGGCGGTGCCCTTCGTTCCGAAATACCAGACGAAAAGGCCCATGGACCAGCGCCGCGAGGTCAGCTTGCGGTCGGACCAGCGGCGCTTCGGCGCGTTGCGCAGCAACCTTGTGTAGGTGTGCCCCGCGTCCGCGTTCGACACGACGACCGAGGCGGGCAGCACCTCTCCGTCGGTCAGCCGCACGCCCGCTGCCCGGCCCTTGTCGATCACGATCTCGTCGGCCTCGGCCCCGTAGCGGATCAGACCGCCCTGATCCTCGACCACCTTGGCCATGGCATCCGCGATCGCCTGCACCCCGCCGATGGCGTAATGCACGCCGAATTCCTTCTCCAGGTGGCTGACCAGCGCATACATCGAGGTGACGTGCATCGGGTCGCCGCCGATGAACAGCGGATGGAACGACAGCGCCATGCGTAGCCGCTCATCCTTCACTCGCGCGCGGGCCAGGCCCAGAATCGAGCGGTCGGCGCGCAGCACGCCGAATTCCGGCAAGACCTTCACCGTGTCCCAGAGCCGGTGCATCGGCTCGGCCACCATCCCCTCGTATCCCACGACGTAGCGCCGCTCGGCGTCCTTCAGAAAGCGCAGGTAGCCCTTCATGTCGCCGGGCGAGAGGCGGCGCACCTCCTCCACCATCGCTTCGGTCGAGGCGCGGGCGGTGAAGTGCGAGCCGTCCGGCCAGCGGATCGTGTAGAAGGGATCGAGCGCGCGAAGGTCCACGTCCGCGTGGAAGTCGCGCCCGCAGGCGGCCCAGAGCTTTTCGAAGACCTGCGGCACGGTGACGATCGTGGGGCCGAGGTCGAAGCGGTGGCCCTCCGCCTCGATCGACGACCCGCGCCCGCCCGGGCGGTCCAGCCGGTCCAGCACGGTGACGCGATAGCCCCGCGCGCCCAGACGCATGGCGGAGGCGAGCCCGCCAAGTCCGGCGCCGACGATCACGGCATGGGGGGCGGCGGGTGTGCCGCCGGCGACGAGGTTCGGATCGAGGCGTGTCAACATGGCAGCAATGCTACCCCTGTCAGGCTAAGTTGACAATATCGAGATGCTGCGGCCTTTGCACCCCTTCCCTGCCTCGCCCAGTTGTGTAACACATGCCTGACACCTTCGGCCGGAGGGCGGGATCGTGCAGACCGTCAGCCTCAGTTTCTTCCGCTTTCCCAAGGGCTTCGCGCGCGTCTGGGCCTTCACGCAGATGGGCTTCGCGCGCTGGCCCATGTCGCGCCTGCCGGATGTCGGGTTCTGGAAGCTCTGCGGCTCGGGCGTGGGCGAGGGCTTCACCCCCCGGCCGAACTGGAGCGTCTACGCGATTCTCGCCACCTGGCCGGACCTTGAGACCGCCGAGCGGCTGACCGCCGAGGCGCCCGTGTTTCGTCGCTACCACGACCATGCCGGGGAAGCGCTGAGCGTCTTCCTGACGACGACCTCCGTGCGCGGGCGCGGGTCCGGCCGCGAACCCTTCGAGGTGACCGAGGCGCCGCGCCCCGGTCCGGTCGCCGCGCTGACCCGCGCCACGATCCGCCCGTCGAAGGCGCTGCAGTTCTGGGCCGCGGGGCCGGACATCAGCGACGTGATCGGCGCGGACCCCAACGTGCGCTTCAAGATCGGTATCGGCGAGGTGCCGTGGTTCCGGCAGGTGACCTTCTCGATCTGGCCCGACACCTCCACGATGGCCGCCTTCGCCCGCGGCAACGGCCCGCACGGCCGCGCGATCCGCGCCGTGCGCGAGGGCGACTGGTTCTCCGAAGAGCTCTATGCCCGCTTTCGCGTCCGCTCGGTCCGTGGCACATGGGAGGGCCGGAACCCCGTCGCAGACCTGGAGATCGCCGCATGACGCCAGTCTTTCCCTTCTCGGCCATCGTCGGGCAGGAGCAGATGAAGCTCGCCATGATCCTCACGGCGATCGAGCCGGGGCTGGGCGGCGTGCTGGTCTTCGGCGACCGGGGCACCGGCAAGTCCACCGCCGTGCGCGCGCTGGCCGCGCTCCTTCCGCCGATCCGGGTGGTGCAGGGCTGTCCGGTGAACGCAGAAACGCCCGAGGCCGTGCCCGACTGGGCCCTGGGCGTGGGCGAAGAGATCGTGGAAAAGCCCACGCCGGTCGTCGATCTGCCCCTCGGCGTGACCGAGGACCGGGTGACCGGGGCGCTCGACATCGAACGCGCGCTGGTGAGCGGCGAAAAGGTGTTTCAGCCCGGCCTGCTGGCGCAGGCCAACCGTGGCTACCTCTACATCGACGAGGTGAACCTGCTCGAGGATCACATCGTCGACCTGCTGCTCGACGTGGCGCAATCTGGCCAGAACGTGGTCGAGCGCGAGGGGCTCAGCATCCGCCACCCCGCGCGCTTCGTGCTCGTGGGCTCCGGCAACCCGGAAGAGGGCGAATTGCGCCCGCAGCTCCTGGACCGCTTCGGCCTGTCGGTCGAGGTCGCCTCGCCCACGGACATCGACGAGCGGATTGAGGTGGTCCGCCGCCGCGACGCCTTCGAGACCGAGCGCGACGCTTTCATGGCCCATTGGGGCGCCGAGGACGCGAGGGTGCGCGACCGCATCCTCGCCGCGCGCGAGTGCCTGCGCGGGGTCGAGGCGCCCGACGAGGCCCTGCGCGACTGCGCGCAGCTCTGCGTGGCGCTGGGCGCGGACGGGCTGCGCGGCGAACTCACCCTCCTGCGCGCCGGCCGCGCGCTCGCCGCCTACGAGGGCGCGGAGGCGCTGGGGCGGCAGCATCTCCGCCGCGTGGCGCCGCTGGCGCTGTCGCACCGCCTGCGCCGCGACCCGCTGGACGAATCGGGCTCGGGCGCCCGCGTGGCGCGGGTGGTGGAGGAGGTGCTCGCGTGAGCGAGGGCGCGGCGCGCTGGGACCGCGCGCTGCGCGCGCTGACGCTGCTGGCAGTGGACCCGGCGGGCCTGCGCGGCATGGTCCTGCGCGCCCGGGTCGGCCCCGTGCGGCAGAAGTTCGAGGCGCTTGTGGCAGACCTCGGCGGAGAGGCACACCGCATCCACCCCGAGATCGGCGACGCCGAGCTCTACGGCGGCCTCGACGTGACCGCGACGCTCGCCGCCGGCCGCCCGGTGGTGACCGGCGGGCTGGCCGATCGGCCCTGCCGCCTGATCCTGCCGATGGCCGAACGCTGCGCACCCGACCTTGCCGCGCGGCTCGCGCAACTGCTCGACGCCTCGCCGGGCCACAGCCTGATCCTGCTCGACGAAGGCGCCGAAGCAGATGAGCGCGCGCCCGCCCCGCTCTCCGAAAGGCTGGCCTTCACCGCCGACCTCGACGGCATCGGCCGGCTCGAGGCGCGGGGCGAGCTGCCGCATGCGGCGATCGCCGCCGCCCGCGCCCGCCTGCCCCGCATCGCGCTCCCCGACGAGGCCGCCGCCGCGCTGACCGCGCTCGCCGCCCGCTTCGGCATCGACAGCTTGCGCGCGCCGCTGCTCGCCCTGCGTGCCGCCCGTGCGGCGGCCGCGCTCGACGGCCGCGATGCCGTGGCCGAGGACGACATCCGCGAGGCCGCCGAGCTGGTCTATCCGTCCCGCGCGACGCAAGCCCCCGAGCCGCCGCCCGAAGAGGACGACACGCCGCCGCAGGAGCCGCCCGAGCCCGAGGCAGAGACCCCCGACGACGACGGCCAGCTGGGCGATCTGCCCGAGGAACTGCTGGTCGAGGCGGTGGCGGCCCTGCTTCCCCCCGACCTGCTGACCCGGCTGGCCGAGGGCAAGGCCAGCCGCGCCGCCAGGGGCTCCGGCGCGGGCGCGAAGCGGCGCGGCAACCGTCGCGGCCGCCCGCTGCCCTCGCGCCCCGGCCGTCCCGGCGGGCGCGAGCGGGTGGACCTCGTCGCCACCCTGCGCGCCGCCGCGCCCTGGCAGACCATCCGGCGCCGGCACGAGCCCGGCCCGGGCCGCGTGCGCGTCCATGCCTCCGACATCCGCCTGCGCCGCTACGAGGATCGCTCCGACCGGCTGGTGATCTTCACGGTGGACGCCTCCGGCTCGCTTGCCATGACGCGGCTGAACGAGGCGAAGGGCGCCGTCGAACTGCTGCTGGCAGAGGCCTACGCCCGCCGCGACCATGTGGCGCTCATCGCCTTCCGCGGTGCGGGCGCCGAACTCCTCCTGCCGCCCACCCGCTCGCTGGTCCAGACCAAGCGCCGCCTCGCCGCCCTGCCCGGCGGCGGTGGCACGCCGCTCGCCGCCGGGCTTCAGGCCGCCGGCCTGCTCGCCCATCAGGCGCAGGGGCGCGGCCTCTCCCCCCGCCTTGCCATCCTCACCGACGGCCGCGCCAACGTGTCGCTCGAGGGCGCCGGCGGCCGCGCGCAGGCCACCGAGGACGCGGCGCGCATGGCCCGCCTTCTGCGTGCGCAGGGCGTGCCGGCGCTGGTCATCGACACCGCCGCACGCCGCGGCGACGCCGGCCGCACCCTGTCGGACGGCCTCGGCGCCGCCTATCTCGCCCTGCCGCGCGCGGACGCCCGCCGCCTCTCCGGCGCCATCTCGAGCGCCCTGGGGGACTGAATGGACTGGGCGCGCGACCTCTCCAGCTGGCCGCACGCGCAAGCCTCCCGCCGGATCGACCACCCGCCGCACCGCTGGCACCTGCAGGAAATGGGGAAGGGCGACACCCTCCTCCTGATCCACGGCGCCGGCGCCTCGACCCACAGCTGGCGGGGACTGATGCCCGGGCTCGCCGACCGCTGGCATGTCGTGGCGCTCGACCTGCCCGGGCAGGGCTTCACGCAGGCCGGCACCCGCAGCCGCTGCTCCCTGCCGCTGATGTCGGACGACATCGCGGCGCTGGCGGAGGGGCAGGGCTGGCACCCGCGGGCCGTGATCGGCCACTCCGCCGGCGGCGCCATCGCGCTGGAGCTCGCCCGCCGGTTCGACCCTCGGCCCAGGGTCATCGGCATCAACGCCGCGCTGGGCAACTTCGAGGGCGTCGCGGGCTGGCTCTTTCCGATGCTCGCCAAGCTCCTCGCGCTCAACCCCTTCTCGGCCAACCTCTTCACGCTGGGCGGCGCAAGCCTCGCCCGCACGCGGCGTCTGATCGAATCGACCGGGACAACGCTCGGCGACGAGGGGCTCCAGCTCTACGCACGGCTGATCGGCGACCGCAGCCATGTGGACGCCACGCTGCAGATGATGTCGCAATGGCGCATCGACCCGCTCATCGACATGCTGCCCGGCATCGACGCGCCCACGCTCTTCATAACCGGCGACAGGGACCAGGCCGTTCCTCCCGCCACCTCCGAGCGCGCCGCCGCCCGGATGCCCGACGCGCGCGTCGTCCACCTGCCCGCGCTGGGCCACCTCGCCCACGAAGAGAACCCGCAGGCCGTGGCCGACGAGATCGCGCGCTTCCTGGGCTGACACGGACGGTTCACCCTCCGTCCAGTGCTTCTTCTTGGAGACAAATATCCCGGGGGTGAGGCCCGCAGGGCCGAGGGGGCAGAGCCCCCTTTCTCCGGGGCGTCCGCTCCTCGCGCCTCGCGGCGCTCCTCGCGTCCGTTTGGCCGCGAGGACGGCCCGCAAGGGCCGGAAGAGCGGCGCTCAGTCCGGAAACCGCCAGCCGGCCCGTCGCGGCACGCGTACGGCGAGCATCGGCTTGATCCACCGCGTGCGGAAGCGGGTGAGGTCGAGCGCCTCGTGCACGCCCACGGTCTCTTCGCCGTCAAGCTGCGTCCTGACGGCCGAGCGGCAGTAGAACGGTGCATCCAGCATCCCCAGCACCTGCCGGGGCCGATAGCCCGGGTCGGCCCGCGTCTCGCGCTTCACCGCCCAGAGCGAGCGGCGGAATTCGGTCTTGGGGTGCGGCTCCACCATATGCGCGCCGCCGTCGTGGTCGAAGTGGATCGCCTGCGCGAGCGTGCTGCCGTCGAGCCGTGTCGCGTCGTAGAAGCAGGTCGCGCCGCCCGCCGCCGGGAAGCGGCCCCAGGTCCAGTAGGCGAAATCCTCCTCCAGCGCGCGGGTGCCGAAGTTGGCGTCGAAATAGCCGTGGCCCGACCATTGCCAGCCGGGCGCCTCGAGCTCCACCTCGATGTCGGCGTTGGGCGCGAAGGGCCGCCAGAGATGCGACTCGTCGGGCGTCAGAAGCATCTCGACAGAGCTCATCGCCACCGGCGTCACCCGGATCTGACCGCGCACGCGGCTGACCAGCGGCAGCGACGAGATCTCGTTGACGTCGATCACCAGCGCGCCGTCCTGCCAGTGCAGCGCCGAGGGCCCCACGCGGAAGCTGTCCCGCGACGTCCTCAGCGCCTGCCGCCCCCGGTCGGTCATGGTGAAGCGCCCGCCGGGGCCGTAGGTGGCCACGTTGATGCAGACGTGGTTTTCCGGGTCGCGCCGGCCCGACCAGCGGTACCAGGGCGAAAAGACCGACCCTATGAAAGCGATGACCGAGACGGCGCGGGTGCCGTCGTCGCTGATGCCGTCGATGTACCACCAGGCGTAGCCGTTCGGCCCGACCTCGAGGTCGAAGTTCGGGCGCTCAGCATCGCCTCGGCCGCGTGCTTCGCGGAGAGGGTCGCCATCGGCACCCCCGCCCCCGGGTGCGCGCCGCCCCCGGCGAGGTAGAGCCCCTTGATCGTCGTCCGCGCCCGTGGCCGGGCGAGCGAGGCCGTCATCCCCTCCGGGCTCTGGCCGTAGAGCGCCCCGAGCGAGCCTGGAAACAGCGCCTCGAACCCCGCGGGCGTCGTTAGGCTCTCCGCCCCGGGGATCGGATCGAAGCTCAGCCCCATTCGGGCCAGCGTCTCGAAGGTGCGCGTCCTGCATGATCCATACTCCTCGGCCGGGTGCGGCGGCCGCCCCAGCGGCGGCGCGTTGACGATGATCTCGAAGCGTTCGGGCGCCGGCACCGCGGCGGGCGTGCCGCGGTCCTGCGCGCAGACGTAGAGCGTGGGCTCGCGCGGGGGCAGGCCGCTGTGAAGGTATCCCCACTCCTCCGCGTAGTCCGTCGAAAAGAAGACGTTGTGATGGGCAAGCTCTACGCCTGCGGGCTTGGCGGCGAAGGCCCAGACCTGCGCCGAAAGCGCGCGGCCCGCAGTCCGCGTCTGCGGCGCCACCTGCGCCACGTCGGGTCCCAGCGCCCCTGTGGCCAGCGCGCGCGGGTCGCCGTTGAAGAGCACCTGTGCCGCGGGCAGGCGCTTGCCGTCCTCCAGAACGACCGCCCGCACCTGACCCTCCGGCGCGTCGATCCGGGCGACATGCGCGCCGTATCGGAACTCTGCACCGCGGGCCGCGGCCAGCCGTTCCAGCGCGCGCGCAAGCGCGTGCATCCCGCCTTCGACGACCCAGACGCCGCGCGCCTCCGCCTCCCAGATCAGCGCGAGCAGGGCGGGCACGCGGTAGGGCGAGCCGCCGACATAGGTCGCGTAGCGCCCGAAGAGCTGGGCAAGGCGCGGGTCGTCGAACTGCCGCGCCAGTGACTTCGCCAGCGTCGCCTGCGGTGCCATGTCGGCCATCAGCCGCGGCCGGCGCATGACCGTGGCGGCAAGCCGGGGCAGGGCGGGCTCCGCCGCCTGCATCATCGGCGCGTCGAAGGCGGAAAAGAGCCGCCGCGCGCGGGCGGCGAAGGCGCGGAACTGCGCCTCGGCCCGCGCGCCCGCGAAGGCGCCCACCGCCTCGGCGCTGGCCTCTTCGCTGTCGTGGAGGTCGAGCGTGCTGCCGTCCGGCCAGAAATGCCGCGCGAGGATGTGCTGGCGGTGCAGCGTGACGTGATCCTCCAGCCGTTCGCCCAGCGCGGCGAAGAGCTCTTCGAACACGGGCCGCATGGTCAGCACCGTAGGCCCTGCATCGACCGGGCCTGCCACGCTGTCGATCACGCGCATCTTGCCGCCCGGCGCGTCGTGCCGCTCCAGCACGGTAACGGTCCGCCCGGCGGCGGCGAGGCGTGCTGCCGCGGCGAGCCCCGCGATGCCCGCGCCCACGACGATCACGCCCTCGTCGGAGAAATTCCCGAAACTCATGCCGGAATTGTTGACTCGCTCAGGCAAAGTGTCCAGTCTAATTTACACTACGTCTGTAAAGAGTCAGAGACGCATTAACGCAAGCGCCCGCCCGCGCGGCGGACTGAACCCTAGGGAGCGCCCGCATGGACCTTCTCGCGCGGATCGACAAGGCGGTGGCCCGTGCCATCGCGATCGGGCAGGGGGGCACGCCGCCCGCCCGGCTGGCCGAGGCGCTGCACTACGCCACCTCGCCCGGCGGCGCGCGCATCCGGCCCACGATCCTGACCTCGGTGGCGCTGGCCTGCGGCGACGACCGCCCGGCGCTGACCGACGCGGCCGCCGCCGCGCTGGAGCTGATCCACTGCGCGAGCCTCGTGCACGACGACCTTCCCTGTTTCGATGATGCCGAGATCCGGCGCGGCAAGCCCGCGGTGCATCGCGCCTATTCCGAGCCTCTGGCGGTGCTCACCGGCGACAGCCTGATCATCCTTGCCTTCGAGGTGCTGGCGCGGGCGGCGGCGGAAGAGCCGCTGCGCGGCGCACAACTGGTCCTGACGCTGGCGCAGCGCAGTGGGATGCCCGGCGGCATCTGCGCGGGCCAGGGGTGGGAGAGCGAGCCGACCGTGGACCTCGCCGCCTATCACCGCTCCAAGACCGGCGCGCTCTTCATCGCGGCGACGCAGATGGGCGCGATCGCGGCGGGACATGAGCCGGAGCCGTGGTTCGAGCTGGGCGACCGGATTGGCGAGGCCTTCCAGGTGGCGGACGACCTGCGCGACGCGGTCATGGACGAGGACGCACTGGGCAAGCCGGTGGGTCAGGACGCGGCGCATGGACGGCCCAGCGCGGTGGCCGAACTGGGCCTCGAGGGCGCGGCGAAGCGGCTGAAGGACATCCTCGCCGGCGCCATCGCCTCGATCCCCTCCTGCCAGGGCGAGGCGGCGCTCGCGCAGATGGTGCGGATGCAGTCCGAGCGCATCATGCCGTCGGCCGTCCGGCATCTGGCCTGACGTATGGTCGACGTGGCGGGCGAGCGACCCAGGCCGCACAAGCGGCGCAGCCTGTCCACCGCCATCGCACGCCTCGCCGCGCGCCCCGGCTTTCAGCGCTGGGCGGCGGCCTTCCCCCTGACCCGCCGCATGGTGCGGCGCGAGGGTGAGGCGCTGATGGACCTCGTCGCCGGCTTCGTGCAGTCGCAGGCGCTGGCCGCGCTGGTCGAGCTTCGCCTGATCGAGACGCTGATGGAGGGGGCGCAGGGCGCGGCCCCGCTCGCCCGCGCGCACGACATTCCAGAACAGCGAATGCAGGCGCTGTTGCAGGCGGGCGCGGCCATGGGCCTGCTCAAGCGCCGGCGCGACGGCCGCTATGCGGTCACGACCCGAGGCGCGGCGCTCACCGGGGTGCCGGGCCTTCTGCCGATGATCCGGCATCATGGCGCCTTCTATCGCGACATGGGCGATCCGTTGGCGCTGTTGCGGGGCGAGGCCGAGACGGAGCTGGCGCAGGTCTGGCCCTATGTCTTCGGCGGCGATGCGGGAGTCGATCCCGCCACCGCGCACGCCTACTCCGACCTGATGACCCAGAGCCAGGCGCTGGTGGCCGAGGACACGCTGCGACTGGTGTCGCTGAAGGGCGTGCGGCGGCTCATGGACGTGGGCGGGGGCACGGGCGCCTTTCTGCGCGCCGCGGCGGCGAAGGCACCCGACCTCCAGCTCATGCTCGTCGACCTGCCGCAAGTAGTCGACGAGGCGCGGCAGCAGATGGCCACGGCGGGGCTGGAGGCGCGCACGAGCTTCCACCCCGGATCTTTCCGTGACGGGCCGCTGCCCGAGGGCGCCGATGCGATCTCGCTGATTCGGGTGCTCTACGACCACGAGGATGCCACGGTGCGCGATCTGCTGGCGAAGTGCTTCGCCGCGCTCCCGCCGGGCGGGCGGCTCATCGTGTCTGAACCGATGTCCGGCGGTGCCCGCCCGGACCGCGCGACCGATGTCTATTTCGCCTTCTACTGCATGGCGATGCGAACTGGCCGCGCCCGCTCTGCCGAGGAGATCGCAGGCCTGCTGCGTGAGGCAGGCTTCGAGGCGCCGGAAAAACCTGCCGTCCTGCGCCCTTATGTGACGAGCGCGCTTGTGGCGTGGAAGCCCGCGACCGAATTGGCGGAATTGTCGTAAGCAACAATTGACAACAGCAAGTGTAAAGCTAAACTGACACTTGCGTAACCGACAGACGCCGGAGGGCGACTCGCCACCGGCCATGGTCTGGGAGAGAGAGCATGGATACCGCCGCCGTTCTGCTGAACGGTCCCAGGGACCTCCATCTCGGGACAGTGCCGCTCACCGCGCCCGGTTCGGGCGACCTGGTGGTGCGCATCGACCATTCCGGCATCTCCACCGGAACGGAAAAGCTGTTCTACACCGGGCAGATGCCGCCCTTTCCGGGCATGGGCTATCCGCTGGTGCCGGGTTACGAGGCGGCGGGCGAGATCGTCGAGGCCGACCCGGCCACCGGCTACCGCCCCGGCCAGCATGTTTTCGTGCCCGGTGCGAACTGCTTCGACGGGGCCTTCGGCCTCTTCGGCGGCGCGGCGCATCTCCTGGTCACCCAGGCCGACCGCGTCACACCGATCGACGCGGGCTGGGGCGCCGAGGGCGCGCTGCTGGCGCTCGCGGCCACGGCGCGGCACGCAATGGCGGGGCTCGACAAGCGGGTGCCCGATCTGATCGTGGGCCACGGGGTGCTCGGCCGTCTGCTGGCGCGGCTGACCATCGCCGCCGGCGCGCCCGCGCCGACCGTCTGGGAAATCTCCAAGAGCCGCAGCACGGGCGCGGAGGGCTACGAAGTGGTCCGCCCCGAGGACGATCCGAAGCGCGACTACCGCTCGATCTACGACGCCTCCGGCAATGCGGGTATTCTCAACGACCTGATCGGCCGGCTCGAGAAGGGCGGCGAGGTCGTGCTCGCCGGCTTCTACCCCGAGGGCCTCAGCTTCGCCTTCCCGCCCGCCTTCATGAAGGAGGCCCGCCTTCGCGTTGCCGCCGAATGGGCGCGCGAGGATCTGGCCGCGACGCGGGCGCTGGTGGAGTCGGGCGCGCTGTCGCTCGCCGGGCTCATCACCCACGAAGTGCCGGCCGGCCAGGCCGAGACCGCCTACAGGACCGCCTTCGAGGACGAGTCCTGCCTGAAAATGATTCTCAACTGGGAGGATGCGGCGTGAAAGACGACGTGCCGAATCTGAAGGATTTCGACCAGCGACTCCGTGACGAGGCCGCCCAGGAGCCGACGCTCGAGGTGCCGGCCGAGGAGCCCACGAAACACACCCAGATCATCGCGATCTACGGCAAGGGCGGCATCGGCAAGTCGTTCACGCTGGCCAATCTCAGCTACATGATGGCCGAGCAGGGCAAGCGCGTCCTGCTGATCGGATGCGACCCCAAGTCGGACACGACCAGCCTGCTCTTCGGGGGCAAGGCCTGTCCGACGATCATCGAGACCTCGACCGCCAAGAAGCTCGCCGGCGAGGAGGTGAAAATCGGCGATGTCTGCTTCAAGCGCGGCGGCGTCTTCGCCATGGAGCTCGGGGGGCCGGAAGTGGGCCGCGGCTGCGGCGGGCGCGGCATCATCCATGGTTTCGAACTGCTGGAGAAGCTGGGCTTCCACGACTGGGATTTCGATTACGTCCTGCTCGACTTCCTGGGCGACGTGGTCTGCGGCGGCTTCGGCCTGCCGATCGCGCGGGACATGGCGCAGAAGGTGATTGTGGTCGGATCGAACGACCTGCAGAGCCTCTATGTCGCCAACAACGTCTGCTCGGCGGTGCAGTATTTCCGCAAGCTCGGCGGCAACGTCGGCGTGGCCGGCATGGTGGTGAACAAGGACGACGGCGCCGGGCAGGCGCAGGCCTTCGCCGAAGCGGTGGACATCCCCGTGCTCGCCGCGATCCCGGCCGACGACGACCTGCGCCGCAAGTCCGCCTCCTACGAGATCGTGGGCAGCGCCGAGACGCAATGGGGCAGCCTCTTCGCGGGGCTGGCCGAGAACGTGGCCGGCGCGCCGCCGACGCATCCCACGCCGCTCAGCCAGGACGGGCTGCTCGCTCTCTTCGACGGCAAGGACACCGGCGCGGACTTCGTGCTCGAACCCGCCACCGACGAGGACATGCGCGGCAAATATTCCGCGCCGAAGGAGTCGCTGGAGGTCATCTATGACGACGCCTGATCCGCAGGAACAGATCCGCCTCGCGCAACTTCGCCGCCTGGTCGAGACGGCCCGGCCCGAGCAGCTGCGCCGGTTGATGGAGGACATCCGCAAGGCTGCGACCGACGACGGGAGGGCGGCATGACCGACGAGGTGCGCTACGACGACGCCGCGGACGCGGTGGTGATCGAGGGCGAGCGCCGCAGCGTGCCTCAGGGCGATGCGGCACAGGCCACGGGCGCGGACGGTCTTGGCTGCCATTCCGGCGCCGAGATGGAGAAGGCCGCCCGCATGGCCGGCCAGTCCGAGATCCTCGACCAGTATGCCGCGGACTATCCGCAGGGGCCGCACGACAAGCCGCAGAGCATGTGCCCGGCCTTCGGCTCGCTCCGCGTGGGGCTGCGGATGCGCCGGGTGGCGACGATGCTCTCGGGCTCGGCCTGCTGCGTCTACGGCCTCACCTTCGTGAGCCATTTCTACGGCGCGCGGCGCTCGGTGGGCTACGTGCCCTTCAGTTCCGAGACGCTGGTGACCGGCAAGCTCTTCGAGGACATCCGCGACGCGGTCTACGAGATGGCCGACCCCGAGCGCTTCGACGCGATCGTGGTCACCAACCTCTGCGTGCCGACCGCATCCGGCGTGCCGCTGCGGCTGCTGCCCGACGAGATCAACGGCGTGCGCATCGTGGGCATCGACGTGCCAGGCTTCGGCGTGCCGACCCATGCCGAGGCCAAGGACGTGCTCGCCGGGGCGATGCTCAACTACGCCCGTGCCGAGGTGGAGGCCGGCCCCGTCGCAGCGCCCGAGGGCGGGCGCGGGACGCGCCCCACGGTGACGATGCTGGGCGAGATGTTCCCGGCCGACCCGATGATGATCGGGCGGATGCTGGACCCTCTGGGTCTTGCCGCCGGGCCGGTGGTGCCCTGCCGCGAATGGCGCGAGCTCTACGCCGCGCTCGACAGTTCGGTGGTCGCCGCTATCCATCCCTTCTACACCGCCGCGATCCGCGAGTTCGAGGCGGCGGGCCGGCCCGTCGTGGGCTCTGCGCCCGTGGGCTACGAGGGCACGGCAAGCTGGCTCAAGGCCATCGGCGAGGCGCACGGCGTCTCTGCCGAGAAGATCGCCGAGGCGCAGAATGCCGTGCTTCCCGCCATCAAGGGCGCACTGGAAGGCGCGCGGCTCGAGGGGCGGATCACGCTTTCCGGCTACGAGGGCAGCGAGCTTCTCGTCGCGCGGCTCCTCGTCGAGAGCGGCGCCGAGGTGGCCTATGTCGGCTCCGCCTGCCCGAAGACGCCCTGGAGCGCGGAGGACGCCGCCTGGCTCGAGGCGCACGGCGCGAAGGTCAAGTTCCGCGCCAGCCTCGAGGACGACTGCGCGGCGATGGAGGCGGTGAAGCCCGACCTCGCCATCGGCACAACGCCCGTGGTGCAGAAGGCCAAGGAGCTTTCCATCCCCTCGCTCTACTTCACCAACCTGATCTCCGCCCGGCCGCTGATGGGGCCGGCGGGCGCCGGCTCGCTCCAGCAGGTGATGCGCGCCGCGATGGAGAACAAGGACCGCATGGACCACATGAAGGCCTTCTTCCATGGCGTGGGCGAAGGCGACACGGCGGGCATCTGGGAAGGCGCGCCGAACCTGCATCCCGAGTTCGCGGAACGCCACCGCAAGAAGCTCGAGAAGCAGGCGCGCGCCGCCAAGGCGGAGCAGATGATATGAGCGCCGCGGTTCGCAACCAGCCCGTAGGGTGCGTGCTCGCACGCACCCGCCGTAACGGCGCCGGAAGGTGCGTGCAAGCACGCACCCTACGCGCCACCTCCGCGACCAAGAGGAGGGCCACATGCTGATCCAGGACCATGACCGAGCCGGCGGCTACTGGGGCGCGGTCTACGCCTTCACCGCGGTGAAGGGCCTTCAGGTCGTCATCGACGGGCCGGTCGGCTGCGAGAACCTGCCGGTGACGTCCGTGCTGCACTACACCGACGGGCTGCCGCCGCACGAACTGCCCATCGTCGTCACCGGGTTGGCCGAGGAGGAGCTCGGCAAGGACGGCACCGAGGGCGCGATGAAGCGCGCCTGGGAGACGCTCGACCCGGCGTTGCCGTCGGTGGTCGTCACCGGCTCCATCGCCGAGATGATCGGCGGTGGCGTGACGCCCGAGGGCACGACGATCCAGCGCTTCCTGCCGCGCACCATCGACGAGGATCAGTGGGAATCGGCCGACCGGGCGATGACCTGGATCTTCACCGAATACGGCATGACCAAGGGCCGGATGCCGCCCGAGAAGAAGCGCCCCGAGGGCGCGAAGCCGCGCGTCAACATCCTCGGGCCCATGTACGGCGTGTTCAACATGCCCTCGGATCTCGCCGAGATCCGGCGGCTGATTGAAGGCATCGGCGCCGAGGTCAACATGGTGATGCCGCTGGGCAGCCATCTCGCCGAGATGCGCGACCTCGTGAACGCCGACGTGAACGTGGTGATGTACCGCGAGTTCGGCCGCGGCCTCGCCGAGGTGCTGGGCAAGCCGTATCTCCAGGCGCCCATCGGGGTGGAGAGCACCACGAAGTTCCTGCGCAAGCTGGGCGAGCTCACCGGCCTCGACCCCGAGCCCTTCATCGAGAAGGAAAAGCACTCGACCATCAAGCCGGTCTGGGATCTCTGGCGCTCGGTCACGCAGGATTTCTTCGCCACGGCGAGCTTCGCGGTGGTGGCGAACGAGACCTACGCCCGCGGCATTCGTCACTACCTCGAACACGACCTGGGGCTGCCCTGCGCCTTCGCGGTGGCGCGGATCGCCGGGCGCAAGACCAACAACGAGGAAGTGCGCGCGCTGATGGCGCGCGAGCGGCCGCTGATCGTGCTGGGCTCGATCAACGAGAAGATGTATCTCGCCGAGCTCAAGGCGGGCCACGGCCCGCAGCCGGCCTTCATCCCGGCGAGCTTCCCGGGCGCGGCGATCCGGCGGGCGACCGGCACGCCGATGATGGGCTACGCGGGCGCCACCTACCTGCTGCAGGAGGTCTGCAACGGCCTCTTCGACGCGCTCTTCCACATCCTGCCGCTGGGCACCGAGATGGACGCGGCCGACGCCACGCCCACCCGGCTGCGGCGCGACTTTCCCTGGGACGAGGACGCCCAGGCGGAGCTCGACCGGATCGTGGCGACCCATCCCATCCTCACCCGCATATCCGCTGCCAAGACGCTGCGCGATGCTGCAGAGCGCGCGGCGCTCGAGGCCGGCGCGGAGCGCGTGGTGCTGGAGACCGTGAAGGCCTTGTCGCCGGCCTCGACAGGCGACGCAAAGGAGGGCTGACCTTATGGCAGACATCACGTCCAACCCGCCCCCCAGGGTGCGCTCGGGCCGCCGCCGCGGCGCCGAGTTCCATGTCTATTTCGCGCTGATCTTCACCGTCGCGATCCCGTTCACGACCGTGCGCTGGACGCGCGACGTGATCCGCCACCGCTCGCTCAACATGCACGGGCCGCTCGCCCGCGCCTGGGCAGAGGCGGACCGGATCACGCCCCTGATCTTCTCGGCCTGAGCGCAAGCCCGGACCGAGGCAAGCCCTGTCCCTTCGCGAAAGCGGGGGGCCAGACCGGAGGGGCCCCTGGGCCCCGAAGGAACCCGGCCGCGGGGTTCGCGGCGTCAGCATAACGTTCCGGAGGAAAGTTCATGGCTGATAAGAGCGACCTGTCCTTCACAGGTCTCACAGACGAGCAGGCCCAGGAGCTGCACTCGGTCTACATGAGCGGCCTTTGGCTGTTCGTGGCCGTTGCGGTGGTCGCGCACATCGCGACCTTCATCTGGTTCCCCTGGTTCTGATCGGAGGACGACGAGATGGCAAAGTTCTACAAGATCTGGCTGATCTTCGACCCCCGCCGCGTGTTCGTGGCGCAGGGCGTCTTCCTTTTCCTGCTCGCGGTGATGATCCATCTCGTGCTGCTCAGCACCGATGGCTTCAACTGGTTCGAGATCGCGGCGGCCAAGTACGGCCACGGCGGCGGCTGAGAACCCACCGCACTGCCATTGGCCGCGGGCGGCCCCGTCCGCCCGCGGCAATCCGACACGACAAAACTGACGGCTGAGGGTCGCAACCGTAAGGCCGCCAAACGCGGAGAGAAAGAATGGCTTTGCTCAGTTTCGAGAGAAAGTACCGCGTCCGCGGAGGGACGCTGATCGGCGGCGATCTGTTCGATTTCTGGTTCGGGCCCTTCTACGTGGGGTTCTTCGGAGTCACGACGATCTTCTTCACGGTGCTGGGCACCGTGCTCATCCTCTGGGGGGCGGCCGAACAGGGGACGTTCAACCCCTGGCTCATCAACATCGCGCCGCCGGACCTCAGCTACGGACTCGGCATGGCGCCGCTCATGGAAGGCGGGCTCTGGCAGATCATCACGATCTGCGCCTTGGGCGCCTTCATTTCCTGGGCGCTCAGAGAGGTCGAGATCTGCCGAAAACTCGGCATGGGGTATCACGTGCCCATCGCCTTCGGCTTCGCGATCCTCGCCTACGCGACGCTCGTGGTGTTCCGGCCGCTCTTGATGGGCGCCTGGGGGCACGGTTTCCCCTACGGCATCTTCAGCCACCTCGACTGGGTGTCGAACACCGGCTACGCCTACCTGCACTTCCACTACAACCCGGCGCACATGCTGGCGGTGACCTTCTTCTTCACCACGACGCTGGCGCTCGCGCTGCACGGCGGCCTGATCCTCTCGGCGGCGAACCCCGAGAAGGGCGAGGAGGCCAAGACGCCGGACCATGAGGACACCTTCTTCCGCGATTTCATCGGCTACTCGGTGGGCACGCTGGGCATCCACCGCCTGGGCCTGCTGCTGGCGCTCAACGCCGGTTTCTGGTCGGCGGTCTGCATCATCATTTCGGGGCCCGTCTGGACCAAGGGCTGGCCCGAGTGGTGGGACTGGTGGCTCGAACTTCCGATCTGGCCCTCTCAGGTGGGGATGTAAGACATGGCTGAGTATCAGAACATTTTCACCCAGGTGCAGGTCCGCGGCCTGCCGGAACTGGGGATGGACGACTCGGGCGTGATGGCCGCGGAGCGGACCAAGCCCGGGGGCTTCTCCAACCTTCTCGGCTGGCTGGGCAACGCACAGCTGGGGCCCATCTACCTCGGCTACGCGGGCGTCATCAGCATCGTGACGGGCACGCTCTGGCTCAACATCATCGGGTTCAACATGCTCGCGCAGGTGGGCTGGTCGATCCCGGAGTTCCTGCGCCAGCTCTTCTGGCTGGCGCTCGAGCCGCCGAGCCCGGAATACGGGCTGAGCTTTCCGCCGCTCAACGAAGGCGGGTGGTATCTGATCGCGTCGTTCTTCCTGCTGGTTTCGGTGCTGGCCTGGTGGCTGCGGTCCTATCAGCTCGCCCAGGAACACAAGATGGGCAAGCACATCTTCTGGGCCTTCGGCTCGGCGATCTGGCTCTTCCTGGTGCTGGGTCTCTTTCGCCCGGTCCTGATGGGGTCGTGGAGCGAGGCGGTGCCCTACGGCATCTTCCCGCACCTCGACTGGACCACGGCCTTCTCGATCCGCTACGGCAACCTCTACTACAACCCGTTCCACTGCCTCTCGATCGTGTTCCTCTATGGCTCCGTGCTGCTCTTCGCGATGCACGGCGGCACGATCCTGGCCGTCAGCCGCTTCGGCGGGGACCGGGAGCTGGAGCAGATCTACGACCGCGGCACGGCCTCCGAGCGGGCGGCGCTGTTCTGGCGCTGGACGATGGGCTTCAACGCCACGATGGAGGGTATCCACCGCTGGGCGTGGTGGTTTGCGGTGCTGACGCCGATCACCGGCGGCATCGGGATCCTGCTGACGGGCACCGTCGTGGACAACTGGTTCATCTGGGCGCAGGAGCACAACTTCGCGCCGGCCTACGACGGCTCCTACGGCTACGAGGCCTACGGCTCCTACGAGGCCTTCATCGGACAGGAGAACTGACATGCTGCCGCAATGGTTCAACAAGTGGAACGCCGAGAACCCGACCAACATCTACGGTCCAGCGTTCCTGATCGGCGGCATCGGCGGAGCGGTCGTCGTGGCGGCGTTGCTGGTGACCTGGGGACAACCCTACGCCACCGACAGCCTTCAGACGGGCCCGCGCGGCACCGGCATGTCGGTTCCCGAGTTCGAAACGGACCTCGCGACGCCGGATCCGACGATCGCGGGGTTCCTCGAGACCACCTCGGACCCGATCCCGCCGCAGGGGGGCGAGCAGACGGCCGGGGACGCGCGTGAAAACGTGCCCCCCGGGCTCGAGGATCTCACGGTCGAGAACTACGATCGACTGCTCGCGGCGATGCGCGCCTGGACGGGGATTCCGGATCTCTTCGACGATCCGGGCTCCTACCAGACGGCCGTGGGGCACACGATGGTCAGCATGACGCAGAACATCAACGAGAACTGGGATGCCCACGTCAACGCCAACAAGCAGGTAGGCGTCACCTGCTACACCTGCCATCGCGGCCAGCCGGTGCCGGACAACATCTGGTTCCGCGCAACGCCCACGGTCGAGACCATGGCGGGCTGGTCGGCCAACCAGAACCGGGTGACGCCGGTCAGCCAGTACACCTCGCTGCCGTCCGACGCGCTCGAGGAGTATCTGGTCAACTACGGCCAGATCGCCGTGCATGACCTGGAAAGCCGCGTGGACAACCAGATCCCCGGCGATCCGCTGATCCAGCACACCGAGCGGACCTATTCGCTGATGAACTACTTCAGCAACTCGCTCGGGGTGAACTGCCTGCTCTGCCACAACAGCCGGGCCTTCTACGCCGCCTCCGGCGAGGTCACGCCGCAGTGGAGCACGGCGAGCCTCGGCATCCAGATGGTGCTGGAGCTCAACAACGACTGGCTCATCCCGCTCGAGGGGCTCCTGCCGCCCGAACGGCTGGGCCCGGTGCATGCGGACGCGCCCAAGGTGGCCTGCAAGACCTGCCATCAGGGCTACCAGCAGCCGCTCCAGGGCACCAACGTGATCGCCGACTGGCCCGAACTGGCCACCACCGGCGAGCCCGCCTACACCGAGGCGGCCGACCAGGCCGCGCTCGCGGAATAGGGGCCGGGCGGCCGGCGCGCCGCCCGCCCCTCGCCCCGTTCGGGCCGGCATCTTCCCCGCCGGTCCGGGCGTCGGGGTCCCTGACCCCGGTTCCCTTCCTGTTGGCGACAGGAACGGCGCCGCGCCCGCTGCTTGCATCACCCGGGCGCGGCGCCAACCCCGACCCCCGGGGAGCATGAGGGAGGAGAAACCCATGACCCAGCCCGACACCCCCCTTCTCGACCGCGTGGCCGGCCCGGCCGACCTGCGCGGGCTGTCCGACCGCGACCTCGCGCAGCTGGCGCAGGAACTGCGCGCCGAGGTGATCTCGGCCGTGTCCGAAACCGGCGGACACCTGGGCTCGTCGCTGGGCGTGGTGGAACTGACCGTCGCGCTGCACGCGGTGTTCAACACGCCGATGGACAAGCTGATCTGGGACGTGGGCCATCAGTGCTACGGCCACAAGATCCTCACCGGCCGGCGCGATCGCATCCGCACGCTCAGGCAGAAGGACGGGCTCTCGGGCTTCACCAAGCGCGCCGAGAGCGACTACGACCCCTTCGGCGCCGCGCATTCCTCGACCTCGATCAGCGCGGCGCTGGGCTTCACCGTCGGCCGCGACATGGGCCGGCCCACGGGCGACGCCATCGCGGTGATCGGCGACGGCGCGATCTCGGCCGGGATGGCCTATGAGGCGCTCAACAACGCCGGCCATGAGGGACGCCGGCTCTTCGTCATCCTCAACGACAACGAGATGTCGATCGCGCCGCCGGTCGGCGCGATGTCGGAATACCTGTCGCGCCTCTACGCCAACGAGCCGCTGGCGCGGATGCGCTCGCTGGCCGAGGGCTTCGAGGCGGCGCTGCCCGAACCGATGCGCGAAGGCGCCAAGCGCGCCCGCCAGCTTGTGACCGGCGTGACAGGCCAGGGCACGCTCTTCGAGGAGCTGGGCTTCGAATACATAGGCCCGATCGACGGGCACGACATGAGCCAGCTTCTGCCGGTTCTGCGCGCGGCGCGCGCGCGGGCGACGGGGCCTGTCCTGATCCACTGCTGCACGGTCAAGGGCAAGGGCTATGCGCCCGCCGAAAGCTCCGCCGACAAGTATCACGGCGTGTCCAAGTTCGACGTGGCGACCGGAACGCAGGCTAAGTCGAAGCCCTCTGCGCCCTCGTACACGGCGGTTTTCGGCGACGCGCTGACCGAGGCGGCGGCGCGCGATCCCCGCATCGTCGCCATCACCGCCGCCATGCCCTCGGGCACCGGCGTGGACCGGATGGCGAAACGCTTCCCAAACCGCGTCTTCGACGTGGGCATCGCCGAGCAGCACGCCGTGACCTTCGCCGCCGGCATGGCGGCTTCAGGCCTGCGCCCCTTCTGCGCGATCTACTCGACCTTCCTGCAGCGCGGCTACGACCAGGTCGTGCACGACGTGGCGTTGCAGGGCCTGCCCGTGCGCTTCGCCATCGATCGCGCGGGGCTGGTCGGCGCCGACGGTGCGACCCATGCCGGCGCCTTCGACATCGGCTACCTGGGCGCGCTGCCCGGCATGACGCTGATGGCGGCGGCCGACGAGGCGGAGCTGGTGCACATGGTCGCCACGGCGGCCGAGTTCGACGAAGGCCCCATCGCCTTCCGCTATCCGCGCGGCAACGGCACCGGCGTTGCCATGCCCGAACGGGGCGAGCTGCTGGAGATCGGCAAGGGCCGCGTGGTGCGCGAGGGGACGGACCTCGCTGTGGTCTCCTACGGCGCGCATCTGGCCGAGGCGCTGGCCGCCGCCGAGGCGCTGGAGGCCGAGGGGATCTCCGTCACCGTGGCCGACGCGCGCTTCGCCAAGCCGCTCGACGAGGAGTTGCTGACACAGCTCGCCCGCCACCATCGCGGCCTCGTCACGTTGGAACAGGGCGCGATGGGCGGCTTCGGCGCCTTCGTCATGCAGGCGCTGGCACGGCGCGGGGCCTTCGACCGGGGGCTCGCGGTGCGCAACATCTGCCTGCCCGACCGCTACATCGAACAGGCCAAGCCGGAAGAGATGTATGCCGCGGCCGGCATGACCGCCGAGGACATCGCGGCCACCCTGCGCGGGATCGCGGGCGCGCGCGAGGGCCGGGTGCTGCCCTTCACGGCCGCGGGTTGAGCCAGTCGCGACGCTTGCCAGCCGAGGTGCCGGGTGGCAGCCTTGACCAAGGCGGGACGATCCGTGCGGGAGGGTGGGGCATGAGGCACTGGCTTGCGGCGTTCGCCGTTATGGGTCTGGGCGGTCCCGTCGCCGCACAACACCAGCTTGGCGCCTACTACGCCGAGATCGGCCGTGAGGACGTGTTCAACTCCAGCGGTGTGCGGCTGGGCGACCTGGGCGCGATCCTGCAGCAAGACCGCGCGAACTATCACCGCTTCGGCATCCGGCACTTCGGGGACGATTCTGACCCGTTCTTCGCAGATCGCGCCGCGCGGTCGCAGATCCCCGCGCTCTACGCGCGCGGCCCGCGCGAGCCGCTGATCGAGCGGATCGTGCTGCAGGGCAACACCCTGGGTATCCTCGTCGTCGTCTGCGGGCGCGGCGGGCGGCCCGATTATCTGGTGATCAATTTCGCGGATGGCGACAGCTACAGAGGCTGCTGAGCGCGCCTCGGGCAGGGTCACTCAACGAAAACGCCGCGCCCCGGGCAGGGGCGCGGTGCTCGCGAAGAGGGACCGCTCAGGGACCGATGAGCGCGCGGCTCAGGCCACCGCGTGGGCGATGGCGCACTGCTTCCAGAGCACGGTGAGCGCGTTGATCAGGTGGTCGATGTCCGCGTCCGTGTGCCAGGGCGAGGGCGTGAAGCGCAGCCGCTCGGTGCCCTTGGGCACGGTGGGATAGTTGATCGGCTGCACGTAGATCCCGTAGTCGCGCATCAGGATGTCGGCCAGCATCCGGCATTTCACCGGATCCTTGATCATCACCGGGATGATGTGGCTCGGGTTCGGCAGATGCGGGATGCCCGCCCGGTCGAGCCCGGCGCGCAGCCGCGCCACGTTGCGGCGCTGCGCCATGCGCTCCTGGTCCGATGTCTTGAGGTAGGCGACCGAGGCCTGCGCGGCCGCGGCCACGGCGGGCGGCAGCGCGGTGGTGAAGATGAAGCCGCTGGCGAAGCTGCGGACGAAGTCGCAGAGCGCCGCCGAGCCGGTGATGTAGCCACCGACCACGCCATAGGCCTTGCCCAGCGTGCCCTCGATCAGCGTGATCCGGTCCGCGAGGCCGCGCTCCTCGGACACGCCGCCGCCGCGCGGGCCGTAGAGGCCCACGGCGTGCACCTCGTCGAGATAGGTCATCGCGCCGTGCGTCTCGGCGACCTCGACGATCTCTTCCATCGGGCAGATGTCGCCGTCCATCGAATAGACCGACTCGAAGGCCACGATCCTGGGGCAGTTGGCCGGCAGAGCGGCCAGCCTGCGGTCGAGATCCTCGGGGTCGTTGTGCTTCCAGATCACCTTTTTCGCGCGCGAGTGGCGGATGCCCTCGATCATGCTGGCATGGTTCAGCTCGTCCGACAGGATCACCGCGTCGTGCAGCCGGCTGCCCAGCGTCGAAAGCGCCGCCCAGTTCGACACGTAGCCGGAGGTGAAGAGCAGCGCCGCCTCCTTGCCGTGCAGGTCCGCGAGCTCGCGCTCCAGCGCGACGTGATGCGCGTTGGTGCCCGAGATGTTGCGCGTGCCGCCCGCGCCCGCGCCGCAGCTGTCGATCACCTCCTTCATCCGCTCGGTGACGACGGGGTGCTGGCCCATGCCGAGGTAGTCGTTCGAGCACCAGACCGTGACCTCGGCCGGCGCGTCCTCGTCATGGCTCCGCGCGCGGGGGAAGCGGCCGCACTGCCGCTCGAGATTGGCGAAGCGGCGGTAGTTCCCCTCTTCCTTCAGGGCGTCGAGCTGGGTCTCGAACAGCGCATCAAAGTCCATGAGCGTCCTCCGGTCCGTAAGTCGTTGTCTTGGGCGCCCGGCGACGCTCGGGGAGCATCCAGCGCCAGAGTTTCGCATCCTGCCACGGGATCACCATGAGCCAGTGTTCCAGCAGGGCGAGGGCAGTGAGCGCGGCCAGAAGGGCGAAGCCCACGGTGGCCGCGGCCGTGTCGGCCGCGATCAGCCGCTCCACCCAGCAGGCGGTGGCGGCGGTCAGAAGCGAGACCGAAAGCGGGAAGAGCCGGTTGATCCGCCCTGTGCGGAAGTGGCTCGGCAGATGCGAAAGCGCATCGGGGATGAACTCCAGGTTGATCTTCGGCACGCCGTAGAAAAGGTTCAGCTTGGCCGAGATCCGCGCGGCGAAGAGCACGCCGAAGGTCCATAGGCCGAAAAGGTTCGCTGCGCCCCAGCCCCACAGCGCCAGCGCGATCAGCATCCCCGCCAGCAGCATCTCGTGATAGGCGATGGTGCCCCAGGCGCGCAGGAAGCGCTCGCCCTCGCCCACGCCGGGCGGGCAGGGGCGCGCCATCGGGCCGGTGATCTGCCCGGTGAGAAAGGCGAGCTCCACCCAGCCCCAGATCGCCAAGGCCGAGAGGAAGGCGCCGTAGACCGCCGCCGGTTCCGTCCCGCCGAGGGTCGCGTGATAGCCCCACAGCCCCGCCGCCAGCAGCGGCAGGGTCCAGCGGGTGGCCGCGGCGTTCGCCCGCGGCCCCCGCCGGTCCGCGAAGCGGACGATGGCCAGGATCACCCCGGTGGAGAACCACCAGGCAAAGAGCGCGATGAGCGCCGCGATCCAGCCGGAGGCCAGCATCAGTAGGCGGGCTCCAGACGGGTGCTCTCGGGCACCCGGTGCTTCTTGGCCGGGATCGTGTAGAGCGCGGCGAAGGTGAGCGCGGCACGCGCACTGCCGATCCACTGCTTCAGCTTGCCGGCCACGCCGCCCTGCTTCTTTCCCTCGGCGATGGCGACATTGGCCCTGTGCAGCCGCTCCAGATTGCGCTGCCAGCGCGGGTTGTCGATGTCGAGCGTGATCGGAAAGATCTGTTTGGACAGCTCGGAGGTCTTGGTAAAGACCTCGTGCGCGTACCAGTCGGGATCGACGCCGAGCGCTTCGTGGAAGGCGGGACGCTGATGGTCGCGGACGTACATCGTGGCGTAAACCGCGGTGAGGAAGAACTTGATCCAGAGCACGTTGACGCCGCTGGTCAGCTTCGGGTCGGTCTTCATCAGGAGTGCGAAGGCCTCGCCGTGGCTGAACTCGTCGTTGCACCATTCGCGGAACCACTTGAAGATCGGGTGGAACCGATGCTCGGGGTGCGCCTCGAGATGGCGGAAGATCGTGATGTAGCGCGCGTAGCCGATCTTCTCGGAGAGATAGGTGGCGTAGTAGATGAACTTCGGCCGGAAGAAGGTGTATTTCTTCTTCTGCGTGAGGAACCCGAGGTTCACCGCCACGCCCGCCTCGCGCAGCGCGTCGTTGATGAAGCCCGCGTGCCGCGCCTCGTCCCGCGCCATGAGCTGGAAGAGCTGCGTGATGTCCTTGTTGTTGCCGCGCCGCTTCATCTCCTTGTAGAGCACGCAGCCCGAGAACTCGGCGGTGCAGGAGGAGATCAGGAAGTCGATGAACTCCTTCTTGAGCGCGGGATCCATGTTCTCCCAGTCGACGTGATCCCAGGACTCGTCCTTCTTGAAGTGGCCCTTGTTCGGGTCCGCTTCCATCTGCGCGATGAGCGCGTCCCAGTCCTCGCGTACCGGGCTGACGTCGATCGCGTCGAGCTCGTCGAAGTCGGTGGTGTAGAAGCGCGGCGTGAGCAGCGTGTTCTGCATCGCCACGTCGGTGGCGAACTTGCTGTCGAGCTTCGCCTGCTCTTCCTGGATGGCGAGGCCCTCTTCCGCGGTCGTGGCGTCGGCGGAGTGGGCGGGCATCGGTCTGGTCGGGGCGTTCATAGCTCCACCTCCTCGGAGAACGAGAATTCGCACAGTTCCATGACCTCGAAGTCGCCGGTCAGGCGGGTCCAGAGTTGCTCGAGGCGCGAGGCGCGCACGATGATCGCCTCGCGATCCTCGGTCACGACCTCGCCGAAGGGGGCCATGATCTCCGGCCCCTGCACCTTCACCTCGTCGCCCGGATAGACGACCGCTCCGTTGTTGAAGCGCACATGCGCATGCAGGCTCTCGAACTTGTGGCTCACCTCTACCGTGCAGGGGGCCCGTTCGATCTCTCGCGTCAGAAGTCCCATGTTTCGGTTCCCTTTCGTCACTGGATCAGAAGCTTGGCGAAGGCTTCCGCATTGTCCCGACCGAACCCCATCAGGTCTGCTCGCCACCCGGTGGAGGGGTCGTGGACGGAAAAGCGCCCGTTCTCGTGGCGCATCAGTTCGACGGGGCCGTCGAGGGCCACGCCGTGCTTCGTGCGTTCGCGGTTGAGAACGCGATAGACGCCGGAGACGAAGCCGCCTTCTTCGGGCGACAGGTCGGCGATCAGGGCTCCGTCCTCGGCGCGCACGGTGGCGGCGCCCGACATGTCGCCGTCGAGGTAGAGCACGCGCATGTGTGTGACCGGGCTCTCCGGCGGCGTCGAGGTGACGGGGCGGCCGGTCCAGACCGCGATCGAGACGATCACGAGGACGACCATGACGAGCCCGAACATCGCGCGCACCAGAACGAGGGGAACGATCTTCTCCTCGGGCGTGTACGTGCGCGGCGGGCGGGCGGTTGCAGACATCTCTCTAACTCCTCCTTCCCTGGCGACAGGCGGTCATTCGGCGGGAACAGGCGCTGCGGCGCCCGTGGGCTCGGGCCGGGCCGCGGGCCGTGGGGCCGGCGGGGCGGCGCGGGTGATCTGCGGCTGCGCGACCCGGGCTTCCGCCGCCTCGGCCAGCAGCCGCGCGATGCGCTCGGCGTCGGGGATGCAGCGCAGCGCCGGCTCCGGCGTCTTGAGGTGCCAGGGCCGGACATGCGGCCAGAGCACCAGGTAGCTGAAGCGCGTGTCGCCGAGGAGTTCGAGCGCGATGGTGCCCGTGCCGCGCCGGCGCAGGTCGAGATGGGCGTTGGCGATCTGCGTGTAGGGCAGGTTGAGCGTGACGGTCAGCGCCGCGCCCACCCGCATCGCCACGCGGCGGTTGGTGATCGTGTAGACCGTCGCCCGCGCCTGCACCCAGGCGATGAGGGCGAGCAGGGCGCAGACGATCAGCCCCATGACGATGAAGGGTGTCGAGATCGCCACCGCCTGGCTCAGCGGCATCAGGTCGAGCGCCGCGACCAGACGCCATGCCGCGAGGAAGACGAAATAGCCCATCACCCATTTCAGGCTGAGCGACTCGAGGGCGAGCGCCCACCAGTCGGGGCGGCCCTGCCAGAGGATTTCCTCGCCCTTCGGCGGCTCCTCGGGCAGGCCCTTCACGGGTTCGAATGCGAAATCGTCGTGCGGCATGGCGTCAGGTCCTTTTCGGGCTCAGAGTTGCGGCTCGAGCCGCTCCTCGTCGGCGTAGAGCACGCCGCCGGCGTAGTAGGCGGCGATCTTGTCCTCCTCGAGCAGGGTGACCTGCCGCGGCGAGGCGTGCCTGGGCACGTTGGCGAAGTGCTTGGCGTAGATCGTGCGCACCTTGACGTGATCCGACTTGATCCGCGCGAGCGTCATCGGCACGAGGCGCTTGCCCTCGCCCCACTCGGAGTCGAGCTGATACTCGAGGAAGCGCACGAGCTGCTCGGGCTCGTCGATCCACATGTCGGTGACCGTGCCGACCACGACGCCATCGCCCGACATCACCGGCAGCCCCCTGGGGTCGCGGCCGGCGGAGACGTGGAAATGCTCGGTCGCGGCCATCGGCACGATCTTCGGGTGCCCCTTGCCGTCGAGCTCGGGCACGTCGCGGCGGTTCACCCAGGAGGCGGGGCCGACCCCGTCCACCAGCGGATCGCCGGTCGGCACGAAGGGAAAGCCGCCCGCCGCGCTGGTGCGGGCGAGGGCGAGGTTCTCGCGCTCGGGCGTCTGCTGCGAGGGATAGGAGACCTCGCCGCGGCCGTGCGGCAGCTTGAAGGTCTTGTCCTCCGGGATCGGGAAGAGGCCGGGATTGGCTGCCGGTTTCCCCTCGTCGTCCTCGAGCGGATAGCCCTCGCGCATGTTCTCGCGCTGCAGATAGACGACGAGCCCCGCGAAGAAGAGATAGAACAGCCAGAGCGAGAGGCTCGCCAGGTCGAACTCTCCGAAGAATGTCTCAGTCATGGTCCTTTCCTTTCAAAAGGCAGGCGGCGGTCATGTGGGCATCTCCGCAAGCCCGAAGCGGGCCGGCGCCGCCCCGGGGCCTGCAGGTGTCCTGGCGGCATGTTTCACCAGCGGCCCGATGGCCGCGAGCGTCACGAAGAGAAGTCCGATCTCGAGGTGATAGACGAAGGAGTATCCGGTCGCCGGGTCGTTCAGCGCCGGGCCGAGCGTGCCGGAGAGCGCGGCGTGGTTGACGAGGTCGCGCAGCCCGCCGCCGAGCGCGATGGCGAGCCCCGCGGCCGTCGCCTGCGCCGCGCCCCAGGCGCCGAGCGCAAGCCCGCGGCCCGCCGCGCCCTCGACCGGCATCGTCATCGCGGCGGTCAGCGTGGCGACCGAGAACATCCCGCCGCCGAAGCCGATCAGCGCCGCGCCTGCGAAGAAGACCGCGCCCGAGTTCATCGGTGCCGCGAAGATTACGGTCGAAAAGGCCGCGACGCCCACCAGCACGCCCATCGCCGCCATGCGATAGGGGTTCGAGCCCCGCGCGAGCAGCCGCGCCGCAAGCGCGAAGGACAGGAGCGCGCCACCCGCCCAGGTGGCGGTCAGAAGCGTCGTGGCAGAGACCGAAAGCCCCAGGATCTCGCCGCCATAGGGCTCGAGAAGCACGTCCTGCATGTTGAAGGCCATGGTGCCCAGGAAGACCACCGCCAGGAGCCGGCCCGCAGGCCCGCCCGCCGCCAGATCGGCCCAGGCGTCGCGGAAGCGCGGGCGCGGCGCCTCGCGCTCCGCGCGGCTCATTGGCTGGACCTTCTCCTGCTTCCAGAGCGCCACGAGGTTGAGCAGGATGCCCGCCAGCGCCACGCCCTGCACCACGCGCACCAGCGTGAAGGGCGCGAAATCCCGCAGGAGCCAGCCGACCACGATCGCCGAGACGCCCATGCCGAGCAGATACATCA
Source organism: Rhodosalinus halophilus (assembly GCF_003298775.1). Lineage (GTDB taxonomy): Bacteria > Pseudomonadota > Alphaproteobacteria > Rhodobacterales > Rhodobacteraceae > Rhodosalinus > Rhodosalinus halophilus. Next base: position 21,338 of record NZ_QNTQ01000010.1, on the reverse strand, counting down.
CGTAGAGCAGCGCGACGACGCGCGGCCGGGTCTCTTCCGTCGCGCGGTCGGCGGCAAGCGCGAGGCCCGCGGTCTGCGTCATGTGCATGCCGAGGCCCGCCATCAGGAAGGCCACCGCCGCCAGCGCCTCGCCGGCCCACCACGGCCCGACCTGCTGCTGTCCGCCCAGCACGAGGATCGCGAAGGGCATCACCGCCAGCCCGCCCATCTGCCACAGCGAGCCGAACCAGAGATAGGGCACCCGCTTCCAGCCCAGCGCGCTGCGGTGCGTGTCCGAGCGGAAGCCCAGAAGCGCGCGAAAGGGCGCGATCAGCACCGGTAGCGCGATCATCGAGGCCACGATCAGCGCCGGCACCGAGAGCTCCACGATCATCACGCGGTTGAGCGTGCCGAGCAGCATGACCATCGCCATGCCGACCGAGACCTGGAAGAGCGACAGCCGCAGCAGCTGCGGCAGCGGCAGACCCTCGCTCGCTGCGTCCGCGAAGGGCAGGATCTGCGTGGTGAACCGCGCGAGCGGACGGAGGCGCCAGAGACTCATCGCGACACCTCCAGCGCCTGAGAGATGTAGAATCCTTGCGCCACGCGCTCCAGCGCCTTGAGGTGCCCTGGCGTGCCGGCCTCGCGAAGAGCCCGGGCAATGCGCTCGGGCACATGCGGCACCATTGTGGGCGAGCGGTCCGAGCGCGGAAAGAGCTTGCCGGCCTGCCACATCGCCATCAGGAGCAGCGTGCGCGGCGCGACGGTGAAGACGACCCGCCCCTCGGTGCGCCGCGCCAGCCCGTCGAGCGCGCGGGCGAGATCCGGCAGGCGGTAGTAGATGAGGCTGTCCATCGCCACGACATGGTCGAAGCGCCCGCGGGCCGGGTCGAGCATGTCGCCCGCGGCGAAGGTCACGCGGCCCCGGCAGCCCTCCGGCAGCCGCGCCTCGGCGATCCTCACGAGGCTGGGCGAGATGTCCACCGCCACCACCTCCGCGCCGCGCTGCGCGAGCTCGGCCGTCATCGGCCCCGCCCCGCAGCCCGCGTCGAGCACCCGCATGCCCGTCAGATCCTCGCCCAGCCGGCCCAGGATCTGCGCGCGCATCGCCTCCCGCCCCCGGCGCACCGTCTCGCGGATCCTCGAGACGGGCGCGTCCGAGGTCAGCCGCTCCCAGGTGCGGGTCGCGGTCTTGTCGAAATAGGTCTCGACGCGGGAGAGGGTGCTCTCGTAGCTCATCAGTCGAAGCCCAGCAGCTCGAAGATGTCGCGGTCCTCCATCGGGTCCGGAGCCAGCGCCTCGGTCCCGTTCCAGAGCGTCTCGGCGAGGCGCACGTATTCCTTGCGCGCCATGACGATGTCCTCCTCGTCGGGCATCTCGAAGAGCGTCTTCTTCTTGAGCCGCGAGCGCCGGATCGCGTCGTAGTCGGGCATGTGCGCGATGCGCTGGAAGCCCACCGCGTCGCAGTAGCGGTCCACCTCGTCGGTGTCCTTCGAGCGGTTGGCCACGCAGCCCGCGAGGCGGACCTTGTAGTTGTTGGCCTTCGCGCGCACCGCGGCGATGATCCGGTTCATCGCGTAGATCGAGTCGAAGTCGTTCGCGGTGACGATCATCGCCCGGTCGGCGTGCTGCAGCGGCGCGGCGAAGCCGCCGCAGACCACGTCGCCCAGCACGTCGAAGATCACCACGTCGGTATCTTCCAGCAGGTGATGCTGCTTCAGGAGCTTCACCGTCTGCCCCACGACGTAGCCGCCGCAGCCCGTGCCCGCCGGCGGGCCGCCCGCCTCCACGCACATCACGCCGTTGAAGCCTTCGGTCATGAAGTCCTCGGGCCGCAGCTCCTCGGCGTGGAAATCGACCTCCTTGAGGATGTCGATCACCGTGGGCTGCAGGTGGCCCGTCAGCGTGAAGGTGGAATCATGCTTCGGATCGCAGCCGATCTGCAGCACCCGCTTGCCGAGGCTCGCGAAGGCCACCGAGAGGTTCGAGGACGTCGTCGACTTGCCGATGCCGCCCTTGCCGTAAACCGAAAAGACCTTCGCCCCCTCGATCTTCATCGAGGGATCCTGGTGCACCTGGAGCGATCCCTCGCCGTCCTCGCCCTTCCTGATCGCGGGCGGCGCGCCGAGGCCGCGTTTCTTCAGCCCCTCCTGCTCGCGGGCGTTGGCCCTTGCGGCCGGCGGCAGCTTGCTGTCGAGCGGACTCATGCGCGTCTCCCTTTCTCGTCTGTCGCGGCGCGTCCCTGTCCCGCGCCGCCTCGGTCCTTCTTCTTGGCGGAAATATCCCGGGGGGAGTCGGCGCAGCCGACGGGGGGCAGCGCCCCCCTGGCGACCTCGCCGTATGCGCGCCCCCGGATCATTCCGCCGCGATCCCTTCCATACGGTCCTCGAGCGCGTCGGCCGCGTCCTGCAGCGCCGCGAGCGTCGCCGCGTCGGGCTGCCAGTAGGCGCGGTCCGAGGCTTCCAGAAGGCGGTTCGCCATCCGGCTCGAGGCCTGCGGGTTGAGCTCGGCGAGACGCGCGCGCATCTCGTCGTCGAGCACGAAGGTCTCCGAGATGCGCTGGTAGACCCAGGGCTCCACCGCGCCGGTGGTCGCCGACCAGCCGAGCGTGTTGGTCACCTGCGCCTCGATCTGGCGCACGCCCTCCGAGCCGTGGCTCAGGAGCGCCTCGTAGAACTTCGGGTTGAGCGAGCGCGACCGCGTCTCGAGCGAGACCTGCTCGGCCAGCGTGCGCACCTTGCCGGTGCCGCGCGTCGTGTCGGAGATGTAGACCTTGGCCTCCTCGCCGCCGCGCGCGCGCTTCACCGCGCGGCTTATGCCGCCCAGCGTGTCGAAGTAGTGATCCACGGTGGTGACGCCGAGCTCGACGGACTCGAGGTTCTGATAGGCGAGCTCCACGTCGCCGAGCGCGGTGCCCAGAAGCTCGGGCTGCGCCGCGGCCTTGCCGTCGCGCCCGTAGGCGAAGCTCTTGCGCGTCTGGTAGGCGTCGGCCAGCTCGTCCTCGTCGCCGAAGGCGGAGCTGTCCACAAGCTGGTTCACGTTCGAGCCGTAGGCGCCTTCCGCGTTGGAGAAGACGCGCAGCGCGGCCGTCTCCATGTCGCAGCCGATCTTCTCGGCGTAAGCGAGCGCATGGGCACGGACGTGGTTCATCTCCTCCGGCTCGTCGGCCGTCGCGGCCTTCCATGCGGCCTCGGCCAGCATCCGCGTCTGCAGCGGCAGCAGGTCGCGGAAGATGCCCGAGAGCGTCATGATCACGTCGATGCGCGGGCGCCCGAGCTCTTCCAGCGGGATCAGGTCGGCGCCGGCGAGGCGTCCGAAGCTGTCGAAGCGCGGCCTCGCCCCGATCAGCGCCAGCGCCTGCGCGATCGGCCCGCCGTCGGACTTGATGTTGTCCGAGCCCCAGAGCACCATCGCCACGCTCTTCGGGATCTCGGCATGGGTGGCGAGCAGGAGCTCGGCCTGCTTCGCGCCTTCCCGGCAGGCGAACTCCGTCGGCATCCGGAAGGGATCGAAGGCGTGGATGTTGCGCCCCGTGGGCAGCACGTCGGCCGAGCGGATCAGGTCGCCGCCGGGCACCGGCGCGGTGTAGCGCGCGTCGAGCGCCTTCAGCAGCGCCGGGATCTCGTGGTCCTGCGTCAGAAGCTCGGCGACCCGCGCCTTCGTCTCGTCGTCGGCGTCCTCGATCAGGCCGAGGTAGTCGGTCACCTGCGCCTCGGTCATCGGCCGGCCGAGCACGTGCAGCCCCTCCGGGATCAGCGCGTCCTCGGTTTCCAGGAGCTTCAGCCACAGGTCTTCCGGCGGCGTGCCGCCCATGTCCACGGCCTCCGCCTGTTCGGCGATCAGCGTCTCGAGCTCGCCGCGCGCCGGGTCGCTCCCGGCCATCTCGCGCCACCGCGTGAGCGACTCCTTGAGCTCCGAAAGCCCCTTGTAGAGCCCCGAGGCGGCGAGCGGCGGCGTCAGGTGGGTGATCGTCACCGCCCCCGAGCGCCGCTTGGCGAGGCTCGCCTCGGAGGGGTTGTTCGAGGCGTAGAGATAGATGTTCGGCATCTCGCCGATCAGCCGGTCGGGCCAGTCCATCGCGCCCATCCCGGCCTGCTTGCCCGGCATGAACTCCAGCGCGCCGTGCATCCCGAAGTGCAGGATGGCGTCGGCCTCGTAGGTGTTACGGAGCCAGAGGTAGAAGGTGACGAAGGCGTGCGTCGGCGCGAAGCCCTTCTCGAAGAGCAGCCGCATCGGGTCGCCCTCGTAGCCGAAGGCCGGCTGCACGCCCACGAAGACCTTGCCGAACTGCGCGCCCAGCACGAAGACGCCGCGCCCGTCGGACTGCACCTTGCCCGGCGCAGGGCCCCAGACCGCCTCGATCGCCTTGAGCGGCGGGGTATTCTTCACGATCTCGTCGGCGCTGACGTGAGCGGCGACGTTCGCCTCCTGCCCGTATTGCGCCGCGTTGCCCTCCAGCACGGCGGCGCGCAGGGCCGCCACGCTCTCCGGCGGCTCGAGGTCGTAGCCCGCCTGCGCCATCCGGTGCAGCGTGTTGTAAAGGCTTTCCCACACAGCGAGATAGGCGGCCGTGCCCACCGCGCCCGCGTTTGGCGGAAAGCCGAAGAGCACCACGCCCACCTTCTTCTCGGCGTTTTCCTTGCGGCGCAGGCGGATCTGGCGCTCCACCCGCTCGGCGAGGCTGTCGATCCGCTCGTGGCAGGGCGCCATGTCGCGGCTCTCCTGCTCCACGTGACAGGCGTAGCGGCAGCCCTTGCAGGGCTCCGTCCCGTGCCGCCCGGCGAAGACGCAGGGGTTGGTCGCCCCGTCGAGCTCGGGCAGCGCGATCAGCATGGTGGTCTCGATCGGCCCCAAGCCCTGTGGCGAGCCGGCCCATTGCGCAAGCGTCTGGAACTCCAGCGGATGCGCAGCCAGATAGGGCACGTCCAGCCCCTGCAGCACCTCGACCGCCGCCGCGCTGTCATTGTAAGCGGGTCCGCCAACCAGGCTGAAACCGGTGAGCGACAGAAGCGCGTCGATCTTGGTGCCGGCCGCGTCACGGAAGAAGCGGTCGATCGCCGGCCGCCCGTCGAGCCCGCCCGCGAAAGCGGGAAGCACGCGCAACCCCCGCGCCTCCAGCGCGCGGATCACCGCGTCGTAATGCGCCGTGTCGCCCGACAGCACATAGCTCCGCATCATGAGGATCCCGACGGTGCCCTTCGGCGCCTCCGGCGCGGGCAGCGCCGCGGGCTCCTCCACGATGCGCTCGGCCAGGTCCGGGTGGTAGAGTCCCACCTCCGGATATTCCACCGGCGCGGGCGCTTCGCCGCCGCGCCAGGCCTCGTGCCGGCAGTAGCGCGAGATCAGGAAGCGCAGCATCGCCTCGATGTTGTCGTCCGACCCGCCGAGCCAGTACTGCATCACCAGGAACCAGGCGCGCAGATCCTGCGCCTTGCCGGGGATGTATTTCAGGATCTTCGGCAGCCGCCGCAGCATCCGCATCTTGCTCTCGCCCGAGTCGGACGAGGGTTTCGACGAGCCGCGCAGCCGCTTGATCAGCTTGCGCATCCCGCTCTCGGGCGCGGCCATGTCGAGCGTACCCATCCGGGTGAGCTTCACGATCGAGGCGTCGGCGATCACGCCGGCCATCGCGTCGCAACGGTCGCGCCGGGCCTGCAGATGCGGCAGGATCGGCTTCACATGCTCCTCGAGGAAGAGCAGGTTGGCGATCACGATGTCGCCCTGCTCGATCGCCTCGACCGCGCGCTCGAAGGCGGCGGGTGTCTCGCCCCATTCGGCCGCAGCATGCAGCGAGACCGAGAGCCCCGGAAACTCGCGCGAGAGGTGCCGCGCCACGCGCTCGCAGGCGCTTGCCGCATGGGCGTCGAGCGTGAGGATCGTCACGCGATAGCCGGGCAGCCGCCCGGTTATGCCGGTGTCATCGCGCATAATGGGCCTTCGCCTCGTAGAGGGTATCCACGCTGATCTCGGCGACCCCGCGCTCGCGCGCGAAGGCCTCGGTGTTCCGCTTCGCCTTGCCGCGCACGAAGAAGGGAATCTTCTTCAGTTCCTTCTCCGCCGCAGGCAGCCAGATCACCTCGATGCCGCCCGGCACCGCGCCCGTTCCTTCTTCTTGGGTCGAAATATCCCGGGGGGAGTCCGGCGCAGCCGGACGGGGGGCAGCGCCCCCCTCTTCCGCCGGCGCGGCCGGGCGCTGCGCCGGGGCGTGCGCGGCGTGATGCGATGGCCCCGCCTCGTCGTTGAACTCGAAGTCCTCGCGGAACATGTGCAGCAGGTGCTCCTCCAGCCCCATGACGAGCGGGTGCACCCAGGTGTCGAAGATCACGTTCGCGCCCTCGAAGCCCATCTGCGGCGCGTAGCGGGCGGGGAAGTCCTGCACGTGCACCGGCGCCGAGATCACGGCGCAGGGGATGCCGAGGCGCTTGCCGATGTGGCGCTCCATCTGCGTGCCGAGGATCATCTCGGGCGCGGCGGCCTCGATCGCGGCCTCGACCTCGAGATAGTCGTCGGTGATCGTGGCCTCGACGCCGTAGTCCTTCGCCACGCGGCGGATGGTGCGCGCCTGCTCGCGGTTGTAGCAGCCCAGGCCCACCACCTCGAAGCCCATCTCGTCCCGCGCGATGCGCGCGGCGGCGGCGACATGGGTGCCGTCGCCGAAGAGGAAGACGCGCTTGCCGGTGAGATAGGTCGAATCGACGCTCGCCGAGTACCACGGCAGGCGCAGCCGGCTTTCGTCCGTGCGCACGGGCAGGCCGGTGATGTCGCTCACCTCCCGCAGGAAATCGCGCGTGGCGCCGACGCCGATCGGCACGGTCTTGGTGTAGGGCAGGCCGAGCTCGCGCTCCATCCAGCGCGCGGCGCTCTCGGCGGTTTCGGGATACATGAGCACGTTGAAATGCGCCGCCCCCAGCCGCGTCAGATCCTCCGGCGTCGCGCCCATCGGGCCCACCACGTTCACGGCGATACCCATCTCCTGAAGGTGGCGCGCGACCTCCGTGATGTCGTCGCGGTGGCGGAAGCCGAGCGCCGTGGGGCCGATCAGGTTCGCGGTGATCTCTTCGGTCTTCTCCACCGGCCGGGCGAGCGCCTTGACCAGCTGGAAGAAGGTCTCGTCGCAGCCGAAGTTCTCCTTGCGCTGGTAGCTGGGCAGCTCCAGCGGCACGATCGGGATCGGCATGCCCATCGTCTCGGCCATGCCGCCCGGGTCGTCCTGGATGAGCTCGGCGGTGCAGGAGGCCCCGACGATCATCGCCTGCGGCTGGAAGCGGTCGTAGGCGTCCCGGCAGGCGGTCTTGAAGAGGTCCGCGGTGTCGCTGCCGAGGTCGCGTGCCTGGAAGGTGGTGTAGGTGACCGGCGGGCGATGGTCGCGCCGCTCGATCATGGTGAAGAGCAGGTCCGCGTAGGTGTCGCCCTGCGGCGCGTGCAGCACGTAGTGCAGATCGGTCATGCCCGTGGCGACGCGCATCGCGCCGACATGGGGCGGGCCTTCGTAGGTCCAGACAGAGAGCTTCATTCCGCGGCCTCCAGCTTCAGAAGGTCGTGGCGGCGGATCGGGCGCGAGAAGAGCCCCGCGAGGTCGCCCGCCTGCTCGTAGAAATGCACCGGCGTGAAAACGAGCTCGATCGCCCACTTGGTGGTCAGCCCCTCGGCCTCCAGCGGATTGGCGAGGCCGAGGCCGCAGACGGTCAGGTCCGGCCGCGCCGCGCGCACGCGGTCGAGCTGCAGGTCCACGTCCTGCCCTTCCGAGATCACCGGCCCTTCGGCCATCAGGTCCATGTCCGGGCCGACCACCTGCTTGTTGATGTAGGGGGCGCCGACCTCGACCGCCTCCATCCCGCACTCGCGGGTCAGGAAGCGCGCCAGCGGAATCTCCAGCTGGCTGTCCGGGAAGAAGAAGATCGAGCGGCCGTTCAGCACCTCTGCGGCCTGCGCCACGGCGCGGCGGGCGCGGGCGCGCGGCGCCGCGGTGACCTGCTCGAAGCGTTCCTCGGAAACGCCGAACTCGCTTGCGACCGCGCGCAGCCAGGCGGTCGTGCCCTCCTCGCCGAAGGGGAAGGGCGCGGGCAGGTGCCGCGCGCCGCGGCGCTCCAGCCCCTGGAGCGTTTCGCCGAGGAAGGGCTGCGTGAGTGCGACGACCGTATTCGGCCCCACGGCGACCTGGTCGCTCGCCCGCGCGGCCGGCAGCACGGTGACAGGGCCGACGCCGAGCTGCTCCAGCAGGTCGAGCGCCTGGTCCTCCACCACGTCCGGCAGCGCGCCAACGAGCATGAGCTGGCGCGCGTCGGTCTCGGGCAGGACGGGCACCATCGAGGCGAGGCAGGCATCCTCTCCTTCCGTGAAGGTCGTCTCGATGCCGGAGCCCGAGTAGTTCAGCACCCGCACCCGCGGCGCGTGGCGCCGGGTGAGGCGCTCTGCGGCGCGGGCGAGATCGAGCTTGATGACCTCCGATGGGCAGGAGCCCACGAGGAAGAGCTGCCGGATGTCAGGCCGGCGTGACAGCAGACGCTCCACCTCGCGCTCGAGTTCCTCGTGCGCGTCGGCCAGCCCCGCCAGATCCTGCTCTTCGAGGATGGCGGTCCCGAAGCGCGGCTCGGCGAAGATCATCACGCCGGCGGCGGACTGCAGGAGATGCGCGCAGGTGCGCGAGCCGACCACCAGGAAGAAGGCGTCCTGCATCTTGCGGTGGAGCCAGATGATTCCCGTCAAGCCGCAGAACACCTCGCGCTGGCCACGCTCTTTCAGAATCGGGGCGTTGCGGCAGCCGGTGGCGGGCGGGGGTGCGAAGCTTTGGGTCATGCGGCCTCCTGCTGGGCGGCTGCGGCCTCGGCGGCCTCGGCGCCGAGGCGCGCCATGCGGAGTTTCCAGAGGAACTGGCCGGCGTTGACCACGTAGGCGGCATAGGCCGCGAGCGCGATCGCCATCTCGGCGTTGGACGAATAGCCGCCGGCCCAGAGCGCGTAGAGATACCAGGTGTGCAGCGCGATCACCGCGAAGGAGAACACGTCCTCCCAGAAGAAGGCGGGTGCGAAAAGATACTGGCCGAACACGATCTTTTCCCAGATCGCGCCGGTGATCATGATGGTGTAGAGAACACCGGTCTTGATCACGATCGACCAGGTCGCCGCGGCGTAGCCTTCGCCCGTGAGCAGGAATCGCACGACCAGCGCCAGCGACACCAGGAACACGAGAAACTGCAACGGGGCGAGGATGCCCTGAACGAGCGTCCAGACGCTTTCGTCGCGGCGCACGCGCTGCTCCGGCGTGTAGAGCACGGGGGCCGGTCTGGTCTGGCGGCTGGGCCGGTGGGCCATGTCTCCTCCGCGGGCTCTCCGGTGATGACTGGATGCTACGGGGAGGACTCGGAAAGTGTCAATCCTAATTTACACTCTGACATGGCCCGGGGTGTCAGATCGAATGGACTACCCACGAGGCGGAGGCGGGGAGAGCGCCCGAAAATGATGTCGCTTCAAAACTATATGAAAAACAGGAAAAAATTCTCACTCCTGAATCAGGGATATAGGCTGAAGATGGCCTGCAAGATGTCAAGAATGTTTGACAGTTCGAGGTATGCGGCCGCACACTGATCCCGATGGTTGGCCAGATCCGCCGATTCAGGATGGCCAGCCCCGCCTTGGGACGGAGGGCAGCATGAAAGACGATCTCGACAGCTGCAACGAAGGTCAGGGCGGGATGCGCGGCATACAGAGCCTGGCCGAGTCGGCGCTGAAGATTCTCGCCGACAGCCGGCAGGGCGATCGACAAAGCGTCACGGGGGACTGGGTCGAGCGCCTTTGCGACGCCGTCGTTTCCGATTCGGAGACGAGCCACCACCGCGTGATTTCCGCCATGGTTTCCAGCGGGATCCGGAGCGACGACATCTTCGATATCTACCTGCCTGCCGTGGCGCGGGAGCTGGGAGAGCGCTGGATGCGTGACGAGGCGACCTTCGTCGAGGTCACTCTGGGCACAGGGCGGCTGCAGACGCTTCTGCGCGAAAGGGCGGAGCGCGGGCGTGGGGGCGCGGATGCGGCCTCGGCCTGCAGTGTGCTGCTGGTGCTCCCGCCATTCGAGGCACATGCGCTGGGCGTGTTTATCGCGGCCGACCAGTTCCGCCGGCTCGGCCATTCCGTGCAGGTTGCCGTCGCGCCCTCCGCGGCCGAGCTCGGCCGCCTGCTGAGCGACCGCGAATTCGCGATGCTGGGGCTGACCTGCGCGACGCGCCGGGCGATTCCCGAGCTGCGAGAGTATGTGGCTTCGATCCGTGCGCAGGCGCGTTCGGTGCCGCCGGTCGTGATCGGCGGCCCCTTGGTTGCATCCGAGCCGAATCTCGCAGAAACAATCGGCGCAGATCGAATTGCAGCAACTTGTCAGGACGCTCTTGCCGCCTGCGGGCTTGTATCCGAGCCTGAAGCGCTATGTATAGAGGGTCAGCCGTGAGCGAGGGGGCATCGCGGCGCTAACGTCGAAGGGACCGCCGTGACCAAGCAGGGCAGGATGTCGGATCGGGTGCGCGTCGGCGTCCTTCCCGCGCCCTCCCGCATCGAGCGGATCATCGAGCAATTCGCCGATCTCGCCGTCGCGATCGATCGCGACGGCAAGGTATTGGGGATCTCCGTCAGTCCCGAAAGCCCCTATCTTGGGTGTCTCGATCACTGGATCGGGCGCGACTTCCGCAATTTCCTGACGGAAGACAGCCGCTCCAAGTTCGAGGACCGGATCGCCACTGTCCTGTCGGACCCGGAGGCCGTGGTGCGGCCGATGGAGCTCAACCACGCCGACAACGCGAATTGGGAATTCCCGATCCGCTACACGATCCATGACGCGGGCGAGGACTATGGAATCCTGCTTCTGGGCCGCGACATGCAGCCCTTCGCCGACATCCAGCAGCGCCTGGTGCGCGAGCAGCTCGCGCGCGAGCGCGACGCGGAGCGCTTCCGCGGCGTCGAGACGCGGTATCGCGTGGTCTTCGACGCCTCCGAGACGCCGATGGCGATGGTGGAACCCGACACGGGCCGCGCGCTCGATCTCAACCGCGCCGCGATGCAGTTGCTGGGCGTCAAGACAGACAACCTCAGCGCCAACGCCTTCGCGCAGTGCTTCGAAGGCCGCCGCAAGGGCGAGTTCGGCGAGGCGCTGAAAGCCGCTGCCGCCGCCGATGACGCGCAGGGCGTCCCTGCGGTGATTCGGCGCACCAGTTCGGAGGTTCGCCTCTTCCCCGAGTTCTTCCGCGCCTCTGGCGAGGTCGCGATGCTGTGCCGCATCCTGCCGGTCACGGACGAGGATCAGGCGGGCCGGGATTTCCAGCGGTCGCTCGCTCAACTCTACGACAGCACGAGCGACGCCATCCTGCTGACCGACGCCAAGGGCACGATTCGTGAGGCGAACGAGGGGTTCCTGCGTCTGACCGACGCCGCGCAGCTCCGCGACGTGCAGGGGCGGCCGCTTGCCGATTTCCTGGCGCGCGGATCGGTGGACATGAAGCTGATCCTCGAACAGCTCGAGCGGACGGGCCGGCTCAAGGGCTATTCGGCGCAGATCGAAAGCGTCGTGGGCATGCGCGCGACGGCCGATATCTCGGCCACGCGGCTCAACGGCCGCAGCGACCGGCATTTCGGCTTCGTCATCCGCGAGGTGAGCGCCACACAGGCCATCTCGGTCGCCGAGGCGGGCGCGACCATGAGCGAGGAGGCCATGACCAACGTCATGGATCTCGTGGGTACCGCCTCGCTCAAGGAGCTCGTCAGCGCGACGACCGACGTGGTCGAGAAGCTCTGCATCGAGACGGCCGTGCGCCTGACCGACAACAATCGGGTCGCTGCGGCCGAGATGCTCGGCCTGTCGCGCCAGAGCCTCTATGTGAAGCTCCGCAAGTATGGCCTTCTCGACAGCGGATCCGACGCCGACGAGCCGGGCGCATAGGGCGTTCGTCCCTGAGAGACGGCGGCGTCTGGCTGCCTTGCAATAAGCTGGCCGCGGTACCTTCGCTTCATCGTAAAAAAGACATCGACCATATGAGGCGGCCAGGCGGCGTCTGACTGGCCGAGGCCTGTCAGAAAGGGCTTTACCGACTCGAAAGTGTATAGTTTACTTGACACCATGAGTGTCATGGAAAGCATGCAGCCCTCCGTGGATGCGCGTCGCGCCCTGCCCGAGCCGCGGGCGGTGTTGACGCTTCTGAAGCCGATCACCTGGTTCCCGCCGATCTGGGCCTATCTCTGCGGGATCGTCTCGGTGGGCGCCAACCCGTTGGACTCATGGGCGCTCGTGCTGCTCGGCATGGTGCTGGCCGGTCCCATCGTCTGCGGGATGAGCCAGGCCGCGAACGACTGGTGCGACCGCGAGGTTGACGCGATCAACGAACCCGACCGCCCGATCCCCTCGGGCCGCGTGCCGGGACGCTGGGGGCTCTGGATCGCGCTCGCCATGTCGGGCCTTGCGCTGGTTGTCGGCTGGCAGCTCGGGCCCTGGGGCTTCGGGGCGACGATCCTCGGCGTGCTCGCCGCCTGGGCCTATTCGGCCGAGCCCGTGCGGCTGAAGCGGTCGGGCATCGCGGGGCCGGGCCTTGTAGGCCTCTCCTACGAGACGCTGCCGTGGTTCACCGGCGCCGCAGTGCTGTCCGCAGGAGCGCCTTCGCCCGAGATCGTGACCATCGCGCTGCTCTACGGCATCGGCGCGCATGGCATCATGACCCTGAACGATTTCAAGGCGCTGGAGGGCGACCGGCAGACGGGGGTCAACTCGCTGCCCGTCACGCTGGGGCCGGAGCGCGCGGCGCGCGTGGCCGCCTGGGTGATGATCCTGCCTCAGATCGCGGTCTTCACGCTGCTCGCGGGCTGGGGGCAGACCTGGCACGCGCTGGCCATCGCCGTGCTGATCGCGGGCCAGCTCTGGGCCGCGAGGGTGATGATGCGGGACCCGAAGGCCAAGGCGCCGTGGTTCAACGGCACGGGCGTGGCGATGTATGTCTCGGGCATGATGATCGCGGCCTTCGCGCTGCGCGGGCTGGGGGGCCTCTGAGATGACGCTCTCGTGGCTTTCCATCGCGCGGCTCGGGCTGGTGCAGATGTGCCTCGGCGCCATCGTGGTGCTGACGACCTCGACCCTCAACCGGCTGATGGTGGTGGAACTGGCGCTGCCCGCGGTGCTCCCCGGTCTGCTTGTCGCGCTGCATTACGGGATTCAGATCACGCGGCCCAACTGGGGGTTCCTGTCGGACGCGGGGGGCAACCGGACCATATTTATCGTCGGGGGCATGGGCGTGCTGGCGCTGGGGGGCCTGGGGGCCGCCTGGGGCGTCGCGCTGATGGAAGCGAGCTTCGCGGCGGGCCTGAGCGTCTCGATCGCGGCCTATGCGCTCATCGGTGTTGGCGTGGGCGCCTCGGGCACCTCGCTGCTGGCGCTGCTGGCCACGGCCACGGCGCCGCACCGGCGCGCGGCGGCGGCCACGATCACATGGCTGATGATGATCTTCGGCATCGCGGCGACGGCCGGCACGGTGGGCGCCTTTCTCGATCCCTACAGCCACGCGCTCCTGCTCAGGATCGTGGCCATCGTGGCGGGGGGCGCCGTGCTGCTGACGATCCTCGCGGTGTGGGGTGTCGAGCGCGGGGTCGAGGCGCAGCCGGCGCATGACGAGCAAGGGTTCGTCGAGGGGCTGAAAGAGGTCTGGGCCGAGCGCCACGCGCGCAACTTCACGATCTTCGTGTTCCTCTCGATGACCGCCTACTTCATGCAGGAGCTGATCCTGGAGCCCTACGCTGGCCTCGTCTTCGGCCTGACGCCGGGGGAGTCCACATCGCTGTCGGGCGCACAGAACGGCGGCGTCTTCGTCGGCATGCTGGTCGTGGGCATCGCGGCTACAGGGTTGCGGCTGGGCTCGCTCCGCTCCTGGGTGATCGCAGGATGCCTGGGCTCCGCAGCAAGCTTGGGCGCGATCGCCGCGGCGGGCAGCGCGGGGCTGGCCGCGGCGCTGATGCCGGCCGTGGTGGCGCTGGGCCTCTTCAACGGGATGTTCGCCGTCGCCGCGATCGGGTCGATGATGGCGCTGGCCGGGCAGGGGCGCGAGGCGCGCGAGGGCACACGCATGGGGCTCTGGGGCGCGGCGCAGGCCATCGCCGCCGGTTTCGGCGGGCTGACCGGGGCGGCGGCCGCCGACCTGATGCGCACGCTCACGTCGAGCGATGCCGCCGCCTTCGGCACCGTATTCCTTGCCGAGGCGGCGCTCTTCCTCGTCGCCGCCCTCATGGCGCTGAAAGTGATCGAGACCGCGCGCGCGCCCCGCCGCGCCGCGCTCATGCCGGGAGAATGAGTGATGTATGACGTCGTCGTCGTGGGCGGGGGGCCGTCCGGCGCCACCGCAGCCGAGGATCTGGCCCGCGAGGGGCGCAACGTGGCCTTCATCGACCGCGAGGGGCGGATCAAGCCCTGCGGCGGCGCGATCCCGCCGCGTGCGATCCGGGATTTCGACATTCCCGAGGACCAGCTGGTGGCGAAGATCACCACCGCGCGGATGATCTCGCCCACGGGGCGGCGCGTCGACATCCCGATCGAGAACGGCTTCGTCGGCATGGTGGACCGCGAGCATTTCGACGCCTTCCTGCGCGACCGCGCGGAGGCGGCGGGGGCCGACCGCTACCGCGGCACCTTCACCAAGATCGAGCGCGACGCGGAGGGCACCCATGTCCTCTTCCGCGACAAGGAGAGCGGCGAGACGCGGCGGCTGACCACGCGCCTTGTCATCGGCGCGGACGGCGCGCGCTCGAACGTCGCACGGCAGGAGGTCGCCGGGGGCGACAGGATTCCTTACGTCATTGCCTATCACGAGATCATCGAGGCGCCCGGCAAGGTGGGCGAGTATGACCCCGAGCGCTGCGACGTGGTCTACGACGGCGCGATTTCGCCCGACTTCTACGGCTGGGTGTTCCCGCACGGGAAATCGGCGAGCGTCGGCATGGGCAGCATGGTCAAGGAGGTGGATGTCAAGAAGGCGACCGCCGACCTTCGCGTGGCGAGCGGCCTGGCCGACTGTCCGACCATCCGCAAGGAGGGCGCACCCATTCCCCTCAAGCCGCTCGACCGCTGGGACAACGGGCGCGACGTGGTGCTCGCCGGCGACGCGGCGGGCGTGGTCGCGCCCTCCTCGGGCGAGGGGATTTTCTACGCGATGATCGGGGGACGCGTGGCCGCCGCCGCGGCCGCCGCGACGCTGGAGACCGGGCAGGTCGCGAAGCTGAAGCTCGCGCGGCACCTCTTCATGCGCGAGCACAAGAGTGTCTTCAAGATCCTCGGCGCGATGCAGGACGCCTACTACAAGTCCGACGCGCGGCGGGAGCGCTTCGTCTCGCTCTGCCACGACATCGACGTGCAGCGCTTGACCTTCGAGGCCTACATGAACAAGGAACTGGTGAAGGCCCGGCCGCTTGCGCACCTGAAGATCGGGCTCAAGAACCTAGCCCACCTCTCGGGCCTCGTGCGGGAGACCTACGTATGACGCTGACGTTGCCCGCATGGGTGGGCGGCACGCTGATGCCGGTGGAAAAGCTGGAGGCGCATCGCCGCGGCCTGCGGCACAAGGCGGTGTCCGTTTTCGTGCTGCACGGCGAGGAGGTGCTGCTTCAACGCCGGGCGCTGGGCAAGTATCACACACCGGGGCTCTGGGCGAATACCTGCTGCACGCATCCGCACTGGGACGAGCCGCCCGAGGCCTGCGCGCGCCGGCGGCTGGCCGAGGAACTCGGGATCACCGGCCTGCCGCTCGTCCATCGCGGGCGGGTGGAATACCGGGCCGATGTGGGCGGAGGGCTGATCGAGCACGAGGTCGTCGAGATCTTCACGGCCGGCGCGCCCGACCGCATCGTCCCCGATCCTGACCCCGACGAGGTGCTGGAGACTCGGTGGATGCCCCTTGCCGCGCTGCACGCGGACGTCAGACGCGCCCCGGAGCGTTACACGCCGTGGCTGCGGATCTATCTCGACCAGCACGCCGAGGACATCTTCGGCCGCGTGCCGGCCTGACGGACCCGGCATGCCATGCCGGGCGTTGGTCTTCCGAAAGGAGGAAGACCCATGTCGCCACCCGATACCAATCTCGAGAGGGAAAAGCGCCGGCACCGTCCCGCCCTGATCGGAATAGGCGCCGTTCTCGTCTTTGCGCTGATCGTGGTGTTCGCGCTCGCCGTCACCGTGACCGACGGCGAACGTCCCGAGCAGCCGCAAGCTGCGCCGGACGCCACGGACACCGCGCCGGCGGAATGATCTATGCGTTTCGCCCCTGCCTTGGCGCGGGGGCGAAACGCACGATGACCGCGTAACGACCGTCTGACACAGTCTGGCGCAGGCTCGCTTCGAGTTGCGAGGCGAAGGCGCGGATCAGCAGCGATCCAAGCCCCGATGCCCCTTCTGTCTGCGCCCCCGGCGCGATGCTGTTCTCGATCGTCAGCTCGATGGCGCCATCTTCTGCGGCCTCGTCGCGGGTGAGGCGAATCCGCAACCAGCACGCCCCTTCCTCATCCGGTTCCACGTACTTCAGCGCGTTGGTGACGGCTTCTGCCGTCAGCAACGCGAGCGGTGCGGCCTGATCCGGCTCCATGGTGACGGGCTCGAGATCGAAGTCGAGGCGCAGGGGCGTGCGGGCGCTGCTCCCGAGCGCGGCCAGCTGCCGTGCGACATCGTCGATCAGCGTATCGGCCCGCACCCGCGCCATGTCCGGCGACTGATAGAGCTTGCCGTGCACGGTCGCGAGGCTGGCGAGCCTGTCCTGAAGGTCGCGGATCGCCGCGCGCACCTCGGGCGAGGTGGCGCGGCGTGCCTGCATGTTCATGATGGAAGACATCAGCTGCAGATTGTTCTTCACCCGGTGGTGCACCTCGCGCAGGAGCACCTCGCGCTCGTAGACCTTGTTCTCGAGATCCGCCTCGTCGCGGGTAATCGTCTCGGCCATCCGGTGGAAGGTGCCCTCGATGTCACGGAGCTCCGAGGCACTGTCATGCAGCGTTGGCGAGATCGGGATCTGCCGGCGGTCGGCGAAGCTGCGCATCGCGCGACGCAGCGCCCCGATCGGCCGAAGCACGAGTCGCTGCATCGACAGCATGGCGACGGCGAGGCTCACCAGCCACATGGCCACCGGGAAAGACAGAGACGAGAGGAAGAGCAGGGTCTGACCGGGCAACGGCCCGCGCGCCGGCCAGCTCGCCAGCGCATAGGCCTGCCCCGGCGCGATCGGGACGATCGCGAATTGCCGGGCTTCGCCGGCCCGGTTCATCGCGGCGAAGCTCTGCGAGCCGCCGCCCACGAGCTCGCTCAGCGACAGGAAATCCGGCAAGATGTCTTCGACCAGCGCACCGTCTGTGCTCGCCGTCAGTATGTCGCCGTTGGCGCGGAAGGTGACCAGCTGCACCTCCGGGCCGAAACCGAGGCGGTCGCGCGCCTCTTCGAGCATGCGTGCGGGAAACGAGAGCGACAGGAAGCCGCGCAACGCACCGTCCGACGCGCGCACCGGCTGACTGACGATGATCACGGGCGCCTTGGTCACCTCGCCGCTGGCGTCGAACGAAAGCCCGGTTCGCGGGTTCGCGAAAAGCGCGTCGGCCTGGACGGTCGGTTCGAGTTCGACCATCCCGCCGGTCGAATTGCAGCGCGAGATGCCGCCGGGTTCGACGAAACCGATGAAGGACATGCGCGGCTGCGTTTCGGCTGACTGCTGCAACAGTCTCATGCAGTCTTCGGAGCCCGGCTCGAGCACGGCGAGGGCATCCGCCAGGCCCGATGCCAGTCCGAGCGCCGAGAGGATCGCCTCGCGCTCGGGCGTGGCTATGCGAACCGCCTCGGCAAGCCGGTCGGCGCGATAGGTGGCGTCGGCTACCTGCATCGCCCTTGTCGTCTGCAACACCGCGATGATGCCCACCGGCAGCAGGGCGAGCGTGAGAATACCCGCGACGATCGTGAGCAGGGAACGCGGGCGCTTGCGATCTGTCCCGTTCGCCGCGGTCTGGCGGCTTTCCCTTTCGACATCCAGCGAACTTGTCCGCTCGCCCGGGTTCACCCCGACCTCGGGTTCTCGGCGATGACTGCCAAGGTTCTCTGATCCGTCAACTCGAGCGACTCGCGCTCTTCGACGCCCAGCAGTTCTGCCAACCGCTTGCGGCCCCGATTGGCGCGGCTCTTCACCGTGCCCACGGCGCAGCCGCACATTTCGGCCGCGTCCTCGTAGGAAAAGCCCTGCGCGCCGACGAGGATCAGAACCTCGCGTTGCTCGTCAGGAAGCTGTTCGAAGGCGGCGCGAAAATCGGCCATGGCGAGGCGACCGTCGTGATCCGGCTTCTCGGCGATCCGGCCGGCGAGCGCGCCGTCGGCGTCGGCCACCTCGCGCCGGGCGCGGCGGCGGTCCGAGTAGAAGGTGTTGCGCAGGATCGTGAAGAGCCATGCGCGCATGTTGGTGCCGGGCTCGAACTTGTCGATATTCGTCCAGGCCTTCACGACGGTGTCCTGCACCAGGTCGTCCGCACGGTTGATGTCGCGGGTGAGCGACAGCGCGAAAAGGCGCATCGGCTTGAGGTGCTCCGCGATCTCGTCCCTGGGATCCCGCGGGGTGCCGCCGCTTTCGGCGGCTGCCGTCTTGCGCAGGGCGGAAGCGTTCATTTGTCGCCCTCCTGTCTTCGCAACTGCTCCAGAAGCGAGCGGAAGCGCTCGGGCACCTCGTCTTCCACCAGGTCGTCATAGACCCGGCGCAGATTGGCGTCGATCAGCGAGTCGGGATCCGATTCGTCGCGCGGGCTGTCCGTCTTGTCGTCGGAGGGCTTGTCATGCAGCACCCTTCCGCGTGATGCCCGTTCATCCGTTACCTGCATTGCGTCTTGGCCTCTCTATTCTTTTCACGACGTAACGTTGCCTCTGCCAACGCGCGCGTCCCCGGCGGGTTCCCTGGACTTGCGAAGATTTTCCCATCGCGCGCGTGCAGCCTGCAGCTGCGGCGCCCTTCTACCTAACGGAAAACCTGCACGACCAGCGTGATCACGAAAAGCACCAGAAAGACGACGAAGAGGATCTGCGCTATCCCCGCCGAGGCCGAGGCGATGCCGCCGAAGCCGAAAAGCGCGGCGACCAGTGCGATGAC
Organism: Rhodosalinus halophilus; assembly: GCF_003298775.1. GTDB lineage: Bacteria > Pseudomonadota > Alphaproteobacteria > Rhodobacterales > Rhodobacteraceae > Rhodosalinus > Rhodosalinus halophilus. The sequence continues at coordinate 2,248 of NZ_QNTQ01000010.1, read as the reverse complement.
CAGAAAGATGGCGGCCCAGTAGAGCATGGGACCTCCTTGCGCGGTTTGACGATGCCGTAGCAACATCGACGTCGGGCAAGTGGTTCCGAGATCGTCGTGCAACGCCTGGGTTCAGCCGTCTCCGAGCTTGCTGAGCGCGGCGTGCAGCGTCGCGGTCGTGAAGGGCACGTCCAGCGCGATCACCGAGGTGTCGACCTCGGCTGTGTCGATATCCTCACGCGTGGCGAGCCAGACGAGCCGGCCGCCCTTGCCGCCCAGTGTACGCAGCAGGCCCGAGCTTGCGAGCTCGGCAGGTGGTTCGGCCGAGATGAGCGCGTGAACCTGCGGTCGGCGGCGCAGCAGATCGAGCGCCTCCTCGGGAGCGCTGCACAGGTGGACGCGCGCGTCGGGATCCCACTCTGAGATGCCGGCCGAGATGTCCTCGGCGATCACCGGGGTCGCGTAGCACACGATGTATTCGCGATACGTACGCGCTTGGTCCGGATCGTTCGGCATCAGCAGGCGGTCGGCTATGGGTTCCGTTGTCATTGTGCGATCATGGAACTCTCGTGCGCCCTCGGCATTAAAATTTGACATAGCGCGGAGGGGTAGAACGTTGGCGACGGATTGCAAGGACTGTCCGCTCAGGCGGCTGGAGCTGTTCCGCGACTTCTCGCCGGAGGAACTCCGGTTCATGCAGCGCTTCAAGACCGGCGAGATGCAGGTCGAGGCCGGCACCACCGTGCTGCTCGAAGGGGCCAAGGCGCCGCAGCTCTACACCGTCCTGCGCGGCATGGGGGTGCGCAGCAAGGCGCTGGGCAGCGGCCGGCGGCAGGTGCTCAACTTCGCCCTGCCGGGCGATTTCCTGGGCCTTCAGGCCGCCATGATGGCCGAGATGACCTATTCGGTGGAGGCGGTGACGCCGATGCGGCTCTGCGCCTTCCGCCGCTCCGATATCTGGGATCTCTACAAGCGGTTCCCGGAACGCGCCTTCGACCTGACATGGGCCGGCGCGCTGGAAGAGCGGTTTCTTGGCGAGGCGCTGACCTCGCTGGGCCAGCGCCCCGCGCGCGAGCGCACGGGCTGGGCGCTGCACACCCTCTACCGGCGCCTGCAGGCCCTGGGGCTCGAGCACAGGACCGAGGGCGTGCCCTTCCCGTTCCGCCAGCAGGACCTCGCCGATGCGCTGGGCCTGTCGCTCGTGCATACCAACAAGACGCTCGCGCGGCTGCGGGCAGAGCAGCTTCTGACCTGGGAGGACGGGCGGCTGCGGATCCCCGACCCGGACCGGCTGGCAGAGGCCTGCGGCGTCGAGCCCACCGAGCCCGGCCCGCGCCCGCTCATCTGACCGCGGCATGGGGCCACGGTTGCACCGGGCGGGCCAAGCGTGCAGGACTATGGCACCGCAACGGGAGCGAGGTGAGAGGACGTGCTGCGAAACGATCTGCTCGAACAGTGGGACCGCGAGAGCTTTCTGCATCCCTCGACGCATCTGGCCGAATTCGCCCGCGGCAACGCGCCCCAGCGCGTGATCCGCGGCGGCGAGGGATGTCACATCGAGGATCGTGAGGGCAATCGCCTGCTCGACGCCTTCGCCGGGCTCTACTGCGTCAACGTGGGCTACGGCCGCCAGGAAATCGCCGAGGCGATCGCCGAACAGGCGCGCGAACTGGCTTATTACCACGCCTACGTTGGCCACGGCACCGAGGCGAGCATCCGGCTGGCCAAGATGATCCTCGACCGCGCGCCCAATCACATGAGCAAGGTCTATTTCGGGCTCTCGGGCTCGGACGCCAACGAGACCAACGTCAAGCTCATCTGGTATTACAACAACATCCTGGGCCGGCCCGAAAAGAAGAAGATCATCTCGCGCTGGCGCGGCTACCACGGCTCGGGGTTGATGACCGGCTCGCTCACCGGGCTGGAGCTTTTCCACAAGGCCTTCGACCTGCCATTGGTGCAGGTGCTGCACACCGAGGCGCCCTACTACTACCGCCGCTCCGACGTCTCGATGAGCGAGGAGCAGTTCGTCGCGCACTGCGCCGCAGAGCTCGAGGCGCTGATCGAGCGCGAGGGCGCGGACACCATCGCCGCCTTCTGGGCCGAGCCGGTGCTGGGCACCGGAGGGATCGTGCCGCCGCCCAAAGGCTACTGGGAGGCGATCCAGCCCATCCTCAAGAAGCACGACATCCTCCTGGTGGCCGACGAGGTGGTGACCGGCTTCGGCCGGCTCGGCACCATGTTCGGCTCGACCCATTACGGGCTGGAG
>NZ_QNTQ01000001.1 GCF_003298775.1 Rhodosalinus halophilus | reverse complement strand
TCAAGGCCTTCCGCGACTGGATGGGCCGGCAAAGCCTCGGGGCCGGCGGCTGACCGTCGAACCAGCCTCGGCGCCTGTCGCAAGCGCCCGGATTGGGTATTTGTGGACCATTGAAAGCCATGACCACCGCCTCTCTTTCAATGGTCTCCAAATACCCCGGGGGTCCGGGGGCAGAGCCCCCGGCCAGTCTCAGCCCAGCCGCCCCTCGGCGTCGATCCGCCGCGCGCCGCCCAGCCAGGGCGCCAGCGCCGCGGGCAGGGTCACGGAGCCGTCCGCCTCCTGCCCGTTCTCCAGCACGGCGATCAGCGCGCGGCCGACCGCGAGGCCCGAGCCGTTCAGCGTGTGCACGAACTCCGGTTTGCTGCCTTCGGGGCGGAAGCGCGCGTTCATCCGCCGCGCCTGGAAGTCGCCGCAGACCGAGACCGAGCTGATCTCGCGGTAGGTGTCCTGGCCGGGCAGCCAGACCTCGATGTCGTGGGTCTTCTGCGCGCCGAAGCCCATGTCGCCGGTGCAGAGCACGACGGTGCGGTAGGGCAATTCCAGCTTTTCGAGGATCGCTTCCGCGCAGCGGGTCATGCGTTCGTGTTCCTCGAGGCTCTCCTCGGGCCGCGTGATCGAGACCATCTCGACCTTCTCGAACTGGTGCTGGCGCAGCATCCCGCGCACGTCCTTGCCCGCGCTGCCCGCTTCCGAGCGAAAGCACTGCGTGTGCGCGGCGTAGCGGCGGGGCAGGGCGCTCTCGTCCAGGATCTCGCCCGCGACGAGGTTGGTCAGCGTGACCTCGGCGGTGGGCACCAGCCACCAGCCCTCTTCCGTCCTGTAGCTGTCCTCGCCGAACTTCGGGAGCTGCCCGGTGCCGAACATCATCTCCTCGCGCACCAGGACGGGCGTCCACGTCTCCGTCAGCCCGTGCTCGGTGATGTGGGTGTCCAGCATGAACTGCGCGAGCGCGCGGTGCAGCCGCGCGACGGCCCCCGACATCACCACGAAGCGCGAGCCGGAAAGCTTCGCGGCAGCCTCGAAGTCGAGGCCCGCGACGGCGGCGGGGATCTCGAAGTGCTCCTTCGCGTCGAAATCGAGCGCGCGCGGCTCGCCCCAGCGGCGGATCTCGACGTTGTCGGCCTCGTCCGCGCCCTCGGGCACGTCGTCGAGCGGCAGATTCGGCAGGCGGGCGAGGGCGTCCTGCAGGGCCTCGTCCTTCGCCCTGGCCTCGGCCTGCATCGCGGCGACCTCGGCCTTCTTCTCGGCCACGAGCGCGCGCAGGCGCTCGAATTCGGCCTCGTCGCCGGCTGCCTTGGCCTTTCCCACCTCCTTCGAGGCGCGGTTCTGCTCGGCCTGCGCCGCCTCGGCCTTGCGGATCGCCTCGCGCCGCGCCGCGTCGAGCGCGAGCAGCGCGGCCGAGGCGGGCTCCACCCCCGGCCGGCGCGTCAGCGCGGCGTCGAAGGCCTCCGGGGTCTCGCGGATGAAGCGGATGTCGTGCATGGGCGCCCTCTCGACTCGTCGCGGCGCCTTATGGCGGATTTCGCGGGGCGAGGGTAGGGGCAGGCGACGCGCGAACCACTCACCGCCCGCTGCTTTCGCCGGGCTGTCAGTCTCTCCCGCCTACAGACGGGATCAGCCGCAGGATCGCGCGGCCTAGGCCGGCGGCGTGGGTCTGGGGGGTGGCCATGTCGGAACTACCGCCGGCGATCACGCCGACGACGCGCCAGCGGTCCGGGCCGTGCTCCAGCACCGGGCCGCCCGAGAGGCCGCCCTCGGCCGGGCAGGCGAGCACGAGGTAGCGGCCCACGCGCGCGGTCTCGTCGCAGGGATGCCTTGCGCTGGCACTGTGCGGGCGGGTGGCGGCGTAGCCCGCCAGCGCGCGGGGCACCGGCTCCGGCGCGGGCGGCGCGGTGGCAAGGGGCGCCTGCGGCAGCGGCGCCTTCAGCCGGATCAGCGCGAGGTCGGAGACCACCTCGCCCCGCTCTGTGCCCGCCCAGTCGGGGTGCAGCGTCACCGCAGCCGCCCGGCCGTGCCCCTGATGCGCGCCGCGGTCCCAGCCCGCGACGAAATGGATGTCGTCCAGCGGCAGCGGCGTGCCGTCTGGCGCGGTCACGCAATGCGCCGCCGTCAGCACCAGGTCCGGCGCGACCAGCGCGCCGCTGCAGAGCGTCCGGCTGCGGTAGCCGGCCAGGTTGACCCGGCCAACTGCGGCGCGAACCGCCGGATCGGCCATCGGGTCGGGCAGAGGCTCTGCCGCGGCGGCCAGTCCGGCGATGCACAGAAGCAAGGTGGCGGCGCGTCTCACGGGGGCGGACCCTGCGTTGCGGCGAGGTCGCCGGAGCCTAGCTGCGGGCGCCCATCTGCGGCAAGCGGTCCGACCCTGCGGAAGCGGCGCCGTCCTTCGCTTGCATTGGCCCCTTGCCCCGCATAGGTTCCGCCAAACCTCGCGGGGGCGGTCTCCCCGCAATTTCCCAGGGGAGTCCCAGATGGACGGTGCAAGCGCCTTCGCTCAGCTTCTGCCGCTGATCCTGATCTTCGCGATCATGTATTTCCTGTTGATCCGCCCGCAGCAGAAGCGCGTCAAGGAACATCAGAAGATGGTCGAGGCGCTGCGCCGCGGCGACCAGGTGGTGACCCAGGGCGGGCTGATCGGCAAGGTCACCAAGGTCAAGGAGGACAACGAGCTGGAGGTCGAGCTGGCCGAGGGCGTGCGCGTGCGCGTCGTGCGCAACACCGTCGCCCAGGTGCTCAGCAAGACCGAGCCCTCGAACTCCTGATCCTCCGGCGCCGCGGAAGGGCCCCGTCATGCTTCAGATCGACCTGTGGAAGCGCGTGCTGATCTGGGCCGTGGTCGCGGCCGGCCTCGTGCTCGCGCTGCCCAATCTCTTCTACGAGCGGGTCGAGATGCACAACGACGCCGTGGCCGCCATCGAGGCGCGCGGCGGGGCGACCGCGGAGCTTTCTGCCGAGGCCGATCTCTGGCCGGAGTGGATGCCCTCGGGCCTCGTCAACCTCGGCCTCGACCTGCGCGGCGGCGCGCATCTGCTGGCCGAGGTGCAGGTCGAGGACGTCTACGAAAGCCGGATGGAGGCGCTCTGGCCCGAGGTGCGCGACACGCTCAGGGACGAGCGCGACACCGTGGGCACCATCCGCCTGCAACCCTCCGCGCCCGACGAGCTGCGCGTGCGTCTCTCGCAGCCCGAGGGGATGGCGCGCGCGATCGAGGTGGTGCGCGGGCTGGCCCGGCCCGTGACGTCCGTCACGGGCACCGGCGCGCAGGATCTGGACGTGGCCGCCGAGGGCGACGAGCTGGTGGTCACGCTCTCGGAGGCCGAGAAGCGCGCGACCGACGACCGCACGGTGCGCCAGGCGCTCGAGATCATCCGCCGCCGCATCGACGAGGTCGGCACGCGCGAGCCCACGATCCAGCGCCAGGGCGCCGACCGCATCCTGATCCAGGTGCCGGGCGTGGGCTCGGCCGCCGAACTCAAGGAGATCATCGGCACCACCGCGCAGCTCACCTTCCACCCGGTCGTGAGCCGCAACGCCGACCCCGACGCGGCGCCGGGCATCGGCAACGAGACGCTGCCGGCGATGGATCAGGAGGGCGTCTTCTACACCGTCGAGTCCGCCCCCGTGGTCACCGGCGAGCAACTGGTGGACGCGCAGCCCTCCTTCGATCAGAACGGCCGGCCTGCGGTCACCTTCCGCTTCAACCCCACCGGCGCGCGCGCCTTCGGCGACTACACGGCCGAGAACATCGGCAACCCCTTCGCCATCGTGCTCGACGACGAGGTGATCTCGGCGCCGGTGATCCAGAGCCATATCCCCGGCGGCACCGGCATCATCACCGGCAACTTCACGGTCGAGGAATCCACCAACCTCGCCGTGCTGCTCAGGGCCGGCGCGCTGCCCGCGGGGCTGGAGTTCCTCGAGGAGCGGACGATCGGCCCGGAGCTCGGCGCCGATTCGATCGAGGCGGGGCGTATCGCCACCATCGTCGCCTTCGCCGCGGTGCTCGTCTTCATGGGGCTGAGCTACGGGATGTTCGGGCTCTTCGCCAACGTGGCGCTGATCCTCAACGTCGCGCTGATCTTCGGGCTGCTGTCGCTCATCGGCGCGACGCTGACGCTGCCCGGCATCGCGGGCATCGTGCTGACAGTCGGCATGGCGGTGGACGCCAACGTTCTGGTCTTCGAGCGAATACGCGAGGAACTGAAGACCGCGAAGGGACCTGCGCGCGCGATCCAGCTCGGCTACGAAAAGGCGCTCTCGGCCATCGTGGACGCCAACATAACCACCTTCATCACAGCGGTGATCCTCTACGTCATGGGGTCGGGGCCGGTGCGGGGCTTCGCCATCACCCTGGGGCTCGGCATCCTCACCTCGGTCTTCACGGCGATCTTCGTCACGCGGCTGCTGATCGTCATGTGGTTCGAGCGCCGCCGCCCCCGGACGCTGGAGGTCTGACATGCGCCTGCGCCTCGTTCCCCAGGACACCAGCTTCGACTTCTTCGCGCGCCCGAAGCTCTGGCTCGGCATCTCCGGCGCGCTGATGGCGCTGGCCTTCGTCTCCTTCCTGCTGCAGGGGCTCAACTTCGGCATCGACTTCCGCGGCGGGACGACGATCCGCACCGAAAGCGCGCAGCCCGTGGACGTGGGCGCCTACCGGGACGCGCTGCAGCAGCTGGAGCTGGGCGACATCGCGATCTCCGAAGTCTTCGACCCCACCTTCGGGCCCGACCAGAACGTGGCGATGATCCGGATCCAGGCGCAGGAGGGCGAAGAGGCCGTCTCGGCCGAGGTGATCGAGACCGTGCGAACCACCCTGCAGGAGGTGGCGCCGGACATCCGCTTCGTCTCGGTCGAATCGGTGGGGCCGAAGGTCTCGGGCGAGCTCATCCAGACCGCGATCATCGCCGTGCTGCTCGCGATCGGGGCGGTGCTGATCTACATCTGGCTCAGGTTCGAATGGCAGTTCGCGCTGGGCGCCGTGGCCGCGCTGGTGCACGACGTGATCCTGACCATCGGCATCTTCTCCGAGCTTCAGATCCGCTTCGACCTCGCGATCATCGCGGCGCTGCTGACCATCGTGGGCTATTCGCTCAACGACACGGTGGTGGTCTTCGACCGGGTGCGCGAGAACCTGATGAAATACAAGAAGCGCCCGCTGCGCGAGGTGCTCAACATCTCGATCAACGAGACGCTGAGCCGGACCTTCATGACCTCGGCCACCACGCTGCTCGCGCTGGTCTCGCTCTTCGTGCTGGGCGGCGACGTGATCCGCGGCTTCGTCTTCGCGATGATCTGGGGCGTGATCGTGGGCACCTATTCCTCGATCTTCGTGGCCTCCACGATCCTGCTGGTCCTGGGCGTCAAGCGCGACTGGTCCAAGCCCGATCAGGCCGCCGGCACGCAATTCTCGGACGTGGACGCCTGAGGCGCCCCGGTGGTGCGCGCCGCGCGCGCATGATATCCCCGGCGCAGCCCAGCGACGGAGGCATCCCATGCGCATCAACGAAGTCGTCTTTTCCGACGCGCTGCCGGTCGACGGCTACGGCCCCGGCTTCTTCCGCATCGGCGGCGAGGTCCGCGAGGGCGCGGTACTGCTGACGCCCACCGGCCTGCGGAGCTGGGGCGGCTACGAGGACGAGGCCCCACTGCTCGAACTCGCCGGCGAGATCGACGTGCTCTTCATCGGCACCGGCGCGGAGACCGCGCATGTCCCCGCCGCCCTGCGCCGCAAGCTCGAGGAGGCGAACGTGGGCGTCGAGGGCATGGCCACCGGCCCCGCCTGCCGCAGCTACAACGTGCTGCTCTCCGAAGGCCGCCGCATCGCGCTGGCCGCCCTGCCGGTCTGACGGCGCGCAGGCCCCGGTCCACCCCGCATGGGGGCAGGAGCCGGCCCTGATCCGGTCGCAGGCGACCGCGGTCCGGAAAACGCGGACCCTGAGGGGGCAGGGGAGAGGGCTGGCCTTCCACAGCCGGCCCCTTGACAGAGACCGCCTCTGTCTTGCCTGATGGCGCCGGTCAGGATCGTGAAATGGTGCCGCCATGAGCCGCGCCCGTCACATTGGTATCGCCTGCTGTGTCGCGGCGTCGCTCGCATTTCCCGCCGGGCCGCTCTGGGCGGACGAGGCAGACGACGGAATGGACCCGCAGCCGACGCGTGATGTGGGGGCCGCCGTTGGACAGGTCTCCGAGTTACAGGGCGATCTTTGCGACGAACTCCCGCCCCTGCCGATGCCGGCGGTCACTCCCCGGTGCGAGGGAGATGATCGGTATATCATTCCTCGGTGTACTTACACCGACAATGGAGGTTTTCTGGTCTTCAAAGAAGGGAGCCTTGCTTCCTTACTTGATCCTGTGGGGATTACCATCGAGCAGTTTCGGGAGGCCAACGGCCTGGGACCGCGCTACTGCCGCAATTCCCCGCTTCCGCCGGTCGGTACCCGAGCCATCTGGCGCATTGCTCCGATTCGGGATGAGACCTTGCGGGTCGAACCGGATGGTTGAAGCCGTTGGCGACTCCGGCCGCGTCCACGAATCTGCCGGACCGCGTCTGTGGTAGACTGGAAGGCGACGGTTCTCGGCCGGTCGTGCGTCAAGGGCAGCTTCGCTCCGCTCCGCTCTCCACCCGCATTTCGGGCGGCCGGCGCGGGCCACACACCCTGCGCGCGGCCCCGGTACGGGCGGAGGTGCGCATCGTCAGGATCGGCACGCGGTGCGCCCGGGTGCGCAGCGACCACCGATCGGGGGCTGCGCACCTGCCGGGCGGGGCTGGCCTTGGCCTATGTTACCGGACGGGATCGAGCGGGGATGGCGCCGCGAGACGGGTATTTGAGGACCATTGAAAGACCCGTCTCCCGCTTTCAATGGTCCCGAAATACCCAGGTCCACATCGTCTGTCCCCTGCGATGCCTCGGGGACGGCACGCCCCCGCTTCCCCCCGGCCCTGCAATGGGCTAAGCGGCCTCTCGATGCTGTTGACGGTCCATGATCTTGCCGTCGCCCGGGGGGGCGTGCCGGTGCTGGAGGGGGTGAGCTTCGCGCTCGGCCCCGGCGAGGCGCTGATCCTGCGGGGCCCCAACGGCTCGGGCAAGACCACGCTGTTGCGCACGGTGGCGGGATTGCAGCCGCCGCTCGCGGGCCGCATCGAGGCCGCGCCCGACGCCATCGCCTATGCCGCCCATGCCGACGGGCTGAAGGCCACGCTGACGGTGGCCGAGAACCTGACCTTCTGGGCGCGGATCTTCGGCACCGGCGACATCGCGCCGGCGCTTGCGGCCTTCGACCTGGAGGATCTCGCCGACCGGCCGGCGGGCGCGCTTTCGGCCGGGCAGAAGCGGCGGCTGGGCCTTGCGCGGCTGCTGGTCACCGGGCGGCCGGTCTGGGCGCTCGACGAGCCCACCGTGTCGCTCGACGTGGCCTCTGTCGGACTCTTCGCCGAGGCCGTGCGGCGGCACCTGGGGCAGGGGGGTGCCGCGCTGATCGCGACGCACATCGACCTCGGGCTCGAGGCGCGGGTCTTCGACGTGACGCATCTGAAGGCGCGGCCGCGCGCCTCGGCAGAGGACGAGGCCTTCCTGTGATCGCGCTGCTCTCTCGCGACCTGGCGCTTGCCGTGCGCGCGGGCGGCGGCTTTGGCCTTGGCCTCGCCTTCTTCCTGATCGTGACGGTGCTGGTGCCCTTCGGCGTGGGGCCGGACACGGAGCTTCTGTCGCGGATCGCGCCCGGCATCCTCTGGGTCGGCGCCTTGCTGGCTTGTCTCTTGTCGCTCGACCGGATCTTTGCGCTCGACTGGGAGGACGGCAGCCTCGACCTGCTGGCTACCGCACCCCTGCCGCTCGAGGCACTGGTGAGCCTCAAGGCGCTGGCGCACTGGATCACCACGGGCCTGCCGCTGGTCCTGGCCGCGCCCGTGCTGGGGGTGCTGATGAGCCTGCCGCCCGAGGGCTACCTCTGGATCGTCGCCTCGCTTGCCGTGGGCACGCCCGCGCTGTCGGTGATCGGCACCTTCGGCGCGGCGCTCACCGTGGGGATCAAGCGGGGCGGGCTGCTTCTGTCGCTGCTGGTGCTGCCGCTCTACGTGCCCACGCTGATCTTCGGGGCCGAGGTCGCCCGCCGCGGCGCCGAGGGGTTGGCGACCGCCACGCCGCTCGCGCTCCTGGGCGGGGTAACCTGCGGCACTATCGCGCTTTTGCCTTTCGCCTCGGCCGCTGTACTGCGCATCAACCTGAGGTGAATTGCGCAGGCCGCGCGGAGCCATTAGATCGGAAGGCGAGGAAAGGGAGGACGATGGAACAGCGCGCATCCGCCTCGCTCTGGGAATGGGCCAACCCGGTCAAGTTCCTGCGCCTGACAGAGTGGCTCTTGCCCTGGGTGTCCTGGGGTGCGGCGATCTGCCTTGCCGTGGGCCTTGTCTGGGGCTTCTTCTTCACGCCGGACGACTTCCGCCAGGGCTCGACCGTCAAGATCATCTACCTGCATGTTCCGGCCGCGCTCATGGCGATCAACATCTGGATCATGATGCTGGCCGCCTCGCTCGTCTGGGTGATCCGGCGGCATCACGTCTCGGCGCTGGCCGCCAAGGCCGCGGCGCCCGTGGGCGTGGTGATGACGCTGATCGCGCTCGTCACCGGGGCGCTCTGGGGCCAGCCGATGTGGGGCACCTGGTGGGCCTGGGATCCGCGGCTCACGAGCTTCCTGATCCTGTTCCTCTTCTACCTGGGCTACGTCGCCCTCTGGGAGGCGATCGAGAACCCTGACACCGCCGCGGACCTCACCGCCGTGCTCTGCCTCGTGGGCTCGGTCTTCGCGCTGCTCAGCCGCTACGCGGTGCTCTTCTGGAACCAGGGGCTGCACCAGGGCGCCTCGCTCTCGCTCGATGCGGAAGAAAATGTGCACGACGTCTTCTATCTGCCGCTTCTGGTCTGCATCGCGGGCTTCGTGCTGCTTTTCGTGGCGCTGCTGCTGCTGCGCACGCGCACGGAGATCCGGGCGCGGCGGATCAAGGCACTGATGGCGCGGGAGCGGATGGGATGATGCCCGATCTCGGCAAATACGCCTTCGCGGTGCTCGCCTCCTACGGGGCCAGCCTCGCGCTGCTGGCGGTGATCGTCTGGGCCAGTCTCCGGCGGGCGCGGAAGGTGCGCGCGGAGCTCGAACAGGTGGAGGCGCGCCGCGATGCCAAGGGTTAGCCCGCTGATGATCCTGCCGCCGGTGCTCTTCGCGGCGCTGGCGGCGCTCTTCTATTTCGGCATGATGCGCGAGGACAAGGATGCGCTGCCCTCGGCGCGGCAGGGCCAGCCCGCACCGCCGGTGCAGATGGTCGAGTTGCAGGGCAAGACGCCCTTCACCGACGCGGACCTGCGCAAGGGGGGCGTCAAGCTGGTGAACTACTGGGCGAGCTGGTGCGCGCCCTGCCGGGTTGAGCATCCCCATCTCGAGACGCTGGCCGAAGAGGGTGTGCCGATCTACGGCGTCAACTACAAGGACGACCCCGGCAAGGCGCTGGGCTTTCTCGAGGAGCTGGGCGACCCCTACGTCGCCATCGGCGCGGATGCCACGGGGCGCATGGCGCTCGACTGGGGCGTCTACGGGGTGCCCGAAACCTATGTCCTCGACGCCGACGGCACCATCGTGCTGCGCTTCGCGGGGCCCATCACCGAAAGCGTGCTGGAGAACCGGATCCGCCCGGCGATCGCCGAGGCGGGCGGCGTCGGCGGCTAGCCGCCCGGCCGCGCCACGGTCACAGGGCGTAGACCATCGCCATCGCGCTCAGCAGGACAATCTCGAGGAGCGGGACAGGGAGGCCCGGTCCGCCGCGGTGGCGAGGGTCGTGCTGCAAGACATGCACTCCTGAAAATGGCTGCCCCCGCCGAGGGCGGGGGTAGCACGACAGGGTTAACAGGTCGTTTACGCGCCCGGGATCACTCCGCCGCCATGGGTTCCTGCGCGAGGTTGCGCAGCACGTAGTGCAGCACGCCGCCGTTCTCGACGTAATCCTTCTCGACGGCCGTATCGATCCGGCACTTGAGGGTGATCTCCTTCGTCGTGCCGTCGCCGTAGGTGATGGTCGCGCTCACCTCGTCCTGCGGCCTGACCTCCGCCAGGCCCTTGATGGTGAAGCTCTCGTCGCCCTTCAGGCCCAGCGACTTGCGCGTGTCGCCGCCGGTGAACTCGAAGGGAATGACGCCCATGCCCACCAGGTTGGAGCGATGGATGCGCTCGTAGCTCTCGGCGATCACCGCCCGCACGCCGAGGAGCGCCGTGCCCTTGGCGGCCCAGTCGCGGCTGGAGCCCGCGCCATACTGCTCGCCCGCGATGACGACGAGCGGCACGCCCTTCTCCTGCCAGGCCATGGCCGCGTCGTAGATCGGCATCTGCGTGCCGTCCGGCCCCAGCGTGTAGCCGCCCTCGACCCCGTCCAGCATCTCGTTCCGGATGCGGATGTTGGCGAAGGTGCCGCGCATCATGACCTCGTGATTGCCCCGGCGGCTTCCGTAGCTGTTGAAGTCGCGCGGCGCCACCTGCCGCTCGGTCAGGTATTTGCCTGCGGGCGTGTCGGCCTTGAAGGAGCCGGCGGGCGAGATGTGGTCGGTGGTGATCATGTCGCCGAAAATACCGAGGATTCGCGCGCCCTCGATGTCCTCGATGTCGCCGGCCTCGGGGCTCATGTCCTGGAAGTAGGGGGGATTGCGGACATAGGTGGACTGCGGCGGCCAGTCGTAGGTCTCGCTGTCGGTCGTCTCGACCTCGCGCCACTTCTCGTCGCCCTTGAAGACGTCGGCGTATTTCTCCTGGAACGCCTCGCGCGTCACCGTCTTCTCGACGAGCTCCGCGATCTCCTTGGGGTCGGGCCAGATATCCTTGAGGTAGACCGGATTGCCGTTCTTGTCCTCGCCCAGCGGCTCGCGGGTGATGTCCACGTTCATGTCGCCCACCAGCGCGTAGGCCACGCAGAGCGGCGGGCTGGCCAGATAGTTGGCGCGCACGTCGGGGCTGATCCGGCCCTCGAAGTTGCGGTTGCCCGAGAGCACCGAGACCGCGATCAGGTCGTTGTCGTTGATGCACTTGGAGATTTCCGGCGCGAGCGGGCCGGAGTTGCCGATGCAGGTGGTGCAGCCGTAGCCCACGAGGTTGAAACCGATGGCGTCGAGATCCTCCTGCAGCCCGGCGGCCTCGAGGTAGGCGCTGACGACCTGGCTGCCCGGCGCGAGCGAGGTCTTGACCCACGGCTTGCGGTTCAGCCCCAGCTCGCGCGCCTTCCGCGCCACGAGCCCCGCGCCGATCATGACGTAAGGGTTCGAGGTGTTCGTGCAGGAGGTGATCGAGGCGATGACGATCGAGCCGTCGTGCATCTGATAGTGATGCTCGTCGGTCTGCACGAAGCCGCGCTTGTGGTGGCCCTCGTCGCCGGGGATGTCCACGGGCTCGGGCGCGCCGCCCTCGCCCTCCCAGCGGACTTCCGAGGTATGGTTCGCGTCCTTGCAGCTGCGCTGGCCTTTCACGTACTCGTGGAAGGCCCTGGCCGCCTGGTCGAGCGCGATGTAGTCCTGCGGGCGCTTCGGCCCCGAGATCGCCGGCACGATGGTGCCCATGTCCAGGTGCAGCGTGTCGGTGTAGACCGGCGCGTAGTCCGGCCCGCGCCACATGCCGTTGGCCTTGGCGTAGGCCTCGACCAGCGCGACGCGATCCTCGTCGCGCCCCGTCTGGCGCAGGTAGCGCAGCGTTTCGTCGTCGACGGGGAAGAAGCCGCAGGTGGCGCCGTATTCGGGCGCCATGTTGGCGATGGTCGCCCGGTCGGCGAGCGGCAGGTGATCGAGGCCGTCGCCGTAGAACTCGACGAACTTGCCCACCACGCCCTTGGCGCGCAGCATCTCGACGACCTTGAGCACGAGGTCCGTGCCGGTCGCGCCCTCCATCATGCGCCCCGTCAGCTCGAAGCCCACGACCTCGGGAATCAGCATCGAGATCGGCTGGCCGAGCATCGCGGCCTCGGCCTCGATGCCGCCCACGCCCCAGCCGAGCACGGCGGCGCCGTTGATCATGGTGGTGTGGCTGTCGGTGCCCACGAGCGTGTCGGGATAGGCGACCTCCTCGCCCGACTGGTCGGTGTCCGTCCAGACCGTCTGCGCGAGGTATTCGAGGTTCACCTGGTGGCAGATGCCGGTGCCCGGCGGCACCACGCGGAAGTTGTCGAAGGCCTTCTGCCCCCACTTGAGGAAGGTATAGCGCTCGATGTTGCGCTCGTATTCCCGGTCCACGTTCATCTGGAAGGCGCGGGGGTTGCCGAACTCGTCGATCATCACCGAATGGTCGATGACGAGATCCACGGGGTTGAGCGGGTTGATCTTCTGCGCGTCGCCGCCCAGCTGACGGATGCCGTCGCGCATCGCCGCGAGGTCCACGACCGCCGGCACGCCGGTGAAGTCCTGCATGAGAACGCGCGCGGGGCGATAGGCGATCTCGCGCGGGTTCTTGCCCCCCTTCGCCGCCCACTCGGAGAAGGCCTTGATGTCCCCGACATCGACTGTCTTTCCGTCCTCGTAGCGCAGCATGTTCTCGAGCACGACCTTGAGCACCGCGGGCAGGCGGGTGAAATCGCCCAGCCCTGCCTCTTCCGCGGCGGCGATCGAGTAGTAGGCGTAGGACTTGCCGGCCGCCTCGATCCTGCGGCGGGTGCTGGCGGTGTCCTGTCCTGTGACGATGGGCATGGCTGGCCTCCGTGAGGTGAACGCTGGCGCGCGCGTCCGGGTCCGTCGGCGTCCCCGGACGGCGCTGTCGCCGCTCCTTTACCGCCTCGCCCGCGGCCCGATCAAGGGGCCGTGGGGGATTTTTGTATACGACGGTGCACAAAATTGCGCCGACCGGGAACCGGAGAGGTCGCGCGCTCTCGCAAAAGGGTGATTGGCCATCCGGCCTGCCGATGCTTAGACAGGATAACCGGACAGACAGGGTCGCCGGGGCGGCCGGGAGACAGGCGCACGATGAAGGGACTCCTCGCACCGATCGCAGCGGTCTGGGTCGCGGTGCTGGCCGCAGCGGCCGGCCCGGCCGGCGCAGGGGAACGCGGCGTCCTCGTGGAACTCTTCACCTCGCAGGGCTGCTCGGCCTGCCCGCCCGCGGACCGGATGCTGGCCGAGCTCGCCGGGCGCGAGGGCGTCATCGCGCTCGCCCTGCATGTGGACTACTGGGACTACATCGGCTGGAAGGACAGCTTCGCCCAGCCGAAGTTCACCGCCCGGCAGAAGGCCTACGCCCGCGCCAACCACAGCCGTTCCGTCTTTACCCCGCAGATCATCGTGGGCGGTCAGGACCGGGTGATGGGCGCCAAGGCGATGAAGGTGATGGACCTGATCCGCGCCCATGCGCAGGCCAGTTCCCCGGTCTCGGTCGCGCTGGCGCGCGAGGGGGGCACGCTCTCGGTCACGCTCGCGACCGAACA
The DNA here is from genome assembly GCF_003298775.1 of Rhodosalinus halophilus. Classification (GTDB taxonomy): domain Bacteria; phylum Pseudomonadota; class Alphaproteobacteria; order Rhodobacterales; family Rhodobacteraceae; genus Rhodosalinus; species Rhodosalinus halophilus. The sequence continues at coordinate 435,625 of NZ_QNTQ01000001.1, read as the reverse complement.
GGCCGTCGGGCCGGCGGACGTGCAGCTCGTCCGCTACCGCCCGGCCGCGACCGTCCACATCAAGCGCGGCGAGAACGCGGGCCGGACGCTCGACTATGCCAACATCGTCACCGACTGGAAGCCGCTCGGCCGCTGGGACGGCAGCGCGCCCCTGCGGCTCAGCGTCGAGGTCGAGGGCGACCGCCCGATCGTCGTGGTCGTGCAGAAGGCCGGTCACGGCCCCGTGCTCGCCGCCGCGCGCTTGCGCTGACGCTTCGCCTGCCGCCGCGGCTTCCAGCGGCGGTGGATCCAGAACCACTGGCCGGGATCCTCCGCCACGCGCGCCTCGAGCCGGCGGGTCATCTCGCGCGTCATCTCCACCGGGTCGCCGTGCGGCACCGGCGCCTCGAAGACGATGCGGAAGCCGAGCCCGTCGCTCTGTCGGATGCCGAAGAAGGGGATCAGCAGCGCGCCGGTCTTGAGCGCGATCTCCGCGGCGGAGGTGAGCGTGGGCGCAGGCCGGCCGAGAAAGTCGATCGGCGCCCCGGCGCCGGCGTAGATGTCGAACAGCAGCACCCCCATGCCGCCGCTGCGGATGTGGCGGAATAGCCCGCGCGTGCCCTTCGCCCCCTGCGCGAAGACCGGCCCCGAGAGCGCATGCATGTTGGCCGCGTAATGCGCGTTGAAGAAGGGGTTGGCCATCGGCCGGTAGAGCCCGCCCACCTGAAAGCCGCGCTCGACCAGCGCGGCGCGGGGAACTTCGTGGTTGCCGTAGTGCCCGGTGACGAAGAGGACGGGCCGCCCCGCCGCGCGCGCGGCCTCGGCCGCGTCCAGCCCCGGGCCCTCGACGGTGGCGCGGCGTGCCTGCGCGCGCAGGCCCGCGATGTCGTAGTTCTCGATCATCGTGCGGCCGGCGTTGTCGGCGGCGGCGTCGGCGATGCGCCGGCGCTCCGCGAGGGGCATCTGCGGCCGGACATGGGCGAGATTGGCCAGCGCACGCGCCCGCCAGCCGGCCATCGGTGCCACGATGCGGCGCACCAGCCAGCCCATCAGCCGCACGCGGGCCGCCCAGGGCAGCAGGAGGGCGAGCCGGATCAGACCCCGCAGCGCGAGGTCCGTGAGGCGGTCCGCCAACCCGCCGCGCGCCCGCTCCGCCCGCTTCGCCATCGTCGCTCGCTCAGGCCCCCCGCGTCTCGCGGTGCCAGACGTAGACGCCCGCCCCGGCGATCACCGCCATGCCCGCGAGCGTCCACAGATCGGGCACCTCGGCGAAAAAGATCAGCCCCCACACGGTCGCGAAAAGCAGCCCCGTGTAGGAGAAGGGCGCGACCAGCCCTGCCTCGCCCTGCTGCAGCGCGGTGATGAGCAGAAGCTGCCCGAGCGTCGCGACCACCGCGATCGCGCCCACCAGCAACAGCGAGCTGCGGTCGAACGCGGGCCAGTGGAACGGCACCAGGCATGTCAGCACCACCGCGCCCAGCAATCCGGTATAGACCAGCGAGGTCCAGCGATCCTCGTCGCGGCCGACGAAGCGGGTCGTCAGCGCGTAGGCGGAATAGAAGCAGGCGGCGCCCAGCGGCAGCAGCGCATAGGGCGAGAAGACCTCCGTTCCCGGGCGGATGATCATCAGCGCGCCGCCCAGCGCGGCGAGCACGCCCAGCGCCCGGCGCGGCCCGATCCGCTCGCCCAGAAAGAGCGCCGCGCCCAGCGTGATGAGCAGCGGATTTACGTTCATGATGCCAGCGGCCTGCGCGATGCCGATGTTTGCGAGGCCCCAGAAGAAGAGCGCCGTCGCGCAGAGCAGATAGATCGAGCGCAGGATCTGCAGGCGCGGGTAGCGCGTGCGCAGCACGCTGGTCAGGCGCGGCGCGACCATCAGCAGCACCACGAGGGTCTGGCCCAGGTAGCGCACCCAGAGCGTCGGGACGAGGCCGATGCGGTTGGTCAGGGCCTTGGCGATCGCGTCCATCAGCGTGAAGCAGAAGACCGCGCCGATCATCAGCAGAATGGCGCGCGCGGCGCTGCCCGGCGCGGCGAACCTGCGCGGCGGCGGCTGCATGGCCGGGTCGGGTGTCGGCAGCGGCGGAGGGACGGCGGGCGGCGGCATGGCGCGACCCTAGGCGCGGGCGCGTCGGCTGTCCATGCCGGGCGACGGGGTGAGGCGCCGGATCGCGAGCCGGCCGGCGCCGCCCGCATGTCCCGACGCGAAGCCCTGCTCAACCGGCCCTGTGCCGGGCGCCGTGCCGCCGCGCCGCGACGGCGACACCGGCGTCCTGGCGGCGCACGCCGGTGGCTGGCGCTCTTGCGCGACTTGCCTGGCCGGTGGCGCGGATCGACGGGCGGCGGGGCCTTCTGCGGGCGGCGCGGCCGCGGTCTCGCGCGGCCGAGCGTGCGCGGCGCGCGGGTTGTGCGGCCCGCCGGCGCCCCGGAACCTGTTTCCACAGATCGGATTCACCTGCCCGTCGTGCCTGCGGCGGGCACGCGCCCGCCCGCCCCCAAGGCGGGCGCGTGCCGCGCCCACCCGGGCGGTCGCGGGCCCGTCGTCGAACCGTTTCCGTTTATGAGCAACACGCCCTAGCCGTCCGCGTCCTCGGGCGGCGCGGCGAGCTTGACCTCGCCCGCCGCCTCCAGGCGCCGGATCGCTGTCACCACAGCGGTCATCGCGGCGTCGCCATCGGCCGCGTCAGGGGCGCCCCGCGCCTCCATGTCCTCGCGCAGGGTGCCGGCGAGGCGGCCGGGCAAGCTGGAGAGGAGGAAATCGACCACCTCCGTCAGACCGGCCGCCTGCGCGCCGGCGAGAGCGACGACGAGCCGGGGCTGCTCGAGCCCGCGCATCACCTTCGGCACGTCCTGCCGGTCGAGCCGCGCGGGGATGTCGGCGAAGGCGAAGATCGTCTGCCGCACCTGCGTGGCGAAGGCGCGGTCCGTCGCCTCGAGCCCCTCGAGCAGCTCGTCGCGGGTGGCGGCCGCGGTGGAGTCGAGGATTGCGCCGACCCGCTTGACCGGCTCTTCGTCGAAGGCCCGCGGCGGGCGCGCGTCGATCTGCGCGGCGAGGCTAACGCCGATCCGCTCCACGGCCTCTGGCGTGATGCCGTCGGTGAGCGACACGGCGTAGGTGATGCGGCGGGCGTGCTCCCCCGGCAGCTTGCCCAGAAGCTCCGCGGCCTTGGAGACATCGAGCTTCGAGAGCAGCACCGCAGCGACCTCGGTGCTCTCCTGCTGTGCGAAGGGCACAAGCTCCTCGACGCTGAGGGCGCGCAGCCGTGCCCAGGGGTCGCCCGTCTGCCGCACGCCGGCCTCGCGGCGGATGCGCTCCGCGGTGTGGCGGCTGATCCGCCCGTCGAGCAGGGAGAGCGCGCCGGCCATGCCGCCGGGAAAGGCGAGACCGACTGCCTCCAGCTCGTCGATGAATTCGCGCACCACCTGCTCCAGCGTCGCGCGATCCACGATGCGCAGGCGCGCCATCGCGTCGGTGAGCTCGGCCTGCATCGGCTCGGGCAGCTGCGCGAGCGGCAGGTCGGCGCCCTCGGTCAGCAGCAGGCGCACGATGATCGCCGCCTTTTGCCGGCGGGTGAGGGCGGGCGAGCGGGACTCTGCCCGCTGCGAGGCGGCGGGCAGCCCGGGCGGGGCGAGCTGTGGCTGACGATCCATTCAGGCGGCGGTCTCCGGCGGTTTGGTCGCATCGAAGCACCCCCGCGTGAAGAAAGCCTGAACGGGGACGCGGCCGCGGTCTCGTGCGGCCGTCGAAATGAAAAGGCGGCCCCGCGGGGCCGCCCTTCCGTCGCATGACGTTCGAGGTAAGTCCGTCTGTCGGTCAGCTCGTGACCTGCTGGACGCAGGCCTGCTGCTGCGCGTCCCAGACCATGCCTTCGGCGCAGGACATCGCCTGATGCGACTTGCCGCCGCACAGGGCCATCGAGATTGCCGGGACGACCGACAGCGCCGCCGCGACGACAAGGGTTTTCACACTGGTCATTGCACTCTCCCGTTGGAACGTGCGCAGAAGGTAGCATGCCGCAGGGGCAAATCAAACGCGCGCGGTGCCGAAAACCCGCTCGAAGATCGTGTCCACCTGCGCGAGGTGATAGCCGAGGTCGAACTGCGCCGCGATCGCCTCTTTTCCGAGCGCGCCGACCACATCTTCATCGGCCATCAGTTCGGTCTGAAAGTCGCGCCCCTCTTCCCAGACCTTCATCGCGTTGCGCTGCACCATGGCGTAGGCGTCCTCCCGGCTGACGCCCGCCTGGGTGAGCGCGAGCAGCACCCGCTGGCTCATCACCAGGCCCTTGTAGCGGTCCATGTTCTCGCGCATCCGCTCGGGGTAGATCACCAGCTTGTCGATCACCTGCGTGAGCCGCGCGAGCGCGAAGTCGAGCGTCACGGTGGCATCGGGCGCGATCACCCGCTCGACCGAGGAATGGCTGATGTCGCGCTCGTGCCAGAGCGCCACGTTCTCCATCGCGGGGATCACCGCCGAGCGCACGAGGCGCGCGAGGCCGGTGAGGTTCTCGCTCAGCACCGGGTTGCGCTTGTGCGGCATGGCCGAGCTGCCCTTCTGGCCCTGGCTGAAGAACTCCTCGCCCTCCAGCACCTCGGTGCGCTGCATGTGCCGGATCTCGGTGGCGACGTTCTCGATCGAACTGGCCACGACGCCCAGCGCGGCGAAGAAGGCCGCGTGCCGGTCCCGCGGGATGACCTGGGTGCTGATCGGCTCGGGCGCGAGGCCCATTTTTGCGCAGACGTGTTCCTCGACCCTGGGATCGACGTTGGCGAAGGTGCCGACGGCCCCGCTGATCGCGCCGGTGGCGATCTCTTCGCGCGCAGCGACGAGGCGCCGGCGGCCCCTGTCCATCTCGGCGTAGAAGCGGGCGAATGTCAGGCCCATCGTGGTGGGCTCTGCGTGGATGCCGTGGCTGCGGCCGATGCGCACCGTCTCCTTGTGCTCGAAGGCGCGGCGCTTCAGCGCCGCGAGCAGCGCGTCCACGTCCGCGATCAGGATGTCGGCGGCGCGGGTGAGCTGCACGTTGAGGCAGGTGTCGAGCACGTCCGAACTCGTCATGCCCTGGTGGACGAAGCGCGCGGCGTCCTGGCCCACGATCTCGCCCAGGTGGGTGAGAAAGGCGATGACGTCATGCTTCGTGACTGCCTCGATCTCGGCGATGCGGTCCACGTCGAACTGCGCGTCCTTGGCGCGCCAGACCGCCTCGGCGTTCTCCTTCGGGATCACGCCGAGCGCGGCCATCGCGTCGCCCGCGTGCGCCTCGATCTCGAACCAGATGCGAAAGCGCGTCTCCGGCGACCAGACGGCGACCATCTCGGGGCGGGAATAGCGGGGGATCATGGGCGGCACCTCGTGAGCGATCGGCGCGCGGTCTAGACCGGACGCCGGGCCGAGACAAGCGGCCCTCAGCCCTCGGCCGCCACCGTCTCGACGCGGCTCGACCGCTCGAGCGTGCGGTGCACCGGGCAGCGGTCGGCGATTTCCATCAGGCGGGCGCGCTGCTCGCCGGACAACTCGCCCGTCAGCCGGATCACGCGGCGGAACACGTCCACCTTGCGGTCCTCGCCCTGCGCGGCGTCCTCGGCGTGGATCTTGTCGTGGGTCACGTCCACCGAGACATGCTCGAGCGACCAGCCCTTGCGCCGGGCGTACATGCGGATGGTCATCGAGGTGCAGGCGCCGAGCCCCGCGGCCAGAAATCCGTAGGGCGACATGCCGCGGTTCGTGCCGCCGAAGTCCTCGGGCTCGTCGGCCTGCGCGTGGTGCCATGGCCCTGACTGGATGTCCTGCAGGAAGCCGTTCGGGTCGGCTTCGGTGATGCGCACGACGCCCTCGGGCGCGTCGGCGGGCGGCTCGGGCTGCCGAAGCTCGAGGTAGCGCCGCGCCCAGGCCGCAATGACCGAGGCGGCGTAGTCGGCATCGCGCGCGCGGCTGACGAGGTGATCGGCGTCGTCCAGCGTCACGAAGCTCTTGGGGTGTTTCGCATGGGCGAAGATGCGGGCCGCGTTCTCGATGCCCACCACCTGATCGAGCGGCGCGTGCATCACCAGAAGCGCCCGGCCGAGCGCGCGGATGTCCTCCACGAGGCTGGCGCCCTCGACATCCTCGAGGAACCTGCGGGTGATCGTGAAAGGGCGGCCGCCCAGATCGACCTTCGCGGAGCCGGCCGCGCGGATCTCGTCGAGGTGGGCGCCGAAATTGTGGGTGACGTGATCCGGGTCGCAGGGCGCACCGATCGTCGCCACGGCGCGCGCGCTCTCGATCCGGCGCGCCGCGCGCAGCACCGCGGCTCCGCCGAGCGAGTGGCCGATGAGCAGCGAGGGGGCGAGCCCGCGCGCCGCGAGCGCCTCGGCGGCAGCGACCAGATCCTCGATGTTCGAGGTGAAGGAGGTGTTGGCGAACTCGCCCTCCGAATGGCCGAGCCCGGTGAAGTCGAAGCGCAGCACCGCGATGTCCATCGCCGCGAGGCGCCGCGAGATCCGGCGCGCGGCGGCGATGTCCTTGCCGCAGGTGAAGCAATGCGCGAAAAGCGCCGTGGCCGATGGCCGGCCTGCAGGCAGTTCGAGCCGCGCGTCGAGGGCGTGCCCGTCATGTCCTTCGAAGGTGAAGCGTTCGCTCTGCATTCGCGCTCTCCCGGCTGCCGTCGGGCCGAAACCTGTCGGGCGTGCACGCCGGGCGCAACCGGGCGTGCGCCGATCTCGCGCGCCGGTGACCTGTGCGGAGCCAAGCCGCTTGAAAAGCGGCTTGCCAAGCGGTTTCCAAACCGCTTGGCGCCCGGAGGCTCATGCCGTGCCCATGAGCCGCGGATCGAAGGGGGAGGCGGTCAGGTTCTCGTGCCCGTCCTCGGTGATCAGCACCTGATCCTCGAGCTTGATCGAGAAATCGCCGCCCACCTCGCCCACCAGCGCCTCGACGCAGAGCACCATGCCGGGTTCGAGATGATAGTCGAAGGCGCCTTCCACCAGCCGGTCGGGATAGGCGATCAGCGGCCACTCGTCGCAGAGGCCGACGCCGTGCATCATGCAGCCGTATTTCTGCGCCTGATACTTGTCGTGCAGGCGGTGGCAGTTCTCCGAGAGTTCACGCATGTGCACGCCGGGCCTGAGCATCTCCATGTTCGTCATGATGTGCTCGTGCGCGTGGCGCATGGCGTCGATCATGTCCGGCCGCGGGGGGGCCTCGCCCACCCACCAGGTGCGCGAGATGTCCACGCAGATGCCGTAGGCGCCCACGAGATCCGTGTCGAAGGCCACGATCTCGTTGTCCTGCACGATCCTTGGCCCGCATTCCTGGAACCAGGGGTTGGTGCGCGGGCCGGAGGCCAGCAGCCGGGTCTCGATCCACTCGCCGCCGCGGCGGATGTTCTCGGCGTGGAGCACCGCCCAGATGTCGTCCTCGCTGACGCCGCCCACGGGCACGCGGCTGCGGGCGAAGCGCTCCATCTCGGCCACGGCCGCCTCGCAGGCGTGCGCGGCGCAGCGCATGGCGCGGATCTCGTCTGGCCCCTTGACGCTGCGCGCCTTCTCGGTGACCTCCTCGCCCTCCATGATCTCGAAGCCCGCGGCCTCCAGCGCGCGCAGCCCGTGCAGCATGATCTTGTCCACCGCGAGACGCATGTTGCCGCCGCCATGCTCGGCTACAAGGTCGCGCAGCTCGTGCGAGAAGGCGTCGGCCGCCACGTCCACCTTGTCGCCCCGGTCGAAGTAGAAGAGGTCCGCGCCGGAGCGGACTTCGCGCACCAGGGGATTGAATCCGCTCAGGAAGGGCGCGTTCTTGTAATCCCAGAGCACCATGTGCCCGTCGGCGCAGAGCAGCAGCGCCCGGAACGGGTTGTGCGTGTTCCAGAGCTGCATGTTGGTGGAATCGGTGGCGTAGCGGATGTTGAGCGGGTCGAAGAGCAGCAGCCCGCCATAGTCCCGCGCCACGACGTGATCCGTGAGCCGGCGCCAGCGATAGCGGCGCATCTCGGCGAGGTCGGGCAGCGCGAGGCCCGCCGCCTCCCATTCCCGGAAGGCGAGCTGCGTCGGCCCGATCTCGACGCGGTCGGCGTCGTTGGGGCTGCCGTCGCCCAGCGTCGCGCCGCGCGAGGGGTCGATCTTGCGGGTGTCGCGGAAATGGGTGTTCATGGCGTGGCCTCCGTCCTCACCCGCCATTGCAGCATCGCGGCGCGGCCGGCGGCCGCCTGCGCGCGACACGCGCGCATGTCGTTTTCCGACCCGCGAGCGGGCAGGGGGGGCCGCATGAGCGAGATCGCCGAGCAGTACGACGCCTATCCCTACCCGGCGCGCGATCCCGAGGACGAGCGCCGCCGCCTCGTCACGGGCTCGCCCTCCTGGCTGCCGGAGGTGGAGCATTTCCTTTTCGCCGGCCGGCGGGACTGGTCGCGGCCCTTCCGGGTGCTGGTGGCCGGCGGTGGCACGGGCGACGGGCTGATCCAGCTCGCCGCGCTGCTCGACCATGACGGGCGCGCGGCCGAGATCACCTATCTCGACCTCTCGCGCGCGGCGCGCGACATCGCCGAGCGGCGCGCGGCGGTGCGCGGCCTTTCGGGTATCCGCTTCGTCACCGGCGACCTGCTGACGGCGCCCGAGCTCGGGCGCTTCGATTACATCGACTGCTGCGGCGTGCTGCACCACCTGCCCGAGCCGCAGACGGGCTTCGACGCGCTGGCCGCGGCGCTCGACCCTGGCGGCGGGATCGGGCTGATGGTCTATGCGCCCCACGGCCGCAGCGGGGTCTATCCGTTGCAGGAGGCGTTCCGCGCGCTGCTTGGCGGCCTGCCACCGGCAGAGCGTCTGGCACGGGCGCGGCGGATACTGGAACAGGTGCCCGCGGGGCACCCGTTCCGCCGCAACCCGCATTTGTCGGATCATCTCGCAAGCGATGCGGGGTTTTACGACCTGCTGCTGCATTCGCAGGACCGCGCCTTCGCGATCGACGAACTCGCGGCGATGCTCGGGCGCGCGGGGCTGGCGCTGATCGCCCCGGCGACGCCCGCGCTCTACGATCTCGCGCGGCTTCTGCCGGAGGGCGTCGCCGCGCCCGAGGCGCTCGGGGAGGTCGAGCGCATGGCGCTGGCCGAAAGGTTGCGCGGCACCATCCGCACCCATGCCGTCTATGCCGCCCCGGCCGCCCGCGCCGCCCGCGCCCGGGCCAGGGGACGCGAGATGGGGCTGGTGCCCCTGCTGCGGGGCCTCGACGCGGCGAAGCTCGCCCGGCAGATCGAGCGGACGGGCCGTGTCACGCTCGAGGTCGGCGGGGCGAGCATGAACGACCTCGTGCCCGCGGACGCCGCGCCGCTCGTCGCGCGCATCGACGGGCGGCGCAGCCTTGCGGAGATCGCGGCGCAGGCGGGGTCGGAGCCGCTCGCCTTTCTCGGGCTCTGGGGGCGGGTGGACAGGGTGCTGGGCGACTGGGGCCTCATGCACTACTGCAGTCCGGCGCCGGCATGAGCCAACGGCCGATCCTCCAGCGCCGGCTGCCCTTCGACGCGACGCCGCGCCCCCTTCCGGGCGTCGCGCCGCTCGATCCGGCGGACTGGCTGATCGCCGACGAGGCCTTCGCCCAGCAGATGGCCCTGCGCGACCGGCTCATCGCCGGGCGGCGCGACGCGGTGCTCCGCCTCGACCCGGCCGCGCGCCCGGCGGCGGAGGAGCTGCTCGACACGGTGCTCGCGCATCTCGACGGGCGCCCGGGCTATCGCATCGGCGCGGAGGAGGTGACACGGCCCGACGGCGTGACCCTGCCGATCGACCGCGCCGACCCGATGGCGACTGTCGGCCGGCTGGCGCAGGAGGATTTCTGTGTCATGGAGAAGCGCGGGGACGAGCATGTGCTCACCGCCGCCGTGCTCTGCTTTCCTGCGAGCTGGTCGCTGGAGGAGAAATTCCTGCGCCCGCTGGTGCGCATCCACGCGCCGATCGCGGCCTATGACGGCGACATCGCGCGCCGGGTGCAGCGCCTGTTCGACGGGGTGCGCGCGGGCCGTCCGCTGTGGCGCTTCAATCTGCTGACCTACGAGGATCCCGCGCTGTTCCAGCCACGGCGCGAGAGCGATCCCCGCGCGCCCGTCCCGGCCGGGGCGGGCTACCTGCGTTCGGAGCGCCAGTGTCTTCTGCGGCTGCCGTCGACCGGCGCGGTCGTCTTCTCGATCCACACCTTCGTGCTGGCGAGACCTGCCTCAGAGCAGGAGCGCGAGGTCGGAAAGCCCCTGACCTGAGGCGGCGAGCGCCATGAAGGTGCCCGTGAGCGCCAGGGCATGGGCGTTGAGTCGGAAATCCTCGCCCCGCAGCAGGTTGTAGACCGCGAGCGAGGCGCCCACGGGCGGTGCGAAGATCGCGACCGAGGCGTTGACCGCCCAGGTGGCCAGGCGCGCCTCGACGGGCACGAGCTCGGAGCCGGTTCCGTCGTGGTCCCCCGCGCCGCCCTTGGCGCTTTCGTTCTGTCGGCGCCATTCGCGGTCGAGCCGCGCCTCGGTGAGATCGATGTCGGGAAAGATTTCGGCGCCCGTGCAGCCGTCCGAATCGCCCTCCTCGAAGCGCATGTCGCTGCCGGGGGAGCCGGGGGCCGCGCTCCGTGCGAGCCGGAACTCGGACTTGAAGCGCGCGCCGGTCATCAGACCCGAGCGACCCGGCAGCCGGACGAAGTCGGCCTCCGTTCGCTCCACGAGCAGATCGACGACCTGCGCGAGCACGGCCGACAGCAGCAGATCGTCCGTCTCTTCCGAGTCCTTCGGGAAGACCTGGATCGAGACCAGCGACCTGGGCTCGGCCAGGTCGGGATAGGCCTCGGCGAAGACCTCAAGGCCCTCGACGCACTCGTCCTCCGGCACGGTGCCGCCGCGCTCGGTCGGCGCGAAGACGTCGAAGCGCGCGCAGACCGAGCGCCCTGGCACCGCCGTCGGATCGCCCTCCGCGGTCGCGCCGGGACGCCACTCTTCGGTGGCGCGGAAGGCGGCCTCGATGTCGCGGCGCATCGCAGGGCGGTCGAACTGTCGGGCGCCGGTGAACACCAGCACGGCATGATAGATCGGCGCGTCGCCCGTCATGATCCTCTCCACAACTGCTCGTTTCTTCTGAAAATTGTGACCGACAATCAGGGAGAAACTATGTCGAAGACCTAGAAACAGTTGGGCAATTCGGGAAAACGGCTGCGATTGTCCTTGTCCTTCGAACAGTCGTCGGCGGATTTCCCCCATCCGGGGTGTCCGGGGCGCGCATGCGCGAACAGAGCGTTTCCGCTCAGCGATCAATGCGGGCGGCCGCGGCCGCGATCGCCTGTTGGTAAACGGTGGCGGCGTTCCATTCGCCGATGACGCTGAAGTTGTGCGATCCGGGTTGGTAGCCCTCGCCCGCGCGCCAGCCTTTCCGGGCGAGGAAATTGGCGGTGGAGGCCAGCGCGTCGCCCGTCTCGTAAAGGTTCACGCGCCCGTCGCCGTCGATGTCCACGCCGTAGCGCAGGGCGTTGCCGGGCAGGAACTGGGTGTGCCCGAGTTCGCCGTGAAAGGCGCCGAGCTGCGTGGGGCTGAGCATCCCGCGGTCCACCATCTGCAGTGCGGCGATGGCGTGCGGGGTGAAGAACTCGGCGCGCCGGCAGTCGTAGGCGACGGTCAGGATCGAGGAGACGACGGGCTCGGAGCCCATCGTGCGGCCGAAGCCGGTCTCCATCCCGTGGATCGACAGCAGGATGCCCGCCGGCACGCCGTAGCGCTGCTCGAGCGCGGCGAAGAAGGCGCGGTTGGGCTCGAGCCGGCGGCGGGCCTGCGCCGCGAAACCGTCGAGCGAGCCGAGACGGATGCGCACGAAATCCTCGAAGCTGTAGCGCACCCCGGTCTGGTTGCGGTCGGCATTGATCGTGCGCTGCGAATAGCGCGCCTGGGCGAGCGCCTGAAGGCCCCGTTCGCCCACCCCGGCCGCGGCGGCCTCCTGCGCGAAGGCGGCCTTCCACTGCTCGAAGCCGGCGGATGTGTCGCCGCAGGGCGCCGCGGCGACGGCGGCGGCGCAGAGCAGGGCGGGAAGGGCGGTCAGACTGGCACGGCGGAACGGGAACATGGGCTACTCCGGATGGCACTGGCGCGAATCAGCCTACCCGCGCCCGTCCGTCGCGCAAGTCATCACCGGATCAGACGGGCATCATCGCGGCGACCTGCTGCAGCGCCCCCGCATCGTCGAGCGCGAAGAACAGTCCGATCAGGGCGCAGGCCTGCGCCGCAAGACGCAGATCGGCCCCCTGGCGAAGGTTGACCGCCAGAAGCACGGGCGCGAGCGGCAGGCAGAGGACTCCGGCGGCGCCCGAAAGGGCCCATGCCGCGCAGCGGATCTGCGGGCTCGGGGCGGGCGCCTCCTGCTCCTCGGACAGGGCGCGAAAGGCCGCGCGCAGCCTCAGGCTCTCGGTCGGGTCGGGCTCGGCCGGCAGTTGGGCGGGACGTGCGGCCTCGCGCTCGGACGGGCGCAGTTTCACAGGCCGGGCGGGACGCACGCTGCCGGCGACGCGTCCGGCCACCTGCATGAACTCCCGCGCGTCCAGCCAGCTGCCGGGGGCCTGCCACTCGATCCGGTCCGGCGTCAGCCGGGCGGCCAGCCGGTAGACCAGGTGCAGCAGCAGCGCCTCGCCCGCAGGGGTCTGTTCGGCCGTGGCGCGCTCGGCGACATGCACGGTCAGGCGGTCCGGTCCCTCGGTGGCGAGCCGGATCGTCGCCTCCGGGGTCCGCACCCACAGCGCGCCGTCGGGAAGCGTGCCCGAGGCGTCGATCCCGTGCCCGGTCTCTTCGAGCCAGCAGGCGAGCCGGCCCTGCAGCGCGACCGGCTCGGGCATGTGGTGTGCGTCAAGGCGCAGCGCGGCGAAGTGGCAGGGCATTTCAAGCGCAGCGGTCATTTCCCCCTCCTGATCTCGTCAGGGTTGTAGTAAACACACCGTTGGGCAAATCTTTGGGCCAATTGTGCCCAAAACCGGGCAAGATATGGCGATGCATCCCGCGGGGCGGGGGCCGGTACGAAAGCGGGCCGGCACGAAAAAGGGGCGCCCGGCCGGGCGCCCCCTGAGTTCCGGCCGCAGCCCGGTCAGCAGCTGTAGTAGAGCTGGAATTCGACCGGATGCGGCGTGTGCTCGTACATCTCGAGCTCTTCCATCTTCAGCTCGACGTAGCCGTCGATCTGGTCCTTGGTGAAGACGTCGCCCGCGAGCAGGAAGTCGTGATCGGCGATCAGCGCGCCGATGGCCTCGCGCAGGCTGCCGCAGACCGTCGGAATGCCCTCGAGCTCTTCCGGCGGCAGGTCGTAGAGGTTCTTGTCCATCGCCTCGCCCGGGTCGATCTTGTTCTTGATCCCGTCGAGACCCGCCATCAGCAGCGCCGAGAAGGCGAGATAGGGGTTGGCCGAGGGATCGGGGAAGCGGACCTCGACGCGCTTGGCCTTGGGGCTTTCCGCCCAAGGAATCCGGACCGAGGCCGAGCGGTTGCGCGCCGAGTAGGCCCGCAGCACCGGCGCCTCGAAGCCGGGGATCAGCCGCTTGTAGGAGTTGGTCGAGGGGTTGGTGAAGGCGTTGATCGTCTTGGCGTGCTTGAGAACGCCGCCGATGTACCAGAGCGCCTCCTGGCTCAGGTCGGCGTATTTGTCGCCGGCGAAGAGCGGCTTGCCGTCCTTCCAGATCGACATGTTGACGTGCATGCCGGTGCCGTTGTCGCCCGCGATGGGCTTGGGCATGAAGGTCGCCGTCTTGCCGTAGGCCTGCGCCACGTTCTTGATGACGTATTTGTATTTCTGCAGCTCGTCGGCCTGCTTCTTGAGCGAGTCGAAGATAAGGCCCAGCTCGTGCTGGCAGGAGGCCACCTCGTGGTGGTGCTTGTCCACCTTCATGCCGAGCCGCTTCATGGTGGACATCATCTCCGAGCGGATGTCCTGGCCGTCGTCGAGCGGGGGCAGGGGGAAGTAGCCGCCCTTGATGCCGGGGCGGTGCCCGGTGTTGCCCATCTCGTATTCGGTGTCGGTGTTCCAGGAGCCGTCCTGCGCGTCCACCTCGTAGGAGACCTTGTTAATCGCCGTGGAGAAGCGCACGTCGTCGAAGAGGAAGAACTCCGCCTCCGGCCCGAAGAAGGCCGTGTCGCCGATGCCCGAGGACTTGAGGTAGGCCTCGGCCTTCTCGGCGGTGCCGCGCGGGTCGCGCTCGTAGGGCTCGCCGGTGTCGGGCTCGCGGATCGAGCAGTGCAGCGCCAGCGTCTTCTCGGCGAAGAAGGGATCGACGTAGTCGCTGCCGACGTCGATCTCCATGTTCATGTCGGAGGCCTCGATCCCCTTCCAGCCGTTGATCGAGGAGCCGTCGAACATGAAGCCCTCGTCGAGGAAGTCCTCGTCCACCTCGTCCGCGACCACGGTGACGTGATGCATCCGTCCGCGCGGATCGGTGAAGCGGAGATCGACGTAGGCCACCTCCTCGTCCTTGATTTTCTTGAGAATCGAATCCTTGCTCATTCCCTTCGTCCCTTTCGCTTGCTGGGGTCTCTTGCGGGGTGTCAGATCGCGTCCGAGCCGGTCTCGCCGGTGCGGATGCGGATGGCCTGTTCGACGGGGCTGACGAAGATCTTGCCGTCGCCGATCTTTTCGGTCTTGGCGGCCGCGACGATGGCGTCGACGGCGGCCTCGACCTGATCGTCGTCGAGCACGACCTCGATCTTCACCTTCGGCAGGAAGTCCACCACGTATTCGGCGCCGCGATAGAGCTCTGTATGGCCCTTCTGGCGGCCGAAGCCCTTCACCTCGATGACGCTGAGGCCCTGCACGCCCACGTCCTGCAGCGCCTCCTTCACCTCGTCGAGTTTGAACGGCTTGATGATCGCTTCGATCTTTTTCATGGGGGCCTCCTCGCTCCGTGCCGAGTGGGGTGAGACCACGCCGCCCCGGGGGGCTCAATCGAATTGCGCCACGGCCCCAATGGCCGCGGGCGGGGCTCGTCGGCAGTGGCGCGGATTTGGGCGAGGTGCCCAATAAGTGTGCAGATTGTCAAGACGAGCGTGCGCAGGGCGCGACGGGTTGCCGTCGGGGGGCTCCGACGCCCATAACCGGCGGGCCTCCCCCGGGCCGAGGAGCCGTCGCCATGACCGAATCCGAACCGCTGGTGACCGCCGCGCAGATGCGTGCGCTGGAGGGGGCCGAGATCGCCTCGGGCCGCGTCAGCGGCTGGACGCTGATGGAACGGGCCGGGGCGGGCATCGTCGAGGCGATCCTGCGCGCCTGGCCGGCCTTCGCCGCCCGGCCTCACAGCGCCGTGGTGCTCTGCGGGCCTGGCAACAATGGCGGCGACGGCTTCGTGGTGGCGCGGCGCCTCTATGGCCGCGGATGGCGCGTGCGCGTGCTGCACTGGGGCGCGCGCGAGAAGATGTCCGAGGACGCGCAGGCGGCGCACGACCGCTGGGCCGCGCTGGGACCGGTCGAGCCGATGGAGCCCGGCCGCATCGCCGGGCTCGAGGCCGACCTATTCGTGGACGCGATCTTCGGCACGGGGCTCACGCGCGAGGTGCCCGACATCGTGCGCGCGGCGCTGGTGGCGGCGCGGGGCGCCGCGGACGCGGCCGGCGGCCGGCTGGTGGCGGTGGACATGCCGAGCTGGTTCTCCTCGGATTCGGGCGCGCATCTGGGCGGCGGGGCGCGGGCGCGCTTCGACCTGGTGGCGGCGGTGCGGCCGATGAAGCTCGGACAGTTCACCGGCGATTTGCCCAATGACGTGGCGCGGGTAGCGCCGGTGGAGATCGGCCTGCCCGAGCCGGATGGCGCGGTGCGTCTCCTGGGGCCGCCGAGGGGCATGGCCAAGCGCGCAGGCACGCATGTGCACAAGTACACCCACGGCCATGCGCTGGTGCTCGCGGGCGGGGCAGGGCGCACGGGCGCTGCACGCCTCGCCGCGCGGGCGGCGCTGCGGGTGGGGGCCGGGCTGGTGACGGTCGGCGCGCCCGGCCCGGCGCTCGCCGAATGCGCGGCCCAGCTCACCGCGGTGATGCTGCGCGAGGTGGGCGACGGCGCGGCGCTCGAGGCGGCGCTGGAGGACCGGAGGCTCAGCGCGCTCTGCCTCGGCCCCGGCCTCGGCGTGGACGACCGGGGGGCGGGCCTCGTGGAGGTCGCGCTCGCCTCGGGGCGGCCTGCGGTGCTCGACGCCGATGCGCTCACGCTGATCGCCGATCCGGCGCGCGGGCTCTTCCGCAGGCTGCACGGGGGCTGCCTGCTCACCCCGCACATGGGCGAGTTCGCGCGGCTCTTCCCGGACCTTGCCGACCGCGTCAGGACGGAGGCCACGCAGGGCTTTTCGCGCGCCGACGCGGCGCGCGAGGCAGCGGCACGCGCGGGCTGCGCGGTCCTGCTCAAGGGGGCGGACACCGTCGTGGCCGAGCCGGAGGGCCGCGTGGCGCTCAACGCCGCGCTCTACGAGCGTGCCGCGCCCTGGCTCGCGACGGCCGGGGCGGGCGACGTGCTCTCGGGCCTCGCGGCGGGGCTGATGGCGCGCGGATTCGCGCCGGCCGAGGCCGGCGGCGCGGCGGCCTGGCTGCATGTGGCCGCGGCGCGCCGCGTCGGGCCTGGCCTCGTCGCCGAGGATCTGCCCGAGGCGCTGCCCGCCGTGCTGGCCGCGCTGGAGCGCTAGGCGATCTCTGCGGCCGCCGGCGCGGCGCTGGCGAGCTCCAGCCCGTTCGCGTAGATCAGATGCGGCCGGTCGAAGCCCAGCGTGAAGAGCCGCAGCCGCCCCTCGCCCAGCCGCACCACATGCGCCCCGTCCACGAGCCGCGACAGCGGCACCAGCAGCTGCGCGCGCCCGTAGAGCGCCTGCGCGCGCCAGTCGCGCAGGAGGATCCGCTGACCCGCGGGCAGCCGCATCGCGCCCCCGGGGCGATCGCGGCCGAAGGCGCCGCGGCCGACCTGCACCTGCGGCGCGACCGCCTCGCGCACCTCCAGCACGCGCAGCGTGACCAGTCCCGCGTCGCGCGTGATGATCCGGTCGCCGGGCACGAGGTGCTCGACCGGAAGAATGCCGTCCTGCGTGTAGATCAGCGTGCCCACGGCCACGCCGTGGAGATCGGGCGGCGCGAGCGCCGGTCCAGCCTGCACGCTGCCACGCCCGAGTGTGTCCCGGGTCATGACGCTGCCCCTTGTCCTGCCTCAGTCTTCGTTATTGTGCCGCACACTATCTGAAGGAAGGGTTGATGTCGCCGGCGAAATCGCCCTGCACCGGACTCTCGCCTCGGGCTGTGGCCTCTGGTAGACAGGCCGGCGTGCGGGTGTGGCGGAACTGGCAGACGCACTTGGTTTAGGTCCAAGCGCCGCAAGGCGTGGGGGTTCGAGTCCCTCCACCCGCACCATCGTCGTTTTCCGGCCGGCAGGAACCGGGCGGCTGCGACGGGCGTTGCCGCACGGATCCGAGACGACGATCATTCACAGGAGGACGACAGATGAAGGGCCCCGAGGTCTCTCTCAAGCATCTTCAGCGCGCGCTGACGATGGAGCTCACGACCATCAACACCTATCTCTATCAGGAGCGCCAGCTCGACGACTGGGGCATAGACCGGCTCGCCGCGCGGATGCGCGAGGAGACGGAGGAGGAGCGCGGGCACGCCAGCGCCTTCCTGACGCGGCTTCTCTTCCTCGACGGCGAGGCCGACATGCAGAAACTCGACAAGGTCGCCAAGCCTGAAAGCGTCCGCAAGATCTTCGAGACGCAGCTGGAGATGGAGCGCGAGGCGCAGAAGTATTACGCCAAGGCCGCCGACGAGTGCCGCGAGGCGGGCGATCTGGGCACTTTCGAGCTCTTCATGCGCATCCTCAAGGACGAGGAGGAGCATATCGACTTCGTCGAGGAGCAGTTCGACCTGATGGAGATGCTGGGCGACCAGCTCTACCTCGCGCGGCAGGTCTCGTCCGTCAGCAAGGACAGCGAGGACGAAGAGGTGCCCTGAGGCGCACAGGCCCCCGCCGCCGGACCCGGCGTTGCCGCCCGGTCCGGCGGCGGGCCTTTCGGCTTGCATGGCTGCGGCGCCCTTTCTAGAAGGGCGCCTAATTTTTCGAGTGCCTCCGCGCGCGGGGGCCGTTCCGACATGAGGGCATGATGCAGGTCACCGAGACCCTGAACGAAGGGCTGAAGCGCAGCTACGAGATCACCGTCACCGCGGACGAGCTCGACGAGAAGGTGAACGAGAAGCTCGCCGAGGCGCAGCCCGAGATCGAGATGAAGGGCTTCCGCAAGGGCAAGGTGCCCATGGCGCTGCTCAAGAAGCAGTTCGGCGAGCGCCTGCTGGGCGAGGCCGTGCAGGAAAGCGTCGACAAGGCGATGTCGGATCACTTCGAAGAGACCGGCGACCGCCCGGCCATGCAGCCCGAAGTGAAGATGAAGGGCGAGGACTGGAAGGCCGGCGACGACGTGCAGGTGGAACTCACCTACGAGGCGCTGCCCGAGGTGCCCGAGGTGGATCTCTCCTCGATCTCGCTGGAGCGCATGGTGGTCAAGGCCGATGACGCCGCCGTGGACGAGGCGCTGAA
This sequence comes from Rhodosalinus halophilus, assembly GCF_003298775.1. Classification (GTDB taxonomy): domain Bacteria; phylum Pseudomonadota; class Alphaproteobacteria; order Rhodobacterales; family Rhodobacteraceae; genus Rhodosalinus; species Rhodosalinus halophilus. The sequence goes on along the minus strand of NZ_QNTQ01000001.1, from coordinate 417,136 downwards.
GAACCTCGCCGAGAACACGCAGGACTTCGAGGATCGCGAAGAGGGCGCCGAGGCGCAGGACGGCGACCAGGTCGTGATCGACTTCACCGGCAAGCTCGACGGCGAGCCCTTCGAGGGCGGCGCCGCCGAGGATTATCCGCTCACCCTGGGGTCGGGCAGCTTCATCCCCGGCTTCGAGGAGCAGCTCAAGGGGGTCAAGGCCGGCGACGAGACCGAGGTCAGGGTCACATTCCCCGAGGACTACGGCGCCGCGCATCTGGCCGGCAAGGAAGTCGTCTTCGACGTGACCGTGAAGGCGGTGAAGGCGCCCAAGCCCGCCGAGATCGACGACGAGCTGGCGAAGAAATACGGCGCCGAGGATCTCGACGCGCTCAAGGGCCAGATCCGCGAGCGGCTGGAGGCGGAATACAACGGCGCCGCGCGCCAGGTCGCCAAGCGGCGGCTGCTCGACAAGCTCGACGAGATGGTGGACTTCCCGCTGCCGCCGGGGCTCGTCGAGGCCGAGGCCAAGCAGATCGCGCATCAGCTCTGGCACGAGGAGAACCCGGAGGTTCAGGGTCACGACCATCCCGAGATCGAGCCCACCGAGGAGCACGTGAAGCTCGCCGAGCGTCGCGTGAAGCTGGGGCTCCTGCTGGCCGAACTGGGCCAGCGCGCCGAGGTCGAGGTGACGGACTCGGAGATGACCCAGGCCGTCATGCAGCAGGCCCGGCAGTATCCGGGCCAGGAGCGGCAGTTCTTCGAGTTCGTTCAGCAGAACCCCCAGATGCAACAGCAGCTGCGGGCGCCGATCTTCGAGGACAAGGTCGTGGACTATGTCTTCGAGCTGGCCGAGGTGACCGAGACGGAGGTCAGCAAGGACGAGCTCGAGAAGGCGGTCGAGGCCCTCGAGGACGAATGAGGCCCCGGCGGCCCCGCGCTCCCCTCTCCGGGGCGGCGCAGGGCCGCCGGTCTGCTCAGCTCGCCGCCCGGTCGAGCGCCTCGGGCTCTTCGGGCCGGTCGGAGCCCAGCAGCATCTCTGCCAGCGCCAGGGCCGCGTCGAGTTCCCTGGGCGTGCGCGCGTCGCGGATCTGGGCGCGGCAGTAGTCGCGTAGAGCGGTGCGGGTGACGCCGGCCTCGGGGGCGGGCGGGGCGGTGTTGCGGGAGACGATGGTCATGCTGCGGAGTCCTTCCTGGTCGCGCGGGGTGTCGTCGTCCGTCTGCGGGGCAGGCGCGCGCGCAAGCGCCTCCTCCTCGGTCAGGTGCACGTCGTGGTGGATGCCGGCGAAGGCGCGGATCCTGTCGACCCGTTCCTCCGTGCAGTCGAGCAGCGCGGCGAGCGCCGAGACCTTGCCCATCGGCGTCGGCTTGCCGAGATAGCCGTAGGGCGCGCTGTCGGAGCGCTTCAGCACCCGGTCCATGACCGGGTCGATCACGGTCACGATATCGGTGATCCCCGAGCGCATGGCGTATTCCAGCGATCCGATCATCAGTTCGCAGGTGGCATAGGAAATCGAGTGCCGCGACGTGCCGCGGGTCAACCGCTGCGTGTCCACGCAGAAGCGGGTCGACTCCCAGATCGTCGCGCCGCGCAGGGGCGGTTCTCCGTTCAGGATGTCGGCGAACACGTCCGAGAGCATGTGCGGCCCGGTGGTCTGAAGCGCCCGCACGCAGGAGACGACATGACCCTCGTCGTCGAGGCCCAGGATATAGGCCGGATCGAGGGCGTCGAACTTGTCGATTTCACGGCCGTCTTCCGTACAGTCCACCTCCCAGCCAAGGCGGTCGGCGAAGACGCGCTTGCGAAGACGGAACATGTCGTCCAGCAGATGCGTGAACCGGTGCGCGTTGAGAGCGTCGATCACGATGATCATGGTGCTTCTTCCCCCAGAGTCCCGTGTTTGTTGTTGGTAGGCACCAACATACCCGTCACGGGAGAATGCTCTATTGGGGGAATCCCGTAGGCCCGGCGCGATGCGCCAGGTTCCGCTCATGCAGAGGCAGGTCGGGAAGAATCAGCAGCGCAAGGTCTTCCTTTCACCACCTGAAGTTGTAGCATGCGCGGCCGCGTTACGCTAGCGTCAACTTTGCGGGCGGCGCGGCCTCAAAGCGGGGTGATGAGACCCAGACCGATGGCGCGGCCCACCGCCTGCGGCGTGGTGAGCGCGAAGAGCTTGCTGCGCGCCGAACGGAGATGCACCTCGACGGTGCGGTAGGAAATGCCGAGGATGTCGCCGATATCCTGCTGCGACTTGCCGGCGGCGGTCCATTGCAGGATCTCGATCTCGCGCGTGGAGAGCGCCGGGTGGCGGAGCGCGCGCGACAGCACGTCCGAGCCCATCACGGTGTCGTGCAGATGCACCGCGGCGGACTGCAGATCGCTGATCACCCGGCGTGTCAGCATGTCCCATTCCCGGACCGGGCAGTCGCGGGTGACGCTGAGCATGCCGATCTCGCCGTAGGGCCCCCGCACCGGCACGGTCAGGCCCCGGTCCACGATGCCGAAGTCGCTCGCGTCGCGGAACACCTGGTCGAAGCGGCGGTCACGCTCCAGACGGCGCCAGTCCACCGGCGCGATGCTGCGGCCGGCCGTGGTCAGCGTGGGGTCGATGTTCTGGAAGCCGCGTTCGGCATAATGCTTCTTCCAGCCTTCGGGATAGGTGACATAGCCGTGTATCGTGCCCTGCACCGGATTGGTGCCGGCATAGGCGGCGTAGTCGAAGCCCAGGCGCTGGCAGAGCTGCGCGAGAAAACTGTCGAAAGGCCGTTCGCCGGGCGGCAGCTGTCCGAGGTCGATTAGATCCATATCGCCCATACCCGGGCCGGCCAGACAGCGGCGTGCACCTCGTGCCGCGTCCTCAGGCCTCCAGCCCGGCCTCTTCGCGTTCGGCGGTGCGCTGCGACATCGACGTCACCATGTCGAGCACCACCTTTTTCTGATCATCCGGCAGCTTCAGGAAGTGGCGCACCAGCCGGACCGCGCGGGCGTCCTGCAACAGTTCGTCGCCCGGCGCCTGGGGCGCTGTTCCGCCCTTGCCGTCGGCCTGCACCCCTTCGAAGAAATGCATCACCGGGACGCCCAATGCCGAGGCGATCGCCCAGAGGCGGGACGCGCTCACACGGTTGGCGCCGGTTTCGTATTTCTGGATCTGCTGGAACTTCACGCCGGCCAGCCGCCCCAGTTCGGTCTGGCTCATGCCCAGCGCGATGCGTCTCTGGCGTATCCGGCTACCTACTTCGACGTCGATCTCGTTCATTCCTGTGACTCGGTCCTTGTCCGCGGATGCGGGCGATCCGGCGCCATGCCGCGTACGCCGGGGCGCGGCAGGCTGACGGGCTGCGCGCGCGGGCATCATCCCCAAATCCCGTTCAATAAACATGCCCATGGAGCCGACGGTTTGCAACGCCTTCGTTGCGAAACTGTCTTGTTCCACAATCGAAAGTTGATCGTGCGGTGGTCGCGGATCGTCACCGCGCCGTTCCGGGGGCGCGTCCGGATCGAGAGGCCCGCGCGGCGCGAGTGCCGCGCGGGCCGGGTTTCGGCGTGTCAGCTCTCGCGCTGCGCGCGCTCGGTCTCGTCGTCGCCCTCGGCCGGGCGCTCCGGCGCGGGGCCCTCGTCCTCGTCGAGGCCTGCCGCGCCGATATCCTCGAAGAGCTCGGAGATCTCGAACTCGGCCTGCGCCTCTTCTTCCGCGGCGACCTCCTGAATGGTCTTGCCGGCGGCCTGAAGCTCGGCCTCTTCCTGCGAGCGGGCGACGTTCAGCGTGATCTCGGCCTCGACCTCGGGGTGCAGGCGCACCTGCACCTTGTGAAGGCCGAGCTCCTTGATCGGGCGGTCGATCTGCACCTGCTTGCGGTCGATCGAGACGCCGGCCTCCGTGGCGGCGTCGGCCGCGTCGCGGGTCGTCACCGAGCCGTAGAGCGCGCCGCCGTCCGAGGCCTGGCGAATCACGACGAACTGCTGGCCGTCGAGGCGCGCGGAGAGCGCCTCGGCCTCCTTGCGGGTCTCGAGGTTGCGCGCCTCGAGCTCGGCCTTGCGTGCCTCGAAGGCGGCGATGTTGGCCTTGGAGGCCATCAGCGCCTTGTTCTGCGGCAGCAGGTAGTTGCGCGCGAAGCCGGGCTTGACGTCCACGACGTCGCCCATCTGGCCCAGCTTGGCCACGCGTTCCAGAAGGATCACTTGCATCGGGCTGGCCTCACTTCACGGCGTAGGGCAGGAGCGCGAGGAAGCGCGCGCGCTTGATCGCGCGCGACAGCTCGCGCTGCTTCTTCGAGGACACCGCGGTGATCCGCGACGGCACGATCTTGCCGCGCTCCGAGACGTAGCGCTGCAACAGCTTGGTGTCCTTGTAGTCGATCTTGGGCGCGTTCTCGCCGGAGAAGGGGCAGACCTTGCGGCGGCGGAAAAACGGTTTTGCGGCCATGGTTTACGCTCCTTTCCTCAGCGGCGGTCGCGGCGGTCGCCGCGCTCGTCGCGCTTCTGCATCTGCACCGACGGGCCTTCGTCGTGCTTGTCCACCTTGATGGTCATCACGCGCATCACGTCGTCGTGCAGGCGCATCAGGCGTTCCATCTCCTGCACGGCCGGCGCGGGCGCGTCGGTGCGCAGGAAGGCGTAATGGCCCTTCCGGTTCTTGTTGATCCGGTAGGCCATCGTCTTGACGCCCCAGTATTCGCTGTCCACGAGTTTCCCGCCGTTGTCGGCCAGGATGCTGCCGAAGTGCTCGATGAGCCCCTCGGCCTGCGCGTTGGAGAGATCCTGACGCGCGATGAAGACATGCTCGTAAAGCGGCATGTGCACTCCGTCTCTTTCGGGCGCATTTCATAGGGCCGGGGTCCGACCCTCCGCACCGGCCCACGAGAGACTGCGCCGTGGCGAAACATTCCGCGGAGGGAAGGCCGCCGTATACACGCCTGAGCCGCATGTGCAAGGCCGCGGTTTCGGCCGCATGCCGAACGCACGCCGCGGTTGTGCCGCATTTTCGGCGAATTACGCGGCGAGGCTGTCGGCGATCCGCCAAGACCGGGAGGAAACGATGGCTCTGACCGAATCGCAGGACCGCCCCGCTGCACCCGCCCCGACGCCCCTGACGCGGGCGCTCTTCGTGGTGAACGGCAGCGGTCTGCTCGCCGCGGCCGGCGGGCTCTGGCTTGTGCCGGGCTCGAACCTGGGCGCCGACGTGCTGCTGATGAAACTGGGTCTCAGCCTCTTTCTCGCCCTGGGCGGGCTGACCTTCCTGTCGGCGTCCCGCAACCGCCGCGGCGGCTGACGCGGGGCGGCGCCTGCGCCTGTTGCGCGCGTGGGACCGGCCCTGTATCTGGGCCGGAAACCAGCGGCATGGGGGTGGGATGAGCCGAGCCTTCGTCTTTCCTGGGCAGGGGGCCCAGAGCGTCGGGATGGGCCGCGCGCTGGCCGAGGCCTATCCGGCGGCGCGCGCGGTGTTCGAGGAGGTGGACGACGCGCTCGGCGAACGGCTGAGCGCGCTCGTCTGGGAGGGCGACCCCGAGACGCTGACGCTGACCAGCAACGCGCAGCCTGCGCTGATGGCGACCTCGCTCGCCGCGATGAGCGCGCTGGAATCCGAGGGGGTGCGCATCGGCGCCGCGGCCTTCGTGGCCGGTCATTCGCTCGGCGAGTACTCCGCGCTCGCCGCGGCCGGGGCGCTCACGGTGGCGGATGCGGCGCGGCTCCTGCGGCTGCGCGGCGAGGCGATGCAGCGCGCGGTGCCCGTGGGCGCGGGCGCGATGGCCGCGCTTCTCGGGCTGGGCCTCGACGCGGCGCGCGAGGTCGCGGCCGAAGCCGCGCAGGGCGAAGTCTGCGCGGCGGCCAACGACAACGATCCCCAGCAGGTGGTCGTCTCGGGCCACAAGGCCGCGGTGGAGCGCGCGGTCGAGATCGCCAAGGGCCGCGGCGCGAAGCGCGCGGTGCTGCTGCCGGTTTCCGCGCCCTTCCATTCGCCGCTCATGCAGCCCGCGGCGGAAGAGATGAAGGCCGCGCTCAACGAGGTGCGGCTCACGGCCCCCGCGGTGCCGCTCGTCGCGAACGTCCGCGCCGAGGCGGTGGACGACCCCGAGCGCATCCGCCTGTGGCTGGTCGAACAGATCACCGGCGCGGTGCGCTGGCGCGAGAGCGTCGAGTTCATGCAGGCTCAGGGCGTCACCGAATACTGGGAGATCGGCGCGGGCAAGGCGCTGTCGGGCATGATACGGCGCATCGACCGCCAGGCGGCGACCCGCCAGGTCGGCACCCCCGAGGACGTTCGGGCGGCCGCCGAGGCGCTTTGAGGACAGGCAACAGGAACAGGAAACCGCGATGTTCGATCTGACGGGAAAGGCGGCGCTCGTCACCGGCGCCTCGGGGGGAATCGGCGGCGAGATCGCGCGCGCCCTGCACGGGGCGGGCGCCACCCTCGGGCTGTCCGGCACCCGCGAGGGGCCCTTGCAGGCGCTCGCGGAGGAACTCGGCGAGCGCGCGCATGTTCTGCCCTGCGACCTGTCCGACCCGGCGGCGGTGGACGCGCTGCCCCGGCGCGCGGCCGAGGCGATGGGCGGGCTGGACATCCTCGTCAACAACGCCGGCATCACGCGCGACGGCCTGTTCATGCGCATGTCGGACGCGGACTGGCAGCAGGTGCTCGACGTCAACCTGACGGCCACGATGCGGCTCTGCCGGGCCTCGCTGCGCGGCATGATGAAGGCGCGCTGGGGCCGGATCGTCAACGTGGGGTCGGTCGTGGGCTCGATCGGCAACCCCGGGCAGGCGAACTACGCCGCCGCCAAGGCGGGGCTGTCGGGGCTGACCAAGTCCATCGCCCATGAGGTCGCCGCCCGCGGCGTGACCGCGAACCTCGTCGCGCCGGGCTTCATCACCACGGCGATGACCGAGTCGCTCACCGAGGACCAGCGCGCCGGGCTGCTGCAGAAGGTGCCCATGGGCCGCATGGGCGAGGCGCGCGAGGTGGCGGCGGCCGTGCTCTACCTTTCGAGCCCCGAGGCCGCCTATGTCACCGGCGCCACGCTGCACGTCAACGGCGGCATGGCGATGCTCTGAGGCGGGGCGGTGAATGGCTCTGGAAAGCGTTTGCCATCGCCGATGCATGTGCTATAGGCGCGCCTGATTTCGGGCCGGGGCGGCGCACCGCAACGGGCCGAGCCGCCACGCGCGGCGGGTGAGGCGCCCTGCCGGGCGCACGGATGCGCCAGACCCGAGGGGCGAGGGCAGAACAGGGCGAAGGCCCGGAAGGACAATGAGGACTTTGACATGAGCGACATCGCGGATCGCGTGAAGAAGATCGTCGTGGAGCATCTCGGCGTCGAGGAGGACAAGGTCAGCGACAGCGCCTCCTTCATCGACGACCTGGGCGCGGACAGCCTCGACACTGTCGAACTGGTCATGGCCTTCGAGGAGGAGTTCGGGATCGAGATTCCCGATGACGCCGCCGAGAACATCCAGACCTTCGGCGACGCGGTGAAGTTCATCGAGGACGCCCAGTAAGAGACTGGGACCATTGCGTTTCTGGCGGCATCCGGGAAGCCGGGTGCCGCCTTCGCATTTGTGAACGCCGCGGCCGCCGGCCCTTGCCCCGCGCGTGCGGGAGAGGCTAAGAGCGGGCGAGGCAAAATCGGGAGTGCATGGTCATGCGGCGCGTGGTCGTTACGGGATTGGGGCTTGTCACGCCGCTGGGCTGCGGGGTCGAGACGACCTGGTCGCGGATTCTCGAGGGGCGTTCGGGCGCCGGCACCATCACGCGGTTCGACGCCTCGCGTCTGGCCACGACCTACGCCTGCGAGGTGCCGCTGGGCGACGGCTCGGACGGCACCTTCAATGCGGACGACTTCGTCGAGCCCAAGGAGCGGCGCAAGATCGACGAGTTCATCGTCTATGGCCTCGCCGCCGCCACGCAGGCCGTCGAGGACGCGGGCTGGGCCGACCCCTCCGAAGAGGAGAAGCTGCGCACAGGCGTGATGATCGGCTCCGGCATCGGCGGGCTCAACTCCATCGCCGAGACCGCCTATCTGATCCGGGACAAGGGGCCGCGGCGCGTCTCGCCCTTCTTCATCCCCGGCTCGCTCATCAACCTCATCTCGGGGCAGGTGAGCATCCGCTACGGCTTCAAGGGGCCGAACCACGCGGTGGTCACGGCCTGTTCGACCGGCGCGCACGCGATCGGCGACGCGGCGCGGCTGATCCGCGACGACGACGCCGACGTGATGCTCGCCGGGGGCGCCGAGGCCGCGATCAGCGAAATCGGCATCGCCGGCTTCAACGCCTGCAAGGCGCTCTCGACCAAGCGCGGCAACGCCCCCGAGACGGCGAGCCGCCCCTACGACACCGACCGCGACGGATTCGTCATGGGCGAGGGCGCGGGCATCGTCGTGCTCGAGGAATACGAGCACGCGAAGGCCCGCGGCGCGACGATCTACGCCGAAGTGATCGGCTACGGCCTGTCGGGCGACGCCTATCACATCACCGCCCCCAGCGAGGACGGCGACGGCGCGGAGCGCTCGATGCGCGCGGCGCTGGGCAAGGCGGGGCTGGAACCCGCGGCCATCGACTACATCAACGCGCACGGCACCTCGACCATGGCCGACGTGATCGAACTCGCCGCGGTCGAGCGGATGATGGGCGAGGCGGCCGGCCAGGTCACCATGTCGTCGACCAAGTCGATGACCGGGCATCTGCTGGGCGCCGCCGGCGCGATCGAGGCGATCTTCTCGATCCTCGCGATCCGCGATCAGGTGGCGCCGCCCACCATCAACCTCGACGACCCGGCGGTCGAGACGGCGATCGACCTCGCGCCCAACGCCCGGCGCGAGCGCAGGATCGACATTGCGCTGTCGAACTCCTTCGGTTTCGGCGGCACCAACGCGAGCCTGCTCTTCGGGAAGGTCGCGTGAATGTGGCGCGCCATCGCGTCGAACGCTTTGACGCTGATCGCTGTCGTCCTCTTCCTCGGCGCGGGGCTGATCGTCTGGGCCGAGCGCGAGTATCGCAAGGAAAGCGCGCTTGACCGCACCGTCTGCGTGAGCGTCCCGCGGGGCGGCAACATCCGCGAGCTGTCGCGGCGGCTGGAGGATCAGGGCGTCGTCTCCTCGGGGCTGCTCATGCGGCTCGCTGCCGATTACGGCGGCATGGCCGACGATCTGAAGGCCGGCAACTTCCTGATCGAGCCGGGCGCCTCGATCGCCGACGTCGTGGGCAAGGTCACCGGCGACGGCATCAGCGACTGCGGCACCGTTGTGACGCTGCGCGTGGGCGTGAATGCCTCGCGCATCGACGTGCTGCAGTTCGACTCCGGGACCGCCGACATGGAGGTGGTGGCCGAGATCGATCTGCCCGCCGAAGAGATGCCCGAGGTCTATCGCGCGGCGGTGGACGACCCGATCACCGAATACAACGTGATCGTGGCCGAGGGCGTGACGAGCTGGCAGGTCGCCACGTCGCTCGAGGGCTTCGACGTGCTCTCGGGCGAGATCGCGGAGACCCCGGCCGAGGGCACGCTGGCCCCTGGCGGCTACACGGTGCGCCGCGGGGACGCGCGCGCGGAACTGATCGAGACCATGCAGGCGCGGCAGTCCGAAATCCTCGCCGCCGCCTGGGCGGCGCGCGCACCGGGCCTGCCGCTGGCGAGCCCCGAGGAGGCGCTGATCCTCGCCTCGATCATCGAGAAGGAGACCGCCGTGCCCGAGGAGCGCGGGCGCGTCGCCAGCGTCTTCGTCAACCGGCTCGAGCGGGGGATGCGGCTGCAGACCGACCCGACGGTGATCTACGGCATCACCGAGGGGCAGGGCGTGCTGGGCCGCGGGCTGCGCCAGAGCGAGCTGCGCGCGGCCACGCCCTGGAACACCTATGTCATCGACGGGCTGCCGCCCACGCCGATCGCCAATCCCGGCCGGGCGAGCATCGAGGCCGCGCTCGACCCGGACGCGACCGACTTTCTGTTCTTCGTGGCCGACGGCAGCGGCGGGCACGCCTTCGCCGAGACCCTGGCCGAGCACAACCGCAACGTCGCGCGCTGGCGCGAGATCGAGGCGGCGCGCGAGGCGGAAGGCGCGCAGTAGCAGGCGGGCTCATCGGCCCTGACGGGCCTCTTCGCCGGGCATGCGAGCGGCGGCAAGTTGTGAGATTTTCGTAATCGCAACGGGCGGTTAGTCCGTGTGGCGTTGCGCAACGGGCTTGACGCAGCGCCCGGTTTCTCCTATAGGTTGAGCCACGCTGGACGCAGTCCGAGGGGCGGCGCGGGGCACTCCCGCGGCCGCCCTTTTTCGTCCGCGCCCGGCGCTCTCGACCTCAACCGAAAGGCCGGCCGTGTCACGCATCCTGACCACCGAGACGGAGGAGGGATCGCCCCTCGACGAGGAGATCGCCAGCATCGCGCGCCAGCTGCGCGAGATGCGCCACGAGCTGGAGGACTTCCAGCACATGCTCGCGCGCGGCGACTGGGACGAGGCGCGCGAGGCGGGCAAGGCGGTCGCCTCGGTCAAGCAGTGGATCCGGCTGGCGATAGAAGCGGAGATGCTGCTGCATGCGCGACGACGCAAGGGCTCCGGGATCGCCCGGGGCGGCTACGCCCTCGACCTCGACGCCGCCCGCGCCGAGATCGGCGCTCGACTGGATCGCCTGCGCCGCACCGGAGGTCCGGCGCCGGTTCCTTGACGATCTGGGCGACGGGGAGCTTCTGGCGCTGCCCTTCCTCTTCGAGTTCTGGGCGATGGCGCATCAGATCGCCCCGCCCGGCGACTGGCGCACCTGGGTGGTGCTGGGCGGCCGCGGCGCGGGCAAGACGCGCGCCGGCGCCGAATGGGTGCGCGCCCAGGTCGAGGGCGCGCGGCCGCTCGACGAAGGCCCCGCGCGGCACGTGGCGCTGGTGGGCGAGACCTACGACCAGGTGCGCGACGTCATGGTGCTGGGCGAGAGCGGACTCCTCGCCTGTTCGCCGCCCGACCGGCGGCCCGACTGGGAGCCCTCCAAGCGCCGGCTCGTCTGGCCCAACGGCGCTGTGGCGCAGCTCTTCTCGTCGCACGATCCGGAGGCGCTGCGCGGGCCGCAGTTCGACGCCGCCTGGGCCGACGAGCTGGCGAAATGGCCGAAGGCGGAGGCCGCCTGGGACATGCTGCAGTTCGCGCTGCGGCTGGGCGCGGCGCCGCGCGCCTGCGTCACCACCACGCCGCGCAACGTCGCGGTGCTCAAGCGGCTGCTCGCGCTGGAGTCGACGGTGGTGACGCGGGCCGGCACCACGGCCAACCGCGCCAATCTGGCCGCGAGTTTCCTCGAAGAGGTGCGCGCGCGCTACGCCGGCACCCGGCTGGGCCGGCAGGAGCTGGAGGGGCTGCTGCTGGAGGAGGCCGAGGGCGCGCTCTGGAGCGCCGCGTCGCTGGCCGAGCTGCAGCTCGAGCGCGCGCCGGAGCTCGACCGGATCGTCGTTGCCGTGGACCCGCCGGCCACGGGCACGGCGCAAAGCGACGCCTGCGGCATCGTGGTGGCAGGCGCGGTGACGCGCGGCGACGTCCCCGACTGGCGCGCCGTTGTGCTGGAGGACGCGAGCGTGGCGGCCGCGCGTCCCTCGGACTGGGCGCAGGCGGCGGTGGCGGCGATGGAGCGCTGGGGCGCCGAGCGGCTCGTGGCGGAAGCCAATCAGGGCGGCGACATGGTGGCCGAGGTGATCCGGCAGGTCGACCCGCTGGTGCCCCTGCGCCTCGTCCGCGCGACACGCGGCAAGGTCGCCCGCGCCGAGCCGGTGGCCGCGCTCTACGAGCAGGGGCGCGTGCGCCACCTGCGCGGGCTCGCCGAGCTCGAGGCGCAGATGGGCCTGATGACGGCGCAGGGCTACGAGGGATCCGGCAGCCCCGACCGGGTCGACGCCCTGGTCTGGGCGCTGCACGAGCTGATGATCCTGCCGGCCGCGCGCTGGCGCCGGCCGCGCCTGCGCGCGCTGTGAGGCCGCAAGGGGGCGCTGCCCCCGTCCGGCTGTGCCGGACTCCCCCGGGGTATTTCAGGCAAGAGGAAGGACCGGACCTGCGCCGGGAGGCAGCGCCTGCCGGGGGGCTCTGCCCCCGTCGGCCTGCGGCCGACTCCCCCGGAGTGTTTGTCTCTAAGAAGAAGCAGGGGGGGGGCGTTGCGCTGATGCGCGGTGGAGCGTGCGGCGGGCTTTCGCAGGGTTAATCTGGGCGGCCTAGAAGGGCTCCCGAAGACGGCGCGCGGCCTGCCCGGCGCCCGAGACACCCGAAGGAGCCGCCGCCGATGGTCTTTCCCTTTCGCCGCCGCCCGACCGTGCCCGAGGCCAAGGCCAGCGCCGCCGCGCCGGTCATCGCCTGGGCGGGTGCGGGGCGCGTCGCCTGGAGCCCGCGCGAGACCGGGGCGCTGGCGCGCACGGGCTTTGCCGGCAACCCGGTGGGCTTTCGCGCGGTCAAGCTGATCGCAGAATCGGCCGCGGCGCTGCCGCTGGTGCTGCAGGACGCGACGCGGCGCTACGCGGCGCATCCGCTGCTGGCGCTGCTGCGCCGGCCCAATCCGGCGCAGGGGCGGGCGGAACTTCTTGAGGCTTTCTACGGCCAGCTTCTGCTGACCGGCGACGCCTACATGGAGGCGGTGGCGGGTGCGGAGGGCGCGCCGGCCGAGCTGCACGTCCTGCGCTCGGACCGGATGCGGGTGGTGCCGGGGCCGGACGGCTGGCCCGCGGGTTTCGACTACACCGTGGCGGGCCGGACGCATCGCTTCGATGCCACGGCCCGGCCCGGCCCGGTCTGTCACCTGCGCAGCTTTCATCCGCAGGACGACCACTACGGCCTCTCGCCGCTGCAGGCCGCGGCGCAGGCGATCGACGTGCACAACGCCGCCTCGCGCTGGTCCAAGGCGCTTCTGGACAATGCCGCGCGGCCCTCGGGCGCGATCGTCTATCGCGGCGCGGACGGGGCCGGCGGACTCTCGCCCGAGCAATACGACCGGCTGGTGGCGGAGATGGAGAGCTATCACCAGGGCGCGCGCAACGCAGGCCGACCCATGCTGCTCGACGGCGGGCTCGACTGGAAGCCGATGGGCTTCTCGCCCTCGGACATGGAGTTCCAGAAGACCAAGGAGGCCGCGGCGCGCGAGATCGCGCTGGCCTTCGGCGTGCCGCCGATGCTGCTGGGGCTGCCGGGGGACGCGACCTATGCGAACTACCAGGAGGCGAACCGCGCCTTCTTTCGCCTGACGGTGGTGCCCCTGGCGAGCCGGGTGATGGCGGCGCTGGGCGACTGGCTCTCGGATCATTTCGGCGCGCCGCTGGAGCTGCGGCCCGACCTCGACCAGGTGCCGGCGCTGGCCGCTGAGCGCGACGCGCAATGGGCGCGGGTAGGCGCCGCCGAATTCCTGACCGATGCCGAGAAGCGGCGGCTGCTGGGGCTTCCGCCGGTGCCGCAGGAGGCGGGCGATGACTGACCGCCCCGGCGAGCGCTTCGGTTTCGAGGCGCAGGATTGCGCACCCGCGCTGCGGCTCGAGGCGCATCAGGCGATGGCGCGGCTGCAGTTCGAGACGGTGCACCGGCGGCTCGAGAAGATCGAGGCGATGATGGAACGGCTGGAGCGGCGGCTCTGGATCAGCGTCTACGGCGTCGTGGGGATGATCCTTGCCCAGGCGGTGCAGTCGATGGTGCAGGTGACGCCGTAAGGGAGGGGCCGCAGATGGAACTCGAGCGGAAATACGCGGGCGCCGAGGTGGCGCTGGGGGGCGACGCGCGGATCGAGGGCTACGCCAGCCTCTTCGGCGCGGCGGACCAGGGCGGCGATGCGGTGGCGCCGGGCGCCTTCGCGGCCTCGCTCGCGCGTTTCGGGGCAGCCGGGCGCCGCGTGCGGATGCTGTGGCAGCACGATCCCGCGCAGCCGATCGGCGTCTGGGAGGAGCTGCGCGAGGACGCGCGCGGGCTGTTCGTGAAGGGCCGCCTGCTGACGGAGGTGGCGCGCGGCCGCGAGGCGGCGGCGCTGCTGCGCGCAGGCGCGATCGAGGGGCTCTCGATCGGCTACCGCACGGTGCAGGCCGAGCGGCGCGGCGCGGGCCGGGTGCTGACCGAGGTCGAGCTCTGGGAGGTGTCGCTGGTGACCTTCCCGATGCTGCCATCCGCCCGCGTGGCCGCCAAGGAGGACGGCACGGCCGAGGCGCTGCGCGCGCTGGCCGAGGGGTTCCGCGCCGCGCGGGCGGCGCTGGGAGAGACGCGCGAATGAGGGCGCAGGGCAATCCGGAGGTGGAGATGACGGAGACGACGGAGAGCGGCGCGACCCTTGCGCCGGTCGCGGAGGTGAAGCGCGCGGTTGCGGGGTTCGCCAGGGATTTCGCGGAGTTCCGGGAGGGAATTCACGCGCGGCTTCAACAGCAGGAAGAGCGACTGACCATGCTTGATCGCAAGATGCAGAGCCCGGCGCGCCCGGCGCTCGCCCGCGCCGCCGACGAGGCCGCGCCCCACACCAAGGCCTTCGGCGCCTACCTGCGCTCGGGCGACGACGACGGGCTGCGGGGCCTGGAACTGGAGGGCAAGGCGATGTCGTCCTCGGTGGCGGCCGACGGCGGCTATCTGGTGGACCCCGAGACCGCCGAGACGATCCGCGGCGTGCTGAATTCCTCGGCCTCGATCCGCCAGATCGCCAATGTCGTGCATGTCGAGGCCACGGCCTATGACGTGCTGGTGGACACCACCGAGGTGGGTGCGGGCTGGGCGACCGAGACGGACCCGGCCGCCGAGACCGGCACGCCGCAGATCGACCGGATCTCGATCCCGCTGCACGAGCTCTCGGCGCTGCCCAAGATCAGCCAGCGGCTGCTCGACGACGCGGCCTTCGACATCGAGGGCTGGCTCGCGGGTCGCATCGCGGAGAAGTTCGCGCGCGCCGAGGCCGCGGCCTTCGTCGCCGGCGACGGCACCGACAAGCCCACCGGTTTCCTCGCGCACCCGGCGGTGCCGCAGGCGAGCTGGGCCTGGGACAGCCTGGGCTATATCGCCAGCGGCGCGGACGGCGCCTTCGCCGGCGCCGAGGCGGTGATCGACCTGGTCTATGCGCTGGGCGCGCGCTACCGCGCCAACGCGCATTTCGTGATGAACTCGCGCACCGCGGGCGCCGTGCGCAAGCTCAAGGACAACGACGGGCGCTTCCTGTGGTCCGACGGACTGGCGGCGGGCGAGCCCGCGCGGCTCCTGGGCTATCCGGTGCTGATCGCCGAGGACATGCCCGACATCGCCAGCGGCGCAGACGCCATCGCCTTCGGCGATTTCCGCGCAGGCTACACCGTGGCCGAGCGGCCGGACCTGCGGGTACTGCGCGATCCCTTCAGCGCCAAGCCGCACGTCCTGTTCTACGCGACCAAGCGCGTGGGCGGCGACGTGACCGACTTCGCGGCGATCAAGCTGCTGCGCTTCGCCGCGGTCTGATTCGCGGCGAGAGAGGGGGCGCGCGCCCGGGGCAGGCCGGGCGACCGGCCGCGCGCGCCTCCGTATTCGGCCCCGGCGGGGCGGGACCATCCGGAGATGTCATTCATGCTGATCGAAGAGACGCCGCTCGATCCCGCGGCCCTGCCGGTGGAGGCGTTCCGCGCGCATTTGCGCCTCGGCACCGGGTTTTCGCAGGACGACCTGCAGGGCCCGGTGCTGGAGGCCACGCTGCGCGCCGCCATCGCCGCGATCGAGGCGCGCACGGGCAAGATCCTGCTGGCGCGGGGCTTCGCGCTGATCCTGCCGGCCTGGCGCGATCCGGGCGGCCAGCCCCTGCCGCTGGCGCCGGTGGCCAGCGTGACGGAACTGGCGCTGCGCGACGCGGCCGGAGAGGAAAGCGCGGTGGATCCCGCGCGCTGGTGGCTGGAGGCGGACCACCACAGCCCCGTGTTGCGGCCGGCCGGCCTCGCGCTGCCCGCGATCCCCGCGCGCGGCGCGGGCGTGATCCGCTTCACCGCGGGCTTCGGCGCCGACTGGGCCGCGGTGCCCGCCGATCTGCGGCAGGCGGTCCTGCTGCTGGCAGCGCATTACTACGAATACCGCGACGCGGGCGCGCTGGGCGAGGCGGCGATGCCCGCCGGAGTCGCCGGGCTCCTGGGCCCCTGGCGCGCGCTGCGTCTGGGGGCGGGAGGGGCTGCATGAGCGCGCCCCGTCTCAATCGCGCGCTGGTGCTCGAGGCGCCGGTCGAGGCGCCGGACGGCGCCGGCGGCGTGACCGAAGGCTGGGTGGCGCTGGGCACCCTCTGGGCCGCGGTCGCGCCGCGCCAGGCCCGCGAGAGCTCCGGCGCGGCGCAGGCTCTGGCCACGACTGCCCACCGCATCACCGTGCGCGCCGCGCCGCCGGGCTGCGAGGCGCGCCCGCGCCCCGGCCAGCGGTTCCGCGAGGGCGCGCGCGTCTGGCGCATCCTCGCCGTGGCCGAGGCCGACCCCGAAGGCCGCTACCTCACCTGCTTCGCCGAGGAGGAACTCGCGCCATGAGCTACGCCCTGGCCGCCGCGCTGCAGGAAGCTGTCTATCAGCGGCTTTCGACCGACCCGGCGCTCGCCGCCCTGGTGGGCGACAACATCCACGACGACCTGCCCGCCGGCCGCCTGCCGCCCGTCTACGTGGCGCTCGGCCCCGAGACGGTGCGCGACCGGTCGGACGCCAGCGGTGCGGGCGCGCTGCACGACCTGCAGATCACCGTGGCGGGCGCGCGTGACAGCTTCCACGCGGTGAAAGCGGCGGCGGCGGCGGTCTCGGACGCGCTGCTGGCCGCGCCGCTCGCCTTGGCCCACGGCCGCGTCGTGAACCTGCACTTCCGCCGGGCGACGGCGCGCCGGGGCGGCCGCGGCCGCGGCCGGCGGATCGACCTGACCTTCCGCGCGCGGCTCGCGGCGGACTGACCAACCCGAGGAGAACGAGATCATGGGCGCCCAGAGCGGCAAGGATCTTCTGATCAAGGTGGACCTGACCGGCGACGGCCAGTTCCAGACCGTCGCGGGGCTGCGCGCCACGCGTCTGTCCTTCAACGCCGAGCAGGTGGATGTCACCAGCCTCGAAAGCCAGGGCGGCTGGCGCGAACTGCTGGCCGGGGCGGGGGTGAAATCGGCCTCCATCGCCGGGTCGGGCGTCTTCCGCGACGCCGACACCGACGAGCGCGCGCGGCAGATCTTCTTCGACGGCGAGACGCCGGAGTTCCAGGTGGTGATCCCCGGCTTCGGCACCGTCGCGGGCCCCTTCCAGGTGACGGGGCTGGAATATGCCGGCACCCACGACGGCGAGGCGACCTACGAGATCGCCCTCGCCTCGGCCGGCGCGCTCAGCTTCACGGCGCTGTGATGGCCAATCCCTATCGCGGAGAGGTGACGCTGGTGATCGACGGGGCGCCGCAGGTGATGCGGCTGACCCTGGGCGCGCTGGCCGAGCTGGAGGAGGCGCTGGGCGCGGACAGTCTGGTGGATCTCGCGGCCCGCTTCGAGAGCGGGCGCTTCTCGGGGCGCGACGTGCTCGCCGTGATCGTGGCGGGCCTGCGCGGCGGCGGGTGGGAGGGGGCGGCAGCCGACCTGCGCCGTGCCGAGATCGAGGGCGGGCCGATGGCCGCCGCGCGCGCCGCGGCGGAGCTTCTGGCGCGCGCCTTCCTGCCGCCGGAGGAGGCGCGATGAGCCGCGTCGACTGGGCCGCCTTGATGCGCGCCGGGATCGGCCGCCTGGGCCTGCGCCCGGCGGAGTTCTGGGCGCTCACGCCCGCCGAACTGGCGGTGATGCTGGGCACGGGGAGCGGGCATGCGCCAATGGGCCGCGCGCGGCTCGACGCGCTGATGGCCGCCTATCCGGACGACCTGGCGAGCGAGGAGCACGCGAATGGCTGAGACAGAAGACGACGCGGACGCGCTCGCCGAGGCGCTCGACGCGCTGGAGACGCGCCTCGGCGCCACCGCGGGCGTCGCCGCCGGCTTCGACGCCGAACTGCGGCGCATCCACGAAACCTTCGCCGCCACGGGCAAGGGCGCGCAGCGGCTCGAAAGCGCGCTCTCCCGCGGCCTGCGCCGGGCGATCGACGGGGCGGTCTTCGACGGGGCGAAGCTCTCGGAGGCGCTGGGCCAGGTGGGCCGCGCGCTGGTCGACGCCGCCTATTCCGCGGCGGTGAAGCCGGCGACCGACCACGTCGCGGGTCTGGTCACCGATGTCGCGGGCGGGCTCTTCGGCGGGATGACCGGCTTCGGCAAGGGCGCCGGCTTCGCGCAGGGGCGCGTCATGCCCTTCGCCAATGGCGGGGTCGTCCAGCAGGCCACGCGCTTTCCCATGCGCGGCGGCTGGGGGCTGATGGGCGAGGCGGGGCCCGAGGCGATCCTGCCGCTCGCGCGCGGCGCCGACGGCCGGCTGGGCGTGCAGTCCTCGGGCGCCGGGCGGCCGGTCTCGGTGACCGTCAGTGTCGCCACGCCGGATGTCGAGGGCTTCCGCCGCTCGCGCACCCAGATCGCCGCCGAAGTGACCCGCGCGCTCGCCCGCGGGCAGCGCATCCGCTGAGCCTTTCAATGGTCCCCCAATACCCCGGGGGAGTCCGGCGCAGCCGGACGGGGGCAGCGCCCCCCGTGTCGCAGACGCAAGGAGCCCGCGCATGAGTTTCCACGAGGTCCGCTTCCCGCCCAACCTGAGCTTCGGCTCCGTGGGCGGCCCCGAGCGCCGGACAGAGGTCGTCACGCTCGCCTCCGGCCACGAGGAGCGCAACACGCCCTGGGAACAGTCGCGCCGCCGCTACGACGCGGGCGTGGGCCTGCGCTTGCTCGACGACATCGAGGCGCTGGTGGCCTTCTTCGAGGCGCGGCGCGGCCGGCTGCACGGCTTCCGCTGGAAGGACTGGTCCGATTTCAAGTCCTGCCGGCCCAGCCGCGCGCCTTCGCCCACCGACCAGCTGATCGGAGACGGCGACGGCGAGACGACCACGTTCCGGCTGGTCAAACGCTACCGCTCGGGCGAAGCCGTCTACGAGCGGCCGATCGCCAAGCCGGTGGCGGGCAGCGTGCGCCTGGCCGTGCAGGGCGACGCGCTGCGCGAGGGCGTGGATTTCGAGGTCGACGTGACGACCGGCACCGTGACGCTGGTGCGCGCGCCCTCGGAGGGCATGCAGATCACCGCGGGCTTCGAGTTCGACGTGCCGGTGCGCTTCGACACCGACACGATCCAGACCGGCGTGGCGAGCTTCCGCGCCGGCGATCTGCCCTCCGTGCCGGTGGTGGAGGTCCGGGTCTGATGCAGGCGGGATTGCAGGCGCATCTGGCGGGCGGCGCGACCACGGTCGCCCGCTGCTGGGCGGTGACGCGCGCCGACGGCGTCACCCTGGGCTTCACCGACCACGACCGGCGGCTGGTCTTCGAGGGCGTGGAGTTTCGCCCCGAGACCGGGCTTTCGGCCGCGGCGCTTCAGCAGACCACCGGGCTTTCCGTGGACAACACCGAGGCGCTGGGCGCGCTCTCGGACGCGGCGATCACCGAGGAGGACATCGCGGCGGGCCGCTACGACGGCGCCGCGGTGCGCGCCTGGCTCGTCGACTGGACCGATCCGGCGCGGCGTCAGCTCGTGTTCCGCGGCAGCATCGGCGAGCTGCGGCGCGCCGAGGGCGCCTTTCACGCCGAGCTGCGCGGGCTCGCGGAGGTGCTCAACCGCCCCGGCGGCCGGGTCTACCAGAAGCCCTGCGCCGCCGTTCTGGGGGACGCCGACTGCGGCGTGGATCTCTCCGATCCGGGCTACCGGCACGAGGGGCCGGCCCGCGCCGTCGAGGCAGGGCGCGTCTTCCGGTTTCCGCCGCTCGCGGGGTTTCCGCCGGAGTGGTTCGCGCGCGGCCGTCTCACCGTGCTGGACGGGGCCGCCGCCGGGCTCTCGGGCAGCGTGAAGCGCGACGTCTCGGACGGGGATGCGCGGGTCGTCGAGCTCTGGACGCCCCTCGGGGCGGCGCCGGCGCCGGGGGATGCGCTGCGGCTCGAGGCGGGCTGCGACAAACGGTTCGAGACCTGCCGCCTCAAGTTCGCGAACGCGGCGAACTACCGCGGGTTTCCGGACCTGCCGGCGGCCGACTGGGTGACGGTGCATCCGGCGCAGTCGGGCGAGACCGGCGGGGGGAGCCGCAGATGACGGAAGAGACACGGGGCGCGCGGGTCGTGGCCGCGGCGCGGGGCTGGATCGGTACGCCATACGTGCATCAGGCGAGCGCGAAAGGCGCGGGCGCCGATTGCCTGGGGCTCATCCGCGGCGTCTGGCGCGAGGTCGTGGGCGCCGAGCCGGCGGCGGTGCCGCCCTACACGCGCGACTGGTCCGAGCCTGCAGGCGAGGAAAGGCTCTGGGCCGCGGCGCGCGCCAACCTGCGCGAGGTGCCGCTGCAGCGGGCCGCGCCGGGCGACGTGCTGCTTTTCCGGATGCGCGCGGGCGCAGTGGCGAAGCACCTCGGGATCCAGGGGCGCGCGGGCGCGGCGCCCACGGTGATCCACGCCTACTCGGGGCGCGGCGTGGTCGAAAGCGCGCTTGGCCCCGCCTGGGCGCGCCGGATCGTGGCGCGTTTCCGGTTTCCCGAATCTGCGGACGAGGGCTCCGGGGGCCAAGCGCCTTGCAAGGCGCTTGCAAGGCGTTTGCAAACGCCTTGTCGGCGCGGGGATGCAGACGGGAGCGCGTGAATGGCGACGATCCTTCTTTCCGCCGCCGGGGCGGCGCTGGGCAGCTCGCTGGGCGGGACCGTGCTGGGCCTGTCGATGACCGCCGCGGGCCGTTTCCTGGGGGCCGCCGCCGGCCGCGCGATCGACCAGCGGCTTCTGGGCGAGGGCGCCGAGGCGGTCGAGACCGGCCGGCTGGAGCGGATCCGCCTGACGGGCGCGGGCGAGGGCGACCCGATCCCGCGCGTCTTCGGGCGGATGCGCGTGGGCGGGCACGTCATCTGGGCGAGCCGCTTCACCGAGGTCGTCACGACGGAAGGCGGCGGCGGCAAGGGCGCGCCCGCGGCGCCCACGGTCACGCATCACAGCTATCGCGTGAGCCTCGGCATCGCCCTCTGCGAGGGCGAGATCGCGGGCGTGGGCCGGACCTGGGCCGACGGCGCCGAGATCGCGCCGGCCGACCTCGAGATGCGCGTGCATTCGGGCGCGCGCGACCAGATGCCCGACCCGCTGATCGAGGCCATCGAGGGGGCCGGGGCGGTGCCCGCCTATCGCGGCACCGCCTATGTGGTGATCGAGGATCTCGACCTCGCGCGGTTCGGCAACCGCATCCCGCAGTTCAGCTTCGAGGTCATTCGCCACGAACAGCCCGCCCGCGCGGGCGCGGAGGCGAGCGTGGCGGGATCGGTGCGCGGCGTCGCGCTGATCCCCGGCACGGGCGAATACGCGCTGGCCACGCAGCCGGTCGCGCTGCCCGAGGGACCGGGCGCCTGGCGGATGGCCAACGTCAACACGCCCCTGGGCGTGCCGGATCTGCCCGCCTCGCTCGATGCGCTGGGCCGCGAGCTGCCCGCGTGCGGGGCGGTCTCGCTGGTGGTGAGCTGGTTCGGCGACGACCTGCGCTGCGGCGATTGCAGGCTCCAACCGCTCGTCGAGCAGCGCGAGGCGGACGGCAAGGGGATGCCCTGGCGCGTCGCGGGGCTCTCCCGCGCCGCGGCGGGCCTGGTCCCGATGGCGGAGGGGCGCGCGCTCTACGGCGGCACGCCGGCCGATGCCGCGGTGGTGCAGGCGATCCGCGCGATCCGCGAGAGCGGGCGCGCGGCGCTCTTCTATCCCTTCGTCCTGATGACCCAGACCGAGGGCAACACGCTGCCCGACCCCTGGACCGGGGCCGAGGGCCAGCCGGTCCTGCCCTGGCGCGGGCGGATCACCGCCTCGGTCGCGCCGGGGCGGGCGGGCACGCCCGACGGCACCGCCCAGGCCGACGCCGAGGTGGCGGCCTTCTTCGGCACCGCGGCCGCGTCGGATTTCACGCCGGGCGACGGCGCGGTGAGCTATCACGGCCCGGAGGAATGGAGCTTCCGCCGCTTCATCCTGCACTATGCGGCGCTCTGCGCGGCCGCGGGCGGGGTGGAGGCCTTCTGCATCGGCACGGAGATGCGCGGGCTCACGCAGATCCGGGGCGCGCAGGGCTTCCCGGCCGTCGAGGCGCTGCGCGCGCTCGCGCGGGAGGTGCGCGCGCTGCTCGGGCCGGAGGTGAAGCTGGGCTACGCCGCGGACTGGTCGGAGTATTCCGGCTACCAGCCGCCCGACGCGCCCGGCGACTTCTACTACCATCTCGATCCGCTCTGGGCGGACCCCGAGATCGACTTCGTGGGCATCGACAACTACCTGCCGCTCTCCGACTGGCGCGAGGGCGAGGATCACCTCGACGCGCACTGGGGCGCGGTCCACGACCTCGATTACCTCAAGTCCAACATCGAGGGCGGCGAGGGCTACGACTGGTACTACCACTCCGAGGAGGCCCGCGCGGCGCAGATCCGCACGCCGATCACCGACGGGGCGCACGGCAAGCCCTGGGTGTTCCGGCCGAAGGACATCCGCAACTGGTGGTCCAACCCGCATGTCGACCGCATCGGCGGGCGCGAGGCGACCGCGCCATTGGGCAGCGGTGGCGAGATGCGCAGCTTCACAGACGACTCCGGCGAAGACTGGACGGCGCATGTCTTTACCGCAGATGGCACGTTCAATCTCTCCGAGACGGCCGAGGTCGACTATCTGCTCGTCGGCGGCGGAGGCGGCGGCTCCACGGCCGGCGGCGGCGCCGGGGGCGTGGTGCAAGGCACGATCACGCTGGCGCCGGGCGACTATCCGGTCACCGTCGGCGCGGGCGGTGCCGGCATCAGGGGCGACGCCGACCCCCGGCCCGTGCCGGCCTCGCCCGGCGGGGACAGCACCTTCGCCGGAATCACCGCTCTCGGCGGCGGGCCGGGCTCGGGCACGCGCGGCGGCGCGGATGTGACCGGCGACGAGACGGACGGCGGCTCGGGCGGCGGCGGCGGCTCCAGCGCCCAGCCGGGCGAATATGTCTCGGTGAAGGGCTCGGCGCTGCAGCCGGGCTCCCCGGATGGCGGGCTGGGCCACGACGGCGGCGACGTGACCAACTTCAACAGCCCCTTCTACGCCGGCGGGGGCGGCGGCGCGGGCGGTCCTGCGCCGGATGCAGGGTATGATTGGGCGCCCGGCGGGCCGGGCATCACCACCACGATCGACGGCACCGAGCGGCAGATCGCCGGCGGCGGCGCGGGCGGCAGGTGGGACAACGGAACGGGGCTCGCCGGGACGCATGGCGGCGGCTCCGGCGGCAGCGGCAACGCGCGCGACGGCGCGCCCAACACCGGCGGCGGCGGGGGCGGCGGCGCGAGGACCATCCCCGGCGGCACCGGCGGATCTGGCCTCGTCGTGATCCGCTACCGCAGCGGGCCGGGGCAGACCGCCTGGGTGCCGGAAAGCAAGCCAGTCTGGTTCACCGAGATCGGGTGTCCGGCGGTGGACAAGGGCACCAACCAGCCCAACAAGTTCCTCGACCCGAAGTCCTCCGAGTCCGCGCTGCCGTATTTCTCGGACGGGCGGCGCGACGAGGCGATCCAGGCGCAGTACATCCGCGCGCTCACGGACTACTGGTCCGACCCGGAGAACAACCCGGTCTCCGGCGTCTACGGCGGGCGCATGGTGGACATGGATCGCTGTTTCGTCTGGGCATGGGACGCGCGGCCCTTTCCGTGGTTCCCGGCCGAGCGCGAGACCTGGGCCGACGGCGACAACTACGCGCGCGGCCACTGGATCTCCGGGCGCGCCTCGGGGCGCAGCCTCTCCTCGGTGGTGGGCGAGATCTGCGAAGCCGCGGGGCTTTCTGCCTGCGATACGGCCCGCCTGCACGGTCATGTGCGCGGGTATCTCGTGTCCGAGCCCGGCACGGCCCGCGCGGCGCTGCAGCCGCTGATGCTGGCGCATGGCTTCGACGCGGTCGAGCGCGACGGCGCGCTGCGCTTCCTGCCGCGCGCGGGCGCCCGTGCCGCGCCCGTCGTCTCCGCGGCGCTGGCGGAGTCGGACCGCCTCGAGGGGACGCTCGAGCGGGGCCGCGCCGCCGAGGCCGAACAGAGCGGGCGGGTGCGCCTGCGCTTCACCCTGGCCGAGGGCGATTTCCAGGCCGCGGCCGAGGAGGCGATCCTGCCGGGCGAACCCGGCCGCAGCGCGCGCGAGACGGAGCTGCCGCTCGCGCTCACGCGCGGCGAGGCGCGGCAGGTCGCCGAGCGGTGGCTGGCCGAGGCGCAGGTCGCCCGCGACACGGCGCGTTTCGCGCTGCCGCCCTCGGCCTGGGCGCTGGGCGCGGGCGACGTGGTGCAGATCGACGGCGGCGCGCGCTTCCGCATCGACCGGGTGGAGCAGGGCGAGGCGCGGCTGGTCGAGGCGGTGCGCGTCGATCCCTCGGTCTACCGGCCGGCGCGGGTCGAGGAGCGCCCGGCCCGCCTCGCGCCCTTCGTCCCGCCCGTGCCGGTGACGCCGCTCTTTCTCGACCTGCCGCTGATGCGCGGCGACGAGGCGCCGCATGCGCCGCACCTCGCCGTCACCGCCACGCCCTGGCCCGGGCGGGTCGCGCTCTACGAGGCGGCGGAGGACGAGGGCTATGCGCTCTCCGCGCTGATCGAGGCGCGCGCCGCGATCGGCGTGACCGAGAGCCCGCTGGCCGCCGCGACGTCCGGCCGGATCGACCGGGGACCGGCGCTGCGCGTGCGGATGATCTCGGGCGCGCTGGCGGCCACGGACGACGCGGGGCTGCTGGCGGGCAAGAACCTGATCGCGGTGGGCGACGGCAGCGCGGGCGGCTGGGAGCTTCTGCAGTTCCGCGACGCGCAGCTTGTCGCCCCGCGCAGCTGGCTGATCTCGCACCGGCTGCGCGGGCAGGCCGGCAGCGACGGGATCATGCCGGCCCAGTGGCCGGCGGGCAGCTGGGTCGTCGTCATGGACGGCGTGCCCCGGCAGATCGCGCTCTCGCCGGCGCTGAGGGACGTGGCGCGGCACTGGCGGATCGGGCCGGCCGGACGGCCCTACGACGATCCGAGCTACCAGCATCGCGTCCTGGCCTTTGCGGGCGAGGGGTTGCGGCCCTACCGGCCATGCCACCTGCGGCTCGCCGAGGCGGATGGCGGACTGCACGCGCGCTGGATCCGGCGCACGCGCATCGACGGGGACGGATGGGAGGCGCCCGAGGTGCCGCTTGGCGAAGAGGCGGAGCGCTACCTCGTGCGGGTCACCGCCTCCGGCGCGGTGCTGCGCGAGGCGCAGACGGAGGCCCCCGAGTGGATCTATCCGGCCGATCAGCGCGCGGCCGACGCGGGCGCGGGGCCGCGCCGGATCGAGGTGGCGCAGATCTCGGCACGCTACGGGCCGGGGCCCTTCGCCGTGGCGGCGGTGCCGGACTGATGCGGCCCGTGCACTGGGGGGACGTGACGGCCGCGGCAAGGGCGCTGCTGGAGTGGCCGCCCGCGCTGCGCGCGGCCCGCGCCCGCGCCCTGATCGAGACCGCCCACGCCGCCCACGCCTACATGAAGCGGCAGGGCCGCGCGCATCTGCATCTCGGCAACGGCGCCCTGCAGACCTGCGCGCGGCGGCGACCGCTGCCGCCCGAGCCGCCCTTGTCGGACCCGGACTATGCCGATTGCCTCGTCGCGGTGCTCACCGCCCTGAGAGACTGGCGCGCCGATCCGGCCCGCCGGTCGCGGCGCCGCGGCTGAGGCACCCCGCGGCCGCTTACCCCCCGGCGCAGCCCACGCAGCGCGCCGCGGCCGGGTCGAGCTCGAGCCGCCGGGGCGCGATCGGCTCGCCGCAGGCTTCGCAATAGCCGTATTCGCCGTCCTCCAGCCGGGCGAGGGCGGCGGTCAGGCGCCGGCGTTCGGCGTCGCGCCGGGCCTGCGTCGCCCGCGCCATGGACTGCGACATCAGCGCGTCCTGGCGCGAGAGCCGCCCCACGGCCTGCTGATCGAGCGCCACGGTCTCCTGGCCGCCGCGCCCGCGCGCGTCGCCTGCGTCAAGCTCGGCCAGAAGCGCCTCGAGCCGGGCGCGCACGGCCCCGGTGTCGGTCACGTCCATGTCCACCCTTTCCGCCGATGCGTTCCAAGACTAGATCAGATCTGCTAGGGTGAGCCAACCAGCCCCGCGAGGGAGGAGAGGACATGGCCGAGAGCCGCGCGAGACTAGCCAAGTTCGATCCCGTCTGGGACCGGATCCGCGACGAGGCCGAACAGGCCGTCCTCGACGAGCCGCTTCTGGGCGGGCTGGTGCATTCCAGCGTGCTGCACCACGCCTCGCTTGCCCGTGCGCTGGCCTTCCGCATCTCGATGAAGCTCGCCTCGGGCGAGATGTCCGAGCAGATCCTGCGCGAGATCGCCGACGAGGCGCATGCCGCCGATCCGGGCCTCGTGCAGGCGGCGCGCGCCGACATCGCCGCGGTCTACGACCGCGACCCGGCCTGCCACCGCTTCCTGCAGCCGCTGCTGTTCTTCAAGGGCTTCCAGGCGCTGCAGGCCTACCGCCTGGGCCACTGGCTCTGGCGCGAGGGGCGCGCGGATCTGGCCTATTTCGTGCAGATGCGCGTCTCGGAGGCTTTCGGCGTCGATATCCACCCGGCCGCGCGGATCGGGCAGGGGATCATGATCGACCACGCCCATTCCATCGTGATCGGCGAGACGGCGGTGGTGGGCGACAACGTCTCGATGCTGCACTCGGTGACGCTGGGCGGGACCGGCAAGGAAGAGAGCGACCGTCACCCGAAGATCGGCTCCGGCGTGCTGATCGGCGCGGGCGCCAAGGTGCTGGGCAACATCACCGTGGGCGACTGCTGCCGGATCGCGGCGGGCTCCGTCGTGCTGGAGGACATACCGCCGAAGAAGACCGTGGCCGGCGTGCCCGCCCGTATCGTGGGCGAGGCCGGCTGCGCGCAGCCTTCCGTCACGATGGATCACCTGCTGGCGCGCGACTGAGCGGCTTGCCGGCGCGGTGCGGCCTTGCGGCCGCATTCCCTCTGGCACTTCGTGCGGGCGAGGGGCGCTGCCCCTCGCGCTCCCCGGGATATTTTCACCAAGAAGAAGCAGGGGATCGGCGCGCGGGAAGGCGCCCGGCGCGGGCTTTATGGCGGGTGCCGCGGGCGAGCGCCGGGCGCGCGGCAAGTGGTGGCCGTGATGGCGCAGAGCCCCCGTTGGCGCGACAGGGTCACGCCAGCATCGCCAGAGGGTTTTCCAGATGCGCCACGATGGCCGCGAGCAGCTGCGCGCCGAGCGCGCCGTCGATGACGCGGTGATCGACGGAGAGGGTCATCGACATCATCGTGGCGGTGCCGATCCCGCCGTCGTCGCGCACCACCGGCTGCTTGACGCCCGCGCCGACGGCGAGGATCGCGCCGTGCGGCGGATTGATGACCGCGTCGAAGTTCTCGATCCCGTACATGCCGAGGTTGGAGACCGCGAAGCTGCCGCCCACATATTCGTGCGGCGCGAGCTTGCGGTCGCGGGCGCGGGTGGCGAGATCCTTCATTTCGCCGCTCAGCGCCGAGAGCGACTTGAGGTGCGCGTCCTTGAGGACGGGGGTGAAGAGGCCGCCATCCACGGCCACCGCCACGGCCACATCCGAGGGCTCGAGCCGCAGGATGCGGTCGCCGGCCCAGACGGCGTTGGCCTCGGGCACCTCCTGCAGCGCCAGCGCCGAGGCCTTGATGATGAAGTCGTTGACCGAGAGCTTCACGCCGCGGGGCTCCAGCTGGGCGTTGAGCTGGGCGCGCAGCGCGAGCAGGGCGTCGATGTCGACCGAGCGGCGCAGGTAGAAATGCGGGATCGTCTGCTTGGCCTCGGTGAGCCGCGCGGCCACCGTGCGGCGCATCCCGTCGAGCGCGACCTCTTCGGTCTCGCGGTCCTCGTACATTCTCGCCACCTGATCGGCCGAGGGGCCGGCGGGCAGGGTGGCCTGCGGCGTGGCGGCCGGGGCGGCCTCGGGCGCTTCGCGCCTGGGCGCGGCCCGGGCGGGTTCGGCGGCCTCGACATCGGCGCGCACGATGCGGCCGCGTGGGCCCGAGCCCTTCAGCTGCGTCAGGTCGAGGCCCTTCGCCTCGGCGATGCGGCGGGCGAGCGGCGAGGCGAGGATGCGTTTGCCCTCGGCGTCGGTGGGCGCGGGCGGGGCCTTGTCGCCCGGCACCTCCGCCTTCGTCTGCGGTTCGGGCGCGCGGCCATAGCCCTGGGCGGGCGCCTGCGCCGCCTGCGTCTCGACCGGTGTGGTCTCTTCTTCGGGCTTCGGGGCGGGCTCGGCCTGCGCGGGTGCGCCTTGCAGATCCTCCGGGCTCTCGCCCTCGTCGAGCATCAGCGCGATGGGCGTGTTGACGGCCACGCCGTCGGTGCCCTCGGCCACCAGAAGCTTGCCGATGGTGCCCTCGTCCACCGCCTCGAATTCCATGGTGGCCTTGTCGGTCTCGATCTCGGCGAGCAGATCGCCGGCGGCGACGGTGTCGCCCTCCTTGACCAGCCATTTCGCGAGCCGGCCCTCCTCCATCGTGGGCGAGAGGGCGGGCATCAGGATTTCCGTGGACATGCGGCGCGCTCCCTCAGCGGTAGGTGACCTTGCGCACGGCGTCCACCACCTCGTCGGTGGTGACCAGCGCCATGCGCTCGAGATTGGCGGCGTAGGGCATCGGCACGTCCTTGCCGGTCACGTTGAGCACCGGCGCGTCGAGCCAGTCGAAGGCGTGCTCCATCAGCACCGCGGAGAGGTGGTTGCCGACCGAGCCCTGCGGCCAGCCCTCCTCGACCGTGACGCAGCGGTTGGTCTTCTTGACGCTCTCGATCACGGTGTCGTGATCCATGGGGCGCAGGGTGCGCAGGTCGATCACCTCTGCCTCCACGCCGTCCTCGGCCAGACGCTCGGCCGCTTCCAGCGCGTAGGTCATGCCGATGCCGAAGCTCACGATGGTCACGTCGCCGCCCTCGCGCCAGATCCGCGCGCGGCCGAAGGGCACGGTCCAGTCGTCGAGCGCGGGCACGTCGAAGGACTTGCCGTAGAGGATCTCGTTTTCGAGGAAGACGACCGGGTTGGGGTCGCGGATCGCGGTCTTCAGGAGCCCCTTGGCGTCGTCGGCGGCATAGGGCTGCACGACCTTGAGGCCGGGGATCTGGGAATACCAGGCCGCGTAGTCCTGGCTGTGCTGCGCCGCGACCCGGGCGGCCGCGCCGTTGGGGCCGCGGAAGACCATGGGGCAGCCCATCTGCCCGCCGGACATGTAGAGCGTCTTGGCCGCCGAGTTGATGATGTGGTCCATGGCCTGCATGGCGAAGTTCCAGGTCATGAACTCGACGATGGGGCGCAGGCCGCCGAAGGCCGCGCCGACGCCGAGGCCGGCGAAGCCGTGCTCGGTGATCGGCGTGTCGATCACGCGGCGCGCGCCGAACTCGTCGAGCAATCCTTGCGTGATCTTGTAGGCGCCCTGGTATTCGGCGACCTCCTCGCCCATGACGAAGACGTTGTCGTCGCGGCGCATCTCCTCGGCCATGGCGTCGCGCAGCGCCTCGCGGACGGTCTGCTGGCGGAACTCGGTGCCCTCGGGCACCTCCGGTTCCCGCGCCCTGGCCGGGGCAGCGGGCGCGGGGTGCTGCATTCCGGCCGCCGCCTGATCCTCGGAATTCTGCGCCTTGTCCGCAGGCACCGGCGCGCTGCCGGTCCCGGACGCCTCGACCTCGTCCAGCGCTTCGCCCTCTTCGGCCAAGAGCGCGATGGGCGTGTTGACGGCCACTCCGTCGGTGCCCTCGGCCACGAGGATCTTCGCGACGGTGCCCTCGTCGACGGCCTCGAACTCCATCGTGGCCTTGTCGGTCTCGATCTCGGCGAGGATGTCGCCGGCGGCGACGGTGTCGCCCTCCTTGACCAGCCACTTGGCGAGCTTGCCCTCCTCCATGGTCGGCGAAAGGGCGGGCATCAGGATCTCGGTGCTCATGCGCGGGGGCTCCCTCAGGCGGTCTGCGGCGTGACGTCGGTGTAGACATCGGTCCAGAGTTCCGACGGATCGGGCTCCGGGCTTTCGCGGGCGAAATCGGCGGCTTCGTTGACGATCTCCTTGATTTCCTTGTCGATCGCCTTGAGATCGTCCTCCTTGGCGCCCGCGTCCAGCAGCAGCTTGCGGACATGCTCGATCGCGTCGCGCTCCTCGCGCATCTTCTGCACCTCCTCGCGGGTGCGGTATTTCGCCGGGTCGGACATCGAGTGGCCGCGGTAGCGGTAGGTCATCACCTCGAGGATGTAGGGGCCCTTGCCGGCGCGGGCGTGCTTGACGGCCTTCTCTCCGGCGGCCTTCACCGCCAGCACGTCCATCCCGTCCACCGACTCGCCCGGGA
The DNA here is from genome assembly GCF_003298775.1 of Rhodosalinus halophilus. Classification (GTDB taxonomy): domain Bacteria; phylum Pseudomonadota; class Alphaproteobacteria; order Rhodobacterales; family Rhodobacteraceae; genus Rhodosalinus; species Rhodosalinus halophilus. The sequence goes on along the minus strand of NZ_QNTQ01000001.1, from coordinate 386,870 downwards.
TGCCGTAGGCGGCGCCGCGCTCCCAGAAATCGGGGGACTTGGTGGCGCGCTGCACGCTCGTGCCCATGGCGTACTGGTTGTTCTCGATCACGAAGATCACCGGCAGCTTCCACAGCTCGGCCATGTTGTAGGTCTCGGCCACCTGTCCCTGGTTGGCCGCGCCGTCGCCGAAATAGGTGAAGGTGACGCGGTCGTTGCCCTTGTAGCGGTCGGAAAACGCCAGGCCCGCGCCGATCGGCACGTTGGCGCCCACGATGCCGTGGCCGCCGTAGAAGTGCTTCTCGCGCGAGAACATGTGCATCGAGCCGCCCTTTCCCTTGGAAAAGCCGCCCTCGCGCCCCGTCAGTTCGGCCATCACGCCCTTGGGGTCCATGCCGCAGGCCAGCATGTGGCCGTGATCGCGGTAGGCGGTGATGCGCTTGTCGCCCTCCTCGGCGCAGGCCTCCAGGCCCACCACGACCGCCTCCTGTCCGATGTAGAGGTGGCAGAAGCCGCCGATCAGCCCCATGCCGTAGAGCTGGCCCGCCTTCTCCTCGAAGCGGCGGATGAGCAGCATCTCGCGGTAGTGGCGCTTGAGCTCCTCGGCCGAGGCGGCGGGTTTCTTCGCCTGTCTGCGGGTGGCCATGCGGGTCTCCTCGACAGTGGGACGGGAATTGTTGAACGCTAAACAAAGCTGTAGCGGATTCGGGGGCGGGTTGCGAGGGCCTTCGACAAGCCGGGCTGAGCCGTCATATCCGCGCGCCGTCGTAAGCGCGCGCGGTCGCGCCGGCGCAAGCGCCGCGGGACGCTCCGGGGTCCGGTTCAGCGGATCACGATCTCGTCGGCGCGCAACAGGCCCAGCACGTCGCGGGCGCGCTCGTCGAGCAGGTCGAGGTCGAGATGCTCGTCGGAGAGGCGGCGGGTGAGGTTCTCCATCCGCGCGATCTCGGCCTCGAGCGCGGCGAGCTCCGTGGCGAGGCGCGCCGCCTCGAGCTCCACCTCCGCGCGGCGGAAGAGGCCGTAGTCGCCCTGCACCGCGGCGAAGGCGAAATAGAGTCCGAGTCCGAAGGCGACGGCGAAGAAGGCGATCACGCCAAAGGCTGGCCGGCTGCGGGTGCGGATCATGCTCTGCCTCGTCTGGCGGCCTCTGCCGGGCCGCTGGTCGTCACTATGGCACAGGTGATTCGCGCTGTGAATCCCCAACGTCACGGTTTCGGGGCGGGGCCCTCCTTCCTATGCTGCCGGGCAGGAGAGGAGGCCCGCGATGACCCAGCTGCCGCCCGCCGAGAGGCTCGCGACCCATACCGTCGAGAATCAGCCCGGCCTGATGCCGCCGCCCGATCTCTGGGCCGGCGACGCGCCGCTGCGTGCAGGCGTCGCCGCGCAGGGCGGCGACGCGCAGGCGCTCGCCGCAGCGGCCGCGCGTTTCGGCAGCGCAGAGGCGCGCGCCGAGGGCGAGGAGGCGCGCCGCGACGCGCCGCGGCTGGTGCTTTTCGATCGGGGCGGGCGGCGGCTCGACGAGGTGCGCTTCGCGCCGGGCTACCACAGTCTCATGCAGGCGGGGGCCGAGGCGGGCTATGCCGCCGTCGCCTGGGAGGGTCGGCCCGGCGGTCACGTCACCCACGCCGCGATGGTCTATTCTCTGAGTCAGGTGGAGCCGGGCGTCTGCTGTCCGCTGACGATGACCTACGCGGGCGTCCCGGCCATGGAGGCCGACCCGGAGCTCGCCGAAACCTGGATCCCGAAGCTCACCGCGCGGGCCTACGATCCCGCCATCGCGCCCATCCACGAGAAGCGCGCCGCGACCCTCGGCATGGCGATGACGGAAAAGCAGGGCGGCTCGGACGTGCGCGCCAACACGACGCGCGCCGACCCCGACGGCGATCTCTGGCGGCTCACCGGGCACAAGTGGTTCTGCTCGGCGCCGATGTCCGACGGCTTCCTGACGCTGGCGCAGACGGAGGCGGGGCTGACCTGTTTCCTGGTGCCCCGCTGGCTTGAGGGCGCGCGCAACGCGATCCGGCTCCAGCGGCTGAAGGACAAGCTCGGCAACCGCGCGAACGCCTCTTCCGAGATCGAGTTCCAGGGGGCGCTCGCGCACCGGCTGGGCGAGGACGGGCAGGGGGTGCGCACCATCATCCGCATGGTGCACCACACGCGGCTCGACACGGCGATGGCGCCCGCGGGGCTGATGCGCGCGGCGCTTGTCGAGGCGCTCTGGTGGGTCGAGGGGCGGCGCGCCTTCCAGAAGCGGCTGATCGACCAGCCCCTGATGCGCGCGGTGCTGGCCGATCTCGCGCTCGACTGGGAGGGCGCGCTGGCCGCGGGACTGCGCGCGGCGCGCGCCTTCGACGGCGGCGACGAGGGCGAGCGGGCGCTGGCGCGGATCGCCGTGGCGCTGGCGAAATACGTCTCGAACAAGCGCGCGGTGCCGGTGATCGGCGAGGCGATGGAGGTGCTGGGCGGCATGGGCTACGTCGAGGACACGCCGCTGCCGATGCTCTACCGCGAGGCGCCGCTCAACGGCATCTGGGAGGGGTCGGGCAACGTGATCTGCCTCGACATTCTGCGCACGCTCGCGCGCGAGCCGCGCGCGGGCGAGGCGCTCGCGGCCGAACTGGACGCGGCGAAGGGCGCCGAGCGCGCCTACGACGCAGCACTCGAGACGCACCGCATGCGCTGGCCCGGCCTGCCGGCCGAGTCCGAGGCGCGCTGGTTCGCCGAGAGCCTGGGCCAGCTTTTCGCCGCCTCGGTGCTGATCCGCACCGCGCCGGACGCGGTGGCCGCGGGCTATGCGCGCACGCGGCTGGGCGCCCCGCGCGGGCTGATGCCGGGCGCGGTCTCGGGGCTCGACGAGGGCGCGATCCTGGACCGCCTGGCCCAGGGGTGAGCCGGAACCAGTGCCGCGTTGCCGGGCGTTTCCCTTGCATCGAGGGAGAAGCGACGGGATACCATGACCGAGAGCACGACAGCCGAGGAACAGGCGGCCGGCAACCGCCGGACGGTGCTCACGGCCGGTTTCGTCGGCAACGTGGTCGAATGGTACGATTTCGCCCTCTACGGTTTCTTCGCCAGCACCTTCTCGACGATCTTCTTCCCCGAGGGCGACCAGGCCGCGCATCTGATCGCCGTCTACGGCATCTTCGCCGCGGGCTTCGTGATGCGGCCCATCGGCTCGGTGCTCTTCGGATGGCTGGGCGACAAGATCGGCCGCTCGCACACGATGATGATTTCGGTGGCGCTCATGGCGCTGCCGACCTTCGCGCTGGCCTTCCTGCCGGACTACCAGTCGATCGGTCTCTGGGCGGCCGTCGGGCTGGTGGCGATCCGGCTTCTTCAGGGGCTGTCGGTGGGCGGCGAGTTCTCGACCTCGGTGGTCTATCTGGTCGAGACGGCGCGGCGCGACCGGCGCGGGCTGTCGGGCAGCATGGCCAATCTCGGCAGCGTCGCGGGCACGGCGCTGGGCTCGCTCGCTGCGATGGCGGTCATGAACCTGCTGCCCGAGGCCGCGGCCGAGAGCTGGGGCTGGCGCGTGCCCTATGCCATCGGCGGGCTGATCGGCATCGGCGCGCTCTGGCTGCGCCGGCATCTGCCGATGTCGCCGGCCTTCGAGGCGCAGGAGGCCTCGCGCGAGACCAGCGCGCCCGTCCGCGACACCCTGCGCCGGCATCCGCGGCGCACCATGCAGGCTACGCTCTTCGCCGCGGGCTACGGCGTGTTCTTCTATCTCGCGCTCGTCTATTTCCCGAACTGGCTGGACCGGCACGGCGCGCTGGGGCTGGATCTCGCCATGCGGCTCAACACGGCCGCCCTGGTGGCCATTCTGCCGGTGGTGCTGCTGGGCGGCTGGCTGGGCGACAGGCGCATCGCGCGCAAGCGCGTCGTGGCGACGGCGCTGCTTTTCGGGGGGCTGGCCACAGGGCCGGCGCTCTGGCTGGGCACCGCCGGCTTCTGGGCGGCGGGCGCGGGGCAGCTGGCGCTCGCGGTGCCGATCGCGGTGATGCTCGGCGCCGGCCCCGCGCTCTTCGCCGAGCTCTTCCCCGCAGCGAGCCGCAACACCGGCTATTCGATTTCCTACGCCATCGGGATGGGGCTTGCCGGCGGCGCCACGCCGATGACGGCCACCTGGCTGATCGAAACCAGCGGCTGGAGCTATGCGCCCGCAGTCCTGATGGCCGCCGCGGCAGCGATCGGCGCGGGCGCGGCGCTCTCGATGCCGCTGCGCGACCGCGCCCCGCTGCAAGGCGCGGGGGCGGTGGCCTGATCGCGCCTCAGCCCGCGATCGAGGCGGCGTAGATCGCGTCGATCGCCTCTTCCAGGGTGCGGTCGAAGGCGTCGTCGTCCTGATCGGCGGTCAGCCCCTCGGTCAGCGCACGCGAGAAACTTGCGATCATGCCGGTGTTCTGGGCGAGCAGCTTGCACGCCTCCTCGCGGGTGTAACCGCCCGAGAGCGCGACGACCCGCATCACCCGGTCATGCACGATCAGCGGGGCGTAGAAATTCGCCATCGACGGCAGCGAGAGCTTGAGCATCACCTTGCTGCCGTCGGGAAGCGCGTCGAGATGCGTGTGCAGCGCCTCCAGCAGGAGCCGCTCGGCATCCGCCTTGTCCTCGATCGTGATGGTCACCTCGGGCTCGATGATCGGGACGAGACCCTTGTCGAGCACGCGCCGGGCCACCTCGAACTGCTGGTCCACCACCGCGCGGATCCCCGAGGGCGAGGCCGCGTCGATCACCGAGCGTTCCTTGGTGCCGAAGATGCCGTGGGCGACCGCGCGGTCGAGCAGCGCGTCGAGGCCGGGGTTGGGCTTCATCAGCCGGACGCCGTCGTCCTCGGGCTCGAGCCCCTTGTCGATCTTGAGGAAGGGCACGACGCCCTTCTTCTCCCACAGATACTGCGCGGCGGGCACGCCGGCGAAGTCGCGCTCCATGGTCTTTTCGAACAGGATCGCGCCGATCACCTTGTCGCCCGAGAAGGCGGGCGAGCGCACGATCCGGCTGCGCATCTCGTGCACGAGGTCGAACATCTCCTCTTCCGAGGAATAGCGATCCTCGGGGATGCCGTAGAGGCTGAGCGCCTTCGGCGTGGAGCCCCCCGACTGGTCGAGCGCGGCGATGAAGCCGAGGCCGGAGGTCATCTGGCGGATCTGGTCTTCGTTGGGCATCGGTCTCCCTCGCTCCTTTTCGCTCCGCTTCTAGGCAAGCGCGGGCGGCGTTTCAATCGCGCGGGCGGCCGCGGCGTGCGTCACTCCGCGGCGCAGAGCGCGGCCACGCCGGGCAGGGGCTTGCCCTCGATCCATTCGAGAAAGGCGCCGCCGGCGGTCGAGACATAGCTGAAGCGCTCCGCCGCGCCCGCCTGGTTGAGCGCCGCCACCGTGTCGCCGCCGCCGGCGACCGACACGAGCCGGTCGAGCTCCGTCAGCTCGGCCGCGCGCCGCGCGCAGGCGGACGTCGCGGCATCGAAGGGCGGATACTCGAAGGCGCCGAGCGGCCCGTTCCAGATCAGCGTGCGGGTGCGTTCGAGCCCCTGCAGGATATGCGCCACGCTGTCGGGGCCCGCGTCGAGGATCATCGCGTCGTCGGGGCAGTCCTCGACCCGGCAGACCTCGGAGGCCGCGCCGGCGGCGAGCGCGCGCGCCACCACCACGTCGCGCGGCAGCAGGATCTCGCAGCCCGTCTCCGCGGCGCGCGCGGCGATCGCGCGCGCGCTTTCGGCCATCTCGCGCTCGGCCAGCGAGCGGCCGACGTCGAAGCCCGCGGCGTAGAGGAAGGTGTTGGCCATGCCGCCGCCGATCACCAGCATGTCCACCTGCTCGACGAGATTGCGCAGCAACTCGAGCTTGGTGGAGACCTTCGAGCCGCCGACCACCGCCATCACCGGGCGGTCGGGGTCGCCCAGCGCGCGTTCGAGCGCGCCGAGCTCGGCCTGCATCAGCCGTCCCGCGCAGGCCGGCAGCAGCCGCGCGACGCCCTCGGTCGAGGCGTGCGCCCGGTGCGCGGCCGAGAAGGCGTCGTTGCAGTAGACCTCGCCCAGCCGCGCGAAGCCGCGGGCGAGCTCGGGGTCGTTCGCCTCCTCGCCCGGTTCGAAGCGGGTGTTCTCGAGCAGCAGAACCTCGCCCCCGGAGAGCGCCTCGGCGGCGGCCTCGGCCGCGGGGCCGGCGCATTCGGGCGCGAAGCGGACGGGACAGCCGAAGGCCGCCTGCAGCGCGGGCACGAGCGGCTCCAGCGACATCTCCGGCACGCGGCGGCCCCTGGGCCTGTCGAAATGCGCCAGCAGGATCGGCCGTCCGCCCCGGTCGAGAATGTCCTGCACGGTGGGGGCGATGCGCTCGATCCGGGTCGCGTCCGTCACCCGGCCGTCCTGCACCGGCACGTTGATGTCCACGCGCAGCAGAACGCGCCTGCCGCGCAGCGCCATATCGTCGAGTGTCTTCCAGCTCATCGCATCCCTCGCCCTGTGCTCCGCCGACCGGGGCCGCGCGCCTTTTCCCCGGAAGCCGGACGCGGGTCAATCCGCCCCGGCGGGGCTTGCCCGGCCGTCGCCGCGCGTCGTAACACAGGCGCGACAGAGCGTGACAGGAGCGCCACGATGGCCGAGATCCGAGACCCCGAGAACACGATCCTCATGGAGCTGAAGGACGGCACCGTGACGATCGAACTGCTGCCCGACGTGGCGCCGAAGCATGTCGAGCGGATGAAGACGCTGGCCCGCGCCGGCGCCTACGACAACGTGGCCTTCCACCGCGTCATCGACGGCTTCATGGCGCAGACCGGCGACGTCGAGCACGGCGACATGGAAGACGGCTTCGACCTGCGCCGCGCGGGCACCGGCGGCTCGGAGCTGCCGGACCTGCCGGCCGAGTTCTCGCGCATCCCGCACGACCGCGGCACGCTGGGCGCGGCGCGCGCGCAGAACCCCGACAGCGCGAACTCGCAGTTCTTCATCAATTTCAAGGACAACCACTTCCTCAACGGGCAGTACACGGTTTACGGCCGGGTGATCGACGGCATGGAGCACGTCGACGCCATCACGCGCGGCGAGCCGCCGGCCAGCCCCGACCGGATGATCAGCATGAAGGTGGCCGCCGATGCGTGAGTTCGCCGTCGCCGCGGCGCTGATCGCCGCAAGCCCCGCTTTCGCCACCGGCCTCGAGATCGAGGTGGACGGCGAGGCGCAGGGCACCATCCGCGTCGATCTGTTCGAGGACGTCGCGCCACAGCACGTGGAACGCATCACCACCCTGGCCGAACAGGGTGCCTATGACGGCGTCGTGTTCCACCGGGTGATCGAGGGCTTCATGGCCCAGACCGGCGACGTGGAATTCGGCCGGATCGAGGGCGGCGACATGGCGCGCGCCGGCATGGGCGGCTCGGATCTGCCGGACCTGCCCGCGGAGTTCTCGGACGTGTCCTTCGCGCGCGGCGTGATCGGCATGGCGCGCGCGGCCGATCCCGATTCGGCCAACTCGCAGTTCTTCATCATGTTCGCGCCCGCGCCGCATCTCGACGGGCAATACACCGTGGTCGGCCGCGTGACCGAAGGCATGGAGGTCGTGGACGCCATCAAGCGCGGCGAGGGCCGAAACGGCGCCGTGATCGGCCGGCCCGACGTGATGACGCGGGTCATCGTCACCGAGTGATTCCCTGTCGGCGATTGTTCGCACGAAGAATCGCGGACAGCTTCCGCTGCCGGACCGAAGATCGGAGACGCCCGCGATGACCCGTCAGCCCGACTTCGTTCTCGTCCGCCCGCAGATGGGCGAGAACATCGGCGCCGCGGCGCGCGCGATGTGGAACTTCGGGCTCGACCGGATGCGGATCGTCTCCCCGCGCGACGGCTGGCCCAACCCGGCCGCCGCGGCGATGGCGAGCGGTGCGGGCCGGCTTCTGGACACGGCGCAGCTCTTCGACGACACGGCGGCCGCGATCGACGACGCCACGCATGTCTACGCCACCACCGCCCGCCCGCGCGGCATGACCACGCCGGTGATGAGCCCCGAGCGCGCGATGCAGGATGCGGCCCTGCGCCTCGCCGGCGGCGAGCGGGTGTCGGTGCTCTTCGGGCCCGAGCGCGCGGGGCTGGAGAACGACGACATCGCCCGCGCCAACACGATCATCACGGTTCCCGTGAACCCCGCGTTTCCCAGCCTCAACCTCGCGCAATGCGTGCTGCTCACCGCCTACGAGTGGCGCCGCCAGGCGGCCGAGGTCACGCACGAGGCCGTCGTCCCCGGCCCCGACGGCTGGGCCGAGGCGGGCGAGGTCGAGCGGCTGGCGGAGCACTACGAGGAACGGCTGACCGAGGCCGGCTTCTTCTTTCCCGAGCACAAGGCCGCGAGCATGCGCCGCACGCTGCGCAACCTCTGGTCCCGGATGCCGCTGACGAAGGCCGACGTGCGGATCTTTCACGGCATCCTGCGCCAGCTGGTGCGCGACAGGGACCGCAAGACCTGAAGTCTGGCGTTGATCTGATCCGGGCACCAAGCTTACGCTACGGCAGCTGAATCCACCTCAGACTGCGGAGGGCGCCATGACCCACGCGCCAGGATTCTCCGGGCCGGAGCCCGGCATCCTCTATCTGACCGAAGGCGGCACCGAGACGGAAGTCATGTTCCGGTACGGGCATCAGCTGCGCGAGTTCGCCATGTTCGAGTTGCTGGACAACCCGGCCGCTGTCGCGGACCTGAAGGACATGTATCGCCGCTATCTCGATGCGGCTGCGCGGCACGGCTTCGGCGCGCTGATGGCGGGCTTCGACTATCGCGCGAGCCCGGACTGGGGCGAAAAGCTCGGCTATTCGCCCGAGGGTCTGGCCGAGATGCAGCACCGCTGCATCGACTTCCTGCGCGAGGTGTCCGCACCCTATCGCGACGATCTGCCCGACATCGCGATCTGCGGCTGCGTCGGTCCCCGCGGCGATGCCTATGCGCTCAACCGAGACATCACCGCGGAAGAGGCGGAAGAGTATCACGCCACGCAGCTCGACACGCTGAAGGCCTGCGACGTGGATCTCGTCTGGGCTGCCACGTTCAACAATGTGCCCGAAGCGGTGGGATTGTCGCGCGCTGCGGCCGCGGCCGGCCTGCCGCTCAACCTGCATTTCACGCTCACGGGCGACTCGCGTCTGCGCTCCGGCCCCAGTTTGCGTGAGTCGATCGAAGCGACCGATGCTCAGGCGGGCGATGCGCGGCCCGAGTCCTACGGCATCAACTGCTCGCATCCGGTGGAATTCGAGCCGGCGCTGGAGCCGGGCGGGTGGACGCGCCGCATCCGCGCGCTGCGGCCCAATGCTGCGAAGATGGACAAGATCGCGCTGTGCAAGCTCGGCCACATCGAGGATGGCGATCCCGAGGAGCTCGGCCGGATGATGGGCGATCTCGCCCGCCGCTATCCGCAGATCGATATCTGGGGCGGCTGCTGCGGCACCTGGGACCGACACTTCGACGAGATCGCGCGCGAGGTGCGAGCCGCGCGCGACGAGATGCCTGCCGCGCCCGCCTGAGCCTGCGACGCCTTGCACGTTGCCCCGCGCTTGCCGCGCCCGGTGCCCTCGCATAGGTATCGCCGCGCAGACGGGAGGCGCGCATGGCCGAGAAACGCAAGCTTTTCGAGGAAGTGGGCGAGACCGGGCGCCCCAGGCAGGAACCTCGCGGCGGGATGATCGACGCGGGCCGGCGCGGCGCGCGGGGCGCGGTGCGGGTCTGGCTGCAGATCCTCTTCGTGCTGGTCGTGGTGATGATCGCGGTGGGCGGGCTTACGCGGCTCACCGACTCGGGCCTCTCGATCACCGAGTGGGCGCCGCTCTCGGGCGCGATCCCGCCGCTTTCGGCCGAGGACTGGGCGCGCGAGTTCGACGCCTACCGCCAGATCCCCGAGTACCAGCTCCAGAACCGCGGCATGAGCCTTGCCGAGTTCAAGGTCATCTACTGGTGGGAATGGGGCCACCGGCAGCTGGGCCGGGTCATCGGTCTCGTCTGGGCGGCGGGCTTCCTGGGCTTCCTCGTGACGCGCAAGATGCCGCCGGGCTGGACGGGGCGGCTCTTCGCCCTGGGCGTGCTGGGCGGGCTGCAGGGCGCGATCGGCTGGTGGATGGTGGCCTCGGGCCTCGAAGGCACGATGCTGGACGTGGCGAGCTATCGGCTGGCCACGCACCTAGGCCTTGCCTTCGTGATCCTCGGGCTCATCGCCTGGTATGTCTTCCGCCTCGGCCGCGAGAGCCGCGAGCTGTTGCAGGCGCGGCGCCAGCGCGAGGGGCGGCTCGCGGGCTGGGGCACGGCGCTGATCGCGCTCGCCTTCGTGCAGATTCTGCTGGGCGCGCTGGTGGCGGGCATCGACGCGGGGCGGAACTATACCGACTGGCCGCTGATGGCGGGCGGCTTCCTGCCGCCCTATCCGTTCCAGCTCGAGCCCGTCTGGCGCAACTTCTTCGAGGATGACGGGCTGGTGCAGTTCATGCACCGGATGGCGGGCTATGCGCTGGTGCTGCTGGGGATCGTCGCCTGGGTCGTCGCGCGGCGCTCGGCCAACCCGGCCACGCGCTTCGGCTTCAACGCGGTGCTGGCGATGCTCGTCGTGCAGCTGGTGCTGGGAATCGCCACGGTGCTTTACGCCGCGCCCTGGCACCTGGCGATCCTGCACCAGTTCGGCGCGGTGGTGCTGTGGGTGCTGGTGCTGCAGGCACGGTTCCGCGCGCTCTATCCCCTGCCGCAGTCGCTGAGGGCCGCGCGATGAGTGCCTTCGACACCCTCATGGCGCATGCGCGCGAGACGCAGGCGCTGGCGCAGGTCGCCGGCCGGCTGGGCTGGGACCAGGAGACGGTGATGCCGCGCGGCGCGGCCCCCCAGCGGGCCGAGGAGATGGCGGCGCTGGAGGGCGTGCTGCACGCCCGCCGCACCGATCCGCGCCTGGCCGAGTGGCTGGCCGAGGCCGAGGCGCCGGATGCGGCCGGCGCAGCGCAGCTTCGGCTGATCCGGCGCCAGCACGAGCGCGCCGTGAAGGTGCCCGCGCGGCTCGCCGCGGAACTCGCGCGCGTCACCAGCCGGGCGCAGGGCGTCTGGGCCGAGGCGCGGGCCGCGCAGGACGCGGGCGCCTTCGTGCCCGTTCTGGCCGAAGTGGTCGCCCTGCGCCGCGAGGAGGGCGCGGCGCTGGCGCAGGGCGGCGATCTCTACGATGCGCTCCTGCAGGACTACGAGCCCGGCACCACGGCCGCCGAGATCGAGGCGATGTTCGGCGCGCTGGGCCCGCGGCTGGCGGAGCTGCGCTCGGCGGTGCTGGAGCGGCCAGCGCCCGCGGCGCTTTCGGGCCGCTTCGACGAGGCGGCGCAGCATGCGCTGGCGCGCGAACTGGCCCAGGCCTTCGGCTACGACCTGATGCGCGGCCGGATCGACACGGCGGTGCATCCCTTCAGCGCGGGCTCCGGCCTCGACGTGCGGATCACCACGCGGACGGACCCCGCGGACCCCTTCAACTGCCTCTATTCCACGATCCACGAGGTGGGCCACGCCACCTACGAACAGAACATCGACGCGGCCTATCTGCTGACGCCCGTGGGGCAGGGCGCCTCGATGGGCGTGCACGAGAGCCAGAGCCGGCTCTACGAGAATCAGCTCGGCCGCTCGCGCGCCTTCACCGGCTGGCTCTACGGGCGGATGCGCGAGATTTTCGGCGATCTCGGCATCGCGGACGAGGAGGCGTTTTACGCCGCCGTCAACCGTGTGCACCGGGGCTTCATCCGCACCGAATCGGACGAGCTGCAATACAACCTGCACATCCTGATGCGCTTCGATCTGGAGCGGGCGCTGATCTCGGGCGATCTCGCGGCGGGCGACCTGGAGGCGGCGTGGAACGACCGCTTCGGCGCCGATTTCGGCTATGCGCCCGAGCGGCCCTCGGACGGATTCCTGCAGGACGTGCACTGGTCCGTGGGCCTCTTCGGCTATTTCCCGACCTACACGCTGGGCAATCTCTACGCCGGATGCCTGCACGCGGCGATGCGGCGTGACCTGCCCGATCTCGACGAGAGCCTCGGCAACGGCGACCCCTCGCCCGCCACCGGCTGGCTGCGCGAGACGGTGCAGCGCCACGGCGGGCTGATGGAGCCGCGCGACCTTATCGCGGCCGCGACGGGCGAGGCGCCCTCGGAAATCCCGCTGCTGGCCTATCTCGAGGACAAGTTCGGCCACCTCTACGGGCTCTGAGCCGCGACTGGACAGCGGATGGCCTCTGCGCCACGCTTCCCGCATGGCCGATGCCGTGACGGGACGCGACCGGGCGACCGCGACGCTGGGCCTTTGCGGCCCGCTCGCGGCGCTCATGTTCCTGGCTGCCGACCTCGCGGGCGCGGCGGCCACGCCGGGCTATTCGATGACGTCGCAGGCGATCAGCGAGTTGATGGAGCGCGGCGCGCCCGCGAAGCGCATCGTCGATCCGCTGCTGGTGGCCTATCACGGGCTGGTCATGCCCTTCGCCCTCGCGCTGCACCGCGGCCTGCCGGCAGGCGGGGCCGCCGGCCCGCTGCTCATCGGCGTCGCCGGGGCGGCGGGCGTCATCCTGACGCTCTTCTTCCCCTGCGATCCGGGCTGCGCGCCCTTCGTGAGCCTGCGCGGCATGCTGCATATCTTCATCGCCATTCCGATGGGCTTCGCGATCCTGATCGGCCTGTGGCGTGTTGCGGGGCGGCTGCGCGCGCGCCCGGCGCTCGCGCGCTACACCCGCGTCACGGCGGCGCTGGGCCTCCTGCTCGCCGTGGTCACGGTGGCGCTCGCCGAGACGCAGGTCGTGGGCCTGTTCGAGCGCGCGCTCACCTGGTCCTACCTGCAGTGGTATGCCGTGACCGGCTGGCTGCTCTGGCGCGGCGCGCTCAGTGCAGCCTGAACTCGCCCACGACGCTGCGCCACTCGCCCGGCGAGATCATCTTGCGATGCGTGAAGCGGACCGAGTGCAGCGGGCCCTCGATCTCCTCCTGCCAGAATTCGATGAAGCGGAACAGCCGCGGGTGGTCCGGCGCGAGATCGTAGTCCTGCCAGACGAAGGTGTTGAGCACGTTGCGATAGTCCGGCATGTGGTAGAGGAATTCCGCCGTGGTCAGGCCGTAGCCCTTGAGCATGAGTTCGGTTTCGCTTTCCGTCATGGTCACCTCTGGGTGTCTGCACGGAAAATGATGCGGCCTCGGGATTATTTTTCAATGAAAACAATATACTAGCAGCAGGCCAAGGTGGCTGCTGACAGTGCCTGCGGGGCGGCGTTGCACGGCCCGGAGCGGGGGTGCTATAGAGAGCGAAAGCCGGCCCCGAGGCCCGCCCAGACGAGCAGGATCCCCGTGAGCGACACCCCCGAACCCCCTGAGGACTCTCCGGAAATTCCGCCCGTGTCCTACGACGGCCCGAGCGTGTCGATCGCCGAGGAGATGCGCGCCTCCTACCTCGATTACGCGATGAGCGTGATCGTGGCCCGCGCGATCCCCGATCTGCGCGACGGCCTGAAACCTGTGCATCGGCGCATTCTTTATGCGATGTCCGAGACGGGAAACACCTACGACAAGCCCTATCGCAAGTCGGCCCGGCCCGTCGGCGACGTGATGGGCCAGTATCACCCGCACGGCGACTCGGCCATCTACGACGCGCTGGTGCGCATGGCGCAGGACTTTTCCATGTCGCTGCCGCTGCTCGACGGGCAGGGGAACTTCGGCTCGATGGACGGCGACAACCCCGCCGCCATGCGCTACACCGAGGTGCGCATGGCCAAGGCGGCCGACTACCTTCTTGCCGACATCGACAAGGAGACGGTCGATTTCCAGGACAACTACGACGGCAAGCAGCGGGAGCCCACGGTCCTGCCCGCGCGCTTCCCGAACATGCTGGTCAACGGGGCGGGCGGCATCGCCGTGGGCATGGCCACCAACATCCCGCCCCACAACCTGGGCGAGGTGGTGGACGCCTGCCTCGCGCTGATCGACGAGCCGGACCTCTCGTCCGAGCGGCTGATCGACTACATTCCCGGCCCCGATTTCCCGACGGGCGGCATCATGCTCGGCCGCTCGGGGGCGCGGAAGGCCTATCTCGAGGGACGGGGCAGCGTGATCCTGCGCGCCAAGACGCGGGTGGAGGAACTGCGCAAGGACCGCTTCGCCATCGTCGTGGACGAGATCCCCTATCAGGTGAACAAGTCCTCGATGATCGAGAAGATCGCCGAGGCGGTGCGCGACAAGCGGATCGAGGGCGTGGCCCATGTGCAGGACGAATCCGACCGCTCCGGCGTGCGCGTGGTGATCGAGCTCAAGCGGGACGCGACGCCCGACGTGGTGCTCAACCAGCTCTGGCGCTTCTCGCCGATGCAGACCTCCTTCGGCTGCAACATGCTGGCGCTCAACGGCGGCAAGCCCGAGCAGCTGACGCTCAGGGGCTTTCTCACCGCCTTCCTGTCCTTCCGCGAGGAGGTCGTGGCGCGGCGCACCGCCTATCTGCTGCGCAAGGCGCGGGAGCGCAGTCACATCCTCTGCGGTCTGGCGGTGGCCGTGTCGAACGTGGACGAGGTGGTGGCGACGATCCGCGCCTCGGCCGACGCGGCGGAGGCGCGACGCCGGCTGATGGAGCGGCGCTGGCCCGCGGAGGACATCGCCGAATACATCCGCCTGATCGACGATCCCACCCACACGATCAACGAGGACGGCACCTACAACCTCTCCGAGGCGCAGGCGCGCGCGATCCTCGATTTGCGCCTGCAGCGGCTCACGCAGCTTGGCGTCAAGGAAGTGACCGACGAGCTTGAGGATCTGGCGGCCAAGATCAAGGACTATCTGGAAATCCTTGGCTCCCGCGACCGGATCATGGGGATCATCCGCGACGAGCTTGCGGAGGTGAAGGAACTCTTCGCCGTGCCCCGGCGCACCGAGATCGTGGACTGGGCGGGCGATCTCGAGGACGAGGACCTGATCGAGCGTGAGGACATGGTGGTCACCGTCACCCAGTCCGGCTGGATCAAGCGCACGCCCCTGGCCGACTACCGGGCGCAGAAGCGCGGCGGCAAGGGCCTGTCCGGCATGGCGACCAAGGAGGACGATGTCGTCACGACGCTCTTTGTGGCCAACACGCACACGCCGCTTCTGTTCTTCACCACCGACGGCATGGTCTACAAGCTCAAGACCTGGCGCCTGCCGCAGGGCGCGCGCACCGCGCGGGGCAAGGCCATCGTCAACATCCTGCCGATCCCCACGGGCGTCTCGATCGCCGCGATCATGCCGGTGGACCGCCCGGAGGAGGAGTGGGCCGACCTGCAGATCATGTTCGCCACATCCGCCGGCGACGTGCGGCGCAACGCGCTCTCGGACTTCACCAACGTCATGCGCAACGGCAAGATCGCGATGAAGCTGCCCGAGGGCGTGGAACTGGTGAACGCGCGCATCGCGTCCGAGGATGACGACGTGATGCTGGTCACCGACTCGGGCCGCGCGATCCGTTTCCCGACGACCGAGGTCCGCGTCTTCAAGGGCCGCGACTCGACCGGCGTGCGGGGCATCCGGCTGCAGAACGGCGACCGCGTGGTGTCGATGTCCGTGATCCGGCATTTCGAGGCCACGCCGGAGGAGCGCGCCGCCTACCTCAAGCAGCGCCGCCTGATGGCCGGCACCCCCGAGGAAGAGGTGGAGACCGACGAGGAGGAGGCGCCGGTCGCCGAAGGCCAGCTCTCGCCCGAGCGCTACGCGCAGATGTCGGCGGCCGAGAACCTGCTGCTGACGATCACCGCCAAGGGCCTCGGCAAGCTCACCTCCAGCCACGACTACCCCGTGCGCGGGCGCGGCGGCCTTGGCGTGCAGGCGATCGACAAGGCGATGCGCGGCGGGCCGGTGGTGGCCTGCTTCCCGGTCGAGATGGACGACCAGATCATGCTCGCCACCTCGCGCGGGCAGTCGATCCGCGTGCCCGTCGAGGGCATCTCGTTCCGCTCGCGCAACGCGGGCGGCGTCAAGGTCTTCGACACCCGCGAGGGCGAAGAGGTCGTCTCGGTCGCCTGGATCGCGGAACAGGCCGAGGACGAGGACGAAGGCGGCGAGGGCTGAGGGCCGCCGTGCTCAGGGACGGCGTGCTCAGGGACGGCGGGCCGTGACCATCATCGGTACGAGCCGCCCGTCCGCCACCGCCCGGCCGGCATTGGCGCGCCGCTGCGGCATGTCCGCACCCATCGCCACCGAGTCGTCGGGCTGATCGGGAGTCGCCGGCGGGGCAGGCCGCGGCGCATCGCTTGCGTGATCGGCGATCCCGACGAAGCCGGCCGCCGCGAGAAGCTTGCCGATCTCTGCAGGAGTCGAGAGAAACGACGTCTCCCCGGTGCGCGCCCAGGGCAGCGGATAGTCGATCGCGTCCGTATTGGTTCCCCGCGCGATATGGGTGAAGGCAAAGACGCCGACCGGGCGCAGGACGCGGAACGCCTCGGCGAACATGGCAGACTTGTCGGCGACGTTCATCGTCACGTTCTGGCTCCAGACCACGTCAAAGGTGCCGTCGGCCCACGGAAGACCCGTGACCGAGCCGACCCGGTGGGAGATGGCGGTGTCCAGACCGGTGAGTCGGTCCAGATCCTGCGCGCTGCGCACGAAATCCGGGCTCAGGTCGATGGCCTCGACCCGGCAGCCATGTCTTGCAGCGAGGTAACGGGCTGCGCCGCCGATGCCGCTGCCGGCGTCCAGAACCGTCATGCCCTGAGCCACGCCCGCGACATCCGCCAGCCGTTCGGTCAGGCTCAGGCCGCCATGATGCAACTGATCGACGGGAGCCAGGCGGTCCGGGTGCAGGCTTGCGGGGGCCGTGTCCCGGATGCCGAGCGCGGTCAGGATGCGAGCGGTCAGGTCCTCGCTGCCGTAGTGCGCCGCGACGGTGCGTTCGACGTCCGCCCCCTGTGTCATGCGCGCGATACTACCACGCCACGGGGCGCCGCGCCACGCTCAAGGCGGGTTGGCGGGCACTCGCGTCAGGGAATGATCCGCGTGTATTTCGTGCCCTCGAGCGTCGCGCCCAGGCGCAGCCCGGCCTGGCCGAAGATGATGGCGATCACCGGCGAGCGGGTGGTCGTCGTCTCGGCCGTCATGGCCTCGCCCAGGTCGCGGAAGACGTATTCGATGTCCGCCCCCGCGGCCCAGCCGGGTCCGCGGCGGAACTCCTCCAGCGCCTCGGCGGTCATGAAGAACAGCACGTGACTGTACTGCTGCGCGCCGATCTGCGGCCCGATGCTGGCCCGCGCGGCCGAGTAGTAGTCCACCGTCGCGCCGCCCACCCTGAGCGCGCCCCGGCCGTAGGCCCCGCCCACGCCGAAGCCCGCCTCGGTCATCAGCGGCATGACGAGCATGCCGGCGGATTTCTCCGCGAGGTCACGGGTGCCCGGATAGCTGGAATACATCCGCGTCAGCGTGGAATCCACGCGCGCGTCGACGGCGGCCGCGCCGCCGCTGCCGACGCCGTTGCTGCAGCCGGCGGCGACGCCGGCGGCCGCCAGCCCCGCCACGAAGGCGCGTCGTCTGAGAAGGGTCATGGTGCTCTGCCCCGATATCTGCCTGCCTGAAGCCTCATCGTCCGCGGTCTCTTGCAGGACCGTCCGATTACGAGCTTATACCGCCTCGCGCCGGGTCTGTCACCTTCGACCGGACGCTTCGGCGGCTTATTGCGCCTTTTGCAGGGCTTGGGCCGCGCGGGGCGCGAAATAGGTCAGGATCCCGTCGCAGCCCGCGCGCTTGAACGACAGCAGGCTTTCCAGCATCGCCTTGTCGCCGTCGATCCGGCCCGCGCGCGCCGCGCCCTCGATCATCGCGTATTCGCCGGACACCTGATAGGCGTACGTCGGCGCGCCGAAGGCGTCCTTCACCCGCCGGCAGATGTCGAGATAGGGCATGCCGGGCTTGACCATCACCATGTCCGCCCCTTCGGACAGATCGCGCGCCACCAGCCGCAGCGCCTCGTCCGAGTTGCCGGGGTCCATCTGGTAGGTCTTCTTGTCGCCCTTGAGCGCACCGGAGGCGCCAACCGCGTCGCGGAACGGCCCGTAGAAGGCGGAGGCGTATTTCGCGGCATAGGAGAGGAGCATCACGTTCGTGTGGCCCTGCGCCTCGAGCGCGTCGCGCAGTGCGCCGATGCGGCCGTCCATCATGTCCGACGGGCCGATGATGTCTGCCCCCGCCTCGGCCTGGGCAAGCGCCTGCTTCACCAGCGCCTCGACCGTCGCGTCGTTGACGACATAGCCGTCGCTCTCGCGCACGAAGCCGTCGTGGCCGTCGATGTTGTAGGGGTCGAGCGCCACGTCGGTCATCACCGCGATCTCGGGCACCTCCGCCTTGATCGCCCGCGTCGCGGTATTGCTCAGGTTGTCGGGGTTCCAGGCCTCGGCGCAGTCCTTCGTCTTCTTCGCGGGGTCGGTGTAGGGAAAGAGGCAGATCGCCGGGATGCCCAGGTCCGCCGCGCGCCGCGCGGCCTCCACCACGCGGTCCACGCTCAGCCGGTGCACGCCGGGCATCGAGGGGATCTCCTCCTCCACTCCCTCGCCGTCGCGCAGGAAGACGGGCCAGATCAGGTCATCCACCGTCAGGCTGTGCTGGCGCGTGAGCGCGCGCGTCGCGGCGCGGGCGCGGGCGCGGCGGAAGCGGGCCGCGGGGTAGGGGGCGTTGACGGGCTGCATGCGGGATACCTCCTCCTGATCGGGGGCAGGCTTGCCGCAGGCCGGGCGCGCTGTCCAGTCCGGACCGCGCACATGAAGCGGGGCCACGCGGCGCCGTGGCCCCTTCGGTCGATGGTATAGGGGCGCCACGGCGGTGCTGCGGCCGGGGCGCTCTGCTGGCAGGGCCGCTCAGCCCAGCCGCCCCTCTTCGACCTCGACCGCCTCGGCCGCGCCGCGACGGGCCAGCCAGTCGGGCCGCGGCTTTGCGGCGGCGAAGGGCTCGACCAGCGCGTTGGACACGGCGTTGTAGACGAAGAAGGCGTTGGAGCGCGGGAAGGGCGTGATGTTGCCGTTCGAGCCGTGCATGGTGTTGCAGTCGAACAGGATCAGCGTGCCGGCCGGCCCTTCCGCGTCCGTGATGCCGTGCGCCTCGGCGAGCCGGGCGAGGCTCTCCTGCGAGGGCGTGCCCACCTTCTGCGCCTTGAGCGAACTCTTGTGGTTGTCCTCGGGCGTCGCGCCCACGCAGCTGACGAAGGTCCGGTGCGAGCCCGGCATCAGCATGAGCGCGCCGTTGTGGGCGCGGTTGTCGGTCAGAAGGAGCGAGGCCGAGACGGCCCGCATCCGGGGCATCCCGTCCTCGGCGTGCCAGGTCTCGAAGTCGGAGTGCCAGTAGAACTCCTTGCCCGAGAAGCCCGGTTTGTAGTTGAGGCGCGACTGGTGGATGTAGACCTCGTCGCCCAGCAGGAAGCGCGCGATGCCGGCGATCCGCGCGTCGCGGCTGAGCCGCGCCATCAGCTCGTCGTGGTCCTCGAGGCGGAAGACGGTGCGCACCGCGTCCGAGCCGGGCTCCGTCACCACGTCGTCGCCGGCGCGGTCACGGCCCTCGGCTCTCAGTTGGGCGGCGGCATCGACCAGCGCCTCGACCTCGGCGGGCGAGAAGAGGTCGTGAAGCACGAGAAAGCCGTCGCGGGCGAAGCCGTTTGCCTGTTCGCGGGTGAGGGGCGCGTCCTCGGTCCAGTCCGACCAGACCACCTTGTCGGCACGCTCGATCCAGCGCTCGGGCCCCTCGCCTCGGGTCGGGTAGGCGTCGGTGATCTGGAAATCACGGCGTCGGGATGCGGTCATTTCCATCGGGAAATTCTCCTCTCTTCTGCGTTTCGTGGCGCGCTTGCGGATGTGCCCCGTCAACGGCCCGCCGGACCGGGGGTTCCTGCGTCCCCCTTTCGGCTTCGCTGAAGCGGTGTCGCGCGTCGGGCGGGTCCGGGCGTGGCCGCTGCGCCGTGTCGCGGCGGCAAGCCTGCCGCACGGGTATGGGCATTCGCGCGCGGGGCGGTTACGTAAAGCAGCGCAGCGAAGGGTGCAAGGGGGTGGCCGTGGCCTGGCAAAGCGCGGTCTTCGAAGTCATCGACATGCGGTCCTTCTCGAACCTGTGGTTCTGGATCGCGCTCGCCGTGATGTGGTCGACGGCCAGCCACTGGGTGCTGGGCGTGCCCTTCGACATGGTCACCCGCGCCGCGCGCCGCGGGGGCCAGGCGCAGGCCGATCTCGAGGATCTCGTGCGCATCAACGTGGACCGCATCCTGTTCTTCGCCGGGGCCGCCGGGGCCTGGCTGATCGGGGTGACGAGTTTTCTGCTGACCATGCTGGCGCTGCTCGGGTTCGTTTACGGTATCGAATTCGCGCAGGCGGTCTTCTGTCTGTTCTTGCCCATGAGCCTCGTCTGGGCGAAGGGGCTGCGGACCGCGCGGCGAATCCGGGCGGAAGCGCTCACCGGCGCGGCCCTGCGCCGCCGGCTGAAGGGCCAGCGCATCTTCACCCAGGCGGTGGGCATGGTGGCGATCTTCGTCACCGCTATGTGGGGCATGTATCGCAACCTCGCCTATCTGCCGCTGGGCGATTGACGGAAACAAGGGAAGACAAAGCGATGAACGGCCCAGTCTCAGGCGCCGGGCGTGTCACCATCGGCGGCGCGCCGGAAGGCTTCGACGCCGAACTCGTCCTGCGGGAGGTCGAGCGCGCGGGCGGCCCGGTGATCCATGTGGCGCGCGACGACCGACGATTGGCGGCGATGCGCGCGGCGCTCGCCTTCTTCGACCCCGCCATGCCGGTGCTGACCTTTCCGGCCTGGGACTGTCTGCCCTTCGATCGCGTCTCGCCCAACCCGGACATCTCGGCGGCGCGCATGGCGACGCTCGCGGCGCTGGTGCACGGCGCGCCCGCGCGCTTCGTGCTGCTGACCACGCTCAATGCGGTGACGCAGCTCATCCCGGCGCGCGCGGTGCTGGCCGAGGCGGCCTTCGTGGCCGAGGTGGGCAAGCGCATCGACGAGGACGGCCTGCGGGCCTTTCTCGCGCGGATGGGCTTCTCGCAGGCCCACACGGTGACCGAGCCGGGCGACTATGCGATCCGCGGCGGCATCATCGACATTTATCCGCCGGGCGAGGGCGGGCCGGTGCGCCTCGACCTCTTCGGCGACACGCTCGACGGCGCGCGCCGCTTCGACCCGGCGAGCCAGCGCACGACCGAGGCGCTGGAGCGGGTCGAGCTGGCCCCGGTGTCCGAGGTGATCCTCGACGAGCCCTCGATCCGTCGCTTCCGGCAGAACTACCGCATCGAGTTCGGCGGCGGCGGCACCGACGATCCGCTCTACGAGTCGGTGAGCGCCGGGCGCAAGCCGCAGGGCGCCGAGCACTGGCTGCCGTTCTTTCACGACCGGCTGGAGACGCTCTTCGACTACCTGCCGGGCGCGCCGGTCTGCCTCGACGATCAGCTGCACGCCGCCCACCGCGCGCGCTGGGAGGCCATCGCCGATCAGTACGAGGCCCGGCGCGAGGCGATGGGCCAGACCGGCCGCTTCGACACGATCTACAAGCCCGTCCCGCCCGACCGGCTCTATCTGGACGAGGCGGCGCTGGAGGGCGCGCTCGAGGGGCGGCGCGTGGCGCAGTTCCATCCGCTGCCGCAGCCCTCGGGGCCGGGTGTCACCGATGCCGGGGGGCGCATCGGGCGGAGCTTCGCGCCAGAGCGCCAGAACGAGAAGGTGAACCTTTTCAGTGTCCTGGCCGAGCATGTTCGCGCCCGGCTGCAGGAGGGGCCTGTCGTCATCGCCTCCTATTCCGAGGGCGCGCGCGAGCGGCTCGACGGGCTGCTGGAGGACGAGGGGCTCTTGGGCGCGGTGCCCGTGCCGGACGCGACGCGCCTGGGCAAGACCGGCCTGCACCTGGCCGTCTGGCCGCTGGAGCAGGGCTTCACCCGACCGGGCCTCACGGTCATCTCCGAACAGGACGTGCTCGGCGACCGGCTGATCCGCGGTGCGAAAAAGCGCAGGCGGGCCGAGAACTTCCTGACCGAAGCTCAGTCGCTCTCGCCCGGCGATCTGGTCGTGCACGTGGAGCACGGCATCGGCCGCTACCAGGGGCTCGAGGTCATCACCGCCGCGGGCGCGGCGCATGAATGCCTGGTGCTGGAATACGCCGAGGGCGCGAAGCTCTACCTTCCGGTCGAGAACATCGAGCTGCTGAGCCGCTACGGCCACGAGGAGGGGCTGCTCGACAAGCTGGGCGGCGGCGCCTGGCAGGCCCGCAAGGCGCGGATGAAGGAGCGCATCCGCGAGACGGCGGAACGCCTAATCCGCATCGCCGCCGAGCGCGAGCTCAGGAAGGCGCCGGTGCTGGAGCCGCAGCCCCACGCCTGGGAGGCCTTCTGCGCGCGCTTTCCCTACGAGGAGACCGAGGACCAGATGCGCGCCATCGAGGACGTGCTGGGCGATCTCGACGCGGGCCGCCCGATGGACCGGCTGATCTGCGGCGACGTGGGCTTCGGCAAGACGGAAGTGGCCATGCGCGCGGCCTTCGTCGCCGCGATGGCGGGACAGCAGGTGGCGGTCATCGCGCCCACCACGCTGCTCGCCCGACAGCACGCGCAGAGCTTCCGCGAGCGCTTCCGCGGCTTCCCGCTGGAGGTGCGGGCGTTGTCGCGCTTCGTCTCCCAGCGCGCGGCGAGCGAGACGCGCGCGGGCCTGGCGAAGGGAACGGTGGACATCGTGATCGGCACCCACGCGCTGCTCTCGAAATCGGTGCGCTTCGCCAATCTCGGTCTGCTGATCGTGGACGAGGAGCAGCGCTTCGGCGTGGCGCACAAGGAGAGGCTGAAGCAGCTGCGCTCGGACGTGCATGTGCTCACGCTCACGGCGACGCCGATCCCGCGCACGCTGCAGATGGCGCTTTCGGGCGTGCGCGATCTCAGCGTGATCGGCACGCCGCCCATCGACCGCCTCTCGATCCGCACCTATGTAGGCGAGTTCGACGCGGTCACGGTGCGCGAGGCGCTGCTGCGCGAGCACTACCGCGGCGGGCAGAGCTTCTTCGTGGTCCCCCGCATCTCGGATCTGCCGGAGATGGAGGAGTTCCTCCGGCAGCAGGTGCCGGAAGTCTCCTATGTCGTCGCCCACGGCCAGATGGCCGCGGGCGAGCTCGACGAGCGGATGAACGCCTTCTACGACGGCAAGTACGACGTGCTTCTGGCCACGACGATCGTGGAGTCGGGCCTCGACATCCCCACCGCGAACACGATGGTGATCTACCGCGCCGACCGCTTCGGCCTTGCGCAGCTCTATCAGATCCGCGGCCGGGTCGGGCGGTCGAAGACCCGGGCCTATGCCTACCTGACGACGAAGCCGCGCACGCCGCTCACGCCGGCCGCCGAGAAGCGGCTCAAGGTGCTGGGCAGCCTCGACGCGCTGGGCGCGGGCTTCACCCTGGCCAGTCAGGATCTCGACATCCGCGGCGCCGGCAATCTCATCGGCGAGGAACAGTCGGGGCAGATGCGCGACGTGGGCTTCGAGCTTTACCAGTCGATGCTGGAGGAGGCGATCGCCAGGATCCGCTCGGGCGAGGCCGAAGGGCTGTCGGACACGGGCGAGCAATGGGCGCCGCAGATCAATCTCGGCGTGCCGGTGCTCATCCCCGAGGATTACGTGCCGGATCTCGACGTGCGGCTCGGGCTCTACCGGCGGCTGTCCTCGCTGACGACCAAGGTGGAGCTCGAGGGCTTCGCGGCCGAACTCATCGACCGTTTCGGCAAGCTGCCGCGCGAGGTGAACACGCTGCTTCTGGTCGTGCGCATCAAGGCGATGTGCAAGCGCGCCCATATCGCCCGGCTCGACGGCGGGCCCAGGGGCGCGACCATCCAGTTCCACGAGGACCGCTTCCCCAACCCCGGCGGGCTGGTGGAATTCATCAAGGCCCAGAAGGGGCTCGCCAAGGTCAAGGACAACAAGGTGGTCGTCCGGCGCGACTGGAAGAGCGAGAAGGAGCGCATTCGCGGCGCCTTCGCCATCGCGCAGGATCTCGCGAAGCAGGCTGAGGCGGTCGCGGCAGAGGGCTGAGGCAAGCGGTTTGCAAACCGCTTGCAAGGCGCTTCAAGCGCCTTGCGCGCCGCCAGGACCGTGACCGGTGGCTGCCGCCCGCGCCGCGGCGAGCCGGGTCTCCAGGAGGCGGCGCGCGCGTTTCTCGGCCAGCCGGACGCGGACCGAGGTCATGAAGGCCTCCTGGGTGGTGGACGAGGTGTCGCCCAGCGACGCGGCGATCTCGTCGATCAGGCGCTCGTCGCCCGTCTCCTCCGCCGCGGCGATCGCGTCGCGCGCCAGCGCGTCGGCCAGATCCTCCGTCACGCCCATCACGTCACACCCATCAGCGGGTCGTTTCCGTCAGCCGCCGCTTCACGTAGTCGGTCACCGTCTCGATCATGGTTTCCATGTGCGCGCCCTCGAAGAAGTGGCCGGCGCCCTCGATCTCGGCGTGCGTGATGGTGATGCCCTTCTGCTCCTTGAGCTTGGCTACCAGCGATGCGGTATCGGCGGGGGGCGCCACGCGGTCGGCCGAGCCGTTGATGATCAGTCCCGAAGAGGGGCAGGGCGCGAGGAAGGAGAAGTCGTACATGTTGGCCGGCGGCGAGACCGAGACGAAGCCGGTGATCTCCGGCCGCCGCATCAGAAGCTGCATCCCGATCCAGGCCCCGAAGGAGAAGCCCGCCACCCAGCAGTGCTTGGAGTTCTGGTTCATCGACTGCAGGTAGTCGAGCGCCGAGGCGGCGTCGGAGAGCTCGCCCACGCCCTGGTCGTATTCCCCCTGGCTGCGGCCCACGCCGCGGAAGTTGAAGCGCAGCACGCTGAAACCCATCCGGTGGAAGGCGTAGTGCAGGTTGTAGACCACCTTGTTGTTCATGGTGCCCCCGAACTGCGGATGCGGGTGCAGCATGATGGCGATGGGGGCGTCGCGGTCCTTCTGCGGGTGGTAGCGGCCTTCGAGACGGCCCTCGGGGCCTGGAAAGATGACCTCGGGCATGTGGGCGGCTGACTCCTGGTGACGCGGCTTTGTATCGTTGACTGGAACGCTGCGAGATCTTAGAATAATTCTAAGGGCATCGTCTGAGGCTCGTGTGCAGGTAAGCGCTGTGGCGCTTGGGGTCAATATTCCCGCGAAGGAGGCGGTGGCCGGTGAAGCTCAGCACCAAGGGGCGCTACGCGATGGTCGCGCTGGCCGACATGGCGCTCCAGCCGGAAGGCGCGCTGGTCAGCCTGGGCGACATCGCCAGGCGGCAGTCGATCTCGCTGCCGTATCTCGAGCAGCTCTTCGTGCGCCTGCGGCGCGCGGGGCTGGTGA
Source organism: Rhodosalinus halophilus (assembly GCF_003298775.1). Lineage (GTDB taxonomy): Bacteria > Pseudomonadota > Alphaproteobacteria > Rhodobacterales > Rhodobacteraceae > Rhodosalinus > Rhodosalinus halophilus. Next base: position 361,593 of record NZ_QNTQ01000001.1, on the reverse strand, counting down.
GTTCCGTGCGCGGGCCGGGCGGCGGCTACCGGCTGGCGCGGCCGGCCTCCGAGATCCGCGTGGTCGAGGTGCTGGCCGCGGTGGACGAGACGGTGGACGCGATGCACACCGGCGCGGGCGCGACCGGCGCGCTGTCGGGAACCAAGGCGCAGTCGCTGACCAACCGTCTGTGGCAGAGCCTCTCTGCGCAGGTCTACGTCTTCCTGCACCAGACGCGGCTCTCGGATGTCGTCGAGAACACGCTCGCCCCCTGTCCCGCGGTACCCGACCTGTTCTCGGTGGTGGACGAGTGAGCGCATGCGGCCGCCGCCGCCGGGGGGCGCTGCCCCCCGTCCGCTGCGCGGACTCCCCCCGGGGTATTTCCGGCAAGAGGAAGGAACGGCAGGGGGCGCGATGAACAGGGTCTATCTCGACTGGAACGCGACCGCGCCGATCCGGCCCGAGGCGCGGGCGGCGGTGATCGAGGCGCTCGACATGACGGGCAACCCCTCCTCCGTGCATGCCGAGGGGCGGGCGGCCCGCGCGCTTCTCGAGCGCGCCCGCGCCCAGGTGCTCGAGGCGATCGGCGGCGAGGGCTACGACCTGGTGTTCACCTCGGGGGCGACCGAGGCGGCGGCGCTGGCCTGCGCCGGGCGCGGCCTTCTGGGGGCGGGCGTGGAGCATGACGCCGTGCGCGCCTGGATCGCGGAGACGCTGCCGGTGGACGCGGCCGGGCGGGTCGGCGTCGCCGAGCCCGCGCGCTCGGTGCTGCAATACGCCAATTCCGAGACGGGCGTGGTGCAGAGCCTCCCCCCCGGCCTCGCGGTCAGCGACATGACGCAGGCCTTCGGGAAGCTGCCGTTCGCGCTCTCGGAGACCGGCGTGGAGATGGCGCTCGTCTCGGCGCACAAGCTGGGCGGGCCGAAGGGCGTGGGGGCGCTGCTGATCCGGCAGGGCCTCGACCTGGCCGCGCAGATCCGCGGGGGCGGGCAGGAGATGGGCCGCCGCTCGGGCACCGAGAACCTGGCCGGCATCGCGGGCTTCGGCGCGGCGGCGGCCGCGGCGCGGCGCGATCTCGAGGCCGGGGTCTGGGAGGAGGTCGCGGAACTTAGAAATATTCTAGAAAAAAGCCTTGAGGGGCCCGAAGACCAGATTATTTTCATCGGGAAATCGGCGGAGCGGCTGCCCAACACGGCCTGTTTCGCCGCGCCGGGATGGAAGGGAGAGACGCAGGTGATGGCCATGGATCTCGCCGGCTTCGCGATATCGGCCGGATCCGCCTGTTCGAGCGGGAAGGTCCGCGCGAGCCGGGTGCTGGAGGCGATGGGCCTGGGCGAGGAGGTGGCGGCGAGCGCCGTGCGCGTGAGCCTCGGGCCCGGCGTGACGCGCGACGCGGTGCTGCGCTTCGCCGAGACATGGCGTGCGGCGCAGAGGCGGCACCGCGCGCGGGCGGCCTGAGGCCGGCGGCGCGACACCACAATGCGTCCCGCGGCGGCGGGGCGGAACAGCCCCTGACGGGGCGGGAGATGCAAACCCGGCGCAGGTCTCGGACTTTGGCGTCAGATCGAGGAGAGCGGCGATGAGCGCATTGGACAAGCTCGACGTGAAGGAAGGCGTGGATCGCGACACGGTCGAGACCGTGCGCGAGGTCGGCGGCAAGTACAAGTACGGCTGGGAAACCGACATCGAGATGGACTACGCGCCGAAGGGCCTGACGGCCGATATCGTGCGCCTCATCTCGGAGAAGAACGGCGAGCCGGAGTGGATGACCGACTGGCGGCTCAAGGCCTACGAGCGCTGGCTGCAGATGAAGGAGCCGACCTGGGCCTTCGTCGACTACCCCGCGATCGACTTCCAGGAGCAGTACTACTACGCCCGGCCGAAGAGCATGGCCGAGAAGCCGAAGTCGCTCGACGAGGTCGATCCGAAGCTGCTCGAGACCTACGAGAAGCTCGGCATCCCGCTCAAGGAGCAGATGATCCTGGCCGGCGTCGAGGGCGCCGAGAACGCCGCGCCCGCCGAGGGGCGCGAGGCCGAGCGCAAGGTCGCGGTGGACGCGGTCTTCGACAGCGTGAGCGTCGGCACCACCTTCCAGGCGGAGCTGAAGAAGGCGGGCGTGATCTTCTGCTCGATCTCCGAGGCGATCAAGGAACACCCGGAGCTCGTGAAGAAGTATCTGGGCTCGGTGGTGCCCGTCAGCGACAACTTCTACGCCACGCTGAACAGCGCGGTCTTTTCCGACGGTTCCTTCGTCTACGTGCCGCCGGGCGTGCGCTGCCCGATGGAGCTTTCGACCTATTTCCGCATCAACGCGGAGAATACCGGGCAGTTCGAGCGCACGCTCATCATCGCCGACAAGGGCTCCTACGTGAGCTACCTCGAGGGTTGCACCGCGCCGCAGCGCGACGAGAGCCAGCTGCACGCGGCCGTGGTCGAGATCATCGCCGAGGAGGACGCGGAGGTGAAATACTCCACCGTCCAGAACTGGTATCCCGGCGACGAGGAGGGCAAGGGCGGCATCTACAACTTCGTCACCAAGCGCGCCGATTGCCGCGGCGACCGCTCCAAGGTGATGTGGACGCAGGTGGAGACGGGCAGCTCGGTGACCTGGAAGTATCCCTCCTGCATCCTGCGCGGCAACGACAGCCAGGGCGAGTTCTACTCGATCGCGATCACCAACAACCATCAGCAGGCCGACACCGGCACGAAGATGGTGCACCTGGGCAAGAACACCCGCTCGCGGATCGTCTCGAAGGGGATCAGCGCGGGGCAGAGCTCGAACACCTACCGCGGGCTCGTCTCGATGCACCCGCGCGCCAAGAACAGCCGCAACTACACGCAGTGCGACAGCCTTCTGATTGGCGACACGTGCGGGGCGCACACGGTTCCCTACATCGAGGTGAAGAACAACTCCTCCCGGGTGGAGCACGAGGCGACCACCTCGAAGGTGGACGACGACCAGCTCTTCTATTGCCGCCAGCGCGGCATGGACGAGGAAGAGGCCGTGGCGCTGATCGTCAACGGCTTCGCCAAGGAGGTGCTGCAGGCGCTGCCGATGGAATTCGCGATGGAGGCGCAGCAGCTTGTCGCGATCTCGCTCGAAGGATCGGTTGGCTGAGGACGGAGTGCGCGCGATGATCGTGACCACCACGCCGCTTGTCGAGGGGCGCAAGATCACCGATTACCATGGCATCGTCACCGGCGAGGCGATCATCGGCGCCAATGTCTTCCGCGACGTCTTCGCGGGTATCACCGACATTCTCGGCGGTCGGTCCGGCGCCTATGAGGCGAGCCTCGCCGAGGCGCGTGAAACGGCGATCCGCGAGATGGAGAGTCGTGCGGCGGCCCTGGGAGCCACGGCCGTGATTGGCGTGGACCTCGACTATGAGGTCATAAACAACATGCTGATGGTCTCGGCCTCCGGCACCGCCGTCTCGCTGGGGTGATGTCGTGGACGCGCCAACGCGACAAGCCTCTCCGGTCCGGCCGGAGCTGCCTCTGCCGCCAGCCGAGGCGGAGGCGCTGCGAATGGCCTGCGACAGGGCGGGCACCATCCTCGAGTATGGCAGCGGCGGCTCGACGCTAATGGCGGCGGAGATGCCGGGCAAGCGGATCGTGTCGGTCGAGAGCGATGCGGCCTGGGCCGACGGAATGCGCGCGTGGTTCGCGGCGCATCCGCCTGCCGCGGGCACCAAGGTCGAGGTGCTCTGGGCCGACATCGGCCCCACGAAGGAGTGGGGCCATCCGGCCGACGACAGCGGCTGGCGGCGCTACGCCCGCTATCCGCTCAAGGTGTGGGAGCGTGAGGGCTTCGCGCCGGAGGTGGTGCTGGTGGACGGACGGTTCCGCGTGGGCTGCGCGCTGGCCGCGCTCTTCCGCGCGCCGGCGCCGCTCAGGCTGCTGTTCGACGACTACGCGCCGCGGCGGCACTACCATGTCGTCGAGGAGTATCTCGGCCCCCCGGCGATGGTCGGGCGCATGGCCGTCTGGGACATCGAGCCGCGGCCGGTGCCGGCCGAGCGGCTCATGCAGATCGTGACGCTGATGACGCGGCCCTGAGCGCCGCGGACGAAGAAAGGACGACAGAATGCTGGAAATCAAGAATCTTCACGTGAAGCTCGAGGAAGAGGACAAGGCGATCCTCAAGGGCGTGGACCTGACGGTGGAGGCCGGGAAGGTGCACGCCGTCATGGGGCCGAACGGCTCGGGCAAGTCGACGCTCTCCTACGTGCTCGCCGGCCGCGAGGGCTACGAGGTCACCGAGGGAACGGCCACGCTCGACGGCGAGGACATTCTCGGGATGGAGCCGGAGGAGCGCGCGGCGGCGGGGCTCTTCCTGGCCTTCCAGTATCCGGTCGAGATTCCCGGCGTGGGCAACATGACCTTCCTGCGCACCGCGGTGAACGCGCAGCGCAAGGCCCGCGGCGAGGAAGAGATGAACTCGACCGAGTTCCTCAAGACGATCCGCGCCCGCGCCAAGGAGCTCGACATCGACGCCGAGATGCTCAAGCGCGGCGTGAACTCCGGCTTTTCGGGCGGCGAGAAGAAGCGCAACGAGATCCTGCAGATGGCGATGCTCGAGCCGCGGATGTGCATTCTGGACGAGACCGACTCGGGCCTCGACGTGGACGCGATGAAGCTCGTGGCGCAGGGCGTGAACAAGCTGCGCGACGCGGGCCGCGGGTTCCTCGTCATCACGCACTACCAGCGGCTTCTGGACCACATCGTGCCCGACGTGGTGCACATCATGGCCGGCGGCCGCATCGTGAAGTCGGGCGGGCCGGAACTCGCGCTCGAGGTCGAGAAGAACGGCTACGCCGACATCGTCGAGGAGGTGGCGTGATGGCGCTGCCGCAACCCAAGCTCGACGCTCTCGACGCGCGGATCGCCGCGCTCTCCATGCCCGAGGACGGCTGGCCGCGCGCGGCGCGCGAGGCGGCGCTGGCGCGGCTGCGGGAGATGGGGCTGCCGGGGCCGCGCGACGAATACTGGCGCTTCACCCGGCCCGATACGCTCGTGCAGGCCGAGGCCCCCGCGGCGGCGCTCTTCGAGAACGACGAGGCGCCGATGTTCGACGCCTTCGACCGGCTGAAGATCGTCTTCACCGACGGCGTCTTCGATGCCGAGGCGTCGGACGACCTGGCCCTCGAGGGGATCGAGATCGAGCGTCTCGCCGAGGCCGCGACGGCCGATCTGCACTGGGCGCGCGATCTCTACGGCGTGCTCGAGGCGCGCGGGCATTCGCCGGTGCCGCGCCCGCTCGCCGCGCTGAACACCGCCTTCGCCGCGGATGGTGTTCTCATCCGCGTCACGGGCAGGCCCTCGAAGCCCGTAAGCCTGATTTATCGCCATGAATCAGAGACATCGGACGCATATCTTCATCATTGCGTGAAGGTGGAGGCGGGCGCCGAACTCACCCTGCTCGAGAACGGGCCCGCCGCCGCGCGCTTCAACAACGTGATCGAGGCGGAGATAGCCGACGGCGGCACGCTGCATCACGTCCGCGCGCAGGGCCGCGACCACGAGCGGCGCGCGGCCACGCATGTCTTCGCCCGGCTGGGCAGGCAGAGCGTCTTCAAGTCCTTCTCGGTCACGGTCAACGGCGTTATGACGCGCAACGAATGCGTGATCGAACTCGACGGGGAGGAGGGCGTCGCGCATGTCGCCGGCGCCTGCGTCGGAGACGGCGATTTCCACCAGGACGACACGGTCTTCATCACGCATGCGGCCGAGCGCTGCGAAAGCCGGCAGGTCTTCAAGAAGGTGCTGCGCAACGGCGCGACGGGCGTGTTTCAGGGCAAGATCCTGGTGAAGCCCGGCGCGCAGAAGACCGACGGCTACCAGATCAGCCAGTCGCTGCTGCTGGACGAGGACAGCCAGTTCCTCGCCAAGCCCGAGCTCGAGATCTACGCCGACGACGTCGCCTGCTCGCATGGGTCGACAAGCGGCGACATCGACGAGGACGCGCTGTTCTATCTCCGGGCCCGCGGCATCCCCGAGGGAGAGGCGACCGATATCCTGACGCTGGCCTTCCTCGCCGAGGCCGTCGAAGAGATCGAGGACGAGACGCTGGCGGGCGACATCACCGCGCGGCTCGAGGCCTGGCTCGCGCGACGGCGCGGCTGATGCCGGTCACGACCGACATCGCGGCGACCTACCGGTCGCCGCGGGCGGTGATGCGCCGCCTGCTCGACGCGGGCCGGCGCGAGGACCGGGCGCTCGCCATCCTCATGGGCGGCTGTCTTCTCGCCTTCGTCGGGCGCTGGCCTGCGCTGCAGCGCGCGGCCACGCTGCAACCCGACGCACCGCCGCTCGAGGCGCAGATCGCGGGCGCGCTCTTCGGCTGGGTCTTCATCGCGCCGCTGCTGCTTTACGGGCTGGCGGCGCTGTCGCACCTCGTCGCGCGGCTCGTGGGCGGGCGGGGCAGCTTCTACGGCGCGCGCCTCGCGCTCTTCTGGGCGTTCCTGGCCGCGGCGCCGCTCTTGCTGCTGCAGGGGCTGGTCGAGGGGCTCGTCGGGCCGGGGCCGGGCTTGCAGATCGTCGGCGTTTTGTGGTTGGTCGCTTTCGGGTGGTTCTGGATCGCGAGCCTGCGCGAGGCCGAAAAGGAAACAGCATGACGACCGCGGCGCTCGGGCAGTTGGCCATCGAAACGATCCGCAACCCGCGCGAGGCGGCGCGCCAGCTCATCGGGCTGAACCTGCCGATGAACGCGCTCTGGACGGCGCTCGCGCTGGTGGTCGTGCTCAACGCGGGCGTCTACAGCCTGTCCAACGTGATCTCGCCGCCCCCTGCGGATCTGGCCGTGCCGACGATCGCGCCGGTGCCCTTCGCGCTCTTCCTCGGCGCGGGACTGGTGGGGACGATCTACGCGCTCTGGTACGTCGGCCGCACGCTGGGGGGCGAGGCGGGGCTGGCCGACATCATGGTGTTGCTGGTCTGGCTTCAGGCGCTGCGCCTCGCGGTGCAGGCGGCGCTTCTGGTGCTGGTGCCGCTCAGCCCGGTGCTCTCGTCGCTGGTGGTGCTGGCGGCGGCGGTGATCGGCTTCTGGATACTGCTCAATTTCGTCGATGTGGCACATGGTTACGAAAGCCTTCTGAAGTCGCTGGGCGCGATCGCGCTCAGCGTGCTTGCGATGGCGCTGGGTCTCACGCTGCTCGTGACGCTGTTCGGCGGCGCGCTAGTTCCGGCGTGAGGCAGGCAAGGGAAAGACGCGATGTACGACGTGAAGGCCATCCGGGCGGAATTTCCGATCCTCTCGCGGGAGGTGAACGGCAAGCCGCTCGTCTATCTCGACAACGGTGCCTCGGCGCAGAAGCCGCAGTGCGTGATCGACGCGGTGACGCAGGCCTACGCCCAGGAATACGCCAACGTGCACCGGGGCCTGCACTATCTCTCGAACCTCGCCACCGAGAAATACGAGGCCGTGCGCGGGACAATTGCCCGCTTTCTCGGCGCCCCTTCGGAGGACGAGATCGTGATGACCTCGGGCACCACCGAGGGGATCAACCTCGTGGCCTATGGCTGGGCCATGCCGCGGATCGAGCCGGGCGACGAGATCGTGCTCTCGGTGATGGAGCATCACGCCAACATCGTGCCGTGGCACTTCCTGCGCGAGCGCCACGGCGCGGTGCTGAAATGGGTGGACGTGGACGCCACCGGCGCGCTCGATCCGCAGGCGGTGATCGACGCGATCGGGCCGAGGACGAAGCTGGTGGCCGTCACGCATCTGTCGAACGTGCTGGGCACCAAGGTGGACGTCGCGGCGATCTGCGCGGGCGCCCGCGAGAAGGGCGTGCCGGTGCTTGTGGACGGCAGCCAGGGCGCCGTTCACATGCCGGTGAACCTGGCCGAGCTCGGCTGCGACTTCTACGCCATCACCGGGCACAAGCTCTACGGCCCTTCGGGCTCCGGCGCGATCTGGATCGCGCGCGAGCGGATGGACGAGATGCGCCCCTTCATCGGCGGCGGCGACATGATCCGCGAGGTGCACAAGGACAGCGTGACCTATGCCGATCCGCCGATGAAGTTCGAGGCGGGCACGCCCGGCATCGTGCAGCAGATCGGGTTGGGCGTCGCGCTCGAGTGGCTGATGGATCTGGGCATGGAGGCCGTGGCCGCGCATGAGGACAGGCTGCGCGACTACGCGGTGGACCGGCTGGGCGGGCTCAACTGGCTCAACCTGCAGGGCACGACGCCGGACAAGGCGGCGATCTTCTCCTTCACCATGCAGGGCGCGGCGCATGCGCACGACATCTCGACCATCCTCGACAAGAAGGGCGTCGCGGTGCGCGCGGGCCATCACTGTGCCGGCCCGCTGATGGATCACCTCGGCACGCCGGCCACCTGCCGGGCGAGCTTCGCGCTCTACAATACCGAGGCCGAGGTCGATGCGCTGGTGGATGCGCTCGAGCTCGCGCACGAGCTCTTCGCCTGACCCTCAGCCGCGTGTGTCCGGGTCGTGGCCGACCAGCCGGTCGATCGGCGCGTAGTCGTCGGTAAGCACGACCGGGTCCTTGGCCGCGAGCAGAATGTCGAGGTAGTCCTCCGACAGCGCCGCGTAGGTGGTGGGCGCCGGGCTGCGCGCCACGATCCGGCCGAAGGGACTGCGCGCCTCGCCCGCGAGGATCACGAAGACCAGCCGCGCGCGCGGCGGCGGTTCGGCTGCGGCCGTCCAGACCTCGACGGCCGGAAACACCTCGCGCAGCGTGGCGACCAGCGCCGCCAGCGCCTCGAGCCGGTGCTCGAAATCCACGACGTTCATGGCGAACACGCCGCCCGGCGCGAGCCGAGCGCGCACGAGTTCGAAGAACTCGCGGGTGACGAGATGGGCGGGCACGGCGATGTCGGTGAAGGCGTCGCCGAGGATGACGTCGTAGCGCCTGGGGCTTGCACGCAGGGCGCGGCGCGCGTCCGTGGCCAGCACCTCGGCGCTCTCCGGGTCGAACCAGAAGTCGCGCGCGGCAGTGGCGGTCACGGCCGGGTCGATCTCGGCCACCGTGAGCGGCCCGATGCCCCGGTGGGCCCAGGCACGCGGGACCGAGAAGGAGCCGCCGCCGATGAAGAAGGCCGAGAAGGGCCGCTCGCCCATGCGCGCGCGCGGCAGAGCCTCCAGCATGGCGGTGTGATCGGTGAACATCACCCGCGGCGCGTCGCGCGCCGATATCCCGTGGGCGAGATGGTCGAGCACCATGAGGTTCACCGGACGGTCGGGATCGGCGGCGATGTCCACCGTCCGGATGCAGAAGTACTGGCTTTCGGTGTCGCAGACGCTCGCGCGCGTGACGCCGAGCGCGGCGAGTCCCACGGCGGCGGCCGCGACGCCGGCCCCGAGGGCGCGCCCGCGCCCGCCCGCCAGCCAGAGGCAGAGCCCGCCCGCCGCCAGGTAGAAGGCGGTGACCACCGCGAGCGTGAGCGCGCTGCCCAGCCAGGAGATGAAGAGGAAGCCCGCGAGCAGGGTGCCGGCGATCGCGCCGACCGCGCCCGCGGCGAACATCGCGCCCAGGGCGGGGCCGGAACGCGCGGCGTCGCGCGCGATGGCGATCTGCGCGAGCACGGGGGCAGGTATCCCCGCGAAGAGCGACGGCAGGAAGAAAACGGCGGTGCAGAGCGCCGTGATTCCGGCGACCGGATGGCCCGCGAGCGCGAGTACCGGGTCGGCCACGAGGCGAAGAAGCGCCGCCGCGCCGCCGGTCGTGGCCGCCGCGGCCAGCAGCGCCCAGCCCGTCGCCCGCAACGCGGCGTCGGCCGGGCGCGCGGCGATCCGGCCGCCCCACCAGTGGCCCGCGGAGAATCCGGCCAGCACCACGGCGATCACCGCGGTCCAGGTATAGAGCGACATGCCCACATAGGGCGCGAGCATCCGCCCCGCGACGATCTCGACCACCAGACTCGCCGCCGAGACGCCGCCCTGAATCGCGACCAGAAGGGGCAGGGGGGTGGACCGCATGGACATGCTCCGATGACCTCCGGCGCAGTTAAGGGACGTGGCCGGCAGGCGGCAAGGGCGCAGTTTCGGTTTGCAGATACGCCGGCTTTTGCCTATACGCCCAAGGCGAGGCACCCGTAGCTCAGCTGGATAGAGCGCTGCCCTCCGAAGGCAGAGGCCATAGGTTCGAATCCTATCGGGTGCGCCACCGCTCTTCGCCGGACGGATCGCATGAGGCGGATCGCTCAGCGGCTGTCGCCGGAGCTCGCGCAGCGCCGCCAGCCGTCCGGCCGCCGCGTGAAGCCGTGGCTGCCTGCCGGGGCGAAGCGGGCGCCCTGCGCCAGCATGCGCGTCACCACGATCCGTTCGCGCTCGACCGCGAGCACGGCGAAGTCGTTGCCCTGGCCGCGGTGTCGCGTGGAGACGCCGGTGCCCACATGCACCTGAAGGATGCGTGTGCCGCCCTTGCGCTCCACGAAAGGCTCGGCGCGCCAGCGATGGAGATGGCCCGACAGGATCAGATCCGTGCCGCACTCCGCGAGCGACTCCAGCATGGCGCGGGCGTGCTTCATCAGCGTCTTGCCGCTGCCCGGAAGATCCTCGAAGGGGTGATGGGCCAGCACGACGTTCGCGCGGCCGGACTCCCTGAAATCGGCGCAGGCGCGGCGAAGCTGCCGGCGGCGCACGCGGCCGCGCTGCCAGGCGAAGGGATCGGCCGTGTTGAAGCCCTGCACCGAGAGCGCCTCGTCCGACCAGACCGGCGCCAGATCCGGCGAGAGATGGCGCCGGTAGCGCGCGAAGGGCCGGGAAAACCGCAGGTCCGGCCGGTCGAGGGGGATGTCGTGGTTGCCGGGCACGCAGAGCGTGGGCGCCGGCAGCGCGGCGAGGAATTCGGCCGCCGCGCGGAACTGCGCGGGCCGCGCGCGCTGCGTGAGATCGCCGGTCACGGCGATCAGGTCGGGCCGGGCGGCCTCGATCGCGTCCAGCAGCGGCGCGAGAAGCTCGGGCGACTCGCGCCCGAAGTGCAGGTCGGAGATGTGCACGATGCGCCTCATCTCCCCTCCGCCGGCACGATCACGCGGAGCGGGCGCTCGGCCGTGGTGACGCGGAGCGGCATGTGCATCCACTCGCGCTCGCCGTCGCGCGCGACCAGCCCGCGCGCGCGCCCCGTGTCGATCTCGATGCGCCGCCCGGTGCCCAGCGCGAAGTCCTCGCCGCGCCGCGCCTTGCCGCGGGCGAGGCCCCAGGCCGCGCGCACCAGATCGCGCCGTCGGCGTCCGCGCGCGGCGAAGACGGCGAGACCGCCCTCGCGGACGGCGCGTGCCCCTTCGAGGTTGTAGGTATCGAGCTGGAAGGCCGAGCGGGCGACGAAGAGAAGCGGCGTGCGCAGGCGCCGCGTCCGCCCGTCGAGCGTGAGCGACAGCCGCATCGGCCGTTGCATGCCGGCCAGCGCCAGGAGTACCGACCAGTAGGCCGCGGGCCTGGAGCGGCCCCAGCGCGCATAGACGCCCTCGCGCCGCTCGAGGATCGAGGGGTAGAGGCCGAGGCTCATGTTGTTGAGAAAGACCCGTCCGTTGACGATGCCGGGCCGGACCTCGCGCGTGGCGCCGGCGGCGATCGCCTCCACGGCCGCCTCCGGCGTCTGGGGAAGACCGAGGCCGCGCGCGAAGTAGTTGAAGGTGCCCAGCGGCACCACGCCCAGCGGCACGCCCGGCCGATGCGCGCAGACCGCGTCGGCCACCGAGGAGACCGTGCCGTCGCCGCCCGCGGCCACGATGCTGCCCACGCCGGCGGCGAGCGCCTCGCGCGCGACGTCGCCGGGCGTCTGCTTCGCACCCACGCGCCGGATCTCGGGGCGGAGGCCGACCCGCCGGAAAAGCCGCGCGAGCCAGTCGGCGCGGCTCTCGCCGGCAGTGTCGTCGCCGGCGGCTGGATTGACGATGAGGGCGACCTGGCCTGCCATGCGACCGTGCCTCTTCTTCGGTCCGGGGACGGGCGACCAACCCGGCGATGCGCCCTTGCGTTCCCCTCCATGACGTCGCGGCACCGCTCCCGTCGATCGGCGTTGACACCCCCCGGAGGCTCGACTAAGACCGCGCGGCGAGGCCGAGGTAGCTCAGTTGGTAGAGCAGACGACTGAAAATCGTCGTGTCGGCGGTTCGATTCCGTCCCTCGGCACCATTCCGATCATGTGACGGCCGTGAGCCGAGACGGCAACATGCGCCGCGCAGTCGGCTGGAAGCTCCCTGGCGTCGCTGCCTGATCGAAAGCCGCCCATGATCTGATCCGCGGGCGGGAGACGCCTTGTCAGGCCGCTGCGCGACCGCGGTGCGGCAGGAGCCTTTCCGACGGCTCGCGGGACGGCGTGTCGAGCAGGAAGTCGTCGACGCTGAACAGCACCGACTGGCTCGACGCGCCCTCGATGGAGAAGCGTGCGCCGATCGGCGTGGCGTCCGCGCCCAGCCGCCGGGCCCACCGCGACCACACGGAGGGAACGATCCCCAGGATGTGGCGCGCGCCGTGGCGTCTGGCCGTCAGACTCATGCTTTCGAACAGCAGGCTCTGCAGGAGCGGGCGGCGTGCGGACGGCACCAAATCGGTTATGAAGAAGCGCGAGGCCTCCCAGACCAGAGGGTCCACGGGGGCTTCGAAGAACAGCACGTCGGTCGGCAGGTCCGGCAGCAATCCCCGCTGCGCGTCGCGCAGCATGTAGCTGTAGACACCGCATTGCGCCGTCGTCGGGAGCAGGCGGACCCCCGCAAGGACGTCGCCGAACTCGTGCAGGACGATCCAACGGCAGAAGGGCGTGTCGTACTGGTCGAATTCCATCCCGTCCGCCTGGGCGACGTTCCAGTGCAACCGGTCGATGAAGATGGCGCGGCGGGCTCTGAGATACTTCACCAGAAGATCGCCATGCATGTGCATGTCGGCGAAGGACATCGCCGTGGACCTGATGGAGCCGGTGCGCGCGGCGGAGTCGGCCGCGGCACGCCCCGGCGTCCGGCGCTCTGCGGCGCGCGTCGTGGTCTTTCCGGAGGCCGGGACCAGCTCGGGGAACCCTGCTGATGCCGCGCGGGTCAAGCCCGACGCCTTCGTATGTTTCATGAACCTGCCCGTATTTTTCCACATTTATGGCAAATTTCATCCGGCACGGCCAGAGAAACTTGGGGCAGGATACATCCAATGGTTGTGTGATGCACGCGCGCCGCGCCGCAGGCCGGTCCGGCGCGATGCCGGACGGCCCGGCGGCCCGGCGCGAAAGGCGGGGCGCAAGGGCGCAGGCGGCCGGTCTGGCCGCGGCGGAGGCCGGAGGAGGGGCGCCGCGTCCCGCCGGACGAAGCGCGAAAGGGGGAGGGCGACTCAGTCTGCGGCGCGGGCCGCCAAAGGCAGGTCCACGAAGAAGGTCGTGCCCACGCCGACCTCGCTGACGAAGTCGATCTCGCCGCCGAACTGCTCGACGATCTCCTTCGAGATGTTCATGCCCAGCCCGGTGCCGCCCACATGGCGCTCGTCGGAGGAATCCACCTGCGAGAAGCGCTCGAACACCTTGTCGCGCGCATGTTCGGGGATGCCGATCCCGTCGTCCTGCACGTAGATCCGGGCCGTGTCGCCGCGCCGCGCGCACCCGGCCCGGACCGTGCCGCCGTCGGAAGAGAACTTGGCGGCGTTGGAGATCATGTTCGACAGCACCTGCATCAGCCGCGCCTCGTCGGCGATCACGTTGAGCGGCTCATCGCCTGGCGGCACTTCCTCGATGGTGACCCGGTAGCGTTCCGAAAGTCCCTGATTGCTCGCCACGGCCTCGCCGACCAGCGTGCGCAGGTCGAAGACCTCGGAGCGGAACTTCATCTCGCCGGCCTCGATCTTCTGCAGGTCGAGCACGTCGTCGATGAGGTTCGACAGCCGCAGGCCGTTCTTGCCCGCCATCTCGAGCAGGCTGCGCATCTTCTCGGGGACGGGGCCCAGCGCCCCGGAATTGATCAGGTCGAGCGACCCCTTGATCGAGGTCAGCGGCGTGCGCAGCTCGTGGCTCACCGTCGAGACGAATTGCGACTTGACGATATAGGCCGCCTTGGTCCGCTCGTGCTCCTCGCGCAGGCGGTCGAGATGCGCGAGGTTCCGCCGGTAGAGCTTGAGAAAGACGATCGAGCAGTCGATCAGGAAATACATCACGAAGATGACTGTGAAGAACTGCAGCCACAGTTCCGAGGAAAGGTCCGGCCGTTCCACCCAGATGTCCCTTATCACGATGAAAAGAAACGATATCCCGTAGATCGTCAGCCTGATCACGAGAGCCCAGAGAACCTGATGATTGTTCATCGCCGCGAAGAGCGCGGCGGCGAAGAGAAAGAAGAGGGGCGTGAAATGTCCCCCCGTGCTCTGCTCGAGCGCGACGGAAATCGAATAGAGGCTGATGGCCGTGGCGCTCAGGATGGTGTTCACCATGATCCAGATGAAGCACACCCCGATCGCCGCGTGATCGCCCGGCTTCAGACGCTTCACCCGCCGGCCGATCATCAGATCCTGCACCTCGCACAGGAGGATCACCACGTAGAAGATGAGGGCGTTGATGGGGTCGAAGAAGAACGCCGTCAGGATCGCCGCCGCGAGGAAGATCGCCTGCCGCTGCCAGAGCAGCGCGAAGGTCATGGCGGTGTAATCCGTCATGTTCTGAAGCAGGCGGTTGCTCGCGGAGGCGACGCGCGAGTCGGGCCGGTCGCCCGACGGCGCCGACGCTCTCGCCTCCTTCGGACCCTCGTCCGGGGGCAGCCATGTCTCGGTCTGATCCAAAGTCGTCGCGGCTCGCGTGCTGTTGCGTGGAACGCCGGTCAATGCTCCCGGCCCCGCACCCCCTTTCTCAGGAAATCGTCGAGGAGGCTCTCGTAGGCGGTCTGCTGGACGCGGCGCTGTTCCCGGCCCATCGATTTCCGCGCAGACCACCACTCCTTGTAGGTGCGCCAGCCGAACCTGCGCTCCTCCGCCTGCTCGGCGACATCGATGGCTTGCTCGAGTGCGAAGTGCACCTCGGACGTGACCCTGCTCGACACCGGGATCTGCCGGCCGACCAGCAGGCGCAGGTTGTGCGGCGGCGCGGTGAGCGCGAAAAGCTCCGGGCAGGTCTTCAGCCGTTCTGCCAGCCGGTCGCGCCGCAGGGCGCTTTGGCCCACGCTCAGGCTCAGAAAGATGCCGTTGCCGTAATGGGTCAGAATGTCCGAGCTTTCCGCCGTCTCGTCCGAAAGCGTGCGCGCGATCCGTTCGACGGTCGCCTGGTAGTCCCGGGCGGAGAGCCCGGAGTAAAGCTCGTAGACCCGCGCGATCTTCGTGGCGCGCACGAAGAGGCTGTCGTTGTAGCGCGCCGCGGTCTGCTGAACGAAAACCTCGAAGGCGTCGCGCTTGATGCATCGGTCCACGTTCTGCACGGCGACCGCATCCTCCAGTTCGCGGACGATGTCGGGCGCGTGCGGGACGCGATACTCGCCCGGCGCGGGCGACTCCGCCTTCAGGATCGCGCGATGCTGCTCTTTCGTGCGTTCCCGGCCGAACCGGAACCGCAGCTCGGCCAGATCGAAGGGCTTGGAGATATAGTCGCTCGCGCCCTTCGCGAAGGCCTCGTGGAGGTAGCGTCGTTCGGTCATCGCGGTGAGCATGATCACCGGCACATCGGCGTAGCCGGGCGTGCTCCGCAGGATCGAGCAGAGCTCGATCCCGTTCGTGCCGGGCATCTGGATGTCGAGGAAGACGCCGTCGTAGGGCACGGTCTGATCCGCCATGGCGTGCAGCGCGTCCTGGGCGCCGTAGGCCACATGCACCTCGTAGCCCGCGAGGCTGACGAGCGCTGTCTCGAGCACCTCGCACAGATCCGGATCATCGTCGACGACGAGCACCTGGGTCGCCCTCGCGCCGTTGCTCCGCTGGATATCGGCCGGCTGGTTGCTGCGTTCCGCCCCGAACGGATCCGACATGGACTGACCCCCTTTGTGCTGTAACGTCCCGATTAGGCATTTCAAGTTTGTCTAAAAAAAGGACTGGATGGTGAGATCGTGAGGTTTCGGCCCGCGGCGCAGGCCGGCCGCGCGGGCGGGACGGGGGCGGCAAACCGTGGTGCCGCGGCAACGCTGCCGCGCCGCGTCGCGCCCGAACCGACCTTGTGGTGGGTTGCCTGCGCGTTCCGGATAGTATCATACCGAGCGCGCCGCCGGCGCGTCACGCGCGCGTCCTTGCGGCGGCGCATGGAAAGCGGCCAGGACCGTTTGCGACGATGAACGCGAGAAGCACCTGCGCGCCCGTTCCGGTCGCCGCGAAACTGGCGGAAGAGCCCGTCGGGCTCCTTCGGTTCGCCCGGCTCGCCGGGCGCAACATGCTCGAGGTCATTCCCGCCGAGACGCTCCGCGAGACCTACGTCCGCGGTCCGCTCAACATCCACTACATCGGCGCGCCGGCGGCGGTGACGGAGCTTCTGGTCGGCCGCGGCCGGGCCTTTCCGAAGGCGAAGTTCACCAAGGACATCATCGGCTCGGCCGTCGGCAACGGGCTGATCCTGTCGGAGGGGGCGAAGTGGCGCGAGCAGCGCCGGCGCTATTCTCCGCTCTTCGCGGCGCGCAACCTGCCGGTGCTCGCCACCCATTTCGCGGAAACCGGGATCGAGGTTGCGGACTCGCTCGCAGAGAACCCCGGGCGCGTCGATGTCTCGCAGGTGGCGCCGGCGGCGACGCTGACCAACATCTCGCGCGTCATGTTCTCGGGCAACGCGGAGGTGAGCGCCGAGACCATCCGCGCCGGGCTTCGCGCCTATTTCGAATACATCTCGAAGCTGTCCCTGTTCGACCTCATGGGCCTGCCGGGCTGGGTGCCGCGCGCGAAATGGCTGCGCAGCATGGCCCCCGTGACCTCGATGCGCGCGCTCGCGCGGCAGGTGATCGAGCATCGTCGGGCGGAGATGCGCGCGGAGCCCCGCGACTTTCTCGACCTGCTCATCGAGGCGCTGGAAACCGATTTCGAGGACATCGAAACGACGGTCGACAACCTTCTCACCTTCGTCGTGGCGGGCCACGAGACATCGGCCAACGCCATCGCCTGGGGGCTCTATCTGTTCGCGCTGCATCCCGAGATGCAGCGCCGCATCCGCGAAGAGGTGCTGTCCGTGCGTCCCTCGGGCCCCGTCGGCTTCGAGGATCTCGAGCATCTGCCGCTGCTGCGCGCGCATGTGAAGGAGACCCTGCGTCTCTATCCCTCGGCGGCCTTCTTCGCGCGCGACGCCGCGGACGATCTGACCGTCGACGGATTCGACATCGCCAGGGGGGACGCCCTGTTCTTTTCCGTCTACTCGATTCACCGTAACGCGCGGCTCTGGGACGAGCCCGACCTCTACCGGCCGGCGCGTTTCATGGGCCCCGCGATTCCGCGTGGGCAGTACATTCCCTTCGGCGACGGCCCGCGAATCTGCATCGGGGCGCAATACGCCGAGACCGAGATCATGATTCTGATGGCCAGCGTGCTGCGAAAGGTCGCCGTCTCGCTGGGTGACGCGCCGATCCCTCGGCCGGTGCTGACCTTCACGATGCGCCCGGGCGGACCGCTGCTCCTGGACGTCGCGCGGGTCTGAGCCGCGCGCCGGCACGTCAGGCGCGCGGGGACCGCGGCGCCTCACCGGCCTACTTGGTGCCCAGGTATGTCTCGTCACGGAACAGTTCGAAGAGAACCTTCTCGTAGACGCGCCGGCGCATGTGGTCGCGCTGTTCCGGCGCACAGGCCAGGTCGTCGCCCGGATCCTCGTCGAGCTTGCACAGGATCTGTCGCTCGCGCGCATCGGCGCTCTCGACGGCGCGTTTCAGCGCCGCGAAGGCCCAGGACTTGGAGAGCGAGCGCATCGAGACGCCTTCGCCGACCAGGGCCCGCTGCGTGCTCGCCACGCCGCGCTGTCCGAGGATCGAATTGAAGATCTGATTGAGGCGCTTTTCGCCCACGAACTCCTGCTGGGGATCGCGCCCGTGCTCCACGGCGAGGAACACGCCGCTGCCGCGGTAGGAGAACATGAAGTCCTTGTCCCTGGCGCATTTCGCGATCGCCTTGGCGAGGTCCGAGATCGTCCTCCGGAACTCGCTGCTGGTCGAGACGTCGTAGAGAAAGCTCGCGTCGTAAAGCTTGATCGCGACCGCCTGCGAATTGAACATGCGGCCCCGGGACAGTTGCGCGATGTAGTTGTCGAACTCCACATAGCGCAGCAGCCGCTCGACATCGTCGAAGGCCAGCGGATCCTCGAAGCTGAACTGCATGTTGAAGTCCAGCTCGTCCTGCAGTGCCTTGACCGATTCCATGCTCTTGCGCGTCTTCATCCGCTCGCGCATCAGCGCCTCTGCGCTGTGCATGCGGCTGCGCAGTTCGAGAAAGTCGAACGGCTTGGTGATGTAGTCGGTCGCGCCCTCGAGGAAGGCGTCGTCGACGTATTTCCGGTCGCACATGGCGGTCAGCATGATGACCGGCGCGTCCTCGTAATCCGGCATCTGGCGCAGGGCGCGCAGAAGCTCGATCCCGTTCGTGCCGGGCATCTGGATGTCGAGCAGGATGCAGTCGAAGGGCTTCGCGGCCTTGTCGATCGTGCTGAGGGCGGCCGCCGCCGAGCCCGCGATCGAGACCTCGTAGCCTTCGAAATTGTCGAGCGCCGTCTGGAGAAGCTCCAGGATGCTGGGCTCGTCGTCGACCACGAGCACGCGAAAGGGCGATTGCCGCCGCTGCCGCTGATCGAGCTTCTCCTTGAAACGCTCCGTCGCCTTGTTTGCGAGTTCCATGACCGGTCGCCAGTCCGCTTCGGTTTACGGTTAATGAACTATTAGGAGAAAGCGACGAAACTTGGGCCTTTCACCATGAGCTTTCGCCACACCGTGGTGACTTCTGGGAGTTTTCGGGGCAGCTTTCGCCGAAGTGGAAACAGTGGCCTCGATCGCCGCTGTCGGGTGCCGATCGCGAAACGATGCGCGCGGATCCCTGCAATTCATGGTTGAGGTCCGCCGGCCGGGTTCTTGCAAAAGCATGTGCCCCGGTGGGCCGCGCGCGTGCCTCGGCCGTGTCAGTCGCGCGCGGCCAGGCGGCGCCAGGCCGCAAGCGTCGCCGCGTCGTCGAGGCCGTCCACCTCGGCGATCAGAAGCTGGCCGCGTGAGCCCGCGATCAGCCTGTGGCAGCCCGCGTCCTGCGGCGCGCCGAAGACGAGGATCCCCCGCGTCTGCAGGCTCTGCGCCAGGGGAAAGTCCGGCGATAGCAGCCTGTCCAGCGTCTCCGCGGCCCAGGTCGACAGATCGGAGACGGCGTCCTGACCTCCGGTTTCCACGGTCAGGTCTTCGTCCGCCGCCAGGCTCAGCGCGGCGCGGACGCGGGGCCCGAGTTCGGCGAGAAGGGCCTGCAACAGATCCGCGTCGCGCGCGAAGCCTGGCGTGCTCTCGGGCAGGGGCAGGGCGCGTCTGACGGCAGCGGGCGCGAGGCCGGTCTCGGTCGGTCCGGGGCGGACCTCGGGGGTCTCGGGGCGCACGGTCAACGCGCTGCGGCCTTCGCAGACCGCGCGCAGAAGCGCGGCCGCCGCCTCGGCGTCCTGCGCCGTGAGCTGCGATCCGTCGATCAGCCGGGAGAGATCCCGCCCCAGGGCGGCCGGCACGGGGGCCGCGAAGCGGATCAGCCGTCGGCCCGACGCGATGCAGGCGAAGCGCGCGCCGTCGTCGAACTCGAACACCAGCTTGCGGGCGAGCATCGTCCGTCCGATATGGTCGAGCATCAGGGCCGCGCCCCCGACCGGGTCGGCGAAGCGCTCCTGCTGTCGGTCGATCGCCCCATCGGTCGCCGCCCGTCTGAGCACGGCGCGGAGCCTGTCGCGCGCGCTCATGGCCGGACCCTCGGGAGCTGCGGGAGAGTGACGGTCATTCGCTCGCACCTGCCAGCATCTGCCGGACGCCGGGCAGCGCCGCGGCGAAATCCGTGTCCGGGGCACAGATACAGCAAAGCGCCTCGCTGCCGGCGTCTGGCGCGCGCAGGAACACGCGTGCCCCCGTCTCACTGAGAAAGACCGCATGCCCGGATGCCGGCGCGCCGGTGTCGTCGTCGCGCGCGAAGAGTGTCGCGGCGCAGCGGCACAGGGCGTCGAGATGCTCCTGCGGGTAGCGCAGGTCGCCATCCGACCCCAGAACGGTTTCCGAGGCGAAATCGACATAGACCGCGAGTTCGCAGCCTGGGAGTCGGGCACGAAGATCGGCGAGCGCGTTCGGGGTCATGATCTCGGCGAACCGGGCGTTTGCATCCTGCACTGCTTTAGCGGCAAGCGCACCGGCGCCACAAGCCCGCTCACCTTCCCCGTATCATGCCTCAGATCAGCGATTCGGTCTGTGCCGGGCGGCTCGGCCTCGGAGTCCGGGAGGAGGTTTTCCTGACGACGCGGCGGGGCATGACGCCGGACTCCTGCATCTCACCCGCGCCATCGGTCTGCGTGGCCCGGTGCGGCGGCTGACCGTCCGAACCGACGACGGCGAGGCCGTCCTGCGCGTCCTGCGGAAAGGGCCGCGCGAGGCCCGGTGCCGTGCCGCCCTCGGGGTGTGCCGCGGCGCCGGTCGCCCCATCCAGATGGGCCTCGAGATCCTCGAGCATCGCGACGAAAGTCTCGCAGAAGCTGTCCATGCCGCTCGCGCGCCATGCCTCCTCGTCCTCGCGCGCCGCGAGGGCGTCGGTCAGTGACGCGGCCTGGACGTGGCGAAAGAGTCCGTCCACCTCGCGTTCCACACGGGCGAGCAGGCGCTTGCCGTCCTCGGGCGTGCGCACCTTGTCGAAGCGCGTCACGAGCAGCGCGCTGCGCTCGTGCAATTCCGGCGGCATGTCCTCCCAGATCGCCGCTTCGGTCTGGCGCCAGGCCTGCGTGGCCGGCGTGCACCAGATCACGGCGTCGGCGAGCGGCAGCATGCTCTGCCAGACCTCGGCGGCGATGTTGGGGTCGGAGCTGCCGGGCATGTCGATGATGTCGCAGAGCCGCAGAACGTCGGCCTGCAGGAAGACGCGGACCGCGCGCGTGTCGTCCGGCGAGATGCCGGTCAGATCGTCGCCGTCGAGCGGTGTCTCGTTGCCGTCCGCGTCGATGCGAACGGGCGGTGCGTCACCCAGGGAATACCAGATCGGCGGG
Organism: Rhodosalinus halophilus; assembly: GCF_003298775.1. Lineage (GTDB taxonomy): Bacteria > Pseudomonadota > Alphaproteobacteria > Rhodobacterales > Rhodobacteraceae > Rhodosalinus > Rhodosalinus halophilus. The sequence goes on along the minus strand of NZ_QNTQ01000001.1, from coordinate 340,540 downwards.
AGCTGGGTGGCCGTCACCCGCACAGGCGATTTCGCCTGCTCCATCAAAAGGTTGGCGAGCGTGCTCTTGCCGGCGCTGAATTCGCCCATCAGCGCGATGCGGGGCTTGCGGCGGCCGCCGTCCGCGGCCGGAGCTGTCAGGTCGGTCATGCTGGCACCCTTTCTTCTTCCGGGGCGGGCCGGCGCGAGAGCACGGCGAGCGACGCGTCGAAGGCTTCCGCGGCCGTCCGGTCGGCGGCGCCGACACGTTCGCGGAGCTCCTCTCCATCGACCTCCGTCTGCGCCGCCAGTTCCCGCAGACTGGCCCGCTGGGTTTCGGCGAATTCGCGCAGGCTCGCCTTCACCGCGTCCCTGTAGGCCTCGGCGTGTTCCGTCCGAAGCGCGGCGATCATCGGCTCGACCTCCGCCGCGATGAGATCCGCGAATTCCTCGGCATAGGCCTGCGGGTTGCGCCGGCGCCGCCACCAGCGCGACCACCAGCTGCCGCCGATGTCGAGCGCGATGGTCTTGCCGAGCGAGATCGGTGCGGGCGGCTGCGGCACGGGCGGGCCCTCCAGCGCGAAATCCTCCTCGGGAATCTCGAAGGCGCCGATGCAGGCGTCGCGGATCTCGCTGGTCATGCCGAGGGCGATCTCCTTGCTCGATTTCGCCACGGCGACCGCGAAGACCCGGTAGGCGGCGCGCAACAGCACGCGCAGGCCGGAGGGATCGTAGGTCCAGACCCTTTCCTCGCCGTTGGTCTCGAGATGCCGGGCCAGCGCCGAGGTCGCCCGCGCGACGAAGGTGCGCCGCGCCCCGTCGAGGCGTCCGTCGAGATCGCGCAGCGCCGCGTCGAAACGCGCGTCGAGCTGCTCGAGCGACCGTTCCGCGATCGCGTCGATCTCGCCGCCGATCTGCTCGCGCGAGATCGTCCGCACCGGCATGCTCCCGACACGGCGCGACACGATGTTGCGGGTCGCGGTCATGCTCGTGGCGAGGTTGCGCGCGGCGCGCGTGACGCGCTCTTCGAACTCGGCGCCCTCTCCCGTGCGCACGCGCCGCGCGATGATCCCGCAGAGTGCCGGCAGCCCCGAAAGCTCCCAGACGACCTCCTCGACCGTCTTGCCGTCGGCCTCCTCGCCATACTGGTGCTCGGCCCACTTGAGCAGCGTCTCGGCGCTGGCCAGCCCGAGGCCCTCGAACGCGCCCTGGAGCGCATGGATCGCCCAGTGCGCGGAGCCGAAGATGATTTCGGCGTCCTCCGGGCCGTCATGCGCCTTCAGCGTCGCGCGGATGCTCTCGCGGATCTCGGGGATGTCGCGCACGGGATCGGAAAGCTCGTCGATCCGATTGACGAAGATGACGACCTGCCGTGCCCGGATGTTCGAGATCAGGCGAATGAGCGCCATGTCGACGGTGGACAGGGCCTGATGCGCCGAGAGCACCAGAACGCAGAGCCGGCTGTCGCGGATCGCGTTGATGGTGATCTGCTCGCGGATCATGAAGGTGTCGTTGACGCCGGGCGTGTCGCGGATGCACAGCCGCATGGGCATTTCCGGCTGACCGAGATAGAGGTCGGCGGACCGGGTGATGTCGGCGAAGCGGCCGCGCAGCCGGTCTGTCGCGGAGTCCGCGTCCATCGCGTCGCCGAGGCAGACGTAGCGCTGGATGAGATCCTCGTCGAAGTAGCCGTAGTCGTGGGTCTGCCCCAGCAGCATCTCGAACTTGCGCCCCAGACGCCGGCGCGAGGTCTCGCGCATCTCGTTCAGCTGGCGGCGCACCTTCTCCAGCTCCTGATCCGCCCCCGCGCGCCGGGCGAGTTCGCCGATGCGCCCGCCCTTGGTGAGCAGCCGGCTCCATTCCTCCTCGGTGAAGAAGCGGAACTTCGCCGCCTGGGCGCCGCCGCGCGCCGCGGGTTCCATGTGCAGCGAGGTCACGACCGAAGTCCACGGGTTGATGTCCGCGGGCAGCAGGCCGGGCCAGCCGATCATCGCGTTCACCAGCGTCGTCTTGCCGGCCTTCACCTGACCGATCATGGTCACGCCGGGTTCGAACTCGCGGATCTGGCGCCTGAGCTTCCGGGCCGCGACCTCGTTCGCCCCCTCGGCCTGTCCGGCCAGGGTCTCGATGGCGGCATCGACCGCGCGCAGGCGCTCCGAATAGGCATGAAGCTCGCCGAAGGCGCGGGCCAGCAGACCCGTCCGCGGCGGCGTCGCGCGGGGTTCTTCCGTGACTGGCGCTTCTGCGTTCATGTTTCCCACTCCTCGGATCGGCCAGCCGGCTCAGGCGGCCAATTCGCGTTCGAATTCCTGGCGAATCTGCTCCAGCAGAACGGCGGCATCCTCCACCTGGTCCTCTCCGCCTTCCGCCTGCAGCAGGACGGAGACGTCACAGGCCTCCTCGACGGCCTCGCGCAGTTCGTGCGCGCGAAAATCGTCCTCGGGCCAGCGGGCGGCGCGTTCCCTGAGACCTTCGAGCGTCTCGGTGCAGCCGGCGAGCACCTCCGCCGCCCAGTCGCCCGCACCGGCCTCGCAGAGCTCGAGCGTCTCGTGGAGCAGGCGCGCGCGGCGTCGAAGGTAGAGCAGCGGCTCGGAAAGCAGCTCGACCCTCTCCCGATCGGGGCGGCTGTCGTCCCTCGTCCGCGCGGCAGGGTTTCCGCGGGCAGACGGCCCGTCCTCGACCGATCGCGGCCCGGCCTGCGCGGCCGCGAGATGCCCGAAACGATGCAGAAACAGCCGCGCGGCGTCGACATCGGCGCGCAGCGCCTCGTCGATATCCGCCTCGAGACGCGCGAGCAGCCGATCGAGACCGCGCGGCTTGTCGTCCTGCCCGAGCCGTTCGGGCGCGCGGGCCACCGTGAAGGTGCCCTCGAACGCCTCCGTCGCCTGGCAGGCGAGGGGCGGCGCCGCGTCTGTCGCGACCTGCACCATCAGGGCGTGGTTCTTGAGGCGGGCCGGCGCCTCGGCCCAGATCGCGGCCTCGGCGGCATCGAAGCGCCGGGTGCACCAGATGGCGATGTCGGTGCGCCGCGCGGCCCACGCCAGCGCGGCCGCCTGCTCCGCCGGATCGGCCGTCGCAGGAAGCGCCAGGAACGACATCCGCTTCAGCGCGGGCCAGGGCACCGTGATCGACAGAAAGACCGGCTCGGACGACAGCAGATCGGCGGCCGGCGGTCCCTCGCGCGCCAGCGTGCTCCCGTCGGCGAGCGTGACCTTCGCGCGCGGCGGGTCGCCATGCGCGAGCTCGATCGCCGGCCAGCCCTGCGCGCCGGCGAGCGGATCGGCGCCGAGGATCGCGCAGAGCAGCCATCGCGTGTCCGCCGCCCGGGAACCGAAGATGCTGATCCGCGCCGGCCGTCGCAGCTTGTCGAGAAGCCGCGCGCAGTCCTGCGCGGCGCGCTCGGGGATCCCTGGCGCGTTCAGCGCGGCTTCGAGCCGGGCCAGCGCCGCCGTCGTCTCCTGCGAGAGCGAGGCCATCGCGTCAGCTCCGTCCAAGCGGCCGGCGTTCGGGCGCCAGCGTCTGCAGGCCCGCGAAGACCGACTCCATGTTCAGCAACGACATGAAAGGTCTGCGTGCGCCGGCCGCCTTGCGGTCGGCCTTGACGACCACGAGCGAGGTATTGTCCTGTTCGGGGTCGTTCATCCCGGTCACGCCCGCCATCAGCCGGCTCGCGATATCGCCGCTGCTGCGCCGCTTGCAGCGACGCAACAGGGCGGCGATCTCGTCTTCCGAGAGGTGCTCGAGCCCGTCGCTCGCCACCAGCACCAGGTCGTCGGGCCGCAGAGGCACGGGGGTGTCGGGGCAGTCGATCGCCGGGATGTCCTCGCCGAACAGGGCGGAGGTCAGGCAGTTGCGCTGCGGATGATCGCGCGCGTCCTCCACGTCGATCAGGCCCTTGCGGACCATCAGGTCGATCTGAGGCGCCATCGAGTGATCCTCGTTCAGCCGGATCAGCTTGCCGTCGCGGAAGAGATAGAGCACGGAGTCGCCGACCGAGATCCAGTGCAGCCGCCCGTCGGCAAGCACGATCGAGATCACCGTGCCCCCCATCCCGTGCATCGAGGGATCGGCGTCTATGTTGGCGCGCAGGCAGCGGTTGGCCGCCTGCACGGCCTCTCTGAGCATCACGGGGATGCCCGCCGGGCGGAAGCCCGGCAGGGTGGTGCGGATCGTGAGCTCGGCGAAGATCTCCGAGACGATGATGCGGCTCGCGACATCGCCGGCGGCATGGCCGCCCATGCCGTCCGAGAGAACCGCGAAGCCGACGTCGGCGCCCTGCGAAAAGGCCGTGGCGACCGCGTCCTCCTGGCGGTCGCGCGCGCCCAGCAGAAGCGCGGACGATACGTCGAACCGCAGCACGCCGACGTCAGCCGTCATGCTCGCGGTCTTCCTGCGCCGGGGTCCAGCTGAACTCCGGTCCGCAGAAAGCGACGAAGCGCAGTTCGGTCTTGCCGACCCGGATGTGGTCGCCGTGATCGAGCTCCTCGGTCGCCAGCACGGGGTTGCCGTTGCGCCGCACGATGTTGCGCTTGCCGCCGTGACCGATGAAGAACTTGGCCTGCTCCTCGTCGTAGGCGATGGAGGCGTGGTTCTCGCGCGAGACGCTGGCGTCGCCGAAGTCGAGGCAGATCGTCTGATCCTCGCCGCGGCCGATGGTCGAGACGCCCGCCGTCACCGTGAAGGAGGTGCCGCGCCCCGGCCCATCGACGATGACCAGCCATCCCGCCGGGAAGGCCCCGGTCGCCGCCGGTCGCTCGGCGGTCGCCGACAGGGCGTCGACGGCGATCTCCTCGGAATGGAAGCCGAGAATGCGCGTCTTGACCCGGCTTCCGCCGTTCGCGGCGGGGCGGGGCGCCTCCGCCGGGACGGCGCGGCCCGGCTCGGACGGCTCCGCGGCGGGCTCTTCGCGGCGCAGCGCCGCCGCCTTGACCCGCGCCGCGAACGCGTCTTCGGGATCGTCCTGCCCGACCTCGTCCTCCGGGTCGGGTTCCGGCGCGTCCCGAAGGGCGTCCAGCACGCGGGCCTGCTCGTCGTCCTGCTCGATGTCCCAGATGTTCCGGCGCGGCGGCGCGTGCGGCTCGGCTGCCTCGGCCTCTGCCGCGGCGCTCTCGTCCGTGTCGTCCGCGTCCGGCGTTTCCATGTCGGGGAGGGGGGCCGGTTCGGCCTCCGCGGGCGCCTCGGTCGCGCGCATGCTGGCAGCCAGCGAGCGCACGGTGGTCTCTGCGGCCGCATCGGACGGCTCGGCCGGGACGGGGCGAGTCGGCTCGGGCCGCTCTGCCGCGGGCTCGTCGACGCGCTTGCCCGCCTCGTCCAGTTGCAGCGGGCGCCGCCGCACGATGACTTCACGCAGCTGTCTCATTTCATGGCCTCCTGTGCCGAGAACGAGTCGAACTTCCTCGCGACCGAGTAGAACCGGCCGGTCGCGGCGATGATCCTGCGCAGCTTCGAGACGCCGGCGGCCGTCGCCTCGCGCAGGGGCGCGGGAGCGGGAGCGGCAGCGCGCGCCGGCATTGCCTCGTGCGTCTCGAGACCCGCGGCCTCGGGCGCCTCTGCCGGGGCCGAGGCGTGCCGGTGCGCGGTCGGCTCGGCCGCATGGGCGGCTCTCTCGGGGCGGCCGGGCTTGGCCGCTTTCCGTGGCCGGGCGGGCCTTGGCGGCGGCGTGCAAGCAGGCTGCACCTCGCGGGCCGCCGCGGGCGCGTCGTCGAGATCGTGAAGGTCGCTCGGCGGTGCCGCGTCCGCCACCCGGCGCCGCTTCGGCGGGGCGGGCGGAATCACGGGCCGCGGCCCGTAGTGCTTCGGCATGGAGGGCGCGGGCTCCGGCTCGGGGTCGGCCTCGGCCATGTCCTTGCGCGACTGGCTGACGATCTCGGCCACCCGCCGGACCAGTTCCTTGTCGTTGCGCGCCTTCTCGAGCAGCATGCGCTGGCGGCGCTCGATGTCGATCATGTCGCGCCAGGCCTGCGCGCTCTCGAGCCGGTCCTGGGGAAAGACGCTGAGGCAGCGGTTGATCGCCTCGCAGAAATGCCTGTCGTAGCCGGCGAGCGTCTCGGGCAGCGGCGCGAGCGGATCCTCGGCGTTCTTCGCGGCCGCTGCGAGGCGCAAATGGCTGCTCGGCGGGGCGTTTCCGCTGATCAGGTGATAGAAGGTGGCCGCGAGCGCATAGAGGTCGCTGGACTGCGCCTGCCGGCTTCCCGAGATGTAGAATTCCTGCGGCGAGTAGCCGTCCTTGACCGTCATGACCTGCGACAGGACGCGGCTGACCCGACTGGCGCCTTCGCGGGCCGCGCCGAAGTCGATCAGCACGGGCGAGTCGTCCTCGGCGAGCAGGATGTTGTCCGGCGAGATGTCCCGATGCAGGATGCCGCGGTCGTGCATGTAGCTCACGGCGTCGAGAAGCTTGACCAGCAGGGCCGAAATCTCCGCAGGCCCGAGGCGCTCGGGCGTCTCCTCGATCACCTGCAGCAGATCGCGGCCTTCGACGTAGTCCATCGCCATGTAGGCCGTGCCGTTGTCGCGGAAGATCTGGTGAACGCCCACGATGTAGGGGTGGTCGAGCTCCGAAAGCGCGCGTGCCTCGCGCCCGAAGAGATCGAGGATCTTCTCGAACTCCGCCTCGTTCGAGCGCGAGCGGACATGCACCGTCCCGCTGTGCCGGCAGCACATCACGGCCGGGAAGCACTCCTTGAGCACGACCTTCCGCCCGAGGCTGTCGCGGGCGAGGTAGGTGATGCCGAAGCCGCCTGAGTTCAGGAAACACTCGATCGTGTACTGCCCCTGGCACAGCTCGGCGCCGGGGGGCAGCTCGTCCCCGTAGACCTCCACGCGGCTTTCCGCGAATTGTGTTGCCGGTTCAGACAATTCTCCACCCTGGCATCGGACAAGATTGAGGCGACAAGTGCGTTCAACCTTTGCTTGTTGATCAGAATGCGCCGAATAGTGACGGAATGAAGGCGGGAAGCGGACGATATGGCGTCATGTGCCCCCCGATCGTCTCCGGTCGGTCCCCTGCCGGGGCGAAGCGGGTGCTTCGCATCTCTCCGGCCCGCGGGCAGGGCAGTCTCCGCGCCACCGGTCCCGAGGAAGCCCCGCGGCCGGTTCCCGCACGATCGGGCGGCCGCAGCCGGCCTTTCACCGAACGCAGCATCGTGCTAGTCTGCGACAACTTGTCTCACTCCGTGCGGGCGGCGAGCTGCCGCCGCGGAGCCGATCGTCCAGGTCGCGCGACGCGTGTGCTGCTTGCGAAACAGGCGTCGTCCCCGGGCGGGCATCCGGCCGTGTCGCGGCGCGTCCATCGTCGCTTGCGGATATGTCCGGCCTCCTTCCGGACGCTGATCGAAAAGGCGCATCATGGCCACCGAACGCGACAGACCCGAGGGCCGTTTGGTCCGCATTCTCACGCCGACTCCGCATCAGGTCAGGCATCGGCTATCGGCTTTCGAGCGCAAGATCGCCGGCCGCGAGATCGATCCCTGGCACCGCGGCCTCTATTTCACTTGGATCTGGGAAGAGCTGGGCCAGAAATGGCATTGGTATGAACAGGTCTGGTTCTTCCGCGGGACGCGGGAATGGTGGCTGCTCTACGTGCCCTTCTTCTGGCGGTCGGGTTCGGAGTTCCTCGCCTTCGAGAAGCGCTTCATCGCAGAAGCGACCGAGGCGAAGGGAACGATGTCGCAGCAGGAATTCATACGCCGCGCCGAAGCTTACAAGTCCCGGCTGCAGCTCGGCGTGATACAGGGGCCGCTGGTAGGCGCGATGGCGGCGGGCGGAGGGATCGCTGCCATCGCCGGCGGGGTGCTCGACAAGATCAACACGATCGAGAGCTATCAGGACATGGTCGCGTGCGGCATGCGCGAAGAAGGCTACGAGGAAGCCTGCGTCAAGGCCGTGAACAGCGTCCTGAATAACATGGTCAAGACGAAGCTGTCCCAGTGACGGCGGCGTGCCGGACGGGCAGCCCGTCGGGGCCCGTTGCTCTGCGACACCTCTTCCCACGATCTGCGCCGCATGCCCTTGAGCGGAATGAGACGCCCGGACGGGATCAGGATGCGCCACCAGGACGGGGCGGCGGCAAGCCTCGCCGCGTCATCTGACGACAGCAGGACGCGGCAGCCTGCACGTGGCCCGGCGCGCGGATCCGGCAGATTGTCGTGGATGCGATGGTGGAGCCGAGGGGGATCGAACCCCTGACCTCGTCATTGCGAACGACGCGCTCTCCCAGCTGAGCTACGGCCCCGACGCGGCGCGGATATGCGTCGGATCGGGTGCAGGGTCAAGAGGGGCGAGAAGGCGCGGCGGCCGCGGCGGCGCGCGCCTTCGCGGCAACGACCGGGCCGGCGTCGCGCGCACGGTCCGGCGCGCTGCGGCTTTACCTGCGGGAAGCTTGGCGGTACGGTCGTGTGCGCCTTGCTTCATTGTGGGGCACAACGACCAAAAAACCGGCTCTTGGGAGGAGGACCACATGACACGACGCCCGATTTCGCGCCGGGCGGCGCTGGGCCGCGTCGCGGCCGCCGGCGCCGCCACGCTCGCCGCGCCCGCCATCGCCACCGCGCAGGGACAGACCACCACCTGGAAGATCCAGACGAGTTGGCCCGGCGGCGCCGGCCTGCAGATCTTCCGCGACTGGTGCGAGTCCATCGTCGAGAAGACGGGCGGCGAGCTCGCCTTCCAACCCTTCGGCGCCAACGACGTGGTGGGCGATTTCCAGCTCTACGACGCGGTGAAGAACGGCGTGCTCGACGCCATCAATCCCTTCACCATCTATGCGCAGGGCATCATTCCGGCGGCGGTCTTCCTGACCTCCTATCCGCTGGGCCTGCGCAACCCGCACGAGTGGGACGTCTTCTACTACAGCCTCGGCGGGCTCGACATCGCGCGCGAGCTTTTCGCCAAGCAGGGGATGCATTTCGTCGGCCCCGTCCACCACGGGCCGAACATCATCCACTCCAAGGTGCCGATCCGCTCGATCGACGACTTCCGCGGCCGCAAGATGCGCCTGCCGGGCGGCATGGTGGCGGAAGTCTTCACCGAGATCGGCGCCGAGACCACCGTGCTGCCGGGCTCCGAGATCTTCCCGGCGCTCGAGAAGGGCACCATCGACGTGGCCGACTACGTGGGTCCGGCGGTGAACTACGCGCTCGGCTTCAGCCAGGTGACCGACTACATCGTGATGGGCCCGCCGGGCTTCATGTCGCTCTACCAGCCGGTGGACCTGATGGACATCACCGTCCGGCAGGACGCCTGGGACGCGCTGTCGCCGCAGATGAAGCAGTTCGTCGAGATGGAGACGCACGTCTATTCCGACATGCACCACGCCGCGATCCAGAAGGCCGATCAGGAAGCCTGGCCAAAGTTCGAGGCCGACGGCGTCGAGATCACGCGCCTCAGTCAGGACGACGTGGAGCTGATGACCGACGTGGCCGTGCCGATCTGGTACAACTACGCGCGGCGCGATCCCGATTCCGCGCGCGTCTTCAAGATCCAGCTCGACTACATGATGTCCGGCTCGCTGGGCTACGTCGATCCGCTGATGGTGGAGGGCGAAGAGCTCTGATCGGGGCGCATCGCCCGGCCGAGGGGCCCGTGCCGGCAAGGCGCGGGCCCTTTTCGGCGGGCGCGCTCGACGCCGAGGGGCAACTGGAGGGGAGAGATGCCCGAGCTGGGTTACACATTGCCGCATTGGGCCTATTGGGTCGGTCTGATCGTCTTTCCGATCGTCGCGATGGCACTGGCCCGACGCCCGCGGCCGGAACGGCGGACCTATTCGCTGAGCCTCGGCTACATGATCCTCGTCACCGGGGGCATGCTGGGCCTGCACCGCTTCTATCTGCGCAATCTCTGGGGCTTGCTCTTCATCCCCGTCTTTCTCGCCATCCTCTTCGCCAACGCGCAGGGGCAGGACGCCCGCAGCGCCCTTTCGGACGCGAGCAACACCGTCCGGGTGGCCGAACGGACGCTCGAGCGCGAGCGCGCGCGCGTGTCCGAAGCGGAAGCCTCGCTGCCGGAGTTGCGGGCCGAGGCCGAGGCCGCCGAGGAAGGTTCCTTCGCGCTGCGCAGCGCCGAGCGGCAGCTCCAGCGCGCCGAACGCACGATCGAGCGCGGCCGCGCGACCATCGCCGAGGCCGAGGCCGAACTCGCCGAGGCGCAGCCCGTGGCCGAGGCGGCGCGCGCCGATCTCGACTACTGGGCCGGCGTGGCGCGCTGGGCCTTCTACATCCTGCTCGCGGGAATCGCGCTGGACGCGCTGCTGTTGCCCGCGATGGTCAGCAAGGCCAACGGCCGCCTCTCCACCGAGGACGAGCAAGAGGCCCAGGCGGCGCTCGAGGACGCCGAGGAGACGGCGGGCGACGCGCGCTTCGTCTCGCCCGGCTGGACTGGCTGGATCGACCGGCTGTCGCTCTTCTGCGGCGAGTTCGTGGCCTACTGGGCGGTGATCGCCGTCTTCGTCTACTACTTCGAGGTCATCAGCCGCTACGTCTTCAACAGCCCGACCAACTGGGCGCATGAGGCGATGTATCTGATGTTCGGGATGCAGTATCTCGTGGCCGGCGCCTACGCGATGCTGACCGAGAGCCACGTCCGCGTGGACGTATTCTACGCCCGGATGTCGCCACGGCGAAAGGCGATCACCGACATCCTGACCTCGGTCTTCTTCTTCATCTTCGCCTTCACGCTGCTCTTCACGTCCTGGACCTTCGCCATGGACGCGATCGCCGTGCCCTCCGGCAACGCGCTGGTCTCGGACTGGGCGCGCGGCGAGATCAGCCTGGCCGAGGTCGCGGCGAACTGGGACATGTCGCAGTGGACCGATCCCAACATCCGCTGGGGCGAGATCAGCTTCAACGAGTGGGAGATCCCGCTCTGGCCGATGAAGTGGGTGATGGTGGTGGGTGGCCTCCTGCTGGTGCTGCAGGGCGTCTCGAAGCTCGCGCAGGATCTGCGCATCGTCGTCAGGGGGTACTGAGGCATGGGTCTCGACATCGGAATCGAGCTGCTCACGCTCATCATGTTCGGCTCGCTGCTGGTGCTGCTGATGGCGGGTCTGCCGCTCGCCTTCGTCACCGGCGGGCTCGCCTGCGTCTTCCTGTTCCTGCTGGGCGACGCGCGCGCGCTCAACATCGTGCCCAGCCGCATCTTTCCGCTGATGACGAACTATCAGCTCTCGGCCATTCCGCTCTTCATCTTCATGGCGGCGATGCTGGAGCGGGCGGGCATCATCAACGAGATGTTCGACGTCATCTACAAGGTGCTGGGCAGCCTGAAGGGCGGGCTCGCGGCGGCGACGATCATTGCCTCGACGGTGCTGGCCGCGATGGTGGGCGTCATCGGCGCGGCGGTTGTGACCATGGGGATCATCGCGCTGCCCGCGATGCTCAAGCGCGCCTACGACCCCCAGATCGCCATGGGCTCGATCATGGCGGGGGGCACGCTGGGCATCCTGATCCCGCCCTCGATCCTCGCAATCATCTACGCGGTCGTGGCCGAGCAGTCGGTGGGCGAGCTCTTCATCGGGGCGGTCTTTCCGGGCCTGCTGCTGTCGGGGATGTATGTCGCCTACGTCGTGCTGCGCAGCTACATCAACCCGCGCCTCGGCCCGCCCATTCCGGTGGAAGAGCGCATCTCGGGCGGCGAGAAGATCCGCCTTCTGGGCAACATGTCGGCGCCCATCGCGCTCATCGTGATCGTGCTGGGCGTGATCTTCACCGGCATCGCCACGCCGGTCGAGGCGGCGGGCATCGGCACCTTCGGCGCCTTCATCGTGGCCGCCATCCACCGCCGGCTCGACTGGCAGACCATCCGCGAGGCCTCGCTCACCACGCTCAAGGCCTCCGCCATGGTCATCTGGATCATGTTCGGCGCGACGATCTTCGTGGGCCTCTACGTCCTCGAAGGTGGGCAGCAGTTCGTCGAGGGCGCGCTCGCGGCCACCGGCTTCGGGCCCTGGGGCATCCTGGTCGTCATGATGGTCGTGCTGGTGATCCTGGGCATGTTCCTCGACTGGGTGGGCATCCTGCTGCTCGCGGTGCCGATCTTCGTGCCGATCGTGCGCGGGCTCGGCGCGGAGTCCTTCGGGCTCGGCAGCGAGGACGACCTCGTGCTGTGGTTCGGGGTGCTCTACCTCGTGAACATGCAGATGAGCTTCCTCAGCCCGCCCTTCGGATATGCGCTGTTCTACCTGCGCGGCGTGGCTCCGCCCGAGATCCCGATGACCGACATCTTCAAGGCGGCGCTGCCCTTCCTCTTCCTGCAGATCGTGGGGCTGGGGCTCTGCATGGCCTTTCCCGGGATCATCACCTGGCTGCCGGGGATCGTCTACGGCTGAACGGAGCGCGGAGGGCAGCGCCCGGCAGACGGCGCGCGCCGCGATCAGAGTTCGCGGAGCGCGCCCCGTTGCACGCCGTCGCCCGGGTCGGCGAGGCCCAGCGTCCGCTCGATCACGCCCGTGTAGGCGAGAGGGCGCACGACGTAGGGGAAGTGCCCGCCCCAGCGAAAGCGCCATGTGACGCCGGGCCGGAGACGGGCGCGCACGCCCTCGCGCATGGGCGCGGGGATCAGCGGGTCGTCGGCGGCTTCGATGACGGTCGTCCGCGCGCCGTCGATCGCAGGCTTCCCCAGTTCGGGCGCCTGCTTGAGCGCCTTGAGGCGCATCCGGAGTTCGGGCTCCGGGATACGGCCGCCCACCTCGCCCAGCAGCAGCGCGACGAGCCCCGCCTGCTCGGGGTGCGCGGCGGCCCAGTTCTGCAGCCCGCCCGCGAAACCCTCGCGCAGCCGCTCGATCGGGGCCGCGTCGAGATCCGAGGAATAGGGCGGCCGCTGGTCGAGGCCCGCGGCCGAGGCGAGCGTGTTGGCCGCAAAGAGATGAGACACGCGGTCGGGCGCGGAATCGGCCAGCGCCTGCGCGAGATAGCCGCCGAGCGAGCTGCCGAGCACGGCGAAGGTCGCCATGCCCCGGGCGCGGGTCAGCTCCAGCAGGTCGCGCGTCCATGCGCCGATGTCGCCCGTCGCGGGATAGCTCACCGCGAGGAGGTGCAGACGGCTCTCCAGCGCCGCGATCTGCTGCCAGAAGATGTCGGCGCGGCCCAGCGTGCCGGGAATGAGCAGGAGGCCGGACGCGCCCGGCGCGCCGGCCTCGATCACGCCCCAGTCGCGGCCGCCGAGCGCGACGCGGCCCTCTGGATGCGCCGCCGCGAAGGCGTCGCGGGCCTCGATCAGGGCCGTCATCCGAGCGGGTCCGCGACGGCCGGGAAATAGTCACGCGTGCGGGTCCGGTAGGGGATCGCGGCGAAGTCCGGCGTGATGGCGCCCGGCGTTGCCACCGGCACGATGCGCGCCGCGATCGGGCGGAATCCGGCCTGGTAGTGGTTCGAGGATTTCACGCAGACGATCCGGCGGTCGGCGAGCGGGATGCCGAGGCCGGTGAAGGCCTCGGGGTGGAAGGTCTGCGTGCGGGTGTCGTTGAGCACGATGTCGATGCCGTCGGCCTCAATCCAGGCGGCCTGGCCCAGGGAGACGGGCAGTTCCCCGAAGCGCTGCGTGAGACCCGAGGCGAGCTTGCGGACCGTCACGCGCAGGTCGAGCGGGTCGCCCGACATCGGTCCGCACTTGCCGCCGAGGCGCAGATCGAGCGTCGCGCCTTCGCCCGCCTCGCGGCACATCCGCAGCGCGACCGGATCCCAGAAGATGCCCGTGGCGACGTTGCTGAGCCCCCGCTCGAGGATGGCCCGCAGCAGGAAGGTGGCGTCCGAGGGCGCCCCGCCGCCGGGGTTGTCGGACATGTCGGCCAGCACCACCGGCCCGTCGGGCGCCTGCAGGGCGAGTTCGAGCGCCTGCGCGATGTCGGCCTGCGGCTGGTGGAGCGCGTGACGCAGGCCATAGAGGTCCATCCCCACCTCGCGCGCGGTGCGCGCCGCCAGCTCCGCGTCACCGTCGGCCACGGCGAAGGCGCGCGTGCCGGTCCGCGGATGATCGCCCCAAGGGAAGCCATGGGCGAGCGAGACGGACAGCAGGCCCGGCCGCGCCTCGCGCTCGAAGAGCCGGTCCACGAAGTCGCGCATCGGCCCCTCGGGCGTGGGATAGGCGAGGATCATGCGGCAGTCGAACTCCGCCATGACGGGGTGCGTCCGCCCCTCCGCGGCATCCGCGCAGATCGCGAAGAGATCGTCGGCGCGGGCGGGGATGTCGACATGCGGGTATTCCTTGAAGGCGACGAGCGCCGTGGCGTTCTCCAGCATCGCCTCGGTCAGATGGCAGTGCGGATCCAGCGTGGCGCCGATCACCGCCTCGGGCAGCAGCGCGCGCAGGCGCGCGATCAGGTCGCCCTCGCAGTCGGGGTAGCCGTCCGCGATCATCGCGCCGTGCAGCGAGAGCAGCACGATGTCGGGCTGCGCGGTCTCTGCGTCCCGCAGGATCTCGTCGCGGTAGCCCTCGTAGACCGGCCGCACCGTGGGCCCCGCCGGCTGCGCCGCGGCGGCGAGGCTCTCGGCCACGACCCAGCCGCGCGTCTCGGCGGCCTCGCGCCAACGATGCAGCGCGCCGGTCTGGTAGCTTACCGGGTGCCGCGTCGCGTCGCCGTGAAAGACGCCCGATTCCTCGAAGGCGATGCGCCCTGTCGGCAGCGGCGAGAAGCTGTTGGTCTCGGTGATCAGCGCGGCGATCAGGACTTTCATTCGGCAGGCTCCGTGGCGGCGGGATCGGCCGGCTGCGCCGGATGGCCGTGCTGGCCGGTGGCGCGCAGCGCGAGATCCGCGGCGAGGTGGATCAGGATGAGCGTGAAGGCGAGGGGCACGGCCGAGGTGAACCATATCATGGAGACGGGGATCATCTCGGCCGTGCGGTCCAGGCTGCGGCCCAGAAAGCCGCGCGCGGGGTTCATGTTCGGGCCGTAGAGGCTGAACCAGATCACCGGCGCGGCGAAGAGGACGACGCCCAGGCCGCGCACCGTGGCCAGCGCGAGGCCCGGGCCCCCGCCGATCTCGCGCATGGCGGGAAAGAGCGTGGGATCGCTGCGCGCGCGGAAGGCGGCCGAGGCCCCAAGCATCCCCGCCCAGACCATCGCGCGGCGCGCGGCCTCCTCGGTCCAGACGGGCGGGCTGTCTAGGATGTAGCGGGCGACGACCTGCCACGCCGCCGCGCCGACCATCACGGCCACGGCCAGCACCGCGCCCCAGAGCGCGATGCCGTTGAGCATCGCCGACAGCCGGTCGAGCGCGCGCGCCGCCGCCCGCATGGCCTCAGTTCCCCGACTTGGCGGCTTCCCAGGCGTCGATCTGCTCCGCCGAGAGCGGCCAGCTGTCGTAGGCCGTGGCCGAGGCCTCGCGGAACTCGGCGCGCGCGGCCTCCGACAGCTCCGTGACCTCGACGCCCGCCTCGCGCAGCTTGCCGATCACCGCGGCCTGGGTGCCCAGCCATTCGCGGTTCGCCTCGGTCGCCGCCTCGACAGCGGCGTCCACCGTGGCGCGGTCCTCCTCGCTCAGGCCCTGATACCAGTCCTCCGACGCGATGGTGATGCGCAGGGAGGGCGCGATGCGGGCGTCGGTGAAATACCTGATGAAGTCGGTGTGCCCGAAGAGGAGCGGGACGAAGGCGGGATTTAGATAACCGTCGGCCACGCCGGTCTGCAGCGCATTGGGCACCTCGGCCCAGCTCACGATGGTGCCGGTCGCGCCCCAGGCCTGGTAGAGCTCGATCTGGCTTTCGTCGAGGGCGCGCATCCGCAGCCCCTCCATGTCGGCCACCGAGTTGACCGGCTTTTTCGTGTTGAAGATGCCGGTCGCCTCGCCGACCACATTGACCGACAGCACGCGCACGCCCGCGTCGGTGGTCGCCGCGTTGATCCGCTCGAGCATGCCGCCCTCTTCGAGCGCGCGGTCCACCTCTTCCATGTCCTTGAAGAAGTAGGGCAGCCGCAGCCCGAAGATCAGCTTGTCGATCGAGCCGACGATGTTGAGCGGCGACATGGAGACTTCCAGCAGCCCCTGGCTCACCTGGTCGAAGAGCTCGTCGTCGCCGCCCAGCGCGCCGCGCGCGAACTCCTCGGCCTCCATCCCGTTCTCGTTCAGGTAATTGACGAAGCTGTGCGCCCAGACATAGCTGCCCGACCCCTCGAGGTCCGGCGGGCTGTCGAGCGCGACCTTGACCTGGGCCTGCGCGGCCGGCGCGAGCGTCAGCGCCGCCGCGACCGTGGCGCCCTTCAGCAGATTGACGTGTCTCATCTCTCTCTCCCTTGGTTGGACTTCGCTAACCGCCTCCCGCGAGCCCGAAGGCCCGCGGCAGCCAGAGGCTGATCTCGGGCACCCCGACCAGCACCGCCAGCACCCCGATCTGCACCGCCACGAAGGGCAGCACCGCGGCGGCCAGCCGCCAGTAGTTCACGCCCGTCACCGCCGAGATCACCAGCAGACAGCCGCCGAGCGGCGGCGAGACCAGCCCGATGCAGAGGTTGAAACAGAGCACGATCCCGAGGTGCACGGGATCCGCCCCCTGCGCGAGCGCCACGGGCGCCAGCAGCGGCACCAGCAGCGCCAGCGCCACGGGGATGTCGAGCACCATGCCGGCGAGGAGGAAGAGCACGTTGAGCGCGATCATGTATTCGACCGGCCCCAGCCCCATGTCGGCCACCCATTGGCCCAGCATGTCCGGGATGCGCTCCAGCGCGGCGAGATAGCCCAGCGCGGCCGCCGCCGAGATGATGATGAAGATCGAGCCCGACAGCATCGCCGCCCGGCGCAGCGCTTCCAGCACCTCGGAGGCCGGCAGCCCGCCGTAGAAGCGACCCGCGCCCAGCGCCACCAGCACGGCCACCGCCGCGGCCTCGGTCGGCGTCATCCAGCCGAAGACGATCCCGCCCAGGATGACGAGGGGCAGCGACAGCGCTGGCAGGGCGCGCAGCAGCGTGCGCCCCGCGGGCGGCACCTCGTCCCGCTCCAGCCGCGGATGCCCCGCGGCCTGCGCCCAGACGGCGTTGACGACCATGAGCGCGCCCGCCAGCAGCAGCCCCGGGAGGATGCCGGCGAGAAAGAGCGCGGTCACCGAGGTCTGCATCAGTGCGCCGTAGAAGATCAGGATGATCGAGGGCGGCACGATCGGCCCGATGATCGAGGAGCCCGCGGTGATCGCGCCCGCGTAGGGCAGCGAATAGCCCCGCTCGCGCATCGCCGGCACCAGCGTGTTCGACAGCGCCGCCGAATCCGCCACCGCCGAGCCCGAGATGCCCGCGAAGAACACCGAGGTCAGGATGTTGACGTGGCCCAACCCGCCGCGCACCCGGCCCACAAGAACCATCGCCGCGTCGATCAGCACGCGGGTGACGCCGCCGCGGTTCATCAGCTCGCCCGCAAGGATGAAGAGCGGCATCGCCATCAGCGCGAAGACGTCGATCTTCGAGAAGATCTGCTGCGGCAGGATGGCGAGGTAGCGCCCCTGGTCGAGCGCGAGAAAGGCCAGCACCGCCGAACCGCCGATCACGTAGGCGAGGGCCAGCCCCGAGGCCAGCAGAAGCAGCGCCACGACCGGGACAAGCTGAATCATCCCCGGCGCCCCGCGCGCTGGTCTCCGGCCTCTGCCCTCGGCGCCTGCATCGCCCGTCCTCCCCGCGGGCAGGCTAGCACCCGGGCTGACGGTGCGGAAGCCCGCGCCGGCCGCGCCGCCGGCCCGCCTTGCCCGGACGGGGCGCGAGACCCATCTTGAGGGCGGACGCGATGATCAAGGAGAGCCCCATGCAGTGCCCGATCGACGGAACCGAACTGGTGATGACCGAGCGCAGCGGGGTCGAGATCGACTATTGCCCGCAGTGCCGCGGCGTCTGGCTCGACCGCGGCGAACTCGACAAGATCATCGAGCGCAGCGCCGCGCAGATGGCCCCGCAGGCGCAAGCCGCCCGTCCGGTCTATGACGAGGACCACCGCGACAGCGGCTATCGCAAGAAGAAGAAACGCGGCGGCTTCCTCGACGAATTGTTCGATTTCTGAGCGGCCCGCGCCGTAGGGTGCGTGATCTCACGCACCGAAACGCCGGCCAGACCCCGTAGGGTGCGTGATATCACGCACCCTACGGGAACCGCCCGCGTTGCGTGGCGAGCAGACCCCCGGGGGCGCTCCGCACGATCCCTCTCCCGGCCGCCTGATGCCGAGTCTGGCGGGGAGGCCCTGCGCGCAGGACGCTCAGGCGACGGGCGCGGCGGCGCAGGCGCGGAACCGCGCGACCGGCTCCGCCGCACCTTCGAGGGGGAAGGGCACCGCCGCGCCGCCGAGGAGTGCGGTGGCGGTGTCGTTGAACTGAAGCCCGTCGAGCACATTGCCGAAGCCGCGATCGGTGACGGTGAGCGCGCGCCCGCCCGCGCCCAGGCTGTGGCGCGTGGTGGAGATCGTGAGGCCGTGCGGCCCGTCGAAGCGGATGGCGAAGACCGGCCCCTCGGGCCAGGGCGCGCCCGCCCGGGTGATGGTGATGGCGTATTCGGGAATGGCGGGATCGTGGGTCACGACCACCGCCGCCTCCTCCGTCGCGTGGGAGAGGGTGCAGAGGGGATCGGCCGAGAACTCCCAGGCGTGGAGCGGGCCGGCGAGGAGGCAGAGAGCGAGGGCGAGGCGCATGATTGGGAGATAGGACGGGCGTGCGCCCCGGCCATGGGGCCGGGCGTAGGGTGCGTGATCGCACGCACCCGTGGTGGTCCATCGGACGGAGGCATGCCGCGCTCCGGTGAGGCGCTGCCCGGCTGCGGCGGACGTGTAGGGTGCGTGATCTCACGCACCTTTTCCGGGAATGGCGCGGGGTGCGTGGCGAGCACGCACCCTACCTCCCCCGCCGCTTCACGTTCCCCCCTCGCTGCCCCGCACGCCCTGCCGTTGACCGCCCGCTCTTCCCCACGGCCTCGTCGCTGGCCTTCTCCACCGCCTGCTGCCGGGCCAGCGGGTCGTCGTGGACGGCGAGGTCCACGGCCTCCAGCCGCTTGATCTCGTCGCGCAAGCGCGCGGCTTCCTCGAACTCCAGGTTCTCGGCGGCCTTGCGCATGTCCGTTCTCAGCCCGTCGAGGTGGGCCTGAAGGTTGGCGCCGACCAGCGGCTTGTCGATCTTCGCCGTCACGCGGTTCATGTCCACGTCGCCCTTGTAGAGCCCGGCGAGGATGTCCTCGACGTTCTTCTTCACGGTGGCGGGGGTGATCCCGTGTTCCTCGTTGTAGGCGAGCTGCTTGGCGCGGCGGCGGTCGGTCTCGGCGATGGCGCGCTCCATGCTTCCCGTCACGCGGTCGGCATACATGATCACCTTGCCCTCGGCGTTGCGCGCCGCCCGCCCGATGGTCTGGATCAGCGAGGTCTCGGACCGCAGGAAGCCCTCCTTGTCCGCGTCCAGGATCGCCACCAGCCCGCATTCGGGGATGTCCAGCCCCTCGCGCAGCAGGTTGATGCCCACCAGCACGTCGAAGGCGCCCAGCCGCAGGTCGCGCAGGATCTCGATGCGCTCGATGGTGTCGATGTCGGAGTGCATGTAGCGGACCTTGATCCCTTGCTCGTGCAGGTATTCGGTCAGATCCTCCGCCATGCGCTTGGTCAGCGTGGTGCAGAGCGTGCGGTAGCCGCGGGCGGCGACCTTGCGCACCTCGTCGAGCAGGTCGTCCACCTGCATCTCCACCGGGCGGATCTCCACCGGCGGGTCGAGAAGGCCCGTGGGGCGGATCACCTGTTCGGTGAAGACCCCGCCGGTCTGCTCCATCTCCCACGGCCCCGGCGTGGCGGAGACGAAGACCGACTGCGGGCGCATGGCGTCCCATTCCTCGAACTTGAGGGGGCGGTTGTCCATGCAGGAGGGCAGGCGGAAGCCGTGCTCGGCCAGGGTGAACTTGCGCCGGTAGTCGCCGCGGTACATTCCGCCGATCTGCGGCACGGTCACGTGGCTCTCGTCGGCGAAGACGATCGCCGTGTCGGGGATGAACTCGAAGAGGGTGGGGGGCGGCTCGCCCGGCGCGCGGCCGGTGAGGTAGCGCGAGTAGTTCTCGATCCCGTTGCAGACGCCCGTGGCCTCCAGCATCTCGAGGTCGAAGTTTGTGCGCTGCTCCAGCCGCTGGGCTTCCAGCAGCTTGCCCTCGTTCACCAGCTGGTCGAGCCGCTGGCGCAGTTCCTTGCGGATGTTGACGATGGCCTGTTGCAGCGTGGGCTTGGGCGTGACGTAGTGCGAGTTGGCGTAGACGCGGATCTGCTCGAAGGTGCCCGTGCGCTCGCCCGTCAGCGGGTCGAACTCGGTGATCGATTCGAGCTCCTCGCCGAAGAAGCTCAGCCGCCAGGCGCGATCCTCGAGGTGCGCCGGCCAGAGCTCGAGCACGTCGCCCCGCACGCGGAAGCAGCCGCGGTAGAAGGCCGCGTCGTTGCGCTTGTACTGCTGGGCGACGAGGTCGGCGATGATGGCGCGCTGGTCGTAGGACTCGCCCGCCTTCAGGTCCTGGGTCATCGCGCCGTAGGTCTCCACCGAGCCGATGCCGTAGATGCAGGAGACGGAGGCCACGATGATCACGTCGTCCCGTTCCAAGAGCGCCCGGGTGGCCGAGTGGCGCATCCGGTCGATCTGTTCGTTGATCTGGCTTTCCTTCTCGATGTAGGTGTCGCTGCGCGGGACGTAGGCCTCGGGCTGGTAGTAGTCGTAGTAGCTGACGAAGTATTCCACCGCGTTGTCGGGGAAGAAGCCCTTGAATTCGCCGTAAAGCTGCGCGGCCAGCGTCTTGTTGGGGGCGAGGATGATCGCCGGCCTCTGCGTCTCCTCGATCACCTTGGCCATGGTGTAGGTCTTGCCGGTGCCGGTGGCGCCCAGCAGCACCTGGTCGCGCTCGCCGCTCTCGACGCCTTCGGACAGCTCCGCGATGGCGGTGGGCTGGTCGCCCGCGGGCGCGAAATCGGTGTGCATGACGAAGCGCTTGCCGCCCTCCAGCTTGGGGCGGGCGCGCACGTCGGGGGCGGGGGCGTGCAGGGCGGCGTCGGTCATGGGCGGGCTCCTTGTGCAGACCTCAAGCTGGGGCCTGGCGGGCGGCGTTCAAGCCTGCGCGAAATTCGCGCGGAACAGCCGATTCTGTTTGCCTGAAGTGACACCGAAGATGTATGATTTTCCGGCAAGCAGCTCCTTGGCCGTTCGGCCGATCGCATTTTACCCACCCCTCGCTCCCCGCGAAAGGCCGGATGGCCAAGGTCTGCGTGCCGGCCCGGTCGCGGCGCCGCGGCGGCCCTTGTCCGCGGGGCCGCCTTGGTCCATATCTCGCAGGCGTTCTGGACAACAGAGAGGCCCCCATGCCCGCGCGCATCTATCAGCCCGCCCGGTCCGCCACCTCCTCCGGCACGGCCAAGACCAGGCACTGGGTGCTGGAGTATGCCCCCGATCAGCCGCGCGAGGTCGATCCGCTGATGGGCTGGACGTCCTCGGCGGACACCCAGGCGCAGGTGCGGCTGACCTTCGACACCAAGGAGGCCGCGATCGATTACGCGCGCGAGCACGGCATCGACGCGCAGGTTTTCGAGCCGCACAAGCGCCGGACCAACATCCGCCCGCGCGGCTACGGCGAGAACTTCGCCACCGACCGGCGGGGTATGTGGACGCATTGAGCGTGGACCATCGCTGCGCCCGAATTGCGGCAGGGCAGAGAAAAGGCCCCGCGCGTCGCGCACGGGGCCTTTCGCGTCGGGGATGCGCCCTCAGCTCGTGAAGTCGCCGTAGTCGAAGCGCTGCATGTCCTCCACGTCCTGTTCGCGGTAGGGCATGTCGTAGTAGGGGCTTCCGGCCGTCCAGCCGGCGCCGTCCGCGTAGCCGTAGTAGGGATAGGCGCGGTAGCCGACACCGCCGTAGGCGCCGGTCGGCTGCACCACCACGGCCTCGACCTGGCCTTCGCTCAGCACCAGGTCGCTGACGTAGCCGTAATTCATGAAGGTGTCGCCGTCGCGGAGCCTTGCGTAGTCGCCGATCAGCTCGCTCGCGCGCCAGGCGCGCGGCGCGAACATGGCGTCGTCGACGCCGGGCATGGTCTCGTCCGACATTGCCTGCGGGTCGAAGGTGTCGGCGGCGAAATCGTAGTCCTCGACGGTCTCCTCGGTCACCGGCACGGTGATGCCCTCGCCGTCGTCGGTCATCTCGACCTCCTCGAAGGGCACGCTGACATGGGTGTCGCCGATGTCCCAGAAGCCGCCGACCTCGGCGACGATCGCGATCACGTCGCCCTCCGGGCTCAGGATGATATCCTCCATGTCGCCGATCTCTTCGCCGTTCGGGCTGTAGACCTCCATGTCGTCGATGAAGGCCTCGGCGCTCACGCCCTCGGCATAGAGGTCGTCGTAGGTCCACTGCGTGAGCGGCACAACCTCCGCATCCTGGATCGGCGCGGTCATGTCCGCCTGCTCGTCCTGCGCGGCAAGGGGCGCAGCGGTCAGCGCCGTGGCGGCGAAGAGCGCCGCAGTCGTCGTGAACTTCGTCATGTCCTCCTCCTTCGGTCTGCGCCGGGCGCGGCGCGCCGGCATCGGGATGGTCGCCCGGTCGGCCGGGCGCGCGGTTCGGAAGAGCAACGGAAGGGGAGGGGCCGGGGTTCCCGGTCCGGCGCGCTCAGGCCGTCGAACGCTGCGCTGTTTCGGCGCCCGCGGTCTCGGCCGGCCGTGCCACGACCTCGGCGGCGGCGGCCGCGCCGCCGGCCGCGAAGGGGATCGACAGCGCGCGCATCCCGGCCTCGAGCGAGGCCAGCAGCCCCAGAACCATGTGCGCGTTCACATGGCCCATGTGACCGATGCGGAAGAAGCCGCCGGCCTCCGGCGTGCCGGGCTCGGCCATGCCGAGGCCGATGCCGAGCGTCACGCCCGCTTCCTCGGCCATCCAGCGGCGCAGCCGCTCGCCGTGCGGCGCGCCGATGCGCAGCGCGGTCACCGCATGGCTGCGCAGTCCGGGATCGGCGATGTTGAGCTCGAGCGGTCCGCCTGCGCCCCAGCGCGTGCACGCGGCCCAGATCGCGCGGGCGAGCGTGGCGTGCCGTGCGAGCACGTGCTCAAGGCCTTCCTCGGCGATCATGTCGAGCGCCGCGCGCAGGCCGAAGAGGTGATGCGTGGGCGCGGTCCCGCCGAAATACTGGTAGAAATGCTCGGGCGCGGCGCGCGGCGCCCAGTCCCAGTAGCGGCTCACGCGCGGCAGCCGCGCCCGCGCGGCCGCTGCGCGGGCGTTGAAGAAGACGAAGGCCATGCCGGGCGGAACCATCAGGCCCTTCTGGCTGCCGGCCACCATCACGTCCACGCCCCAGGCGTCCATCTCGAAGCGGTCGCAGGCCAGCGAGGCGATGCAATCGGCCATGAGAAGCGCGCCGTGCGCGGTCTCGTCGAGCACCCGCCGCAGCAGCGCGACGTCGTTGCGCACCGAACTCGCCGTGTCGACATGGGTGACCAGCACCGCCCGGATCCGGCCGCCCCGGTCGGCGCGCAAGGCCTCCCGCAGGCGGTCGGGATCGACCGCGGCGCGCTTGCCGAAGTCGAGCAGCTCCACCTCGAGCCCCAGGCCCTCGGCCATCTGCGCCCAGCCCTCGCCGAAGCGGCCTGTGGCCAGCGCGAGAACCTTGTCGCCCGGCGCCAGCGTGTTCGCGAGCGCCGCCTCCCAGGCGCCGTGGCCGTTGGCGGCGTACATCGCCACCTCGCCCTCGGTGCGGGCCACGGCGCGCAGATCGCGCGCGATGCCGGCGGTCATCTCGATGAGGTCGCCCTCGTAGATGTTGGGCGCGGCCCGGTGCATCGCCCCGAGTACCCTGTCCGGCACCACCGAAGGGCCCGGAATGGCGAGATAGGGTCGGCCTTGCGAAAGCGTCATGAACTGCGACTCCGGTGGCGGCCGCGCGACACTACCCGGCGCCCGGCCGGCGTCAACGCCCCGGCGCGGGCGCCGCGCTTGCCAGCGCCGGCCCGAGCCTCTAAACGGCGGGCAGCGATGACAGGCGCCCTCCCGATGCTGACGAAAATCTGGAGCTGGCTGGACGACCGGGAACGCATGCTGCGAAGGTCCTTCGGCACGGACATCTCGACGCCCGGCCAGCGCCGTCTCGCCTGGCTGCACTACCACATGTTCGACCACGCCGCGCTGCGCACGGTCTGGACGAACTTCTTCGAGGTGGCGCCGGGCGTCTACCGCTCGAACCAGCCCACGCATGCGCGCTTCGCGCGCTACCGCGACATGGGGGTGCGCACCGTCATCAACCTGCGCGGCGAGGACAAGCACGCGCAGTATCTCTTCGAGAAGGAGAGCTGCGAGGCGCTCGGCCTGACGCTGGTCAACGCCAAGCTCTGGGCGCGACAGACCGCATCGCGCGCGCGCATCCAGGCGGTGATCGACGCCATGCGCGCCGCGGAACGCCCCTTTCTGTTCCACTGCAAGTCCGGCGCCGACCGGGCGGGCTTCGCCGCCGCGGTCTATCTCATGGTCTTCGAGGGCGTGCCGGTGGAAGAGGCCAAGGCGCAGCTCGGCCTGAAGTACATCCACTTCAAGGGCACCCGGACGGGCGTTCAGGACTATATCCTCGACGTTTACGCGGCGCGGCTCGGGCGCGGCGCGATCCCCTTCGAGGACTGGATCGCCCGCGAATACGACCACAAGGCCATCCAGGCCGGCTTCGACGCGCGCCGCCCGCCGCAGGACCTGGCATGACCGATGACGACGCCCCGCATCCGCGCGGCCTCTTCGCGTGGCTCTGGCGCCGTTATCTCTGGCCGCGCTGGCCGCTTCTGGCCGCCGCCATGGTGTTCATGGTCATCGAGGGCAGCACGCTCGGTCTGCTGAGCTGGATGATGAAGCCGATGTTCGACCGGATCTTCGTCGGCGGCGAGGCCGAGGCGATCCCCTGGGTCGCGCTCGCCTTCTTCGGCATCTTCGCGGTCCGCGGCCTGGCCAGCGTCGCGCATCGCGTGCTGCTCACGCGCCTGTCGGAACTGTCCGCCGCGCAGATCCGGGCCGATCTCGTCGGCCACCTCATGCGCCTGGACGGCAGCTTTCACCAGAGCCACCCGCCGGGCTACCTGATGCAGCGGATCGAGGGCGACGTGAACTCGATCAACAAGGTCTGGCGCACGATCCTGACCGGCGCCGGCCGCGACCTCGTCGCGGTGGTGGCGCTGTTTTCGGTGGCGCTCGGGGTCGACTGGGTCTGGACGCTGATCGCCTGCGTCGGCGCGCCGATCCTGCTCGCGCCGCTCATCCTGCTGCAGCGCTACGTGCGCCGTCAGGCGCGGCGCGCGCGCGACGTGGCGGCGGGGCTCTCGACGCGGCTCAACGAGATCTTCCTCGGCATCGTGCCGGTCAAGCTCAACACGCTCGAGGAGTACCAGGCGGCCCGCTATGCGCGGCTCACGCGCGAGCGGGTCCGCACCCAGACCCGCTCCGCCGCCGGACAGGCGATGATCCCCGGGCTCATCGACATCATGTCGGGGCTGGGTTTCATGGGGGTGCTCTTCTACGGCGGCGCCGAGATCATCGCGGGCGAGAAGACGGTGGGCGATTTCATGTCGTTCTTCGCCGCGATGGGGCTCGCCTTCGATCCCGTGCGCCGGCTGGGCAACATCAGCGGCGTCTGGCAGGTGGCCGCGGCCGGAATCGAGCGCATCAAGGAGCTGCTGTCGACCGAGCCTGCGCTCACCTCGCCCGCCCATCCCGCGCAGCGCCCGCAGGGCGTGCCCGAGATCGTTCTGGAGGAGGTGTATCTCGACTACGGCGACGCCGCCGCGTTGCGCGGGGCGAGCTTCACCGCCGAGGCCGGCAGGAAGACCGCCCTCGTCGGGCCGTCGGGCGCGGGCAAGTCCTCGGTCTTCAATCTGCTCACGCGGCTCGCCGACCCGCAATCGGGCCGCGTCACCGTGGGCGGCGTGCCGGTGCAGGATCTCGATCTGGGCGATCTGCGGCGCCTCTTCTCGGTCGTCAGCCAGGACGCGCTGCTCTTCGACGAGACGCTGCGCGAGAACATCCTGCTCGGCCGGAAGGACGTGGCGGACGACCGCCTGCAGGAGGTGCTCGACGCCGCGCATGTCACCGACTTCCTGCCGCGGCTGTCGCGCGGGCTCGACACGCCGGTGGGGCCGCGCGGCTCGAACCTGTCGGGCGGGCAGCGGCAGCGCGTGGCGATCGCCCGGGCGCTGCTGCGGGACACGCCGGTGCTGCTGCTCGACGAGGCCACCTCGGCGCTCGACACCCAGTCGGAGCGCATGGTGCAGGAGGCGCTCGAGCGGCTGAGCGAGGGGCGCACGACCCTCGTGATCGCGCATCGTCTCTCCACGGTGCGCGACGCCGACCGGATCGTGGTCATGGACGAGGGGCGCGTGGTCGAGACCGGGCGGCACGAGGATCTGCTCGCGCGCGGCGGGGTCTATGCCGATCTGCACCGCCTGCAGATCGAGGATCCCGAGGGCGGCCCGGCATGAGCGCGGCGCCCCGGCGCACCGGCCTGCTGCCGCCCGAGGAACTGCAGGCCATGAGCGGACTCGACTTCCTGCGCGGCTGCATCGCGGGCACCGTTCCCTATCCGCCGGTGGCCGGGCACCTGGGGATGGAGCTGCTCGACGCCGAGGAGGGCGCTGTGCGCTGGCGCGTCAGCCCGCCCGAGTGGTTCCTCAACCCCGCCGGCGTGGTGCATGGCGGCTTCGCCATGACGGTGCTCGACACCGCGATGGCCTGCGCGGTGGACAGCGCCCGGCCCGCCGGGCGCGCCTCGACCACGCTCGAGGCCAAGATAAACCTCACGCGCGCGATCCGGCCCGGCGCAGGCCCGCTCGCGGCGGAGGGTCGGCTCGTCACCATCGGCCAGCGCACCGGAACGGCGGAAGGGCGGCTTCTGGATGCGGCGGGCCGGACGCTCGCCTTCGCCACCACGACCTGCCTGATCTTCGATCCCTGAACCCCGCCGCGCGGACGCGCGTTTGCGTCCGCGCAGGGACCGGGGCCGGCAGGCGGCGCAGGCTCGCACGGCAATCCGTGAACAGGGAGGCGAGGATGGCGACCCTCATGCACGCGCCGCGGCTGTTTTCCGCGATCGCCCGCTGGCTCGACCGGCGCAGCCGGTTTTTCGGCGACATGAGCCGGACCACCGGGGCGGATCTCGACCGGCTGGGGCACGGCTGCGGCGCGGCCGCGCTGCGCCGCGCCGTGATCCGCTGCCAGAGCTGCCGCGTCACCGAGGCTTGCGAGGCCTGGCTCGCCGGGGCGCGGCCCGGCGCCGCGCCGCCCGGCTTCTGCCCCAACGCCGGACTGTTCCGCGAATGGCGCCCGCGCCCGGAACAGCCGCTGGCCGCGGGGCCGTCGGCCGGGCGGACCCGGCGGCTGCCTGCGCGGGCGCTGGCCGCGCTGCGCGACGGCTACGACAGCTATCGCGCGCTTCTGCGCCTCACCGACATGAGCGACGACGAACTCGCCGATCTCGGTCTGCGCGCGAGGACGTGCCGCGCGCCGCCCGAGCGGCCGCCTCAGCCGTAGTGCGCCACCGGCGTGCCGGCGATGGCGGCCATGTTGAGCAGCCCGCGCGCGGTGATCGCGGGGCTCACGATATGCGCGCGGTTGCCCATGCCCATCAGGATCGGCCCCACCTCGAGCCCGTTCGCGCGCATCTTGAGGATGTTGCGCACGCCCGAGGCCGCATCGGCATGGGCGAAGATCAGCACGTTCGCCACGCCCTGCATCCGGTTCTCTGGAAAGACACGGGCGCGCAGCTCGGGGTCGAGGGCCGCGTCGATGTTCATCTCGCCCTCGTAGGCGAAATCGGCCTCCTGCGCGTCGAGGATCTCGAGCGCGGCGCGGATGCGCGCGCCGGTGCCCTCGGCCATCGAGCCGAACTGAGACTGCGAACAGAGCGCGATGTTGGGCGTCAGCCCGAAGCGCCGGACGTGCCGCGCCGCGCCGATCGCCACCTCGGCGATCTGCTCGGGCGCCGGGTCGGCATGGACATGGGTATCGGCTATGAAGAGCGGCCCGTCCTCGAGAATCATCATCGAGAGCGCGCCGTGCGGGCGAAATCCACCGCGCCCAAGCACTTGCGTGACGTAATTCAGGTGCCAGCGATATTCGCCGAAGGTGCCGCAGATCAGGCTGTCGGCTTCCTCGCGGTGCACCATGACCGCGCCGATCGCGGTGGTGTTGGTGCGCATGATCGCGCGGGCGATGTCGGGCGTCGCGCCGCGCCGCGCCATGAGCTCGTGATAGGTCTGCCAGTAGTCGCGATAGCGCGGGTCGTTCTCGGGATTCACGATCTCGACGTCCCGGCCCGGGCGGATCTGGAGCCCGTAGCGTTCGGCCCGCCGCTCGACCACCTCCGGGCGGCCGATCAGGATCGGCGTCTCGGTCGTCTCTTCAAGGATCGCCTGGGCCGCGCGCAGCACGCGCTCGTCCTCGCCTTCCGCGAAGACGATGCGCCGCCGGGCCGTCGCCGCGGCCTCGAAGACTGGCCGCATCAGCAGCGCGGAGCGGAAGACGCTGGCCTCCAGCCGCCGCTTGTAGGCGTCGAGGTCGTCGATGGGGCGCGCGGCGACGCCGCTGTCCATCGCCGCCTTCGCCACCGCCGTGGCCACCACGCCCGAGAGCCGCGGGTCGAAGGGCTTGGGGATCAGGTAGTCGCGCCCGAAGGTCAGCGCCTCGCCACGGTAGGCGGCGGCGGTTTCCGCGCTGGTGGTCTGGCGCGCGATCTCGGCGATGCCCTCGATGCAGGCGATCTGCATGGCGTCGTTGATCTCGGTCGCGCCGGCATCCAGCGCGCCGCGGAAGATGAAGGGAAAGCAGAGGACGTTGTTGACCTGATTGGGGTAGTCGCTGCGCCCCGTCGCGATGATCGCGTCGGGGGCCACGGCGCGCGCCTCCTCCGGCATGATCTCGGGCTCGGGGTTGGCGAGCGCGAAGAGGATCGGCGGGTCGGCCATGCGCGCCACGTCCTCGGGTGTCAGGACCCTTGGTCCCGAGAGCCCCAGGAAGAGGTCCGCGCCCTCGATCACCTCGGACAGGGTCCGCTTTTCGCTGGCCTGCGCGAAGGCGGCCTTTTCGGGGTTCATGTCCACGTCGCGGCCTTCGTGGACGAGCCCGTGGATGTCGCAGAGCCAGACGTTCTCGCGCTTCACGCCGAGCTTCAGCAGCATGTTCAGGCAGGCGATGCCGGCCGCGCCGCCGCCGGTCGAAACCACCTTGATGTCCTCGAACCGCTTGCCCGCCACGCGCAGCGCGTTCGTCGCCGCCGCGCCCACGACGATCGCTGTGCCGTGCTGGTCGTCGTGAAAGACCGGGATGTTCATCCGCTCGCGGCAGAGGCGTTCGACGATGAAGCAGTCGGGCGCCTTGATGTCCTCGAGGTTGATCGCCCCGAAGGTCGGCTCCAGCGCGCAGACGATATCGGCGAGCCGCTCGGGGTCGGACTCCTTCACCTCGATGTCGAAGCAGTCGATGCCGGCGAACTTCTTGAAGAGCACCGCCTTGCCCTCCATCACCGGCTTGGAGGCCAGCGCGCCGATGTCGCCCAGCCCCAGCACCGCCGAGCCGTTGGTGACCACCGCCACGAGGTTGCCGCGCGTAGTGTAGCGCGCCGCGGCCGTCTCGTCGCCCGCGATCTCGAGGCAGGCCTCGGCCACGCCCGGGGAATAGGCCCGCGCCAGGTCGCGGCCGTTGGCCAGCGGTTTGGTCGCGCGGATCTCGAGTTTTCCGGGCTTCGGCTCGGCGTGATAGGCCAGCGCCGCGGCGCGCAGCGCCTCGCGCGTGCTGTCGGTCATGGGCGGGCTCCTCCCTCTGGCGGAGGCACTGTCGTCCAGTTCCCGAAACGGTGCAACGGGCGCGCGCTGTCCGGCAGTGGCGCAGAGGCGCACCCCGCGAAAGGTCGAAAAGCGACATTTCGTGACGGGAATCCGTCGCCTGCGCCCTTGTGCGGGGGGCGGGAGCCCTTACCCTAGGAGGCACGAACAGCCCCAGCCCCATATCGACCCGCCGTCCGGCCGGGCGCTTTCGCGCCCGGCGGCGGTGGCGTCGGCGGGGCGCAGCGAGAGAGCGGAGCGATGTGCGGATTCGTGTGCCTGTGGAAGATCGGCGACGAGGATCTGGCCCAGAGGATGGTGCGCAGGATCGCCCATCGCGGCCCCGACGCGGTCGAGGTGGTGCGCGGGCAGGGGGCGCCGGTCGTCATGGCGCATTGTCGCCTCTCGATCATCGGGCCCCAGGACGGGCGCCAGCCGATCTGGGACAAGGGCGACCTGCTGGTCGCCAACGGCGAGATCTACAACCACGCCGACCTGCGCGCGATCCTGGGCGAATCGGCCTTCGAGACCGAGAGCGACAGCGAGTCGATCCTGCATCTCTTCCGCACCGGCGAGCTGCGCTGGATCGCGAAGCTCGACGGCATGTTCGCCTTCGTGCTGGCGACGCGGAACCGGATCATCGCCGCGCGCGATCCGCTCGGCATCAAGCCGCTCTACATGGCGCGCATCGGCGAGGGTGTGGCTTTCGCCAGCGAACTCAAGGCCTTCGACGGGATCGAGGTGGACCACGTCGAGTCGATCCCGCCGGGCATGCTCTACGACAGCCACGACGGGATGCGGCAATGGTATCGCACGCCCCACGGCGCGGCCGAGGAGGAGCCGGGGCTCGACATCGAGGCGGTCGCGGGCGAATTGCGGCTGGTGCTGGAAGAGGCGGTGGCGAAGTGGATGGTCGCCGACGTGGAGGTGGGCAGCTTCCTCTCCGGCGGGCTCGACAGCTCGATCATCGCGGCGCTGGCCGCGCGGCTTTCTCCTTACCGGCTCAAGACCTTCGCGGTGGGGACCGAGGGCAGCGACGACCTGCGCGCCGCCCGCGAGGTGGCCGCGCACATCGGCTCGGACCATTACGAGGAGGTCTTCACGGCAGAGGACGTTGCCCGCGTGCTGCCGCATGTGATCTACCACCTCGAAAGCGCCGACGTGGACCTCGTGCGCTCCGCGGTGCCGACGCATTTCGCCGCCCGCCTCGCCGCGCGCCACGTCAAGGCGGTGCTGACGGGCGAGGGGGCGGACGAGCTCTTCGCCGGTTACACCTACCACCACGGGTATGCCGACCACCCCCACGAGCTCGCGCAGGAGCTCACCCGCTCGCTCAACGCGATGCACAACATCAACCTGCAGCGCGTGGACCGGGTGACCATGGCCGAGAGCCTGGAGGCGCGCACGCCCTTCCTCGACCGCGACCTGATCGACTTCGCGCAGTCGATCCCCGCCACGCTGAAGATGCGGCGCACCGACCCGGAGGCGGTCGAGAGCACGGGCGAGACGACGGAGAAATGGATCCTGCGCAAGGCGGTGGCCGACCTGCTGCCCGAGAGCCTCGTCTGGCGCAAGAAGGCGCAGTTCGACGAGGGCTCGGGCACCGTGGCCGCGCTGGAGGAGGCGCTGCGGATCGTCTCCGGCGAGGAGGCGCCGCTCGACCGCGCGTCGGAGGGCGCGCTCTACGAGCGGCTTCTGCGCGAGGCCTTCGAGACGCCCGAGCGCATCCTCGAGAACGCCGGCACCTGGGAGAGCGCGGCGCGGGTCACCGCGGCGTGAGCCAAGCGGCGCGGCCTTGCGGCCGCACGTCTTCTGGCACTTCGTGCGGTGGGGGCGCTGCCCCCGTCGCGCGGGACGCGCGACTCCCCCGGGATATTTGACGCAAGGAGAAGACCGGGGGCGGGCGCGCGATTGCTGACCGCGTCCCCGGAGGCGCTTGCAACGCGCCTCTACCCGCCGCAAGACTGTGGGTCCGGGTGTGACAGGGAGGCTGTGATGGATCTTCGCGAGGCGGCGCTGGCGGTGCGTGCGCGGGCGCACGCACCCTACTCGGGCTTCGCGGTCGGTGCTGCCTTGCGCGGCGCGGGCGGCGGTTTGCATGTGGGCTGCAACGTCGAGAACGTGTCCTACCCGGAGGGCACCTGCGCCGAGGCGGGGGCGATCGCGGCCATGGTGGCGGCGGGTGAGACCCGGATCGCGGAGGTCTATGTCGTGGCCGACAGTCCGCAGCCGGTCTCGCCCTGCGGCGGCTGCCGGCAGCGTCTGGCCGAGTTCGCGGCGTCCGACGTGGTGGTGGTCATGGCGACGACCGCCGGTGCGGAGCGGCGGATGACGCTGGGCGCGTTGCTGCCCGGCGCCTTCGGGACCGCGCACATGGCCACCGACTGAATGGAGGCGCGCGCGCTTCTCTCGGCGCTCCGCAGGGGCGAGGCGCCGGCGCCCGAGGCGCTGGCCTGGGCCGCGGCGGCGCTGGCCGACGGGCGGATGTCCGACGCGCAGGCGGGCGCCTTCGCCATGGGGGTCTGCCGCGCGCCGCTCTCGCCGGAGGCCCGCACGGCGCTGACGCTGGCGATGCGCGACAGCGGGCGGGTGCTGGCCTGGGATCTCGACGGGCCGGTCGTCGACAAGCATTCGACGGGCGGTGTGGGCGACTGCGTGAGCCTCGTTCTGGCGCCTGCGCTCGCGGCCTGCGGCGTCTTCGTGCCGATGATCTCGGGGCGGGGGCTGGGGCATACCGGCGGCACGCTCGACAAGATGGAGGCGATTCCGGGGCTGCGCGTGGATCTGGAGGAGCGCCAGCTCCGCCAGGTGGTCGCCCGCGCGGGTTGCGCCATCGCCGCGGCGAGCGCCGAGCTCGCGCCGGCCGACCGGCGGCTCTACGCCGTGCGCGACGTGACCGGCACGGTGGAGAGCCTCGACCTGATTACCGCCTCGATCCTGTCGAAGAAACTCGCGGCCGGGCTCGACGCGCTGGTGCTCGACGTCAAGCTGGGCTCGGGCGCCTTCATGAAAACGCGCGAGGCGGCAGAGGCGCTGGCCGCGGCGCTCGTCGCGACGGCCAACGCCGCCGGCTGCCGGACCTCGGCGCTGGTTACCGACATGAGCCAGCCGCTCGCGCCGGCACTGGGCAACGCGCTCGAGGTGGAGGAGGCGCTTAAGGTGCTCACCGGTGCGGCCCGGGGGCGGCTGCATGATCTGACCGTCGCGCTGGGCGGCGAGGCGCTGGCGCGCGCCGGCGGGGCGGGCGAGGCGGCCGAGGGCGCGGGCCGCATCGCCGAGGCGATCGCCTCGGGCGCGGCGGCGGAGCGCTTCGGCCGGATGGTGGCGGCGATGGGCGGGCCCGTGGCCTTCGTCGAGGACTGGCGGCGCTTCCTGCCCGAGGCGCCGGTGATCCGTGAGGTTCCCGCGACCGGGGCGGGGCATGTCGCCGCGATCGACGGCGAGGCGCTGGGTCTCGCCGTCGTGGATCTGGGCGGCGGGCGCAAGGTCGAGAGCGACCGCGTGGACCCGGCGGTGGGGTTGTCGGAGGTCGTGGCCCTGGGCGCGCGCGTGGACAAGGGGCAGCCCCTCGCCCGCGTCCATGCCGCGCGCGAGGGCCAGGCGGAGGCCGCCGTGCGCGCGGTGCGCGCGGCGATCCGGCTGGGGGCGGCCGGGGAAGCGCCGCCGCTTGTGGCGGAGCGTGTGGCGCCGTGACGCGCGCCTTTCTGGTCGTGATGGACAGCCTCGGGATCGGCGGCGCGCCGGATGCGCATCGCTTCTTCAATGCGGGTCGCCCGGACACCGGCGCCAATACCGTCGCGCATATCGCGCAGGCCTGCGCGCGCGGGCAGGCCGAGGAGGGCCGCAGCGGGCCGCTGCACCTTCCGGTGCTGGACGGGCTGGGGCTGGGCGCCGCCGTGCGGCTCGCCAGCGGCGAGGAGGCGCCGGGCCTCGGGGGCGCATCGGAGGGTCTGTGGGGCGCGGCGACCGAGGCGAGCGCGGGCAAGGACACGCCCTCGGGGCACTGGGAGCTCGCGGGCCTGCCGGTGCCGTGGGAATGGACCCATTTCCCGGACACCGTGCCCGCGTTTCCCGACGATCTGGTGGCCGAGGTCTGCCGGCTGGCGGGCACGGAAGGCATCCTCGGCAACTGCCACGCCTCGGGCACCGAGATCCTCGCGCGTCTCGGCGCGGAGCATCTGCGCACGGGCTGGCCGATCTGCTACACCTCGGCCGACAGCGTCTTTCAGATCGCGGCGCACGAAGAGGCCTTCGGCCTCGACCGGCTGCTGGCGCTGTGCGAGGCGCTCGCCCCGCGGCTGCACGCGATTCGGGTGGGCCGCGTGATCGCGCGGCCCTTCTTGGGCGATCCCGGGGGCGGGTTCACCCGCACGGGCAACCGTCGCGACTACGCCATGGCGCCGCCGGCGCCGGTGCTGACCAACTGGGTGCAGCAGGCCGGGGGACGGGTGATCGGCCTGGGCAAGATCGGCGACATCTTCTCGATGTCGGGCATCGACGCGCTGCGGAAGGGGACCGATGCCGAGCTGATGGCCCATCTCGGCGACTGCGTCGACGGGGCGCCCGAGGGCAGCCTGACCTTCGCCAATTTCGTCGAGTTCGACAGCCTCTGGGGGCATCGGCGCAACGTGTCGGGTTATGCTCGCGCGCTGGAGTGGTTCGACGGGGCGCTTGGGCGGCTGCTGCCGCGGCTGCGCGAGGGCGACCTCTTGCTCCTGACCGCGGATCACGGCAACGACCCCACCTGGACGGGCACCGACCACACGCGGGAACGGGTGCCGGTGCTCTGCGCGGGGGTCGGGAAGGGCAGCCTCGGGTGCGTCGCCTTCGCCGATGTGGCCGCGAGCGTGGCCGCGCATCTGGGCGTGCCCGCGCAGGGACCGGGAAGGAGCTTTCTGTGACGCTGGCCGAGCTGCCGAAGATCGAGCTGCACCTGCACATCGAAGGCGCTGCGCCGCCGGAGTTCGTGCGCCGGCTCGCGGCCGAGAAACATGTCGATCTCTCGGGGATCTTCCGCCCCGACGGCGCCTATGCCTTCCACGGCTTCAAGCATTTCCTCGAGGTCTACGAGGCGGCCACCAGCGTCCTGCGCACGCCGGAGGACTACGCGCGCCTCACGCGCGCCGTGCTCGAACGCAGCGCCGAGGCAGGGGTGATCTATACCGAGGCCTTCCTCAGCCCCGATTTCTGCGGCGGCGGCGAGGTGGCCGCCTGGCGCGACTACGTCGCGGCTATTGCGGAGGCCGCGGCGCAGGCGGACGCGGCGCGAGGAGTCGCGATGCGCGGGGTCGTCACCTGCATCCGGCATTTCGGCCCCGAGCGCGCGAAGGCGGCAGCCCTCTGCGCCGCCGAGACGGCGGGCGAGTTCGTCACCGGCTTCGGCATGGGCGGCGACGAGCGCATGGGCCGGCAGAGCGATTTCGCCTGGGCCTTCGACTGCGCCCGCGAGGCAGGGCTGGGGCTGACCACGCATGCCGGCGAATGGGCAGGGCCCGAGTCGGTCGCCGAGGCGCTCGAACTGGGCGTCGCGCGCATCGGCCACGGCGTGCGCGCGGTCGAGGATCCGGCGCTCGTTGACCGGCTGGCCGAGCGCGGCGTGGTGCTCGAGGTCTGCCCGGGGTCGAACCTGGCGCTCGGGCTCTATCCGGCGCCGGAGGCGCATCCGATCGACCGGCTGCGCGCGGCGGGCGTCCCGGTCACGGTGTCGACCGACGATCCCCCCTTCTTCCACACCGACATGGTACGCGAATACGCGCTGCTCAACCGCGCCTTCGGCTGGGAGGAGGACGTCTTCGCCGAGCTCAACCGGACCGCGGCGCGCGCGGCCTTCTGCGACGAGGCGCTGCGCGCGCGGTTGCTCGAGCGGATCGGCTGACCGGGGCAGGCGCCTTTCGCTCAGCCGGGCCGGCGCGCGATGACGAATTCCGCCGCGCCCGGCGTCGGCTGCCAGCGGTGCTCCAGCTCGAAGCCCGCCGCCTCCATCGCGCCGGTCAGCTCTTCGGCGGTGAACCATTGCAGCGGGGGGAACAGGCCCAGCGGAGCGAGGGCCCGCACGACGGGGCGCAGCGCCCGGACGCGCCCGCCGAGACAGAAGGTGGTCGAGAAGAAGCGTCCGCCGGGGCGGAGCGCCGCATGGACGCGCGCGATGGTATCGCGCCAGTCGGGCAGCAGATGCAGCAGGCTGTGCGCGAGAATCGCGTCGGCGCCGGGGGTGGCCAGCGCCGCCTCCGTGTCGCCGACTTGGAAGGCGACGTTCTCCACCCCCGCGCCCCTTTCCCGGGCGATGCCGATCATGGCGGGCGAGATGTCCCAGGCCTCGATGCGCGCCACATGCGGCGCGAGCGCCAGCGCCGTCGTGCCGGTCCCGCAGCCCAGCTCGACGATGCGATCTTCGGGGGCGAGCCGCACGCGGGCGAGTCGCAGCTTTTCGGCATGGGCGGCCTTGTCCGACAGCGGGCGGCGCGCATAGCGCCGCGCGATCATGTTCCAGAAGCGGGGATCGCCGGACATCGGTGCCTCCGTGGGGATCAGCGGGTGGAGTCTCGCACGGATCCGGCAGGACGGCGAGGCGCGAAGCGGGTTGCGCCGCCGTGTCGCGGCCTTACGAAGGGGGGAGGCCCCAGCAAGGACGACCCGCCGATGACAGACCGCACGATTCCCGACCAGCTCACCATCGTCGATCACCCGCTCGTGCAGCACAAGCTCACGCACATGCGGGAGAAGACCACCTCCACCGCCGGCTTTCGCCGCCTCCTGCGCGAGATCAGCCAGCTTCTGGCCTACGAGGTCACGCGCCACCTGCCGCTGACCACGCAGCTGATCGAGACGCCGCTCGCGGAGATGGAGGCGCCGGTGCTCGCGGGCAAGAAGCTCGCGCTCATCTCGATCCTGCGCGCGGGCAACGGGCTGCTGGACGGCGTTCTGGAACTCGTGCCCTCGGCGCGGGTGGGCTTCATCGGGCTCTATCGCGACGAGGCCACGCTGAAGCCCGTTCAGTATTACTTCAAGGTGCCCGACGGGCTCGACGGGCGGCTGGTCATCGTCGTCGATCCGATGCTCGCGACGGGCAATTCCTCGGTCAAGGCGATCGAGCTGCTCAAGGAGCGCGGCGCGCGCGACATCCGCTTTCTCTGCCTGCTCGCCGCGCCGGAGGGTGTCGCGCGGATGGCCGAGGCGCATCCGGACGTGCCCATCGTGACCGCCGCGCTCGACGAGCGGCTCAACGACAAGGGCTATATCCTGCCCGGGCTGGGCGACGCCGGAGATCGCATGTTCGGCACAAAATGAAGCACAGCAACGCTTTACTCGCAGCATGTCCTGCGGCATGCTTTCCAGGCATCTGTGGGGGATGACATGACGCTGAAGACAGTGATTTCGCGCGGTGCGCTGGGCGCGTGTCTGGTCGCGCTGGCCGTGCCCGGCCTGGCGCAGACGCTCGACACGGCGGGTCCGCCGGCGGAGTTTCCGCCCGAGTCCTACGAGGGGCGGCAGTATGTGGACAGCCGCGGCTGCGTCTATATCCGCGCAGGCGTCGACGGCGACGTGACTTGGGTGCCGCGGGTGAACCGCGACCGCGAGCAGCTCTGCGGCTTCCAGCCGACCTTCGCCGAGGCGCCGGAGCCGACCTCGCAGGAACCCGCCGCCCCGCAGGAGCCCGAGGTCGCCGAGAGCACGCCTGCCGAGGCCGAGCCCGAGCGCCCCGAGCCGCAGCAGGAGGCGACCCCCGCGCCGACGGAGACCGCCGCGGCGCCGCAGCGCACCGAACCGCGCGCAGAACCGCCCGCCCAGCGCCCCGCGCGCACGCGGATCCAGGTTCCGCGGCGCGCACCGCAACCCGCCCCGCGGGCGACCGCCGACCCGATCGAGACCGTCGCCTCGCTGCCGGCCGGGCAGGCGCAGCCTTCGCAACGCCCGGCGCGGTCCGGTGTGGTGGCCGCGCCGCAGGCAGCCGCGGACGCGGGGTGTCCGGGCGGAAGCGCGCTGTCCCGGGGCTACCTCGTGGCGCGCGAGGGGGAGCGGCTGCGCTGCGGGCCGCAGGCCCGCCCGCCCTACAGCTTCCGCATCATCGCCGCCTCGGAGGTCGAGTCGTTGCCGGAGGGCGCGCGCGTCTATCGCTACCAGGGCACGCGCGCAGATGGCGGCATGGTCTACCGCAGCGTCTCGGGCCGCCCGGTTTCCGGCGAGGCGCGGGTCTTGCCGCGCCATCTCTGGCAGCCGCCCGAGCCCGCCTCGGCGCAGGTCGAGGTGCCTGAGGGCTACGAGCCCGCCTGGAAGGACGGCCGCCTCAACCCGCGCCGCGCCGAACAGACGCTCGACGGGCGCGCGGAGATGCTTCTGATCTGGACGAACACCACGCCGCGCCGCCTCGTCGACCGGGCGAGCGGAGAGGACGTGACCGCGCAGCACCCGCGGCTCTTCTATCCCTTCACGGACCTGGCGACGCAGAACGCCTACCTCGCCGCGAAGGACGAACTGCAGGTCAGGGTGGCCAGCGACGGCCGCGTGCGGCTGGTGCCGAAGCCCGAGGCACGCGAGACGCAGGTCGCCGCCCGCCCGACGCCCGCGGCGCAGCAGGCGGCGCCCACGCGTGCGCCCGAGGCGACCGGACCCGCCCACCGTTTCGTGCAGGTGGGCACCTTCGGCGTGCCGTCGAACGCAAGGCGCACGGCGGCGCGGCTTCAGTCGATGGGGCTTCCGGTGCGGCTGGCGCCGATGACCCGGGGCGGCAAGCGCTATCAGGTCGTGCTGGCCGGCCCCTTCGACAACCGGTCGCAGGTGCAGGGGGCGCTCGGTCGGGCGCGGCAGGCCGGGTTCCACGATGCCTTCCCGCGCAACTGACCTCTGAGCAGGCTATGCCCGGACAGCGCCGGGTGCGGCCCGTTCGGGCGCGTCACGCGCCGCAGATCCCCTGAAGCCGCAGCCAGTCCGCATCGCTCAGAACGGGGCGGGGCGGTTCCTGTGCGAAGGGATCGGCCTCGATCAGGCTGAGCACCGTCTCGCCGGTGACGTCGCGCGCATAGGCGTAGGGCCTGGCGCTGAGCGCCGCAGCCTCGAAGCCGGCCAGCAAGGTCTCGTCTGGCAGCGCGGCCGGCGGCTCGGTGAGCAGCGCGCGGGCATGGGCCCGCAGCAGATCCTGGGGCAGCGTGCCCGAGGTGAGCAGGCGAAAGCTCGCCGCGACGCCGCCCGCGCGCACCAGCGCGTCGAGCGGGTCCGTCGCGGCCTGACGCAGGGCTTCGGCCAGCACGAAGCCCGCCGGCACGTCGGGTTCCTGCGGATCCTCGACCAGCCCGCGCGCGAGCAGGATCCGCCCGTCCGGCAGGCTGGCCGTGGGCGAAGGGCCCTCGCGGAGCACGACGAGCCGCCCGCCGGCCTCCGCGCCCAGCACGCGGCGCGCCAGCGCGTCGAGCGCCGCCTCGCCTTCGGGTGTCTGGCAAGGGCGCCCTGACAGCGCCTGGATCTCGGTCATCAGGGCTTCGGAGATCTCGGTGCGCTTGGCCGGCGGCAGGATCCGCAATGCGTGATCGCGCATCGCGCCCGGCAGCCACAGCACCGCGACCGCTCCGATCAGCGCGAGCGCCGCCAGAACGCCGGCAAGACGCAGCCGGCCCGGGCGCGGGCGGCGCCGCTCGACCGCCTGGCGCACGCGCTCGATCGCGACGATCATGTCCTCGGCCTCTTCCCCGAGCTCGAGCTGCTCGCCGGTGTCGCCGTCGGGATGATAGAGCGCCGGCATCTCGCCGGGGTTCAGACGCGCGACGGCTGCGAGCGACCAATGGGCGAGTGCGCGGTCCTGCATGTCCGCGATCGTCAGGCTCGCCTCGCCGAGCGAGACCACGACGTCCTGCCGCTGCGCGTCGGGCGACGCGCGCCACAGGCCCGTCGCCTCCAGCCGGGCGTAGTCCTCGAGGGCGGTCATGTGGGGGTTCTGCTCTGCCTCTCGCTATTCGATGCACAAGCTATCATGGCGATGTCGCACGCGGCAATCCGACGCCACGTCGCGCCTCGGGAAGCGGCACGGTCCACCGCACCAGCGCGCGGC
Organism: Rhodosalinus halophilus; assembly: GCF_003298775.1. Taxonomy (GTDB): domain Bacteria; phylum Pseudomonadota; class Alphaproteobacteria; order Rhodobacterales; family Rhodobacteraceae; genus Rhodosalinus; species Rhodosalinus halophilus. Next base: position 300,791 of record NZ_QNTQ01000001.1, on the reverse strand, counting down.
ACCCGGAGCCTGAACGCAGCCGTCACGGTCGGGGGCTGGCGTCCGGGCCGTTCAGGCCTGCACGAGAATTGCGAGGGCAAGGAACGCTGCGCCGGGCCAAATCGTTCCATCCCAGGCAGGTCGCAGCGCGTGGCTCGTCGCGCTGATCGATCAGTGCAAGCGCGTAAGTCGCTTCGGGTGCCTCCTTCGCGCGGACGAAGGCCCGAGAGCTTTGTGGCTGCGCGCGCCGCGCGGCGATGGCGCGACCGCGACTCCGAGGGCCGCTTGGTGCAGCGGGCCGGACGACGGGCCTCCTGCGGCCTGCGCAGGGGCCGAACGTCCTCGGCAACGGGAAGCGGCCGGTGCGACGGCGCGGGGCGCTCAGAGCGTTCGCGCCACGTTGCGCAGCTCGAACTTCTGGATCTTGCCGGTCGAGGTCTTCGGCAGTTCCTGGAACACGACCTTTTTCGGCGTCTTGAAGCCCGCGAGCCGCTCGCGGGCGTAGGCGATGAGCGTGGCCTCGTCGGCCTCGGCACCGTCCTTGAGCTCGACGAAGGCGCAGGGCACTTCGCCCCATTTCTCGTCCGGCTTGGCCACCACCGCGCAGAGGAGCACGGCCGGGTGCGCCATCAGCACGCCCTCGACCTCGACGGAACTGATGTTCTCGCCGCCCGAGATGATGATGTCCTTGGCCCGGTCCTGGATGCAGACGTAGGTATCCGGATCCTGCACCGCGATGTCCCCGGAGTGATAGACGCCGCCCTTGAACGCCTCGGCCGTCGCCTCGGGGTTCTTCAGATAGCCCTTCATCACGCCGTTGCCGCGAAAGACGATCTCGCCCTGCGTTTTCCCGTCCATGGGCACCTGCCGGCCCGCCTCGTCCACCACGCCGACATGCTCCATGAAGGGCATGGCGACGCCCTGCCGCGCCTTCTTCGCCGCGCGCGCGTCGCCCTGCAGATCCTCCCACTGAGGCCCCCAGGTGCATTCGGTGGCCGGGCCGTAGGTCTCGGTCAGGCCGTAGACATGGGTGATGTTGAACCCCATGGGCTCGATCGCGGCGAGGGTGGCGGGGGCGGGCGGCGCGCCGGCGGTGAAGACCTCGACCACGTGGTCGAAGTCCCGCCGCTCTTCGGGCTTGGCGTTGATCAGCGTGTTGAGCACGATGGGCGCGCCGCCGAAATGGGTGACCTTTTCATCCGCGATGGCGTCGAAGATCGGCTTCGCCGCGATGTCGCGGCAGCAGACGACCGTGCCGCCCACCGCCGGCATCATCCAGGTGTGGCACCAGCCGTTGCAGTGAAAGAGCGGCACGATTGTGAGATACCGGGGATAGAGCACCATGCGCCAGCTCAGCACCTGTCCCATCGCGTTCAGATAGGCGCCGCGGTGGTGGTAGACGACACCCTTGGGCCGCCCGGTCGTGCCGGAGGTGTAGTTGAGCGCGATGCTCTCCCACTCGTCGCCGGGCATGATCCAGTCGAACGCCGGATCGCCCGAGGCCAGAAGCTCCTCGTACTCCGGATACTCGCCCAGATGATGCACGCCCGCGTGATCGTCGGCCACCTCGACCACCGCGGGCGCCGGCCCCTCCATCCGCTCGATCGCCTCTGCCGCGAGGGGGACGAACTGCGGATCGACCAGCAGCACCCGCGCCTGGCCGTGATCGAGGATGTAGGCGACGGTGTCAGCGTCGAGGCGCACGTTGATGGTGTTGAGGATGGCGCCGCAGGCGGGCACGCCGAAATGCGCCTCGGCCTGGGGCGGCACGTTGGGCAGGAGCGTGGCCACCACGTCGCCGGGCTTCACACCGATCGCCATCAGCGCCGAGGCCAGCCGGCTCACCCGCTCGGCATATTCGCGATAGGTCCGGCGGATGGGGCCGTAGACCACCGCCTCGTGCTCGGGAAAGACCGTGGCCGCGCGCCTGAGAAACGACAGCGGCGTGAGCGGCACGAAGTTCGCCGCGTTCTTGTCGAGTCCCGTCTCGTCCGCGAGCCAGCCCATCGCCGTGATCCTCCCTTTTCCCTTCGGGGGCGACGGTATAGGGAAAGAATGTTGCGCCGCAAGACGGGGTCTCCTCATGACTGTTGCCGAAACCGCCCGCAGCGGGACCGCCGCCGGCGCGCTCTCGATGCTCGCGGCGATGGCGGTGATCGGGCTGATCGACAACGTGGTCGCCCTGATCGCGCGGGATGTGGGGCTGTGGCAGTTCCAGCTCGTGCGGGGCGTGATCTGTCTGCCGCTCCTGCTGGCCGCCTCCGTCGCGCTGCGCCAGCCGATCCGCCCCGTCTCGCTGCGCGCCGTGGCGCTGCGCAGCGCCGTCGTGACGGTCGCCATGGCGCTCTATTTCGGGGCGCTCGCCTTTCTCCCCATCGAGCAGGCGCTCGCTGGGCTCTTCACCTCGCCCATCTGGATCCTCGTGATCACGGCGCTCGTGCTGGGGCGCGGCGTGGGCTGGGGACGTGCGGGGGCCGTGGCGCTGGGCTTTCTGGGGCTGATCGTGGTGCTGGACCCCGATCCCGCGCATCTGTCGCCGGTGATCCTGATGCCGGTGGCGGGCGGCGTCTTCTACGCCATCGGCATGATCGCGACGAACACGATCTGCGCGCGCGAGACCGCGCTCACGCTGCTCAGCGGGATCATCCTGTGCCAGATGGCGGTGAGCGCGGTGGCGCTCCTGCTGATCGGTCTCGCGCAGCCGGCGGCCGCGCCGGGCGCCGAGGGTTTCCTGCTGCGCGGCTGGAGCTGGGCGATGGGGGAGGTCGCGCCCTGGATCCTGCTGCAGGCGGTCGGCTCGCTGATCGGGGTGGGGCTCATCATCCGCGCCTATCAGCTGGGCGAGCCCAGCTACATCGCCCCCTTCGAATACGCCGCCTTCATCTCCGCCCCCGTCTTCGCCTGGCTGCTTTTCGGGCATGTCCCGGGCCTGCAGCAGGTCGCGGGAATCGTCATGATCGCCGCGGCGGGGACGCTGGTGGCGCTGCGCCTGCGAGAGCCGCGATGATCGTCTCCCGCGGGCGGCGCTACATCTTCGTCCACATCCCCAAGACCGGGGGGACGGCGCTGGCGCTTGCGCTCGAGGCGCGGGCGATGGCCGACGACCTGCTGATCGGCGACACGCCCAAGGCGCGGCGGCGACGCGGCCGGCTGAAGGGGCTCGCGCCGCGCGGGCGCCTGTGGAAGCATTCGACGCTCGCGGACATCGAGGGGGTCGTGGACGCGGAAGAGCTCGAGGATTTCTTCACCGTGACGCTGGTGCGTAACCCCTGGGACCGCATGGTGAGCTACTACCACTGGCTGCGCGCGCAGCGTTTCGACCACCCGGCGGTCCGGCTCGCCGCAAGGCTGAGCTTCGCCGACTTCCTGGCCCATCCGCAGACCGAGGCGAGCCTGCGTGCGCAGCCCTATGCGGCGCACATGACCGACGCGCGGGGGCGCGAGCGCGCCTCGCTCTATATCCGGCTCGAGGCCTTCGGGACGGATGCGGAGCCCTTCTTCGACCATCTGGGGTTCCGCCTGACGCTGCCGCGGGCAAATCCCTCTGCGCGCGACCCGGACTGGCGGCGCTACTACGACGCGGACTCCGCCGCGCGGGTGGCGCGGCTCTGCGCCGAGGATATCGCGCGGTTCGGCTATACCTTCTGAGCGGCCTTGGCGCCCGCCAGCCGTGCCCAGGCCTGGTCGAGCGCGGCCTCCGGCGCGGCGATGCCCAGCCGGTCGCGCAGAAGCGCCGCGAACTCGGCCCGGTCGCGAAGCTCGCGCTTTTCGCTGCCGCCGGGGCGTTCCACCGTCGCCGCCCGGTCGAACAGACCGATCCGCAGGTCGCCGCGATAGCCGCCCGCCATCAGATGCCTGGCGAAGGGCAGGCCGGGCCAGGTCGCGCAGACGTGGTTCGCGGCGTCGATGTCGGCATCGGTCACATGCGCCCCGTCGAAGCCGTAGAGCTGGAACCAGCCCCGCGGCGTCAGTTGCTCCACCACCGTCTCGCCCGTCGTCGGATCGTGCGTGAGCCGGTAGCGGCCGTTGGGGGCGGCCTGCTCGCCCTCGTCGTCGAGGGCGAGCGGCACGAGCGGGGCAGGCCCGCCGAAGCCCGCGTCCGCCAGCCACGGGCGCCCGCCCGCCTCGGTCAGGATCGCCAGATGCGTGCGCGGCCCCGGCTCCGGCCGCCCCTTGCGCACCCGCCCCAGCACCCGCCGCACGGGAAAGCCGAGCGCGGCCATGGCCGCGCCGAGAAGCGCGTTGAGCTCGAAGCAATAGCCACCACGTCTGCGCGCCAGAACCTTCTCCGAGATCCGGTCGAGGCGCAGATCCGGCGTGATGCCGAGAAAGGGGTCGAGGCTCTCGAAGGGCAGGGCGGTCAGCTGCGCCCGCTGCAGCGCGGCCAGGCCCGCCGGCGTCACGGGCACCGTATCGAGCCCCAGGCGGCGCAGATAGGCGTCGAGGTCGAAATCCATGCGCGCGAGCTTCCCCGATCGCGGGCCTGCCTGCAACCGCGCCCCGCCGACCAATCGGCGAGGAGTGACGGCGGTGATCTCAGCACGCCACCGCCGGAAGGGGCGGCAGGCCGGCCGCCGGAAGCCGCGCCACGATCGTCCACGGGATCGGGCGCGGCTCTGCGTGCATGTCAGGCGGCCTGCGCCTCGGGACCGAAGCGGCCGTAGAAGCTCTGCCCCTTGGCCGCCATCTCGCGCAGCAGCGCGGGACAGGCGAAGCGCTCGCCGTGTTCTGCCGCGAGTTCGTCGCAAAGCTCGGCCGCGCGCGAGGCGCCCAGCATGTCGAGCCAGCTGAACGGCCCGCCCGACCAGGGCGCGAAGCCCCAGCCGAGGATCGCGCCCACGTCGCCCTCGCGGATGTCCTCCAGCACGCCGTCTTCCAGCGCGCGCACCGCTTCCAGCACCTGGGCGAACATCAGGCGATGCTGCACCTGCGTGAGGTCGGGCTGGTCGTCCTTCGGCGGGTATTTCGCAGCCAGCCCCTCCCACAGGCCGGTGCGCTTGCCCGCCTCGTCGTAGGCGTAGAAGCCGGCGTTGGCCTTGCGCCCGAGCCGGCCCTCCTCGGCCATCCAGAAGATCACCTCGTCCACCGCGTCGTCGGGATAGGCATCGCCCATCGCGGCCCTGGTCGCCTTGGCGATCTTCACGCCGAGGTCGATCGAGGTCTCGTCCACGAGCTGCAGGGGCCCCACGGGGAAGCCCAGCTGCCGCGCCGCGTTCTCGATCAAGGCGGGCGTCACGCCTTCGCCCACCATGCGGATGCCCTCGTTGATGTAGGGGATGATGCAGCGGTTGGCGTAGAAGAAGCGCGCGTCGTTCACCGCGATCGGCGTCTTGCGGATCTGGCGCACGTAGTCGAGCGCCTTGGCCACCGCGCGGTCGCCCGTCTCGCGGCCCTTGATGATCTCCACCAGCAGCATCTTCTCGACGGGCGAGAAAAAGTGGATGCCGATGAACTGCTCCGGCCGGGCGCTGGCCTTCGCCAGATCGCTGATCGGCAGGGTGGAGGTGTTGGTGGCGAAGATCGCGTCCTCGGGCAGATGCGCCTCGGCCTTTCGCGTCACCTCGGCCTTGATCTTCGGATCCTCGAAGACCGCCTCGATCACCAGGTCGCAGCCCTCGAGCGCGGCGTAGTCGGTCGTCGGCGTGATGCGCGCGAGCGTCTCCTGCGCCTTCTCGGGGGTGGTCTTGCCGCGCTTTTGGCCCTTTTCCAGATAGCTCTCGGTATAGGCCTTGCCCTTCTCGGCGGCTTCCTGGGCCTGGTCGATGAGCACCACCTCGATGCCCGCCTGCGCCGAGACGAGGGCGATGCCCGCCCCCATCATGCCCGCGCCGAGAACGCCCAGCTTCTGCACCCTCTGGTCGGGCGCCTCGGGGCGGTTCGCGCCCTTCTCCAGCGCCTCCTTGTTGACGAAGAGCGAGCGAATCATCGCCGCCGAGGAGGGGTCCATAAGGATATGCGTGAACCAGCGCGCCTCGATCCGGAGCGCCGTGTCGAAGGGCACGAGCGCACCCTCATAAACCGCGGACAAGAGCGCCTTCGCCGCCGGGAAGGCGCCGTAGGTCTGCGCGTTCACCATGGCCGAGGCGCCGACGAAGGTCATGAAGCCAGAGGGGTGATAGGGCGTGCCGCCCGGCATCTTGTAGCCCTTCTGGTCCCAGGGCTTGACGATGTCGGCGTCCTTGGCGTTCAGCACCCATTCCTTCGCCGCGGCGAGCGGGTCCTCGGCCACCTCGTCGATGAGGCCGGCGGATTTGGCCTTCGCCGGATCGACCGTCTTGCCCTCGAGAAGGTAGGGCGAAGCCGCCATCGCGCCCAGCTTGCGCACGAGCCGCGTGGTGCCGCCCGCGCCGGGGAAGATGCCCACCATGATCTCCGGCAGGCCGATCTTGGCCTTGGGGTTGTCGGCGGCGAAGATGCGGTGCGTGGCGAGCGGGATCTCCAGCCCGATGCCCACAGCCGTGCCGGGCAGGGCCGAGGCGATCGGCTTGCCGCCCTTGTTGGTCTTGGGGTCCATTCCCGCGCGCTCGATCTTTCGCAGGATCCCATGCATCCGCATGATGCCGTCAAACAGGCCTTTCGCCGGGTCGTCGCCCGCCGCGTCCCGCATCCGGGCGAGGATGTTGAGGTCCATGCCCCCGGCGAAATCCTTCTTGGCCGAGGTGATGACGACGCCCTTCACCGCGTCGTCGGCGAGCGCCGCGTCGATCAGCGCATCGAGTTCGCCCAGCGCGTCGAGGCTGAGCACGTTCATCGACTTGCCCGGCACGTCCCAGGTGATCACGGCGACTCCGTCGGCGCCCTTGTCCATGGTGAATTCGGTCATGTCAGTTTCCTCAGTTGGCTAGGTAGCCCTAGCGCTCTGTTTCCTGTCCGGGAACGTCTTGAACGGACACGCAATCGAATGTCCCGGCCCGGCTTCGAGGGTGTGAAAGCGCCTCGGCCAACTCGTAGCAGGCCGCGCCATTGTCCGCGTATCCAAAGACGACAGCCACAGGGCTTCGGATTGTCTCGCGCTTGACCAAAAAGAATGCCGCGTTCTCCTGGTCCCACTGCAAGCCGCGTGCGGCCTCTGCCATTCGCGAGAGGTTGTCGCCCGAAATGGCTTGCCCGGCACTTACCGAGACTAACAATACGGGCAAAACGAGAGCGCCCTTCATTAGTCGGCTTCCCTCACACGCGTTCCAGAATGGTGGCCGCGCCCATGCCCGAGCCGATGCAGAGCGTGGCGAGGCCGGTCTCGCGGTCCGTGCGCTCCATCTCGTCCAGCAGCGTGCCCAGGATCATCGCGCCGGTGGCGCCCAGCGGATGGCCCATGGCGATGGCGCCGCCGTTCACGTTGACGCGGGATTGGTCCACGTCGAAGGCCTGCATGAAGCGCATGACCACCGCCGCGAAGGCCTCGTTCACCTCGAAAAGGTCGATGTCGCCGATCTCCATCCCGCTCTCGCGCAGGATCTTCTGCGTCACCGGCACGGGGCCGGTCAGCATGATGGTTGGGTCGGTGCCGATCTTGGCCGTCGCGCGGATGCGCGCGCGGGGCGTCAGCCCGTGCGCCTCGCCCCATTCCTTCGAGCCGATCAGCACGGCCGAGGCGCCGTCCACGATGCCCGAGGAATTGCCGGCGTGGTGGATGTGCTCGATCCGCTCGAGGTGCGGATACTTCAGCATCGCCACCTTGTCGAAGCCGGGCATCACCTCGCCCTGCTCCTTGAAGGAGGGCTTGAGGGCACCGAGGCTCTGCATGTCCGTCTCGGGGCGCATGTGTTCGTCGCGGTCGAGGATCGTCAGCCCGTTCACGTCGCGCACCGGCACCACCGACTTCGCGAAACGCCCGTCGTCCCAGGCCGCCTTGGCGCGGCGCTGCGACTCGACGGCCAGTTCGTCCGCCTGGTCGCGGGTGAAGCCGTACTGCGTGGCGATGATGTCCGCGCCGATGCCCTGCGGCACGAAATACATGTCCATCGCCACCGAGGGGTCCGCGGCGATGGCGCCGCCGTCCGAGCCCATGGGCACGCGGCTCATGCTCTCCACGCCGCCGGCGATATAGGCGCCGCCCGCGCCGCCGCGCACCTGGTTGGCGGCCATGTTCACGGCCTCCAGCCCGCTTGCGCAGAAGCGGTTGATCGAGACGCCGGGGATCGACTCGTCCAGATCCGAGGCCAGCACGGCGGTCCGCGCGAGACAGGCGCCCTGTTCGCCAACCTGCGTGACGTTGCCCCAGATCACGTCCTCGACCGCGTGGCCGTCGAGCCCGTTGCGGTCCTTGAGCGCATTGAGCGCAGTGGTCGAGAGACGCACCGCGGTCACCTCGTGCAGGCTGCCGTCCTTGCGGCCCTTGCCCCGTGGGGTGCGCACGGCATCATAGATATAGGCGTCGGTCATCATCTGCCTCCGTTCAGGCCCGGTCCGAGGGATGGCCGGGCATCAGGTCATAGGGGTGTTTCCAGCCCGGCAGCGCCGCGAGGCGCGCCAGCCAGGCGTCGATGGCGGGCCACTCGGCCCGGTCGAACCCGAAGGGCTCGGGATAGAAGAGATAGCCGCAGCAGGAGAAATCGGCGTTCGTCGGCCCGTCGCCCACGATCCAGTCGCGGCTTTCGAGATGCCGGTCGAGCACCGCATAGGCGGCCTTCAGCCGCCCCTGCAGGAAGCCGATCACCTCCTCGGGGCGCTTCTCCTCGGGCAGGAAATTCATCAGGAAGCGCGTCATGCCCGCCTGGCTCGAGAGCTTGTGGTTGTCCCAGAGCACCCAGCGCAGGATCTCGCGCCGCTCGCGCGCATCGCGTCCGCCGAACCTCCCGGACTTCTCCGAGACGTAGTCCTGGATCGCACCCGACTGGGTGAGGGTATAGTCCCCGTCCACCATCACCGGCGCCTCGCCCATCGGGTTGAGGGCGCGAAACGCGTCGCTGCGCCCCTCGCCGCCGAAAAAGTCGAGCTTCACCGGCTCCCAGTCGAGGCCCGAAAGCTCGAGGGGCAACGCGGCCTTGTAGGAGTTGCCGCTCTCTCCGAAGCAGTAGAGTCGGATCGTCATGCTGCGCTCCTTGCCAAGGTGGGCGACGCGGGGGTTTCACACCCCCGCACCCCCGTGGGGTATTTCGAGCAAGAGGAAGACACGGACCTGTTCACCTTGCCTTAACCCTGTTCGGTATAGACACGACCCGTGGCACAGGCTGGGGAGCCGATGGCCATGCAAGGGGAAGCCCTGCCGCTGCGCCGACGCCGCGTCTGAGCGTCGTCGTGGCGGCGGGGTGGACCGGGTGCTGCCCGCCCGTCTCCGAGGGTTCGATGAACGGTCCTTCCTCTTGCAAGAAATACCCCGCGGGGGTGTGGGGGCGCGAAGCCCCCACCTGCGGCGGCGCAGACGGCGCAGGCACCGGGGTCATTTCCCCCCCGCGAAGCTGCGCGCGATGAGTTCCTTCATGATCTCGTTGGTGCCGCCGTAGATCCGCTGCACTCGGGCGTCCGCCCACATTTCGGCGACCGCGTATTCCTGCATGAAGCCGTAGCCCCCGTGCAGTTGCACGCACTCGTCCAGAACCTCTCCTTGCGTGTCGGTCAGCCAGTATTTCGCCATGGCGGCCTTCTCGACGGTGAGCTTGCCCCCGAGATGCTCGGCGATGCATTCGTCGAGGAAGGCGCGGGCGACCTTCGTCTTGGTCAGGCACTCGGCCAGCTTGAAGCGGGTGTTCTGGAACTGCATGATGGGGCCGCCGAAGGCTTGCCGCTCCTGGCAGTATTGAATCGTGCGCGCGACCGCGCCCTCCATCGCGCCCACTGCGCCGCAGCCGATGATCAGCCGCTCCTGCGGGAGCTGTTCCATCATCTGGTAGAAGCCGCGGCCCTCCTCGCCGCCCAAGATGTTCTCGGGGGGCACCGGCACATCGTCGAAGAAGAGTTCCGAGGTGTCGGCGGCATGCGCGCCGATCTTCTCGAGGTTGCGGCCGCGGCTGAAGCCCTCGGCGCCCTCGGTCTCGACCACGACGAGCGAGGTGCCCTTCGCGCGCGCCGAGGGGTCCGTCTTGGCGGCGACCACGATCAGGTTGGCGTGCTGGCCGTTGGTGATGAAGGTCTTCTGCCCGCTCACGCGGTAGACGTTGCCGTCGCGCACCGCGCGGGTGCGGATGGCCTGCACGTCCGAGCCGCCGGAGGGTTCGGTCATGGCGAGCGCGCCCACCATCTCTCCGCTCACCATCTTGGGCAGCCAGCGCATCTTCTGCTCCTCGGTGCCGTAGGCGAGGATGTAATGCGCGACGATGCCGGAATGGATGCCGTGGCCCCAGCTGGCGAGGTTGGCGCGCGAGCCTTCCATCAGGATCACCGCCTCGTGGCCGAAGTCGCCGCCGGCGCCGCCGTATTCCTCGGGGATCGAGGGGCAGAGCAGGCCGAGTTCGCCCGCCTGGGCCCAGGTCTCGCGGTCCATCTCGCCCTGTTTGCGCCAGCGGTCGTAGTGCTGGACCCAGTTTTCCTCGATGAAGCGCCGGGTCATCTCGGCGAGCATCCGGTGCTCTTCGGTCATCCAGGTGGATGGCATCGCGGTTTCTCCTCCCCTTGAACCCTCTATCTCTTGCGCGCGTCCAGTTCCGAGTTGAAGAGCCTCAGCCGGTGGGTGAGGTTGTCCTCGTCCGTCACGCTGTCGAAATGTTCGAAGAGAAAGGACAGCGCCTCGCCCTCGTCGAGACCGGCCTCGGCCGCGAACTTGCGGAGGCGGCGGTAGCCGTCCTCCGTCATCGCGACCTGGAAGCGCCGTGTGGTGCGGAAGCGTTTCGGCATGGCTCCTCCCTCTGCGCCGCCGTAGGGTGCGTGCTCGGCACGCACCCTACGTCAGAAATTCGCCGCCTCCAGCGCCATCACCGGCTCCGCGCCGCTCTCGATGCGCTTGAGGTGCATGCCCGTCGCCGGCAGCTGGCGCGCCATGTAGTAGCGTCCCGTGGCGAGCTTCGCCGCGAGGAAGGCGGGATCGCCGCGGCCCTCCTCCAGCGCCGCCTTCGCGGCGAGGGCCATCTTCGACCACATGAGGCCGAGGCAGACGTGCCCGAAGAGGTGCATGAAGTCGTAGCTGCCCGAGAGCGCCGCCTGCGGGTTCTTCATGCCCTGCTGCATGAAGAACATCCCCGCCGCCTGCAGATCCTTGGAGGCCTGCTTGAGGGGGTCGAGGAAGTCGCGGTCGATCGTCTCGTCCTGGCCCGCGTTCGCCTTGGCGAAGGACTTGACCATGTCGAAGAAGGCCATGATCGCCTTGCCGCCGTCCTGGCCGAGCTTGCGGCCCACGAGGTCGAGCGACTGGATGCCGTTCGTGCCCTCGTAGATCATGGTGATCCGCGAGTCGCGCACGAATTGCTCGAGACCCCATTCCTTCGTGAAGCCCGAGCCGCCCAGCGTCTGCTGCGCGAGCACGGTCGTCTCGAAGCCCTTGTCGGTCAGGAAACCCTTGATGACCGGGGTCAGCAGCGAGATCATCGCCTCCGCCTCGTCGTCGCCGTTCCGGTGGGCGCGGTCGATCATCTGCGCGCCCCAGAAGGTGAAGGCGCGCGCGCCCTCGACGAAGCTTTTCTGGTGCAGGAGGTTCCGGCGCACGTCGGGGTGCACGATGATCGGGTCGGCGGGGCCCTCGGGGTTGGCGGGGCCGGTGACGTCGCGGCCCTGCAGCCGGTCCTGCGCGAAGGCCAGCGCGTTCTGGTAGGCCACCACTCCTTGCGCGTAGCCCTGAAGCCCGACGCCGATGCGCGCCTCGTTCATCATGGTGAACATCGCGCGCATGCCCTTGTGGAGCTCGCCCACGAGATAGCCGGTCGCGCCGTCGTAGTTCATCACGCAGGTGGCGTTGCCGTGGATTCCCATCTTGGCCTCGAGCCCGCCGCAGGTGACGGCGTTGCGCGCGCCGAGCGAGCCGTCTTCGTTGACGAGGAACTTGGGCACGATGAAGAGCGAGATGCCCTTCGTCCCCTCGCCGCCGCCCGGCGCCTTGGCGAGCACGAGGTGGATGATGTTCTCGGAAAGGTCGTGCTCGCCGGCCGAGATCCAGATCTTCTGCCCGGTAATCCGGTAGGTGCCGTCGTCGGCCGGCTCGGCCTTCGTCCGGATGAGCCCGAGGTCGGTGCCGCAGTGCGGCTCGGTCAGGTTCATGGTGCCCGACCAGATGCCGTCTACGAGGTTCGGCAGATAGGTGCGCTTCTGCTCCTCGGAGCCGTGGGCGTGGATCGCGGAATAGGCGCCGTGGGTCAGACCCTGATACATGTTGAAGGCCATGTTGGCGGAGACGAACATCTCGCCCACCGCCGAGCCGATCAGGTAGGGCATCCCCTGGCCGCCATACTCCGGGTCTGCGTCGAGGCCCATCCAGCCGCCCGCGCGCATCTGCTCGTAGGCGTCCTTGAAGCCATCGGGCGTGCGCACCACGCCGTTCTCGAGGGTGCAGCCCTGCGCGTCGCCCACCGGGTTCAGCGGCGCGAGCACGTTCTCCGAGAGCTTCCCCGCCTCCTCGAGGATCGCGGCGGTCGTCTCGCGGTCGAGTTCCTCGTAGCCGGGGATGTCGGCCTCTGAGACGTTGAGAACGTCATGCAGGACGAACTGCATGTCGCGGGTCGGCGCTTCGTAGATCGGCATCTGTCACTCCCTCAAAGCCGTCGCTGCGCGGCGCTCACTCCGCCGCGGTCTTGTTCATCGAGGCGAGCATCTTCTCGCCCCAGTCCAGCTGTTCCCGGAGTTCTTCGATCGCGTCGTCGAGCTCGGCGCGCTGGCGCTCCATCTCCGCCAGCCGCTCCTTGGCCAGCTCGTAGGTGCGCAGAAGCTGGGTCCGCTGCTGGTCGTCCTCGTAGTAGAGGTCGAGCAGCTGGCGGATCTCCTCCAGGCTGAAGCCGAAGCGCTTGCCGCGCAGGATGAGCTTCAGCCGCGCGCGGTCCCGCCGGGTGAAGAGCCGCTTCTGCCCCTCGCGGATCGGGAACAGCAACTCCTTGGATTCGTAGAAGCGCAGGGTCCGGGGCGTCACGCCGAAGGCGTCGCACATCTGCCGGATCGTCATCGTCGCGTCAGTGTCGTGGTCCGTGTCGACTCGCGTCGCGGTCATCGTCTTGGTCCTTGTCGGTCTTGTCTTGACGCAGAGGAGATGCTCGCTTCCGCGTCTGGTTACAACAGCATGTGACGTTGACGTAACCAGGACGCCGCGTCACTTCAGCGCCCTGGCAAGCTTTCGTCGCGACAGGCTTCGCGCGCGCAAGGATGTTGCCCACCTGCATGGCGTTCCTGCGCATGTCGGCCGGGGGCTCGCGCCGGGAGTTCGGCCGTTCAGGCGCCGCCGCCCAGCGTCGCGCGGGTCTCGTCGCGCATGCGCCGCAACTCGTCCATCGCTTCCTCGAGCTGCGCCTTCTGGCGGGCGAGTTCCTCCAGCTGGGCGTCGGCCGCCTCGACGAAGGTGCGCATCTGCGCCGCGGTGCCTTCCTTCTCGTAGATCAGCAACCACTGGCGGATTTCCTCGAGCTGGAAGCCGTAGCGCCGCCCGCGCAGGATCAGCGTCATGCGCGCCAGCTCGCGCGGGCCGTAGAAGCGCTGGCGTCCGACCCGTTCGGGCTGGAGCAGTTCGATGTATTCGTAATAGCGCAGCGTCCGCGGCGTCACCTCGAACCGCGCGCACATCTCCTTGAACGAAAGGCGTGTCTCGGACATCGGCAGGGCTCCCTGGAGCAAACCTAGGTTCGCCATGACGCGGGGGCAACCGACGCGACGCGCGGCCTTGCGCTCGACGCGGTGGCAGGCTAATAGTGTGCCGCGACCGAGAAGGACCGCTGCGCATGACCCCGGACAAGGCGAAAATGGCGCGCCAGTTCACCGAGGCGATCCCGCATGTCAAGGCGCTGGGCATGGAGTTCACGCGCCTGGGCGAAGGCGAGGCCTCGATGACGATGCCCTGGGACGCGCGCTTCGTGGGCGACCCGGAGACGGGCGTGATCCACGGCGGCGCGGTCTCGGCGCTGATGGACACCTGCTGCGGCGCCGCGGTGATGAGCCACCCGGCCGCGCCCGGCACCACGGCGACGCTGGATCTGCGCATCGACTACATGCGCCCCGCGACTCCGGGCCAGGCGATCCGCACGACCGCCACCTGCTACCGGCTGACACGCACGGTGGCCTTCGTGCGCGCCACGGCCTGGGACGACGACGACGCGCGGCCCGTCGCCACCGCGACCGGCGCCTTCACCGTCGAGGGGGTGAAATGAGCGGCAGACGCCCCGAGCCCGTGCAGGTCGTCAAGCAGCGCCGCGATGCCGCGCTCGCCGCGCTGGTGCATGGCGTGCCCTACATCAAGTATCTGGGCATCGAGTTCGAGCGCCGCGGCGACGAGCTGACCGCGGTGCTGCCCTTCGACGAGAAACTGATCGGCAACCCGATCCTGCCCGCGATCCATGGCGGCGTCACGGCGGCCTTTCTCGAGACCGCGGCGATCATCGAGCTCAGCTGGCAGATGCTCTGGCCCGAGATCGAGTCGGGCACCCTCGACCCCGACAAGCTGGCGGCGGGCGAATTGCCCCGCCTGCCCAAGACCATCGACTTCACGGTGGACTACCTGCGCTCCGGCCTGCCGCGCGACGCCTATGCGCGGGCGCGGGTCAACCGCTCGGGCCGCCGCTACGCCTCGGTGCACGTCGAGGCGTGGCAGGACAACCGCGCGCGGCTCTTCGCGCAGGCGACGGGCCATTTCCTGATGCCGCCGCGCGACGATGACGGCTGAGGCGGCCCCGCGCAGCCCGCGCGCCGTCACCCACGCCCGCGTCCTGAAGATCGCCGTCCCCATCGTGATCTCCAATGCGACCGTGCCGCTGCTGGGCGCGGTGGACACCGGTGTGGTTGGACAGATGGGCGCGGCCGCGCCCATTGGCGCCGTGGGTATCGGCGCCATCATCATCACCGCGATCTACTGGGTCTTCGGCTTCCTGCGGATGGGCACCACGGGCCTTGCCGCGCAGGCCGAGGGCGCGGGCGAGGGCGCCGAGGTCGCCGCCCTGCTGACCCGCGTGCTGCTGATCGGGCTTGCGGCGGGGGCCGCGCTGATCGCGCTGCAATGGCCGCTCTTCGCCGCGGCCTTCGTACTGGCCCCCGCGAGCGCCGAGGTCGAGGGGCTGGCGCAGGGCTATCTCGCCATCCGGGTGTGGAGCGCGCCGGCCGCCATCGCGATCTACGGGCTCACCGGCTGGCTCATCGCGCTGGAGCGCACGCGCGCGGTGCTGGTGCTGCAGGTCTGGATGAACGGGGTCAACATCCTGCTCGACCTGTGGTTCGTCCTGGGCCTGGGCTGGGGGGTGGAAGGCGTGGCCTTCGCCACCTTCCTCGCCGAATGGTCCGCGCTGGCGCTTGGCCTCTGGCTCTGCCGCGACGCCTTTCGCCGGCCCGAATGGCGCGACTGGGCGCGGGTGATGGACGGCGAACGCCTGCGCCGCATGGCGGTGGTCAACACCGACATCCTGATCCGCTCGCTGCTGCTGCAGGCGGTCTTCGTCTCCTTTCTCTTCATCGGCTCCGACTTCGGCGACGTGACGCTCGCCGCCAACCAGGTGCTGATGCAGTTCCTGCAGATCACGGCCTACGCTCTCGATGGCTTCGCCTTCGCCGCCGAGGCCATCGTGGGCCAGGCGATGGGCGCGAAAAGCCGCGCGACCCTGCGCCGGGGCGCTTCGATCTCGAGCCTCTGGGGCGGGCTGTCGTCGCTCGGGATGGCGGCGGCCTTCGCGCTCGCCGGGCCCGCGATCATCGACCTGATGGCCACCGCGCCCGAGGTGCGGGCCGAGGCGCGCGTCTTCCTGCCCTGGATGGTTGCCGCGCCGATCCTCGGGCTGGCGAGCTGGATGCTCGACGGGATCTTCATCGGCGCCACGCGCACCGCGGACATGCGCAACATGATGGCGGTGAGCTTCGCCGTCTACGTGGCGGCCGCCCTCGCGCTGGTGCCGGCTCTGGGCAATCACGGCCTCTGGGCCGCGCTGCTCGTCTCCTTCGTGGCGCGCGGCGTCACGCTGGGGCTGCGCTACCCGGCGCTGGAGCGTGCGGCGAGCTGATCACGCCGTGCAGCCGAAACGCAGTGTTAATCTCGCAGGCGTTTCGCGGGCGCGCAGCTTGGGTTAGGCTTTCCAGAAACGTGCAACAGGGTAACAGGTCATGGCAGTTCTTTCCTTCGATACCGACTCGCTGATGATGCCGGTCGACGAGGCGCGCTCGGTCGCTCGATCGCTGCATGACCGATATACTTCCGCCGAGCCGTATCCGCACATCTGCCTTGACGACTTCTTGCCGGCCGAGATCCCAGAGCGGGTGCTGCACGAGCTCGAGCAACTTCCCGAGGCGCAGCACAGCTACAGCCGACCGCAGGAAAACCTGAAATCCAACTACAGCCCCGAGCGGCTGCCGCTCTATACCCGGCGCGTCATCCAGATGCTCAACTCGCGCGCCTTTCTTCTCTTTCTGGAGGACATGACCGGCATCAAGGGTCTGATTCCCGATCCCTACCATGCCGGCGGCGGTGTCCATGTCGTCTCGAATGGCGGGCATCTCGATATCCACGCCGATTTCAACTATCACGAGAAGCTCAACCTCGAGCGGCGGCTCAACGTGCTGGTCTATCTCAACAAGGATTGGCAGCCCGAGTGGGGCGGCTCCTTCGAGATCTGGGACAGGGAGATGACCCACAAGGTCGAAAGCTTCACGCCGGTCTTCAACCGGATGGTCTGCTTCTCGACCTCGTCGGACAGCTGGCACGGCAATCCCGAGCCGGTGAATCATCCCGAGGGGCAGTCACGCAAGTCGATTGCGCTCTATTACTACACGGCGACCTGGGACGGCACCCGCCGCAAGCACACCACGCTGTTCCGACCACGGCCCGGCACCGCCGACAAGCCCGACAAGGAGATCGCCCGCTGGGAGTTCATAGAGGACGTGCTGCCGCCCATCGTCTTCCGCCGCGTGGCCGGCCCGTTGCGGCGCCTCGGCCTCTGATCGGTCAGAGAAGGTCGAGCACCCGCTCCGGCGGGCGGCCGATCACGGCGCGGTCGCCCCGCATGGCGACTGGCCGCTCGATCAGGATCGGATGCGCCGCCATCGCCGCGATCAGCCGGTCCTCGGGGTCGGTTTCCGACAGACCCGCCTCGGCGAAGGTTCTTTCCTTCCGGCGCATGAGATCCTTCGCGCCGGTGCCGAGCATGCGGAGGAGATGGTGCAGCTCCTCGGCCGTGGGCGGATCGTCGAGATAGCGGCGGACCGTCACCTCCGCGCCATGTTCTTCGAGCAGCTTGAGCGCCGCGCGCGACTTGGCGCAACGCGGATTGTGCCAGAACGTGATCATTCCCAGTCTCCCCTCGCGGTGCCGACGGCCTCCGCCACACTGGCGAAGCCGTCCTTGGCAAGCAACGCATCCAGCCCTTCGGCGATCCGGGCGCCCAGCGAAAGCCCCTCGTAGACAAGGCCGGTATAAAGCTGCACCGCGGAGGCGCCCGCGCGGATCTTGGCGTAGGCGTCCTCGGCGCCGAAGATCCCGCCCACGCCGATCAGCGGCATCGCGCCGCCGGTGAGCCGCGAGAGCCGCGCCAGCACCTGCGTCGAGCGACGGAAGAGCGGGCGGCCGGACAGCCCGCCCGCCTCGCCCGCATGGACCGAGCGCAGCCCGTCGCGCGCGAGCGTCGTGTTGGTCGCCACGATGCCGTCGATCCCGGCCTCGCGCGCCACGGCGGCGACGTCGGCCAGCTCCGCCTCGGTGAGGTCCGGCGCGATCTTGAGAAAGAGGGGCAGGGGCCGGCCGAGCCCCGCGCGCGCCTCCGTGACGCGCGCCAGAAGCGCGGCCAGCGCCTCGGCCCCCTGCAGGTCGCGCAGCCGCTCGGTGTTGGGGGAACTGACATTGACGGTGGCGAAGTCCAGCCAGCGCCCGCAGCGCGCCAGCACCGCGGCGAAGTCGCCCGCGCGGTCGGCGCTGTCCTTGTTGGCGCCGAGGTTGAGGCCCAGCACCATGTCGCGCGGGCGGCGCTCCAGGCGCGCCGCGACTGCCTCCATCCCGTCGTTGTTGAAGCCGAAGCGGTTGATGACGCCCGCGTCCTCCGGCAGGCGAAAGAGCCGCGGGCGCGGGTTGCCGGGCTGCGGGCGCGGCGTGACCGCCCCCACCTCGACGAAACCGAAGCCCGCACGCGAGAGCGGATGGAGCGCCACCGCGTTCTTGTCGAAACCCGCGGCCAGCCCCACCGGGTTGGCAAGGCGCAGGCCCCCGACCTCGCAGCGCAGCCGCTCGGAGGTGACGAGGCCGGGCAGCGGGGCCGCCCCGGCCATCAGCCCGCGCAGCGCCCAGGCGTGCGCCGTCTCCGGCTCCAGCCCGCGCAGGAGCGCCAGCCCAAGGCGCTCGACGAGGCTCACAGCAGCCCCGAGAAGTCGTGCGTCCCGCCCTTGAGGGGCAGCGGCGCGTGCCAGACCACGTCCTCGCGGCGCAATTCGCGGTAGAGATGCGGAAAGAGATCCCCGCCGCGCGAGACTTCCCATTTCAGCGCGCCGCCCAGCGTGTCGGTCTCGACCGCCAGCAGATGCAGCCCGTCCTCGCGGGCGAAATGCCGCGCTGCGGTCTCGCGGACCTGATCGCCCGTCGAGAGATGGACGTAGCCGTCGGCGAGATCGACGGGCGCGCCCTGCGTGGCGCCCTGTTCGAGAAGCTCCGCGAGTTCGTCCGAGCGGAATATCTTGTAGATCAGCATGGCGGCACTCCTGCCGCGCGGGCAGGCGGCGGTCAAGCGCGCCCGCCCTTCAGGCCGTTGTCGTATTGGCGTGGCATCGAATAGCCGTTGCTTCGCGTTCCGCCGCGCGGCACCGTTCGGAACGGACTCCAACACCGAGGGCACAAGATGCTTCCCAGACTGTTTCGCGGCGCCGCGGCGCTCGCGCTCGTCCCCGGGATGGCGGCAGCGGACTACACGCTGCACATCCTGCATATCAACGATCTGCACAGCCGGCTGGAGCCGATCAGCCGCTTCGATTCCACCTGTTCGCCCGAGGACGACGCCGCGGGCGAATGCTTTGGCGGCGTGGCCCGGCTCAAGACCCTGATCGACGCCAGGCGCGCAGAGCTCGAGGGCGAGAACCTGCTGGTGCTCGACGCGGGCGACCAGTTCCAGGGCTCGCTGTTCTTCACCACCTACCAGGGGCAGGCGGCGGCCGAATTCATGGCGATGATCGGCTTCGACGCGATGGCGCTGGGCAACCACGAATTCAACCTCGGCCCCGCAAAACTGGCCGACTTCGTGGACGCGCTGCCCTTCCCGGTGATCTCGGGCAGCCTCGACCTGTCGCAATCCGAAGAGCTGGGCGGCAAGGTCGGCCGCACGCTGGTGCTCGAGGTTGGGGGCGAGCGGATCGGCCTCGTCTCCGCCGTGGCCGCGGATACGCCGGAGCTGTCCTCGCCCGGCCCGGACGTGATCTTCATGGACGAGATCGACTCGATCGCCGCGCAGGTCGAGGTGCTGGAAGCCCGGGGCGTGGACAAGATCGTCGCGCTCACCCACGTGGGCCTTACGCACGACATCCGCATCGCCGAGGCGGTCGAGGGGATCGACGCCATCGTGGGCGGTCATTCGCATACCTATCTCTCGGCCTCCGATCCCGATCGCGCGGGCGCCTATCCGACCTATGCCACGGCACCGGACGGCACGATGGTTCCCATCGTGCAGGCCTACGCCTATTCGAAATACCTGGGCCACCTGACGCTGACCTTCGACGATGCGGGTAACGTCACGCTGGCCGAGGGCGACACCATTCTCGTGGGCCCCGACATCGCCAAGGACGAGGCGGTGGCAGACCGCGTGGCCGCGCTTGCCGAACCGATCCGCGAGAAGATGCAGGAGGTGGTGGCCGAGACCACGGCGCCCATCGACGGCGCGCGGGAAAGCTGCCGCGCGCGGGAATGCGAGATGGGCAACCTCGTGGCCGACGCGATGCTCGACCGGGTGCGCGACCAGGGCATCCAGATCGCGATCCAGAACGGCGGTGGCCTGCGCGCCTCGATCGACGCGGGCGAGGTCTCGATGGGCGAGGTGCTCACCGTTCTGCCCTTCCAGAACACGCTCGCCACCTTCCAGCTCGAGGGCGAGGACGTCCTCGCCGCGCTCGAAAACGGCGTGAGCCAGATCGAGGAGGGCGCCGGCCGCTTCCCGCAGGTCGCCGGGCTGAAATACACCTTCGACGCCTCGGCGGAACCAGGTTCGCGCGTGAGCGACGTGATGGTGATGATGGAGGGCGACTGGCAGCCGCTCGACCCGGAGGCGACCTATGGCGTCGTGTCCAACAACTTCATGCGCAAGGGCGGCGATGGTTACTCGATGTTCGCCGCGGACGCGATGAACGCCTATGACTTCGGCCCCGGGCTCGAGCAGGTCGTCGCCGACTACCTGGCCGAGAATTCGCCCTACACGCCCTACACCGACGGGCGGATCACCGCGAAGTGACGATGCGCGCCGGCCCCCTGCGGGGCCGGCGCCTCCGCCCAGTGGCACGGACGGTTCAGCCTGCGTCCAGATCCGGCCAGAGCGCCGGGTCGAGCGCCGCGACGAAGGGCGCCAGCGCCTCGGCGTGCTTGCGCCATGCGCCGACCGAGCGGGAGTGCACCCCCTGCCGCACCTGGTTCACGCTGGCGGTGCGCACGGCGCCCGGGTTCTTCTCCGGCGCGGCCATCTCGGGCACCCAGTCGAGGCCGCAGTGTTCGGCGAGGCGCCGGCTCCAGCCCTCGATGTCCTGCACGAGCTCTGCATAGGGCACGTCGAGGATGCGTTCGGGGAAGAGCGCCTGCCAGCGGGCCATGTAGCGCCGGTAGAGGTTCGCCATCTGCGCGATGGCTTCGAGATCGGCGGTGAAGCCCATTGCGGCGGCGGGGAAATGCGTCCGCCAGATGGAGAGAGCCACGTCGCGCGGGTCGCGCACGAGGTGGACGAAGCGCGCCTCCGGCAGCGCGGTCGCCAGGTAGCCGATCAGCCGGTAATTCGCCGGCATCTTGTCCACGAAGGCGCGCGTGCTCTCGGGCATCTCCGGCAGGGCGGCGCGGTAGGCGCGTGCGAGCGCCGCGGCCTCATCGGCCCCGAATCCCGCCTCGCCCGCCACCTGTGGCATGGTCAGCCGCGCGGCGGTGTCGAGCTCGCCCGCGCCGAAGACCGCCGGATGGGCCGAGATCATCTGCTCGGTCAGCGTGGTGCCGGACCGCATCATGCCGAGAACGAAGATCGGCACGGGCCCTGCGAGGGGTTCGGCCGCGGGCGGTGGGGCATCTTCGGGAAACTGGCTCAGGATGCGCGCGCACTGCGCCTCGGCCGCCGCGAAGTCGTGCGGCCGCAGCCGCGCATCCGCGGCGTTGCCCTCGGCGATGTGCCGGGCCTCCGCCGCGGCGTCGCCCAGCTGGCCGTGGACGCGCGCGGCCGCGAACTCGAGCAGCAGCCTGGCGGAGTCCTCGCGCGCCTTGTGCAGCGCCGTCTCGATCTGCGGAAGCAGCGCCGCGTTCTCTTCGGCGGTCTGAAGCTGGACGAGATCGTAGAGCCCGTCGGGCGACTGCGGCGCAAGGGTGAGCAGACGCTTCAGCGCTTCCTTCGCCTCGTCCGTCCGCCCCGCCTGGTTGAGCAGCACCGCGTGGCGGTGCAGCACCTCGGTGTCGCCCGGATCGAGCGCCGCGGCGCGCGCGATCGCCTCCAGCGCCTCGGCGTCGCGACGCAGGCCCGAGAGCGCCTCGGACAGGCGCATCGCCACCTCCGCGCTCTGCGGCGCGCGCCGCTCGGCCGCGCGGCAGTCCTCCAGGGCGCCCGCGAAATCGCCCCGGTCCATCCGCAGCGCGGCGCGCAGAAGCCACGCCTTCACCATCTTCGGCGCGAGCTCCAGCGCCCGGTCCGCCGCCGTCTCGGCCGTCTCGGCGCGGCCGGCGCGCATGTGGCAGAGTCCCTGCTGATACCAGAGCTCGGGGTCGCGCGGCCGCTTGGCGAGCAGCTTGTCCAGCGTGGCCTGCGCCGTCTCGAGCCGGTCGAGCGCGACCAGCGCCTGGATCAGGTTCTGCGCGGGCTCGGGGAAGCCGGGGTTGAGGGCCATCGCCTTGCGGAAATACGCCACCGCCTGCCGGCTGTCGCCGTCGTGGACCAGCGCGAGTCCGGCGAGATTGGCGAAGAAGGCCTCGCGCGGCCAGCGTTTCATCGCCCCCTTCGCCGCCTTGAAGGCCGCGCGCAGCTTGCCCGCCTGCAGAAGCCCCGCGATCTTCTGCGCCTCCATGCGCGGATCGGCTGCCATGCGCGTCCCCCTTGCCTTGGCCCCTCTGCTAGCGGGCGGGCGGCAGGCGCGCAACTCTGGCGGCCGCAGGGCCGACAGGCTAGGCTCGGGCGTATGTGCGGACGTTTCGCCGTGACCCTGCCCCCGGACGCCATGGCGCAGCTCTTCGCGGCCGTGCCCGCCAACGATCTGCCGCCGGTGCCCAACTACAACGTCTGCCCGACGAACCCGGTGCATGCGGTCTGGTCCGGGGACGGGCAGCGCCGGCTGGGCGCCATGCGCTGGGGGTTCCTGCCGCACTGGTACAAGTCGCCCACGGACGGCCCGCTGCTGATCAACGCGCGGGCCGAGACGGTGGCGGAGAAGGCCGCCTTCCGCACCGCCGCGCGCGAACGCCGCTGCCTGATCCCCGCCTCGGGCTTCTACGAATGGACGAAGGACGCCGAAGGCACGCGCTACCCGTGGTATTTCCGCCGCGCGAACGGCGAGCCGATGGCGTTTGCCGGGATCTGGCAAGACTGGGAAGGCGACGGCGAGGCCTATCGCAGCTGCGCCATCGTCACCTGCCCGGCCAGCCGCGACCTCGCCGCGATCCATCACCGCATGCCCGTGGTGCTGGAGCCCGAGCACTGGGCGCTCTGGCTGGGCGAGGCGGGGCATGGTGCGGCGGCGGTGATGCAGGCGCCGCCCGAGGGGACGCTGGAGTTCTTCCGAGTGAGCCGCGCGGTGAACTCCAACCGCGCCTCCGGACCGGAGCTCATCGCGCCGGTCGAGGCGTGATCTGGACAGCGCGCGCGACGCGGGGCAGGCTCTCGCGGGAAGGAGAGCCGCCATGCCCCACCCGCTGCTGACCGAAGACCTGATCGACGCCTACGCCCGCGACGGCGCCGTGGTGATCCGCGGCCTCTTCGCCGACCAGGTGGAGCTTCTGCGCGCGGGCGTCGCGCGCAACATGAAAGAGCCGGGGCCTTATGCCGCCGAGAACACGCAAGAGGGCGACACCGGGCGCTTCTTCGACGACTACTGCAACTGGACGCGCATCCCCGAGTTCGAGCAGGCGATTCACGCCTCGCCCGTGGCCGAGGTGGCGGCCGACCTGATGCGGTCGGACACCGCGCAGCTCTTCCACGATCACGTGCTGGTCAAGGAGCCGGGGACGTCCAAGCCCACGCCATGGCACCAGGACGGGCCCTACTACTTCGTCTCCGGCCGCCAGACGGTGAGCTTCTGGGTGCCGCTGGACCCGGTGCGCGAGGCGACCCTGCGGCTGGTCGCGGGCAGCCACCTCTGGGATCGCCCGGTGCTGCCCACCCGCTGGCTCAAGGGCGAGAATTTCTATCCCGACCCGGAAGCCTATCGCCCGGTGCCCGACCCGGACGCCGAGGGAATGCGCGTGCTGGAATGGGAGATGGCGCCAGGCGACGCGGTGGCCTTCCACTTCGACACGCTGCACGGTGCGCGCGGCAACGCGGCGGCCGCGCGCCGCCGCGCCTTCAGCCTGCGGCTGGTGGGCGACGACGCCCGTGTCGTCGAGCGACCCGGCCGCACCTCGCCGCCCTTTCCGGGGCACGACATGGTCCCGGGCCAGCGCCTGCGCGCGGACTGGTTCCCGGTGATCTGGCGGCGCGCGGGCTGAGACGCGGGGTCATCGCGCGCGGCCTCCCTCGAGCTGGCAGCTCGCCACCGCCCGCGGCAGCGCCCGAACGGCGCTTCGCAGACTGGTCGACACGGGCGGCGGCGGGACCGCAGTCGCCCTCGGAATTGGCGGTCGGCATCCGTCTTTCGCCCGGCGTCCCGGCCTCTCCGGAGTCTTTCCGCGCGAACTCGGGATGAAAGCGGCCGGGGTCTCCGTATGTATCGCGAACAGACGGGGACACTCGAAATGACTTCTCCTCCGCCGCCGATCGATTCGAGGACCATGCTCACGCCGGGCGATCCGGCGCCCGGCTTCAGACAGCGCAGCGCCGCCAACCCCCGCTTCGTTTTCGACAGCGCGGCGGGGCGGTATCTCGTGCTGTGCTTTTTCGGCAGCGCAGCCGATCCGCATGCACAGGCGGCGCTGGCGGCGGCCTATGGCCGGCCCGAGCTCTTCGACGACGATCGGGCGTGCTTCTTCGGTGTCAGCATCGATCCCGAGGACGAGGCGACCGGGCGCGTGGCCAACCGTATTCCCGGGTATCGGCATTTCTGGGATTTCGATCTGACGGCCTCGCGCATCTACGGCGTCGCCGCGAGGGATGCCGAGCCCGCTGCCGGCCCCATCACGCTGGCGCGGCAATGGGTCGTCATCGATCCGACGATGCGCGTCATCGCCGCGATCCCGTTCCGCAAGGACCGGGGCGATATCACCGAGGTCATGGATCTGCTGGAGGAGTTGCCGCCGCCCGCGCGGTTCGCGGGGGTCGAGATCATGGCGCCGATCCTGTTCCTGCCGCGCGTCTTCGAGCCCGAGCTCTGCCGACACCTGATCGGCCTATACGAGGCGCAGGGCGGGGAGGAGAGCGGCTTCATGCGCGAGATCGGCGGGCGCACCGTCGGCGTCACGGACCCGAGCTTCAAGCGGCGCAAGGACTACGAGATCGAGGATGACGCGCTGATATCCGCCCTGCAGGCGCGGTTCCTGCGCCGCGTCGTGCCCGAGATCGCCAAGATCCACCAGTTCAACGCGACGCGGATGGAGCGCTACATCGTCTCCTGCTACGCCGCCGAGGACGGCGGGCATTTCTCGGCCCACCGGGACAACACGACGAAAGGCACCGCGCATCGCCGGTTCGCCGTCTCGGTGAACCTCAACGACGATTTTGACGGCGGCGAGGTGTGTTTTCCCGAATACGGACCGAGAAGCTTCAAGGCTCCGCCGGGCGGCGCCGTCGTGTTCTCCTGCTCGCTGCTCCACAAGGTGAGCAAGGTGACGCGCGGGCGTCGCTACGCGTTCCTGCCCTTCCTCTACGACGACGCGGCCGCCCGTATCCGGGAAGACAACGCGCGCTATGTCGGCGAGACCGGATCAGGGTATCGTGCGCAAACCGCCGTCCAGACGGAGACGTCCGCATGAACCGAATGGCAAGCCCGGTCTGAGCTGCATGCGCGGGGGCGATCTGGATATCGTGGGTCAGCTCGACAGCCTGCGTCGCTACGCGCGGGTGCTGACGCGTGACCCGGAGGCGGCGGACGATCTTGTCCAGGCGACCTTCCTGCGCGCGCAGGAGCGGCATGCCACCTTCGCCGAGGGCGCGGACCTGCGCGTCTGGCTGATGGCGATCCTGCACAACCTTTTCATAGACGGGCGGCGCAGCGAACGGGCGGCCCAGGCGCGGGATCAGGCCTGGTCCGCGACGCGGCCGGCCTTCGTGCCGCCCTCCGGGGAAATCGCGGCCAGGCTCGCGCAGCTGCGCGCCGCCTTCCTCGCCCTGAACGCCGAACAGCGCGAAGCCTTGCACCTCGTGGCGGTGGAGGGATTCAGTGTGGCCGAAGCGGCGGAGATCCTGGGCGTCCCGCCGGGCACGGTGATGTCCCGCGTCGGCCGGGCGCGCGCGGCGCTCCGGGCCTTCGAGGACGGGGAAAAGGAGACGCGATCGGCGAGCCCCCTGAGGATCGTCGGAGGGCGCGATGAACGACAGGACTGAGCCCGATCCGGAGGTCGAGGCCGATCTGCTCGCGCTTTTGCAGGGGCAGCTCGAGTCGCATCGCACCTGGGCCGTCGCGGAGTACCTCGCCGAGCGGCCCGGGCGGACGGCCGGCCTGCTCAAGGATATGCGCGATGCCGCGGCCCTGCGGCTGGCGCTTTCGATGGAAAACGAGCCGCCGGCGCCCCGGCTCGTGGCCGAGGCCCGCCGTCTTCAGAAGCGGCTTCGCGGACGGCGCCTGCTGCGTCGCGTCGTGCCCTACGCGGCGGCCGTCGTGCTGTTCGGGGCAGGCTGGACGAGCCATGTGGCCTGGGAGGTCACCCGCCCCGCGGGCGCGCCGCCACTGGTCGAGGCCGCGCTCGACGCGCAGGCGGCGCTCGAGCTGCGGCACTGGATGGCGTCGCAGCCCGAGAGCGCGGACCTGGACGCGCAGGAGATCGTCGCCGCGCTGGGCATCGACCTGCCACCCCTGCCGGCGGACTGGACGGTGCGCGACGTGCAGGTCGTCGCGACACCGGAGCGCCCCGGCATCGCGATCGCCGCCGATGCGCCCGAACTGGGGCGGATACTCCTGCTGGCCGTGGCGCGCAGAGCGCAACAGGCCGAGCACCCGCCCACGGCCTTCGAATACGAGGGCAGGACCATAGCGTTGTTCGAGCGCGGCCGGTCGTCCTTCGTTCTCGTCGACGGGTCGGGGCATCCCGAGCAGCTCGCGACCGGTGCGACGAAACTCCTCAGAAGGCTGAACTGAAGCCGGCACGCCCCGGGCCGTCCCGAGCGGGAAAGGGCGTCTCCTCCGCGCGCGCATTGCGGCGGGCCGCGGGCTTGGCTTCTCGCTTCGGTCCGGTGCCGATTGCCGGATTGGCGAAGCGCTACCGCCCCAGGATGCCGGGCAGGCGCAGCCCGTGCTCGCGGGCGCAGGCCAGCGCATCGTCGTAGCCCGCGTCCGCATGGCGCATGACGCCGGTGGCGGGGTCGTTCCAGAGCACGCGTTCGATGCGGCGGTCGGCCTCGTCCGTGCCGTCGCAGCAGATCACCATGCCGGCGTGCTGGGAAAAGCCCATGCCGACGCCGCCGCCGTGGTGCAGCGAGACCCAGGTGGCGCCGGAGGCGGTGTTGAGCAGCGCGTTCAGAAGCGGCCAGTCGCTGACCGCGTCGGAGCCGTCCTTCATCGCCTCGGTTTCGCGGTTGGGGGAGGCGACGGAGCCCGAATCGAGGTGGTCGCGCCCGATCACCACCGGCGCGGACAGCTCGCCGTTGCGCACCATCTCGTTGAAGGCGAGGCCCAGGCGGTGACGCTGGCCAAGGCCCACCCAGCAGATGCGCGCCGGCAGCCCCTGAAAGGCGATGCGGTCGCGCGCCATGTCGAGCCACTGATGCAGGTGCGGGTCGTCGATCAGCTCCTTCACCTTGGCGTCGGTGCGGTAGATGTCCTCGGGGTCGCCCGAGAGCGCGCACCAGCGGAAGGGGCCGATGCCGCGGCAGAAGAGCGGGCGGATGTAGGCCGGCACGAAGCCGGGAAAGGCGAAGGCATCCTCGAGCCCTTCTTCCTTGGCCACTTGGCGGATGTTGTTGCCGTAGTCGAGCGTGGGCACCCCGCGGTTCCAGAAGGCGACCATCGCCTCGACGTGATTGCGCATGGAGGCGCGCGCGGCGGTCTCGACGGCCTGCGGGTCGCTTTCCTGCTTCGCGCGCCACTCCGCGACGCTCCAGCCCTGCGGCAGGTAACCGTGCAGCGGATCATGCGCGCTGGTCTGGTCGGTGACGATATCGGGGCGCACGTCGCGCGCCGCCAGTTCGGCGAAGACGTCGGCGGCGTTGCCGATCAGGCCCACGGATTTCGCCTCTCCGGCCTGCGTCCAGCGCGCGATCATCTCCAGTGCCGCGTCGAGATCGTGCGTCTTTTCGTCGAGGTAGCGGGTGCGCAGGCGGAAATCGGCCCGGCTCTCGTCACATTCCACGGCGAGGCAGCAGGCGCCGGCCATCACCGCGGCCAGCGGCTGCGCGCCGCCCATGCCGCCAAGCCCGCCGGTAAGGATCCAGCGCCCGGTGAGGTCGCCGCCGTAGTGCTGGCGCCCGGCCTCGGCGAAGGTCTCGTAGGTGCCCTGCACGATGCCCTGCGTGCCGATGTAGATCCAGCTGCCGGCGGTCATCTGGCCGTACATCATGAGACCCTTGCGGTCGAGTTCGCCGAAATGCGCCCAGTCGGCCCAGTGCGGCACGAGGTTGGAGTTCGCGATCAGCACGCGGGGGGCGTCCGAATGGGTGCGGAAGATGCCCACCGGCTTGCCCGACTGCACCAGCAGCGTCTCGTCCGCCTCGAGCTCGCGCAGGGCGGCCACGATGCGGTCGAAATCCTCCCAGGTCCGGGCGGCGCGGCCGATGCCGCCGTAGACCACCAGTTCGTGCGGGTTCTCGGCCACGTCGGGGTGGAGGTTGTTCATCAGCATCCGCATCGGCGCCTCGGTGAGCCAGCTCTTCGCCGTGATCTCGGGGCCGGTGGGCGGATAGATGTCGCGGGCGTTATGGCGAGGGTCGGTCATCGGGCGCTCCGGCTGCTGACGGACAAGGTGAAGCGATGCTTCAGGATAAGTGCATAAGCTTCTGAGATCATGTGTGGCACGAGTTTCGGGCGAACCGCTCGACGGCTGCGAGCACGCGGGCCAGGACGGCGCGCAGGCGGGTGGCGCGGCCGGCGTCCCAGGTCCAGGGCGGGGCCTCGGCCATGTAAGTGCGCTGCGCCAGTTCCATCTGGATCGCGTGCAGGCCCTCGGCGGGGCGGCCGTAGTGGCGCGTGGTCCAGCCGCCCTTGAAGCGTCCGTTGATCACGGTGTCGTAGCCCTCGGCCTCGCGGCACAGCTCTGCCACCGCGGCCTGCAACTCGGGCGCGCAGGTGGTCCCGTCGTTCGTGCCGATGTTGAAGTTGGGCAGAACCCCTTCGAACAGATGCGGAATCTCGCCCCGGATCGAGTGGCAGTCGTAGAGCACCGCCAAGCCGTGGCGCGCGCGGACCCGGTCGAGTTCGGCGGCCAGCGCCGCGTGATAGGGCGCGTGCCAGAGCGCGCGGCGGCGCTCGACCTCCGCCGCGTCGGGCGGGTTGTCCCAGATCGGAGTGCCGTCGAAATCGGTGAGCGGGACGAGCCCGGTGGTGTTCTGCCCGGGATAGAGGCTTTCGCCGTCCGGCGGGCGGTTCATGTCGATCGCGTAGCGGTGCACGGTGGTGCGGACCACTGTCACACCGTCCAGCAAGCCGCTGTAAAGCCTGTCGATATGCCAGTCGGTATCTGCCAGCGCGCGGCCGCGGTCGTTGAGCGCCTCGCGCACCCCGTCGGGCAGCCAGGTGCCCGTGTGGGGCATCCCCAGCACCACCGGTCCGTCGCCGCGGATGACCTCCAGAAAGCTCACGCCCCGAGCTCCGGCAGGGCGAGCCCCTGGGTCAGCACGCCCTCGCGGACCAGACCGGCGGCGGCGGCGAGGTCGGGGGCCATGTAGCGGTCCTCGCGCAGGGCCGGCACCTGCGCGCGCAGCCGCTCCAGCACGCCGGCGAGCGCGGGGCTCGTCATCAGCGGCGCGCGGAACTCCACGCCCTGCGCGGCGGCGAGCGCCTCGATCCCCAGGATGGCCTCCAGATTGCCGACCATCCGCCAGAGCCGCCGCGCGCCGTGGGCGGCCATGCTGACATGGTCCTCCTGATTGGCGGACGTGGGGGTGGAGTCGGTCGAGCAGGGATTGGCGAGGTGCTTGTTCTCGCTCATCAGCGCGGCGCTCGTCACCTCGGCGATCATCAGGCCGGAGTTGAGGCCGGGCTCCGGTGTCAGGAAGGGCGGCAGGTCGAAGCTGAGCGCGGGATCCACCATCAGCGCCACACGACGCTGCGCGATGGCGCCGATCTCCGCCAGCGCCAGAGCGATCTGGTCGGCGGCGAAGCCCACGTATTCGGCGTGAAAATTGCCGCCCGAGACGATGCGCCCCTCGTCCGCCAGCACCAGCGGGTTGTCGGTGACGGCGTTGGCCTCGACCTCCAGCGTCCGGCCAGCACTGCGCAGCAAATCCATCGCCGCGCCAGTGACTTGCGGCTGGCAGCGGATGCAATAGGGATCCTGCACGCGGGTGTCGCCCTCGCGGTGGCTTTCGCGGATCGCGCTGCCGGCCATGAGCGCGGCCTGCGCGCGCGCCACCTCGATCTGGCCGGGATGCCCGCGCAGGGTGTGGATCGCGTCCGCGAGCGGGTCGGTCGAGCCCATGATCGCGTCGGTCGAAAGCGCGCCGGTGACGATCGCGGCGCGCGCCGCCTCCCACCCGCGAAAGAGCGCGGCCAGCGCGCAGGCGGTGGAGAACTGCGTGCCGTTGATCAGGGCGAGCCCCTCCTTGGGGCCAAGCTGCACGGGCGCGAGGCCCGCCTGCGCCAGTGCCTCGGCCGCCCGCATCCGCGTGCCCGCGACCTCCGCCTCGCCTTCGCCGATCATCGCGGCGGCCATGTGGGCTAGCGGCGCGAGGTCGCCCGAGGCGCCGACGGAGCCCTGCACCGGGACCACGGGCAGCACGTCGCGCTCCAGCATCGCTTCCAGCAGCGCCACGACCTCCCAGCGCACGCCCGAGGCGCCGCGCCCGAGCGACAGGAGCTTGAGCGCCAGCATCAGCCGCACGGTTTCGGGCTCCAGCGCCTCGCCCACGCCGGCGGCGTGGCTCAGGATCAGGTTGCGCTGCAGCTTGGCGGTGTCGGCGGCGGGGATGCGCACCGTGGCGAGCTTGCCGAAGCCGGTGTTGACGCCGTAGACGGCGGCCTCGCCCTCCGCCGCCTGCCGCACCAGCGCCGCCGCGGCCTCCACCCCCGGCCGCGCCGCGGGGTCGAGCCGTGCGGCGGCGCCGCCGCGCCAGAGACGTTCGAGGGTGGCGAGCGTGGTCGCGCCGGGCGTCAGCACCACGCTCACAGCCGGCCCCCGACGATGCGGCGATGCAGCGGGTTGAAGCCGATGCGATAGGCCAGTTCGGCGGGCTCTTCCACGTCCCAGACGGCCAGATCGGCGCGCTGCCCCTCGGCCAGCGTGCCGCGGTCCGACAGCCCCAGCGCCCGCGCCGCTTGCTTCGTCACGCCGGCCAGCGCCTCTTCCGGCGTCAGGCGGAAGAAGGTGCAGGCCATGTTCATCGTCAGGAGCAGTGAGGTCAGCGGCGAGGAACCGGGGTTGCAGTCGGTGGCGAGCGCCATGGGCACGCCGTGCCGGCGGAAGGCGGCGACCGGCGGCGCCTGCGTCTCGCGCAGGGTGTAGAAGGCGCCGGGCAGCAGCACCGCGACGGTGCCGGCGCCTGCCATCGCTCTGGCATCTTCCTCGGTCGCATATTCGACGTGATCCGCCGAGAGCGCGCCGTAGCGGGCGGCAAGCGCCGTGCCGCCCATGTGCGACAGCTGTTCGGCGTGCAGCTTCACCGGCAGGCCGAGCGCGCGGGCGGCATCGAAGACGCGCCCGATCTGGGCCGTGTCGAAGGCGATGCCTTCGCAGAAGCCGTCCACCGCATCCACGAGGCCCGCGTCCTGCGCGGCACGCAGGGCGGGGATCGCCACCTCGTCGATGTAGGCGTCGGGGCGGCCCCTGTAGTCGGGCGGCACCGCATGCGCGCCGAGGAAGCTGGTGCGCACCGTCACGTCGCGCCGGTCTGCGAGCGCGCGCGCCGCGCGCAGCATCCGAAGCTCAGTGTCGATGTCGAGCCCGTAGCCCGACTTGACCTCCACCGTCACGGCGCCTTCGGCGATCAGCGCGTCGAGCCGGGGCAGGGCGGCGGCGATCAGCGCCTCCTCCGAGGCCGCGCGGGTCGCCTCGACGGTCGAGAGGATGCCGCCGCCTGCGCGCGCGATCTCTTCGTAGCTGGCACCTTCCAGCCGCATCTCGAACTCGCGCGCGCGGTGGCCGCCGGCGACCAGGTGGGTGTGGCAGTCGATCAGCGCGGGCGTCACCAGCCGGCCGCCGAGGTCGGTCGCGGGTTCAGCGCGCCAGGCCTCGGGAAGCGCCTCCCTCGGCCCGATCCAGGCGATACGCCCGGCCTCGATCGCCACCGCGCCGTCGGGAATCAGGCCGTAGCGGTCCGGCCCGGTCATGGTTGCGAGGCGCGCACCGGTGAGCAGGGGCATGGAGCACCTTGATAAACGTGATGTTGGGGATATTATGTCTGCATTTAATATGGAGTCAACGGGGCCGCATGCAGGTGATTCACGCAGCGCAGGCGCTCTTGCCCGCGGGCTGGGCGCGCGACGTGCGGGTGGAGGTGGATGCCGAGGGCCGGATCGCCGCCGTCACCGCCGGCGCGCGTCCCGAGGGGCGGCGCGTCGATCTGCTGCTGCCTGCGCCGGTCAACGTGCATTCGCATGCCTTTCAGCGCGCGATGGCGGGTCTTGCCGAACGGAAGGGACCGGCGCGCGACAGCTTCTGGACCTGGCGCGAGCTGATGTATCGCTTCCTCGGGCGGCTGACGCCCGATCAGGTGCAGGCCATCGCCGCCTTCGTGCAGATGGAGATGCTGGAGGCCGGGTTCGGGGCCTGTGTCGAGTTCCACTATCTGCACCACCAGCCTGACGGCACGCCTTACGACGATCCGGCCGAGATGAGCGGGCGGATCGCCGCAGCCGCGGCGCAGAGCGGCGCGGGCCTCACGCTGCTGCCGGTGCTCTACCGCTTCGGCGGCTGCGACGGCCGCGCGCTCGCCGGCGGGCAGCTGCGCTTCGGCAACGATCCCGAGCGTTTCGCGCGGCTGATGGAGGGAGCGGCGCAGGCCGTGGCGGCGCTGCCCGCCGACGCCGCGCTGGGCACCGCGCCGCATTCGCTGCGGGCCGTCGCGCCCGAGGATCTCGCGCTCTGCCAGGTGCTTGCGGGCGAAGGGCCCGTGCACATGCATCTGGCCGAGCAGCCGGCCGAGGTCGCCGAAGTGCAGGCGGCGCTGGGCGCGCGGCCCGTGGAATGGGTGCTCGCCCATGCCGAGCCCTCGGCGCGCTGGTGCTTCGTTCACTGCACGCAGATGCAGCCGCAGGAGACGGAAGGGCTGGCGCGCACCGGCGCGGTCGCCGGCCTCTGCCCGCTGACCGAGGCGAGCCTGGGCGACGGCATCTTCGACGGGGTGCGCTGGACGGCAGCCGGCGGCGCCTTCGCCGTGGGATCGGACAGCAACATCCGCATCTCGCTGGCCGAGGAACTGCGCCAGCTGGAGACGAGCCAGCGCCTGCGCGACCACACCCGCGCGGCGCTGGCGACGGAGGCCCGCTCGACGGGCCGGCGGCTGCTGGAGGACGCGGCGCGCGGCGGGGCGCAGGCCGCGGGCCGGCAGGCCGGCGCGATCGCACCGGGGCGCTGGGCGGACCTGCTGGCGCTGGACGGCGCGCATCCCGACCTCGCCGGGCTTAGCGGCGACAGGGCGCTCGACACCTTCGTGATGGCCGGGGGGCGCGGCATGGTCGCCGATGTCTGGTCCGCCGGGCGGCACATGGTCCAGGACGGGCGGCACCTGGCGCGCGACGCGATCGTGTCGGCCTACCGCAGGGCCACGGGCGACCTGCGCGCGGCGCCCTGAGGGGTCAGACCCCGGCGAGCCCCGCGCCCGGATAGTCCTGCACGACCCGCCAGACGAGATCGCGCATCCAGGCGGATAGCTCGCGCTCCGGCTGCCCGCGCTTGCCGATCCGCGCGGGAAGTGCGCGCGGGTCACGTCCGTAGATCACCGCGTAATGCGCCAGCGAGACGAGATAGGCGCCCGCGTCGTTGACGTGAATATCGTCTTTGAAGAGGTCCGAGATATCCGAAAGGCCCGGCGCCGCGCCACGCGCGATGGCGTCATGCACGGCGGCCATGATGAGCGGGCCGGGGATCATCCGCATGGCCGGCGCCCCGGCGGGGCGGTTCGCGTTGACATGCGTGCGGATCGCCTCCCAGCGCGCCATTTCCAGCGGGAGCCGGTCGCGGAAGGGGATGTGGCCCTCGGGATCGTTGTGGGGGTTCTCGAAATCGGGCCCGCTCACGACATGCACCCAGCTGGCGTAGAGGATGGTCTCCGCCCCCTTGCCGCCGGCCCCTCGCGTCCAGGCATGGGTGAACCAGCGCAGCGCCATCTCTTCCGAGTCGTGCCATGGCGCGGTGTTCGAAAGCGAGATGCGCTCGGTGAGCACGAGGACGTCGTAATCGGCGATGTCCGCACGTGCGTCGGGCATGCCGGTGATCCGGGTCTCCCAGCGCAGGTCCATCGGGCTGCCCGGTATGGTGGAGCGGTCGATGCGCCGCGCCGCCGCCCGTCCGGCGCCCGCGGCCCCCACGAGCGCCTCGAGCATCGGCACGATCGGGTCGGTCAGGCTGTGCCCCGACTGAACGACGCGAAGGTCCAGCGGGCGCGGGAAGCCGCGATCCGTCGCCGCGGTCGCGCCCGGCAGCATCGCGGCCGTCGCGCATCCGCCGAGAAAAGCGCGTCGCGGGATCGTCGCGGCACGGTGGGCGGTCGGCATTTCGTGCGGTTTCCCTTCGATGAATGTCCTGCGGCGGCGTTGCCGTTCCGCGTTGACGCGCCGCGAAAGAGGGGCTAGAGGCTCGGTCCAGCGCGGGTATAGCTTAATGGTAAAGCCCCTGCCTTCCAAGCAGGTGATGTCGGTTCGATTCCGTCTACCCGCTCCAATCCGCCGCATGCGATCGCATTCCGTCACGGGTTGACCCCTGCGCCCCGCGTGGCATTAACGATCCGACGCGGACAGGGAGAGCGCATGGCCGAGGCCCCGCCAGTTCAGCAGAAGGAGCGCGAGAAATCGCGCCGCATCGGGGCTCTGGCCGAGCTCTGGCCCTTCATCAGGCCCTATCGCGCGCTGCTGGCCGCGGCGCTCGTCATGCTGGTGGCGACGGCGGTCGTCTCGCTCGTCCTGCCTATCGCGGTCCGTCGCGTGGTGGACAACTTCAACGTCGAGGACGGCGCGATCCTCGATCAGTATTTCGCGGCCGCGCTGGGCATCGCCGGCCTCTTCGCGCTGGGCTCCGCGCTGCGCTACGCGCTGGTGACGCGGCTGGGCGAGCGCGTCGTCGCCGATATCCGCAAGGCGATCTTCGACCGGGTGATCGGGATGAGCCCGGCCTTCTACGAGAAGGTGATGACCGGCGAGGTTCTCAGCCGGATCACGACCGACACCACGCTGATCCTCTCGGTGATCGGCTCGTCGGTCTCCATCGCCCTGCGCAACCTTCTGATCTTCTTCGGCGGCCTCGCGCTGATGCTGGCGACCTCGCCCAAGCTCACGGGGCTCGTGCTGCTGATCGTGCCGGTCGTGGTGGTGCCGATCCTCGTGCTGGGCCGGCGGCTGCGCAAGCTCTCGCGCCAGAACCAGGACTGGATCGCGGCCTCCTCCGGCAACGCGTCGGAGGCGCTGACCTCGGTACAGACGGTGCAGGCCTTCACCCACGAGGTGCTGAGCCGGGCCGAGTTCGGCCGCGTCACCGAACTGAGTTTCGACGCCGCGCGGCGCCGCGTGACGACGCGGGCGGTCATGACGGCGATCGTGATCTTTCTCGTCTTCACCGGGGTGGTGGGCGTGCTCTGGATCGGCGCGCGCGACGTGCGCGCCGGCGGCATGACGGCGGGCATGCTCGTTCAGTTCGTGATCTACTCGGTGATGGTCGCGGGCTCGGTCGGCGCGCTGTCGGAGATCTGGGGCGAGTTGCAGCGCGCGGCCGGGGCGACCGAGCGGCTGGTGGAGCTTCTGCGCGCCACCGACGAGGTGCGCGACCCCGAGGTGCCGCAGCCGCTGCCCGATCCGGTGACGGGCGAGATCGCCTTCGAAGACGTGCATTTCGCCTATCCCGCCCGCCCCGATGTCGCCGCGCTCGACGGCGTGAGCCTTACCGTGAGTCCCGGCGAGACGATCGCGCTCGTGGGCCCCTCGGGCGCCGGCAAGACGACGATCATTCAGCTTCTGCTGCGGTTCTACGACCCGGCCTCGGGGCGCATCCTGCTCGACGGCGTTCCGCTCGACGCGATGCGCCGCGATGCCTTCCGGCGGGCCATCGCGCTGGTGCCGCAGGATCCGGTGATCTTCGCGCAGTCGGCGCGGGAGAACATCCGCTTCGGCCGGCCTGAAGCCACCGACGCGGAGGTGGAGGCCGCCGCCCGGGCCGCCGCCGCGCACGACTTCATCAGCAAGCTGC
Source organism: Rhodosalinus halophilus (assembly GCF_003298775.1). GTDB lineage: Bacteria > Pseudomonadota > Alphaproteobacteria > Rhodobacterales > Rhodobacteraceae > Rhodosalinus > Rhodosalinus halophilus. The sequence continues at coordinate 264,784 of NZ_QNTQ01000001.1, read as the reverse complement.
CCGAGGGCTACGACTCCTACGTCGGCGAGCGCGGCGTGATGCTCTCGGGCGGTCAGAAGCAGCGCATCGCCATCGCGCGCGCGATTCTGCGCGACGCGCCCGTTCTGCTGCTCGACGAGGCCACCAGCGCGCTCGACGCGGAATCCGAGCGCGCCGTGCAGCACGCGGTGGACCGGCTGCGCGCCGGGCGGACGACGATCATCGTGGCCCATCGCCTCGCCACCGTGAAGAAGGCGGACCGCATCGTGGTGATGGATCAGGGCCGCATCGTGGCCGAGGGCCCGCACGACCGGCTCGTGGCCGAGGACGGCCTCTACGCCCGACTCGCGCGGCTGCAGTTCACCGACGGGATCGCGGCGGAGTAGGGCGCTCATCGCGCCCCTGAGGGCCCCGTGGCGCGCCGATCCGACGCCCCGTAACCCTTGCGCCGCGTCGCGCCGCGCCGCATCTAGAACGACGACGCAGGCGGCGCGGCCCGCCGCGCCTGGGAGGGAGGATCGCGATCATGGCCTTCGAGTCCGTGGCCGACAAGCACGCCATCGAGTCCGAGATGACCTGGGAGGCGCGCGAGCTGCCGCGCACGATCCACGGCGTCCTGTCCGAGGTGGAGCGGAAGTTCCCCGGCCGGCCGGCGATGAGCTTCCAGATCGAGTCAGGGCCGAAGGACAAGGCCGAGACGCTGACCTGGCGCGAGCTCAAGACCAAGGTCACGCAAGCCGCCAACATGTTCCGCGACATGGGCGTGGGCGAGGAGGATACTGTCGCCTACGTGCTGCCCATCTGCAACGAGGCCACCGTCACCTTCCTGGGCGGGATGATCGCGGGGATCGTCAACCCGATCAACCCGCTGCTCGAGCCCGAACAGATCGGGGCCATCCTGCGCGAGACAGGCGCCAAGGTGGTGGTCACGCTGCGCGCCTTCCCCAAGACCGACGTCGCGCAGAAGGTCTGCGAGGCGGTGCGGCACGCGCCGCAGGTGCATACCGTCCTCGAGGTCGATCTCAACCGCTACCTGACGCCGCCCAAGAGCTGGATCGTGCCGCTGATCAGACCGAAGGCGGCGCATGGCCACCATGCCGACGTGAAGCGCTTCGACGCGGAGCTCGCGAAGTATCCCGGCGACCGGCTGCAGTTCGGCGACTCGGCGGGCGACCGCGTGGCGGCCTATTTCCACACCGGTGGCACGACGGGCATGCCCAAGGTGGCGCAGCACCGTTACTCGGGGATGATCTACAACGGCTGGGTCGGGCACCGCCTGCTCTTCACCGAGGAGGACGCGATCATCTGCCCGTTGCCGCTCTTCCACGTCTTCGCCTGCCACGTGATCGTCATGGCCGCGCTGGCCTCCGGCGCGCATGTGGTCTTCCCGACGCCCGCGGGCTACCGGGGCGAGGGCGTCTTCGACAATTTCTGGAAACTGGTGGAGCGCTGGCGGATCACCTTCGTCATCACCGTGCCCACCGCCGTCTCGGCGCTGATGCAGCGCAAGGTGGACGCCGACATCTCGAGCGTGCAGATGGCCTTCTCCGGCTCGGCGCCGATGCCGCTGGAGCTTTTCAACCGTTTCGAGAAGGCCTCCGACGTCACAATCGTCGAGGGCTACGGCCTCACCGAGGCGACCTGCCTCGTCTCCTGCAACCCGCCGGAGGGCACCAAGAAGGTGGGCTCCGTCGGCATCCCCTTCCCCTATACGGAGGTGAAGATCGTCAGGGCCGGCGAGGGCGGGCTCGTGGAATGCGCCACCGACGAGGTGGGCGAGATCTGCGTCGCCAATCCGGGCGTCTATGTCGGCAACACCTACACCGATGCGGAGAAGAACCGGGATCTCTACTACGAGGGCCGCTTCCTGCGCACCGGAGACCTCGGCCGGCTCGACGAGGACGGCTATCTCTGGATCACCGGCCGGGCGAAGGATGTCATCATCCGCGGCGGCCACAACATCGATCCCGCCGAGATCGAGGAGGCGCTGCTGGCGCATCACGACGTGGCCTTCGCCGGCGCCATCGGCCAGCCGGACGCGCATGCGGGCGAGCTGCCCTGCGCCTATGTCGAGCTGGTCGAGGGCGGCAGCGTGACGGCCGAGGAGCTGATGGAGCACGCGCGCGTGCACATCCACGAGCGCGCGGCCTACCCCAAGCATATCGAGATCCTGGACGAGCTGCCCAAGACGGCCGTTGGCAAGGTCTTCAAGCCCGACCTGCGCAAGCGTGCCATCGCGCGCGTCTATGGTCAGGCGCTCGAGGAGGCGGGACTCGGTGCGCGCGTGGCCGAGGTGGTGGACGACCCCAAGCGCGGTCTGGTCGCCAGGATCGAGGGCGCGGCCGACCGGGGCGAGATCGCGCAGGCGCTGTCGGCCTACACGCGGCCCTGGGAGATGGCGTCGCAGGACTGAGACTCCGCGAAGGGGGGCTGTCTGCCCCCCTCGGCGGCTGCCGCCGCCTCACCCCCCGAGGATATTTCGCTCCAAGAAGAAGGACAGGGGGGCGGCGCGGGGGCGTCCCGATCGCGATGACCCCGAGAGGCGGCGGTATTGGCTGCCGCGTGGCGCGGCGCGCAACGCACGCGCCACAAGGGGCGCGCCTTGGGCGGCGCAGGCCGCTCCGGCCTTCAGGCGGACTCCTTCCACGACCTGACGCTCGGTCAAGCACAGCGCGCTCGGCCGCAGCGGCGGCCTCACCCAGGGATCCGGTGGCGTCTGAAGTGCGCGGGGCGTCGCGGCCCTGCGAGGCTCGCCATCAGGCGGGTTTGTCGGCTTTCTTGCAGAAAACCGAGTAGAGCAGGCCGATGACCTGCCGGGTGCTGTCGTCGGCCAGGCGGTAATAGATCGTCTTGCCCTCGCGTCGGGTGGCGACGAGCTCTTCCTCGCGCAGGCGGGCGAGCATCTGGCTCACGGCGGCCTGGCGCATGCCCAGCAGATCCTCGAGTTCGCCCACGGATTTCTCGCCCGAGCCCAGGTGGCAGAGCACCATCAGGCGCCCCTCGTGCGCGAGGGTCTTGAGATAGGCCGCGGCCTCGCTGGCGTTGCGGGCCATCTCGTCGGGGGGCGCGACATGAGTCGCGTCCTCGGGCCGGGGCGGGGTTCTGACGTTCGCCATGGGCGTCTCCGGTCATATCCGTTTTGTTGTATATGACCCCGGCCCGGCCGCGAATCAAGGCGTGTCGTCGTCGGCCGGCGGCGGGGCGCCGCCGGCGAAGACGTTGCCCTGGGCGTAGTCGCAGGGCGCCTCCTGCATCTCGAGGTGCAGCGCGGTGCCTTCGTAGGGATGCGCGCGCGCCAGATCCTCGTCCACCTCGATGCCGAGGCCGGGGGCCTGCGGGGCGGGGATGTAGCCCTCGTCCACCGCGATCGCGCCGCGGATCAGGTCGCGGTGGAAATCGGTCTCGATGGTCTCGGCGATGAGCAGGTTGGGGATCGCAACCGACAGCTGCACGTTGGCGGCCCATTCGACGGGGCCGGCGTAGAGGTGCGGCGCGATCTCGGCGTTGAAGGGTTCGGCAAGTGCGGCGATCTTGCGCCCCTCCCAGATGCCGCCCGCGCGGCCCAGTGCGGGCTGCAGGATGCGCGCGCCGCCGGTGCGCAGGAGCGTGGCGAATTCGGCGCGCGTGGTCAGCCGCTCGCCGGTGGCCACGGGGATGCGCACGGCCTGCTGGACGCGCTGAAATTCCAGCAGGTTGTCGGGCGGGATCGGTTCCTCGAACCAGAGCGGCGCGTAGGGTTCCAGCGCCTGGCCCAGCCGGATCGCGCCTTCGGTGGTGAACTGGCCGTGGGTGCCGAACAGCAGGTCGGCGCGGTCGCCCACCGCCTCGCGCACCGCCTCGCAGAAGGCGATGGAGAGCGAGATGTCCCACATCGCCGGCTGGTGCCCGCCGCGGAAGGTATAGGGGCCGGCGGGGTCGAACTTCACCGCCGTGTAGCCGCGCTCTACCAGCGCCAGGGCGCTTTCGGCGGCCATCGCGGACGAGGTCCAGAAATCCGCCATCCGGTGATGGGGCAGGGGGTAGAGATAGGAATAGGCGCGCACGCGCGCGTTCATCATGCCGCCCAGCAGCGCCCAGACCGGGCGCCCGCGGTGCTTGCCCAGGATGTCCCAGCAGGCGATCTCGAGCCCCGAGAAGGCGCCCATCACCGTCGGGTCGGGCCGCTGCGTGAAGCCTGCGGAATAGGCGCGGCGGAACATGCGCTCGACGTTCTCGGGATGCTCGCCTTCCATGTGGCGCTCGAAGACGTCGCGAATCACCGCCTCCATTGCGGCGGGGCCGACGGCGGCGCCGTAGCATTCGCCCCAGCCGGTGATCCCGGTGTCGGTGGTGACCTTCACGAGGATCCAGTAGCGCCCGCCCCAGCCCGGCGCAGGCGGCGCCGTGACGATCACGTCGCAGTCGGCGAGTTTCATCGGCGTCGTCCCTCCCTGCGGGCCGGGCGGGGGCGCTGCCCCCGTCGCGCGCCGGGGCGCGCGACTCCCCCGGGGTATTTGCGGACCATTGAAAGGCTCAGAACACGATCACGTTGCGGCGCGCGCCGCCGGCGCGGGTGTCGGCGATGGCCTCGTTGATCTCTTCGAGCCGCCAGCGGCGCGAGACCAGTTCGTCGAGCTTGAGCCGCCCCTGGTCATAGAGGTCGATCATCCAGGGGATGTCGCGGGCGATCACCACGTCGCCCATCTTGGAGCCCACCATGCCCTGCCCGGTGGCGGCGAAGAGGACGGGCTCGTAGTCGGCCGTGGCGCCGGAATGGGGCATGCCCACCATCACCACGCGCCCGCCGGGGGCGAGGTAGCGCGGCGCCGTCTCGTAGGCCGGGATCGCGCCCACGGTGACGATCACCGCGTCGGCGCCGCGGCCCAGGGCGGCCTTGGCGGCCTTCCAGGGCCGGGCCTCGCCCGCGAGCACGCCGTCGGTCGCGCCGAAGGCGCGGGCGTCGGCGAGCTTTTCCTCGGTCATGTCGACAGCCACGATGCGCCGCGCGCCGGCGAGCCGCGCGCCCTGGATCGCGTTGAGGCCCACGCCGCCCGCGCCGATCACCACCGCGTCCTGTCCGGGCCGGAGCCCCGCGGCATAGACCGCTGCGCCCACGCCGGTGATGACCCCGCAGGAGAGCAGGCAGGCGCTTTCCGCCGGCATCGCCTCGGGGATCGGGACGACCTGGCTGGCGTTCACGACTACTTTCTCGGCGAAGGCGCCACAGGCCATGGCGTGAAAGAGCGGCCCGCCCTCGAGGGTGCGCAGGGGGCCGTGCCGCCCGTCTGGCGGGTTCTCGCAGACGGTGGGGCGGTTCGACGCGCAGGCCGGGCAGTGGCCGCAGGGGCGGATCAGGGTCACCACCACCCGGTCGCCGGCGAAAAGCCGCTCGACGCCCGCGCCCAGCGCGGTGATCCGGCCCGCTGCCTCGTGCCCGTAGACCGCGGGCAGCGTGCCGCCCCAGGCGCCCTCGGCATAGGAGATGTCGGAGTGGCAGATCGCCACCGCCTCCAGCGTCACCTCGACCTCTCCGGGGCCGGGGGCTGCGAGCGCCACCTCCTCGACCTCCAGCGGCGCGCCGAAGGCGTGGCACACGGCTGCACGGATCTTCTGCATCTGTTCCCTCCGCGAGTCTCCCGCGCCACGGTGACGCCGCCCGGCGGGGGCTGCAAGCGGGAAACCGAGGCGCCGGCGCGCCGCTCAGGCCGCCGGCGCGCGGCGGGCGAAGACGGCCAGTGCCGTGGCGACCAGGAGCGCCGAGAGCAGGAAGGCCGCGCCGGGGAAGTCCACCGGCGCCTGCGGGTGCGTGAAGGCGGCGAAGGTCGAGGTCATGACGAGCGGCGCGAGGATGACGGCCACGGCGTTCACGCTGGTCAGCACGCCCTGCAGCGTGCCCTGCTCGTCGTCGCGCGCGGCGCGCGACATGATGGATTGCAGCGCGGGCGGCGTGATCGCGCCCAGCGCGGCAACCGGAATGAGCGCCATCACGGCGGCGCCGGAGGTCAGCACCGAGAGCGTCGTGAAGGCGCCGATCGACAGCATCAGGCCCGCGGCGACCATCCGCCGCTCGCCGAGCCGGGGCTGGACCACGCGGATGAGCCCGCCCTGCACCGCGGCCATGCTGACGCCGAAGACGGCGAGCGAGATGCCGATGAGCCCCGGATCCCAGCCGAAACGCGCCTGCGTGAAATAGGCCCAGGTCGCCGGATAGACGTAGAAGGCGAGCTGGTAGAGGAAGAAGACGGTGAGCAGCGCCCGCGCGCCCTCCAGCCGGCCGATCTGGCGCAGCGCGCCCAGCGGGTTCGCGGCCCCCCAGCGGAAGGGGCGGCGCGTGGCGTCCGTGACCGTCTCGGGCAGCACCAGCAGGCCCAGCAGCAGGTTCAGCGCAGAAAGGGCTGCGGCGGCGTAGAAGGGGGCGCGCGTGCCCATCTCGCCCAGCAGCCCGCCGATCAGCGGTCCCAACACGAAGCCCATGCCGAAGCTGGCGCCCACCAGGCCGAAGCGCGCGGCCTTCTCGTGCGGCGCCGAGATGTCGGCGAGAAAGGCGGTCGCGGTCGATTGCGTGGCCGAGGTGACGCCCCCCACGATCCGCGCGGCCAGCAGGAGCCAGATGGTGCCCGCCACCGCCATCACGAGGTAGTCCACCGCCATGATGCCGACCGAGAGCAGCAGCACGGGCCGCCGCCCGTAGCGGTCCGAGAGCGCGCCGAGGAGCGGGCCGCAGAGGAACTGCATCACCGCGAAGGAGGTGGAGAGGACCCCGCCCCAGATCGCCGCGGCGGCCAGCGTGCCGCCGTTGAGTTCCAGGATCAGGTCGGGCAGCACCGGCAGGATCAGGCCGATTCCCATGGAATCGATCATCACCGTCATCATGATGAAGAGGATCGGCAGCCGCGTGCCCACCTGCGGCGCGGCCGGGGCCGTCATGCGCCCGCCCGCACCCGTGCGGCGAAGGCGCGCGCCTCTGCCGGCGCCTGCCCCAGTTGCGCCGCCGCCTCGAAGGTGCCGGGGTCGAGGTCGGGATGCGCGGCGCGCGCCATCTCGGCCAGTGTCCGCCCCGCGGCGGCGGCCAGCTGCGCGAGCCGCTTCGCTTCTGCCTGCGCCTCCGGGCGCGGCATCCGGCGCGCCAGCGCGAAGCTGAGCGCCTCGGCATAGGCGCCGCCGTGGGCGAGACCGAGGCCGGCGGCCATCGCCTCCGGCACGGGCTCGATCCCCTCGGCGAGCGTGCGCGCGTGGCCGAGCGCGGCCAGCGCCGAGAGCCAGAGCCGGGGCAGGGCGATCCATTCGCCGAACCAGGCCGCCCCGTCGCGCTGGCCCAGCGGGCTGGCCGCGGCATGCAGGGCCGCCTGCTGCGCGCGCGCCTGGCCCGCCAGCGCCACCAGCGCCGAGGGGCCGACGGGGTTGGCCTTCTGCGGCATGGTCGAGGAGCCGCCCGTCGCCCCCAGCCGCACCTCGCCGATGCCCGTCTGCGTCAGTGCGATCATGTCCTGGCCCATCTTGGCGAGTGCCGCGGCAAGCCGCGCCGCCCAGTCCGCGAGCCGCAGCACCGGGCCGCGGTCCGCGTGCCAGCTGCGCCCGGGATCGGTGAGCCCCAGCGCCTCGGCCAGCCGCGCGCGCGTCTCCGCCGCCCGCGGCCCCAGCGCGGCGCCCGTGCCGGCCGCACCCGAAAGCGAGACCCAGAGGCTGGATGCGCGCAGCGCCTCCACCTCTTCCAACAGATCGAGGAGCGGCCAGCCCCAGCCCGCCGCCACCGCGCCGAAGCTGGTGGGGGTGGCCACCTGCCCGTAGGTGCGCGCGGCCATCGGAAGCTCCGCGTGCGCCTCTGCCAGCCGCGCGAGCGCTTCCGCCGTGGCGCGCGTCTGCGCCTCGGCCTCGGCCAGCGCCTGCCGCAGACGCAGCATCAGGCCGGTGTCCTGGATGTCCTGGCTCGTCGCGCCCCAGTGGACGAACTGCGCGTGCTCCGGCGCGCCCATCGCCGCGCGGAAGGCCGCGACAAGGCCGGGCACCGGCACCCCGTTCTGCGCCGCCGGCCCCGCAAGCGCCGCAGGGTCCAGCGTGACCTCCAGCGAGGCGCGGTGGATCGCCTGCGCCGCCGTCTCCGGGATCACGCCCAACCGCCCCTGCACCTGCGCCAGCGCCCCCTCGACCACCAGCATCGCGCGGATTTCCGCGCCGTCGGAGAAGAGCCGCGCGGCCTCTCCCGCGCCGAAGAGCCCGTCGTGGAGCGTGCTCATCCGGCCTCCACGATGTCGCCCAGCAGCCGGGCAAGGGCTGCGGGATCGGCGAAGAAGGGTGAATGCCCGGTGCGCAGGCTGTGCACGCGATGCGCGGGCCAGCCCTCGGTCATCGTGACCTGGTATTCCGGCGGGATGGTCCGGTCCTCGGTGCAGCGGATGTAGTCGCGGGGCAGGGCGCGCGACCGCTCCGTGACCTCGAGCGCCGTGGCCTGCGGCGCGATGGGCTGCGGGCAGAGGCGGGGGACGGCGTAGGCCACCGCCGCGTCGGGGCAGTCGTGGTAAAAGACGCCGCGCGCCATGTCCGGCTTCACGGTGAAGCTCAGCCCGTCGGCGGATTTCTCCAGCGCCGGCAGCAGCGGCTGGCGCGGCGCGGCCTGCCGCATCTGGACCAGCGACACGCCGCCTGTGGGCGCGTAGGCGCAGAGGTAGACCAGATGCGCGATCTTCTCCGGCGCCTTCTCCGCGGCCGCCGTGATCGGAAAGCCGGCCATCGAGTGCCCCACGAGCACCACGGGCGTGTCGATCGCGTCGAGGATGGCGTCCGCGTAGCTGTCGAGCGTCACCTCGTCCGCGGGCGTGTCGTCGGCACCATGCCCCGGCAGGTCGATGGCGCGCGCGGAATGCCCCAGCGCCTCCAGCGCCGGGATCACGTCGCGCCAGCACCACGCGCCGTGGCAGGAGCCGTGGATCAGGAGAAACTCAGCCATGCCCGATCGAGGCGAGGAATTCGGTCAGCGCCTCGGCATAGGCCTCGGGCTGTTCGATGCAGGGCAGATGCCCCGCGCGCCGGATCAGCCGGAACTCGGCTCCGGGAATCAGCTCCACCGTCTCGCGCACCAGATCGGCGGGGGTGGAGCCGTCGTCGGACCCCGCGATGCCCAGCGCGGGCAGCCGCAGCCCGCTGGTGGGCGTGTAGAAATCGGTGCCCGCGATCGCCGCGCAGCAGCCGGCGTAGCCCTCCGCCGGCTGGCGGATCAGCATGTTGCGCCAGGCCGCGAACTCGTCGGTCTCGCGGAAGGCGGCGGTGAACCAGCGCTGCATCACGCCGTCGGCCATCGCCTCGATGCCCTGGCCGCGCGCCGTCTCGACCCTTTCCGCCCACATCTCGGCGGTGCCGATCCTGGCCGCCGTGTTCGACAGCACCACCGCGCGCAGCTGGTCCATGCGTTTGACCGCCAGCCCCTGCGCGATCATGCCGCCGATGGAAAGCCCCACGAAGACGCAGTCCCGCACGCCCAGGTGATCGAGCAGCCGCTCGGCATCGGTCACGAGCTGCCCCATCGAATAGGGGCCGCGCGGGCAGTCGCTCAGCCCGTGTCCCCGCTTGTCGTAGCGGATCAGCCGCAGGCCCGAAGGCATCAGCGGGATCACCTTGTCCCAGAGCCGCAGGTCGGTGCCCAGCGAATTGGCGAAGACCACGGGGGCGCCGTCGGGATCGCCGTCCTCGCGCCAGTGCAGGCGCAGTCCGTTCAGGTCCGCCACCCGCATCAGTAGGGCAGCCCCACATAGTTTTCCGCCATCGCCGTCTGCGCCGCTTCGCTATCGCGCAGGAAGGCGAGTTCGGCCTGCTGGATCGCCAGGTCGAACTCCGACTGGTCGGGATAGCGGTGCATGAGCGAGCTGAACCACCAGCTGAAGCGCTCGGTCTTCCAGATGCGCGCCAGCGCGGTCTCGGAATAGTGCTCCAGCCCCGCATCGTCGCGGTCGTGGTAGAAGCGCTTGAGCGCGTTGTAGAGGTAATGGACGTCCGAGGCGGCGGTGTTGAGGCCCTTGGCCCCGGTGGGCGGTACGATATGCGCCGCGTCCCCGCAGAGGAAGAGCCGCCCCCAGCGCATCGGCTCGCAGACGAAGCTGCGCAGGGGCGCGATGGATTTCTCGATCGAGGGGCCGGTTTCCAGCCGCTCGGCGGCCTCCGCGGGGATGCGGCGCCTGAGTTCGTCCCAGAACATGTCGTCGGTCCAGTCGTCGGGCGAATCCGACAGGTCGCACTGGATGTAGTAGCGGCTGAGGCGCGCGTTGCGCATCGAGCAGAGCGCGAAGCCGCGCGCGGAGTTGGCGTAGATGAGTTCGTCCGCGACAGGCGGCGTCTCGGAGAGCACGCCGAGCCAGCCGAAGGGATAGGTCTTTTCGTATTCGCGCCGCACCTCGGTCGGGATCTCCTGGCGGCAGGGGCCGTGATAGCCGTCGCAGCCGGCGACGAAGTCGCAGTCCAGCCGGTGCACCTTGCCCTCGCGCAGGAAGGTGACGAAGGGCGCCGCGGTGTCGAGGTCGTGCGGCTTCACGCCCCGGCAGTCGTGCAGGGTCACCGCGCCGGCCGCATCGCGTGCCTCGTAGAGGTCGCGCGTCACCTCGGTCTGTCCATAGACCATGACGTGCCGGCCGGTGAGCTTCTCGAAGTCGATGCGGAACTGCTCGTCGCCGTTGGCGATCAGCGTGCCGTCGTGGATGAAGCCCTCGCGGTCCATCCGCTCGCCCACCCCCGCCTCGCGCATGAGATCCACGAGACCGGTTTCCAGCACGCCCGCCCGGATGCGCGACAGGACGTAGTCGCGCGAGCGGCGCTCGAGCACCACCGTGTCGATCCCCGCGCGATGCAGAAGCTGGCCCAGCAAGAGCCCCGACGGCCCGCCCCCGATGATCGCCACCTGCGTCCGCATGTCCTGCCTCCCGATCCCTCGCGCGGACAAAACCGCGAAGGCCGGATCAAGTCAATCGCGCGCGTGTCGGAGAAAAATCTTCGTGCGAAGATTTTTCGGAAGCATGCCAGAGCCTTGAAGGCGATTTTTCGATCGAGAAATCGCCTTCACCCCGCCGCGTCCGCCAGCACCCGAGCGAAGAGCGCAGGGTCCATGTTACCCCCCGAGACGGTGACGATCACCGCCTCGCCGCGCATCTCTCCGGGCCGGAAGAGCGCGGCGGCGAGCGCCACGGCGCCGCCGGGCTCCGCCGCGATCTTCAGTCGCGTGAAGGCCAGCGCCATCGCGCGGCGCACCTCGGCGTCGCTCACGGCGAGGCCGGGGCCGGCCAGACGCCGCAGGATCGGGAAGGTCAGCTCGCCCGGCTGGGGCGTCAGGATCGCGTCGCAGAAGCCGCCGGCCTCCACGGTGTTGCGCTCCCGCCGCCCCGAGGCGAGCGAGCGGGCCCAGTCGTCGTAGCCCACAGGCTCCACCGTGCGCACGCGCAGCCCCGGCGCCTTCGCCTCGAGCGCCAGCGCGATTCCGGCAGACAGCCCGCCGCCGCCGGCGCAGACCAGAACGTCGGCCTCGCTGATCCCTTCCTCCGCCGCCTGCTCCGCGATCTCCAGACCCGCGGTGCCCTGGCCCGCGATCACCTCGGGGTCGTCGTAGGGCTTGATCAGCGTGAGGCCGCGCGCGGCGGCGATGCGCGCGCCGATCTCCTCGCGGCTTTCGAAGTTGGCGCGGTCGTAGAGCACCACCTCGGCACCCAGCGCGCGGGTGTTCGCGATCTTCAGCCGCGGCGCGTCCGCGGGCATCACGATCACCGCCGGCACGCCGTGCAGCGCGGCGGCGCGCGCGACGCCCTGCGCGTGATTGCCGCTGGAATAGGCGATGACGCCGCGCGCGCGGACGTCCGGCGCCAGCGCCGAGAGCGCCGACCAGGCGCCGCGGAACTTGAAGCTGCCGGTGTGCTGCAGGCACTCGGGCTTGACCAGCACGCGCCGCCCCGCGATCTCGTCGAGAAAGGGGGAGGAGAGCAGCGGCGTGCGCCGCGCATGACCCGCCAGCCGGGTCGCGGCGGCCTCGATCATGCCGATGTCACAGGCCTCGGGCGCCTCGCGCAGGCTCATCGCATCCGGCCCAGCCAGTCGCGGATCGCGGCCAGCGCCTCGGGCTCGTCGAGAAAGGGGATATGGCCGCGGTCGGGCACCTCGGCGGCGATCATGTCGGGGCGGCGGCGCTGCATCTCGGCCACCGTCTCGCGGCTGAGAAGATCCGAGTTGGCGCCGCGGATCACCCCCACGGGCAGACCCTCGAGCGCGTCGAAATAGGGCCAGAGATCGGCCGCGCCCTGTGCGCCGGCCTCGATCACCGCCTCGCGCAGGCGCGGGTCGTAATTGATCCGCAGCCCCTCGGGCATGATGTGGTAGAGGTGGTCGATCTCCTCGCGCCAGCGGCTCTCGGGCACGTTGGCGAAACCCGCCATGACCCTGGGCCGCTCGGCGAGCGCCTCCCTGACGCTTTTCCAGACCGGGTCGCGGCCGAGATAGCCCAGGATGACATCGAGCCCGCCCGGCTCGAGCACGGGGCCGATATCGTTGAGCAGAACCCCGCGCAGCCGCGCCCTGGCCGTGGTTGCGAGAAACATCGAGATCAGCCCGCCGCGCGAGGTGCCGATCACCGCCGCGGCGTCGAGGCCCAGATGGTCGAGAAGCTCCACCGCGTCCGCCGCCTCGCGGGGGACCGTGTAGGTCAGGTGATCCTCGGCCCAGTCGGAGCGGCCGCGGCCGCGGTAGTCCATGCGGATCAGGCGCACGGCCTCGCGCAGATGCGGCGCCAGGTAGTCGTAGTCGGTCGTGTTCCGCGTGAGCCCGGTGAGGCACAGAACGGGCAGGCCCTGCCCCTCGTCCGAGTAGTGCAGCGAAAGACCGTCGGAGGTGGTGAAGCGGGGCATCTAGACTCCTGCCAGTCGGGGAATGTCGGTGAGGTCGGGACGCACCGTGCCGGGGCGCCAGGGCAGGCGGTCCACCGGATCGCCGGCGCGATTGACCCAGACGGTGTCGAAGCCGTAGCCGGCGGCGGCGGCCGCGTCCCAGCCGTTGGCCGAGACGAAGAGCACTTCGTCCGGCGCCGTGCCGAAGCGCGCGCCCACCAGGTCGTAGACCGCGCGCGCAGGCTTGAAGACGCCGACCTCCTCGACCGACAGCACCGCGTCGAGCCGATCGCCGATGCCCGCGCTCTCCACGGCCGCAGCCAGCATCCCCGGCGCGCCGTTGGACAGGATCGCCGTCCCGAGCCCCCCGGCCTTGAGGCGGGCGAGCATCCCGGGCACCTCGGGGTAGGCCTCGAGCTCGCGGTAGAGGGCGAGCAGCCGCGCCCGCAGCTCCGCATCGCCGTCGAGGCCCGTGGCCTCCAGCGCCCAGTCGAGCCCGTCCTCCGTCACCCGCCAGAAATCCGTGTGCGCGCCGGTCACCGCCCGAAGCCAAGAATACTGCAGCTGCTTGAGCCGCCAGGCCTCGGCCAGGCGCGGCCAGCGCTCCGCGAGCGCCGCGCGCCCCGGTTCGGCCGCCGCGGCGCGGGCCGCGGCGGAGACGTCGAACAGCGTGCCGTAGGCGTCGAAGACGCAAAGGCGGTGGCCCATGTCCCTCTCCCTCGCGGCGGAGACTGGCACGGCCGCGCGCGCAGGGACAAGGGCAATCGCCGGGCCGGGGTTTACATCCTCGGCCGCCTCGGTCAGGCTTGCCGCGACACCCGAGAACCCGCGCGTGTGGCGCGCGGCCTCGAAAGCACGACATCACTTCCCTTCCACAAGACTTCAGGAGGCCGCATGACTGAGGCCAAGACGGGCGATACCGTCAGCATCCACTACACCGGCACGCTGTCGGACGGCACGACCTTCGACTCCTCGCGCGAGCGCGAGCCGCTGCAGTTCACCCTGGGCTCCGGCGAGATCATCCCCGGGCTCGACAAGGCGATCCCGGGCATGTCCGTGGGCGACACCAAGCGCGTCGAAGTGCCTGCGGACGAGGCCTACGGCCAGCACGATCCTTCCGCGCAGCAGGAAATCCCGCGCGAGGGCATTCCGGACCACATCCCGCTCGATCCCGGCACGCGGCTGCAGATGCAGACGCCCGAGGGGCAGGTGCTGCCCGTGACGGTGGTGACCGCGACCGACGAGACGGTGACGCTGGATGCCAATCATCCGCTCGCAGGCAAGGATCTGACCTTCGACGTCGAACTGGTCGAGATCAGCTGACCCAAGCGCGGCGGGCGGCCCGCGAGCATGGCGGTCACGCCATGCTCATGCCGCCCCGCGCGCCTCGAGATCCTCGAGGCGCTTTCCGGGTTCATCCACGAAAAGTTGTGGCAGGACGGTCAGTTCCTCGATGCGGTCGACGCGGAACGTCGTGAAGTCCGCGGCCGTCTCGTCCCAGCCGACCCCGGTCCAGATCCGCCCCCAGTAATCGAGCTTGAGCGGCCGCACGACCCGTGCGCCGCCGCCGCCCGCGAGCTGCAGGCGCAGCTTCTGCCGTGCGCGGATGGCGGCGCGCAGCCGAGGCAGATGCGCGCCGCCCCGTGCCGCCGCGTCGAAGGGATAGGTCGCGAGGCCGAAGCCCTCGACCCGCCGGCCCGGCTCCTCCGGCAGCGCCTCCTCGATCTTGGCCGCGAGCGAGGCCGCCGCCTCGCGCAGCGACGCCTCCTGCGCGCCGCCCATGACCGCGAGCGCGACGTGCAGAACCTCGAGCTCCGCCTCGTCGAGCACCAGGGGCGGCAGCGTCATCCCCGCCTTCGCGCGGTAGCCCTGACCGCGCGTGCCCTCGATCGGGACGCCCGAGGCGGCGAGCGTGTCCATGTCGCGGTAGATCGTCCTGAGCGAGACGCCGAAGCGCCGTGCGAGATCCTCCGCGCGGTGCGGCCCGCCGTGACGCAGGATCTCGATCAGCGCGTAGAGCCGTTCCGTGCGGGCCATCGCTGCCTTCTGATTCGCGTTCCGTTTGGACATTATATTGTCAGTTGACGGATTTTTGGCAGGAGCGGGCGAAAAAACCTCGCGTTCGGACCGGCGAACTGGTGCTTTCCCGCTTTCGCGCGGCGGGTGGAGCCACTACATCTGCCGCGCAGGAGTTGCGGGCGCGCGACGCGTCCGCGCTGCCACGAGGAGAGTCGCCATGCTCAACAACATCGGCCTTCCGGGCCTTCTTCTCATCGCGATCGTCGTTCTGGTGCTCTTCGGCCGCGGCAAGATCAGCTCGCTCATGGGCGAGGTCGGCAAGGGGATCACCGCGTTCAAGAAGGGCGTGAAGGACGGCACCGAGGAACTCGAGAACCAGTCGGCAGAAGGCGAGCCCGCCCGCGACGTGACGCCCGAAGACGAGCGCGAGAAAGACAAGGTCTGATCCATGCTCGACCTGGGCTGGACGGAGCTTCTCGTCATCGGGATCGTCGCGCTGATCGTGGTGGGGCCCAAGGATCTGCCGGTGCTCTTCCGCAACGTCGGCCGGTTCATGGGCAAGGCGCGCGCGATGGCGCGCGAGTTTTCCCGCGCCATGAACGAGGCGGCCGAGGAGAGCGGCGTCAAGGAGGCCACGCAGGGCTTCAAGGACATGACCAGCGCCAAGTCGATGGGCCTCGACGGGCTCGAGAAGTCGCTCCGCGAGAGCGCGCGCTGGGATCCCGACAGCGAGACCGCCAAGCTCGCGCGCGAACGCGCCGCCGAGGCGCAGAAGCGACGCGATGCGCTGCGCGAGAAAAGGGACGGCGAGAGCGGCGAGACGGCGCCCGCGGGTCAGTCCTGGAACAAGGCCAGCGGCGAGACGCCCGATGCGGCGCGACCCGCGGAGCCCGAGGCGGCACCCGCCGGCGATGCGCCTGCCCCTGAGGACCGCAAGGAATGACGAAGGCCGACGAGGTCGACGAGATCGACGATTCCCAGGCACCGCTGATCGAGCATCTGGCGGAGCTGCGCACGCGGCTGATCCGCTCGGTGCTCGCCTTCATCGTCGGCATGGTGATCTGCTTCACCGTCTGGAACCCGATCTTCGACTTCCTCACGCGGCCGCTCTGCGACGCCATGGCGATCCGCGGCATGTCCGACTGCGGCCTGATCCTGATCCGGCTGCAGGAAGGCTTCTTCGTCGCGGTCTCGATCTCGCTTCTGGGCGGGCTGGTGCTGTCCTTCCCGGTGATCAGCTTCCAGATGTGGCGCTTCGTGGCGCCGGGGCTCTACAAGTCCGAAAAGGGCGCCTTCCTGCCCTTCATGCTGGCCTCGCCCTTCATGTTCTTCCTGGGCGCGGCCTTCGCCTATTACGTCGTCACGCCGCTCGCCTTCGACTTCTTCCTGGGCTTCCAGCAGCCGGGCACCGTGCTCGACCAGGGCGAGGTCGAGAACGCCACCGCCGGCATCGCCTTCCAGGGCTCGGCGCAGGAATATCTCTCGCTCACCATCAAGTTCATCGTGGCCTTCGGCCTGTGCTTCCAGCTGCCCGTGCTGCTCACGCTGATGGGCAAGGCGGGCCTGGTGAGCGCCGAGGGGCTCCGGACGGTGCGCAAATACGCCGTGGTCGGCATCCTCGTGCTGGCCGCGCTGGTCACGCCGCCCGATGTCATCACGCAGGTGATCCTCTTCGTCGTGGTCTATGGGCTCTACGAGGTCTCGATCTGGCTGGTGAAGCGGGTCGAGACGAAGCGCGAGGCGGAGCTCAAGGCACAGGGCCTGTGGTTCGAGGACGACGACGATCCCTACGGCGAGGGCCGCGACGAGGACGACCCGCTGATGCGGGAGTTCGACGAGGACGAGGAGGACCGCGGCCGATGAGGGACGCGGGCGGCGACGCCGAGGCGCTGACCCGCATCGCCGCGGCGCTCGAGCGCATCGCGCCCGCGCCGCGGCCTTCGCCCGATTTCGACGGGGCGGAGGCCTTCGTCTGGCATACCGAGCCCGACCGGCTGGAGCCGGTGGGCCGCGTGAACCGGGTGGATCTGTCCCTGCTGGTCGGAATCGAACGGGTGCGCGACATCCTGCTCGCCAACACCCGCGCCTTCGCGCGGGGCCTGCCGGCCAACAACGCGCTGCTCTGGGGCGCGCGGGGCATGGGCAAGAGCTCTCTGGTCAAGGCCGTGCATGCGGAGGTGGTGGCCGAGGGCCATGCGCTGAAGATCGTGGAGCTTCAGCGCGAGGACCTGCCGAGCGTCGGCCGCCTGCTGGGCCTGCTCCGCGCGGCGTCCGAGCATCGCTTCCTGCTCTTCTGCGACGATCTCTCGTTCAGCCAGGACGACCAGCACTACAAGAGCCTGAAGGCGGTGCTCGACGGGGGGGTCGAGGGGCGGCCGGAGAACGTGGTGCTCTACGCGACCTCGAACCGCCGCCACCTGATGCCGCGCGACATGATCGAGAACGAGCGCTCGACGGCGATCAATCCGTCGGAAGCGGTGGAGGAGAAGGTCTCGCTCTCCGACCGCTTCGGTCTGTGGCTCGGCTTCCATCCCTGCAGCCAGGACGAGTATCTGGAGATGATCCGCGGCTATTGCGCGGCCTACGGGTTGGAGATCGCCGAGGAGCGCCTGCGCGCCGAGGCGATCGAGTGGCAGGCCACGCGCGGCGCGCGCTCGGGCCGGGTCGCCTGGCAGTTCTTCGTGGACCTCGCCGGACGCGAGGGCGTGCGGCTGCGCTGAGCCAGCCGCTCATCGCGCCCGTGCGGGCGCTCTTCGCGAGAAGGCCCGTCAGGGCCGCCGAGCGCCCGCCAGGCCGCGCAGCAACGCCGGCAGGCTGGCGCGCAGCCGCGGCATGCCGCCCGGCCGCCAACCCAGCGCCCGCAGCCGGTGGCACCGCATGACGCTCACCGGGGCGTCGCTCGCCGGGGGAAGGGGATGCGCGCAGCCCGTCGCCCGCGCCACCTCCGCCAGCAGATCGCGCCGGTCGAGCAGGATATCCGAGACGTTGAAGACCCCCTCGCCCAGCCGCTCCTCCGGCGCAGTGAGCAGGATCCGCGCGGCCGCGGCGAGATCCTCCCCGTGCACCTCTGTTCCCCGACGGGGGACAATCTCCCCTCCGGCAAGGAAATTGTCGAAGAGATCGGCCCATTTGTGCCGCTGGCCCGGACCCGCCGGCCCGTAGACCCCGGTGGCGCGCAGCGCCACCCCGCCGCGAAGATCCGCCAGCGCCGCCTCGGCCTCGGCCTTCACCTTGCCGTAGAGCGTATCGGGCCGGGGGGGCATCTCCTCGGTGAGCTCGGTGCCGGGCGGGTAACCCCCGTAAACCGCCCGCGAGGAGAGGAAGATCACCCGGCCGACCCCCGCCCGCGCCGCCGCCTCGAAGAGCCGCAGCGTGCCGTCGCGGTTGGCGGAGAGGAAGCCTTCCGGATCGTCGCCCTCCCCGCCGCGATACTTGCCGGGGACGTGGCTTAAGCCTGCGTGGATCAGCGCGTCCATCCCGTCGAGCGCCGGCGGCGGTCCGCCGAGGTCGAAGGCCGCGTGATCCACCGCGCCCGAGAAAAACCCCGGGGCAGGGGGCCGTCGCGTCAGCACCGTCACCCGGTCGCCCGCCGCCAGCGCCTCCTCGACGAGGAAGCGGCCGACGAGACCCGTGCCGCCGGTGATCGCGAGCCTCATGCGGGGTTCTCGAGGGCGGCAAGATCGGGCGCCTCGCCGCGGGCAAAGGCCTGCCAGAGATCGATCAGCGGGCGCAGGCGATGGGCCTTGGCGTGGTCCTCCCACGGCTTTTCATACTGGAAGTGCAGCACCCGGATCGAGGCCCAGTCCCAGAGCGCGGGCAGGTTGAACCAGACGTATTGCAGCATGTTGTCGAAGACCGGCAGCCCGTGCCAGTCGGGGAAGTAGTCCTGCAGGAAGGTCTGATCCGTGCGCCGCCAGAAGGCGCCGGGCGCGTCGAGGCGGGCGAGCATCGCCTCGAAGGTCGCCTGCGACGGCCGCGCGGTGAAGACGCCGGAGTTCATCCGGTGGAAATCGCCGAGGCTCTCGTAGACGTTCGGCGCCGCGCAGAACTCCGGGTAGTCGAAGAGCCGGTCGATCGGGCGCAGCACCAGCGTGTCGGCGTCGAGAAAGACGACGCGCGCGTAGTCGAGCTGCCAGAGCCGGAGCTTGGCGAAATTGTCGAGGGGCGTGTGGAAGGCGGGCTTTTCGCCCTTGGTGAAGGGGGCGATCCCGTGCAGCCGATCGCGCGCGTGTGCCTGGTTGAAGGCGTCCGAGGTGGGCAGCAGATCGGTCGCCACGAGCCGCGCGCCAAGGCCGCGCAGTGGCGCGAGTGCATCATCGCCCACGCCCCCGGTGTGGAGCACCACCCGGTCCGCCGCGCTCCCCGTGCGCGCGAGCGAGTGCAGAAGCGCCCCCGCCCCGCGTGCGAAATCGGCGTTCGTCACCAGCGTGACGAAGGCGCGGTCGGAGCGGGCGGGCCGCTCCGGGCGCAGGCCGGTCATGAGACGGACTTGAGCGCCTTGCCCTCCGGGTCGCGCTCCACCCGCTGCGCGATGTCCCGTGTCCAGGCCGAGACGGCCGGCACGCGCGAGCGGTCGATGCGGTGGGCGTATTTCTTCGCCACGTCCACGACCTCTTCCAGAAGCCCCTCGGCCAGTGTCGTCGGCTCCAGCCCCAGCGCGAGGAACTGCTCGTTGCGCACGATCAGCTCGTTCTCGTCCGCCTCCTTGCGCGGGTTGGGCAGGTATTTCACCTGAGCGCCGGTGAGCTTCGCCACCAGCTCGGCCAGATCGCGCACGCGGTGCGTCTCGGTCATCTGGTTGAAGATCTTCACCCGGTCGCCGGCCCTGGGCGCGTCCCGAAGCGCAAGCTCGATGCAGCGCACCGAGTCCTGGATGTGGATGAAGGCGCGGGTCTGTCCGCCGGTACCGTGCACGGTCAGCGGATAGTCGATCGCCGCCTGGATCAGGAAGCGGTTGAGCACCGTGCCGTAGTCGCCGTCGTAGTCGAAGCGGTTGATGAGCTGCTCGTGGCGGCGCGTCTGGTCGGTGTGCGTGCCCCAGACGATGCCCTGGTGCAGGTCGGTGATCCGCAGCCCGTCGTTCTGCGCGTAGAACTGGAAGAGGATCTGATCGAGGCTCTTGGTCATGTGATAGACCGAGCCCGGCCGGGTGGGGTAGAGGATCTCGAGCCCCTTCTTCTCGCCCTCGAGGTTCTCGATCTCGACGTCGAGATAGCCCTCGGGGATCGCCGCGCCGACGTTCGAGTAGCCGTAGACTCCCATCGTGCCCAGATGCACCAGATGCGCGTCGATTCCCGTCTCCACCAGCGCGGCCAGCAGGTTGTGCGTCGCGTTGACGTTGTTGTCGACGGTGTAGACCTTGTGACGGTCGGACTTCATCGAATAGGGCGCCGCGCGCTGCTCGGCGAAATGCACGATGGCGTCGGGGCGCCACTCCGCCAGCCACTGGCGCAGGCGCTCGTAGTCGCGCGCCAGATCCAGCAGATGGAAGCGGATCGCCTCGCCCGAGACCTCCTTCCAGATGCGGCAGCGCTCCTGGATCGAGTCCATGGGCGTCAGCGACTGCACGCCGAGTTCGGTGTCGATCCAGCGGCGGGAAAGGTTGTCGACGATATGCACCTCGTGGCCGAGGCTCGACAGATGCAGCGAGGTCGGCCAGCCGACGAAGCCGTCCCCCCCGAGAATGGCGATCCGCATGGGCTGCTCTTCCTCCGGTGTCGTTTCCGCGCGCCGCTAGCGCGTGCCGCGGCCTCTGGCAAGTGAACGTTTCACGACACTAAAGGTTGCGCGATGCGCGTGCAAACCTGCCGGCGCGGCGCAGGGGGAATCGCAGGCGCGGGTTCCGCGGCTCGGGGATCCCGTGTCCGGCCCCCGTGGCGGACCGGGCCTGCAGGCGGCCCGGAGTGTCGCGATCCGCTTGCGCCCGGCCCCCGCGCAGCCCATGCTGCGAGTCGCGCCGAGAGGCCGGCGCGGTTGAAATCCGGCGCCGGACCCCCACCTTAACGGTCCGAAGAGGAGAGGGCCGAAGGCTGCCGCCACAGCGGGGTCAGCGCCCTCTTGCCAAGAACAAGGATGCATTCATGCAAGAGCCCCTGAACACCTCCTATCCCGTGCTCCCGCTCAGGGACATCGTCGTGTTTCCGCACATGATCGTGCCGCTCTTCGTCGGCCGCGAGAAGTCGGTGCGCGCGCTCGAGGAGGTGATGAAGGACGACAAGCAGATCCTGCTGTCGTCGCAGATCGACGCGGCCGAGGACGACCCGGCGCCCGAGGGCATCTATCGCACCGGCGTGCTGGCCAGCGTGCTTCAGCTTCTCAAGCTGCCCGACGGCACCGTGAAGGTGCTGGTCGAGGGGCAGTCGCGCGTGCGGATCACCGAATTCCTCGAGAACGAGGAGTATTTCGAGGCGCGCGCCGAGCACATCGAGGAATCCGAGGGCGACGCCGCCGCGATCGAGGCGCTGCTGCGCACCGTCACGGCCGAGTTCGAGCGCTACGCGAAGATCAAGAAGAACATCCCCGAAGAGGCGCTCGCCGCCGTGTCCGAGGCCAGCGATCCGGCCAAGCTCGCCGATCTGGTGGCGGGGCACCTGGGCATCGAGGTCGCGCAGAAGCAGGAACTGCTCGAGACGCCCGCCGTCAGCGAGCGGCTGGAAAAGGTCTATGGCCTGATGCAGGGCGAGATGAGCGTCCTGCAGGTCGAGAAGAAGATTAAGACCCGCGTCAAGAGCCAGATGGAGAAGACCCAGCGCGAGTATTACCTGAATGAGCAGATGAAGGCCATTCAGAAGGAGCTGGGCGACGGCGACGAGGGCGGCGAGGTCGCCGAACTCGAGGAGCGCATCGAGAACACCAAGCTCACGAAGGAGGCGCGCGAAAAGGCCGAGGCGGAGCTCAAGAAGCTCAAGACCATGAGCCCGATGAGCGCCGAGGCCACGGTTGTGCGCAATTACCTGGACTGGATGCTGTCGATCCCGTGGGGCACGAAGTCGCGCGTGAAGAAGGATCTGCACCGCGCGCAGAAGATCCTCGACGAGGATCACTACAGCCTCGAGAAGGTCAAGGAGCGCATCGTCGAGTATCTCGCCGTGCAGAGCCGCTCCAGGAAGCTCAAGGGGCCGATCCTGTGCCTCGTCGGACCTCCGGGCGTGGGCAAGACCTCGCTGGGCAAGTCCGTCGCCCGCGCCACGGGGCGCGAGTTCATCCGTATCTCGCTTGGCGGCGTGCGCGACGAGTCCGAGATCCGCGGCCACCGCCGGACCTATATCGGCTCGATGCCCGGCAAGATCATCCAGTCGATGAAGAAGGCCAAGACCACGAACCCGCTCATCCTGCTCGACGAGATCGACAAGATGGGGCAGGACTTCCGCGGCGATCCGGCGAGCGCGATGCTCGAGGTGCTCGACCCCGAGCAGAACTCGACCTTCGTGGACCATTACCTCGAGGTGGAATACGACCTCTCGAACGTGATGTTCATCACCACGGCGAACTCCTACAACATGCCCGGCCCGCTGCTGGACCGGATGGAGATCATCCCGCTCGCGGGCTACACCGAGGACGAGAAGCTCGAGATCGCCAAGGGGCACCTGTTGCCCAAGCAGGTGAAGAACCACGGTCTCAAGAAGGACGAGTTCACGCTGAGCGACGACGCGATCCTCGAGATCATCCGCCGCTACACCCGCGAGGCCGGCGTGCGGAACCTCGAGCGGGAGATGGCCAAGGTCGCGCGGAAGGCGGTCACCGAGATCGTGCGCGACAAGGTCAAGCGCGTCGAGGTCACGGCCGAGAACATCGACGACTATCTCGGCGTGAAGAAGTACCGCTACGGTCTGGCCGAGAAGGAGGACCAGATCGGCGTCGTCACGGGCCTCGCCTGGACGAGCGTCGGCGGCGATCTGCTGTCGATCGAGGCGCTGCGCCTGCCGGGCAAGGGCCGGATGAAGACCACCGGCACGCTGGGCGACGTGATGAAGGAATCGATCGACGCGGCCTCGAGCTTCGTGCGCTCGATCGCGCCCGACATCGGCGTGAAGCCGCCGAAGTTCGAGAAGTGGGACATCCACGTGCACGTCCCCGAGGGCGCCACGCCCAAGGACGGGCCCTCTGCCGGCATCGCGATGGTGACCTCCATCGTCTCGGTGCTCACGCAGATCCCGGTGCGCAAGGATGTCGCCATGACCGGCGAGGTCACGCTGCGCGGTAACGTGCTGGCCATCGGCGGGCTCAAGGAGAAGCTTCTCGCGGCGCTGCGGGGCGGCATCACCACGGTGCTCATCCCCGAGGAGAACGAGAAGGATCTCAAGGAGATCCCCGACAACGTGAAGGAGGGGCTGACCATCATCCCCGTCTCGAACGTCAAGGAGGTTCTCGAGCACGCCCTCGTCCGCCAGCCCGAGCCGGTCGAGTGGGACGAAACCTCCGAAGAGGCCGCCGCGGCCGAGGCCGCGCGCAGCTCGGAGGCCACCGGCGCGGTCGCGCACTGAGGCCGGCCGGGAACGGATGGCAAAGCGGGGCGCCCGAGCGGCGCCCCTTTTTTCGTCCGGGATCGGGGGCGCATGGCGCCACTCGGCCCAGGTCGCGGTGATCGGCCGTGGTTCGCGCCGGCCGAGGCGGGGGCAGGCTCGTACTGCGCCGCGCCCCCTCCCGCCCGAGCTCGTGCGAGACAGGCTGCGGGCGCAGACTCCGCTTGGCATCGCCCGTCTGGTGCCCGTCGACGAGTCCCGGCCGGTGGCCCGGGACGCGCTGCAGGCCCCTCCTCGACGGGGTCTTCGGTCCGATGGGGGCTCGGCGCGCGTGAAACGGCGCCGTCCGCGTCGCCTGTGTCGAAGACGCGCCTCGAAGGACCGCGGTGCTTGGCGCCAATGGCTGCCCGTTCCCGCAGACGCGTCCCGACCTCTTGCGAAGCCGTGCGAGGCGCGCTAAACGCTGCTCGCGCGGGTGATTAGCTCAGTGGTAGAGCGCTTCGTTCACATCGAAGATGTCGGGAGTTCGAATCTCTCATCACCCACCATCTTGCCACAGCTTCCGGGTCCGGAGCTCGAGCTCCTCGCGCCCCCGGGCGTAGCGGTTCGGCCGATCTGCCGCTCTCTTCGTGGCAGGTCCGCCCGAAGCGGCGTGCGACGCGACGAACGCCTTGTCCGTGGTCGTGACGTCGCTGCGCGAGCTCGCCGCGCAGTTCAGGTGTAGCCGTCCGGCGCCTTGCGCAGCGCGGGCCACTGGCGGGGCCAGTGGCCGTAGATCACGAAGGCGCCGCGCCGGTCGGCGAGATCCAGCAGGCGCTCGGCGTGATGCAGGGCGGTTGCCGCCTCGGTCGTCCCCTCGAACCCTTCCGACACCTCCTCGGGCCGCGAGATCGCGTCCGATGTCAGCAGCACTGGCCCCGTCTCGGGCAGCTCGAGCATCAGCGCGAGCTGCCCGGGGGCGTGGCCGGGGGCGAGAAACACCTCGAAGCCCGGCCCGATCGTGGCATCCGAGTCGAGCGTCACGTAGTCGCGCGCCGGCCAAGCCAGCGGCTGCACATCGCCCCAGTAGAGCGGGCGGGGCAGGGCGCGTTCGGGCGCTCCGATCAGCATCGGCGCCTGCCGGAAGTCTTCCAGCCCGCCCAGGTGGTCGATGTGGGTGTGGGTCAGGATGAAGAGATCGATCTCCTCAGGCGCGACGCCCGCTCTGGCGAGCTGCGCGCGCGCGGTGTTCTGAGGTCCGCAACCGAGCACCTCGCCGAAGGTATCGAGCCGATCCTCACGGCTGGCCGCCGCGGCGTCCTGCGCGTATTTCTCGGGAAAGCCCGAGTCGACCAGCACCTTCTCGCCCCGGTCGGTCTCGATCAGATAGCCGGAGATGCCGATGTCGCGCCCCCCGCCCGCAAAGACGCGGAACAACCCGAAATCCAGCACCGTGAGCCGCGCGGGCCGTCCCCTGAGCAGCGGGTCCATGCACCTCTCCCCCTCGATTGCGGAGGCAGACTGACAGTGACGGTCCGAATTCACAAGCTGTTCCAGTATCTTCTCGACACCGCCGAAACCGGCTTCGACGCGAGCGTGAGCTTTTCCAACGCGCGCGCGCCGCGCCTCGGCGACTTTCTCGGCGCGCTCGATCCCGAGCTGTCGCTCGACTGGAACAATCGCGATTTCCGCGGCCTGCCGGAGCTGCGCGCGCATGTGCTGCGCGCGACCGGCCTCGAAGGGCGCTGCCGGCTCGAGGACGTGCTGATCACCGCGGGCGCGGCCGAGGCCAACTACCTCGCCATCATGCAGCGGGTCGCGCCCGGCGACGAGATCGTCGTGGAGGCGCCGGGCTGGCCGCAGGCCGAGGTGCTGGCCGACGGCATCGGCGCCACAGCGCGGCGCGTGCACCGGCGCGAGGACGAGGGCTGGCGCCTGCCCCTCGACGCCCTGGCCGAGGCCGTCACGCCGCGCACCAAACTGATCTTTCTCAGCAACCCGAACAATCCCACAGGCCAGCTTCTCACCGATGGCGAGATCGAGCGCGCCGCCGGGATCGCCGCGCGCGTCGGCGCCTGGCTCATCGTCGACGAGGTCTATGCCGGGCTGGAATGGGACGGGGTGCCGGCGCCCTCGGTCGCCGGCCTCTACGAGCGCGGCATCACCACGGGCAGCGTGTCCAAGGCGCTCGGGCTGCAGGGCCTGCGCACCGGCTGGCTGATCTGCCGCGATCCGGACCTCGTGATGGATGCGGTGATCCTGCGCGAGAACTCCAGCGAGATCATGAACATCTGCGGCGAGGCGATCGCCGAGATCGCGATGCGCCCGGAGCGGCGCGCGGCGCTGATCGATCGCGCGAAGGCGGAGGGGCTCGCGGCGCTGGACCGGCTCGACGGCATCGTCCGGGCCAGCGACCTTCTGGCGTGGCACCGCCCGCAGGCCGGGCTGATCGGCCTGGCGCGGATCGCGGGGGATCTCGACGGCGAGGCCTTCGCGGCGCGACTGGGCAGCGACCCCTGGCGCACCTTCGCGCTTCCGGGCGCGGCCTACGGCCTGCCGCAGCACGTGCGCCTGGGCGTGGGCGGCGGCGAGGACGTGGCGCTCGACACGGGGATGGCCCGGCTCGAGGGGTTGCTGGGCGACCTCGCGGCGACAGGCTAGCGACGCGCGGCGGCTGCGCCCGACAGGCGCCGAGGACGGCTCGCGGCGTCGGTTCGGCGCCCGGGGCCTGGCCGGGAAGAGCCCCCGCGGGACGGTTGCAGAGGGCTGCGATTTCTGGCGCAGGACCGCTTGACGCCGCCCGTCGCACCGCATAAGACACGGCTCACCGGGCACACGCGGCCCGGTCGCACAAGCGGGCGGTTGTAGCTCAGTTGGTTAGAGTACCGGCCTGTCACGCCGGGGGTCGCGGGTTCGAGCCCCGTCAACCGCGCCACGCTTGCAGCATGATCCGCAAAGCCGCCGTCGGCCCCGCGCCACGGCGGCTTTCCGGTTCCCGAGGCCACTGACGGGCGCCGTCCGGTCCTTCTTCTTGGAGAGAAATATCCCGGGGGTGAGGCCCGCAAGGGCCGAGGGGGCAGAGCCCCCTTTGCGGCGGCACGCCCACGCGCTCAGGTCTTGCCGCCCCCGCGCTTAAGGGGGACGCCGTATAGTTCGAGCTTGTGGCCCTTCAGGCGATAGCCAAGACGCTCGGCGATGCGCTCCTGCAGCTCTTCGATCTCGGGATCGACGAACTCGATCACCTCGCCGGTGGCGAGGTCGATCAGGTGGTCGTGATGCTCGCGGTCGGCATCCTCGTAGCGCGCGCGGCCGTCGCCGAACTCGACCCGCTCCAGGATGCCGGCCTCCTCGAAGAGCTTGACCGTCCGATAGACGGTGGCGAGCGAAATCGCACCGTCGCGCGCGGCGGCGCGGGCGTAGAGCTCTTCGACATCGGGATGATCCGTCGCCTCCTCGAGCACCGAGGCGATGGTCCGGCGCTGACCGGTCATGCGCAGGCCCTTGGCCTCGCAGCGCTCCAGGATCGTCTCGGGCATCGCAGCTCCGCCGATGGGCTTCACCGACACCTGACTTAGGCCAAACTGGCGGGCGGATAAAGGCCTGCAACTCAAAGGAGCAGACGGCCCTCCATGATCCTCCGCGCGCCCCCCGAGACCGTGACGGACCGCCCGTCCGCCTCGAGGCCGATCAGCGAGGGGCGGCCCATGTCTTCGCCCTGCCGCAGGCTCAGGCGCAGCGGTCGCTCGTCCTGCGCCAGGTAGGCCGCAAGCGCCGCGGCCGCGCTGCCCGTGGCCGGATCCTCGGGAATCTGGTCGAGCGGCGCGAACATGCGCGCGTGCACCGCCGCGCCGTCGCGGACATAGGCGTATTGCGCGAAGTCGAGCGCGCCCGGATACGCATCGCGCCCCGCTTCGAAGGCGGCCGTGTCGGGGCGGCAGGCCGAAAGCGCCGCGCGGTCCGCGAGTTCGGTGAGCGTGAAGGGCAGGCCGACCGAGGCCATGACGGGCGGATTGCGCGTCGTCACGATCCGGTCGCCCGGCAGGCCCAGCGCGCGGGCGACGAGCGCCGGCTCGGGATAGGCCAGCACCTCGAGCGGCGCCGCGGTGGTGAAGCGCGCCGCGCCCTGCGCCGCATGGGCGGGCAGGGGGCCGATGCCGAGCTCCAGCACCATCTCGGGGCCCAGGCCCGCCTCGACCAGCGCGACCGCCGTGCCGATCGTCGGATGGCCGGCGAAGGGAACTTCCATCGTCGGCGTGAAGATCCGCACCCGGGCGGAATGCGCCGGATCCTCCGGCGGATAGACGAAGGTCGTCTCGGAGAAGTTGAACTCGCGCGCGACCTGCTGCAGCGCCGCCTCGGGGAGCGTGTCGGCCGCCGGGATCACCGCCAGCTGATTGCCCTCGAAGGGCGCCTCGGCGAAGACGTCGTAGACGAGATAACGGGTCATGCGGGAGTCCTCCTCCGGGCGCAGTGTCGCGCAGGATGCAGCCCCTGACCAGAGCGCGCAGATCGCGGTTGACCTTCCCCGCGCGGCCCGCGCAACTGTGCGCCATGGAGCGCAAGGCGAGCATGGACGCGGCCGGCGCGGCGCTGCTGCTGGGATGCGCGCTGCTCTTCGGCCTCAACAACGTGACGATCAAGGTGGCGAACGGCGGCTTCCAGCCGCTGTTTCAGGCCGGGCTGCGCTCGCTGGGCGCGGTCGTCCTCATCGGGCTCTGGATGCGCCTGCGGGGCATTCCCCTTCCGGGCGCCGGCGTCTATCGCCGGGGCGGCGTGCTGATCGGGCTCTTCTTCACGGCCGAGTTCGTCTGCCTCTACATCGCGCTCGATCTCACGACCGTGGCGCGGGCGAGCATCATCTTCTACTCGATGCCGGTGTGGCTGGCGCTCGCGGCGCATGCGCTGCTCCCGGGCGAGCGGCTGACCATGGTGCGCCTGGCCGGTCTGGGGCTGGCCATGGCCGGCGTCGCCTGGGCGCTTCTCGACCGGCCGGGCGGGCCCGAGGGCGAGGGGCCATCGCTGCTCGGCGACGTGCTGGCGCTGATCGCGGCGATGTGCTGGGCGGGCATTCCGCTGGTGATCCGGCTCACGGGTCTGTCGCGCGAGCGGGCCGAGACGCAGCTGTTCTGCCAGCTCGCGGTCTCGGTGCCGCTCTTTCTCGGGCTGTCGCTGCTGGGCGGTCCGCTGCTGCGCGACCCGCAGTTCGTGCACGTCGCCAGCGTCGTCTATCAGTTCGCCGTGGTGGCGAGCGGCGTCTTCCTCGTGTGGTTCTGGCTGATCTCGATCTACCCGGCCTCCGCGGTCGCCTCCTTCAGCTTCGTCACGCCGGTGGCGAGCGTGGCGCTCGGCTGGGCGCTTCTCGACGAGCCGGTCGGGCCGGGCGTGCTCGGCGCGCTGGCGCTGGTCGCGGCGGGGCTGTTCTTCATCAACCGCCCCGCGCCCGCGCCGAAGGCCGCCTGACGCCGGAGCCGCGGCATCCGCCGCGACGGTCCCGCGGCAAATCTGTCGCAATGGACAAGCCCCGGAGCCTGTGCCAGCCTGCGTGCGATGGTGTCCGGCCCTTCACGGCCGGCTGAAAAGGGAACGCGGTGCGCCCCGGCGGGGCAACTCCGCGGCTGCCCCCGCAACTGTGAGCGGCGAGCGAGACCGGAGACAGCCACTGGGCGAGAGGCCCGGGAAGGTCCGGGGGAGCGACGACCCGCAAGCCAGGAGACCTGCCATCTCCGGCGCGACGCGCCGCAGTCATCTGAACCCGGGCGGGGCGCCCGGAGCGGAGAGACCGGAATGGACCGCGAGCGGCCCGACGGCATCGCCGACACCCCGTGCCCCCGCCCCCTTGCGCGGAGGGCGCGATGCTTCTGGACCATACGATTTCGCAACTCGACATAGGCCCGGTGCCGCCCGAGCGGGCGGCCGAGATGGGTCGCCTGGGCTACATGCAGTGGCTGGGCGCGCTGCCCGGCCATTCCGACTACAGGCAGGAGGCCATGCGCGCCCATGCGCAGGCCTTGCCCTTCGCCCGGCGCTCTCCCGCGGTCGCGGCCTTCTGCGAGCTTCTGGTCGCCTCGACGCGCATGCCGCCCGCGCCCTTGCCCCTGTCGCTGCCCTTGCGACACCGGCGCGGCGGCGCGCGGGCGCGGCGTGCGACCGATCGGTGACGGCGCGAAGCCTGCGCGAAACGACGACGGCGCAGGGCGAACCGAAAAGAGGAGCGGCATGAGGAGCTTTCCGCCGGAGCGCATCGTCTGCCTGACCGAAGAGACGGTGGAGACGCTCTACCTGCTTGGTGAGGAAGACCGGATCGTGGGAGTCTCGGGCTACGCGGTGCGGCCGAAGCGTGTGCGCCGCGAAAAGCCGCGCGTTTCGGCCTTCACCTCCGCCGACATCCCGAAGATCCTGGCGCTCGAGCCCGATCTCGTTCTCACCTTCTCGGACCTGCAGGCCGACATCGCGGCGGAATTGCTGCGCGCAGGCGTGACCGTCACCGGCTACAATCAGCGCGACGTGGCCGGCATCCTGGCGATGATACGGCACCTGGGCGCCACGGTCGGGCAGGCTGGCCGGGCCGACCGGCTCGCGGCCGACTACGAACGCCGCCTCGAGGCTGTCGCGGCGCAGGCCCGGGGCGGGTCGCGTCCGCTGGTCTATTTCGAGGAATGGGACGAGCCCATGATCTCGGGGATCAAATGGGTCTCGGAGCTGATCGAGATCGCGGGCGGGCGCGAAGCCTTCCCGGAGCTCGCCGCACAGGGGGCTGCGCGCGACCGCATCGTCGGGGCCGAACGGGTGATCGACGCCGCGCCGGAGGTGATCCTCGCCTCCTGGTGCGGCAAGAAGGTCCGGCCCGAGAAGATCGCCGCGCGACCGGGCTGGAGCGCGATCCCCGCGGTGCGCGACGGCCGCATCGCGGAGATCAAGTCGCCCCTCATCCTGCAGCCGGGGCCGGCCGCTCTGACCGACGGGCTCGACGCGATCCGGGCGGCGCTGGCATGACCCCGCGGCCTGCCGTGATGTCCTGGAGTTCGGGCAAGGACAGCGCGATGGCGCTGCACGCGGCCCGGCAGGAGCCGGCGCTGGAGGTCGTGGCGCTCCTGTCGACCTTCAACGAATGCGCGGCGCGCGTGGCCATCCACGGCACACGGCGCGAGGTGGCGCGGGCGCAGGCCGCCGCGCTGGGGCTGCCGCTGATCGAGGTCGATCTGCCCGCGCCTTGCCCGAACGCCGTCTATGAAGAGCGCCTCGGCGCCGCAACGCGGCGCCTGCGGGACGACGGCGTGGAGGACTGGATCTTCGGCGACCTCTTCCTCGACGACATCCGCGCCTATCGCGAGGCGCAGCTCGCGCCCCTCGGCCTTGCGGCGCATTTCCCGCTCTGGGGCCGGGATACCCGCGCGCTCGCGCAGGAGATGCTGGCGGCGGGGATCGACGCGCGGATCGTCACGCTGGACCCGCAGCGCCTCCCGCCAGCGCTCTGTGGCGCGCGCTTCGACGCGGGGTTTCTCGCCGCGCTGCCCGAGGGCGTCGACCCCTGCGGCGAGCGTGGCGAGTTTCACACGGTCGTCGCCCAGGCCCCGGGCTTCGCGGCGGCGCTCGATCTCCGCCGCGGCGCGACCGTGGCGCGCGAGGGCTTCGTCTACACCGATTTCACCCTCGGCGCGGCGGGCTGATCCGGGCGTGCCTGGGTCGCGTTCCGCGCGCGGCTTGTATCGGGCAGGCGGCGACCACATTTGTCGGGGTGGCACGGCCTGCGCGTTCCTTGCTAAAGTGGCAGGACGATCGCGCCGCCGCCCCGGAGCCGCAGGCGAAGCGGCCCCGAGAGCGGTGACGCGCCGCATCACGAAACGGATCTTACGCCTTGAACGCCAAGACCTCGCCAGCCGCGCGCCTCTCCGTCGCGCCCATGATGGACTGGACCGACAGCGCCTGTCGGGTGTTCCATCGTGCGCTCTCGCGCCGGGCGTTGCTCTACACCGAGATGGTGACATCGGCCGCGCTCGTGCGCGGGGGGGCGGTGCATCTGCTTCGGCACGCGCCCTGCGAGCACCCGGTGGCGCTGCAGCTCGGCGGCTCGGATCCCGACGAGCTTGCGCAGGCCGCGAGGCTGGGCGCGGAGGCAGGCTTCGACGAGATCAACCTCAACGTGGGCTGTCCCTCGGACCGCGTGCAGTCGGGCTGTTTCGGCGCGGTGCTGATGCGCTCGCCCGGCCTCGTCGCCGATTGCGTCGCCGCGATGCGCGCCGCGGTCGCGGTGCCCGTCACCGTGAAATGCCGGATCGGCGTGGACGATCAGGATCCCGAGGCGGTGCTGCCGGATTTTCTCGAGCGGATGCGCGCGGCCGGCGCCGCGCATGTGATCGTGCATGCGCGCAAGGCCTGGCTTCAGGGGCTCTCGCCCAAGGAGAACCGCGATGTGCCGCCGCTCGACTATGATCTCGTGCGCAGGATGCGCGCGGCCTTTCCGGACCTGCCGCTCTCGATCAACGGGGGCGTCGGCACGCTCGACGCGGTGGAACGTCTTCTGGCCGAGGGCTTCGACGGCGTGATGGTGGGGCGGGCGGCCTATCACCGCCCCTTCGACATTCTCGGGCAGGCCGACGCGCGGATCTGGGGCGAGGATCGCGTCGCCTCGCGGGAAGGCGCGGTGCGCGCGATGCTGCCGCATATCGAGCGGCATCTGGCCGAGGGCGGCCGACTCCATCAGGTGACGCGGCACATGCTCGGGCTTTTCGCAGGCCGGCCCGGCGCCCGGCGCTGGCGCCAGATCCTGTCGGAGGGCGCGAGCCGCCGCGGTGCCGGACCGGACCTGCTCGAGGCTGCGCTGGCGCAGGTCGCGCCGGAGCCTGTGCCTGCCTCGGCCACCCGCGCGGCGGTCTGATCGCGGCGGGGCGCGGTCAGTCCGCGCCGACGTATTTGCGCAGCAGCCGCAGCAATTCCCCGCGCTCGGCAGCGGTCAGCCGCGCGCCCTGGCGGGCGTCGTGTTCGAAGAGCGCCGGACGCAGCGCCGCCACCCGCCGCGCCCCCTCTTCGGTGAGATGCAGGGCGAGCGAGCGGCGGTCGTCCGCCGGCCGCCGCCGTTCGACGAGCCCCTCGGCCTCGAAGCGTTGCAGGAGCTTCGACATGTGCGCGAGGCGGATGTGCAGCGCCGCTGCCAGCCGCCCGTGCCGGATGCCCGGATTCGCGCCGATGAGGATCAGCGCCGAGGCCGCGCCGGGACTGAGCCCGTGCTCGGCCAGATCGGCATGAAACGCCTCGAACATCTCGACCTGCGCGAGCCGGAGGTAGAAGCCCGTCGCTTCCTCCAGCCCGCCGTAGTCGAGGCTCTCGGGCCCTGCGTCGCGCATCAGGCGGGCGCGATCCAGCCCGCCGGGTCGGTGCCGAACAGCGCGGCGAGGTCGTCGGCGCGGTTGGTCAGCATGGCGCGCTGGTTCATGTAGGCCTTGTCGGTGATCTCGCCGCGGTCCGGGTCCGGCGCCGCGGTGAAGCGCGCCCGCGCGGCATAGCGCGAGCTTCCGCCGCCCTCGGCCTTGAGACGGGCCAGCCCCCGGGCCACATGCGCGCGCACCGCCGCGTCCGCCAGCGCGTCCTCGAGCGGCGCGTCGGGCGTGCCGGCGATCTCGCGCGCGGCGGCCTCCGCCGGCACGATCAGGAAGCCTACCTCGTCCTGGCCTTCGCCGGCCACGACGATGTCCTGCGCGAGCGGGCGCAGCGCGTCGATGCCGCGCAGGCGCAATTCGCCCACGTTCACCCAGGTGCCGGAGGTCAGCTTGAAGTCCTCGCTCACCCGCCCGTCGAAGAAGAGCCCCTTCACCGGATCGTCCGGGTCGGCGAAGCGCACCGCGTCGCCGGGCTTGTAGAAGCCTTCCTCGTCGAAGGCTTCGGCCGTCTTCTCCGGGTTGCGGAAGTAGCCCGGCGTGACGTTGGGGCCCTTCACCCGGATCTCCAGCTTGCCCGCATTGGGCACGAGCTTGATCGTGGTGCCGGGGTTGGGAATGCCGATGTTGCCCGAGGTCTCCGCCTGCCAGTGGCAATAGGTCGAGGAGGGCGCCGTCTCGGTCGTGCCCCAGGACGACACCAGCGTGACGGCCCGCCCGGTGGCCTGCGCGGAGAGCTCCAGCAGCTTGTCCCAGCACGAACGCGGCAGGGCGGCGCCCGCGTAGAACATCAGATCCGCCGAGAAGAAGGCGCGCGCGAAATCCGCGTCCTTCTCGGCGGCCTCGGCGAGCAGTTCGTAGCCCCTCGGCACGTTGAAATAGACCGTGGGCCTGAGCTCGCGGATGTTGCGGATGGTGTGATGGACGAGGTGCGGCGCAGGCTTGCCGGCGTCGATGTAGATCGCGCCGCCGTTGGCCAGCGCGGCGTTGAAGACGAAGTTGGCGCCGAAGGTGTGCGACCAGGGAAGCCAGTCCACCAGAACCGGCGGACGCGCGCCGATCGCGGGGAAGACGGCGCGATGCGCCATCTGGTTCGAGGTCAGCATCCGGTGCGTGTTGATGACGGCCTTCGGCGTGCCGGTCGAGCCGGAGGTGAAGAGCAGCCGCGCCACCGTGTCGGGCGTGAGCGCCTGGAAGGCCGCCTCGGTCGCCGCAGGGTCGGGATCGGCGAGCTCGGCGACAGCCGTCGCGCGCCCCGCGGGCGCGCTCGCCACGATCTGCGCCGCGTGCACTCCGTCGAGCGCGGCCAGCGCTCGGGCGTAGGCCGTCTCGTCCGAGACGAAGATCGCCGCGGGCTTCAACAGGCCGATCATCGCCTTGAGCTTCGCGTGGTCCGACGACATCAGCGAATAGGCGGCCGAGACGGTCGCCGCCGGCACGCCCGCGTGCATCGCGCCGAGCGCCATGACCGCGTGATCCACGCTGTTTTCACTCAGGATGGCGAGCGGGCGCTCGGGGCCCGCGCCGATCGACAGCAGCCAGCCCGCCACGGCGCGCACCCGCGCGCGTGCCTCGGCATAGCTCAGCCGCTGCCACTCGCCCTCGCCGCCCGCGCGCTCGGCGAGGAAGGTGGCCTCGGGCGTGTCAGACGCGTAGCGCTCCAGCCAGTCGCCGAGCGCGCGCGGCGCCGCGGGCAGGGGCTTGGGGCTCGTCAGGTAGATGGTGCCGTCGGGGCGCCGCTCGGTCACGACCTCCGGCACGGCGAAGAGCGCGCCGGGGGCGTCTCGGGTCGCGTCGTCCATGTCTCCTCCCCTCGGTTCCCGCCGCCGGGGGCGGGGTTTACTTTCCGTGGAAAGAGAATGCCTGTCGCACGCCCGCCGCGCAAGGGCGGTGTCAGCCGCGCTCTGCCTTCAGGCGCGCCTCGCTGGTGGCCGCCTCGCCGCGCTCGGCGGCCTCGACGGCTTCGCGCATCTCGTCGGTCTCGAAGGTCGCCCAGGGCCGCGCGCATCCCGTGGGCGGCGTGCTGTCGGGCGATTCGTGGCGATGGATATGCGCCTTGGCGATGAAATGCGCCACCACCGGCGCGGTCAGGAAGAGAAAGATCGTGATCAGCAGTTCGTGAAAGGACAGCGTGCCCTCGAAGAGCAGGAAATAGAGCATCGAGGCGATCAGGATGCCGCCCACGCCCAGCGTGGTCGCCTTGGTCGGCGCGTGCAGCCGCGCCATCGTGTTGTCGAGCTTCAGCAGCCCGAAGCTGCCCACCAGCCCGAAGACCCCGCTGATCACCAGAAAGACCGAGACGAGGATCTCGGCGGCACTCGCTTCGGTCAGGATCTCCGTCATCGCGCCCTCACTCGATCACGTCGCCGCGCAGCATGAAGCGCGCGTAGGAAACCGTGGAGACGAAGCCCGTCATCGCGATCAGCATCGAGGCCTCGAAATAGACCGCCGTGCCCTCGAGGATGCCGTAGAGCCCCAGCAGCGCGATGGAGTTGATCACCAGCGTGTCGAGCGCGAGCACGCGATCCACGACGCCCGGCGCCACGACGATCCGGTAGAGGTTGAACAGCAGCGCCAGCCCGAAGCAGGCGAAGGCGAAGGTCAGCGCATGGTCGATCATTCGAAGATCTCCTTCAGCCGGCGCTCGTAGCGGTTCTTGATCTGGTCGCGCACGCCCTCGGGGTCGTCGGTGTGCAGGCAATGCACGAGCAGCGCGCGCCCGTCCGCCGAGACGTCGCTCGACACGGTGCCCGGCGTCATGGTGATGGTGCCCGCGAGCACCGTGATCGCCTCGGGCGTCTTGAGGTCGAGCGGCACCGTGACCCATTGCGAGCGGATCGTCGAGTTGCGCTTGAACAGGATGATCGCGGCGACGATGACGTTAGCCACCACGATGTCCCAGAGCACGATCAGAATGTACTCGACGATGCGGAAGGGACTGCTCAGCCGCGGCCGGTCGGGCCAGTAGGCGGCGGTGATCCAGGGCACCACGATGCCCAGGATCGCCCCGAAGACCAGCGTGCCGGTGGTCACCGTGTTGGCGAGCATCTGCCAGACGGCGATGAGGACGAGCGTGAGCCACGGGTGGGGCAGGAACTTGCGCAGCATCAGGCGCCCCCCTCGTCCTGCGGCGCGGCAGATGCCGTGGGCGCGCCTTCGCCGGTGCCGTCCGGGGCGGGCGGGATCTCGGGCGCCTCGGGGCCCAGCACTGCGGCGATGTAGTCGCTCGGGTCGTAGAGCTGGCCCGCTGTGGCCTCCAGATAGGCCACCACCGGGGCGGCGAAGACGGTGAGCCCGACGATCGCTCCGATCAGCGTGAAGGCCGCGACCGCCGGCAGGGCGAGCGGCGGCGGTGCCTCCGCCGGGGCGTCGCCGGCTACTTGCGCGGGCTCGGTCGTCTTCCAGAAGATCTGGCTGCCGGCCTGCGCCAGCCCCAGGATCGCGAGCAGCGAGCTGGCCAGCACCACGGTCCAGATCAGCCACATCCAGTCGTCACCGCGGACCGCGTCGAGGATCAGAAGCTTGCCGACGAAGCCCGACAGAGGCGGCATGCCAGCTGTCGCGATGGCCGCGCCGAACCAGAGCGCCGCGATCATCCCGCCCGCCGCGATGGGCGGCGCGGAGACCAGCGCGTCGCCGGCCGCGCCGCGCCGTTCGCGGACCATGTCCACCACGAGAAAGAGCAGCGCGCCCGCCAGCGTGGAGTGGATCGTGTAGTAGAGCGCGGCCACCGTCGTCTCCGGCGTGAAGAGCGCGAGGCCGGCCAGCAGCGTGCCGACGGAGCCCACCGTGGCGAAGGCGGCGAGCCGGCCCAGCCCGTCGGCGCCCAGGATGCCGATCATGCCCACGGCCAGCGTGATCAGCGCGGTAAAGAGCAGCAGGCCCGACAGGATCCCTGCCGTCGCCGTGACGTCCGGGCCGAAGATCAGCGTGTCCACCCGCAGGATCGCGTAGGCCCCCACCTTCGTCATGATCGCGAAGAGCGCGGCCACGGGCGCGGGCGCAGCGGCGTAGGTCTCCGGCAGCCAGAAATGCAGCGGCAGGATCGCGGCCTTGACGGCGAAGACCGACAGCAGCAGCACCGCGCCCACGCGCAGCAGCGCGGTGTCCTCCGTCGGGATCGCGGCCACCCGCTCGGCCATGTCGGCCATGTTGAGCGTGCCGGTCACCCCGTAGAGCGTGCCCAGCGCGAAGAGGAACAGCGTCGAGCCCAGGAGGTTGTAGACGACGTACTGCACGCCCGCCCGCATCCGGCGCGCTCCGCCCGCGTGGATCACCAGCCCGTAGGAGGCGATGAGCAGCACCTCGAAGAAGACGAAGAGGTTGAAGAGGTCGCCGGTGAGAAAGGCGCCCAGGATGCCCATGAGCTGGAAGTGGTAGAGCGCGTGGAAATGCGCCCCCCGCGCGTCCCAGTTGGCGCCGATCGCATAGAGCAGCACGGCGACCGCCAGAACCGTGGTCAGCAGAACCATGAGCGCCGAGAGCCGGTCGAGCACCAGAACGATGCCGAAGGGCGCGGGCCAGCCGCCCAGCTCGTAGACGCCGACCGCGCCGCTCGCCGCCTGCGCGGCGAGTCCCATCGCGATCGCCACGAGCACGCCCGCGCCGCCCAGCGAGAACACCCGCTGCAGCCCGAGATGATGGCGCATCGATAGCACCAGAAGCCCGGCGATGATCGCCGGCAGCAGGACGGGCGCGATGATCCAGTGGCTCATGGCCGCGCCTCGCTTTCGGCCTCGCCGCCGATGTCGGAGCGGTCGGTGCGCGAGGACAGATAGGCGCCCAGCGCCATGAGCACGACGACCGCCGTCATGCCGAAGGAGATCACGATCGCCGTCAGCACCAGCGCCTGCGGCAGCGGATCGGCGTAGGTGCCCGTCGCGTATTCGTCGCCGACGAGCACGGGCGGCATGTCGAGCGCCAGCCGCCCCGAGGTGAAGAGAAAGACGTTCACCGCATAGGACAGAAGCGCCACACCGAGGATCGCCGGAAAGGTGCGCTGACGCAGCACGAGGTAGATCCCCGCCGCGGTCATCACGCCGATGGCGATGGCCACCAGAAGCTCCATGCTCATCCCTCCCTGCTGCTGGCGGCGTCGGCGGCCGGGTTGACGTCCATCGGCTCGACGTTCACCGGCTCGCCGGTCCGGCGCGCCATGCGCGACAGGCTCCACAGCGCCAGCATCACCGCGCCCAGGACCGTCAGGAAGACGCCCACGTCGAAGGCCACCGCGGTGGACAGGTGCAGCTCGGCGATACCGGGCACGGTGAAATAGTCATGCGCCGAGGTCAGGAAGGGCACGCCGTTGAACCATGCGCCGATGCCCGTCGCCGTGGCGATCAGCACGCCCAGCGCGATGGTCGAGTGATAGGGCACCCGCTGGCGCGCCTCGGCCCAGGCGAAGCCGGAGGCCATGTACTGCATCAGAAGCGCGATGGCGACGATCAGCCCGGCGATGAAACCGCCGCCGGGTTCGTTGTGCCCGCGCAGGAAGATGTAGACGCCCACCATGAGCGCCATGGGCATCATCACGCGCGTGGCCACAACCATCATGAGCGGATGCCGGTCGCCGGCCTCTCCCCCGGGCCGGCCCTGGCTCTCGAGGAAGCGCCCGCCCGCGCCCCGCAGCACCGTCTGGGTCAGCGCGAAGATCACCAGCGCCGCGATGCCGAGCACGATGATCTCGCCATAGGTGTCGAAGCCCCGGAAATCGACGAGGATCACGTTGACGACATTGGTGCCGCCGCCGCCCTTGTAGGAGTTCGCCAGGTGATAGGACGAGATCGAGGGCAGGGCGAAATCGCGGGTCATCATGGCATAGGCGAGCGCGGCCACCGCGCCGCCGCCCGCGACCGCCAGCACGCCGTCGCGCAGGCGCCGCGCGCCGGAGCTCTCGCGCGGCGTCTCCCTCGGCAGGAAGTTGAGCGCGAGCAGCAGCAGGATGATCGTGACCACCTCGACCGAGAGCTGGGTCATGGCGAGATCGGGCGCCGAGAAATAGGCGAAGCCCACCGCCACCGTCAGCCCCACGACGCCGATCAGGACCAGCGCCAGCAGCCGGTTGCGATGGAAGGCGACGAGGCAGAGCGTCGCGCCCACAAGCAGCACGGTGGCGATCAGCGGGACGATGGCGATCGGCAGGGTCGCGCGGCTGGGCGCGCCGATCTCGCCGGTGCTCCAGGCGATCGCGCCGGCGAGGGTCACGGTCACCACGAAGATCGCCGAGAAGCGCGTGAGCGAGCCGTCGTGCAGCCCGTCGGTCAGCCCGCGCGCCGCGCGCGTCGCAGCACCGACGATCGCGTCGAAGATCGCCTTGGCCGCCGGCGGCCCGGCGCGCAGCCAGCCCGCCTCGAGCGCGCGGTGGCTGGCCAGCAGCAGCGCGCCGCCGAGGATCGCCGCGATGGACATGAAGAGCGCGGCGTTCACGCCGTGCCAGAGTTTGAGGTGCGTGTCCTGCGGCGCGCCCGTGACCGCGCCCGCGACGACGTTGACGAAGGGCTCCACAACGAAGGGCGCCACGCCGATGCCCACCACGATCGCGGCCAGAAGCGCGGGCCCCGCCCACATGCCGAAGCCGGGATCGTGCGGCCTGGCCGGGTAGTCGTCGCGCACGGGCCCCATGAAGACGTGCCAGATGTAGCGGAAGGAATAGGCCACTGAGAAGAGCGCGCCGAAGGTGGCCAGCGCCGGCACCAGCCAGGGATTGCCCGCCCAGGCGGCATAGGTCGTCTCCTTCAGCATCATCTCCTTGGAGATGAAGCCGTTGAGCGGCGGTATGCCGGCCATGCTGAGCGCCGTGATCGTGGCGATCACGAAGGTGACGGGCATCAGGTGGCGGAGGCCGCCCAGCCGCTTGATGTCGCGGGTATGCGCCTCGTGGTCGACGATGCCGGCGGTCATGAAGAGCGCGGCCTTGAAACTCGCGTGGTTGATGATGTGGAAGACCGCCACCAGCGCCGCCGCCTCGGTCCCGAAGCCCAGCAGCATGGTGATCAGGCCGAGGTGGCTGACGGTGGAGAAGGCCAGCAGCCCCTTCAGGTCGTCCTTGAAGAGCGCGATGACCGCCGCGATCACCATGGTGATCAGCCCGGTCGTGGCCACGATGTAGAACCACTCGGGCGTGCCCGAGAGCACCGGCCAGAGCCGCGCCATCAGGAAGAGCCCCGCCTTCACCATGGTGGCCGAATGCAGATAGGCCGAGACCGGCGTGGGCGCGGCCATCGCGTGCGGCAGCCAGAAGTGGAACGGGAACTGCGCCGACTTGGTGAAGCAGCCCAGCAGGATGAGCAGCAGCGCCGGCAGATACCAGTCGGAGGCCTGGATCGCGTCCTTGTGCTGCAGGATCACGGAGATGTCGTAGCTGCCCGCGATCTCGCCCAGGATCAGCATGCCCCCGATCATGGCGAGCCCGCCCATGCCGGTGACGGCGAGCGCCATGCGCGCGCCCTGCCGGCCCTCGGGCAGGTGGTTCCAGTAGCCGATGAGCAGGAAGGAACTGAGCGAGGTCAGCTCCCAGAAGATCAGCAGAAGCAGGATGTTGTCCGAGAGCACGATCCCCACCATCGCGCCCTGGAAGAGCAGCAGATAGGTGAAGAACTGCCCCATGGGATCGTTCTTCGACAGGTAGAAGCGGGCGTAGAGGATGATCAGCAGCCCGATGCCGAGGATCAGCCCGGCAAAGAGCAGCCCCAGCCCGTCGAGGAAGAAGTTGGCGTCGAGCCCCAGCCCCGGCAGCCAGTCGAGCCGCCAGTGATAGACCTCGCCCGCCATCACGCCGGGCGCGTGCAGCAGCAGCATCAGCAGCGCGAGCGCCGTCGGGAACAGCGTGAACCAGGTGCAGGTGTCGCGGCCCGCGCGGATCACGATGCCGGGCAGCAGCGCGCCCAGAAACGGCAGCGCGACGATGAGCGGCAGCATATCGCTCGTGGCTTCCATGCCCGGTCTCTCGCCCCCTGTCTCTCCCCGTGGCCGCCCGCCGCTCTGCCTCATGCGGCGGGGGTTCGTCCAGCTATAGGTCGGACCTGCGCGACATGCAAAACATGCCGCACCGGGCGCGAGGCCGGGATGCGGGGCAGGACCGTTGCGCGCCTAAGAAAAGGCCCGCGGCCGCGCCGTCAAGGGTTTGTCGGACGCTAACGCTCGGAAATCACGCCGCGGCCGGCTGCCGCGGCTGTGCGGCGTCCAGAAGCCGGGCGATTTCAGCTTTCACGCGCTGCGCGGCCTCTTCCTTGACCGGGCCGTAGCCGCGGATCTCCATCGGCGCCTCGAGGATGCGCGCCCAGCGGTCGGCGGTCTCGGGCGTGGCCTCGGCCGCCGCGCGGTCCATCAGTCCCTCGTACCAGCCGATCAGCGCGCGCTCCATCCTGCGCTCCGCGGTGTAGCCGAAGGGATCGGCCCAGGTGCCGCGCAGCCGCTTCATCGGCGCGAGCACGCGGTAGGCGTGGCGCATCCAGGGGCCGAACTGGCGCTTGCGCGGGCGGCCGCGGCCGTCCTTGCCGGGCAGCATCGGGGGCGCGAGGTGGTAGTGCACCTTTCCGCCCTCGAACTCGCGCGCGATCCGCTCCTCGAAGCTGCGGTCGAGATGCAGGCGCGCGACCTCGTATTCATCCTTGTAGGCCATGAGCTTGAAGAGTGATCTTGCAGCGATCGCCGTCAGCCGCTCGGCGATCTCGCCGGGCAGTTTCGCGCGGAAGTCGGCCAGTCGCCTGCGGTAGCGGTCGGCATATGCCGTGTCCTGATAGCCGGTCAGGAACTCGGCGCGGTGGTCGATGATCTCGTCGGCGGTCTTCGCGGCGGGCTTCGGCGGGTCGAGCCGGTCGGCCAGGATCTCCGGCTTGTCCGCCATGATCCGGCCATAGGCGAAGGCGGCGTGGTTGGCTTCCACCGCCACGCCGTTCAATTCGATGGCGCGCGAGAGCGCCTCGAAGCCCACGGGGATCAGCCCCATCTGCCAGGCGAAGCCCAGCATCATGACGTTGGCATAGACCGTGTCGCCCATCAGCTTCTCCGCCGCGCGGTTGGCGTCGAAGCCGGACAGGTTATCGGCCCCAACGGCCTGCGCGATGGCCGTCTCGCGGGCGGGGATCTCCAGCGAGGCGTCGCGCTTGCGCACGATATCGCCCGTGGGCATGGCGGCGGTGTTGAGCGCCACGCGCGTGCCGGGGCGGTAGGTGGCCGAGGCCTTGGGCGAGGAGGACACCACCACGTCGCAGCCGATCACCGCCTCTGCGCTGCGCTGGTCGATGCGCACCTGATGGATCGCGTCCGGATGAGGGGCGAGGCGGATGTAGCTGAGAACGGGGCCGAATTTCTGCGCGAAGCCTGTGAAGTCCAGCACGCTCGCGCCCTTGGTCTCCAGATGCGCGGCCATGGTGATCAGCGCGCCCACCGTGACCACGCCGGTGCCGCCCACGCCGGTGACGAGCAGGTCGTAAGGCGCTGCGAGGTCCGGCAGGTCGGGCGCGGGAAGATCGGCGGTCAGCGCCATCGGATCCAGCCCCGCGCCCTGCTTCTTGCGCCGTGTCGCGCCCTCGACCGTCACGAAGGAGGGGCAGAAGCCATTGAGGCAGCTGAAGTCCTTGTTGCAGGTGGACTGGTTGATCTGCCGCTTGCGGCCGAATTCGGTCTCCAGCGGCTCGACGGAGAGGCAGTTCGATTCCACCGAGCAGTCGCCGCAGCCCTCGCAGACCAGCTCGTTGATCATCACGAAGCGCTTGGGATCCTCCAGCGTGCCGCGCTTGCGGCGGCGGCGCTTCTCGGTCGCGCACATCTGTTCATAGATCAGGATGCTGACGCCAGGCACCTCGCGCAGCTCGCGCTGCACGGCGTCGAGCTCGCGCCGGTGATGGATGGTGACGCCCTTGGGAAAGTCGGAGTGGTCGAACTTTTCCGGCGCGTCGGAGACCAGCGCGATGCGCTCCACCCCTTCGGCGCGCGACGAATGCGCGATGGCCTGCACGCTCACGGGGCCGTCCACCGGCTGTCCGCCGGTCATGGCGACGGCGTCGTTGTAGAGGATCTTGAAGGTGATGTTGGCGCCCGCGGCGATCGCCTGCCGGATCGCCATGCTGCCCGAATGGTACCAGGTGCCCTCGCCAAGGTTCTGGAACACATGGCCTTTCCCGGTGAAGCGCGAGCTTGCCGCCCAGTTCACGCCCTCGCCGCCCATCTGGATGAGCGAGGTGGTCTCGCGGTCCATCCAGCTGGCCATGAAGTGGCAGCCGATGCCGGCCAGTGCTTTCGAGCCCTCGGGCACCTTGGTCGAGGTGTTGTGCGGGCAGCCCGAGCAGAAGTAGGGCGTGCGCGTCGCGCCCTCGACCTGCAGCAGTTGCGGCGGGGTGTCGGTGAGCTCGTGCGCCTTGCGTGTGAAGGTATCGCCGCCAAAGATGCCGTCGAGCCGCTTCGCGATGATCGGCAGCAGCATCCGGGGCGACAGCTCGCCGGTCCAGGGGATGAGGCGCTCGAGGTTCTCGTCGTTCTTGCCGACCATGCGGGCGGGCTTGTCGCCCGGCCAGTCGTAGAAATACTCCTTGAGCTGGCTTTCGATGATGCCGCGCTTTTCCTCGACGACGACGACCTCTTCCTTGCCGCGCACGAAGTCGAGCGCGCCGCGCGGCTCCAGCGGCCAGACCATGCCGACCTTGTAGATGTCGATGCCCAGCCGGCGGCATTCGCCCTCGCCCAGGCCCAGCAGGCGCAGCGCCTCCATCAGGTCGAGATGCCCCTTGCCGGTGGTGACGAAGCCGAAGCGCGCGTTCTCGACCCCATAGATCGCGCGGTCGATCGGGTTGGCGCGGGCGAAGGCCCAGACGGCGTGCTTCTTGGCAACCATCCGCTCCTCGATCTGGGGCCCCGGCAGGTCCGGCCAGCGGTAGTGCAGCCCGGTCGCCGGCGGCTCGAAGTCGGGCGTGGCGAATTCTCGGTCGCGCGGCAGCTCGACGGACATGCCCGATTCGACCGTCTCGGAGATCGCCTTGAAGCCGACCCACATGCCCGAAAACCGTGACAGGGCATAGCCGTATTCGCCGAAGCTGAGGTATTCGGCGACGTTGGCGGGGTTCAGCGTGGGCATGAACCAGGTCATGAAGGCCACGTCGGACTGATGCGGCATGGACGACGAGACGCAGCCGTGATCGTCGCCGGCCACCACCAGCACGCCGCCGTGCGGGGAGGAGCCATAGGCGTTTCCGTGCTTGAGCGCATCGCCCGCGCGGTCGAGGCCCGGCCCCTTGCCGTACCACATGGCGAAGACGCCCTGCACCTCGGCGCCCGGTTCGGTCTCGACCTGCTGGGAGCCCAGCACGGCGGTCGCCGCCAGATCCTCGTTCACCGCGGGCAGGAACTCGATCCGCTCCTGCTTCAACCGCTCCTGCGATTTCCAGAGCTCCAGGTCGAGCCCGCCCAGCGGCGAGCCGCGGTAGCCCGAGACGAAGCCGCCCGTGTCGAGCCCCGCCTCGCGGTCGCGGCGGGCCTGGTCGAAGAGCACGCGGGTCAGCGCCTGCGTGCCGGTCAGGAACACGCGGCCTTCGGGCAGGGTGTAGCGGTCGGCGAGGCGGTAGTCGGTGAGGCGGAGCTGGGGAACGGTCATGGCGGCCTCCTTTCGCTGGAATGCGGAATGATAGCAGGACACCGCGAAAGGCGGTTTCTCTCTTCGCGCTGGAGGGCGGTATGCGGAAACCGGATTTCGACCATGGCTTTTCCAGCGGAAGGATATTGCATCCGCAGAGCGGGGGATGCTCCCGACAGAAAGCGGCGCGAGACGCGCAGATCAAACTAGATCGCACCGATTTTATACAATATCGTGACGCCATGCTGGCGAATAACGAGCCTCGCACACCCTACGACCGGCTGCGGCAGGATATCCTGAACGGGGTGTTCGCGCCGGGCGATCCGCTGCGTCTGTCGGCCCTCTCGGCGCGCTACAAGGTCTCGGCCACGCCGCTGCGCGAAGCGCTGTCGCGGCTGGAGGAGAAGCGGCTCGTCGAGGCCAGCCGCAACAAGGGCTGGCGGGTCGCGGCGGTCTCGCTCGGCCAGCTCGAGGATATCGCCGCCGCGCGCCGCGCGCTCGAACGCGCCCTGCTGGCCGATTCGATCCGGCGGGGCGACGTGGCCTGGGAGGCCGAGCTCGTCGCGGCGCATCACCGGCTCGCGCAGACCCCGCCGCCGGAGAGCCCGCATGCGGACGC
The DNA here is from genome assembly GCF_003298775.1 of Rhodosalinus halophilus. GTDB lineage: Bacteria > Pseudomonadota > Alphaproteobacteria > Rhodobacterales > Rhodobacteraceae > Rhodosalinus > Rhodosalinus halophilus. Next base: position 219,962 of record NZ_QNTQ01000001.1, on the reverse strand, counting down.
GCGCCGCGCCGGCTGGATCGCGGCGCACGACGGCTTTCACCGCGCGCTGCTGGCGGCGGCGCTCTCGGACCGGCTGCGCGGCTTCTGGGCCGAGACGCTGGACCAGCTGCAGCGCTACCACGACGCGCTGCTCTACCGGCCCGGCACGCTCGGCCGGCAGCACCGTCCGCCGGGGCCGGAGGACTTCGCCCGTCTGCTCGCCGAGGTGCACTCGGTGGAGCATCACGGGCTGCTCAAGGAGGCTGCGCTCTCGCGGGACGTCGAGAGCGCGCTGCGGCTGCTCGACGAGCATGTCGGCCACACGCTGGCGGTGTACCGTTCCGTCGCCGGCGTTCCCGAGGGAACGGACCACCAACAGGAGAGGACCACAGAATGACGCGCAAACTCATCGCCGCGCTTGCGGCCGCGGCGGCCTTCGCCGCGGGCCCCGCGCTCGCCCAGACCCTGGAAGTCGGCGCCTATCCGTCGAATCCGCCCTGGGAGTTCAAGAACGAGCAGAGCGAATTCGAGGGCTTCGAGGTCGATCTGGTCAAGGAGATCGCCGAACGCCTCGGCGTCGAGGTGAACATCCAGGACTACGGCTTCCAGGCGCTCTTCGCCGCGACCAGCTCGGGCCGGATCGACATGGCGATCTCGACCATCACCATCACCAATGACCGGCTGCAGAACCAGGCCTTCACGCAGGGCTACTACGACAGCGACCTCGGTCTCGTGACGGGCACCGAGGGGGTCGAGACGCTCGAGGATCTCGAGGGCCGGCCGGTGGGCGCGATCGCCGCCTCCACGGGCGAGAAGTGGATCGGCGAGAATTCCGGGCAATACGGCTTCGGCGACTACCGCAGCTATACCACCCAGCAGGCGCTGCTGCTCGACGTGGCCAACGGCCGCGTCGCGGGCGGAATCGGCGACATCCTGGGCTTCGAGTTCGCCGCCGAGCAGATGCCGCAGATCCGCGTGGCCCAGCGCATCGTGACCGGCGAGACCTTCGGCATCATGCTGCCCAAGGGCTCGGAATGGCTGGAGCCGGTGAACGAGGCGATCACCGAGATCAAGCAGGACGGCACCATGGCCGAGCTCTATCGCAAGTGGCTCGAGGCCGAACCGGCCGAAGGCACCTCGACCGTGACCGTTCTGCCGATCCCGCAGGCGGAATAATCACGACCCGACGCGCCCGGAGCGGCGCGGGCGGCGGGGCACGGCCCTGCCGCCCTTTTCATGACAGGCAGGGAGCGCGCGCACCATGGATTTCGTCGAGACCTTTCTGAACTGGGAGGTGTTCCAGCGCACCTTCCCGATGCTCTGGAAGGGCGTGTGGAACACGCTGGCGCTGGCAGGCGTGATCCTGACGCTGGGGGCGGTCTGGGGCGTCATCGTCTGCCTGATCCGGCTTTACGCGCCCAAGCCCTTTCGGGTGCTGGCGATCATCTACATCGACCTCTTCCGCGCGATCCCGATTCTCGTGCTGCTGGTGCTGGTCTATTTCGCGCTGCCCTTCATCGGCATCCGGCTGAACTCCTTCACCGCCGCGGCGCTCGCGCTGTCGCTCGTCTTCTCCTCCTTCACGGCGGAGGTGTTCCGCGCGGGCATCCAGGCGATCCCGAAAGGGCAACTCGAGGCGGCCGAGGCGCTGGGTCTGCCCTTTCGCGTGACGATCTGGAAGGTGATCCTGCCGCAGGCGCTCAGGATCGCGATCCCGCCGCATACCTCGAACTCGGTGGCGATCGCCAAGGACACCTCGCTCGCCTCGGTGGTGGCGATGCCGGACCTGCTCAAGCAGGCCACCGACGCGCAGGCGCTGACCGCCAACCCCACGCCGCTCATCGTCGCGGCGATCATGTATCTCATCGTGCTGCTGCCGGCCGTGCGGCTGGTGAGCTACCTCGAGCGGCGGTTCTCGAACGCCTGAGCGGGAGGAGGGGGGCGCTGCCCCCCTCGGCCCGTTCCGGGCCTCACCCCCCGGGATACTTGACCCAAGAAGAAGGACCTTTCGCCCTTGCTCAGGCGGCAAGCAGCGTTGTCAGGGCCTCCTCCAGGCGCGCGACGCCGGCCCCGGTCGTGACCGCGCCGGCGGAGAGGCGCAGGACGGGCCCGCGGGTGTCGGCGATCACGCCGCGGGCGCGCAGGCCCTGCACCAGCGTGCCGGGATCGACGTGGCCGGGCAGGCGCAGCATGACGCTGCCGCCGCGGCGCGATGCGTCCTCGGGCGAGGCGAGGGGCAGGCCGTGGCGGCGGGCGACCTCGATGACCTCTTCGTTGAGCGCGCAGGTCTGTGCGCAGAGCCGCGCTCGGTCCTGGGCCGCGTGCCAGCGCAGGGCGGGCAGGGCGGCGAGGGCGGAGACGATCGAGGGCGTGCCGTGGTCGAAACGGCGCGCGTCGGGCGCGTAGGAAAAGCGTGCGATGTCCCAGTTGAAGGGGTCGGGCTGGCTGAACCAGCCGCGCAGTTCCGGTTGCGCCTCGGCGATATGTTCCTGCGCCATCCACAGCGCGCCTGCGCCGGGCGGGCCGCAGAGCCACTTGAGCGAGGTCGAGACGGCGAAATCGGGGCGCGTCTCGCCCGCGGGGAAGGGCAGGAGGCCTGCCGCCTGCGTGAAGTCGAGGCCGATGAGGCTGCCCCGCTCGCGGCCATGGGCTGTGAGCCTGGGCAGGTCGCAGGCGTAGGAGGCGGTCGAGGTCACCTGCGTGAGAATCGCGACGCCCACCTGGGCGTCCCAGGCGGCGAGGACATCCTCGTCGCGGACCCAGCTTTCGCCCTCGCGCAGCGGCACGGTGACCAGCTCGAAGCCCAGCCGCGGCGCGAGGCCCGCGAGCAGGAAATGCACCGACGGGAAGCAGTCCGCCGCGATCAGCAGCTTGCGGCCCTTGAGGTGGCGCTCGGGCAGGCCGGTGAGCGCGGCGTGGAAGCCCTGGGTGACGTTCTCGACGGCGGTGATCTCCGCGGCCTCGACGCCGAGCAACTGCGCCCAGAGCGCGAGATATTCGGCGCGCCCCTCCAGCATCCGGCCCCATTGATCGTTGTCGCAGGCGGCCCAGAGCGCGGCGAACTCCGTCATGGCGGCGGCGAGCTCGGCCTCCTTGCCCGGATACTGGCCGATGGAGTGGTAGTAGAAGTAGCCCTCGCAGCTCACGTCCGCACCTCGACCTGGCCCGGCAGCGTGACCTCGAGCAGCTCGATGTCGGGGGAGGGGTCAGCGTAGCGGGTGCGGTAGCCCGGCGGGATCACGAAGGCGTCGCCGGCGGTGAGATCGAAGGGATCGCGCCCCTCGCCCTCGAGCCGCATGGTGCCCTCCAGCACGAAGGTGAAGTGGATGTCGGCGTCATGCGCGGCCCAGTCGGTCTTGCCCGCGCCGCGGCGCAGGACCTGAACGCCGGCCACGCCTTGCGTGTTGTCGGCGATCGTCGTGTCGCGGGCGATGAAGCCGGGCAGGCGGTGGGGCTGCCAGACCGCATCGGCGGCGCGGTTGTGGACGAACTTCTGCCCCTGCCATTCGCGGTCGGGGCGCACCTGCGCGGTGGGAAGCTGCATGTCGTGGTCGATCTCGGTGATGTGCAGCGCGGGCACGCCGATCTCGATCACCTCGATGCCGTCGGAGGCCTCGAGCACGCGGTGCCGGATCTCGGGCGGCTGGATGAAGCAGTCGCCGGGCGTCAGGCGCCGGGGGCCGCCCTGGTCCTCGTAGAGCACGTCGACCCAGCCCCGGTAGCAGTAGATCAGCTGGAAGCCGACCTTGTGGTAATGCACCATGTCCGGAACGGGCCCGCCGTCGGGGATGCGGATGTGGCTGGCGATGATCGAGCCGCCCAGCCGGTCGGGGATCAGGTCGCGGTACTGCATGCCCGCGCGGCCGACGATCCAGGGCGCCTGATCGGCGAGGCGGCGGACCACGAAGCTGTGCTGCGTGGGCGGTAGGACCAGGGGCGGGTTCTTCTCGGCGACCTCGATGCGGGTCCCGTTGGGGGCGGTGAGTTCGCGCGCGCCGCCCGCCACCGCGTCGGGGTCGTCCGCGAGAAGCCGGATGGTGCCCGGCGGCTCTGTCGCGTCCCGCTCGATCCTGAGCCGCAGCCCGTGGCCCGAGACGACGGCCACCTGCGGATCGTCGGCCGGGTAGATCATGTCGAGCCGCATGCCCAGCCGCTCGGTGAAGAAGGGCAGGTCGTCGCGCAGCTCCTGGGTGGGCAGGCGGACCTCGGCGATGATCTCGGACATGCAGCCTCCCCGGATCGTAGGTGGTCTTGCGGATCGTATACGATCGGGCTGGGGGTGCAATGGCGAAAACCGCGCGGGAGGCGCTGGCGACGAAAGGGGGGGCTGTCTGCCCCCCTCTGGCCCGTTCCGGGCCATTCACCTCCCAAGGGTATTTCCGGCAAGAGGAAGGCGCGGGCGATCGGCCTATCGCAGCAGCGAGGGCAGCCAGGTGGCGATGGCGGGCTGCCAGACGATGGCGGCGAGGACGGCGAGCTTGATCGCGACGAAGGGCAGGATGGCGGCGTAGATCGTCTTCATCCCGATCTCGGGCGGCGCCACGCCGCGCATCACGAAGAGCAGCAGGCCGAAGGGCGGCGTGAGCAGGCCGATCTCCATGGTCAGCAGGTAGATCACGCCGAGGATCAGCGGGTCGATCCCCGCGGCCTGGCTCAGCGGCACGAAGATCGGCACGGTGACCATCAGCATGCTGACCTGGTCGATGAAGCAGCCGAGCAGGAGCAGCAGCAGGATCATGCCGAGGAGCACCTGCAGCGTGGTGAGCTCGTAGCCCTCGATCAGCCGGATGAGCCCGCCGGTCGCGCCGGAGAAGCTGAGCACCTGCGCGAAGGTCTGCGAGAGCGCGATGATGAAGAGGATCATCACCGACAGCTTCGTGGTCTCGATGAGCGCCCGCCCGATCCGCTCCCAGGTCAGCGCGCGGTAGGCCGCGCCCACCGCGAGCGCTGCGACCGATCCCAGCGCGGCGCTTTCGGTGGGCGTGGCGAAGCCCAGCAGCAGGCTGCCGATCACCACCGCGAAGAGCGCCGAAAGCGGCACGACGTAGACGAGGAAGGGACGCCAGCGCTCGGCCGCGGACATCTCGGGCAGCGGTTCGGTCGGGGCGACGGAGGGCGTTATCAGCGCGCGCAGCACGATCCAGCCCACGAAGGCCGCCGAGAGGATCAGCGCCGGGAGAACGCCCGCGACCAGCAGCCCGGCGATGGAGATGCCCGCGAGGCTGCCCACCAGCACCGCGAGCGCCGAGGGCGGGATCAGCATGGCGATCGCGCCGGAGGCCATGATCGGGCCCATCGCCATGCCGGGCGAATAGCCCTTTTTCAGCATGGTGGGCAGCAGGGTGGAGCCCAGCATCGCGGTGTTGGCGATGGTGGAGCCCGAGAGCGCGGCGAAGATCGTGCCGCCGAAGACGGTGACCACCGAGAGGCGGCCGGGGATGCGGGTGACGACCCGTTCGACCGCGTCGATGGCGCGGTGGGCGATGCCGGTCTGGAACAGGATCTCGCCCATCAGGATGAAGAGCGGGATGGGCGCGAGCTGGAAGTTCGAGAGGCTGTCGGCGGCATTGCGGGCGAGCTGCATGGCGCCTCGCTCGCCGCCCAGCACCTCCCAGGCGCCGATCAGCGTGACGGTCAGAAAGGCGAAGGCGACCGGCAGCCCCATCAGCAGGAGCGCGCCCAGCCCGCCCATCATGAGCGCGAGGAAGAGCGGCCAGTCCATGCCTCAGAGCCCGCCCGAGCGTGCGCCGAGCGGCGGGTGGATCGCCTGGCGGAGGAACTCCAGGCAGATGAGGGCGAAGCCCAGGGGGGCCGCCGAAAGCGCCCACCATTCTGGCACCACGAAGGAGGTTCGGATCATCGATCCGCGCGCGGCGGAGGCCAGGGCCGCCTCGACGGCATACCACAGGAAGACTGCCGAGACGGCGAAGCCGATCAGCGCCGTGAGGCGGGCGAGGGGGCGCGCGGTGGCCGTGGGCAGCGCCGCGGTCACGAGATCGACGGTGACATGGGCGTTTTTCGCCAGCACCCAGGGAGCGGCGAGAAAGGTGGCGGCCAGCAGCCCGTATTCCACCACGTCGAGCAGGCCGAAGATCGTGGTGCCTGCCGTGTTGCGCAGGATGACGTTGAGCGTGATGGCGAGCGCGGTCGCGCCGAAGATCGCCGCAGCGATCCAGGCGCAGGCGCGCAGAAGCGCGTCGAAGCTCTTGGTCAGAAAGCTCATTCTCGCTCCAGTGGAAGGGAGCGCGGCCGGGCCGCGCCCCCCGGGGGATCACTCGACGAGGCAGGCCTTGAGCTCGGCGGCCGTCTCGGCGTCGATGTCCTCGATGGCGGCCCAGCCGGCGCTTTGCGCAGTCTCGAGCCACGCCTCGGCGGTCTCGCCGGTGAAGGCGATCACCTCGATGCCGGCCTCTTCCTGCGCCGCGGCCTCGGCCTCGTTGATCGCGATGTTCTCGGCGTTCTTCGCCTCGATCCAGGCGGCGGCCTCTTCCAGCACGCCCTTCGCCTCGTCGGAGAGGGCGTTCCAGGTGTCGAGGTTGACGAGGAAGTTCACGTCCACCTGGTAGAAGCCCGGATCGACGCGATATTCGGTCTGCTCGTCCCAGCCGAGGTCGAGCACCCCCTGGATCGGCCAGCCGTAGCCGTCGATCGCGCCGCGTTCGAGCGCGGTATAGACCTCGCCCGGCGCGGTGCGCACGGCGGTGGCGCCCAGCGCCTCGAACATCGCGCGATAGACCGGCGTGGTGCGCAGCGTCAGGCCCGAGAGGTCGGGGCCGTCGATGGGCTCGGTCGTGTAGAGGTGGAACTGGATGTTGTCGCCCGTGCGGGCGAGATACTTCACGTTCATCTGCGCCTGGTGGAGCCCGTCGATCAGCTCGTAGCAGCCGTTTTCGCGCTGGTCCTGGATGGTGTTGGTGGCCAGGTGCAGCGCGTCGCCCAGCGGCAGCAGGTTGGTGTAGAAGGCGGTGGTGTTGTTGGCGATGTCCACCACGCCCGCCGAGACGGCGTTGCCGAGCTCGAAGGTGGGCACGGCCTCGGGGCCGCCCACGTAGTCGATCTGCACGACGCCTTCGCCGGTCTCGTTCACGCGCTCCACGAAGGCCTCGAAGGGGCGCGAGAAGGTGGTGCCGGTGGCGAAGGCGGTGACACCGCGCAGCGTCACCTCCTCGGCCGCGGCGGGCAGGGCGAGCGCGAGCGTCAGCGCGGTGGTTGCAAGATATTTCATGTCAGCCTCCCTTGGCTTGCAGGATTCTTGTCGTTGCGCGACGAATCGCCGCGGTCGTGTCGGGCTTGGGTATCGCGCCAACGGGGCGAACCGCAAACGGTTTTGCCCCGCGCGGCGCGCGGCGAGGGGTGCACTTTACTGCACATCGCCGGCCTCCCGTGGGCGATCGTGCAGCCAGGAGTCGTCGATCTCGGGCAGCGGGATCGCGGACTTGAGCTCTGCGGTGTAGGGGTGCTGCGGCGCTGCGAAAACCTGCGCCGTCTCGCCCGCTTCGACGATCTCGCCCGCCTTCATCACGATCACGCGCTGGCAGAGGCGGCGGATCACCGACAGGTCGTGGCTGATGAAGGCCATGGTCAGGTTCATGTCTGCCACCAACTCCTCGAGCAGCGCGATGATCTGCGCCTGCGTCGAGACGTCGAGGCCCGAGACGATCTCGTCGGCGAGGATGAAGCGCGGGCCGAGCGCGATGCCGCGCGCGATGCCCACGCGCTGGCGCTGTCCGCCCGAGAGCTGATGCGGGTAGCGGTCGGCGAAACGCCGGCCGAGCTGCACCCTGTCGAGCGCGTCGAGCGCGCGGGCGTCCGCGTTCTCGACCCCGTTGACCCGCAGGGGGCCCGCGATGATGTCGCGGATGCGGTGGCGGGGGTTCAGGCTCGACATCGGATCCTGAAAGATCATCTGCAGGTCGCGCCGGAAGGGGCGCAGCGCCTGCGGCCCAAGATGCGTGATGTCGGTGCCGGCGAAGGTCACGCTGCCCCCGGTGGGCTCCAGCAGGCGGATCAGGCAGCGGCCCAGCGTGGATTTGCCCGAGCCGCTTTCGCCGACGATTCCCGTGACCTGCCCCTCTGGCAGGTCGAGGTCCAGGCCGCGCAGGATGTGCACGCGCGGCGCGGGGCCGAAGAGCGGCTTTTCGTTCAGGTTGGGAAGCGACAGGTGCAGGCCGCGCACCTCGAAGAGCGGTGTCACGCGTGCGCCTCCCATGCTTCGTCGTCCGCCGCGATCTCGCGCGCGAGGCCGTCGAGCACGCTCTGCGGCACGGGCAGCAGCGACTCCTCGGGACGGTCGTAGCGCGGCGTGGCGTTGATGAGGGCGTCCGCGTAAGGGTGGGGCGGCGTCTGGGCGAAGAAACGCTCCACCCCGCCTTGGGCGACGACCTTGCCCTGATAGAGGACCGAGAGCGACTGACAGATCTTGGCCACCACGCCCATGTCGTGCGTCACGAACAACAGCGCGGTGCCGTGCCGCTCCTGCATCTCGGCGATCAGCCGCAGGATCTGGCGCTGCACGGTGACGTCCAGCGCGGTGGTGCATTCGTCGGCGATGATCAGCTCCGGCTCGGCGGCGAAGGCCGCGGCGATCAGGACGCGCTGCCGCATGCCGCCCGAAAGCTCGTGCGGATAGGCGCGCAGCACGCGGGCGGGATCGCGGATCGCCACCTCCTCCAGCAGTTCGGCGGCGCGCGCATCTGCCTTCGCACGCTCCCAGCCCAGGATGTGGATCAGCCGGTCGGTGATCTGCCCGCCGATGCGCCGGCAGGGGTTGAGCGCAGTGAGCGGATCCTGCGGGATGATCGCCACCCGCTCGCCCACCAGCTTGCGCCGCCCGCCGGGCGAAAGCGCGGCAAGGTCGGTGCCATGCAGGCGGATGGTGCCCGAGTGCACCCGCACGGCCGGCGGCAGCAGGCCCGCGATGGCCTTGCCGATCATGCTCTTGCCGGCGCCGCTCTCGCCCACGAGACCGTGCACCTCGCCGGCGGCGACCGACAGCGAGACATCCCGCAGGATGCGCGGGCCCGAGCGGCCCAGGCGGGCGTTCAGCCCCTCGATCGAGAGCACGGGCGCGGTCATCGCAGCACCGGGTCCAGGCGGTCCTTCAGCCCCTCGCCGAACTGGCTGAAGCTGAGGACGGTGAGAAAGAGCGCGATCATCGGAAAGACCAGCACCCACCAGGCGAAGTGGATCTGCGTGCGCCCCTCGGCGATCATGCCGCCCCAGGTCGGGTCGTCGGTGGCGATCGAGAGGTTCACGAAGCTCAGGATCGCCTCGACGATCACGGCGATGCCCATCTCGAGGCTGAGCAGCACCCCGATGGTGGGCAGCACGTTGGGCAGCACCTCGCGGGCGAGAATCCCGGCGCGAGACCGGCCCACGACCAGCGCGCTGTCGACGTAGTCCATCCGCGTCTGTCCCATCGTCTCGGCCCGGATCACGCGGGCGAAGCGGGTCCAGTCGATCACTGCGATGGCGATAATGACGGAATGCAGCCCGGTGCCCAGCACGGCGACCAGCAGGATGGCGAAGAGCACCGGCGGAAAGCTCATCCAGATGTCCACGATCCGGCCGATCACCCTGTCGGTCCAGCCGCCGAAATAGCCCGCCGCCAGCCCCAGGGCCGAGCCGATCAGGCAGGCTGCGCCCCCGGCGAGGATCGCCACGATCAGTGCGATCTGTGCCCCGAAGATCATGCGGCTGAGCACGTCGCGGCCCAGGGAATCGGTGCCCAGCCAGTAGCCGGGCTCGGAGCCCTCGATCCAGAAGGGCGGCAGGCGTTCGAGGAAGAGGTCCTGTGCCAGCGGGTCGTGCGGCGCGATCCAGGGCGCGAAGAGCGCGGCGGCGACGACCAGCAGCAACCAGCCGCCCGAGAGCCAGAGGCGAAGCGGCGTGCGCGCGGTCTCAGCCATTGCGCAGCCTCGGGTTCAGCGTGGCGTAGAGCAGATCGACCGCGAGGTTGATCAGGATGAAGAGCACGGCGAAGACGAGCACGATTCCCTGGATGAGCGGCAGGTCGCGGTTGATGACGGCGTCGATGGCGAGGTTGCCGAGCCCCTCGTAGGAAAAGAGCTTTTCCACGATCACCGTGCCGCCGATGAGAAAGGTGAACTGCACGCCCGCCAGCGTGAGCGTGGGCAGGATGGCGTTGCGCAGCGCCTCGCGCCAGATCACCGCGAATTCGGAAAACCCCTTGGCGCGGGCGAGCATCACGTAGTCGAGGCCCATCACCTCCTTGAGCGACTGCTTGAGCACCTGCGCGATCACCGCCGAGAGCGGCAGCGCCAGCGCGAGCGCCGGCAGGGCCATGTGGCGCAGCAGGTTGCCGGTGACGGCGAAGTCGAACCGCAGGATCGACTCCAGCAGCAGGAAATTGGTCACGTAGTCGGGATTCAGTTGCGGATTGATCCGGCCCGAGACGGGAAAGAGCGGGATCGCCACGGCGAAGAGCAGGATGAAGATCAGCCCCCAGAGGAAATCCGGGATCGAGAGCGTCATGCCGTTCCAGAGATCCACCGCCGCCTCCGCCCGGCGCCCGCGCCGCCGGGTGCCGAGCACCGCGAGCAGAAGCCCGAGCGCGCAGGCGATCACCAGCGCCATGGTCGCGAGCTCGAGCGTCGCGGGGAGCCGGCCCAGCACGATGGTCAGCACGTCCTGCCGAAGCGAGATGGAGGTGCCGAAGTCGCCCTGCACCACGCCGCCCAGCCAGATGAAGAACTGCTCGACGACCGTCTTGTCGAGCCCGTAGAGCCCCCGCAGCCGCTCGATGTCGGCCTCGCTCGCGCCCGGCGGCAGCATCATGGCGATCGGATCGCCGGGCGCCACGCGGATCACGACGAAGACGACGACGGCCACGCCGAAGAGCGTGACGATCATGCTCGCCAAGCGGATGGAGAACGACTTGAGACTCATGGGACGAAGGGCAGGGGGCCGGCGCTGACGCCGGCCCCCGAACGCGTCATGCGCGGGTCATGCGATGCGGATGCAGGGCCCCCGAGACATGCGGGGTCACCTCGATCTCGGCCGAGTGGATGATCGGCTGCACGTACTGGATGAGCGGGATCACCAGCCCGTCCTCGGCGATCTTGCGGTCCACGGCCTTCCAGCCCTCGATCCGCTTCTGCTCGTCCGGCTCGCCCCAGAGCGGGCCGATCATGTCGATCAGCTCCTGCCCGTCCCAGACCGAGTGCGGCGTGGGGCCGAACATCGCGTGCCCGGTCGAGGTGGAGGGATCGCCGATCGCGTTGCCCCAGTTGTAGAAGGCCGCCGGCGCGAGCTGGTCGGCCGCGCGCAGCTCGAAGTGCTTGGCGATCTCGTAGACCTCGATCTCGGCCTCGATGCCCACGCGGCGCCACAGGCCGACGATCGCCTGGATCATCTCGTAATCCTTGGGCTTGAAGCCGCGGGTGGTCTGGATGGTGAAGCGCACCGGGTTGTCGGGGCCGTAGCCCGATTTCGCCAGCAGCTCCTTCGCCAGTTCCGGGTCGTAGTCGACCTGGATCGAGGGGTCATAGGCCACGTATTGCGGCGTCTGCAGCGTGTCGATCGGCACGCCGTAGCCCGAGAGCAGCCGGTCCACGATGAGCTGCTTGTCGATGGCGTGATGCATCGCGCGGCGCACGTTCTCGTCCAGCATCGGCTCGACGTCGTTGATGAAGATCATCGCGATGTCGGAGACCGGCGTCGTCACGCCCTCGAGGCCCGGCTTCTGCTTCAGCCGGTCGTATTCCTCGTAAGGAATCTCGAGCGTGACGTGGCTTGCGCCCGATTCCACCTCGGCCACGCGCGAGGAGGCGTCGGTGACGAACTTGATGGTGACCGTCTCGAACTCGGGCGCGCCGCCCCAGTAGTCGGGGTTGGCCTTGAGCCGGACGAAGGCGTTGCGCTCGAAGCGCTCGACCATATAGGGGCCGGTGCCGATCGGCGCGGCCTCGAAGCCCTCGGGCCCGACCTCCTCCATGTAGTGCTTGGGCAGCACGTAGCCCGTGAGGAAGCCCATCCACTTGATCAGCGTCGGGTCGAACTGCTTGACGTCGGCCGTCACGACGTTGCCGTCGATGCGGAAGTTGCCGATCGTGGACCAGATGAACTGGATCGGATTGCCCGTTTCGGGGTTGCCTGCGCGTTCGAGCGACCAGACCACGTCCTCAGGGGTGAACTCGGTGCCGTCGTGCCACTTCACGCCCTCGCGGACGGTGAGCTTCACCTGGCTGTAGTCGTCGGTCCAGCCCCAGTCCGTGAGCAGCCCCTCGGTGAGGCTCAGGTCGGGTTTCTGGCCGATGTACTGATCGAAGACCGACTGATAGATCCCCTGGATCGTCGGGTTCACCGCCGAGGGGCCGACCGTCGGGTCCCAGCTGGGCAGGTTCACGTTGTAGGCGATGGTGAGATCCTGAACCTGCGCCGAGGCGCGGATCGGCAGCCCCGCCACCGACAGGCCGAGGCCCGTCGCGCCATAGCCAAGAAGGGCGCGTCTCGTGAGAGTCATGGTGTTACCTCCGGTGTTGTCGGGCGCCGCTGCGGCGCTCCGTCGTTATCTTCGCCTGTTGTTGGGGCGGCGCCTGCCGCCCGGTCGCCTTCGCGACGGATGATTGCTTTAGGCTTGAAACTTGTCAATGCATATATCTGTGCATCACCTCCCCGCGAGTTTCTCGGCCAGCATGGTGCCCGAGCCGGCGCCGGTGCCGCCGCCCGGCCATGTCGAGGCGCCGACGTGATGTAGCTTCGGCACCGGCGTGGACCAGTCGGCCCGCCCCGGCACGGGCCGGAACAGGAAGTTCTGATAGGGGTGGTGCGAGCCCGCGATCTGGTCGCCGCCCACGAGGTTGGGGTTCCCGGATTCGAGCTCGGCGGGCGACATCACGCATTGCCCGAGGATCCGGGCGCGCAGCCCCGGCGCGTAGCGCTCGAGGATGTCCAGCACCCGGTCGGTCATCGGTTCCTTCGCCGCCTCCCAGTCCGTGGCGTCGATGGCGCCCGCCGCGTCGCCGCGGATCGTGCCCGGCACCATGCGCACCTGGACCCAGAGCGTGTGCTTGCCCTCGGGCGCGCGACTGGGGTCGGCGGTGCCCGGCTGTCCCACGACAAGCACCGGTTCGCGCGGCAGAAGGCCGTTCACCGCCTGGGTGTAGGTCTCCGACATCTGTTGCAGCGAAGGGGCGAGGTGGACATACATGAAGCGCTTGAGTTCCGCGCCGGCGGCCCAGTCGGGCAGGCCGTCGAGTGCCAGATGGAGCATCATGGTGCCCGGCGCGTGCCGGAAGCGCTGCATGCGCGCGTCGTAGCCCGCCTCGCCGCTGCCGCGCGGCAAGAGGCGCATCAGCCCGCGCGGCGCCAGATTCGCGATCACCGCCCCGCCGGCGCGCTCCACCCGGCCATCGGCCAGCCGCACGCCGGAGGCCACGCCGCTTTCCACAAGAATTTCCGTGACTTCCGCGCCGGTCTCGATGCGTCCGCCGCGCGCCTCGATCATGCCGCGCAGGGCGCGCGTCACGGTATCCGCGCCGCCCTTTCCGATCACCATGCCGAAGCTCTGGTTCGCCATCGCCTCGAGATAGGGAAAGACCGCGCCGCCCGATTGGTCCGGCGGAAAGTCCAGATGCATGCCCCAGGCCGCGCACATCGCCTGCACGCGCGGGCTTTCGAAGTTCTCCTCCAGAAAGGTGCGCGGCGAGGTGAACATCAGCCGCGCCAGTTTCAGCAGAAAGGCCGAATCCCGCTTGCGCCAGATGCGGAAGGCGGTCCTTGCCAGCGAGGCGGGCGTCATCGGACTGCCCAGGACCGAGAAGATATGCGGCGCGTCCTCTGCGAACTCTCCCAGCATCGCCTGCCAGCGGGCGGCATCCGCCGCGCTCTCGCCCGCGATCCGCGCCGAGGTCAGGGCCGGATCGGTCGAGACGCCGAGCCATCTGCCGTCCGGGAAAGCCGTGGCGAAGCAGTCGCTTACGGGCACGAACTCCAGCCCGTGGCGGGCCAGATCCTCGCCAAAGCGTGCGTGAAAGCCGGAGCCTGCGAAGAGCGACAGGTTGAGTGCCCCCCAGTCGTGGCGAAAGCCCGGCTGCGTCAGCTCGGCCGTGCGCACCGCGCCGCCGATCTCCTCGTTGCGCTCGAAGACCGTGACGCCCCAGCCCTTGGCGGCCAGCGCCGCCGCCGCGGTGAGCCCGTTGATGCCTGCGCCGATCACGATGGCGTCCGCCATGCCGTCCCCCTCGCTGTCGTTGTGCCCGGACAAGACATTTGCATACGCATATTTTCTTGTCTACGCTCCGCCCCGTTCGCGCGGGGGCCGCCCCGCGCTCCATCAGGGAGATGAGGGGAGAGTGAGCATGTCGGCAGCGGATACCGTGAAGGATCTGGGCGCGAAGCTTCTGACGGGCGAGATCGAGGTGGTGGATTGTTCGGGCAAACTCGGACCCGACACCCCGATCCTCAAGCTTCCACCCGATTTCGCCAAGAACACGCCCAAGGTCGAGATCCACAAGATCAGCGAATACGACGAGGACGGCCCGTTCTTCGCCTGGAACTGGATGGTGCTGGGCGAGCATTCGGGCACCCATTTCGACGCGCCGCACCACTGGATCACCGGCAAGGACTACGCCGACGGCTATACCGACTCGCTCGACATCCAGCGCGTCGTGGCGCCGGTCAACGTGATCGACTGCTCGAAGGAGGCGGCGAAGGATCCCGATTTCCTGCTCACCGACGCGCATGTGAAGGCCTGGGAGAAGGAGCACGGCGAGATCGGCGAGGGAGAATGGGTCGTCATGCGCACCGACTGGGACTCCCGCGCCGACGACGAGGACAAGTTCCTCAACGCCGACGAGAACGGACCGCATTCGCCCGGGCCGACGCCGGAATGCATCGAGTATCTGCTGTCGAAGAAGATCGTCGGCTGGGGCACGCAGTGCATCGGCACCGACGCGGGCCAGGCCGGCGGCATGGAGCCGCCGTTCCCCGCGCACAACTTCCTGCACCGCGACAACTGCTTCGGTCTGGCGAGCCTCGCCAATCTCGACAAGCTGCCGCCGAAGGGCGCGGTGCTGATCGCCGCGCCGCTCAAGATCGAGCACGGCACCGGCAGCCCGATCCGCGCCCTGGCCCTCGTGCCGAAGGGCTGAGGCATGGAGCGCCCGGACGCGATCATCGTCGGCTCCGGCATCAACGCGCTGGTCTGCGCGGCGATGCTGGGCAAGCGCGGCAAGCGCGTGCTCGTGCTTGAGCGCAACGGCGAGATCGGCGGCTGCATCCGCACCGAGGCGCT
This sequence comes from Rhodosalinus halophilus, assembly GCF_003298775.1. Classification (GTDB taxonomy): domain Bacteria; phylum Pseudomonadota; class Alphaproteobacteria; order Rhodobacterales; family Rhodobacteraceae; genus Rhodosalinus; species Rhodosalinus halophilus. The sequence goes on along the minus strand of NZ_QNTQ01000001.1, from coordinate 204,727 downwards.
GACCGCGCCGGGCTTTCTCCATGACGTGATGGCGACCACCTGGGTGCTTTTCCTCGCCGGGCCCGCGCATGGCGCGCTCGGCGAGGATCTGGCACGTCACGGAGTCGCCTTCACCGATCCGCAGCATCCGACCGGGGTGCTGCGGCCCGACGGCTCGGCGGCCGTTCTGACCCGCGACCGCGACGCCAACATCGCGATGTTCGAGGCGCTGGCCGAAGGCGACGGTGACGCCTTCGCCCGCGGCGTGGGCGAGGTGGAGGCGAACGCGGGGCTGATGTTCCCGTTGCTGGGCCAGCAGCTCTGGGGCAGGCAGACGGCGACCCTGCTGGGCAAGGAGGCCCTGGCGCGCCGGCCGCGCGGGCTCGCCGCCTTCTTCGGCGAGGCGCTGGCGCCGGCGCGCGGCTGGCTCGAGGCCGACTTCCGCTCTGAGACCGCGCGGGCGCTCTTCGCGCCCTGGGTGCTGCACACGGGACTTGGGCCCGAATCCACCTACTCCGGCATGATGGCGAAGGTCATCGCCTTCAGCCTCGAGGCGCTCGGCGCGCCGATCGTGAAGGGCGGCGCGCAGAAGCTGCTGGACGCCTTCCGCGCGATCATCCTCGAGCAGGGCGGCGAGATCCGCACGGAGGCCGACGTCGCCCGCATCGACGTCGAGGCGGGGGAGGTGGCCGGCGTTACCCTGGCCGACGGCGAACGCATCTTCTCGCGCCGCGTGATCGCCTCGGTCACGCCGACGCAGCTCTACTTCCGGCTGCTGGAGCGACCGCCCGCCCAGGCCGTCGAGGCCACGCGCAGGTATCGCTACGGCAAGGGCAACTTCCAGCTCCACTACGCCCTCGACCGCCCGCCGCAATGGAAGACGGAAGGCCTGTCGGAGGTGGCGCTGCTGCATCTGACCGACGGCATCGACGCCGTGTCGAAGGCCACCAACGAGGCCGAGCGCGGAATGCTGCCCGAGCGGCCCACGATCTGCGTGGGCCAGCCCAGCGCGCTCGATCCCTCGCGCGCGCCCGCGGGCAAGGCGGTGCTGTGGCTGCAGATGCCCGAGGCGCCGCGGCGCATCAAGGGCGACGCGGCCGGCGAGATCGCCGCGCCCGCGGACGGCAAATGGACCGAGGCCGTGCGCGAAGCCTATGCCGACCGGATCGAGGCGATCCTGGCAGCCCACATCGACGGCTTCGGCGAGAGCGTCATCGCGCGCTCGGCGCAGAGCCCGGCGGACATCGAGGCGCTCAACATGAACCTCGTGGGCGGCGATCCCTACGGCGGGGCCTGCACGCTCGACCAGTTCTTTCTCTGGCGGCCCTTCAAGAGCAGCGTCAATCACCGCACCGCGATCCCGGGCCTCTGGCACATCGGGGCCTCCACCCATCCCGGTCCGGGTCTGGGCGGCGCCTCCGGCTTTCTGGCGGCGGAGGCGATCGGCTGATGGCCGACGGGGAAATGCAGGACGACCTCCCGAAGCCCGACGAGACGCTGGGCGAGATGGGGCTCTATTCCTTCGCGCCCTACCTGATGAATCGGATCATGGGACGCTACAACGCCGACCTGCAGGGCGATCTGCGCGCACTCGGCCTGAGCACCGCCAAGATGCGCACGCTGGCGGTGCTGGCGGTGGTGCCGGGGCTCACGATCAACGAGCTGTCCGTCTATGCCGTCACCGAGCAGTCGACGATGAGCCGCACGCTCGAATCACTCGAACAGGCCGGACTGGTCCGGCGCGCGGGGCGGGCCACCGACGGCCGCGTGCGCGAGATCTATCTGACCGAGGCGGGGCGTGCCGAGTTCGATCGCGCCTGGCCGGCCATGTATGCAGGCTACCGGCGGATGTTCGCCGGCATCCCGGGCGAAGAGCGGCGGGCCTTCGTCGCCACGCTGCAGAAGATCCTGCGCAACGTGCGCAGGCACGAGATCTGAAAGGCTCTGCCGATGCATTTGCAGGCATGAAGCGGGATTGACCCGGCTGCACGCACGCATGGATCGCAGAGAGTCTTTCCAAACAATATGCAAACGGATATAGTTTCCGCCGCGAACAGGACCGAAGGGAGGCACGGATGGCCGAGAGATCCTTCAAGAAGGAGGTCGAGCAGCTTCGCATCGGCGCGGGAGAGACCTTCCGGGGCGAAGGCATTCTCGGGATCACCAAGGCGCTGCTCGAGAACGGCGTGGGCTATGTCGGCGGATACCAGGGGGCGCCGATCAGCCACCTGATGGACGTGCTGGCCGACGCCGAGGAGCTGATGGCCGAACTCGGCATCCGCTTCGAGGCGAATGCCAACGAGGCCTCCGCCGCCGCGATGCTCGCGGCCTCGGTGCACTATCCGATCCGGGGTGCCGTGACCTTCAAGGCGCCGGTGGGCACCAACGTGGCCTCCGACGCGCTGGCGAACCTCGCCTCTGGCGGCGTGACCGGCGGTGCGCTCATCATCGTGGGCGAGGATTACGGCGAGGGCTCCTCCATCATGCAGGAGCGCAGCCATCCTTACGCGATGAAGTCGCAGATCTGGCTGCTGGACCCGCGGCCCAACCTGCCCTCGATCACCCAGGCGGTGCGCCACGGATTCGAGCTGTCCGAGGCGTCGAACACGCCCGTCATGCTGATGGTGCGCATCCGCTCCTGCCACGTCCACGGCGCCTTCGAGGCGAAGGACAACGTGCCGCCGCCGCTCACGGTGAAGGAGGCGCTGTCGAACCCGCAGCGCCGCACCGACCGCATCGTGCTGCCGCCTTATTCCTACATCCATGAACAGGAGAAGGTGAACGAGCGTCTGCCCAATGCGCTCGCCTACATCCGCGAGCACGGGCTCAACGAGTTTTTCGGGCCGAAGCACGGAAAAGTGGGCATCGCCATGCAGGGCGGCATGTACAACGGCGTCGTCCGCGCGCTGCAGCGCCTTGGCCTCGCCGACCTGCACGGCGAATCCGACATCCCGCTCTACGTGATGAACGTGGGCTATCCCATCGTCGAGGACGAGTTCCTCGAGTTCTGCGAGGGCAAGGAGTCCGTCCTCGTCGTGGAAGAGGGCGCGCCCGACTACATCGAGCAGGCGCTGCGCGCCGCGCTGCACAAGGCCGGCAAGCCCACGCAGCTCATGGGCAAGGGGCCCTTCCCGATGGCGGGCGAGCTGACCGGCCGGGTGATGTTCGAGGGCATCGAGGGCTTCCTGCGCGAGGTCGCGCCCGAGATGCTGCGCGCCCAGAACCGCGCGCCCAACGAGCCGCAGGAGGGGCAGGAGATCCCCGACCTGTCGAAAACCGTGCCGGTCCGCCCGCCCGGCTTCTGCACCGGCTGCCCGGAGCGCCCGATCTTCGCCGCGATGAAACTCGTGGAGGAGGAGAAGGGCAAGCACCAGATCTCGGCCGACATCGGCTGTCACCTCTTCTCGATCAACGCGCCCTTCGAGATCGGCGGCACGACGATGGGCTACGGCCTTGGTCCCGCTTCCAACGGCGCCTTCGACGGCGGCGGCGAGAAGCGACCCATCGCGATCGTGGGCGACGGCGGCTTCTGGCACAACGGTCTGACCTCGGGCATCGGCAACCAGGTGTTCAACAAGTCCGACGGCGTGACCATCGTGGTGGACAACTACTATTCCGCCGCGACCGGCGGGCAGGACATCCTGTCGTCCCGCGCCGACAACCCCACCAAGGACACCCAGCACCCGATCACCAAGGCGGTCGAGGGGATGGGCGTCAAATGGGTGCGCCAGATCGACCGCACCTATGACGTGAACAAGATGCGCGACACGCTGAAGGAGGCGCTGGAGACCGACACGGAGGGACCGAAGGTCATCGTCGCCTCCTCCGAGTGCATGCTCAATCGCCAGCGCCGCGAGCGCCCCCTGCGCGCCAAGGCGATCAAGGAGGGCCGCCGCGTCGAACGGCCCAAGTTCGGCGTGGACGAGGACGTCTGCACCGGCGATCACGCCTGCATGCGGCTCTCGGGCTGTCCGTCGCTGACGCTCAAGATGCCGGACGATCCGCTGCGCGACGATCCCATCGCGCATATCGACCAGTCCTGCGTCGGCTGCGGCAACTGCGGCGAGGTGGCGGATGCCGCCGTACTCTGCCCCTCCTTCTACGAGGCGCGCATCGTGCACAACCCCGGTGGGCTGGAGCGCTGGCTCGACCGCATGCGGAAATCGGTCATCGGCTGGTTCCAGTCCCGCCGCGCCGCGAAGCGGCTGGTGTGGGAGGAGCCGGCATGAACCAGGCCGCACCGATCCTCGAGACGGGCAGCCGCGACGCGCGGCTCGACCAGATCGTCAAGCTCGCGGTCATGGCCGTGGGCGGGCAGGGCGGCGGCGTGCTCAACGGCTGGATCGTCCGGCTGGCCGAGCGCAACGGCTACGTCGCCCAGGCAACCAGCGTGGCGGGCGTGGCCCAGCGCACCGGCGCCACGATCTACTACGTCGAGATGATGCCCGACACCGGCAAGCAGCCGGTCTTCGCGCTGGCCCCCGCCGAGGGCGACGTGGACATCCTGATCGCCGCCGAGATGATGGAGGCGGGGCGCGCGATCATGCGCGGCTTCGTCACGCCGGACCGGACGCTGCTGATCGCCTCCACCCACCGCGCGCTCGCCGTGTCGGAAAAGATCGTGCCCGGCAGCGGCATCGCCGATGCCGCAGAGGTGCGCCGCGCGGCGGAGAAGGCCGCGAAGGATTTCATCGCCTTCGACATGGACAGGATGGCCGAAGAGGCGGGCACGGTGATCTCGGCCTCGCTCTTCGGCGCGCTCGCGGGCTCCGGGGCGCTGCCCTTTGACGTCGAGAGCTACCGCGAGACGATCCGCGAATCGGGCCGCGGCGTGGAGGCCAGCCTGCGCGCCTTCGAGGCCGCGCGCGAGGCGGCCGAGGCCCGCCGGCAGGAGACCGAGCCGGCCGAGGCGCCGAAGCCGCCGGAGGCGAAGGTCGCGGGGCCGAAAGCATTGGTCGGGGAATGGGAGCGGCTTGTCGCCCGCGCCGACGCGCTGCCCGGGGAAGAGGCGCAGCGGCTCGCGCGCGCGGGGCTGAAGAAGGTCGTGGACTACCAGGATCTGGCCTATGGCGCGGCCTACATGGACCGGGTCGAGGCGGCCGCGGCGCGCGACGCGCGCGCAGGCGGCGCCGAGCAGGGCCATGCCTTCACCGCCAACGCCGCGAAATACCTCGCCAATGCGATGGCTTACGACGACATCATCCGCGTGGCGGACCTCAAGACGCGCGCGCCGCGCACCGCCCGCATCGACAAGGAGATGCGCAAGGGCGACGAGCACCTGATCCGGGTGACGGAATACGTCCACCCCGGCGCGGCCGAGTTCGTGAGCCTGATGCCCGCGGGGCTGGGCCGCTGGGTCGAGGCGCGCCCGAAGGTCTGGCGCGGGATCGACCGGCTGGTGAACCGCGGCCGGCGCATCCGCTCCGACCGCGTGCTGGGCTTCCTGATGTTCTACACGCTGGGCGGGCTGCGCCGCTGGCGCCGGCGCCTGCTGCGCCATCAGGTCGAAGAGGCGCACTGGACCGAGTGGCTGGAGGCGGCCGAGGCGCGGCTGCCGCGTGACTACGCGCTCGCGGTCGAGACGCTGAAGGCGCGGCGGTTGATCAAGGGCTACTCCGACACCCACAAGCGGGGCCTCAACAAGTACGACAAGGTGATGAGCGGCATCGCGCTGGTCGAGGGGCGCGAGGACGCCGCCGACTGGGCGAACCGTCTGATCCAGGCGGCGCTGAAGGATCCCGAGGGCAAGGCGCTCGAGGACGCGCTGCAGACGGTGCGCAGTTTCACCACCGCCGGCGCGGCCTGAGAGGGGCTCGGTCGCGCCCGTGCGGGCGCTCCTCGCCTGGCCGGTCGCCCGCGCGGCGCGAAGAGGCCCGCAAGGGCCGATGAGCGCCCCTCAGGCGTTGCCCCGCCGCTCGCGGAAGAAGCCCAGCTTCTCCTGCACCGGGCGGTCGGAGAAGGAAAAGATGACCGCCTCCGCGTCCACCTCGTGCACCACGGGCCACCAGGAGGGCGCGACGAAGATGTCCTTGGGCCCCCATTCGATCACCTCCTCGCCCACGCGGGTGCGGCCCTTGCCCTCGACGACGGTGAAGACGGTGCCGTCGGTCGAGCGGTAGGGTGCCGTCGTGCCCCTGGGCAGAAGCTGGATGCAGGTGCCGATGGTGGTCATCGCCCAGCCGCCGTCGAGCGGGTTGGTATAGCGCAGCTTCCAGCCGTGGCAGGGGTCGAAGGGGTGGCTGCGCTTCATCGTCTCCAGTGTCTCGCGGGCCTCTTCATAGGGGTAGTTGAAGATGGGCGAGATCATGCCGCCGCGCGGCGCGTCCACCGGCATCAGGTTGTGGCCGTATTCGGCGTAGCTCTGACCAGGTTCGCGAGTGATGTCCTGTGCGTCCTCGCCCAGCATCTCGGCGAAGGAGACGTCGAGGTGGTTGACCAGCGGGATGTCGAGCCCGTCGAGCCAGAACATCGGCGCGTCGGTCTCGTTGCCGTGGTCGTGCCAGGCCATCGGCGGGGTGATGACGAAGTCGCCGGGCCGCATCACCGTCTTCTCGCCGCCCACGGCCGTATGCGCGCCCGAGCCCTCGAGCACGAAGCGCAGCGCCGACTGCGTGTGCCGGTGCGCGGGCGCCACCTCGCCCGGCAGGACGAGTTGCACGCCGGCGTAGAGGCAGGTGGTGGTCTTCGACTGGCCGCGCAGCCCCGGGTTCTCGAGGATCAGCACGCGGCGCTCGGCCTCCTTCGCGGTGATGAGGCCGCCAGCCTCGATCATCGCCGCGCGGATGTCGTCGAAGCGCCAGCCGTAGGGCCGCGCAGGTGAGCGGGGCTCGGGCGTGACCAGATCGCCCAGCACCGACCAGAGCGGCGTCATGTTCTTCTTGTCGATCCGGTCGTAGAAGGCGCGGCGCTCGGGCGTCTCTTCGGGGGCTTTCTCCATCAGGCGGCTCCTTTCTGTCCTGCGGCGGCAAGGGCCTGGCGGTCGATCTTGCCGGTGCCGGTCTTGGGCAGCGCGGAGGTGAACTCCACGATGCGGGGATACTTGTAGGGCTGCAGGCGGGCCTTGACGAAGGCCCTGAGCGCCTCGGCGTCCTCCGCCGCGCCGGGGCTCAGCGCCACCACCGCGCGCAGCGTGACGCGCCGGTCCGGCAGTTCGTGGGCCAGCACGCAGCATTCATGCACCTCCGGGTGCTCGTTGAGGCAGCGCTCCACCTCCAGCGGCCAGACCCATTGGCCCGAGACCTTCACCAGATCGTCGGCCCGGCCCTGGAAGTAGTAGAAGCCGTCCCGCTCCACGAAGCGGTCGCCCGTGTGGATCCAGTCTCCCCGCATGGTCTCGGCGGTCTTGTCGGGGCGGTTCCAGTAGAGCGGCGCGGAGGAATGGCCGCGGACCTCCATCACGCCTTCCTCTCCCGGTCCGGCCTCGGTGCCGTCGGGCGTGACGAGGCGCACCTCATAACCCGGAACGGGCGCGCCCGCCGAGCCGGGCCGCTGGTCGTCATGGCGGTTCGACAGGTAGATGTGCAGCAGTTCGGTCGAGCCCAGGCCTTCGGTCGGGCCGTGGCCGGCGAGCGCGCGCCAGCGGCCCGCGATCTCCTCCGACAGGGTTTCCGCCGCAGAGACCGAGCGCCGCAGCGAGGAAAGGTCGCGGCGCTCCACCCCCTCGGCGCGGGCGAGCGCGGTGTAGAGCGTGGGCAGTCCGAAGAAGACCGTCGGGCGCCAGGTCTCGATCGCGTCGAGGATGCGCTGCGGATCGGGCCGGCCGGGCAGCAGCAGCGTCGTCGCGCCCACCGAGAAGGGGAAGGTGACGGAGTTCCCGAAGCCGTAGGCGAAGAACATCTTCGGGACGGAGAAGGCCACGTCTTTTTCTGTCAGGCCAAGGACATGGCGGCCATAGCTCATCTCGGAATACGCCATGTCATGGTGCAGGTGGACGATGCCCTTGGGCCGCCCGGTCGAGCCCGAGGAATACATCCAGAAGGCCATATCGTCGGGGCCGGTGTCCGCCGCCTCGAGCGTGTCGGGCTGGCCGTCGAGGAAATCCGTCTCGTCCTCGCCCACGACCACCAGCCGCTCCAGCCCCGTGCCGGCGCGCGCGCCCTCGGCCATATCCCGCAGCTCCGTCTCGCAGAGCGCGAGCCGCGCGCCGGTGTCCTTCAGAAACCAGGCCAGCAGGTCCGGGGTGGTCTGGGTGTTCAAGAGCACCGGCACGAAGCCCGCCCGCACCGCGCCGAAGAAGGCGGCGACATAGGCCGGGCTGTCGTCCAGCAGCATCGGGATGCGGTCGCCTTGTGCCAGCCCCGCCGCGCGGAAGGCGTTGCCCCAGCGCGCGGCCTGGGCGATGAGCTCCGCATAGCTCAGCGTCCCGGCGGGGCCGGTGACGGCGGGCTTCTCGGGGTTGCGGGCGAGATTCTGCCACAGCACGTCGGAGCAGTTCGGATGCGCCGCCTTGTCGAAGCCGATCGCCCGCGCGCCCGGCGCGTCGTCGGGCACGGGGTCCGCGAGCCGCGCCTGCGCCTCGTAACGCGCCATGAAGCCCGGGGCGATGCGGCGCAACTTCTCCGCGTCCACGCGGCCCGAGCGCGTGATGTAGCTCATCGCGAAATCCATCGGCTTCAGGCTCATGTGCCGGTCGAAGCTCTCGTACCACCGGGCGGAGGTGTTGGCGGCGTCCACGATCTTCTTGGCCACCGGCTGGCGCGCGGTCTGCCAGTCCTCCAGCGCCTGCGGCAGCGTCTCGGCCGCTTCGATGGCGCCGATCAGCGCGATGGCATCCTCCATGGCCAGCCGCGTGCCCGAGCCGATCGAGAAATGCGCGGTGTGCGCCGCGTCGCCCAGGATCACGCGGTTGTCAGAGGCCCAGCGGCGGCACCACAGGCGCGGAAACTGCCGCCAGTGCGAGCGGTTCGTGAGCAGCGGCGCGCCGTCCAGCACCTCGGCGAAGATCTCCGCGCATGCCGCGGCGCTCTCCTCTTCGGTCATCTCGCCGAAGCCATGCGCGGCGTAGCTCTCCGCCGTCGTCTCGACGATGAAGGTGCTCATGTCGGCCGCGTAGCGGTAGTGATGCGCGTTGAGCGCGCCCTTGTCCGTGGCCACGAAGCTCTGTGTCAGGGTGTCGAAGGCGCGCGGCGTGCCGAACCAGGCGAAGCGGTTGCCGAAGTGCTCCAGCGTGGGGCGGAACGCCTCGGGGTCGGAGCTCCGCACAAGCGAATTGAGCCCGTCGGCACCCACGATCAGGTCGGCCTGAAGCTCCTCCAGCGACTGCACCTCATGGCCGAAGCGCAGCTCCACCCCCTCGGCCTCGGCGCGTTCGGTCAGAAGCTCGATCAGCTCCAGCCGCCCGATGGCCGAAAAGCCCACGCCGTCCAGCACGACCCGGCCCTCGGGATGGTTGAGGGTCATGTCCCGCCAGGTCTCCATGCGCGGGGTGATGAGGTCATAGGTCTCGGGATCGTCGGCGCGCAGGAAGTCGAGGGCGCGGTCCGAGAACACCACGCCGAAGCCAAAAGTGGCGCCGCGGCGGTTGCGCTCGGTCACGCGGACCGCCACATCGCCCAGCCGCCGCCGCGCAAGGATCGCTGTGTAGAGCCCGGCAGGGCCGCCGCCCAGAACCTCGATCCGATCCAGCCGCATGACCCCTCCCTGTCTCGACATGGATTTCGCGGCAGGATAGGTTTATTTCCACAATACGCAACAGGTATCGCATCATGGAAAATACGCCGCCGGATCACCGGCTGACCCTGCCCGTCACCTTCGGCGACTGCGATCCGGCGGGCATCGTCTTCTACCCCAACTTCTTCCGCTGGTTCGATCGCTGCTTTCACGACTTCATGTTCGTGCGCGCGGGCGGGCACGCGGCGCTTTGCGCGCAGCTGGGCTCGGCGGGCATCGGGCTGATGGAGGCGGATGCGAAGTTCCGCGCGCCGGTGCGCGAGAACCAGACGCTGGAGCTCGAGATGCGCGCCACCGCCTGGCACGAGAAGGCGGTGCGGCTCGATTACGCGGCCTATCTCGGCGACCGTCTGGCGCTGACCGGCCACGAACTGCGCGGCGTCTTCGTGATGCGCGACGGCCGGATGGGCGCGGGCGAGGTCGCGCCGCTTCGCGCGGCGCTGGGACTCTGATGGCCGGCGTGCAGTCCCTCGAGGCCGCGCTGCGGCTGCTTTCTGCGCTGGCCGCCAAGGGCGGACCCGCGGCGCTCTCCGAGCTCGCGCGGGACTGCGGCATGCAGGCGTCGAAGGCGCATCGCTACCTCGCCTCGTTCCAGGCGGCGGGGCTGGTGGCGCAGGCGGGCCGCTCGGGCAAATACGACCTCGGGCCCGAGGCGCTGACGCTGGGGCTCGCCGCGCTGGCGCGGCACGATTTCGTGAACCGGGCCGCCGACGCGCTGCCCGATCTCTGCGCCGAAACGGGGATGACCGTGCTGCTCGCGGTCTGGGGCACGCAGGGCGCGACCGTGGTGCGGTGGGAACGCGCGGCCGCGCCGCTGGTCACCTCCATGGGGCTGGGCACGGCGCTGCCGCTGCTCACCTCCGCAACGGGCCGGGTGTTTCTCGGCTGGGCGCCGCCTGCCGTGGTCGCCGCGCAGCGCGAGACCGAGCGCGCGCGCATCGCCGAGGCGCCGGATCTCGCCGCGGATTTCCGCCCGACGCCGGAAGGGATCGCCGCGCTGGCCGAGACCGTCCGCGCGCAGGGATATGCGGCGGTGGACGGCCGCTTCATCCCTGGGCTCGTCGCGGCGGCGGCTCCGATTCTGGACTGGCAGGGGCAGGCGCAGGCGGCCGTGACCCTGGTCGGGACCGACCGCACCGCCATCGCGCCGGGCGCGCCCGAACTGGCGGCGCTGCGACGCTTCTGCGCCGCGCAATCGGTCGCTTCGGAATGCTGCAGCGCAGCGAATGAAAAGGGCTGACGCGGCAGAAATTTCTGCGCTACCACTTGCGAAGATGCCGGGCGGCACGCCACGCACGCAGCCAGGGCGGCGGGCGAGCGGCCGAACAGGGAGAGAACTGACCATGCACATGAGCGGCACGCGGGACATCCGCGCCGATCGCGAAACCGTCTGGGCGGCCCTCCTCGACGCGGAGGTGCTCAAGGCCTCGGTCCCCGGGTGCCAGGAGCTCGACGGAACGGCGGAAGAGGGGTTTCACGCGACCGTGACCCAGAAGGTCGGCCCGGTGAAGGCGACCTTCAAGGGCACGGTCACGCTCTCCGAGATGAAGGAGCCCGAAAGCCTGCACCTCGCCGGAGAGGGCAAGGGCGGCGCGGCGGGCTTCGCCAAGGGCGGCGCGGACGTGACGCTGGAGGAGACCGAGGAGGGCACGCGGCTGACCTACGATGTCGACGCGAAGGTGGGCGGCAAGCTCGCGCAGCTCGGCTCGCGCGTGATCGACGGATTCGCCAAGAAGATGGCGGACCAGTTCTTCGAACGCTTCCAGGAGGCGGTCGAGGGGCCGAGCGACCCCGAGGAGGCGCCCGAGGCGGAAGCCACGGGCGGCAAGAAGGGCTGGTTCAAGCGATTGGTGAAGCGCGACGCCTGAGGGCGCGCGCGACACGGATATCTGACGATAGGGAGGACTGGATGACCAAGGTCAGCATGACGGTGAACGGCGAGGCGGCCGAGGGCGAGGTCGAGGGCCGCACGCTGCTGGTGGAGTTCCTGCGCGAGGAGCTGGGGCTCACCGGCACGCATGTGGGCTGCGACACCTCGCAATGCGGGGCCTGCGTTGTGCATGTGGACGGCAAGGACGTGAAGGCCTGCACCATCTTCGCGCTCGAAGCCGAGGGCGCGGAGGTGCGCACCATCGAGGGGATGGCCAATCCCGACGGCTCGCTCAACGTGATCCAGCAGGCATTTCAGGATCACCACGGGCTGCAGTGCGGCTTCTGCACGCCGGGCATGGTGATGTCGGCGGCGGCGCTGCTGGCCGAGAACCCCAAGCCCAGCGAGCACGAGATCCGCGACTACCTCGAGGGCAACATCTGCCGCTGCACCGGGTATCACAACATCGTCAAGGCGATCATGGCGGCCTCGGGGCAGGATGTGAGCCGTATCGCCGCGGAATGATCCCGGCGCCGCGCCGGGCAGCGACCGGCGCGACATGGGTATTTGCGGACCATTGAAAGAGGCAGGGTCGCGAAGAGGGGCGCGGCCCACCCAGGGAGGACGACAGACATGCCGAAGGATCATGGCATAGGCGCCGCCAGCAAGCGGCGCGAGGACGTGCGGTTCCTGACGGGAACCGGGAACTACACCGACGACATCAACCTGCCCAGGCAGCTTTACGTGCATTTCCTGCGCTCGGACATCGCGCACGGGGAGATACGGCACATCGACACCTCCACGGCCGAGGGGATGCCGGGGGTGAAGCGCGTCTTTACCGGCAAGGACTTCGAGGGGGTGGGCGGGCTGCCCTGCGGCTGGCAGGTGACGGACCGGCACGGCGCGCCCATGCAGGAGCCCGCGCATCCGGTGATCGCGCAGGGCAAGGTGCGCCACGTGGGCGAGATCCTGGCCGCGGTCGTGGCCGACAGCCGCGAGCGCGCGCGCGACGCGGCGGAGGCGATCGAGTTCGACATCGCCGAGCTTCCGGCGGTGGTGGACATGAAGGCGGCGCTGGCCTCCGACGCGCCGAAAGTGCACGAGGATCTCACGAGCAACCTCTGCTACGACTGGGGCTTCGTCGAGGACAACCGCGACAAGGTGGATGAGGCGATCCGCACCGCGGCGCATGTCACCACGCTGGAACTCGTCAACAACCGGCTGGTCGCCAACCCGATGGAGCCGCGCGTGGCGGTGGGCGACTATCACCGCGCCACCGACGAATCGACGCTCTACACCACCAGCCAGAACCCGCATGTCATCCGCCTGCTCATGGGGGCCTTCGTCCTCGGCATCCCCGAGCACAAGCTGCGCGTGGTGGCGCCCGACGTGGGCGGCGGCTTCGGCTCGAAGATCTTCCACTATGCCGAGGAGGCCTTCGTCACCTTCGCCGCGCGGCAGCTGGGGCGGCCGGTAAAATGGACCTCGACCCGGTCCGAGGCCTTCATGTCGGACGCGCACGGGCGCGATCACGTCACGAAGATCGAACTGGCGCTCGACGCGGACCACAACTTCACCGCGATCCGGACCGAGACCCACGCCAACATGGGCGCCTATCTCTCGACCTTCGCGCCCTCGGTGCCCACCTGGCTCCACGGCACGCTGATGGCGGGCAACTACCGCACGCCCGCGATCTACGTGAACGTGAAGGCGGTCTTCACCAACACGGTGCCGGTCGACGCCTACCGCGGCGCGGGCCGGCCCGAGGCGACCTATCAACTCGAGCGCGTGATCGACAAGGCGGCGCGCGAACTGGGCGTCGATCCGGTGGAGCTGCGGCGCAAGAACTTCGTCACCGAGTTTCCCTATGCCACGCCGGTCGCCGTGGAATACGACACCGGCGACTACAACGCGACGATGGACAAGCTGGCCGAGATCGCGGATTTCGCGGGCTTCGAGGCGCGCCGCAAGGAGAGCGAGGCACGCGGAAAGCTGCGCGGGCTCGGCGTGAACTGCTACATCGAGGCCTGCGGCATCGCGCCCTCGAACCTGGTGGGCCAGCTCGGCGCGCGGGCGGGGCTTTACGATGCCGCGACCGTGCGGGTGAACGCCACCGGGTCGATCAGCGTGATGGTCGGCGCGCACAGCCACGGGCAGGGGCACGAGACCTCCTTCCCGCAGGTGATCGCCGAGATGCTGGGCATCGACGAGAGCCAGGTCGATATCGTGCATGGCGACACCTCGAAGATCCCCTTCGGCATGGGTACCTACGGCTCGCGCTCCATCGCGGTCTGCGGCTCGGCCATGGTGCGCGCGACCGAGAAGGTGATCGCCAAGGCGAAGAAGATCGCGGCGCACCTGCTGGAGGCCTCCGAGGCCGACATCGAGCTCAAGGATGGCCAGTTCACCGTGGCGGGCACCGACAAGTCGGTGGCCTGGGGCGACGTGACGCTGGCGGCCTACGTTCCGCACAACTACCCGCTCGAGGATATCGAGCCGGGGCTGGAGGAGACGGCCTTCTACGACCCGGCCAACTTCACCTTCCCGGCCGGCGCCTATGCCTGCGAGGTCGAGGTCGACCCCGAGACCGGCAAGGTCACGATCGAGCGCTTCGCCGCAGCCGACGATTTCGGCAACGTCATCAACCCGATGATCGTGGACGGGCAGGTGCACGGCGGGCTCGCGCAGGGGATCGGGCAGGCGCTGCTCGAGAACTGCGCCTACGACGCGAATGGGCAGCTCGTCTCGGCCAGCTACATGGACTATGCCATGCCGCGCGCCGACGACGTGCCCTTCTACGCGGTCGATCATTCCTGCCAGACGCCCTGCACGCACAATCCGCTGGGCGTGAAGGGCTGCGGCGAAGCCGGCGCCATCGGCTCGCCGCCCTCGGTCGTGAACGCGGTGATCGACGCGCTGCACTCGGGCGGCCACAAGGTGGCGCATATCGACATGCCGCTGACGCCCTCGCGCGTCTGGGCGGCGATGCAGGGCTGAGAACACCCGCGGCGGCGCGCGCCCGCGCCGCCGCGACGGGGTATTTGGGGACCATTGAAAGGGGGCAGGGCGCGTGGCGCCGCCCTTGGGAGGACCGGAAAGATGTATGCATTCGATTTCGTGCGCCCGAAGAGCCTGAACGAGGCGGTGGAGGCGCTGCAGCCGGAAGAGGCGATGGCGCTGGGGGGCGGGCAGACCCTGATTCCCACGCTGAAGCAGCGGCTGGCCAGCCCCTCGAAACTCGTGAGCCTGAAGGGCGTCGAGGAGATCCGCGGCATCTGCCGCGACGATCAGGGCCGGGTCTGCATCGGCGGCGGCACGACGCACGCCGAGGTGGCGGCCGGCGTGCCGGAGTATCCCGCGCTGGCCGCGCTTGCCGCCAACATCGGCGACCCGGCGGTGCGCAACCGCGGCACCATCGGCGGCAGCCTCGCCAACAACGACCCCTCCGCCTGCTACCCGGCGGCGGCGCTCGCCTCTGGCGCCACGATCGTCACCAACACCCGGGAGATCGCCGCCGACGACTACTTCGAGGGGATGTTCATGACCGCGCTCGAAGAGGGCGAGATCATCACCGAGGTGCGCTTTCCCGTGCCGCAGGCCGCCAACTACCAGAAGTTCGAGCAGCCGGCCTCGCGCTTCGCGCTCGTGGGCGTGTTCGTGGCGAAGTTCGAGGACGGGGTGCGCGTCGCCGTGACCGGCGCCTCGGAAGAGGGCGTCTTCCGCTGGACCGAGGCGGAGGAAGCGCTGTCGTCGAACTTCTCGCCCGACGCGGTGCAGGGGCTTTCGGTGCCCGCCGAGGGCATGATCGGCGATCTGCACGGCTCGCCCGAGTATCGCGCGCATCTGGTGGGCGTGATGACCCGCCGGGCGGTCGCGGCGGCGGGCTGAGCCCGCCGCTTGCGCCGGATCAATGCGCGGCGGCACGCCGCCGCGTCTCCTTGCCCCGGTCAGCGCAAGGAGGGTCCATGACAACCGTCATCAAGGTGCCCGAAGCCGTCGGGGTGTTCGACAGCTTCGAGGCGTTGCAGGCTGCGATATACGATCTGATGATCGCAGGGTTCAGCCGCTGGGACATCAGCCTGCTGGGCGGCCAGAAGGCTCTCGAGGCGAAGCTCGGCGAACGCTTCTGGCACGCCGAGGATCTGGAAGACGACCCCGAGGCGCCGCGCGCCCATTTCGTCGAGGAGGAGGCGATCGGGGAACTCGAGGGCGGCATCGCCGGCGGCTTCTTCTTTCTCGGCTCCTACATCGCCATGGCGGCGCTGCTGATGCCGGCCAGCACGCTCGCGGCCTCCATCGCCGCCATCGCCATCGGCGGCGGGCCGGCCGCCGTGCTTGGTGCGCTGCTCGCGCGACGGGTGCACAAGCATCACCGCGACTATTACGCAGAGCAGATCAGACACGGCGGCCTGCTGCTCTGGGTCCGCGTGGCGGACAAGGAGAAGGAGCGCCGCGCCGTCGAGATCATGCAGGGGCACTCGGGACGGGACGTGCACGTCCACGACTGGAGCGAGTAGGGGCTTTCTGGCGTCGTCCCTTTTTCCTAGGCTTCCCTCCGGACCCGGAGCGGGGAAGGGGACGGCCACATGCAACTCGAGCCGCAGGACATCCGTCTGCTCGCCGCGCTGCAGCGCGACAGCCGGCTTTCCACGGCGGAGCTCGCCGAGGTGGCGGGGATGTCGCCCTCGGCCGCCTGGCGGCGGGTGAAACGGCTGGAGTCCGAGGGCGTGATCCGCGCCTGGCGCGCCGAGGCCGACCCCCGCGCCTGCGGGCTGACCTTCCAGGCCATCGTGCACGTCCAGCTCACCCGGCACGAGCCGGACACGCTGGATCGCTTCATCCGGGCGATGAAGTCGCGCGAGGAGGTGATGGACTGCTTCGCCACCACCGGCGAGGCCGACTATCACCTGCGCGTGCTCTGCGCCGACATCGACGCCTACAACCGCTTTCTCGAGGAGTTCCTCTTTCGCGTCCCGGGCGTGGCCAGCGCGCGCACCAACGTCGTGCTGCGCGAGGTCAAGCGGAGCGCGACGCTGCCTCTTTAGAGCGTGTTGCGTTCAAGCGGAAACGTTTCGGCGACGGGCTGGTGACTCCGATCCGCCACAACACGCTCGAGATCTAGAGCGCGGCGCAGAGCTGCGCGCAGCCCAGCACGGCCGCCGCGTCGTCGGCGATGACCCGCACGGGGATCGTCTCGGTCAGCGGATCGGCGCGGAAGGCGTCCGCAAAGCCGTTGCGCAGCAGATGCGGGGCCACGGCGCGGGCGAGCCCGCCCGCGAGCCAGACGCCGCCGAGCGCCAGATGCGCCAGGGCGAGATCCCGCGCGAACTGCCCGAGCAGCCGCGCGTGAAGCGCGACCGCGGCCTGCGCCTGCGCTTCGCCGGCCGCGCAGGCGGTCAGCACCTCCTGCGGGCTGGGCCTGCCGTGCCCGCCCGCGAATCCCCAGAGCTGCGTGAGCCCGCGACCGGACAGCGCCTCTTCGACCGTGGCGGCGCCCACATGCGCGCGCAGCCACCCGGCGAGTCGCAGCGTCTCGGCGTCATGCGCGGGCAGGCCCATGTTGCCGGCCTCCGACGGGGGCACGAGCGGCAGGGAGGCCTCGGGGCGCGGATGGGCCGCGGCGCAGTTCACGCCGGTGCCCAGCCCGATCACCAGCCGCGCCGCGCCCGGCTGCGGTCGCCCGTCGAGCAGGGGATCCTGCGCCGCCTCGCTCAGCCGGTCGAGCGCCAGCGCCTGCGCCTGCAGGTCGTTGAGCAGCCGGACGCGCGCGAGCCCCAACCCGCGCGCGAGCGCCTCCGCCTGGATCTCCCAGCCGCGGTTGCGCATCCAAGCCGTCTCCCCCCGCAGCGGGCCCGCCACCGCGAGGCAGGCCATCCCGGGACGCGCGTCCAGGTGGCGCAGGTAGTCCGCGAGCATCGCCTCCGCGCTGTCGTGGCCGGCGGTGAGGTAGCGTGCGGCCGATCCCGGCAGCGGAATGCCGCCGCGCGCCAGCGCGAGCCGCGCCGTGGTGGCGCCGATATCGCCCACGAGGGCGAGCGCGTCCGAGCCGTCTGTCATGATCCTGTCCCGCCTCGCGCGACGCTAGCCGCCGGCAGCGCCGCGGTCAAAGCCTGCCGCAGGCGCGCCACAGGCAGTGTTCATCTTTCGTTCACATTTTTGGATTGGCGAAGGCCCTCCGCTCCACTATCTCTGTCTTCAGTTCAGGGGGTGTCCGATGGCCGAGCTCAAGTCCATCCAGGTGCGCGGTGCGCGCGAGCACAATCTCAAGGGCGTCGATGTCGACATCCCCCGCGACAGGCTCGTCGTCATCACCGGGCTGTCGGGCTCGGGCAAGTCGAGCCTCGCCTTCGACACGATCTATGCCGAGGGGCAGCGCCGCTACGTCGAATCGCTCTCGGCCTACGCGCGGCAGTTCCTCGACATGATGGAAAAGCCCGACGTGGACCACATCGCGGGCCTCAGTCCCGCGATCTCGATCGAGCAGAAGACGACCAGCAAGAACCCGCGCTCCACCGTCGGCACGGTCACCGAAATCTACGACTATCTCCGCCTGCTTTTCGCGCGCGCGGGCACCCCCTACAGCCCGGCCACCGGCCAGCCCATCGAGGCGCAGCAGGTGCAGGACATGGTGGACGCCGTGATGCGCATGGAGGAGGGCACGCGCGCCTACCTGCTCGCGCCCATCGTGCGCGACCGCAAGGGCGAGTACCGCAAGGAGATGCTGGAACTCCGCAAGCAGGGCTTCCAGCGGGTGAAGGTGGACGGCGCCTTCCACGAGCTCGACGAGCCGCCGACGCTCGACAAGAAATACCGCCACGACATCGACGTTGTCGTGGACCGCATCGTGGTGCGCGAGGGGATGGAGACGCGGCTGGCCGACAGTTTCCGCACCGCGCTTGACCTCGCCAACGGGATCGCCGTGCTCGAGACCGCCCCGCGCGAGGGCGAGGGCGAGCCCGAGCGCATCACCTTCTCCGAGAATTTCGCCTGCCCGGTCTCGGGCTTCACCATCCCCGAGATCGAGCCGCGGCTGTTTTCCTTCAACGCGCCCTTCGGGGCCTGCCCCTCCTGCGGCGGGCTGGGGGTCGAGCTTTTCTTCGATCCCGCGCTGGTGGTGCCCGACGCGGCGCTGCGGATCGGCGACGGCGCCATCGCGCCCTGGCGGAAGGGCAAGTCGCCCTATTTCACGCAGACCATCGAGTCGCTCGCCCGCCACTACGAGTTCGACCGCAACGCGCGGTGGAAGGATCTGCCGGCGCATGTCCAGCAGGTGTTCCTCTACGGCTCGGGCGAGGACGAGATCCTCTTCCGCTACGACGAGGGCGGGCGCGTCTATCAGGTCACCCGCAGCTTCGAGGGCGTGATCCCCAACATGCAGCGGCGCTACCGCGAGACCGACAGCGCCTGGGTGCGCGAGGAGTTCGAGCGCTACCAGAACAACCGGCCCTGCCACGCCTGCGGCGGCCACCGCCTGCGCGACGAGGCGCTGGCGGTGAAGATCGGCGGGCTGCACATCGGCGAGGTCGTGCAGAAATCCATCCGCGACGCCTACGCCTGGATCGAGGCGGTGCCCGAGCACCTGAGCCAGCAGAAGAACGAGATCGCCCGCGCCATCCTCAAGGAGATCCGCGAGCGGCTGGGGTTCCTCAACAACGTCGGGCTGGAATACCTGACCCTCTCGCGCGCCGCCGGCACGCTCTCGGGCGGCGAGAGCCAGCGCATCCGGCTGGCCTCGCAGATCGGCTCGGGGCTGACGGGCGTGCTCTACGTGCTCGACGAGCCCTCCATCGGCCTGCACCAGCGTGACAACGACCGCCTGCTCGGCACGCTCAAGAACCTGCGCGACCAGGGCAACACGGTGATCGTCGTGGAGCACGACGAGGAGGCGATCCGCGAGGCCGACTTCGTGCTCGACATCGGCCCCGGCGCGGGCGTGCACGGCGGGCGGATCGTGGCGCAGGGCACGCCCGAGGAGATCGCCGCCGACCCGGCCTCGGTGACGGGGCAGTATCTCTCGGGCAGCCGCGAGATCCCTGTGCCGGCGGTCCGCCGCGCGGGCAACGGCAAGGCCCTCACCGTCGTCAACGCCCACGGCAACAACCTCAAGGACGTCACCGTGGACCTGCCACTGGGCAAGTTCGTCTGCGTCACCGGCGTCTCGGGCGGCGGCAAGTCCACGCTGACCATCGAGACGCTCTTCAAGACCGCCTCGATGAAGCTCAACGGGGCGCGGCAGGTGCCGGCGCCCTGCGAGACGATCCGGGGCCTGGAGCATCTCGACAAGGTCATCGACATCGACCAGCGCCCGATCGGGCGCACGCCGCGCTCGAACCCGGCCACCTACACGGGCGCCTTCACGCCCATCCGCGACTGGTTCGCCGGCCTGCCCGAGGCCAAGGCGCGCGGCTACAAGCCGGGGCGCTTCAGCTTCAACGTGAAGGGCGGGCGCTGCGAGGCCTGCCAGGGCGACGGGGTCATCAAGATCGAGATGCACTTCCTGCCCGACGTCTATGTCACCTGCGAAACCTGCAAGGGCGCGCGCTACAACCGCGAGACGCTGGAGATCAAATACAAGGGCAAGTCCATCGCCGACGTGCTCGACATGACCGTCGAGGACGCGCAGGCGTTCTTCAAGGCGGTGCCCGCCATCCGCGAGAAGATGGATGCGCTCTGCGAGGTGGGGCTCGGCTACATCAAGGTCGGCCAGCAGGCCACGACCCTCTCGGGCGGCGAGGCGCAGCGCGTCAAGCTCTCGCGCGAACTGGCCAGGCGCGCGACGGGCCGCACCCTCTACATCCTCGACGAGCCGACGACCGGCCTGCATTTCGAGGACGTCAGGAAACTCCTCGAAGTGCTGCACTCGCTTGTGGAGGCCGGCAACACCGTCGTGGTGATCGAGCACAACCTCGACGTCATCAAGACCGCCGACCACATCATCGACATCGGCCCCGAGGGGGGCGACGGCGGCGGCGAGATCGTCGCCGAGGGCACGCCCGAAGAGATCGCCCGCGTCGAACGCAGCCACACCGGCCGCTACCTCCGCCCGATGCTCGACGCGCGCAAGGTGGCGGCGGAGTAGCGCCCGTCTGGCGAAACCCGGGCGCCGCAGCGTCCGTCCCTTCTTCTTGGGTCAAATATCCCACGGGGGTGCGGGGGTGTGAAACCCCCGCGGTGCGGCGTCGGCCTCAGGCACGGGCGCTGCCGTCGTCGCGCGTGGACCAGCCGAGCAGGCGATAGGCCGGACACCAGCCCAGCAGACCCGACAGCGCCGGGATCGCGCCCAGCCAGAAGGCCCAGCGCCAGCCCGCCTCGGGCATCAGCCAGAAGCCGGAAATCAGCGCGAGGCCGATCACCACGCGCAGCACGCGATCCAGCATGCCGATGTTTGTATCGAACATGACACACCTCCTTCGCATCAGGTTTCCGACGCGCTAGGAGTTGGGAGCGGCACTCAAGGTTTCAAGAGGCAAGAGCGGCATGAGCGGACGGCAGAAGCGCAAGCTTGGACTGGCTCTCGGCTCGGGCGGCGCGCGGGGCTGGGCGCATATCGGCGCGATCCGCGCGCTCGAGGAGATCGGCGTGGAGCCCGACGTGATCGCCGGCTGCTCGATGGGCGCCGTGGTGGGCGCGGCCTGGGCGGCCGGCAAGCTCGACGCGCTGGAAGAGTTCGCGCGGAACATGACGCGCGCGGCCTTTCTCGCGCATTTCGATCTGCGGCTCACGGGGGGCGGGCTGGTGCGCGGCCGCGCGATCATGGAGGCGCTCGAGGAGATGGGGCTGCCCGACCGTTTCGAGAAGCTCGACCGCCCCTTCATCGCCGTGGCGACCGACATGAGCACCGGCCACGAGGTCTGGATGCAGGACGGCTCGCTGCTCGACGCGGTGCGCGGCTCGATCGCGATCCCCGGCTTCTTCGCGCCGCATCACGTCGAGGGCCGCTGGCTGCTCGACGGCGGCGTGATCAACCCGGTGCCCTCCTCGGCCTGCCGCGCGCTCGGCGCCGATATCACGATCGCGATCAACCCCAACGGGCGCGACGACGGACGGATCTGGGCGCCGGACGCCGCCTCGGAGGGCTTCTTCGACCGGCTGGGAGAGGCCGGCCTGATCGCCCAGCTGCCGCCTGCCTTGCGCGAGTTCTGGACGACGCGGGAGCCCAGGCCCGAGCCGCCCAACTATTTCGAGGTGGTCTCGGCGGCCATCGACATCCTCACCGAGTATCTGCGCAAGACCCGCGCGGCCAGCGACCCGCCGCATTTCGCCCTCGAGCTCGACCTGCGGCACATCACCTTCATCGAGATGTTCCGCGCGGCCGAGGCGATCGAGGCCGGCCGCGACGTCGTGATGGAGCACCGCGAACCGCTCGAGCAGCTCCTCGCCGATCTCTGAGCCGCCGCCCGGGGACGCCGGTCAGCCGACCCGGACCACGCAGGCCATCGCCGTGTCGCCGGCCGCGCAGCCCTGGAAGAGCCCGTAGCCGCCGCCCTTCAGCACCAGTTCCTCGATCAGTTCGATGATCCCCCGCAGCGCCGTGGGCCCCTGCGGATGGCCCCAGACG
This sequence comes from Rhodosalinus halophilus, assembly GCF_003298775.1. GTDB lineage: Bacteria > Pseudomonadota > Alphaproteobacteria > Rhodobacterales > Rhodobacteraceae > Rhodosalinus > Rhodosalinus halophilus. The sequence continues at coordinate 182,651 of NZ_QNTQ01000001.1, read as the reverse complement.
AGCGAGCACCCGTAGTTGTTCATCTGCGTGTAGGGGTCGATGTTGAAGCTGCGCGCGAAGGCGATGTCGTTGACGACGAAGGGGTTGTGGCTCTTGATCGCGGCGATGTCGCCGATCGACAGTGCCGCGCGCTCGAGCGCCTGGCGCGCGGCCGGGACGGGGGCGGCCGGCATGTAGCCGGGCTCTTCGCGGGCCTGTCCGAAGCTCACCAGCTCGATCTTCACCTCCGGGTCGGCGGACAGCTCCCGCGCGCGGGCCTCGGAGGTCACGATCGCGCCGGCGGCGCCGTCGGCCGGGTGGGTCTGGCCGCCGAAGGTGACGGTGCCGCCCTCCAGCACCGGCTTGAGCTTGCCGAGTTTTTCTTCCGAGGTGGGCGTCACCCCCTCGTCGCCCTCGAGCGTCACCATCTTGCCGCGCCCCGCGGCCGCAGGCGCTTCGAAGGGCAGCTCCATGTAGCGCTTCTGGAAGGCCCGGTCGTCGGCCAGCGCGTCGGCATATTGCTCGTAGCGGCGCAGCACGAGGGCGTGCTGTTCCTCGGTCGGGATGCCGAGGCGCGCGGCGACGTTCTCGGCAGTCTGCAGCATCGAGTTCTTCGCGAAAGGATCGCGGCCGAAGTTGTCGAGCACCCAGTCCTCCGACTTGCCCGTGCCCCCGGGGCCGGCGGGCGCGGGGTAATAGACGTGGGGGCCGTTCGACACGCGGTCGGTCGCGAGCGTCAGCACGGCGCCCGCGCCCGCGGCGACCTCGCCCGCGGCATGCGCCAGCAGCCGCGTGCCGGTGGCGCAGGCCTGGGTGATCGTGGGGCCGGCCAGCCGCTCGGCGCCCAGCGTCCCGGCGAGCCAGGGAAAGCCGTAGAAGCTCATGTGCTGCGGCACCGTCAGGCCCAGCGCGCCCGCGTCCAGCTCGGCCGGGTCCACGCCGATGCGCGCGAGCGCCCGCTCGGCGGCGATCCGGGCGAGCTCTAAGGCGTGGAGATGCGCGAGGCTGCCCTGCCAGCGGGCGAAAGGGGTGCTCCAGTAGGCCTTGTAGGGAATGAATGCGGGCATGGCGCTCTCCTGTTGCGGACCGGCGCAGTCATGCCCGACCGGCGCGGCCGGGACAATCCGCTTCCGCCGCGCGATGCCGGCTGACATTCCGGCGCCACGCCTGCTGATCCCCTTTGCCGCGCGGGGACGCGCGCGTCGGTTCCCGAGGCCTTCCTGACGACAACGGCCCGCACACGCCGGGCTGTTCTCCGGAGCGGATGCCCTCCGTGGCCGCGTCGACGCGGCACGGGGAGATCCACTCCGTGCGCGGCGCGCTTCTCAGGTAATTCCTGCGGTGGCAGGGCTCAGGGCAGGGCGGGAAAGTCGCCGCGCCGGTGCCCCTCGACCATCCGCCGCAGCGCCTCGGGCGCCACCACCTCTACCGCGTCGCCCCACTGATAGAGGTGCCAGGCCATCTCGAGGTGCCCTGACGCCCGAAAGCGCAGCGTGAGCGACCCGTCGGGCTCCTCGGTCATCTCCTGGTCGGGGTGAAAGAGGAACTCGCGTGCCACCTCGGCCGCGCGCGGGGCGAAGCGCCAGACGACCTCGCCGTATTCCGCCTCGGCATGGAAGGAGCCGAAGGCGCGCGCCGCATGCCCGGCGAGGTCGAAGTCGGGATCGCGGGGGAAGGCGCCCGGCTCCAGCCGCGCAGCGCCGATCCGGTCGAGGCGATAGTGCCGCATCCGCCCGTCGCCCCCCGTCTCGCGCCCGACGAGGTAGCGCCGGGTGCCGAGGAGCAGCCCGTAGGGCTCGACGAGGCGTTCGCGGGGGACGGCGTCGCGCGCGCCGGCATAGGTCAGCGTCAGCCGCTGCGGTGCCTTCAGCGCCTCGGCGATCACGCCGAGCAGGTCGCTGCGCACCCGAACGCGCGGCCCGGGCCGCGAGGCGAAGCCCTGCGCCTCGAGCAGGGCCTCGGCATCGGCCTCGACGCGCCGGGCGTGCGGCCCGGGCATCGCGGCGAGCAGACGGTCGCGCAGCCGCGCGAGCGCCTCGGCGTCGCGCGCCGCGCCGTCGCGCTCGGCCCGGCGGATCGACATCTCGAGCGCCGTGAGCTCCGCCTCCCGCAGCCCCTGCGCGAAGATCATCCGCGCCTCTGTCGGGTCGAGCTTCCAGCGCTTGCGCCGCTCCGCGTCGGTCCGCGTGCGCACGCCGCGGAAGGTGTCCTCGAGCGCGCGGGTCATGCGCTGCGCCGTGCGCCGGTCCACCTCGAAGGTCTCCGCGATCTCGTCGAGCGAGACACCGCCGTAGCGCGCGCCGGCCATCTCCGCGAGGCGAAGCAGATCGGTGGCCTTCCGGAAGCTCACGCCCCCCTCCCTGCGGATGGTCTCCGGCGGAAGGAGAGCACGATTCGCGCGGGCCTTGCGAGAGTCACGCCGCTTCGTCGGGGCGCTCGAGCCGCAGTACCCGGCCGCCGAGATCGCGGAAGGCGCGCTGCCGGCAGGTCAGCACGAGAACCTGAAGATCGCCCGCCTGGCGGTGCAGCGCGTCGAACATCCGCTCGATCCGGTCGTCGTCGGTGAAGACCAGCGCATCGTCGAGGATCAGCGGCGCGTGGCGTCCCTCTTTCGCGAGCAGCCGCGCGAAGGCGAGCCGCACCAGAAGCGCGACCTGTTCCTGCGTGCCGCCCGAGAGGATCTCGATCGGCTCTTCCTGGCCTGCGCGGACCAGCGCCGTGGGCAGCAGCGTGTCCTGCCCCCAGACGAGTTCGGCCTCCGGCCAGAGCAGGTTCAGCAACGGCCGCAGCTCGGCGGCGACCGGCGCGAAATAGCGGTCGCGCGCCTCGGCCTGCGCGTCCTCCAGCGCCTGCTTGAGGCGCTGCAGCGCGGCCACCTCGCGCTGGATGCGGGCCAGGTCGGCCTCGGCCGCCTCGCGCCGCTCGACCGTCTCGGCGAGCCGTTCCTCCACCGCTTCGCCGGAGCCATGCGCGATGCGCTCGTCGAGCGCGGCGATCTCAGGCCGCAGACGGGCGACCGTCTCGCGTGCCGTGTCGACGACGGCGCGGGCGCGGGCGAGCGCCGCCTCGGCCGCGGCCAGATCGGGGGCTTCGCGGACGCTCTGCGCGTGCACCGCCTCCGCCGCCTCGAGGGCGTCGCGCGCCCTGGCGAAGCGTTCGGACAGGGCGGCCTCGTCCCGCTCCTCGAGCCGGGCCAGCGCGGCCTCGGCGCGCTCGGCCCGTTCGGCCGCGGCCTCGGCCACGGCTTCGGCGCTGGCGCGGCGGCTGCGCGCCTCCGAGGCGGCGGCCTCGGCCGCGTCGCGTCGGCTTTCGGCCGTGGCCCGCTCGGCCCGCGCGGTCGCCAGCACCTGTTCGGTCTCGCAGAGGTCCGGGGCCTCCGCCTCGGCCTCCGCCGGCGCTTCGGGAATGGCAGCGAGGGCGGCGCGGAGCGGCTCGAGCCCTTCCGGCGCGGCGGTCTCGAGCCTTGCGCGCGCCTCGCCCGCCCGGCGCTCCGCCTCGGCGCGCGCGGCGGCCTGCGCGCGGGCCTCCTGCATCGAGGCGAGCCCTGCATCGCGCAGGGCCTCCGAAAGCGCCTGCTCGGCGGCCTCGACGCTGTCGGACTCCCGCGGGCCGGCCCCCGGCCGGACCGTCAAGGTGCCGAGGCCGCGCAGCGAGAGCTCCGCGCCGTCGGGGATCGGCACCTGGACGCCGTCGGGCAGGGCCGTGCCGGCGTGGGTGACGCTGCCGTCGGCGCCGGGCGCATAGGCCATGACGAGTTGCGGGGCCGTCTGCGCGCGCAGCGCGCGCGCCGTGCGCAACGCCGAATCGAGCGCCTCGAGGTCGCGCAGCGCCGCGGCGTCGGGGCCGTGCCGCGCGGCGGCCTGGGCCGTCTCCAGCGCCTCGCGGGCCGCTTCGGCCCGCTCGAGACGGGCTTCGAGATCGGCCCGGCGCCGCGCGCCGTCGCGCGCGGTCTGCCGGCGTTGCGCCGCGACATGCGCGGCCTCGGCCGTGGCGAAGGCCTCGCCCGCCTGCGAGAGCGCCTTTCGGGCCGCGTCAAGCTCCGCCTCGGCGCCGGCGGCGGCCTCGCGGGCCTCGGCCTGCTTGCGCGCGGCCGCCTGCGCCGCCTCGGCCGCCGCGGCGCGTTCCGCCAGCGCGGCGCGCAGGGTCTCGAGACGCGCGGCGAGTTCCCGGACCTCTAGACGGGCGGCCTGCAGCTTGCGTTCGGCCGTCTCGACCCGCTCGGCGTGGCGCTCGGCCGCGGCGTGCGCCGCCTGCGCCTGCTCGAGCCGCGCCGCCCGCTCGGCTGCATTGTCTGGATCCTCGATCTCGGCGAGTTCCCGGCGCTTGCGCCGGCGCGCTTCGAGCGCGTCCTGCAGCGCGCGGGCGGTCGCGCGCAGCTCGGCCTCCTCCGCTGCGAGCTCCGCCACGCGGTCCTCGGCGGACTTCCACGGCCCGCCCTTCTTCGGCTTGCCGCCGGCGGTGCAGTAGATCTCCAGCTCGTCTGCGCAGCGCGCGAGCGCCGCGTCCATCCGTCGGCCGCCGGTCATGGCCTCCACTTCCTCGGTAACGGAGGACAGCAGGTCGCGCCGGGCCGCCAGGGCGGCCTCCTGTTCCTTGCGCGTGCCTTCTGCGAGGCCGGTCAGCCCCTGGCGCACCCACAGCAGCCCCGCGGGCCCGCCACCCTCGCCCCCCATCAGCCGGGCGATCCAATCCTCGGCGGCGTCCGCCTGCGCGACCAGGCGGTCGCCCTGCTCGACGCGCGCGAAAGGCTTGGAAAACCAACGTTTCGACAGCGTGAAGCGGCCCTCGTCGATCTCGATATCGACGCTGATTTCCGGCGCGCCCCCGGCGTGCGGGCGCAGGGCGCGCAGCTCCTCGGCCTTGGAGCCGTGGGCGCGGAAGAAGAGCGCCTGAAGCGCGTCGAAAAGCGTGGACTTGCCGTGCTCGTTGGGCTCCGAGAGCACGTTGAGCCCGTCGCCGATGCCGTCGAGGCGCACGGGATCGGTGAAGCGGCGGACGTTCTCGAGCCGGATGCTGCGCAGTTTCATCCCCGGCCCTCCTTCACGATGGCGTAGAGACGGGCGAGCGCCTGTGCGGCGATCTCGCGCTGCTCTGGCGGCAGCTCCTCGTCGGCGGCCTCGTCGCGCAGGCGGTCGGCGGCAAGGCGCAGCGCGCCCGCGCGGTCGATATCGTCGAGATCCGCCGCCTCGAAGTCGGTCGCCAGCGCCTCGGTGGTCAGCCGGAAGAGCGCGAATTCGGGCCCCACGCGCTCGGCCGCGCGGCCGAGCTCGGTCTGGGCGGCGAGGCTGGCCCGACCGATCGCCTCGATCGCCAGCAGGATCTCGCGGCGTCCGCTCGCAGGCAGCAGCGCCTCCAGCGCCGCGGCGGCATCCTGCCCGGGTGTCAGGCGCAGCGACTCGCGCGCCCAGAGGAAGGTGCCGGTCTCGATCTCGGCGACCTCGGGCGGCGCGCCCGGCCCGGCGAGGCTGACCGCGAGGCAGACGCCGCGCCGGTCGTGGCGGAAGCGGTCCTGCTCGGGGCTTCCCGAGTAGTGCACCCGCGGGCCGACCGCGAGCCGCCCGTGCCAGTCGCCCAGCGCGAGATAGTCGAGCCGCGCGCTGCGGTCGCGGTCGGGCGGGATGGTCGCGCCGGTGTCGTCGAAGTCCGTAACGCCGCCATGCGCGAGGCCGATGCGCAGCGCGCCGGTCCCGCTGGGCATGGTCGCGAGCGCCTCGGTGGGGTCCGTGCCGCCGGAGCGGTAAGCGACGGGGCAGGGCAGGAGGGTGGCCTCCGGCGTCAGATCGACCGGCGCCGCATCGACGAGCGCGTGAACGTTGCCCGGCGCATCCCTGCCGATCGTGTCCCAGAGCGGCTCGGCCTCGCGCAGGTTGTCGTGGTTGCCCGGCAGCAGCCACCAGCGCAGATCGTGGTGCTCGCCCATCGCCGCGAGCGCCTGGCGCAGGACCGGGTGGGAGGGCGTCGCGCTGTCGAAGGTATCGCCGGCGAGCAGGATGTCGGCGGCGCCGTGGGCGCGCGCGGCCTCGGCGAGACGGGAAATCGCGGCATGGCGCGCCTCCATCAGCCGGCCGCGCAGGTTGCCGTCCGGCGTGTCGGGCAGGTTGGCGTAGCGGCGGCCGAGGTGGAGATCGGATGTATGGATGAAACGGAAGGCGGTCATTCGGTCCCCTGACTTGCGACTTATCGGTGCCGGCGCGGCACGCGTTGTCGCCTCATCCTGGCGCCAGGGGGTGACAGAAGCTGTCGCATGGAGGGCATCTGAGAAACGGTCGCGGTCCGCATGATGGAACGTATTGCGAACATGGGGTCCCGCGTCAAGTCCGGGCCGTGCCGGCATGTCAAGCGCGCCAGGGCCTTGCTTTCACCACGCGCGCGCCCAGGGTCACGTCCTGTCCCGTCACCACGCGGGTGAAGACCTCCATGTCCAGGTTCCGCCCGGTGACGATGGTGGCCACGGGCCCGTCGAGGGTCGGCAGGCGACCCGACAGCACGGCGGCGAGGCCCACGACGCAGGCGCCCTCGGCCACGATCCGGTCCTCCCAGTAAAGCGCCTGCATGCCGCGATAGATCTCCTCCTCGGTGACGAGGAGCGTCTCGTCCAGCAGGTCGCGGCAGAGCGGGAAGGAGAGGCGGTTCCCGAGCCCGATGCCGCCGCCCAGGGAATCGGCCAGGCTTTCGACCTCCTCGACTTCGACAGGGCGGCCCGCGCGGATCGAGTGATACATCGCCGCGCCCCGGTCCATCGAGATGCCGACGACGCGGATCGCGGGATCGATCGCCTTGGCCGCGACCGCGACGCCCGCGGCCAGCCCGCCGCCCGACAGCGGCACGAGGATCGTGCGGATGTCGGGCCGCGCCTCGAGCATCTCGAGCCCGATGGTGCCCTGTCCCGCGATCACTGCCGGGTCGTCGAAGGGCGAGATCTCCGCGAGCCCTTCCTCGGCCGCCAGGCGCCGGCTCTCGGCCAGCGCCGCGTCCTGGCTGCGGCCGGTGATGCGCACCTCGGCGCCCAGCGCGCGGATGCCGTCCACCTTGGCCTGCGGGACGAGTTCGGACATGCAGATCACCGCCCGCATGCCGCGCGCCCGCGCACCGTAAGCCACGCCTCTGCCGTGGTTTCCGGTCGAGCAGCAGGTGACGCCCGCCGTGCCCTCCGGCAGCCGCGCGATGGCGTTGAGCGCGCCGCGCAGCTTGAAGGCGCCGATGGGCTGCATGTTCTCGAGCTTGAGCAGGAAATCCTGGCCCGCGCGGTCGGACATGAAGGGCGAGGGGACGAGCGGCGTGCCGTCCGCCACGCCCCGGATCGCGCGCCGCGCCTCGAGGATATCGGCCAGCGTCACGGTCATCCCGCCGACTTCACCGCCGAGAGGAATTGCTGCGTGCGCTCCTTCTGCGGATTGCCGAAGAGCTCCTCCGGCGTTCCCTGTTCCTCGATCCGGCCGCCGTAGAAGAAGCAGACGCGGTCGGAGATGTCGGCGGCGAAGCCCATCTGGTGGGTAACCATCAGCATCGTGAGCCGATGTTCATGGACGAGCTTGCGGATCACCTCCGTCACCTCGCCGATCACCTCCGGGTCGAGCGCCGACGTCACCTCGTCGAAGAGCATGACCTTCGGCCGCATCGCCAGCGCGCGGGCGATGGCGACGCGCTGTTGCTGGCCGCCGGAGAGGCGGGAGGGGTGCTCGTCCTTCTTTTCGATCATGCCGACCATCTCGAGCAGCTCCTCCGCGCGCTCGCGCGCGTCCTGCCTGGACAGGCCGAGCACCTGCACGGGCCCCTCCATGCAGTTCTGGATCGCGGTCATGTGCGGAAAGAGGTTGAAATGCTGAAAGCACATGCCGATCGGTTCGCGCGCGCGGCGCAGGTAGCGCTCGGAGGCGGGCACCAGCCGCCCCTTCTTTTCCATGTGCGAGATCGGCGCCCCGTCGACGTAGATCACGCCCTCCTGGATGCGTTCGAGCATCAGGATGCGCAGCACGGTTGTCTTGCCCGAGCCGGAGGGGCCGATCACGGTGACCATCTCGCCCTCGGCCACGTCGAGGCAGAAGTCCTCGAGCACCACCAGATCGCCGTAGCGCTTGGTGACGTGGTCGAAGCGCACCATCGGCGCGTCCGGCCCCTCGAGCCGGAGGGGAAAGCGCGACAGATCCTCCATCAGCTCAGCCCCAGCTTGCGCCGCACCCAGGCCTCGAAGCTGCGGACCATCGCCGCCGCCGGAAGCGAGATGCACAGGAAGATGATGCCGACCATCGTGTAGGGCTCCAGATAGCGGTAGTTCTCCGACCCGATCGCGTTGGCGGTGTGCATGAGCTCGGCCACGCCGATCACGCTGAGCATCGGCGTGTCCTTGAAGATGCCCACGAGGTAGTTGCCCATGCCCGCCAGCGAGGGCGGGAGCGCCTGCGGGATGATGATGCGGAAATAGGTGTCGCGGGTCGAGAGGGACAGCGCCGCCGCGGCCTCCCATTGCCCCTTGGGCACGCTCTCGATCCCGCCGCGATAGACCTCGGAGAGATAGGCCGAGTAGTGCAGCCCGATGGCGATCATGCCTGCCGTCCAGGGGGAAAGCGTCACGCCGAACTGCGGGCCCACGAAGAAGACGAAGAAGATCTGCAGCACCAGCGGCGTGGAGCGGATGAACTCCACGGCCTCGCGCACGCCCAGGGTGAGCGCGCGGAAGGGCGTGCGCTGCGCGAGCGCGAAGGCGAGGCCCAGAAAGACCGCGATGACGTAGCCCGCGCCGGCCGCGATCAGCGTGTTGAGCGTGGCCTCCAGCAGCCGCGGCAGGATCTCCAGCGTGAAGGCCCAGTCCCAGTCGAACATCTCAGGCCCTCCCCATCTTGCGCCGCATCACGAGCTCCAGCCAGCGCATGAAGGGCGTGATCAGGAAGCGCGAGAAGACGTAGTAGATGATGAGCGCGGTGCCGAAGGTCTGCGCGGAGAGGTAGGTGGCGCTGTTGACCTGGCGCGCCTCGAACATCAGGTCCGCGACCGAGATCAGCGCGACGAGCGCCGTGCCCTTGAGCAGTTCGATCAGCAGGTTGCCCCAGGCGGGCAGCATGTTGAGCAGCGCCTGCGGCAGGATGATCCGCCACATGCGTCGCGCGGGCGACATCGACAGCGAATAGGCGGCCTCCCACTGGCCCTTCGGCACGGCGAGTATGCCGCCGCGCACCAGCTCGGCCCCGTAGGCGCCGAGGTTCATGCCCACGGCGACGAAGCCGGCGGTGAACTTCTCGAGCGTCACGCCGAAGAGCGGCAGCACGAAGAAGATCCAGTAGAGCTGCACCAGCAGCGAGGTGCCCCGGAAGATCTCGATGTAGACGACCGACACGCCCTTGAGGAGCCAGTTGTCCGAGAGCTTCATCAGCCCCATGACCAGCGCCACGGCGATGGCCAGCGCCGTGGCGAGGAAGAACTGCGCCGCCGTGACGAGCGTGCCGTCGAGTAGCCGTGGCCCGTGTTCGGCGAGGAATTCCGTGTAGCTCATGCCCTGTCCCGGCGGCGCGCGCGGCCGGCCGGCAGGGGCCCGCCGGCCGCAGGTGCCGCGATCAGCGGTTCTCGCAGACCCACTCGGTGGTCACGTCGTCGCCGGGCAACTGGGCCTCGGTGTAGCCGTATTCCTCGACCGCGGCCAGCATCTCCTCCGAGCCGAGATAGTCGTTCATCGCCGCGTTGAACTGCTCGAGGAAGTCCTGATCCGAGGGGCGGAAGGCGATGCCCACCCAGTTGAGCGTATCCTCGGGCATCTGGCCGGGATCCGTCACGCTGACTGCGCCGTCCGACTGCTCGGCGAGGTTGCGCGCGGTGAAATAGGTCACGCCGCCCGCGTCCGCGCGGCCCGCGCGCACCGCGGCCAGGATCTCGGTGGGCCCCGGCACCGTCATGATGTTGCTCTCGGGGATGCCCTCGTCCTTGGCGACCTCGACGATGTTGAAGCCCGCGCCGGTGACGAGGGTGGCGTCCTTCTCGAGGATGTCCTGGTAGTTCTGGATGTCCATCGGGTTGCCCTCGGCCACGATGAAGGCGTCGCCGAAGACCCCCATCGGATCCGAGAAGGCCACGTTCTCGCAGCGGCTCTCGAGGATGTACATGCCGCCGGTGATGATGTCGAAGCGGTTGGCCTTCAGCCCGGGAATCAGACCGCCCCAGTCGGTCACCACGGGCTCGATGTTGTCGTATCCCATGTTCTCGAGCACGCCGAGCGCGAAGGCGTTGACGAAGCCCAGCGGCTGGTTGCCCTCGCCGGGATAGGCCCAGGGCACCTCGTTGGCGAAGCCGATGCGGATGGACTCGCCCGCCTCGATCCGGTCCATGAGCGGCCCGGCCGCCGCGGCGATCGGCGAAACGGCGAAAAGCGCGGCCGCCGAAACGGCGAGCTTGAGGATGGTGCGTCGCATGGTGTCTCCTCCGTGCTGGATGGTCGTGTGGTCCCTCCCGCGACATGTATACATCACCGGGCCGTGAACGGCAGAGTCAAGCGGTTTCGCCGCGACGGCCCGGCGCCATGAGGAGGCGAGATGCGCACGCATGCGATCTACGAGGTTCTGCGCGACCGGATCTGCTGGCTTGACTATCCGCCCGGCACGCGGCTGGGCGAGGTCGAGCTGGCCGCAGAGTTCGGCGTCAGCCGCACGCCGATTCGCTCGGTTCTGGCAAGGCTCGAGGCCGAGGGGCTGGTCGATGTCCGCCGCGGCGTCGGCTCCATGGTCACCGAGATCGACCTGCCCACGCTCATGCAGACGCTGGAGCTGCGACAGGAGCTGACGATGGTGGTCGCTCGCCTGACTCCCGGCACCGGGATCGGCGGGATCCTGCCGGAACTGCAAGCGATTCTGGGCGATACGGACAAGGTCGCGGATGCAGCAGGCTTCGCCCGGCTCAACGCCCGCTATTTCGAGGCGATGCTGGGCCTGACCGAAAACCGGCCCTTCCGCGAGGTCGCGCGGCGGCTCTACTACATGACAGCGCGGCTCTGGGTGCATGCCAGCGCGCGGCTGGATCTGGCCGACGAACTCGCGCACTTCCGACAGGAGCTGGGCGAGGTGATCGCGGCGCTGGAGCGTGGCGATCTCGAGGCGGTTGGCCATGTGCGCTGGCTTCACCTCGCCGCGAGCGCCGAACGGCTCAGGCTCCGGTCGTCCGAGGCCCCGCGCCAGGTGTCCTGACGGCGCGCCACGGGGGATGTGCACAACTGCGCTTGCCCGCGCGCTCTACCAGTGGCGGGTGCCGGGCGCGCCCTTGGGCGTGCCCTCCAGGTTCGGCGTCACCCAGCCGCCGTAGAAATCGCCGGGCTGCGGCAGAACCCGCGCGTCGCCGACGAAACAGGCCTCCATCAGGCCCGCGTAGACGGCGACGTGCCCGGCGATGGCGCCGAAGGCGGGCGTCGGCGCCTCGTAGCTCCAGGCCGCGCGCGGCGCCGTGACGCCGCCGCAGATCACGTCGAAATAGCGCGCCTGTCCCTTCCACTCGCAAAGGCTGCGTCCGCGCGCGGGCCGGAGTTCGGCGCGCACGTCGGCGCGCGGGATGTAGTAGGTCGGCGCGTGATGCGTCTCGAGCACGCGGAAGCCGCGGGTGGTCTCGGCCGCCACCTCGCCGCCCAGGCGCACCAGCAGACGCTGCGGCACGGGCTCGAGCGCGGGCGGGCGGGGATAGTCGTGGACGTTCTCTTCGGGCAGGTCGTTCATGCCGGGCAAGGTAGGCCGCGCGACGGCGCCGGCCATGCCCTTGGTGCGCGTGGCAGCACTCGGCGGCAAGGAGGGGCCGTCGCCGGATCGAGCGTCAGGCCAGCCGGCGGGCGAGATAGTCCGCGGCCTTCGAGGGCGTCTCGAGCTCGCGGTAGTCCGCCTCCGGTATCTCGACGCCCAGCCGCTTGTGCAGCGACGCGACGAGACCCACGATGTCCATGGAGTCGAGATCGAGGTCGTCCTGCAGGTGGTCCTCCGCGCCGACCGAGCCCGCCTCCAGATCGGGGGCGATGCGGGTCAACTCCTCGATGAAGAGGCTCTGCAGCTCGTCTCGGGTCATGGGGCGGGGCTCCTTGCTGGGGTGTCTTCGGTCTCGAGCGTCGAGGTGTCGCCCTCGGGCAGGCCCAGCTCGCGGGCCTTGAGCAGCCGCCGCATGATCTTGCCCGAGCGCGTCTTGGGCAGGCTGTCGCGGAAGACGATCTCGCGCGGGGCGACGGCCGGCCCCAGGCGCTTGCGCGCGTGGCCGCGGATGTCGCGCTCCAGCTCGGCAGAGGGCGAATGGCCGGGATTGAGCGCGACATAGGCCTGGACGATCTCGCCGGCGGTTTCGTCCGGCAGGCCGATCACCGCCGCCTCGGCGACGGCCGGATGCTCGATCAGCGCGCTCTCCACCTCGAAGGGGCCGATCAGGTGGCCGGCGGACTTGATCAGATCGTCGGCGCGGCCGACGAACCAGAAGTAGCCGTCCGCGTCGCGGATCGCGAGGTCGCCCGACAGATACCAGCCGTCCGCGAAGGCCTTGCGATAGCGCGCCTCCTCGCCCAGGTAGCCGCGCATCATCGAGGGCCACCCCGGCCGCAGCGCCAGCTCGCCCGGCTCGCCCGCAGCGCAGGGGCGCAGGCTGCCGTCGTCCTGGCGGTCCACCACGCCCGCCTCGATCCCCGGCATCGGCCGGCCCATGGACCCCGGGCGGATGTCCATCGCCGCGGTGTTGGCGATCATGATCGCGCCGGTCTCGGTCTGCCACCAGGTGTCGTGGAAGGGCATGCCGAAGACCTTCTGTCCCCAGACCACGCCCTCGGGGTTGAGCGGCTCGCCGACGCTGGCGATGTGACGCAGCTGCGGAAAGCTGCGCCCCTCCACCGCTTCGGGGCCTGCGCGCATCAGCCGGCGGATCGCGGTGGGCGCGGTGTACCAGACCTCGATCTTCTCGCCGGCGAGGATGTCGAGCCAGCGCTCGGTGTCGAACTCCGCCTCGTCCACGATCATCGTGGCGCCGTTCACCAGCGGCGAGATCAGCCCGTAGGAGGTGCCCGTGACCCAGCCGGGGTCGGCCGTGCACCAGTAGGTGACGCCGGGGACCAGCTCCAGCGCGTAGCGCCCGGTGACCGCATGGGCGACCACGGCCTGATGAACATGCAGCACACCCTTGGGCCGTCCCGTGGTGCCGGAGGTGAAATGGATCAGCGCCACATCCTCGGGGTCGGTGAGCGCGCAGCCCTCCACGGGCTCGGCCGCGGCCATCTCCGCCGTCCAGGACAGGCACCCCTCTGGCGCGTCGTCGTCCACCACGATCACGGTCTTGAGCGAGGGGATCTCTGCGCGCCAGTCCGCCACCTTGCGGCGATAGAGCGCGGCGGTCGTCACCAGAACGTCGGCCTCGCCGATCTCCATCCGCATGCGGATCGGCTCCGGGCCGAAGGCGGCGAAGAGCGGGGTGACCGTGAGCCCGGCCTTCAGCGCGCCGAGCGCGGCGACGTAGAGCTCCGGCACGCGCCCGGCCAGCAGGTAGAGCCGCGCGCCCGGCGCGACCCCGTGGCGGCGCAGGACGCCGGCGAAACGCGCGGTCTCCTGCGCCAGATCGCCGTAGGTGAGATCGCGCCGCGCACCGTCCCGCCCGAGCCAGCGCAGGGCCACGCGATCGCGCGCCGCGCCTGCGGCGTGCCGGTCCACCGCCTCGTGCGCGATGTTGAGTCCGCCCTCCGGCAGCCCGTCGAGCATCTCGCCCGCCTGCTCCCAGGTGAAGCTCTCGCGCGCGGCTTCGGACAGCTGCGCCGCCTGCCGTTCTTCATCCGTCTTGCGTATCGTCTCGAAATCCATGGTCCCCTCCCGCGACCGCAGGGTGGACCGGCCCTCGGGCCATGGTCATTGACGGCGTGCAACGGCGGCCTGTCTCAGCGCGGGCCTTCGCCGGATGCGAGCGCCCGATGAACGTCCAGCTGGCTGACGCTCTGGCCGGAAATGCGGTCGAGCGCTTCGAAATCGACGATGAGAAAACGATAGGGCGTGACGATCCGGATATGCCCCTTGTCGTGCAGCGCGTGGAACGCGCGGCTGACCGCCTCGGGCCGGGTGCCCAGGAAGAGCGCGAGATCCTGCCGCTTGATCGGCAGGTCGATGAGCGTGCCGCCGGGCTGCTCCTCTTCTTCCGCGAGAAAGGCCCAGCGGCGGTGCAGGAAGACAAGAAAGCCCGCGACCTTCTCGACGGTGCGGTGATTGGCCACCAGCCCCAGCCACTCTCGCGCGCTGTCGAGTTCGTTGAGCAGCCCCAGGATCACGAGCTTTTCGAGCTCGGGCCAGTGTTCCATCAAGGCCTCGAACTCGGCCTTGGGGAAGAGGCAGATTTCGCAATCGGTGGCCGCTTCGATCGAGAAGGGGAAATCGCCGTCGAAGACGCGGCCGAAGATGTCGCCGGCCACGAGCAGGCCGACGATCTGCTGCTGACCGTCCACGAGCGTCTTGGACATGCGCAGCACGCCCTTCATCACGCAGCCCACGACATTGGCCGACTTGCCTATGTCGATCAGCGTCGCGTTCCGTTCGAGGTTACGGCGGCGGGAAATCGCCGAAAGCTTGTCGAGCAACTCCGCAGGCAACACCCGAAATGGCGGCATCTCCGCCAGGGGGCAGGGCGCATTCGCGCTCCGGCCCGTGCTGGAGCCAGACTTGGCAGTCAAAACAGTAACCTCCCAAAGCCGGGAGTCTCATGGGCGCCCTACCTGGTACGCAGGCACACTCAAACCACCCGGACGCCGACGGAAAAATACATCTGTCCGCATGAATATTCTCCGCGATCGTTGTGAATTGTCAATGACGCGACGTCGGGAATCGGCATCGCTTGGGTCCGGGTGTCTGCCTCAATGGCGGGAGGAGCATGGGGATGCCGGGCGCGCCGACATGGGCGATCGTCGCGAATCGTGCCACCGCGCGGATCCTGCGGGGTCTGGAAGCGCCGGACACGAACGGGCCGCCGCCCGGCGAATTGGTGCATCGGGCGCGCTCCGCGAGACTGGCCGCGCATCTGAGCGAGGCCTCGGCGCATCCGCCCAGCCGCGCCGAGACCGGCGCGATGGCCTCGGACCTGCGCGACTTCGCCGATGAGATCGCGCATCTGCTCGATGTCCACCGTCTCGCCGGAGACTTCGATCGTGTCGCGGTCTGGGGCCCCCGCGCGGTGCTGTATTCGATTCTGGCTGCAATGTCGGCGCCGTTGCGGGCTGCCGTGTTCCTCACCGGAGAGCGCGATCTGACGGCGCTTTCGGACATCGCTCTGCGCAGATGCGTCCGCGACGAGATCGCGGCCGCCGAGGCCGGACTGCCGGCGACCAACCACGGGAGAGCATGATGACGGATCGGACCTTCATTCACGGGGGGCCGTGCAGCGGCTGCTCGCTCGGCGCCGGGTCGGCGTGTCACCTCGCCGCCCTGCCAAGGCTCCGCCAGCGCGTGCTGCCGGCGGATACCGTCCTGTTCCATCAGGGTGACCGCCCCCGCCAGCTCGGGATCCTCCGATCGGGTTACATGCGCATTGTCAGGCTGAACGCGGATGGCCGGCGCATGGGGCTCGATTTCGCGGTGCCCGGCGACCTGCTGGGCGGTCTGCCGGGGCACCGGATCGACTACACGGTGGAGAGCGCGACGGACGCCGAAGTCTGCCTCGCCGATGGCGCGGGGCTCGAGCAGGGGATGCGCGCCGCGCCTGCCCTGCGCCGGCAGGTTCTGCGCGGGCTGGCGGATCAGCTCCTGCGCGTGCAGGAGCAGATCTGGCTGCGCGGGCGCCTCACGAGCCGCGAGCGCATCATCGCCTTTCTCGTCAGGGCGACCGCCTCGATGCCGGCGGACCTTCGGCCCGACGGAAGCGTGATCGTCGAGGTGGTCCTGCCCCGGCGCGACTGGGCGGATCTGACGGATACGGCGGTCGAGACCGTGAGCCGGACCATGACGGCGCTGGCCGCGCAGGGCGAGCTCCAGAACCTGGGGCAGGGCCGCTACCGGATCGCGAACCTCGCGCGCCTGGCCGACCTCGCGCGGCTCGACACGACGGAGATTCCGGGGCACGCCGCATGACCCGGCCCGGGCGATGCGCGCGGTCAATGTCGCGCGCCGAATCCCGGGGCATCCTGTGAATGACGGGCGAGGAGGGCCCGTCGCAGGACCGCGCGGGCAGCCGCGTGAGACCGGGAGGAGATCCATGGAACGTGACGTGACGACTCCGCCGCGGGAGACGGAGGACCAACTTGCGTCCCCCTCGCGCCGCGGGTTTCTGCAGCTCGCCGCCGCGACCGGCGCGGCGGTCTCTGTGGGCCGAAGCGCCAGGGCGCTGACCGAACTGCCCTATCCGGCAGGCGATCTGAGCGACGAGAAGCTCGTCGAGATGTATCGCACCATCCTGCGCATCCGGTGGCACGAGCGGACGCAGGCCGACCAGATGCTCACCAACCCCGACTACCGGGGCTATAACCATTTCTACGCGGGGCAGGAGGCGGTGGCGACCGGCGTCTGCGCGAACCTGCGCAACTCCGGCCCGCGCGACCAGCTCGACCTCGTCTATTCGTCGCACCGGCCCTCCGGGCACGCGATCGCCAAGGGCGTGGACATCCCCAGTATGGTGGCCGAGATGGACTTCCGCGCCACCGGCATGAACGGCGGCTACGCCGCCGAGATGCATATCGCCGACCCGGACGTGGGCTTCGCCGGCGCCGACGGCATGATCGGCCCCGCGCCGGTGGTGGCCTCCGGCTCGGCCTTCGCCTTCCGCGCGCGCGGCTCGGATCAGGTGGCGGTGGTCTTTGCGGGCGACGGCAACTACGCCGCGCCGCATTTCCATTCGACGCTCAACAACGCGAAGCTGCTCGACCTGCCGCTGATCTACGTCTGCGAGAACAACCTCTATCACCAGTACGCGCACTATTCGCTCTCCTGCCCGCACGAGGACATCGCCTCGGCCGCCGCGGCCTACGGCATCCCGGCGGTCACGGTGGACGGGCAGAACGTGGTCGAGGTCTACAACGCCGCGCGCGAGGCGGTGGACCGTGCCCGCGGGGGCGGAGGGCCGACCTTCATCGAGGCCAAGACCTACCGTTACTACAACCACTGGGGCGCGCCCGGGGCGAAGGCCGGCGAGCTCGGCGCCTTCGGCTACGACCCGCTGGCGATCACCCACTTCCGGCCCGAGAAGGAGCTGCGCGCCTGGATGCAGCGCGACCCCGTGGACATCGCGCGCAAGATCCTCGTCGACTGGGGCGTGGTGGACTCCGCGCGCGCCGCCGAGATCGAGGAGGAGGTCAAGGCCGAGATTGCCGAGGCCTTCGAGTGGGGGCTCTCGCAGCCGCTCTGCAACCCGGAGGACGGCCTCAAGCACGTCTTCGCCGAGGGCACCGTGCCCGCGCGCCAGTTCGGCTGACGCACGGCGCCTGATCGAGAGGATAGAGACATGGCACAGAAAAGCTGGATGTATTCGGTGCTGGAGGCCGTCCAGCACGAGATGCGCGAAGACCCGGCGATGACCTGGATCTTCGAGCTCACCCCGCCGGTGGCCTCCAACCCCGGCAAGCCGGTGATCAACCTCGAGACGGAGTTCGGCCGCAAGCGCGTGGTCAACACCGGCATCGACGAGAACTGGATGGCCTCGGCCGTGGTCGGCGCGGGCCTCGCGGGTTCCAAGGCGGCCACCTACATTCCCTATCAGGGCGCCTGCATGCCCTTCGAGGTGATCCAGAACGTGGCCAGCAAGCTGCGGCACAAGACCGGCGGCCGGGCCTCGGTGCCGGTGGTCTGGATCATCGAGATGACGGGCCAGACGCCGGGCTTCGCGCAGCAGCACTCCTGCTACGAGGAGGACAGCTACTACATGCATATCCCCGGCGTGCGCACGGTGATCCCCTCCACGCCTTATGACGCGAAGGGGATGATGCACGCGGCGATCCGCTCCCCGGACCCGGTGGTCTATCTCTACCCCGCGGGCCTGCGCACGCTCACCGAGGAGGTGCCGGACGAGGCCTACGAGGTGCCGCTCGACAAGGCCGCGGTGCGGATGGAGGGCAGCGACCTGACCATCGTGAGCTCCGGCGCCGGCATGCCGGGCGTGCTCGAGGCCGCCGAGACGCTCACCGGCGAGGGGGCGAGCGTCGAGGTCATCGACCTGCGCGCGCTCAACCAGATGGACACCGAGACCATCGTGAATTCCGTCGCCAAGACCAAGCGGCTGCTGACGGTGGATCAGTCCTACTACACCCTCTGCCCGGGCGCCGAGGTGATCGCCCGCGCGGTGGAGAACGTCGACGGCGTCAAGGTCAAGCGCGTGGCCTTCCCCGATGCGCCGCCGCCGGCCTCGCCCGAGATGTTCCTCTGGATGCGCCCGGGCCCCGAGAATGTCGTGGAGGCCGCCCGTGCGCTCCTCTGAGGCTCTGGTGCAGGACGAGACCGAGACCATCGGCTGCGAGCTCTGCGGTGCGGCTGCGCTCGAGGCGAGCCGCGTCCAACTCGCGCTCTGGGAGGAGGAGCGTCTTGTCGTCGTGGAAGATGTCCCCGCGCTCGTCTGCCGTGGCTGCGGCGAGCGTTTCTACGACGACGAGACGGCGATGCGTCTCGACATGCTGCGCGGCACGGGGTTCCCCCCCGGCCGCGCAGCAAGTGAAATGGCGGTCGAGGTGTTCCGCCTGCCTGACCTCGGGCCGCGGCGCGATGGCTGAGGGCAGGGCGTCGGCGCTCCTCGGGGCGCTGCTCCTGGCCGGGGCGGCGCTCGCGCAGGGCGACGCGTTCGACTTCATGCCGCCCGGCGGGCGCGAGATCCTCGCCTCGCTCGCCGGGGGCGACGCGAACGCCTTGGCCGAGATCGCCGGGCGCGAGCACGACCGCGATGGATGGGCCGAATGGACGCGCGCGCAGGCGCCGGATCTGGAGGCGGCGCAGGTCGAGACCTTCGCGGCCTATGCCGCGCTCAACCTGCCGGCGGGCGAGGACGTGCTGGCGGAGGTCGCGGACTCGGGCGGCGCGTCCGCGCTGCCGCCCGACGGCAAGGATCTCGCGGTGCAGCAGTGCCAGTTCTGCCACTCCATGTTCTCGGGCTACCTGATGCACGACCGCGACGAGGCCGGGTGGCTGAGCACCTTCAAGGCGCCGTTCCACCTCGAGATCCCGATGAACGAGACCGAGCGGGCCACCTTCGCGGCCTACTCGGCGATCAACATGCCGATGAAGATGCAGGACGTGCCGCCCGAACTGCGGTTCTGAGCGACGGGAGACATGCGATGAGACCACTTTGGGTGGCGGCCGGCGTGGCCGCGCTCGCAGGCCTTGCGGTGGCACAGGAGGACGACGTCTTCGACTTCGTCCCGGACGGCGGGCGCACGATCCTCGAGCGGATGCAGTCGGACGGGATTCCCGACGGGCTGGCCGCGGCGATAAGGGCCGAGGCGGCGCCGGCCGAGGACTGGAAGCCGCGGCTCGAAGAGGCCGGCCTCGATCAATGGGACGCGGCCACGCTCGCCGAATACCTCGAGGCCTACGCGCCGATGGACCCGGCCGGCGATCTGCCGCGCGACGGCCGCGACCTCGCGCTCGCGCTCTGCCAGTCCTGCCACATCATCACGGTGACGGTCACGCAGGACCGCACGCGCGAGGCATGGCTCGGCACCTTCAACTCGCCCAGCCACGTCGAAATCGACATGACCGAGACGGAACGCAACCTGCTGGCCGACTACCTTGTGCTGAACGCCGGCATTCCGTTCGACCAGATACCGCCGGAACTGCGCGCCGGGGGCGCCTCGTACTGAGGCGGGCAGGAGCGGGTTATGCTGTTCAACTCGCTCGACTACCTGCTCTTCCTCCCGGCGGTCGCGATCCTCTTTCACCTGGTGCCCGCGCCCGCGCGACTGCCGGTGATCCTGACCGCGAGCCTTCTGTTCTACGCCAGCTACGGCCTCGACCACCTGCTCGCGCTGGGCGGCGTCGCCGCGATCACGCTCGCCTGCGGGCGCTGGCTGCTGCGGCCCGACGCGGCGCTGCGGCATACCGCCTTCTGGGGCGGCACGCTGGCGATCCTGGGGCTGATGTATCTGCTCAAGTATCACGATCCGGTGGCCGGGGCCTTTCCGCCGATCCCGGTGACCGGCTTCTCGGCGCCGGCCGGGTTCTCCTTCTACGCCTTCACGGCCATCGCGCTTCTGGCCGACCGCTACCGCCAGCCGGTCGAGAGCCGCGCAACCGCCGGGGCGGATCTGCTGTTTCTCGCCTGGTTTCCGAAGATCCTCGCCGGCCCGATCGAGCGGATCAGGCCGTTCAACGCCGAGCTGCAGAGCGTGCCGCGCCTCGATCCCGCGCTTCTGGCCTCGGGCGGCCAGCTCATCCTCTGGGGACTGGTCAAGAAGGTCGTGGTGGCCGACAATCTCGCGCCCTTCGTGGATCGCACCTACGCGATCCCGGAATACGCGGTGCCGATGGAGTTGATCCTGGCCACCTATTTCTTCGCCTTCCAGATCTACTGCGACTTCTCCGGCTACACCGACATCGCGCGCGGCAGCTCGCGGCTTTTCGGGATCGAACTGCACGAAAACTTCCGCCGCTCCTATTTCGCCACCTCGATCGGCGAATTCTGGTCCCGGCGCTGGCACATATCGCTGTCCGACTGGTTCCGCGACTTCGTCTATTACCCGGTGATCCACGAGAGCACCTCGACCCTGCGGATGTATGCCGGGCTGATGCTGGTCTTTCTGGTCAGCGGCCTCTGGCACGCGGGCCTGGGCTACGGCTTCGGCTGGGGCTTCATCGTCTGGGGGGCGCTCAACGGGCTCTATCTGTGGGGCGAGCGAGGGCTCAGGCCCTGGCGCCGCCGCCTCGGCCGCCGCTGGAAGGGAAGCTGGAAGGGCAGGGTGCACGGCCTGCTCGCGGGGCTTGTGGTCTTTCATCTGGTCCTGGTGAGCTGGGTGTTCTTCCGCGCCGCGGACATCGACGTGGCGCTCACCGTGCTCTCGCGCATCGGCACCGCGCTGCCGGAGCTTCCCGCCCTAATCGGCAATTTCCCCTTCACGCCCGAGCACGGGTTTCTGGTCGCGCTGATCGTGGGCCTGCTGGTGATCGAGGCCCTGCAGGAGATGCCCGCGATCTGGCAGAGGATCCAGGCCGCGCCGCGCGCGCTGCGCTGGGCGGGATGGTATGCGGCGGCCTTCGCGCTGGTCCTGCTGGGCCGCTGGCAGGCGGAGGCCTTCGTCTACATGCAGTTCTAGGGGAGCGGGATGACGACGCAGAGCACCGAGGCGCGCGCGGGGCCGGGATGGCGCCAGGCGGCGCTTTTCGCGGGGCTGTTCCTGGCCCTCTATGCCGCGCTCGCCGCGCTGGCCGAGGTCCGTGTCGGGCGCGGGGCGGAAGAGAGCGCCTTCCAGAAGCTGCTCGCCGCGCGCGGCGCGCAGGCCGACTGGATCGTGCTGGGCGCGAGCCACGCGCTGCCGCTGGCCTACGGCGACGTGCCCGGACGGCTCGCCGAACAGACGGGCGCGCGCATGCTCGTGCTGGCCGAACTGGGCGCGGGGCCGGTCTATGCCCGCTTCGTGGCCCGCCAGGCGCTGCGCGACGTGCGTCCCGCCCGCCTTCTCTACGTGCTCGATCCCTTCGCCTTTCAGGCGCGCGAATGGAACGCCGGCCGCGTCGAGGACCGCACCCTGCTGCGCACCACGCCGCTGCGGATCTCCACGGCGCGACTTATGGCCGGTATGGTGGCGCGCGAGGGTGTCGATCCACGCGCGTTGGCTGACTATCTCGCCGGATTCTCCAAGCTCAATCCGCCGCGCCGCTTCGCCACCGACGGCTGGCAGGGCGCGGCGGCCTTCGACCGCGTCGCGCGGCCCTCGCGCCACGCGGTGCAGAGCCGAATCGACTACCTCTACCCCGAGGGGAGCGGTCCCGCGCAGGCCGACCCCGCGCTCGAGGCCTTCGCCGCGCTGATCGACGAGGCGCAGGCGGCGGGCGTGGAGGTGGTGGCGGTGCGCCTGCCGCTGCCGGAGCACTTCCGCGACGCGCTGCCGGCCTCCACCACGGTGCTCGACGCGGCGCGGCGGATCATGGCGGCGCGGGAGGTGCCGTTTCACGATCTCTCCGCGGAGCTCGACGACCCCGCGCTCTATTTCGACACCGACCACCTCAACCGAACAGGCGTCGAGCGCCTCTATGTCGAGCATCTGCGCGCCATCCTGACCGCCGCGCCGCAGTAGACGCGGCGCGTCCGATCGCGCGGCTCTCACGCCCGCAGCGGCGGCGCCGCCGCGGCGGGGGAGCGGAGGGCGCCGCGCCCCCCCTTTTCCGGCACCCGAGGGCTTGCACCCTGCCCGAGGGAGCGCTATGCACCGCCCCACCGCTGGGGTGTAGCCAAGTGGTAAGGCAGCGGTTTTTGGTACCGTGTACCGTAGGTTCGAATCCTACCACCCCAGCCATGAGATCTCCGATCGTCGACGCCGGTTGCAGGCGGCCGGAACGGTCAGTCGTCGTCGGGCTGCCGGGCTTCCGATGCGGGTTCGTCGTCTTCGTCGAGCGGCGGGCCGGGGAAGGCGTAGCCGCCGCCCAGCCAGCGCGCGAGGTCGACGTCGGCGCAGCGGCGCGAGCAGAAGGGCCGGTATTTCGGGTCGGTCGGTTTCTTGCAGATCGGGCAGGGCATGCGGTCTCCGGTCGCGCGTGCGCCGAGGCTGCGTCCCTCGCGTCGCGCTGGCAACCCCGAGTCAGAGGCTCAGGGGCGGGCGGGCGCGCGTGCGCTGCAGCTCGATGTGACCCAGCGCGGTCCAGCCCAGCAGCGCGGTCTCGACAGGGTCGGCGCGCAGCGCGGCCTTGAGCGCGCCCTCGATCTGCTTGCGGTCGCGCTTGGGGCTGGGGGCGGGGTCCACCACGACCTGACCGCCGAGACCGCGCAGGCGCAGCGCCCTGGGCAGCGCCCTGGCCATGGCCAGATTGGCCTTGAGCGCCGCGGCGGGCGAGGTATCGGTGCCGGTGTCCACATCGACCGAAACCAGCGCGCGCGTGGGTTCCACGCTCATGCGCGCACCGCCTGCGAGCGGCGTCACCGGGTCGGACAGCGCCGCGATCTCGTCTAGAACGTCGAGCCGCTCGAAGGCGTCAGCGCCATGCGCCACCTCGGCCGGTTCGGTCCAGTCGCGCCAGGCGAGCGCGTGCGGCCCGTCCCCTTCGAGCAGGAGCGCGGGCGCGGCGCCCCCGTCCCCGAGGATCTGCGTGAGCGCCGCGGCGAGGGCGCGCAGTTCATCGACGACAGCATCCTCGTCGGCCGAGGCCGCGGCGGAGCGCAGGATGACTCCCGTCCCCGACGGCGCGACTCCCTCGGCGAGCGCGGCGAGGGCCGCGCGGCGGTCGGGGTCGCGGATGCGGCGGCTGGGGTTCACGCCGGGCGCGCCGGGCGTGAGCACGGCGAACCGGCCCTTGAGGGCGAGGCGCGAGGTGACCGGCGGGGCCTTGCCCGGCTCGGCATAGCCGGTGATCTGCACGAGCAGCGGTGCGTTCGTGCGCACACCCTTGGTCTGGCGCAGGAAGACGCGGCCCTCGGGCGTGCTGAGGAAAAGCCCCCCCTGGCCTTTCATCGGGCGGTCGGGGCGGGCGCGGTAGATGGTGCCGGGCCGCGGCGCGTCGGTGTCCACGATCAGGTCGTCGAGCCGCCCGTCCACCATCAGCGCCGCCGCCTCGCGGCCGCGCCATTCGCCCAGAACGACCCTCCGCCCCTTCACGCGCGGCGCTCCCAGAGCGGCCAGCCCGCGGCCTGCAGAAGCGCTGCGGTTTCAGCCAGGGGCAGGCCCATGACGCCCGAGTAGCTGCCCTGCATCCAGGGGATGAAGGCCTCTGCCAGCCCCTGGATCGCGTAGCCGCCGGCCTTGCCCTGCCATTCGCCGCTGTCGAGATAGGCGGCGATCTCGGGCTCGGAGAGTCGCTTCATCTTCACTGCGCTTTCCACCTGTCGTTCCCAGAGCGCGTCGCTGCGCCGAAGCGCGACGGCGGTGACGACCCGGTGGCGCCGGCCCGAGAGCAGCTCGAGGAAGGCGCGGGCCTCGCCCGCGTCGGCCGGTTTGCCGAGGATGCGGCGGCCCGCGGCCACGGTGGTATCGGCGGTGAGGACGAGATCCTGCGGTCCCGCCTCGATCGCCGCCGCCTTCTCCCGCGCCATCCGCGCGGTGTAGGGGCGGGGGAGTTCTCCCTTGCGGGGCGTTTCGTCGATGTCGGCGGGGCGCACCTCGTCGGGCGCGACGCCGAGCCGCGCGAGCAACTCCTGCCGGCGCGGGCTCGCGGAGCCCAGAACGAGCCGCAAGGCTTACTTGAAGCGGTAGTTGATCCGACCCTTGGTCAGATCGTAGGGGGTCATTTCGACCTGAACCCGGTCGCCCGCGAGGACGCGAATGCGGTTCTTCCGCATCTTTCCTGCCGTATGCGCGATGATTTCATGGCCGTTGTCCAGCTCGACCCTGAATGTCGCGTTCGGCAGGAGCTCCTTCACGACACCGGGAAATTCGAGCGTATCTTCCTTGGCCATGTTGTCTCCTGTCCTTACCGTCCGCGCAGCCCGCGGACGCCGTGTAAATGAGGGCAAACGCCGTGCTTTTCAAGTCGCGAATCACCCGAGCGCGACTCGCGTGACCTCGCCGATACGCGGCGGCTGTTCCTGCCAGTGCGTCATGTTGAGCACCACCCCGTCGGCGCGGACATGGGCGATCGCGGCGGGGTCGACCTCGGCGCAGGTCCAGCCCGGGCGGTCGAGCTCCCCCACCGCCAGCACGCCGTCCTCGGGAAAGCCCGTGTCCGGCGGGCCGAAGACGCCGCCTGCGCCGGAGTTCGTGTCCACCGCGTAGGACCAGGCGGCATCGCCGACCGTCGAGGACATCACCGCGACGCACTGCTGCTCGAGCGCGCGCGCCATGGCGCCGATGCGCACCCGCCAGTAGCCGCGCCGCTTCTCGGTGCAGGAGGGCACGAGGAGGATCTCGGCGCCGGCCTCGACCAGCGCGCGGGCGAAGAGGGGATATTCAGCGTCGTAGCAGATCAGCACGCCGATCTTTCCGAGCGCCGTGTCGAAGAGCGTGAGCGGCCCGCCGGGGGCGATCGACCATTCCTCGCGCTCGAAGCGGGTCATGATCTGCTTGTCCTGATGGCCCGAGGCGCCCGAGGGCGCGAAGAAATGCGCGCGGTTCACCGGCCGCGGCCCGAGCGCGGGGTCGAAGACCGGCGCGGAGGCGCCGAGGATGTGCACGCCGTGCTCCGCGGCGAGCCGGGCGTGCAGCGCATTGGCCTCGGGCACCCGGTCGGAGACCGCATGCGCCGAGCGTTCGAGATCCGCGGCCGCATCCGATCCGGCGAGGGTCGAAAGCTCCATAGCGCCGTATTCGGGAAAGACCAGCAGCTCCGCCCCGGCCTCGGCGGCCTCGCTCACCCATCGGGCGAGCTTGTCTTCGTAAGCCGTCCACGACTCGAGAAAATCCATCGGGTAGGCGGCGGTGGCGATCTTCATCTCACGTCTCCTTGGGTCGCGCCGGGCAAGCGGCTTGCAAGCCGCTTGCAAGCCCGTTCCAACGGGCTTGCTCCCGGCTCAGAGGTCGCGCATCCAGAACTGGAGCGGCTTTTCCGTCTTCTCCGCCCGGTCCACGTCCTTCCATGCGAAATGCGCGACCACGCCGGGCAGTTTCTCATAGCCGCGCCTGCGCCAGAAGGCGTCGAGCGGGCGATGGTCCGCCGGGCGCAGCGGATGATCCTCCGGCCGCACGACCCCGCAGAAGCAGCAGCGCGCGAAGCCCAGGCGCCGTGCGTGCTCCTCTCGCAGGTCGAAGAAGCGGTGTCCGATCCCGCGCCCGCGATACTCGGGCAGGAGGACGGATTCGGCGCAGTAGAAAAGCGTCGAGAGGTCGAGGCTGCTCTCCGCGAAGGCCGCCGCGAAATCCTCGGCGTGGTCCTGCATCGGCGTGCCGGTCGCAGCCCCCACCAGCCGGTCGCCGTCGAAGGCGCCCACGAGGATGGCGTTCGCGCTCTCGCGGTAGGGCTCGAGATACTTGCGCTCGTAGTCGAAGTTACCGTCGTAGAGGTATGGAAAGGCGCGGAAAACCTCTATGCGCAACCGTGCTACATCGTCGAGCGCGGCCTCCAGCGCCTCTCCCGTCAGCGCCTCCACCCGCATCACGCGACCTGCCGGATCCAGTCGGCGAGATTGTAGTAGGTGACCACCCGCGTGATCCGCCCGTCCCGAAGCGAGAAGAACGAGCCCGCCGGCAGCCGGTAGGTCTGGCCGTGCGCCTCCGGCAGGCCCTCGTCGGTCGCCAGATACCGGCCCTCGACCACATATTCCGCCGCGGCGCGCGTGCCGTCCTCGGCCTCGAAGATCACCATCTCGGTCAGCCGCTCCGCGTAGCAGTGGCTCATGTGCGCGCAGAACTCGGCGAAGGCGGTCTTGCCCACCCGCACGCGGCCCTCGTTGACGTGGTGTTCCACGTCCGGGTCGAGACAACCCAGCATCGCGGGCACGTCGCCCGCGTTGAAGGCCTCGAAATAGCGCCTGACGGTCTCGCTCATGCTCTCGCATCCTCCGTGGGGGGGCCGAAAGTCTCGATCAGCCGCGCCGCGATCTGGTCGCGGCTCTGGCGGTAGGCGGCGAGCTTGGTCTCGCGGGTGTCGCCGATGCCGGTGGGGTCCATGATCGGCCAGTAGATCACCTCGAGGTGAAAATAGCGCGTGAGGTCCAGCGCCTTATGCCTGCTCGCGGGCGAGAGCGCCACCACCAGGTCGAAGGACGACAGGTCGTCGCCCCATTGTTGCATCTCGTCGAAGCTGCGCACGCGGTGGCGCGAGAGTTCCACCCCGATCTCGGCGCAGACGGCGATGGCGAAGCCGTCGATGTCCATGTCCGAGATCACGCCGGCCGACTGCACGTAGGTCTCGAAGCCGTAGAACTTCTTCATGATGCCTTCCGCCATGGGCGAGCGGACGGCGTTGTGATCGCAGCAGAAGAGGACCGACTGGGGCAGGTCCCGCACCACCGGATCAGCCCCCCCAGTGCAGCACGCAGATCAGGGTGAAGAGCCGGCGCGCGGTGTCCTCGTCCACCTCGGCCTTGCCCTCGAGCCGCTCCATCAGGATGCGCGAGCCCTCGTTGTGGATGCCGCGGCGGGCCATGTCGATGGTCTCGATCTGGCTGGGGGGCAGCTTCTTGACCGCGTCGAAGTAGCTTTCGCAGATCTGGAAATAGTCCTTCACCACCTGCCGGAAGGGGCTGAGCGAGAGGTGGAACTCGGCCGCCTTCTCGCCATTCTCGGTGGCGATGTCGAAGACCAGCCGCTTCTCGCGGATCGCGAGATGGACGCGGTAGGGCCCGGCGGGCGCCGTGCGGCCATCGCGCGCGGGCAGGGAGAAGCTGTTGTCCTCCAGCAGGTCGAACATCGCCACCTTCCGCTCCTGCTCGATCTCGGGCGTGGGCGGCGGCAGGTTCGAATCGTCGAGTGCGATGTGGCTGATGCGGGACATGGGGCCGTCTGGCGTCTTTCTTGCGTCGTCCGCCCTGACTAGCCCGCCCGCGCGGGGCGCACAATGCGCAGCGACCCTCAGTCGTTCAGCTTCGCCAGCCGCGCCGCCACCGACAGCCCGTGCGCCTCGAGGCTTTCGGCGCGGGCGAGCCGTTCGGCCGCCGGGCCGATGGCGCGCAGCGCCTGCGGGCTCATGCGCGCGGTGGTCGTGCGCTTGAGGAAGTCGAGCACCGAGAGGCCGGAGGAAAAGCGCGCCGAGCGGGCCGTGGGCAGCACGTGGTTGGGGCCGCCCACGTAGTCGCCGATCGCTTCCGGCGTCCACTGGCCGAGAAAGATCGCGCCGGCATGGGTGATCCGGTCGGCGAGCGCCTCGGGGTCGGCCACGCAGAGTTCCAGATGCTCGGGCGCGATTCGGTCGGCGAGCGCCGCGGCTTCCCCGAGATCGCGCACCGTGATCACCGCGCCGAAGTCGCGCCAGCTCGCCGCGGCGATCGCGCGCCGCTCCAGCGTCTCGAGCCGTGCCTCGACAGCCTGCGAGACCGCGCGGGCGAAGCCCGCGTCCGGCGTGATCAGGATCGCCTGCGCGCTCTCGTCGTGCTCGGCCTGGCTGAGCAGGTCGAGCGCGATCCAGTCCGGGTCGTTGTCGCCGTCGGCGATCACCAGGATCTCCGACGGCCCCGCGATCATGTCGATGCCGACGCGGCCGAAGACCTGCCGCTTTGCGGCGGCGACATAGGCGTTGCCGGGGCCGGTGATCTTGTCCACCGCGGGGATCGTCGCGGTGCCATAGGCGAAGGCCGCGATCGCCTGCGCGCCACCCACGCGATAGATCTCGTCCACCCCCGCGATGCGCGCGGCCATCATGACCAGCGGGTTTGCCTGCCCGTCCGGGGTGGGCACCGCGACGGCAAGCCGCGGCACGCCCGCCACCCGCGCGGGAATCGCGTTCATCAGCAGCGACGAGGGATAGGAGGCGAGGCCGCCGGGCACGTAGAGCCCCGCCGCCGAGACCGGGCGCCACCGCCAGCCCAGCGTCGCGCCTTCGGGGTCGGTCCATTCGGCGTCCTCGGGCATCTGTCGCGTGTGATAGGCGCGGATGCGTTCGGCCGCCTGCTCGAGCGCGTCCCGGTCCGCCTCGGCGACCTGGGCGCAGAGCGCATCGACCTCCGCTTCGGAGAAGGCGAGCGTGTCGGGCGCAAGCTCGAGCCGGTCGAAACGCGCGGTCAGCTCGATCAGCGCCGCATCCCCGCGGGCGCGCACGTCGGCGAGGATCGCGGCGACCGCGGCATCGACGTCGGCGCTCTCCTCGCGCTTCGCGCCGAGCAGGGCGGCGAAGCCCGCGTCGAACTCCGGGTCTTTCGTGTCGAGGAACTGCGGCACCGGCGTCTCCCTTGCGTGCGGCGGGTCATAGCCAGCCGGCGCGGCGGTCTCAACCCCGGCGGAGGTGCGGCCGTTGTGCGCGGTCAACGCGCCCGCCGCGTGCCCGCGTCAGACTGACGGCGAGGGGCGATTTTTCCGCCCTGCAACATGGAGGCTTTCCTGATGAAATCCAGAGCCCTGATCGCGGCCGCCCTGGCGGCCTGTCTGCCCGCCGCGGCCGCCGTCGCGCAGGATGACCCCGGCGCGCGCGAATACATGAGCTCCTGCGCCAGCTGCCACGGCGAGAACGGCAAGGGCGAGGGGCCGCTCGCCGAGCTGATGACCGTGGCGGTGCCTGATCTCACGCAGCTCTCGGCACAAAACGACGGTGCCTTTCCGATGCTCCAGGTCATTCAGGTGATCGACGGCCGCAGCGGGATCCGCGGTCACGGCTATCCGATGCCGGTCTGGGGCAGCCGCTACAAGGCCGAGGCGATGGGCGCGGGCGAGTATTCGGCCGAAATCGTCACGCGGGGGCGCGTCCTTTCGCTGGCGCTATATCTGGAGGCCATGCAGGAGTGACGCGGCAGGGGCCGGGCGCGGACCAGGCCAGGCGTCCCCGACCGGCGTCGTGACGGCGGCGCGCGGTTTCCCGGCCCGTCAGACGCCGTGATCGGGCGCCTTGCCGGAGGGGGCGGCGTAGGGGCGCGTGACGTCCTTGAGGCGGGCCTCAAGCGCCTCGACGTCGAGCCGGATCGCGCCGTCGCCCGAGAGCACCAGCGTCAGCGCCCCCGGTCCCTCGGGCGGCCCCTCGTAGTCGAGCGCCAGCAGCGCGAGCACCGTGTCCGCGTCGCGCCGGTCGATGCCGAGGCTCGAGACGCGCCCGACGTTCTCGACGACCAGCATCGCGCGGGTGCGCTCGTAGGGCCGCCCGCGCGCCTCGGCGGCGGCGCGATCCTCCCAGCGGAAGCGGTTGACCAGCAGCGCAAAGCGCCGCCGCTTCGCGTCCCAGCGCATCTCGGTGGCCGGAAAGACCGCGTCCTGAAGCAGCGCCGAGAGCACCTCGAGATCCTCGGTGTCCAGCGCGGCGAGGTTGAGCGGGCGCTCGCGGCCGTCCTCGAAGCGCGCGTCCTCCGTCATCAGGCGGCCACCCTCTCGATCTTCGCGCCGATGCCCGAGAGCTTCTCCTCGACGCGCTCGTAGCCGCGGTCGAGGTGATAGACGCGGTTGACCTGCGTCTCGCCCTGCGCGGCCAGAGCGGCGAGGATCAGCGACACGCTCGCGCGCAGATCCGTCGCCATGACCGGCGCGCCCTTGAGCCGCTCCACACCGGTGACGGTGGCGGTGCCGCCCTGCACGTCGATGCGCGCGCCCATCCGCATCAGTTCCGGCGCATGCATGAAACGGTTCTCGAAGATCCGCTCCTCAAGCACGCTCACCCCGTCGGCGAGGCAGAGCAGCGCCATCATCTGCGCCTGAAGATCGGTGGGAAACCCGGGATAGGGCGCCGTGGCGACATCGACGGCGCGGATCCGGCCGTTGCCGCGCGAGACCGCGACGCCACTCGCGGTTTCGCGGACGGTGATGCCGGCCTCGTCGAGTTTTTCCGCGAAGCTCGGCAGAAGCTCGAGCCCGCCGCCCAGGCATTCCACCTCGCCGCCGCAGATCGCCGGCGCCAGCATGTAGGTGCCCAGCTCGATCCGGTCGGCCACCACCTTGTGCGTGGCGCCCGAGAGGCGCTCGACCCCCTGCACCTCGATCCGCTCCGTGCCTTCGCCCGCGATCTGCGCCCCCATGGTGCGCAGGCACCGGGCGAGATCGACGATCTCGGGCTCGCGGGCGGCATTCTCGATCACGGTGGTCCCGCGCGCGAGCGTCGCGGCCATCAGCGCGTTCTCGGTCGCGCCGACCGAGACGAAGGGGAAGGCGATGCGCCCGCCCCGGAGCCCGCCGGCGGGCGCACGCGCGTGAACGTAGCCCTCGCGCAGCTCCATCTCGGCGCCCAGCGCCTCGAGCGCGCGCAGGTGCAGATCGACGGGCCGCGCCCCGATCGCGCAGCCGCCGGGCAGCGAGACTTCCGCCTCGCCCAGCCGCGCGAGCAGCGGCCCGAGCACGAGGATCGAGGCGCGCATCTTCCGCACGATGTCGTAATGGGCGAGATGCCCCGTCAGATCGTGCGAGGAGAGCGCGAGCACCTGTCCGCCCTGCAGCGGCACGACCTCGGCGCCCAGCGACTGCAGCAGCGCGCCCATCGTGCGGATGTCGGAGAGCCGCGGCGCGTTGGTGAGCGTGAGCGGTTCCTCGCTCAGCAGCGTGGCGGGCATGAGCGCCAGACAGGCGTTCTTGGCCCCTGCGATGGGCACGCGGCCCTTGAGCGGGCCGTTGCCCGTCACGACGATGGAATCCATGGCTTTGTCGCCCTCGCTCTACTGCTCCTTGCCGGCCGGGGTGTCCTCCCCGGTCCTGCCTTCTTTCTCCGGCCCGCCGGAGCGCGCCCGGGCCTGTGCCTTGCGCCGCGCGAGGTTGGCCCTGAGCGCCGCGCCCAGCCGCGCCTTGCGGTCCGTTCCGGGCTGACCGCGAGCCTTTTCGTCGTCCGATCCGCGGGTCATGTCTCTGTCTACCGCACGCGGGAAAAGGCGTCCAGATTGCGCTTGCGCGGGCGGCGCGAAGCGTCTAACACGCGCCCCACGCAGACCGGTGGCCGAACCGGCCGCGGTGCAAGGGCTGCCGTAGCTCAGGGGTAGAGCACTCCCTTGGTAAGGGAGAGGCCGAGAGTTCGAATCTCTCCGGCAGCACCAGAAAAAAACAAGCACTTAGCCAGAAGCGTCGAGCCGCTGAGTGCCGTTTCGCGGCGGTTTTGGGGCAGAACCTGCGAGCCGGACCCGCTCCGCGGGGTAGTCCCTCCGGTCGCGGAGCTTCCTTGCCAGCTCCCGCATGGTGATCTCCTGCGCCCCTGCCGCCACAGCCTTCCTGCGGCAGCTCAGGCTCACGTCGAAGTGCTCCAGCCGGGTTCCCGGCTTCTGGAGCCAGCGACAGGAGAGCCCGAGCCTGTCGGCCAAGAGCCATGACGGCCCCCCTGGTTCACAAGAAACTCGGTGGTCCCCGGCAAGCCATGGCGAGCGCAAGACCCTTGCGAGGCCGTCCGGGGACAACCTGCCGCCATTCCGGACTGGCGGGTTCGATCAGGCGCGTCGGTCGAAGGACTCGAGCGCGGCCTCGTGCCAATCGGGATGATGGTGCCAGTAGGTGCTCTTGATCGTGGAGGTCGAGGTCGAGAAGTAGCCGGCGACCTGCCAGATCGGGACACCCCGCTGCATCATCCAGGTGATGGCGGTGTGCTTGAGGGTGTTGGGGGGTGACATCGGATAAATCCATCTCGACGCCCTTCTGGGCGGCCATCTCCTGGGTGGCCGGGGCGGCCACATCGACCGCGTGCTCCTCGCGTAGAGCGTCAGGCACATCGAGATGCTCAGGTCTTGCGGCTGCGTGGGACCACTCGGTCGGGTCTTTCTCTCGATGTAGGCCGCGAGGGCTGCTTCAGCATCTGCGCGCCCGCATTCGGCGCTCGGATACCTCTCACCAACGGAGTTCCTGACCAAAACCACCGCGCCGGTGCTTGAGACACTTGCGGTCTCGGCGCCGCCGCTCGACACGCAAACTCGACCGGAAGATTCGGGATCGCCCCGGCCCTGATCGTGGGGGAAGGTCACCGGGCCAGCCAGCCGCCGTCCACCGCGAGCACGGCGCCATGCACGAAGCCCGCGGCCTCGCTTACGAGGAAGAGGACGGGCCCGGCGATGTCCTCGGGCCTGCCCCAGCGTCCGGCGGGCACCCGCTCCAGAAGGGCGCGGCTGCGCTCGGCGTCCGCCTGCAAGGCGGCCGTGTTGTCGGTGGCGACATACCCCGGCGCGACGGCGTTCACGTTGACGCCATGCGCCGCCCACTCGTTCGCGAAGCTGCGCGCGAGCTGCGCGACGCCGGCCTTGCTGGCCGCGTAGCCGGGCACGAGGATGCCGCCCTGGAAGCTCAGCACGGAGCCCACGAACACGATCTTGCCGGCGCCGCGCGCGACCATGCCGCGGCCGATCTCGCGCGTCAGCACGAAGGGCGCGGTCAGGTTCGTGGCGATCGCCGCGTCCCAGTCCGCGTCCGCGTGCTCGGCAGCAGGCGCGCGCCGGATCGTGCCGGCGTTGTTGACGAGGATGTCCACCGCCGGGTGGTCCCGCGCCAGCGTGTCGCAGAGCACCGTCAGCGCCGCGCGGTCGGAAAGGTCGCAGGGCAGGGCGGTGAAGCGGCGCCCCTCGGCGCGCACCTCCCGGGCCACGTCGTCGTCCTCCGAGACGGAGGCGCTGACGCCCAGAATGTCCGCGCCGGAGCGCGCGAGCGCCACGGCGATCGCCCGCCCGATGCCGCGCCGGCAGCCGGTGACGAGGGCGGTCTTTCCGGAGAGATCGGGATGAATGTCCATGGGGCTACACCAGCATGCGGCGCGGATCGGCGAGGTAGCCGGCATGGGCGGCGAGGAACCGCGCCGCGTCGGCGCCGTTGATGACGCGGTGATCGTAGCTGAGATCGAGCGGCGCCATGGGCACGGGCCGGAACGCCTCGCCGTCCCAGAGGGGCACCACCTCGGTGCGCGTGATGCCGAGGATCGCAAGCTCGGGAGGGTTCACGATGGGGGTGAAGGCGGTGCCGCCGATGCCGCCCAGGTTCGAGATCGTCATCGACGCGCCGCCCATCTCGTCGGGGCGGATCTTGCGGGCCTGCGCACGCGCGGCGAGGTCTCCGATCTCCGCCGCGATGCGCAGGAGCCCCTTGCGGTCGGCGTCGCGGATCACCGGCACCATGAGCCCGTGGGCCGTGTCCACGGCGATGCCCACATGCACGTAATCCTTCAGGATCAGCGTCTCGCCGTCGGCGGACAGCGAGGCGTTGAAGCGCTCGAAGTCGCGCAGGCAGCGCGCCAGCGCCTTGACGTGGAAGGCGAGCGTGGTGAGCCGGACGCCCTCGGCGCGCGCCTCCTCCCTGACCCGGGCGCGGAACGCCTCGACGCCGGTGAGGTCCGCCCGGTCGTGATGGGTGACGGCGGGGATGAGGGCCTGCGCCGCGGCGAGGTTCTGGGCGGCGACGCGGGCGAAGCGGCTCATGGGCGCCTCGCGCACCGGTCCCCAGGCGGCGTGGTCCACCTCCCAGTGGCTCGTGTCAGCCGCGGGGGCGCCCGCGGCCGGGCCGGCGGGGGCGGCGCCTGTGATATCCTCCTGCCCGATCGTCTCGCGGCCGAGATCGCGGGCGAGGGCGGCAAGGTCCACGCCCCGCTCGGCGGCGCGCTTGCGGACGGAGGGGCTGGCGATCACGTCGGCCATCTCACCACTCCGCCGAGATGTACTGGGTTTCCATGAACTCGTGCATCCCCTCATGGCCGCCCTCGCGCCCGAGGCCGGACTGCTTCGTGCCGCCGAAGGGCGCCGCCGGGTCCGAGACGAGACCCCGGTTGAGCCCCACCATGCCGTAGTCGAGCCGCTCGCAGACCTGGAGGCCACGCCGGAAGTCGCCCGAGAACACGTAGGCCACGAGGCCATATTCCGTGTCGTTGGCGCGCCGGATCACGTCCTCGGTGTCGGTGAAGGTCTGCATCGCGACGACCGGGCCGAAGATCTCGTCCCTTACGCAGTCGGCCGTCTCGGGGACATCCGTCAGCACCGTGGGCGGGTAGTAGAAGCCCTTCCCGCCGGGAAGCTGCCCGCCGAGGCGCAGCCTGGCGCCCTTGGCGACGGCGTCCTCGACGAAGGCGTGCACCTTGTCGCGCGTGTCGGCGTTGACGAGGGGGCCCACGTCCACGCCCTCCTCCCGCCCGTCGCCGAGTTTCAGCGCGCCCATCGCCTCGGTCATCCTCCGCGCGAACGCCTCGGCCACCGCCTCGTGGACGTAGAAGCGGTTCGCCGCGGTGCAGGCTTCGCCGAGGTTGCGCATCTTGGCGAGCATCGCGCCCTCGACCGCCTGGTCGAGATCGGCGTCCTCGAACACGATGAGCGGGGCGTTGCCGCCGAGTTCCATCGCGGGCTTAAGGACCTGGTCCGCCGCGCCGTGCAGCAGCTTGCGGCCCACCTGCGTCGAGCCGGTGAAGGAGATCACGCGCACCCGCGGGTCGTGCATCAGGTGATCCACGAGCGCGCCGCTCCGGCGCGAGGGGAGCACGTTGACGAGGCCCTTGGGCACGCCCGCCTCCTCGAGAAGCGGCATGAGCGCGAGCATGGTGAGCGGCGTCTCGGAGGCCGGCTTGATGATCACGGGGCAGCCCGCCGCGAGGGCGGGGGCGATCTTTCGCGTGCCCATCGCCGCCGGATAGTTCCAGGGCGTGACCAGCACGGCGATGCCCGCGGGCTTGTGTTGCACCACGATCCGCGCGCCGGTCGAGGGGCCGCGGGTGACGAGCCCGTCGGCGCGCACGGCTTCCTCGGCGAACCAGCGGAAGAACTCGGCGGCATAGGCGGCCTCGCCCATCGCGTCGGCACGCGCCTTGCCGTTCTCCAGCGTGATGAGGCGGGCGAAATCCTCAAGCTGCGCGGTCATCAGCTCCCACGCCCGGCGCAGCACCTCGGCGCGCTCGCGCGACGTGCGGCCCGCCCAGTCGGCGAAGGCAGCCTCGGCCGCGTCGAGCGCCGCGTCGGCATCCGCCGTCGTGGCCGAGGCGACGGAGGCGAGCACGGTCTCGTCGGCGGGGTTGATCACGTCGAAGCGCGCGCCCTCGGCGCCCGGGCGCCAGTCGCCGCCGATGTAGAGGTCGGTGGGCAGGGTCTCGAAGATCCGGTCGAGCTTGGTCATTGGGGTCTCCCGTGTCAGAGCAGGTGCCGCAGCGGCTCGGAGAGCCGGCCGGCGAGGCCCGCGACGAGGGCGAGCGCGGCCTCCTCCGGCAGCGCGGCGGCGTCATGGGCCAGATGCAGGGCGAGCGTGTCGCCCCTGCGGGTGACTGTGAGCCGGGGAACATGCGCGGCGGCCGGTTTCACGGCGGTGAGCGCGGTGCCCGTCAGGTCGCGGAGGATGAGCGCCGGCGGAGCCTCCGACGGCGCGGGCGCGGCCGAGAGCGGCGCGAGGTCCGGATCGTCCATCGCGGCAGGCGCGCCGAGCGCCCCTGCTGCGATCGTCAGCTTTCCTTCCGCGCCGCGCGCGGCGCGCATCGCCCCGGCCGCGAAGGCCGCGAGCAGGCGCGGCCCGTCCGGGGGCGTGTCCGTCACCGAGGCGAGCCAGGCTTGGAAGTCGTCGTAGGCGGCGGCGTCGATCTCGGCCGAGATCACCCCGACCTCGCCGCCCGCCGCCGCCGCGGCGGGCGCGGCGGATTTCGGCAGGGCGCGGAGCGTCTCCAGGTCCGCGACGTGGAAGGGCTGGGGGTATCCCGCCGCCGCGAGACGGGCGAGGTCCAGCCCCTCTTCGGCGGCGAGCCTGCGCGCCTTCGGCGAGGCGAGGATGCGCCCCGCCGGGGCGGTGGCTGTCGAAACCTCCGCAGGCCGGGGCGCGGGGATGGGTGGGCGCTCGGCGGTCTTGTCCGGCTCCGGCCGGGCCGGGGCGGCTTCCGGCCGCGCCGGGGTGGGCGCGGCGGCCATCGCGCGGCGGACCGGGGTCGCCGGCGCCTCTGCCGAAATCACCGCGATGACCTGTCCGACGGGCACGTCGTCGCGCTCTTCCGCGAGGATCGCGGCGAGATAGCCCGCCCGGTCGGCCTCCACCTCCATCGTGGCCTTGTCGGTCTCCACCTCGAGGAGCGCGTCGCCCTCGGCCACCGCCTCGCCCGGCTCCTTGTGCCAGGCAACGACGATCCCGGAGTCCTGCGCCATGCCGAGCGCCGGCATGATGACCTGGTGCCCCTCGGGCAGCGCCGCCTCGCCGTCGGGCTCGGCGGCCTCGGCGGCGGCATCCGGCGCGTCGCCCGCACGCGCGGCCGGGGCAGGGGCCTCGTCCGCGCCGTCCGCCGTCTCGGCGATGAGCGCCACGATCCGGCCCACGGGAACCGTCTCGCCCTCCGCCGCGCGCACGTCGGCGAGGAAGCCGTCATGGGCGGCCTCCACCTCCATCGTGGCCTTGTCGGTCTCCACCTCCATCAGCGCGTCGCCGGCCTTCACGGCGTCGCCCGGGCTTTTCAGCCAGGCGACGATGAGCCCGGAGTCCTGCGCCATGCCGAGCGCCGGCATGATCACTTCATGCGGCATCGGCCAGCTCTCCCCTGACGGCGGCGCGGGCCCGCTCGGCGACCGCGTCCGGCGTGGGCACGGTCAGATCCTCGAGGGCGGGGCTGAACGGCACGGGCACGTCCATCGCGCCCATCCGCTGGACGGGATAATCGAGATGGTAGAACGCCTTTTCCGAGATGCGGCTGGCGATCTCGCCCGTCACCCCGAAATTCCTGTGGCCCTCGTCGATGATGATCGCGCGGGAGGTCTTCTTCACGCTCTCCACGATGGTCGCCTCGTCGAAGGGCACCAGGGTGCGGGGATCGATCACCTCGGCGGAGATGCCTTCGGAGGCGAGCGTCTCCGCGGCCTGCCGCGCCACCTGCACCATGGAGGAGGTGGCGACCAAGGTGATGTCGCGCCCCTCGCGCAGCACCGCCGCCTCGCCGAAGGGGATGAGATACGCCTCCTCCGGGACGGCCGCCTTGTCCTGGTACATCAGCTTGTCCTCGAAGATGACGACCGGGTTGTCGTCCCGGATGGCCGTCTTCAGGAGACCCTTCGCCTCGTAGGCCGAGGAGGGCATCGCCACCTTGAGGCCCGGGATATGCGCCACCAGCGCATGCA
The DNA here is from genome assembly GCF_003298775.1 of Rhodosalinus halophilus. GTDB lineage: Bacteria > Pseudomonadota > Alphaproteobacteria > Rhodobacterales > Rhodobacteraceae > Rhodosalinus > Rhodosalinus halophilus. Next base: position 145,076 of record NZ_QNTQ01000001.1, on the reverse strand, counting down.
GCGACTGCGAGTGCTGGGCGGCCGAGCGCCGCGTGGCGCCGAGATTGGTGCGCAGCACCATCGGCACCTTCAGTTTGCCGCCCGACATGTAATGGGTCTTGGCCGCCTGATTGCAGAGCTGGTCCATCACCAGGTAGAGGAAATCCCCGAACATCAGGTCCACGATCGGGCGCGAGCCGGTCATCGCCGCGCCCACCGCCATGCCGACGAAGCCGGGCTCCGAGATGGGCGTGTCGATCACCCGGTCCGGCCCGAACTCGTCCACAAGCCCGGCCAGGACCTTGAAGGGGGTGCCGGCCTCGGCCACGTCCTCGCCCATCAGGAAGACGGTCGGGTCGCGGCGCATCTCCTCGGCGATGGCCTCGTTCACGGCCTTGGCAAGCGTGATCTCGCGGGTCATGTCCGCTCTCCGTCGATGTAGGGCAGGGCGTGTTCGACGCCGGCGAAGACATGCATGTCCACTTCGCCCGCGTCGGGGTATTTCGCGTCGAGCGCGTAGGCGACGGCGGCCTCGGCCTCCGCGCGGATCTCGTCGTTGATCGCGACGAGTTCCTCGGCCGTCAGGATCCCTTCCGACTCCAGCCATTTGCCGAAATTGACGATCGGATCGCGGCGCTCCTTCCACGCCGCCTCCTCGTCCTTCGAGCGATAGTAGTCGCGGTTGATGTCGCCCACGTGGTGGCCGTGGTAGCGGTAGGTGTCGAGCTCGACGAAGAACGGCCCCTCGCCGCGGCGGGCACGCTCCACGAGCTTGCGCGCCAGATCGTTCACGGCGAGCACGTCCTGTCCGTCCACCTTGTGCGCCTCGATCCCGAACGCCTCGGCGCGCGCGGTGAGCGAACCCGCCGCGATCTCCTCGGTCTTCGTGTATTCGGAGTAGCCGTTGTTCTCGCAGGCGTAGATCACCGGCAGCCGCCAGAGCGCGGCCATGTTCATCACCTCGTACCAGAGCCCCTGCGCCGTGGCCCCGTCGCCGAAGAAGCAGACCGTCACGAAATCGCGGCCGAGGCGCTTCGCGCTGAGCGCGGCCCCCGTGGCGATCCCCATGGAGCCGCCGACGATCGCGTTGGCGCCGAGGTTCCCGTGCGCCTGGTCGGCGATGTGCATGGAGCCGCCCTTGCCGCGGCAATAGCCCTCCTCGCGGCCGAGAAGCTCGCAGAACATCTCGAGGAAACTCGCGCCCTTGGCGACGCAATGGCCGTGCCCGCGATGCGTCGAGGTGATCCGGTCCTCGTCGGTCAGCGCCTCGCAGATGCCCACGGCCACCGCTTCCTGGCCGGAATACATGTGGGTGAGCCCCGGCATCTTCGCCGAGAGATAGAGCTGGTTGGCGTTGTCCTCGAAGGCGCGGATGCGCACCATCTGCCGGTACATCCGCACATAGTCCTCGGTGTTGGTCCTCGCCTTGGTCATCTGTCCTCCCGCGCGGGCCACGCCGCGGTGCTGTCGTCGTCCTGGTGAAAAGCGGTGCGTGAGATCACGCACCCTACGCCCGCCCCGGCCGTAGGGTGCGTGCTTGCACGCACCTCAATACCGGTTGGCGATGGGAAGCTCCTCGGCCGGGAAGAGCGATATGACCTCCACCCCGGTGTCCGTGACCACCACCTCCTCCTCGATCCGCGCGGCGGAGTAGCCATCCGCCGCCGGGCAATAGGTCTCGAGCGCGAAGACCATGCCGGTCTGGATCTCCATCGGGTGCTCGAGGCTGACGGCCCGGCTGATGATCGGTCGCTCGTGCAGCGCGAGGCCGAGGCCGTGTCCGAACTGCAGCCCGAAGGCTGCGTCCTCGGAGGGAAAGCCGAACGCCTCCGCCTTGGGCCAGACGGCGGCGACCTTGTCGGTGGTGACGCCCGGCTTGATCATCTCGATGGAGGCGTCGATCCATTCCCGCGCCTTCACGTAGGCGTCGTGCTGTGCGGGGGTGGCGCGGCCGATGTTGAAGGTCCGGTAATAGCAGGTCCGGTAGCCCTGGTAGGACTGGAGAATGTCGAAAAAGGCCTGGTCGCCGGGGCGGAAGTAGCGGTCGGTGAAGTTGTGCGGATGCGGGTTGCAGCGCTCGCCCGAGATCGCGTTGATCGCCTCGACGTCGTCGGAGCCCATCTCGTAGAGCATCTTGTTCGAGAGCGCGACGATGTCGTTCTCGCGGATGCCGGGTTTCAGTTCCTCGTAGATCATGTGGTAGACGCCATCGACCATGGAGGCGGCCTGCGTCAGAAGCTGGATCTCGTCCCAGTTCTTGATCTCGCGCGCGGCGAGCATGATCTGCTGGCCGTCCACGACATGCAGGCCCTCCTCCTGCAGCGCGTGGAACATCGCCGTCTCGGCGTAGTCCACGCCCACCGGCATGTCGGCCATGCCGGCATCCTTGATGAGCTGGGCGATCTGACGCGCGTACTTCCGCATCAGCCCGAACTCGGGCGGGATGGTGCCGCGCATCCCCACCACCCCGGCGAGGCAGTGGTCGGGTTCCAGCCAGTCGGAATACTTCTGGTGATGCACGGCGGCCGATCCGAAATCCCAGACGTAAGGAGACTCGTCGCCCGTCAGCAGGCAGAAGCGGCACATCTTGTCCCGTTCCCACTCGCCGATCTTGGTGGCCGAGACGTAGCGGATGTTGTTCACGTCGAAGAGCAGAAGGGTGCCCGCGTTCGACGCCTCGAGCGCCTGGCGCGTCCGGGCGAGGCGGTAGCGGCGGAGCCGGTCATGGTCGATCCGGCGCTCGAAATCCACCGACATGTGGCCCGGAGCGGGAAGACGTCCCTCCCAGCGCCAGTTGGGTTCGAGGTCCTGCGGCGTCAGCACGTTGGGCTTCAGGGCGAGGTTCATCGGGTATCCTCCGTAGGGTGCGTGCTTGCCACGCACCGTCATGCGGGTTTTCGCGGCGTAGGGTGCGTGCTTGCCACGCATCTTGGGTCGGTCGGTCGGAGGGGCGGCCGGTGCGTGCCGAGCACGCACCCTACGCCCGCGGCCGTCACTGGATGCACCAGCCGCCGTCGATGTGGATCATCTGGCCGGTCATGTAGTCGCTGTCGGGCGAGGCGAGGAACGCGGCCGTCCCCCGCACGTCGTCGGGGTAGGAGACGCGCTTGATCTGAAGCTGATCGCGCACGATGTCCTCGTAGGCCTGCCCCTCGCGCTCCTTGAAGCCGATGTCGATCAGGTCCTTGTCGAGCTGCTCCCAGAGCGGCGTGACCACGACGCCCGGCGCGTAGCCGTTCACGGTGATGTTGTGCTCGGCCAGCGCAACCGCACCGCAATGGGTGAGCGCGAGGCAGCCGTATTTCGAGGTGCAGTAGACCGTCACGTCCACCAGCGGCTTGCGGCTGGCGATGCTGCCCACGTTGATGATCTTGTAGGGGTAGTCCCGCTTGCCCTGGTCGATCATCTGGCGCGCGGTCTCCTGCATGCCGAGCCACATCGCCTTGGTGTTGACGTTCATGATCATGTCCCAGTTGTCTTCGTCGATATCCATGAAGAACCGGGGCTTGTTGAGGCCGGCGTTGAAGAGGCCCACGTTGATCTCGCCGAAGGCGTCCACGGTGGCGGCGACGGCGGCGGCGTTGTCCTCGCGCCGGGTGACGTCCATCTTCACCGCGATCGCCTGGCCGTTGCCGCGGGCGTTGATCTCCCCGGCCACCTTCTCCGCCTCGTCGATGTCGATGTCGCCGATGCAGACATTGGCGCCCTGCTCGGCGAAATGCCGGGCGTTGGCCGCGCCCATGCCCTTCGCGGCGCCGGTGATCAGGATGTTCTTGCCCTTGAGGCGTTCGGGGTCCATGTCGCTCCTCCCTCGGTCCCTGGTGTCTCAGAACAGCGCGTCGGCCCGGGACTGGGCCGCGCGCAGCGTCTCGCGCGGGGATTTCAGGCCCCGCAGCATGTCGTGGAATTCCTCGCCGCAGATGCGGATGATGTCGCTGATCCGGGGGATCGGCGGGCGCGGCCAGAACTGGAGCTCGTCGCGCCAGGACATCGCCTCCACCGCCTCGAAGATCGTCGAGATGCGCCGCACCTCGGGGTCGGCGCCAACCGAGTAGCGCGGGTTGGTGCGGCTGCCGTTCAGCACGAAGAGCTTCTGCGCCTCGGGCGAGGTGAAGACGGTGAGCGCCTCGGCGGCCGCCTCGCGGCGCTCGGGCGCGAGATTGGCGGGAATGCCGAGCGCGTAGCCGCCCACTGGCGCGACCGAGCTGCCGCCCGGGCCGGGCGGATGCGGCAGGTAGCCCGTCTGCCCGCAGGCGGGCGAGGACGGGTCGAGCTCGAAATAGGGCGCCAGCAGCGTGTAGCCGTAGGCCATGGCGACGGAGCCCGCCGCGTAGGGGCGGATGCGCTCGTACCACGACATCGAAAGGATGTCGGGCGGCGAATAGCCGAGAAGCTCGCGCAGGAACTCGGCGGCGGCGAGCCCCGCCTCGGTGTCGATGGTCGGGCGGTGGGTGCCGCCGGCGAGGTCGGCGCAGTCGAAGCCGCCCGAGATCGGCGCGAGGTCCAGCACCGGCTGGCCGAAATCCGCGAGCGTCATCAGGACGGTGTGGCCGAGCGCCGTGCCGCGCGCAGCGTTCCAGGCGATCCCGTGGACGCCGCGGCCCGGGTCGTGCAGCGCGCGCGCCGCGTCGAGCAGCGCCTCGGTGGTCGTCGGCGGCTCCAGCCCCGCCTGCGCGAACATGTCCTTGCGGTAGAAGAGCAGCTCCGGCGTGGTCTGCGCCGGCACGCCATAGGGCCGGCCGCCCCAGTGGGTGGCCGCCCAGCCGGCGGTGTGGAAGTCGGCCGGGTCGAGGCGCGCCACGTCCATCACCGCGTCGAGCGGCATCAGCACGCCCTTCTCGACGAATTCGCCGATCCAGGGCAGGTCGACGGCGACGATGTCGTAGCGGCTGGTGCTGCGCTCGGCGTTCTTGAGCGCCTCGTCGCGCAGCCGGTCGATCGAGAAGGCGCGCTGGTGGATCGAGAGCCCGATGGACTGCTCGAACTGGCGCTTGAGATTGTCCATGACCATGAAGGTCGGGTCGCCGTGGGCCAGCACCCGCAGCCCGCCGGCAAGGCGCAGCGGCTCGCTGCGCGCCCCGAGCGCGGGCACCGCATGGGCCACGCGGTAGGAGCCGCCGAAATAGTAGTCGTCCGTGGCGGGATCGCGCGCGCCGAGGCCGAGCCGGGCTTCGGTGAGCCGGCGCAGCCGGTCGGCGAGCTGCGTCCAGGCCTCCAGCAGGGCGGGGCTCGGGTGCAGCGAGAAGGTCTTGCCGCTCGCCGTGCGGGCGCGCTGCTCGATGAGTCCCGCCTCAAGCATCGCGCGCAGCCGGCGGGTGCCCGTGGCGTAGGGCACGTTGCTCGCGCCGATGATCGAGGTTGGCGTGACCGTCCGGCCCTCGAAGTGGCAGCGCAGCAGGTAGAGCGCCATGCGCAGATGCGGGTCCGTCGAGACGAGCTCGATCGTGCCCTCCACCTCCTCGCAGAGATCCTCCATGTAGCCGATCAGGCGCAAGGCGTCGCCCTTGGCCGCGGGCATCGCGGCCGAATGCGGGTCAAGCTTGCCGATCTTGCTCATTCCGAAGGTCGCCTTGGGCGGGCGCGGCGCGTCGGCGCCGGCGGTTTCGTTCGATCTGGATTTTCTCGATTGCGCCATACTGGGCCCTCGCAACATGTTCATTCCGGACAGGGCGTGATATCGCCACTGTATCCAAAATGGATATCTGTTGCTCCATTGTGGACAAGTTATGGGCATCGCGGCAGAGCCCGAGGGCGCAAGGTCAGCGATGTTCGCCGCCAGGGACCGCGGCGATTCCCCCGCCCGGAGGAGGGTGCGGGGCCAGAACAGATTGCAGACGAACCGGGAGGAGAATCCGAATGAAACTGCGCAGCATGCTTGCCGCCACCACCGCCGCCGGCCTCGGCCTCGCCGGGGCGGCGACCGCCCAGGAATACCGGATCGGCATCACGCAGAACAACGTGGGCGTCGACAGCTACCAGACCACCTACGAGAAGGCCTTCATCGCAGCCGCGGAAGCGAACGACATGGTCGAGACCGTGGTGCTCGACGCGGGCGGCGACGTGGCCCGCCAGATCGCGCAGATGGAGGATCTCATCCAGCAGGAGGTGGACGCCATCATCATCTGGCCGACGAACGGCGAAGCGGTGATCCCGGCGGTGCGCAAGGCGTTCCAGGCCGACATCCCGGTGATCGTCACGAACTCCAACATCGCCAAGCAGGGCTTCGACTTCGTGGCGTCCTTCTCGGGTCCCGACAACATCACCCAGGGCGCGCGCTCGGCAGAGATCATGTGCGACCGCTTCAAGGAGATGGGCATCGAGGACGAGGCGCAGATCGTCCAGATCTCTGGCCAGCCGGGCTACACCACCGCGATCGAGCGCGCCAAGGGCTTCGAGGACCGTCTGCCCGAGGTCTGCCCGAACGTGACCCTTATGGAGACGCAGCCGGGCGACTGGAACCGCGAAAAGAGCCAGCAGGTGATGGAGGCCTTCCTCGTCAAGTACGACGACATCGACGGCGTCTATGCCGGCGACGACAACATGGGCGTGGGCGCGCTGAACGCGGCCAAGGCCGCGGGCCGCGCCGGGGACATCGTCTTCGTCGGCGCGACGAACTTCGCGGTGGGCTACGAGGCGATGGCCAACGGCGACTACTGGGGGTCGATCTACCAGTCGCCCGTGGACGACGCCGAAGCCGCGCTCCAGACCGCGATCGACGTGCTCGAAGGCAAGGACGTGCCGTTCCTGAACTACTTCGACACGCCGAAGATCACCCAGGAGAACATGGGCGACTTCTCCAAGCCCGTCTTCTGAGCGAACCTCCCCGGGCGGTCGCGGGGCTCCGGCGCCGCGGCCGCTTCCGGCAAGGCTGGGACACTTCGTGCGGGAGGTCGGCATGGGACGCGTATCGGGGCGGGTCTGCCTGGTGACGGGCGCGGCTCGCGGGATCGGGCGGGCCATCGGCGAGGCGCTGCTCGCGGAAGGCGCGCAGGTCTGCTTCGCCGATCTCGACGGCGAGGGCGCGGCGCAGGTCGCCGAGGCGGCCAACGCGCGCCTCAACGGCAATGCCGGCAACGCCATGGCGGTCGGGCTCGACGTGCGCGACCGCGCCTCGGTGCGCAACGCGGTCTCGCAGGTGGTGGAGCGCTACGGCCGGCTCGACGTGAAGTTCAACAACGCGGGCGTCAACAAGCCCATGAACTTCATGGACGTGACCGAGGAGAACTGGAACTTCATCATGGGCGTGAACGGTCTCGGCTGCCTGATCGGCATGCAGGAGGCGGCCCGCCAGATGATCGCGCAGGGCAAGGGTCCCGACGGGATCGCGGGCAAGATCGTCAACACTGCCTCGATTGCCAGCCGCCAGGGCTTCGACAACGTGGCGCCCTACTGCGCCTCGAAGTGGGCGGTGGTCTCGCTCACGCAATCGGGGGCGCGGGACCTCGCGCGCCATGGTATCACCGTGACGGGCTTCGCGCCCGGCGTGGTGGCCACCGAGATGTGGGACCAGGTGGACCGTGACCTGATGGAGATCGGCGCCGCAGAGCGGCCCGGGCAGGCGATGGAGGAGTTCGCCGCCGACATCCTGAAGGGCCGCGTCGCGACGCCCGCCGACATCACCGGCACGACGACGTTCCTCGCCGCGCGCGAGAGCGACTACATGACCGGGCAGGTCGTCATGATCGACGGGGGCATGACCCTCGTCTGACGCCGCTGCCCGACGGCGCCCGCAAGGGCTTGGGAGGAGACAGCCATGAGCGAGGCCATGCAGAGCCGGCCCGCCGCGCGGACCGGCGGCCTGACAGGGGCGAAGGTGGGCACATTCCTCGCCCGCCAGGGAATCCTGATCGCCTTCGTCCTTTTCATGGTCGGGTTCACCGTCGCCAACGAGCGGTTCCTCGAGCCCGACAACATTCTCGGCGTCATCCGGTCCTCGGCGATTCTGGGGGTCATGGCGCTCGGGGTCACCTTCGTGGTGATCAGCGGCAACCTCGATCTCTCGGTGGGCTCGCTCATGAGCTTCTCGACGATCGTGGTGCTCGACCTGCACGACAAGCTCGGGCCGGCGCTGGCGATCCCGGCGATGTTCGCCATGACGCTGGCGATCGGGGCGGTGATCGGCTTCCTCGTGGGCTATCTGCGGCTCAATTCGCTGATCGTCACGCTGGGCATGCTCTCGGCCATTCACGGCCTCACGCTCACCTATTCCGGCGGCCAGAACATGGACATCGCCGACAAGGAGGGCACCTGGTTCTCGGTCTTCGGCCAGGGCGAGGCGCTCGGCATCCCCGTGCCGATCCTGATCTTCGCGGCGCTCGCCGCCCTTCTGGGCATCGTGCTGGCCAAGACGCCCTTCGGGCGGAAGGTCTACGCCGTGGGCGGGAACGGCACCGCCGCCACCTTCTCGGGCATCCGGCGGGCAAGGGTCGTCTTCTCCTGCTACCTGGTCTCGGCCTTCTGCGTGGCCACGGCGGGGCTCATCCAGGCCAGCCGCTCCATGGGCTCGCAGAACACCGTCGGGCAGGGGATGGAACTCGAGGTGCTCGCCGCCGTCATCCTGGGGGGCGCCTCGCTGATGGGCGGCTCGGGCACGATCTTCAAGACGGTGATCGGCGTGCTGATCCTCGGCTTCATCCAGAACGGGCTGCTGCTGATCGGGCTCGAGTTCTACGTCCAGTACGTCGTGACCTGGATCATCATCATCCTCGCGGTCTGGCTCGACGTCGCGGCCAAGCGCGGCCGCCTGCTGTCGCCCATCGCGTGAAGGAGCGGACCATGGCACCGGGACAACTGAGCACCTTCCTGAAGCGCGGGGCGATCTGGGGCTTCATCGTCCTCGAGCTGATCTTCTTCTCCATCGCCGGAGAGTTCATGTCGCTTTCCGAGAAGGCGTTCATGAACTGGGACAACATGCTGCTTCTGCTGAAGCAGTCGGCGCCGCTGGGCATCATCGCCATGGGCATGACGCTCATCATGGTGAACGGGAACATCGACCTGAGCGTGGGCGCCACCTTCGCGCTGGCCGCGATCGTGCTGCTGGACAGCATGACCTGGCCCTTCATGGCGGCGATGGGCGACTGGGCGATCCCCTTCGCCTGGATGTTCGCGCTGCTCACCGGCGTGGCGCTCGGCGCGATCAACGGCTTCATCGTCTGGAAGACGGGCGTGGACGCCTTCATCGTGACGCTGGGCGCCATGCTCGGCTTCCGCGGGCTCGTCTTCATGTACAACGGCGAGCAGCCGACCTCGCACCTCAACTGGACGCTGGTGGACTTCGCCGAGGCGCAGTTTCTCGGGCTGCACACGGCGACGTGGTTCCTGCTCCTGGTGACGGCCGCGATGTGGTGGCTGATGAACCGCACCGTCCACGGCCGTAACGCCTACGCCATCGGCGACAACCGCGAGGCGGCGGTCAACGCGGGCATCCGCGTGGGCCCGCACATCATGATCAACTTCATGATCATCGGCTTCCTGGCGGCCCTCTCTGCGGTGGTCTTCTACTCCGAGTCCGGCTCCGTGAACCCCAACGACGGCACGCTCTACGAGCTCTGGGTGATCACGGCGGTGGTGCTCGGCGGCACCAAGCTCACCGGCGGGTCGGGCTCGATCATCTCCACCTTCGGGGGCGTGCTCGCGATCCAGATCCTGCGCAAGGGCCTCGGCCACATCGGCGCGGACACCGAGACGGTCAACCTCGTGATCGGCCTCATCCTGATCGCGGTGCTGTTCCTCGACCGTCAGCTGAACGTGAGGGGCAAGGAGGCCCTGCGGGTATGACCGACAAGACACCGGCGCTCCGGCTCGAGAACATCGTCAAGACCTTCCCGGGCGTGCGCGCGCTCGACGGGGTGTCCTTCGAGGTCTTGCCCGGCGAGGTCCATGCGCTCATGGGCGAGAACGGGGCGGGAAAGTCGACGCTGATGAAGGTGCTGGGCGGCATCCACCAGCCCAACGAGGGCCGCATCCTCGTGGGCGAGGAGCCGGTCGTGATGGCCAACCCTCTGGACGCCAAGGCCAAGGGGATCGTCTTCATCCACCAGGAGCTGAGCCTCGCCGAGGAACTCACCGTGGCCGAGAACATCTATCTCGGCGAGCTGCCGCGCAAGTCCTTCGGCCGCGTGGACTGGAAGACGCTCCACGCCCGGACCGACGAGATCCTCGCGCAGCTTAAGGTGGGCTTCGACGCGCGCACCGTGGTCGGCACGCTGTCCATCGCGAACCAGCAGATGGTGGAGATCGCCCGCGCGCTGACGGTGGACGCCAAGGCGGTGATCTTCGACGAGCCGACCGCTTCGCTCACCGACGCCGAGAAGGTGGTGCTCTTCGAGGTGATCGAGGATCTCAAGCGGCAGGGCGTGGGCATCATCTACATCTCCCACCGCATGGAGGAGATCTTCCGCATCACCGACCGCATCTCGGTTCTCCGCGACGGGCAGTATCGCGGCACGCTGGTGACGGCGGAGACCGACGAGGACGAGGTGACGCAGCTGATGATCGGCCGCTCGCTCGACCTGTCGCGCAACGAGAGCCATGCCGAGCTTGGCGACGTCGCGGTGGAAGTGCGGGGCCTTTCCTGCGGCGATCTCTACCGGGACGTGAGCTTCGAGATCCGCCGCGGCGAGGTGGTGGGCTTCTACGGGCTGGTGGGCGCCGGCCGCACCGAAATCGCCGAGACGCTCTTCGGCCTGCGCGAACCCTCCTTCGGGCAGATCCTGCTCGACGGTGAGGAGGTCCGGCTGCATTCGCCCGCCGACGCCATCGCCCGCGGCATCAGCCTCGTGCCGGAGGACCGCAAGGGGCAGGGGCTGGTGCTCGGCATGAACTGTCGGGACAACATGACCCTGCCGCAGGTGGACGACCTGAAGGCCGGGCCCTTCGTGGCCGAAGGCGCGGAGGTCGCGATCTTCGACCAGTACCGCGACCGGCTCGACATCCGCACGCCGGGCTGGCGCCAGCTCGTCGGGAACCTGTCCGGCGGCAACCAGCAGAAGATCGTGATCGGCAAGTGGCTGTCGATGCATCCGACCCTTCTCATCGTGGACGAGCCGACGCGCGGGATCGACGTGGGCTCCAAGTCGGAGATCCACAAGCTGGTCCGCGATCTTGCGGCGCAGGGCTACGCGGTGATGGTCATCTCCTCGGAGATGCCGGAGGTGCTGCACGTCTCGGACCGGATCGTGGCGATGTATCACGGCGAACTGATCCGCAGCTTCACCTCGGACGAGGTGACCGAGGACAACCTGATCCAGGCGATCTCGGGGATCCGGCCGGACGAAAAGGCCGCGTGATGCGGGCCGGTTTCGCCGGGGACGGATGGAGACGCCCATGGCGCGGAACCTCGCGCGCCCCGACGGCGGGATCACGCAACCGGCGCGGATCGGACTGCGCCGCTTGACAATGCACCGCCGAAAGGTCATCTGACCCGTGCGCTGCGCTGCCGCGTGAGCATGCCGCGCCCCGCCCGAGGGGCCATCAGCGCGCAAAGACTTCAGTTTCCCCATCACGCAGGGTGCCTGACGCGATGCCTGGAAGGCGCGGGAGAGGCCCGTTCCCTCGAAGGTTCCGCGAACCCTCGCCGGCCGCGCCTTTGCGGCCCCTCATCGGCCGCGCCGGCTCGCTGTCCGGTCGCGGTGCAAAGGATACGATTTGTTCGATTTCGACATGCTCGGCCTCGCGCCGGAACTCGACACCGCGCTGACGCGCGCGGGATTCACGCAGCCCACCCCGATCCAGACCCGGGCGATCCCGCTGGCGATGGAGGGGCACGACATCCTCGGCCTCGCCCAGACCGGCACGGGCAAGACGCTCGCCTTCGGCCTGCCGATCGTCCACCACCTGCTGGGCGCGCCCGGCAAGCCGCAGCCCGGGACAGCGAAGGCGCTGATCCTCGCGCCGACGCGGGAACTGGCGAACCAGATCGCCGAGAGCCTGCGTCAGCTGACGGACGGCACCCGGCTGCGGGTCGCCACCGTCGTGGGCGGCCAGTCGATCGGCAGGCAGATCAACCTGCTCTCCCGCGGGACCGACATCCTCGTGGCCACCCCCGGACGGCTCATCGACCTGATGGAACGCCGGGCGGTGGATCTGGGCCAGGTGCGCCATCTCGTGCTGGACGAGGCCGACCAGATGCTGGACCTCGGCTTCATCCACGCGCTTCGCAAGATCGCGCCCCGCCTCGGCACGCCGCGCCAGACGATGCTCTTTTCGGCCACCATGCCCAAGCAGATGGAGGAGCTCTCGCGCGCCTACCTGACCGACCCGCGCCGCGTGCAGGTGGCGCCGCCGGGCAAGGCCGCCGACAAGATCGCGCAGTCCGTGCACTTCCTGCCCAAGGCCGAGAAGCCGGCGCGGCTGCGCGAGATCCTCTCGCGCGATCTGGATGCGCTGACGCTCGTCTTCGCGCGCACGAAGCACGGGGCCGAGAAGCTGATGAAGGGGCTCGTGGCCGACGGCTTCAACGCTGCCTCGATCCACGGCAACAAGAGCCAGGGCCAGCGCGACCGGGCCATCCGCGCGTTCCGCGCGGGCGAGATCACGACGCTCGTGGCCACCGACGTCGCCGCGCGCGGCATCGACGTGCCCGGCGTTGCCTATGTGATCAACTACGATCTGCCCGAGGTGCCCGACAACTACGTGCACCGCATCGGGCGCACCGCCCGGGCCGGGCGCGAGGGCGAGGCGATCGCCTTCTGCGCGCCCGACGAGGCGGAGCTCCTCCATGAGATCCAGAAGCTCATGAAGACCGAGATCCCGGTCGCGAGCGGAACGAGCCCGCTCCGCATCGAAGGTGGCAAGGCCGGACGGCGCGAGGGGTCGGCTCCGCGTCGGCCGCGCGGCGGCGGCAACGGCGGAGCCGCGACGCAGGCGCCGAAACGGCGGCGGCCGCGCCGGCGCCGGGCGGCCTGACGGAGGCGGCGCGCGACGCCGCTCACCGGGCCGCGCAGGGCCTCGCATCGCCGGAAGCAGCCTAGTTCGTGGCGCTGCCGGCGGCCGCGTCCGCGCCTTCACGTTCCGTTACATCCCCGGGGCTGGCCGTTGACACGTCTTCGCCGCGCGGCCGACGACCGGACGTGACGCCGCGACCGGAGATCCAACGGTCGGGCCGTCGCGCGTTGCGAGGTTGCGGCCGATCTGCGGGGGCAGGTCCGGACGTGGAGACATGCTCGCAGAGCATACCGACCCGGGATGCAGGCCCGCCTGTCCCTCCCGGCCGGCCTCGATGCAAGGCCGGATGGGGCGGTCACGCGGCCATCGCCACGAAGGCCGCGACGCCCAGCGCGAGCGCTGCGCCGAGCCCCAGAAACCGCCGCATCCTCCGGTGGTCCTGCCGGGACCGCCCGCCGGCGTAGTCGAAACGTTCGTAGATCACGCACTCCATCGGCACGCCGAGCTCGAGCAGGGTATCGCAGACGGCCGTGACCATCGGGCCCGGCCCGCAGATCATCGCCACGCACTGCTCTGGGTCCAGCCCCTCGAGCAGCCGCGAGAGCCTGGAGCGGTCGAGCAGGCCGGTTTCGCCGCGCCAGCCGGGACCGCCCTCCTCGACGACGAGCAGGGAGTCGAGATCGAGCCTTTCGCCGTGCCCGGCGATCTCGTCGAGACAGCCCATGTTCGCCGGCCGCCCTGCTGCGTAGCCGAGGCGGACGGGCCGCGGGTCGCGCCGCGCCGCGAGGTCGCGCAGAAGCCCCATGATCGGCGCGATGCCCGCGCCGGCCGCCAGGAGCAGCACGCCGTCGCCGCGGTGCGCCTCGAGCGTGAAGTCGCCATACGGGCCGTCGATCCCGACGGGCGTGCCGGGCGCGAGCGTGCCGACGGTGTCGGTGAAATCCCCCGCTTCCTTGACGATGAGCGACACGCCCGGCCGCAATGGGCTGTCAGCGATGGAGAAGGGGTGATCGAAGAGCGGAAAGCGCCGTCCACCCACCGTCATCCAGACGAACTGTCCTGCGGCGTAGGGCAGGGCGGGCGTGCCCTCGACCGGCTGGATGTCCATCTCCCAGAGACGGTCGGCGAGGGTCGTGACCGAGGCGAGCCGCCAGGGCCGACGGTGCAGGCGCAGCCAGCGCCAACCGTAGAGCGTGGCGAGCGCCGCCAGGGCCGCCGCGCCGACGGCCCACCAGTAGAGCTCTACCGGCCCCTCGGCGCTGAACCGGCCGACATGCACGGCGTGGTGCAGCCCGCCGCCCAGCGCGACGATCGCGAGCAGGAGATGGCTCGCGCGCCACAGCTCGTAAGGCCAGGGCAGCCGCTCGCGCAGGTCGGCCAGAAGAACGACAGCCAGCAGCGCCGCAAGGGCCACCACGCCGCTGCGATAGTGCGGCAGCGTGAGATAGGCGACCATACGCTCCATGGCGAGCGCCGGGTCATCGAGCCAGGTCGGCACCACATAGGCGACCGGATGCAGGAGCAGCGCCAGCAGCACCCACCAGGCCGCCACCTTGTGAAAGGCCATGATCCGGTCGATGCCCAGCGCGCCGGTGAACGCCTCAAAGCGACCGGAGGTGACGAACTGCACCGCCATGGCAGCCAGCGCCGCGATACCCAGGCCCGCCGCGGCGAGTTCCCAGGCATGCGCGGGCGCGACGGGACGGAGAAAGCTCAGCGCGAGAGGCGCGAGACAGACGCCCGGGTAGAGCGCCGCCAGCCACGCGGCCGAGATCCTGATCCGCGCGCCCCGGCGCCCGGCAGACGCCTCTCGCGTCGTGGCCGCGCCTTCGATTTCGGCAGGGGTCTGCGGAGCGGTCATGATGCTTCCTGTTGATACATTTGGCGCGTGCCAGGCGCGACGCGATGTTACAGAATACGGTTACAGTCGTATGATCGACTCCAGGCTGGCTAGCATGCAGAAGGAGGAAGGCCCATGCTCCCGCTCCGCGCGCCGCGCGCACTCGTCGCCGCAGTCGCGGCGCTGCCGCATTTCTCGCCGGCGCTTGCCCAGGATTTCAGCCTGGAAGCGATCACGGAAGCCTGGCTCGACGGGCCGCACGGGAATTACAGCTCGCCTTCCTTCACCTACTGGAACGACGAGGGCGAGGTACCGGCCGCCTGCGCCGCCTGCCACTCCGAGACCGGGATGCTCGACTATCTGGGCGTGGACGGAAGCCCGGCGCTGTCGGTGGAGCACCCGGGCACGATCAACACGGTGATCGGCTGCGCCTCCTGCCACACCGCGGCGGGCCACGCCCTCGACGCGGTGCGCTTTCCGTCGGGCGTGACGCAGTCGGGGCTGGGGGGCAACGCGACCTGCTACGTCTGCCACCAGGGCAGGTATTCGGGCGATGCCGTGGCCCAGGCCGTCGCGGAGATCGAGGAGGACGCCGTGTCGGCCGACCTGTCCTTCATCAACGTCCACTACGGCCTCGCTGCGGCGGTCACGCACGGCGCGGACGTTCGCGGCGGCTATGAATACGCGGGCCGCGACTACGCCGGCACCTTCGCCCATGTGCCGAGCGCGCAGACCTGCCTCGACTGCCATCAGGCGCATGACGCCGAGGTCGCGGCGGAGGGCTGCCTGAGCTGCCATCAGGGGGTGGACGATCTGCGCGCGATCCGGATGCGCCACGCCGATTTCGACGGCGACGGCTCGACGGCGGGCGGTATCCATGCCGAGATCATGGGTCTGCATGCGCAGCTCGAGGCAGCGATCCGCACCTACGCGCAGGAGGTGATCGGCACGCCCATCGCCTACGCGCCCGGCAGCTTCCCGTACTTCTTCACCGACTCGGACGGAGACGGGCAGATCGCCGAGGCCGAGGCGGTCTTTCCCAATCGATACACGACCTGGACGCCCCGCCTGCTGAAGGCCGCCTACAACTACCAGTTCGTGGCCTTGGATCCGGGCGCCTACACGCACAACCCCGCCTATGCGCTGCAGTTGCTCCACGACAGTCTCGCGAGCCTGTCGGACCGCGTCGAGATCGACATGGACGCCCTCGAGCGGCGCTGAGCACCGGCCTCCGACGGGACGGTGCGTGGTGGAGGAATGGCCCGCATGAGAATGAAATCCCTCGCCTTTCCGGCGTTCTTGACGTGAGTGCCGGTTCCGGTTCATCCTTCGCCTTCCGAAGCCGAGGGCCGGGTTCCCGAGGCACCACCACGCCGCCGAAGGAGGCGGGACGCGATGCCAGCGGACAGTGAAGAGGGCGGCAGGGCCCGGATGGTCGGGATCAACCACGTCGCGATCGAGGTGGGCGATGTCGAGGCGGCGCTGGATTTTCTCGGCCGCATCTTCGAGATCCGGCTGCGCGGGCGGGGCGAGGGCCGCGCCTTCGTGGACATGGGCGACCAGTTCCTCGCCCTGAGCGAGCCGGGCCCGGTCGAGACCGACACGCACCGTCATTTCGGGCTCGTCGTGGACGACCGCGAGGCCGTCATGGCCGCGGCCGATCAGCTTGGCGCGGCGGTCGGGCGCAACCGCTTCCGGGATCCCTGGGGCAACATCTTCGAGATCGTGGCCTATTCGGACGTGCAGTTTTCCAAGACCGGCGCCGTGCTCGAGGGCATGGGACTCGATCTCGACAAGGGCGAAGACGCCCGGCGCCAACTGCGCGAGAAGGGGCTGGGCTGACGCGGCGCTCTCGGGGCCGTGACCGCGCGGCTGTGACATTTCGCGCGGCGCGCTATATGCTTTCCGGCACCGCCGGAGGCTCTCGCCGAGAATGTTTCGACAATTGCTCCTCTCCGCTCTGGTGATCGCCGGCACGCTGGCGCTGTGGATCGCCTATGTGCCGTCCTGGCTGCCGTTTCTCGACCGGATCGGCGTGCTGGACCTCGTGGGGATCGAACATGTCGAGGCCGATGAGCAGGGCGGCGGCGGCTGGGGCGGCGGCGGGCCGGCGACGGTCGTCGCCGAGCCGGTGACGGAAGGCCGCATCGACGATCGCGTCGCGGCGATCGGCGACGGCCGGGCGCGGCGCGGCGTGGATGTGCGCTCGGACGCGACGGGGCAGGTGGTCGAGATCGGCTTCGCGCCCGGCGGGCGCGTCGAGGAGGGTGGCCTGATCGTCCGGCTCGACGACGAGGCGGAGCGCATCGCGCTCGAGCGGGCCGAGCTGATGCTCGCGGACGCGCGCGAGGATGTCGAGCGCCTCGAGCGTCTGGCCGGCACCGGATCGGTGACCGAGGTGCGGCTCCGCGAGGCCGAGCTCGCGCTGCGGCAGGCGGAACTTGCGCTGCGGCAAGCGGAATACGATCTTTCCCAGCGCACGATACGCGCACCGATCGCCGGCTGGACCGGGGTGCCCGACATCGAGGAGGGCGATCGCGTCACCAGCGGAGACGTGCTGGTCACGATCACCGACCGGTCCGAGATCCTGATCGACTTCCGCGTGCCCGAGCGCGTCGCGAGCCGGATCGAGGCGGGCATGCCGCTGGAGGCACGGGCGCTCGCGCTGCCGGGACGGACGCTCGAAGGCGAGGTGCATGCGGTGGACGCGACCGTGGACCGCGCGAGCCGGACGCTGCGCGTGCAGGGCCGTCTGCCGAACGAGGCGGACCTGCTGCGCGCCGGCATGGCCTTCGAGGTGGCGCTCTCCTTTCCGGGCGAGACGCTCCCGGCGGTCGATCCGCTGGCGGTGCAGTGGTCGGGCGATGGGGCCTACGTCTGGACCGTGCGCGACGGCGCGGCGGTGCGCGTTCCCGTCGCCATCCGCCAGCGCAACGCGGAGTCGGTGCTGGTCGAGGGCGAACTGGAGATCGGCGAGATGGTCGTGACCGAGGGGGTGCAGAACCTGCGGCCGGGCGCCGAGGTGCGCATCGCCGAGCCGCGCGCGGCGCTCGAGGCAGGGGCGCGGCCGCTGTGAGAGAGGCGGCCCGATGATGGAGGACGCCACCCGGACGGCGGAGGGGGGCACCGCGCTCTTCGTGCGCCGCCCGATCCTCGCCTATGTCCTCAGTGCGCTGATCGTGCTGGCGGGGCTCGCCGCGCTCTTCGGCGCCGAGATCCGCGAGCTGCCCAACGTGGACCGCCCGGTGGTCACCGTCACCACGGAATTCCCCGGCGCCTCGCCCGAGACCATCGACCAGGAGGTGACGGGCCGGATCGAGGGTGCGGTCGGCCGCGTCGCGGGCATCCGCTCGATCTCGTCCAATTCGCGCTTCGGGCGCAGTCGCGTGACACTCGAGTTCAACGAGAGCGTGGACATCGACGTGGCCGCGACCGATGTCCGCGATGCCGTGGCCCGCATCTCGGGACAGTTGCCGGACGAGGCCGAGGATCCCGAGATCGTCAAGGCCGACGCCGACGCGCAGCCGGTCGTGCGCGTGGCGGTGACCTCGGCCACCCGATCGCCGCAGGAACTCACGCAGATCGTGCAGGAGCGGGTCGAGGACCGGCTGATCTCGATCGAGGGCGTGGCCGACCTGCAGGTCTACGGCGACCGCGCGCCGATCTTCCGCGTCGATGTCGATCTCGCGGAACTGGCCAGCCGCGGTCTCACGCTGGCCGACATGCGGCGCGCATTGGCCGATGCGGGCTTCAACGCGCCGGCCGGCGATCTGGCGGGCGAGCGGCAGTCGATCAACGTGCGCACCACCGCGATGCTGGCCGCGCCTTCGGATTTCGAGGACCTGCAGCTCGCCCCGCATGTGCGGGTGCGCGACGTGGCGACCGTGACGCTGGGCCCCGCGCCCAACGAGACCGTGCTGCGCGCGAACGGCGAGACCGGCGTGGGCATTGGCGTCATCCGGCAGGCGGGCAGCAACACGCTGGAGATCTCGGCCGCGGTGCACGACACGGTGGCCCGGCTCGACGCCACGCTGCCCGAGGACGTTGCGATCTTCGTCACCTCCGACGACGCGGTCTTCATCAACGGCGCGATCCGGGAGGTGCTCAAGACGCTGGCGGCGGCCACGCTGATCGTGGTGCTGGTGATCTATGTCTTCCTGCGCGAC
The DNA here is from genome assembly GCF_003298775.1 of Rhodosalinus halophilus. Classification (GTDB taxonomy): domain Bacteria; phylum Pseudomonadota; class Alphaproteobacteria; order Rhodobacterales; family Rhodobacteraceae; genus Rhodosalinus; species Rhodosalinus halophilus. Next base: position 126,206 of record NZ_QNTQ01000001.1, on the reverse strand, counting down.
GCGCGCGCGACGCTGATCCCGGCGATCACCATGCCCGTCGCGCTGATCGGCACGCTCGCCGCGATCTGGATCGTCGGCTTCTCGGTCAATATCCTGACGCTGCTCGCGCTGGTGCTCGCCACCGGCCTCGTCGTGGACGACGCGATCGTGGTGCTCGAGAACATCGTGCGCCGCCGAGCCGAGGGGATGGGGCCGCGGGCCGCGGCCGTGCTGGGCGCGCGGCAGGTGTTCTTCGCCGTCGTCACGACCACGGCCACGCTGGCGGCGGTCTTCGTGCCGCTCAGTTTCCTGCCGGGGCAGGCGGGCGGGCTTTTCCGCGAGTTCGGATTCACGCTGGCGATGGCGGTGGCGATCTCGTCGGTGGTGGCGCTCACCCTCTGCCCGGTGCTGGCGAGCCGGCTGCTCAGGGCCGACACGCGCGCGCGCCGCGGGCCGGTCGCCTGGGGGGGCGGGGTGCTGGCCGCGCTCTACGCGCGCAGCCTGCGCTGGGCGCTCTCGGTGCCTTTCGTGATCCTGCTCGCCGCCGGGCTTTTCGCGGCCACCGCCGTCTTCGTGGCCGAGGGAATCCGGCAGGAGCTGACCCCGCGCGAGGATCGCGCGGTGGCGCTGCTGAGCGTGCGCGCGCCGCAGGGGGTCGCGCTCGACTACACCATGGGCAAGATGCGCGAGATCGAGGCGGCGATGGCGCCGCTGCAGGAGTCGGGCGAGATCGTCAACGTCTTCTCCATCGCGGGCTTCGGCGCCGACAACCGCGGCTTCATGGTCTTTTCGCTCTCGGAATGGGCCGAGCGCGCGCGCAGTCAGGACGAGATCGTGGGCGACATCAACGGCGCGCTCAGGCAGATCATCGGCGTGCGCGCCTTCGCCATCCAGCCCAATTCGCTGGGCATCCGCGGCGCGGGACGGGGGCTGCGCTTCGCCATCACCGGCGACAGCTACGACCAGCTCGCAGAGCTCTCCGAGGCGCTGGTGGCGCGGATGCAGCAGGAGCCGGCCTTCGGCAGCGTGCGGCTCGACTACGAGACCACGCAGCCGCAGCTCTTCGTCGAGATCGACCGCACGCGGGCCTCGGATCTGGGCATCGACATCACCGGCCTGGGCGAGGCGCTGCGCGCGGTGCTCAACGGGCGCACCGTGGGTTCGGTCTTCGTCGAGGACGAGAGTTTCGACGTGCAGATGCTCTCGACGACGAGTCCGGTGAACGACCCCGGCGACCTGCAGAATATCTTCGTGCGCTCGGGCTCGGGGCAGATGGTGCCGATGTCGAGTTTCGTGCGGCTCGAGGAACGTGCCGTCGCGCCGGAACTCGAACGCGAGAACCAGCAGCGCTCGGTCGAGATCACCGCCTCGCTGACGCCCGAGCTGGCGCTCGGCGACGCGCTCGCGCGGGTCGAGACGCTGGCGGGCGACCTCATGGCCGAGGAAAACCGGATCGTGCCGCTGGCCGAGGCCGCGACGCTTGATCAGACGAATGCCGGCATCGTGATGGTCTTCGCCTTCGCCATCGCGGTGGTGTTCCTGGTGCTCTCGGCCCAGTTCGAAAGCTTCATTTCGGCGGTCGTCGTGATGGCGACGGTGCCGATCGGGCTGGCCTGCGCGGCCTTCGCGCTGCTTTTCACGGGGCAGAGCCTGAACGTCTATTCCCAGATCGGTCTGGTCATGCTGATCGGCATCATGGCCAAGAACGGTATCCTGATCGTCGAGTTCGCCAACCAGCTCCGCGACCGCGGAGCCGAGGTGCGCGACGCGATCCAGGACGCGGCCACCATCCGCCTGCGGCCGGTGATGATGACGATGACCTCGACCGTGCTGGGCGGCGTCCCGCTGATCCTGTCGGCGGGCGCGGGGGCCGAGGCGCGCGAGGCGCTGGGCTGGGTGATCGTGGGCGGCCTGGGCCTCGCCACCGTCTCCACGCTCTACCTCACGCCGGTGGCCTACCTCCTGCTCGCGCGCTTCTCGAAGCCGCGCGCCGAGGAGACGCGGCGGCTGACACGCGAACTCGAGGAGGCGCTGGCCGGCTGACGCGAAAACGGCGCCGCGCGGAAGGCGGCGCCGTTCGGTCCCGGCATCGCCGGCAGCGGCTTACTCCGCCGCGACGGAATGTCCGAACTCGCGCGCGAGGTCCGCGGCCAGGTCGGTGCGCTCCCAGGCGAAGCCGCCGTCCTCCTGCGCGGCGCGGCCGAAGTGGCCGTAAGCCGCGGTGCGGGCGTAGATCGGGTTGAGCAGGTCGAGCCGCTCGCGGATGCCGCGCGGGGTCAGGCGCACCATCTCGCGCAGTTTGCTGCCCAGCTCGGCCTCGCCCACCTTGCCGGTGCCGAAGGTCTCGACATAGACGGCCACCGGCTCGGGCACGCCGATCGCGTAGGCGAGCTGGATCTGGCAGCGCTCGGCGAGGCCGGCCGCCACCACGTTCTTGGCCAGGTAGCGCGCGGCATAGGCGGCCGAGCGGTCCACCTTGGTCGGATCCTTGCCCGAGAAGGCGCCGCCGCCGTGCGGCGCGGCTCCGCCGTAGGTGTCCACGATGATCTTGCGGCCGGTGAGGCCCGCGTCGCCCTCCGGACCGCCCAGCACGAAGCGCCCTGTCGGGTTCACCAGCAGCCGGTCGGCCGGCACCTGCCAGCCCTCGGGCAGCGCGGCGGCAAGATAGCCCTCGACCAGCTCGCGCACGCGCTCCTGGGTCACGTCCTCGTCATGCTGGGTGGAGACCACCACCGCGTCGATGCCCACGGGCTTGCCGCCCTCGTACTTCAGCGTCACCTGGCTCTTGGCGTCGGGGCCGAATTCGGGGCGGCGGCCCGCCTTCCGGTCCTCGGCCATGAGCCGCAGGATGCGGTGGGCGAACTGGATCGGCGCCGGCATCAGCTCGTCCGTCTCGCGGCAGGCGTAGCCGAACATGATGCCCTGGTCGCCGGCGCCTTCCTCGCCCTTGTCGCCCTCGTCCACGCCCTGCGCGATGTCGCCCGACTGCGCGTGCAGCCGGTTGACGATCTCGACATCCTTCCAGTCGAATCCCAGCTGCGAATAGCCGATGTCGCGGATCGCCTCGCGCACCAGCTCCTCGACCGAGCGCAGCACCGAGTCGGGGCCGCGCACCTCGCCGGCGACGGTGACGTGGTTGGTCGTGGCCAGCGCCTCGACCGCGACGCGCGAATCCGGCGCCTCGCGCAGGTAGGCGTCGAGGATCGTGTCCGAGATCCGGTCGCAGACCTTGTCGGGGTGCCCCTCGGACACGGATTCGCTGGTGAAGAGCCAGGTATCGGCCATCGGTCGTCTCCCTGTGGTGGTTCGGGTGTCGGGGCGGTCGCGCTCAGGCGGATTTCCTGAGCGGCGCCGCGCCGGGCGTGTAGGCGAGGTTCGGCGCGAGCCACCCCTCCGCCTCTTCGAGGGTCATGCCCTTGCGGGCGGCGTAGTCCTCGACCTGATCGCGCCCGATGCGGCCGACGCCGAAATAGGCCGCCTCCGGATGCGCGAAGTAGAAGCCGGAGACCGCCGCGGCGGGCCACATCGCGCAGGATTCAGTGAGCGTGAGCCCCGCGCGCCGCTCGGCTTCGAGCAGATCGAAAAGCCCGCGCTTCTCGCTGTGGTCGGGACAGGCCGGATACCCCGGCGCGGGACGGATGCCGCGATACGCCTCGCGGATCAGCTGCGCGTTGGCCAGCCGCTCGTCGGGGGCGTAGCCCCAGATCTCGCGCCGCACGCGCTCGTGCATCGCCTCTGCCAGTGCCTCGGCCAGGCGGTCGGCGAGGGACTGCACGAGGATCGCGTTGTAATCGTCGCCCGCGCGCTTGTAGTCGTCCGCGATCGCGTGCACCTCCGCGCCCGAGGTCACGGCGAAGCCGCCGAGCCAGTCGGGAGTCCCCGCCGGCATGACGAAGTCCGACAGGCACATGTTCGCCCGCCCGCCGCGCTTCTCGGTCTGCTGGCGCAGCATGTGGACGCGGGCGCGCTCCCGGGCGCGGTCCTCGTCCTCCCAGATCACGATGTCGTCGCCGTCACGGTTCGCCGGCCAGATCGCCAGCGCCGCGCGCGGCGTGAACCAGCCCTCGGCCGCGATCCGGTCGAGCATCGCCTGTGCCTGGCCGTAGAGCTCGCGCGCGGTCTCGCCCTTCTCGGGGTCGTCGAGGATCTTCGGGAAGGTCTGCCGCATCTCCCAGGTCCAGAAGAAGGGCGACCAGTCGATGTAGCCGCGCAGCTCTTCGATACTGGGGGGCGTGACGTCGATCAGCCCGGTCTCCGCGGGCGGCTCGGGGGTGTGATCGCCCGGATCGAAGGCGTTGGCCCGCGCGGCGACCAGCGGCACGGTCGGGCGCTCGCGCGCGCCTGCGCTGCCGCCGGCGATGCCCTGATACTCCTCGGCGACCTCGGCCAGGAACTGCGGCTTGCGCTCCTTCGACAGCAGGCGCGAAACCACGCCGACCGCCTTCGAGGCGTCGTCGACATGCACCACGCCGTGCTCGTATTCCGGCATGATCTTGATCGCCGTGTGCTTCTTCGAGGTGGTCGCGCCGCCGATGAGCAGCGGGATATCGAGCCCCTGCCGCTTCATTTCCGAGGCGACCTCGACCATCCGGTCGAGCGACGGTGTGATGAGTCCCGACAGGCCGATCACGTCGACCTTCTCTTCCCTGGCCCTGGCGATGATGTCCTCGGTGGGCACCATCACGCCCATGTCCACGACATCGTAGTTGTTGCAGGCGAGCACGACGCCCACGATGTTCTTGCCGATGTCGTGCACGTCGCCCTTAACCGTGGCCATCAGGATCTTGCCCTTGGCCGAGGTGTCGCCGGCGGCCTTCTTCTCGGCCTCCATGAAAGGAATGAGGTGGCCCACCGCGGTCTTCATCACGCGGGCCGATTTCACCACCTGCGGCAGGAACATCTTGCCCTCGCCGAAGAGCTCGCCCACCACGTTCATGCCGTCCATGAGCGGGCCCTCGATGACCTCGAGCGGGCGCTCGGCCTTCTGCCGCGCCTCCTCGGTGTCGTCGATGACGTGATCGGTGATGCCGTGGATGAGCGCGTGGGAGAGCCGCTCCTCGACGGGCGCCTCGCGCCACTTCGGGTCGGATTTCTTCTGCGCCTCGCCGGAATTGCGGTAGTCGTCCGCGATCGCCAGCAGCCGGTCGGTGGCGTCGTCGCGGCGGTTGAGCAGCACGTCCTCGACGCGCTGCTTCAGCTCGTCGGGGATGTCGTCATAGACGGTGATCTGCCCGGCGTTCAGGATCGCCATGTCGAGGCCGGCGCGGATCCCGTGGTAGAGGAAGGCCGAATGCATCGCCTCGCGCACCGGATCGTTGCCGCGGAAGCTGAAGGAGACGTTGGACAGCCCGCCCGAGACCAGCGCGTGCGGCAGCCGTTCCTTGATCATGCGCGTCGCCTCGAAGAAGGCCACGGCGTAGTCGTTGTGCTCCTCGATGCCGGTGGCGACGGCGAAGATGTTGGGGTCGAAGATGATCTCCCACGGGTCGAAGCCCGCCTTTTCCGTCAGCAGCCTGTAGGCGCGCTCGGAGATGGCGAACTTGTGCTCGGCGGTCTCGGCCTGACCGTCCTCGTCGAAGGCCATGACCACGACCGCCGCGCCGAACCGGCGCACCGTGCGGGCCTGTTCGAGAAACTCCGCCTCGCCCTCCTTGAGCGAGATCGAGTTGACGACCGAGCGGCCCTGCACGCACTTGAGCCCTTCCTCGATCACCTCGAACTTGGAGCTGTCGATCATCACCGGCACGCGGCTGATGTCGGGCTCCGCCGAGATCAGGTTGAGGAAGCTGCGCATGGCGGCGGCCGAATCGAGCAGCCCCTCGTCCATGTTCACGTCGATGATCTGCGCGCCGTTCTCGACCTGTTGCCGCGCGACCTCGACCGCCTCGTCGAAGCGGTCCTCCATGATCAGCTTCTTGAACCTGGCAGAGCCGGTGACGTTGGTGCGTTCGCCGATGTTGATGAAGCTGCCCGTGCTCATGCCGCGGCCCCCTGACCCTTTTCGAAGAGTTCCAGCCCCGAAAGCCGCAGCCTCTCGGCGCGCTCGGGGATCCTGCGCGGCGCCTTGCCCTCGACCGCCTGCGTGATGGCGCGGATGTGCTCCGGCGTGGTGCCGCAGCAGCCGCCCACGATGTTGACGAGGCCCGCCTCGGCCCATTCGCCGAGGTGCGACGCCGTCTCCTCCGGCGTCTCGTCGTAGCCGCCCATCTCGTTCGGCAGCCCCGCGTTCGGATAGGCCGAGACGCGCGTGTCCGCGATGTCGGAGAGCGCGCGGACATGCGGGCGCATCTCGCCCGCGCCGAGCGCGCAGTTCAGCCCGACCGAGAAGGGCCGCGCGTGGCTCACGCTCGCCCAGAAAGCCTCGGGCGTCTGGCCCGTGAGTGTGCGCCCCGAACGGTCGGTGATCGTGCCCGATATCATCAGCGGCGGCACCTCCATCTCCTCGGAGAGCAGGTCGATGGCGTAGAGCGCGGCCTTGGCGTTCAGCGTGTCGAAGATCGTCTCGACCAGCAGCAGATCCACGCCCCCCTCGATCAGCGCGCGCGCGGCCTCGCCGTAGGCATGGGCCAGCTCGTCGAAGGTGATGTTGCGGAAGCCCGGGTCGTTCACGTCGGGGCTGATCGAGGCGGTGCGGTTCGTGGGCCCCAGCGCACCGGCCACCCAGCGCGGGCGCTCGGGCGTCGAGGCCGCCGTGGCCGCCTCGCGCGCCAGCCGCGCGGCCTCGCGGTTCATCTCGCCCACCAGATCCTCCATGGCGTAGTCGGCCTGGCTGATGCGGTTGGCCGAGAAGGTGTTGGTGCAGACGATGTCGGCGCCCGCGTCCAGAAAGGCGGTATGGATGCCGCGGATCATCTCCGGCGCGGTCAGGCACAGAAGCTCGTTGTTGCCACCCACGTCCTGCGGCCAGTCGGCGAAGCGCTCGCCGCGATAAGTCGCCTCGTCCGGCTTTTCGGCCTGGATCATGGTACCCATCGCCCCGTCGAGGACGAGGATGCGCTCGGCGGCGTGACGCTCGATTTCTGAGGGCATTGCGCTCTCCCTTTGACCTGGCCTTGCGGTTATGTCGGCCCGCTATACCTAGGCGCGCGCGGCGCGCGGAGCATGCGAGAACGAGTCATGAAGAATATGCGCGCGATTTGCGGGGGCGGCGGACCGCCCCCCGAAGGTCGCGTCACGCGGGCTTGCGAAAGACCTGGATGCCCCAGGCGAGCTGACCCTGATCGGCCGCCTTCACCCAGTTCTCGAGGCCCACGGCCATCTTGTCGAGGTAGTCCGCCGAGGCCCCGCTCTCGCGCAGCTTGTCGTAGTTGGCGAGCATGTCCTCGCGCACGCGGGCGTAGTGCGTGCGCAGATTGTGGGTCAGATCCTCTTGCTCGACCGTCTGGAAGCCGAGCGCCTCGGCCGCTTCGCGGTAGAAGCGGAAGGAGCCGAGCGAGGTGAGCTGGAGCCGGTCGTAGACGGGCTGGAGCGCGACCGGGTCGGCGTCGTCAGCCTGCATCGGGTCGGTGAAGACGAAGAGCCCGCCGGGTTTCAGCACGCGCCAGACCTCGCCGAGCACCGTCTGGCGCTGGTCGGAGTGCAGGATCGCGTCCTGGCTCCAGACGACGTCGTAGCTTGCGGCGGGCTCGGGGATGTCCTCGAAGACGCCGTGCACGACGCGGATCGTGTCGGAGAAACCCTGCGTGCGGTTGCGGTGGCGGTTCGTGTCGTTCTGCACCTCGGAGATGTTGAGGCAGGTCGCCTGCCCGCCACGCTGGCCGATCAGGCGGCGCATCGCGCCGCCGTAGCCCGCGCCGATGTCGAGCACGCGCGTCTCGCGCGAGAACTCCGGCAGCTTGGCGATCATGCGGTCGACCGTGACGTCGGAGGCTTCCTTGATGTCCTTGGTCTGCTCGTAGCAGCCAACGTGCAGATCCTGCCCGCCCCAGACGGTCGAGTAGAAGGCGTCGGCGCTTTCGCTGTCGTAGTAGTCCTCGGCGACGTCGCGGACGTCCGTCTCACCCGCCTCGCGGGCGCCGCCGCCCCAGCGCGCGACGTGCAGCGTCGATTTCTCGGCGACGTGGATGAAGAAATCCGGCTCGTCCTCTGCATAGGTTTCCTGGAAATCGCCGTAGGTGCGCACCCGGGCGAAACCGGCTTCCGTCAGCAGGCGGCGCACGTAGTTCTTTCGGATCGGGCACATGTTGAGCGTGTATTCGGACCCGTCCGGGAAGGAATACTTCATCCGGCAGAGTCCCTCGTCCACGTGCTCGGGCTCGGCGGTGACGCGGTCGCCACAGTAGTAATACTTGTGCTTCGTCGTGAAGCCGTGATCCAGCATCGCATCGTAGTTGCGCTGATCGAGGATCAGGATGCCGTCGTGCTTGAGCGCAGCATAGAACTCGGCGAGTGCGCGACGGCGGTCATGCTCGTCGTGAAGGTGGGTGAAGGAATTGCCGAGGCAGATGATCGCGTCGTACTTGCCGTGAATGTCGCGGTTGAGCCAGCGCCAGTCGGCCTGCACCGTCTTGAGGATCAGACCGCGTGCCTGACCGTTCTGGAAGGCCTTGGCCACCATCGCCGCCGAGCCGTCGGCGGTGGTGACGTTGAACCCCGCCTCGGTCAGGCGCACCGAGTGAAAGCCCGTGCCTGCAGCCACGTCGAGCACCGTCTCCTTGCCGCGGGCGCGCAGGATGTCGATGAAGAACTGCCCCTCGCTCTCGGCGCGGCCGCGCCAGTCGATGAGCTCGTCCCACTTCTCGACGAAGGACATGACGTATTCGCCGCGGTAGAGGTCGGTCTCTCGGTCGGCGAGGGGATCCTCGCCATAGGCCTGTTCTGCGAGGTCCAGCTCGAAATTCCGATCCGTGGCTGCGTCGGCCATGCAAAGCTCCCTGTGCGTCCGGCGTCACGAAGGTCCGCGCATCCGCGAAGGCGGACACGTGACGCGTGATGGTCCTGTTTCATGCACCTGTCCCGCCTCGGCGGGAGGCGCGCACGCGAGTGCGCAGCGCAGGCCGGTCGTCCTCATCGGGCGCTCCTGGGCGCGGGACCGGCTGCAGGTGCAGCGTGATCTTTGGCGGCAACCGCGGTGTGGTGTCGCGGCCCGGCCTGTGGCGCCCAGTCATAACGGCGATTTGCGACGGTTCAACGTTTTTTTGCGACATGTCGCGCCGCGGCCGGCTAAAACGTTGACATTGCGGAAGCCTTAGTCAGCCGGCGCGCGCCGCGGTGCGGCGAAGCCGGGCCGCCGCGGCGCCGGTGCGGGAAGGGGATCGCTGAAGACGGAAAGGACATGCGCCCGATGCCGGCAGCCGCCCGGAGGCGAGCGCGCGGGATCCGTCCAGGTCAGGTCAGTCGTGGCGCGACGGCGGAATTGCGAGCACGTCGATGCGCGCGGTCCGCAGCACCGCCTCGGTCACGCTGCCGATCAGCAGCTTGGCCATCCCGGTGCGGCCGTGGGTGGACAGCACGACCAGATCCGCCTGCGCCTCCTGCGCGGCGGCGAGGATCTCGTGATGCGCAGCGCTCGATTCGTGGCGCAGCCTCCGGTGGGGGTCGCCCAGCTCGGCCGCGGCGAGGAACTGCGCGAGCTGCGCGGCCGCCTTGTCGCGCTCCTCGGCGAGATAGCGCTCGCGCTCCGGCACGGACATGGCGCTGCTCAGCGCGAGATGCAGGGCCGGCGCGTCGAAGACATGCAGGATCGTGTTGCGCAGCCCGGCCCCGAGCCCGAGATCGGCGAAGCGGCGGAGCGCGTCGCGCGAGGCCTCGGAGAGATCGGTGGTCTGAAGGACATGCGTATAGGGACCGACGGGCGGGGCGTTGACCATCAGCACCGGCCGGTCGGCCGAGCGGATCGTGCGCTCCGCCGTCGTGCCCACGAAGACGTCGCGCAGCACCTGGCGACGGTGCGAGCCGATCACGACGAGGTCGGGCGCATGCGCCTGGACCGCCTCCAGGATGCCCACGAAGGGCAGGGCGAGGATCACCTGCGTCTCGCAGGAGACGCCGTCCACGTCGCGCAGGGTGCTCCCGAGCCTGCGCAGGAGCGTCTCGGCCTGGGCGCGCTCGGTCTCGACGATGTCGGGGGGCTGGTCGTCGTCGACGACATGCACGACCACGAGACGCGCGCCGACCTGCCGCGCCAGCAGCGTCGCGCGCCGCAGCGCCCGGTCCGAGCGCGCGGAGAAATCGGTCGCCAGCAGGATCGTCTTCATCGCGCTCTCCCGCGCGCTCCGGTGCTGCCCGGTGCGCAAGTTCCCTTGATCGAGATCATCCATACTTCATTGTCTTGCTGTATGTTAAGCGAAACGGCACCAAAGAACGGGAAACCATGCCACGGGACCAATACCAGACCGTCAGGGAAGTGGCGGACCGGCTCAGGGTGAGCGAGGCGACCGTGCGCCACTGGGTCAGGGACGGCGCGCTGCGCGCGATCGACATCGGCAAGGGCTGGCGGATCGCCGATCGGGATCTGGAAGAGTTCCTGCGCCGGCAGGAGACACGGGCGCGCACCGAGGCGCCCGCCGACGGAGCGCAGGCGTCCTGTGACGGTCGCCACGCATGATCGATGCGCTCATCCACCATTCCGCCTTCGCCGAGGTCGCGGTGCTGCTGGTCATGGCCGCGGCCATCGGGCTCTTCGGCATCCTGCTGCGTCAGCCGCTGATCGTGAGTTTCATCGCGGTGGGGCTGATCGCGGGGCCCTCGGCGCTCGACGTCGTGCGTTCGGACGCGCAGATCGACCTGCTCTCGGAGCTGGGAATCGCCGTCCTGCTGTTCCTGGTGGGCATCAAGCTCGACGTGAAGCTCATCCGCTCGCTGGGGCAGGTGGCGCTGCTCACCGGGCTGGGGCAGGTGGCCTTCACCTCCTTCTTCGGCTATCTGATCGGGCTCGCGCTCGGGCTCGGTCACGTCACGAGCCTCTATGTCGCGGTCGCGCTCACCTTCTCCTCGACGATCATCATCGTGAAGCTGCTCTCGGACAAGCGCGAGATCGACGCGCTGCACGGGCAGATCGCGCTCGGGTTCCTGATCGTGCAGGATCTGGTCGTCGTTCTGGCCATGATCGTGCTCTCGGCCATCGGCATCGGGGCGGCGGCCGAAGGCGGGCACGGCGGCGGTTCTGTGCTTTCGGTGCTGGCCTCGGGGCTCGCGCTGGTGGGGCTGGTCGTGCTCTTCGTCCGCTACGTGGCCGATCCGCTGACCGAGCGGCTCGCGCAGGCGCCCGAGCTTCTGGTGATCTTCGCGATCGCCATGGCCGCGATGTTCGCGGCGGTGGGCGATCTCGTCGGCCTCGGCAAGGAGGTGGGCGGGCTTCTGGCCGGCGTCGCGCTCGCCTCCACGCCCTATCGCGAGACCATCGCGGCGCGGCTCGCGCCGCTCCGGGACTTCTTGCTGCTGTTCTTCTTCATCGCCCTGGGCGCGACGCTGGATCTGTCGCTGCTGGGCGCGCATGTCGCCGGGGCGCTCGTCTTCTCGCTCTTCGTGCTGATCGGCAACCCGCTGATCGTGCTGGCGATCATGGGGGCGATGGGCTACCGCAAGCGGACGGGCTTCCTCGCCGGTCTCACGGTGGCGCAGATCAGCGAGTTCTCGCTGATCTTCGTGGCGATGGGCGTCTCGCTCGGCCACCTGCAGCAGGACGCGCTGGGGCTGGTGACGATGGTGGGGCTCGTGACCATCGCGGCCTCGACCTACATGATCACCTACTCGCATCAGCTCTACGCGCTCTTCGAGCCGCTGCTGGGCGCGTTCGAGCGGCGCGGCACGCCGCGCGAGCCCTCTGATGCGGCGGACCAGAGCGCCGACGGGCACAAGGTCATCGTCTTCGGCCTCGGCCGCTTCGGCACCGCGATCGGGCTGCGGCTGAGGCGACGGGGCATACGGGTGCTGGGGGTGGATTTCAGCCCTTTCGCGGTGCGGCGCTGGCGCGAGCTCGGGCTCGAGACGCGGTTCGGCGATGCCTCCGATCCCGAGTTCGTCGCCGACCTGCCGCTGTCGCGGGCGGAATGGCTCGTCGTCACCGTGCCGGTGCACGCCACGGGACTGAGCCATGAGGACATCCGCATGACGCTGGTCCAGATCGCCCGCGGCGCGGGCTTCCGCGGCCGGGTCGCCGTCACCTCGCATCAGACTCGGGAGACCGGGGATCTCTTCGCCGCCGGGGCGGACATGGTGCTCGAGCCCTTCCAGGACGCGGCGGACCGGGCCGTTGAACTTCTCTGCGGCGCGGAGGAAGAAGAACGCACCGAGATTCCCGTGCTCGAGTCGGAAGACAGACAGGCATCCTGAGCCCCCGGGCGGCGCCGCCCGCACCGCAGAGAGGACCGCAATGCCGGACGAGAGCCGAACGCCGTTTCACGCGCGGCCGCAGGACGAGGTGCTGCGGACGCTCGACTCGGTGCCGCAGGGACTCGGCGCGGAGGAGGCCGCGCGGCGGCAGGCACGCCACGGCCCCAACCGCCTGCCCGAGCCGCCGAAGCCCAGCGCCTTGCGGCGCTTCCTGAAGCAGTTCGACAATCTCCTGATCTACGTGCTGCTCGCCTCCGCCGGGGTCACCGCGGCGCTTCAGCATTGGGTCGACACCGGCGTGATCCTCGCCGTGGTGGTGGTCAACGCGGTGATCGGCTTCGTCCAGGAAGGCCGTGCGGAACAGGCGATGGCGGCGATCCGGGGGATGCTCGCGCCGCGCACGGCGGTGCTGCGCGACGGGCGGCGCGTGTCCCTCGACGCCGCCGAACTCGTGCCGGGCGACGTGGTGCTGGTCGAGGCCGGCGACCGGGTGCCGGCCGACATCCGGCTGATCGCCGCGTGCAACCTCAAGGCCGAGGAGGCGATCCTGACGGGCGAGTCGGTGCCCGTCGAGAAGGCGGTCGCGCCCGTGGCCGAGCAGGCGGCGCTGGGCGATCGCACCTCGATGCTGTTCTCCGGCACGCTGGTCGCGGCCGGCGCGGGGCGCGGCGTCGTGACCGCGACCGGCGCCGAGACCCAGATCGGCCGGATCAGCGGGATGCTCTCGCAGGTGCAGACGCTGACCACGCCGCTCGTGGCCCAGATGGACCGCTTCGCCAAATGGCTGTCGGTCTTCATCCTCATCGTCGCGGCTGCACTGCTGGCCTACGGCTATTACGTCGGGCATCTGCCCTTCTCCGAGCTCTTCATGGCGGTCGTCGGCCTCTCGGTCGCCGCGATCCCCGAGGGGCTGCCGGCCGTGCTGACCATCACGCTCGCGGTGGGCGTGCAGGCCATGGCCCGGCGCAACGCGATCGTCCGCCGCCTGCCGGCGATCGAGACGCTCGGCTCGGTCTCGGTGATCTGCACCGACAAGACCGGCACGCTCACCCGCAACGAGATGATGGCGGCGAGCCTCGCCACCGCGGACCACGTCTATGCCGTGGAGGGCGACGGCTACGCCCCCGAGGGCGCCATCCGCCTCGCCGAGGCCGAGGCCGACCCTGCCGAGCACGCGATTCTGGCGGAGTTCGCCCGCGCGGCGGGCCTTTGCAACGACGCCGTGCTGCAGGGCGCCGAGGACGGCTGGCGCGTCGAGGGCGACCCGATGGAGGGCGCGCTCAAGGCGCTCGCCGGCAAGATCACGCGTGCCGGGCCCGAGCCCTTCGCGTTCTGGGCGCGGATCGACGAGATCCCCTTCGACGCCGCGCATCGCTACATGGCCGTGCTGCACCGCGACGAGGCGGGGCAGGCGTGTGTCCACGTCAAGGGTGCGCCCGAGACGGTGCTCGCGCTCTGCGCCGACCAGCGCGCCGCCGACGGCGGGACCGCGCCGCTCGATCCGGACTACTGGCACGACATGGTCGAGCGGCTGGCGGCGGAGGGCGAGCGCGTCATCGCGCTGGCGACGCGGAGCATGCCCCCCGACCAGGCCGATCTGGACGCCGGGGATCTCGAGGGCAAGCTCACGCTGATCGGGCTGGTGGGCCTGATCGACCCGCCGCGCCCAGAGGCGATCGAGGCGGTGGCCGAGTGTCACGCCGCCGGCATCCGGGTGAAGATGATCACCGGCGATCACGCGGCGACGGCGCGCGCCATCGCCGGCCAGATCGGCCTGCAGAACACCCAACGCGTGCTGACCGGCGCCGATGTCGTGGCGATGGACGACGCCGATCTCGCCGCGACGGTGGTGGAGACCGACATCTTCGCCCGCACCTCGCCGGGCGACAAGCTCCGGCTCGTCACCGCGCTGCAGGCGCACGGGCTGACCGTGGCGATGACCGGGGACGGCGTGAACGACGCCCCCGCGCTCAAGCGTGCCGACGCTGGCATCGCCATGGGCCGCAAGGGCAGCGAGGCGGCGAAGGAAGCGGCCGAACTGGTGCTCGCCGACGACAACTTCGCCTCGATCGCCGCGGCGGTGCGCGAGGGGCGGACCGTCTACGACAACATCGCCAAGGTCATCAGCTGGACTCTGCCCACCAACGCGGGCGAGGCGCTGACCATCGTCATCGCGCTCTTCCTGGGGATGGCGCTGCCGATCACGCCGGTGCAGATCCTATGGGTCAACCTCGTCACCGCCATCACGCTCGGCCTCGCGCTGGCCTTCGAACCCACCGAGAGCGGCACGATGCGCCGCCCGCCGCGGCCGCGCGACGCGCCGCTGCTTTCGGGCCGGCTGGTGTGGCAGATCGTGCTGGTCTCGGCCCTCTTCCTCGCGGCCGTCTTCGGCATCTACGCCTATGCCGTCGACAAGGGATACGCGCTGCCGCTCGCCCAGACCATGGCGCTCAACATGCTGGTGGTGCTCGAGATCTTCTATCTCTTCTACATCCGCAACCTGCACGGCAGTTCCTTCCGCTGGCAGGCGGTGCGGGGCACGCGGGTCGTCTGGATCTGCGTGACCGGCGTGGTGGCCGCGCAGTTCGCCCTGACCTATGCGCCGCCGCTGCAGGCGGTGTTCGGCACGGCGCCCGTGCCGCTGGCCGACGGAGTCCTGATCGTCGTCGTGGGCGCCGTCTTCCTCGCGCTTGTGGAGACGGAAAAGCAGATGCGGCTGGCCTTCGCCGCCAGTGCGCCCGACCGGCGGGCCTGAGACGCGCCGCCGCCCCTGCGTCCCCGGTCACGCCGGCATCCGGAGCCTCGCGGCGTTCGCGAGTCTTCGGAAGGTGTCCGCCCGCTATGCCGGCGCGCGAGTCTGCCGGCCCATCCCGGCGGCATAGGCCGTGAAAGCGTCGAAGCTGTCCGGATTGGCCATCGAGTCGCGATTGACGACGGTGGCGGGATCGGCGCCCAGGAGCAGCTTCTTCACCGGCACTTCCAGCTTCTTGCCCGAGAGCGTGCGCGGGATCTCGGCCATCTGGACGATGTCGTCGGGCACAAAGCGCGGCCCCACCGCGCCGCGTATCTCTGCCCGGATCCGGTCGCGCAGCGCCTCGTCCAGCTCGAGACCCTCGCGCAGCACCACGAAGAGCGGCATGAAGCTTTCGCGCCCAAGAAACTCGAGATCCACCACAAGGCTGTCCAGCACCTCGTCGAGCGCCTCGACGGGCCGGTAGATCTCGGCGCTGCCCAGGCGCAGGCCCCGGCGGTTGATCGTCGCGTCCGAGCGGCCGTAGATCACCGCGCCGCCCTCGGGCGTGATCTCGATCCAGTCGCCGTGCCGCCAGACGCCCGGGTAGGTGGCGAAGTAGCTGTCGTGCAGGCGCGCGCCGTCCTCGTCGCCCCAGAAGCAGAGCGGCATGGAGGGCAGCGGCTCGGTGCAGACGAGCTCGCCCACCTCGCCGATGAGCTCCCGGCCCGCCTCGTCCCAGGCGCGGCAGGCGTTGCCCAGCGCGCGGCACTGCATCTCGCCCGCCCGCACGGGCAGCATCGGGTTGCCGCAGACGAAGGCGCCGGCGAAATCGGTGCCGCCGCTGACCGGCGCGAGCCAGATGTCCGGTTTCACCCTGGAATAGATCCAGTCGTAGCCGTCCTCGCTGAGCGGCGAGCCGGTCGAGCCCAGGGCCTTCAGCGCCGAGAGGTCCAGCGCCTCGCCCGGCGCGACGCCGGCCTTCTGGCAGGCCATGAAGAAGGCCGCACCCGCCCCGAAATAGGTCAGCCGTTCGGCCGCCACCATGCGCCAGGCTTCCAGCAGATCGGGGTGGTTCGCCGCCCCGTCGAAGAGCGCGACCGTCGCGCCGCGCGCCAGCGGGCCGACCTGAAGGTTCCACATGATCCAGCCCGAGGAGGTGAGCCAGGCGAAGCGGCTGTCCGGACCGATGTCCTGATGCAGCGACTGCTTCGCCTGCTCGAGCAGGATGCCGCCGTGTCCGTGCACGATGGGCTTGGGGTTCCCGGTGGTGCCCGAGGAATAGACGATCCAGAGCGGGTGATCGAAGGGCAGCTCCGCCACCTCGGGCACATCCGATGCGCCGGAGGTGTCCCAGGGGTGCCAGCCCGCGGGCACAGCGCCGAGGGCAGGGACCATCGCCCGGTGGGCGAGGCCGGGCAGCGCGCCGGCGATCTCCTCCAGCATGTCGCTGCGCTCGATGCGCCGGCCGGCGTGGATGTAGCCGTCCTGTCCGATCAGCACCCTGGGCGCGATCTGGCGGAAGCGGTCGAGGATCGCGGTGGGCCCCATGTCGGGCGCGCAGAGCGACCAGATCGCGCCGAGCGAGGCGGTGGCGAGCAGCGCGATGAGCGCCTCGGGCGTGTTGGGAAGGATGGCCGCGACACGGTCGCCGCGGCCCACGCCCATCGCGCGCAGCGCGGCCTGAGCGGCGCCCACCCGGTCGCGCAGCCGGGCCCAGCTGATCTCCTCCCGCCCGAAGGTTTCGGAGTGCAGGATCAGCGCGGTCGCCTCGGGCCGGGTCCCGGAGTGGCGCAGGATCTGCGCGGCGAGATTCGTCGTCGCCCCGGGAAACCACTCCGCGCCCGGCATCCTCCGCTCGGCCAGCACCCGGGTCTGCCCGTGGACGGGCAGGTCGAAGAAGGCGACGATCGAGCTCCAGAAGCCGGCGAGGTCGTCGATGGACCAGCGCCAGAGCGCGTCGTAGTCCTCGAAGCGCAGCCCGCGCTCGGTCTCG
The DNA here is from genome assembly GCF_003298775.1 of Rhodosalinus halophilus. Taxonomy (GTDB): domain Bacteria; phylum Pseudomonadota; class Alphaproteobacteria; order Rhodobacterales; family Rhodobacteraceae; genus Rhodosalinus; species Rhodosalinus halophilus. The sequence goes on along the minus strand of NZ_QNTQ01000001.1, from coordinate 109,227 downwards.
AGCCAGCGGATGTAGCGCGCCATGTGCGTGGCCTGCGCCTGCTCCGGCGTGGGGCTCCAGAGGATGCGCCGCTCGTCCGACATGCTGTCTCTCCTCCCTTGGCGCGCACAGTTCCACGCGGCGGCGCGGCCCGCAAGCAGGGTCGTCCCGCGGCCCTTGGCGATCAGGCGCCGCGCGCGGGCGAGAGGAGCCCCCGAAGCGTCAGCGCCGCCATCCCGGCCGCGCCGGCGGCCGCAAGGCCCGCGACCGCCCAATGCGTGCCCGCGTTGGCGACCACGACGCCGACGAGCGCCCAGATCACCGCCGCACCGTAAAACGGCGCCCGGGGACGCCTGAGCTGCACAGCCGCGGCCATCGCGAGCGCACCCAGCAGGCAGAGGACCGCCCATCCGTTGGCGCCCGGCCCAAGGCCGAAGCCCGCGCCCAGCAGCCCGATCGAGACCCAGGAGGCCGCGGTCAGCCAGCCTGCGTAGAGCGCCACCGGCGCGCGCAGCAGCCAGCGGTCGCGCTCGGGCGTGCGCAAGAGCGCGAGCAGCGCCAGAACCAGCATCGCCCAGATGAGCACGGTGGCCCAAACCGCGCTCGTCTGCGCCACCGCGAGCCAGCTCGCGCCGATCGCGAGGCTGCCGAGAAGCGGCCAGCGCGGCGCGTCCCAGTCCGGGCTCTCGGCGCGCGCCAGCAGCCCGAAGCCCGCCGAGACGAGAAGCCAAAGATAGATCGGCCCCCAGATCGCGAAGGCGTAGCCCGCGGGCTGCACGGGCGGGTCGCTCTGCGGCACCGGGAAGAGGTCGGGGTCGAATCCCTGGAACGGCACGGCGAGCGGCGCCGCGGCGAACACCAGCGCCGCCGCCGCCACGAGCGCGGCCTTCATGCGGCGACGGTCCCGGTCGTCGTCGGGTGACTGCGGTGGGCTGCTCATGGGGCGCGGACTCCGCCGATGAGGTGTCGCGCCCTGCCTACGCGATGGTGGCGGGTTTTTCCATTGCGGCGCGCGACCGCAGCGTTTGCGTGCCGTCGGCCGGTCTGCCATGCTTCGCATGGGGCATCGGGACAGTCGGGTTGACGGAGGTCAATGCCCCGCGCCTCTCGGGGCGCGAGGCTGACCGACGCGGAGAGTCGAGAGCGGAGGTGCCCGGATGCAGGATCGAGGCGACGACAGACCGTCCCCGCATCGCCCCCATCCCAATGTCGCCGAGGTCGATCAGTCGGATCGCCTGGTGCCCGTCAATCTGCGTCAGTCCGGGCCGACGCCTGTGCAGATGCTGATCTCCACCCGGGTGCGCAAGTCGCCCTTCTGGCATCTCTCGATCGAGGCCGGCTGCTGGCGCGCCACGGTCTACAATCGGATGTATCACCCGCGGGGCTACATCCGGCCCGAGGACGGCGGCGCCATGGCCGAATACGACGCGCTGGTGAACCGCGTGACGCTGTGGAACGTGGCCGTGGAGCGCCAGATCCGGGTGCGCGGGCCCGAGGCGGAGGCCTTCGTCAACCGTGTCATCACGCGCGACGCGACGAAGATCGCGCCGATGCACGGCAAATACGTGATCCTGTGCAACGCGCGCGGCGGCATCCTCAACGACCCCGTCCTCCTGCGGCTCGACCACGACGAGTTCTGGTTCTCGGCCTCGGACAGCGATCTGCTGCTCTGGCTGCAGGGCGTCAACGTGGGGCTCGGCTACGACGTGGACATCGCCGAGCTCGATGTCTCGCCCCTGCAGGTGCAGGGGCCCTATTCGGAAGAGTTCATGGCCGACCTCTTCGGCGCGGAAATCCACGACATGCCCTATTACGGCCTGCTCGAGACCGAGCTCGCCGGCTGTCCGGTGGTGGTGAGCCAGACCGGGTTCTCCGGCGAGAAGGGCTACGAGATCTTCGTGCGCGACTCCACGCTCAACGCCGAGATCGTCTGGTATGCGCTGCGCGGGCAGGGGGCACGCTACGGTCTGCGGGTGATTGCGCCCGCCCACCACCGCCGGATCGCCGCGGGCATCCTGTCCTGGGGTCAGGACATGGATGTCGAGACCTCTCCCTTCCAGGTCAATCTCGCCTATCAGGTGCCCCGCAAGAAGGAGGCCGACTATATCGGGCGCGCCGCGCTCGAGGCGCAGCGCACCGAGATCGACGGGGGGCGCTACCCCTTCCGGCTGAAGCTCGTGGGGTTGTCGATGGGCGGCGCGCCGGTCACCGACTACGCGCCGGATTTCTGGCTGATCGCCACGCCGGAGCGCAAGCGCGTGGGGTATGTCACCTCGCCGTGGTGGTCGCCGGAGCTCGGCCACAACATCGCGCTGGGATACGTGCCCTGGGCGCTTTCGGCGATCGGCACGAAGCTCAAGGTCGAGCTGCCCGAGGCCTACACCGACGTCTCCGGCCAGCCCGTCGACGCCGAGGTGGTCGAGGTGCCCTTCCGCCCCTCGGCCCACCCGAGCGCCCGCGAGCGGGCCAGGGCGCAGGGCCGCGACTGGTCGGTCTGAGCCGTCTTGCGCGCCGAGACCATACCCGCCGCGGCGCTCGTGGAGCAGCCGACCGACGCGCTGCTGCGCCGGCTGGTCGAGTCGCGCGGGGCCGTTCCGCTGAGCTTCGAGTTCTTCCCGCCCCGGTCGGAGGCCCGGCGCGATGCGCTGCGCGAGACGGTCGACCGGCTCGCGCCCGTGGCGAGCGAGGGCTTTTCGGTCACCATGGGCGCGGGCGGCACGACGCGCACCGGCACGCATGACACCGCCGTCGAGGTGGCCCGCCGGACAGGCCGGCCGGTGATGGCGCATCTGACAGCGCTGGGCCTCTCGCGCGAGGAGGCGCTGGAGGCCGCCGACCGGCTCTGGCGATCCGGGGTGCGACGCGTGCTCGCGCTGCGCGGCGACCGGCCGCGTGCCGTGCAGGGGCCGCTGCCGCCCGGGTTCGCCCACGCCACGGATCTGGTGGCCGCGCTGCGCGCCCGGCACGACTGGACGATCGCCGTCGCCGCCTATCCCGAGAAGCACCCCGAGGCAGGATCGCTCGACGAGGACATCGGGCATCTGAAGGAAAAGCTCGACGCCGGCGCCAGCGTCGCCTTCTGTCAGTTCGTGCTCGACCCCGCGGCCTACGGCCGGTTTCTCGAGGCCTGCGCGCGGCGCGGGATCGAGGCGCCGATCGTGCCGGGACTCATGCCGCTCGACGGCTGGACGCGGCTGCGCGGCTTCGCGCGGGCCAACGGCACGACGGTGCCGGACTGGCTCGAGCGGCTCTTCCGCCAGGGCGAGGAGACGCCCGAGCTGATGCCGGCGCTCGCCGCGACGGCGACTCTGGAACAGGCGCGCCGGCTCATCGCCTACGGGGCGCCCGCGCTGCATGTCTACAGCATGAACCGCTGGCCGCTTCCCCTGGCGCTGGCCCGCCTGCTGGGGCATTCGGAAAGCTGACGCCACGCCCCGCGGCCCTGCGCGCAGGGCGTGGCGCGCGCCGACCGCCATCCGCTTGCCACGCTGCGCCCGCTCGCCTACACCGCGCCACCAGTGCATGACCGAGAGAGGCCGCTCCGATGCGACTGTCGCGCTATTTCCTGCCCGTTCTCAAGGAAACGCCCGCCGACGCCCAGATCGCCAGCCACCGCCTGATGCTGCGCGCCGGCATGATCAAGCAGGCCTCGGCCGGCATCTATTCCTGGCTGCCGCTGGGCTACAGGGTGCTGCGCAACATCGAAGCCATCGTGCACGAGGAGCAGCAGCGCGCGGGCCATATCCCGATGCTCATGCCCACATTGCAGTCCGCCGAACTCTGGCGCGAAAGCGGGCGCTACGACGCCTACGGCCCGGAGATGCTGCGCATCCGCGACCGGCACGACCGCGACATGCTCTACGGCCCCACCAACGAGGAGCTGATCACGGACATCTTCCGCTCGCACGTGTCGAGCTACCGCGAGCTGCCGCTCACGCTCTACCACATCCAGTGGAAGTTCCGCGACGAGATCCGCCCGCGCTTCGGCGTGATGCGGGGGCGCGAGTTCTACATGAAGGACGGCTACAACTTCGACATAGACCGCGCGGCGGCGATCCACGCCTACAACCGCCATTTCGTGAGCTACCTGCGCACCTACGAGCGCATGGGGCTGCAGGCGATCCCGATGCGCGCGGAATCGGGGCCGATCGGCGGCGACGACACGCACGAGTTCCTCGTGCTCGCCGACACGGGCGAGTCGGAGGTCTTTTACGACGCGGCCGTGACCGAGATCCGCATGGGCGACCGGGACATCGACTACGACAGCCGGGCGGACTGCCAGGCGGTCGTCGACGAATACACCGCGCTCTACGCGCGCACCGACGATACCCATGACGCGGGCGTCTTCGCCGAGGTGCCCGAAGACCGCCGCCGGCACGGGCGCGGCATCGAGGTAGGCCAGATCTTCTACTTCGGCACGAAGTATTCCGAACCGATGGGCGCGATGGTCAGCGACCCCGAGGGCAACCGCGTGCCGGTGCACATGGGCAGCCACGGGATCGGGGTCTCGCGCCTCGTCGGCGCGATCATCGAGGCCAGCCACGACGAGCGCGGCATCATCTGGCCGGAGGGGGTGACGCCCTTCCACTGCGGTATCGTCAACCTGCGGCAGGGCGACGCGGCGACCGACGCGGCCTGCGAAGCCCTCTATGCTGCGCTTGCAGCCAAGGGGCTCGACCCGCTTTACGACGACACCGAGGACCGCGCCGGCGCCAAGTTCGCCACGATGGACCTGATCGGTCTGCCCTGGCGGATCACCGTGGGGCCGCGCGGGCTGGCGCAGGGCAAGGTGGAAGTCACTTCCCGGCGCACCGGCGAGAGCGAGGAGATGTCGCCCGAGGCGGCGGCGGATCGGATCGGCGCGATCTACGGCGTGTAGCGGGACGCTCCTCCGGCCCGCCGGGCCGTCGTCGCTTCGGGCACCGCGCCTGCGCCGCCGGAAGCGCGACGCAGGCCAGGCGACGCGACATCCGGAACGCGCGGTGCGGCGCGAAGACGCCCGGCAGGGCGGATGAGTGGCGGAGGATGCCTCAGCCCTGCGGCATCCGCAGCACCAGGTTGCGGCCGTTCTTGACGTAGCGCAGCTGGTCCTCGCCGATCGCGCTGATCCGCCCGCCGTCGAGACGGTCGCCCACCTCGACCTTCTGGTAGCGCCCGTTCGACAGCCGCACCAGCGCGCGGCGGTTGGAAGGGTCGCCGTAGACGCCGATCAGGTTCACCCGGCGCAGGTTGATCGCGTTGGGCTCGGTCGCTGCACGCGCCACCGAGGCGTTGGACGGGATCGAGGGCTGCACGTTCTGCGGCGCGCTGCGCGCGGCGGCGGGCGCCGGGGCCTCCGGCGCGCGGGCCACCATCCGATCGAAACCGCCGGGCCGCGCCGCCGGCGCGAGCGAGGCGCGCACCGCCTGCGGCGTGCCCGCGCCCGGATCGATGGCCTGCGGACCGGCGTCGGCCGGCGCCGCGTCGGTCTGCGCGGCACGCGCGGCGGCGCCGTCCGGCGTGGTGGCCGCGAGGATCGCCGCGTTGGTCGCGGCCTCCACGGTCTCTTGCGCAGCCGTCTCCGCGTCGCCCTCCAGGCCCTCGCGCAGGGCGTCCGGCCGGGGCAGGGGGCGATAGCCGGCCAGTTCGTCGTCCGGCCCCTGCACCAGACCGGTATCGTCGGGCGCGTCTTCGGGCGAGAGGTCGGGTGCGGGCCGGGCGACGGGGCGGAAGCCGGCCAGCGCCGCGCGCCGCTCCGCCTCTTCGGCCGCGGCGGCCGCCGCCTCGGCGTCCTCCTGCCGCGCCTGCACGCCCGCGCGGGACGGCGGCACCACGGGCGGCTGCCCGGCGAAGACGCGCACGCCCTGCGGCGTCAGCGCGCCCTCTGGACGGGCGATCACCAGGCCGCGTTCGTCGAGGTCGAAGACGCTGCCCGGCGGCGGGGGCGAGACCGGCGCCTCGGGCGCCTGTTCCGAGGTCGTGCGCGGTGCGCTCAGCGCCACGGCGTCGGGCTGCGGCACCGTGCCGTCGACCGAGGCGATATGAAGATCCTCAATCCCCTCGAAGGGTTCGGGTTCGGGCCGCTCGGGCGCCATCTGCCAGATGCCCGTGGCCGCATAGCGCGCGGCGGCCTCGTCGGGGCTGAGCGCGCGTGTCGAGGGCGCGCGATCCTCCGGCTCGGGCAGGGGCGCGGGCCCGGCGTCGACCGGTGCCGGTTGCGGCGCAGGCGCCTCGGGCGCGGCGGCGACGGGTTCCGGTTGCGCTTCAGGCGCGTCGGGCGCAGCCGGATCCCGATCCGGCCCGGTCGCCGGCCCGACTCCGGCTTCGGCATCGGCGCCGGCATCGGTTTCGGGGCCGGGATCGAGAGGCACGGCGGCGATCGCCTCCTCCTCCTGCCGATCCGGGAACAGTCGCGCGAGATTGTCGCCCCCGACCATCGCGGTCCAGGCGCCGATTCCCAGCAGCAGAAGCAGAACCGCCGAGGTGAGCAGGAGGCCGACCGGACGCCCTCTGCGGTCCGTATCGGCCATCCGGCGCTCGCCGAAGCGGGTGAGACGCGCCGCCTCGTCGTCGGGGGCCGGGCCCGCGGGGCGGGGCGGCACCGGCGCGCGCAGCCTGTCCGCCGAGTCCCGGCGCGGCCCGATCTCGCCCTTCCCGGCCGTCGGTGCCGGCGTCTCCCTGCCTCCGCGCCCGAGCAGACCGTCCAGGCGACGGGCGGGCGCCGATTGGTCCGGCGCCGTCCCCGCTGCATCCGCGTCTGCCGCGCCCGCGTCGAAGCCCGCGATGCGCCGCAGGATCATGTCGCGTCGCGCCAAGGCCTCCGGCGTGGGTGTCCCCGGTGCCCGCGGCGGCGTGATCTTCTGATGCGTCTTGTCCTGCGCTTCGGGAGCCGCGGCTGCGACGCCAAGGATCGGCAGTTCCGGTTTCGCAGGCGTTTCAGACCCTTCCGGTGTGGAGGGAGCGGCTGCCGCAAGCGTGTCGGGGCGCCCGCCCTCCGCAGCGCCCTTGTCGGATGGAACCGCGCGCTCGGCGGCCGGCGCGTCGGTCAAGCTTGCGGCTGCCGTTTCTTTGGTCTGCGGTTCCGCGGCCTGCGCCTCGGCCTCTGGCGGCGGCTCGGCGCCCGGCGCCCGTGACTCCGAGGCCGGGGGACCCTCGTCCTCCGCCTCGTGCGCCGCACGGCGCGCGCTCAGCGGCGGCTCGCGGCGGGCCCGAACCGAACTGAAGGCCGGCGCGACCGGCGCAGACGACAGCCTTGGCGCGGCGGGCTTTTCCGTTTCGTCCGACGCAGCCCGCGCGCTGCGGAAGCTGGGCATCGGCGGTTGCGCGGGATCGCCCGCGTCGCCCACCGCCTCGCCGGCACCGCCCGGGCGTGCCTGGTCCGCGTCGTCGCGCACAGGCGCCGATGCGGCGTCGTCCCCGCCGCCCTCTTCGACAGGGGTATCCCGCGCCGCATCTTCCGGCTCGGCGACGGGCGCGCCGGAGGAGGCGCTTTCTGCTCCGTCGTCCTCGAATGGCTCCAGAGCCGGCGGCGGCGCGTCACCGACCACGCGCAAGGGGATGGCGTCGCGTTCCACCCGTGCGCCGTGCGGGAGAAACTCGTCGGCCGAGGCCGTTTCGCCGAAGAACACTTCGGCCGAAAACCCCCGTCTTGCCGGCGCGGCCACGAAGCTCACCGGGTTGAAGCGGTGTTCGAGCGCGAAGGCCTCCGCCTCTTCGAGCGTCTCGCGCGCGACGGCGGCCACCTGCGTCGTCGTGCCGTCCACCGCCCAGTCATAGACCAGGTCCTCGACAGCGTAGGGCGTCGCGCCGTCCAGCGCGTCGCGGATCATCCGCGCGCGCATTCGATCGTCCGCCTCGCCGGTCTCGAGCTCGAGATAGCGGATCTGCTCGTCGGGGATCACCAGCTTGGACAGAAAGCCGCCCGGCCGCAGCCCAAGCGCCGCGCGCCGCAGGTCGGCGAGTTCGGCGTCGAGATCCTCGACGTCGAGCGAGACGGCGCCGACGCGCAGCCATCCCTCCGGCCCACGAAGCGAAAGGCCGATCCCGTCGAAGGACAGCGAAAGCGCGAAATCCGGTTTCATCGCGACGTCATTAGCATTTTCACCGGGGCGAGGTGTAGCCCCAATGCACCACCCGCCGGCGAAGTGTCGCCGGTGCGCTACCCGCCCTGGACCGGGCATGACGGTCGCAGGGTTGCGGATCGCGGCCGCGCAGGCGAGACTCGGGCTTCGTCAGTTCGCCGAGGTTCGTCATGTCCCCCAGGATCGTCCGTCTCCCCGCCCTGTGCCTCTCCCTCGCCCTGGGCGCGCTGCCCGCGGCTGCGCAGGACGAGCGCGTCATCTCCGTCAACGGGCGCGGCGAGGTGGCCGCCGCCCCCGACATGGCGGTGATCAGTCTGGGCGTCGTCGAGGAGGCCGCGACCGCGGGCGACGCCATGCGCGCGGCGAACGCGGCCGCGGGCGCCGTGCTGTCGCGGCTCGAAGCGCTGGACATCGCGGCGCGCGACATCCAGACGAGCGAGCTGCGTCTCACCCCGGTCTGGGTAGGGCCCGATCCCGAGCGCGATCTGGAACGGCGGATCACCGGCTTTCAGGCGTCCAATCACCTCACGGTGCGGCTGCGCGATCTCTCGACCTTGGGCGAGGTTCTCGACGCGGTGGTGGCGGAGGGCGCGAACCGGTTCTCCGGCCTGCGGTTCACAGTGGCCGAGCCAGACGAGCTGATGGAGAAGGCCCGCCGCGCCGCGGTGGCCGACGCCACGGCCAAGGCACGCACGCTGGCCGAGGCGGCCGGAGAGCCGCTGGGCCGCGTGCAGCGGATCACCGAACACGGCGGCGGCGCGCCTCGGCCCATGATGATGGAGGCCGCGCGTTCGGACGCGGGCGGCGTGCCGGTCGCACCGGGCGAAATCGAGATGACCGTGGAGGTCACGATCGACTTCGCCATCGCCGAGGTGGAGTGAGCCAAGCGGTCGGACGGGGCACGCTGGCGAGAGCGTGTTGCGGCGGATCGGATTCATCTGCCCGTCGCCGAACCGTTTCCGTTTGAACGCAAAACGCCCCAGGCTGAACGGCGACATCGGGACGCCCGGAGCGCCCGAAAGGAACGCTCCGGGGGGCACCCGACGGCGTGGTGTCCTGACCGGCCGGGATCAGCCCCCGGCGGCGGCGAGCCCCTGCTCGAGATCCGCGATCAGGTCGTCGGCGTCCTCGATCCCGATGGAGATGCGCACCACGTCCGGGCTCGCTCCGGCCGCGACCTGCTGCTCTTGCGTGAGCTGGCGATGCGTGGTCGAGGCCGAGTGGATGATGAGCGACCGCGTGTCGCCCAGGTTCGCGACATGGGAGAAGAGCTCGAGGCTGTCCACCAGCTTGACGCAGGCGTCGTAGCCGCCCTTGAGCGCCACGGTGAAGAGCCCGCCCGCGCCCTTCGGGCAGATCCGCGCCACCCGGTCATGCCAGGGCGACGACTCGAGCCCCGCGTAGGTGACTTCCTTCACCGCCGGGTGCTTTTCCAGCCAGCCCGCCACCTTCTCGGCGTTCTCGCAGTGCTTCTGCATGCGCAGGGACAGCGTCTCGATGCCCATCAGCGTGTAGTGCGCGGCCTGCGGGTTGAGCGTCATGCCGAGGTCGCGCAGCCCGACGGCGATGCCGTGGAAGGTGAAGGCGAGCGGCCCGAAGGTCTCGTGGAACCTGAGCCCGTGATAGGCGGGCTCCGGCTCGCTCAGCGAGGGGAACTTGTCGGACGCCGACCAGTCGAACCTGCCCGAGTCCACGATCACGCCGCCCGTGACCGTGCCGTTGCCGGTCAGGAACTTGGTCATCGAATGCACGACGAGCGTCGCGCCATGCTCGATCGGGCGGCAGAGGTAGGGCGTGGCGGAGGTGTTGTCCACGATCAGCGGCAGGCCCGCGGCATCGGCGATCTTGGCGATCTCGTCGAGGTCGGTGATGTAGCCGCCGGGGTTGGCGATCGACTCGCAGAAGACGGCGCGCGTGTCCTCGTCGATGGCCGCGCGCACGGCGTCGAAATCGTCGAAATCCACGAACTTCGCCGACCAGCCGAAGCGCTTGATCGTCTGGCTGAACTGCGTGACCGAGCCGCCGTAGAGGCGGGTGGAGACGACGATGTTCCGCCCCGGCCCCATCAGCGGGAAAAGCGCCATGATCTGCGCCGCGTGCCCCGACGAGCAGCAGACCGCGCCCGCGCCGCCCTCCAGCGTCGCCATCCGCTCCTGCAGCACCGCGACCGTCGGGTTGGTCAGGCGGGAGTAGATGTAGCCCACTTCCTGCAGGTTGAAGAGCGCCGCGGCATGGTCCGCGTCGCGGAAGACATAGGCCGTGGTCTGGTAAACGGGCGTCTGCCGCGCGCCGGTGGCCGGGTCCGGGCGGCTCCCGGCGTGGATCTGCAGCGTGTCGAATCCGTAGGCGGGTCCGTCGGACATGTCCCTCTCCCTTCCGTGACTGCCTCTTGGGCAGGCATGGTGTAGGGCCTTTGCAGGCCGTGCTCAATCGCGCGTCGGGGGGCGGGCGCGAAAAGGAGGGCGTCCTGGTCGCGGCCGCGTGCCGGGACCGCCCGTTTCCGCGCGCCGTGCTTCGGGACATGCCCGTTCCCCGATGGACCGGGGCGGCCGGACCGCCGTTCGCGCTGCGAACCGGCGGCACTTCCCGCCGCCTCCCGGCCGGGGCGCCCTGCATCTCGGTTCAGCGCCGCCAGAGACGGCCCCGCGCGGCACGCATTGCGCCCAGCGGCGTTCCGGGCGTGTCCACGACCAGTCAGCCGGTCTTCCCGGGAATGCCGGCCACCGACTTCACCGAGATCCGGTGGGCCCGCGCGATCAGCGCCGCCGTCTTGCCTGGGCCGCCCTTGCGGTTGGCCACGAGCAGGGTGCGCTCAGCCCTGCTCGGTCTCGTGGCGCGCGACGAAATCCCGGATGAAGAGCCGAATCTCGCGCGCGGCGGAGCTGTCCATCTCGTCGCAAAGCGAGATGAAGCGATCCCGCTCCTCCTTCGCGATGCGGATGACGAGCTGGCCGTCCTTCTTGGTCTTCTTCTTCTTGGGCATCGGTCGGTGCGGTGGTGGCGTTCCGGAACGGATAGCAACTGTATATACACCGGGCAAGCCTTTGCGGGTCGACAGGGCCGTCTCGCTTCAGGGCCTTGCAGGCTGCAGGGAACGCTGCCGGTCTCGTCCCGATCCGGATTGGTGGGCGGTGACGGGCTCGAACCGCCGACATCTTCGGTGTAAACGAAGCGCTCTACCAGCTGAGCTAACCGCCCACGGGCTATGGCTTTACGCATTGCAGCGCGCTCTGGCAAGGTCGCGCGCAACGGGTGCCATCGCCGGGGTGCTGCGGGCGGGTGCCCGCCTCGCCATACGCGTTCCCGCAGTCGGGAGCCTGCGCACGTCGCCGTGCCGGGGCGACCGTCGCGCTGGCGCCGCAAGAGAATGACGCCCGCTGCCCGTCGGCGCGTCGCGCCGGGCAGCGGGCGGATCGCGCCGCGCGCTCCCCTCAGGCGGCGCGATACTCCGGCGTGGTGGCCAGGAAACGGCCGTAGGCGTCCGCGTCCGGATAGCTGAACATCTCGACCACCGGGTTGGCGCGTTTCCACTGCGTCGCGCCCATGTCCTGCATCAGCTCGTCGAAGTGCCGGAAATGGAAGGGCGCCGAGCAGAGCCCGCCGTAGACCCGGGCGGCCGGGCGCTCCTTGCGGCGCCATTCGAGATTGGCCTCGATATCGGCCTCCATCTCCTCGCGCGTGGGCTGGCGGGCGAGCTGGCCGTCCATGTAGCGCACCAGCCAGTTGGCGATCAGCTCCGCCGAAAGCGTGGTGCAGAAGCTGGAGTTGAAGCCGACGAAGCCCATGTCGGGCAGGTCGGGGTTCACCGACAGGCGATAGACCCGATACTGGCCGTCCGGCTCGATCAGCTTCTTGCGGTATTCCTCGGGCAGGTAGGGCACCCCCAGTTTCCAGCCCACGGCGAGCACGGCCACGTCGCAGGGCACCGTCTCTCCGGTGGTCAGCCGCACGCCGCCGTCCTCATAGGCCTCGAAGGTGCCGATGACGGGTCTGATCTTCCCCTCGTTCATGTACTCGAAGAAGCCCGGCGTCACGATCGGCAGCGAGCAGGAGGCCTCCTTCTCGATCGGCGTCTTGGGCACCATGTTGTGCTTCTTCAGCCCGAGCTGGAGCTTGAGCAGCGTCTCGAGCCCGCGGAAGTTGGCCCAGACGAGCGGCTTGGTCACCGCCGCCACGGCCTTCGCCGCCGGCCCGCGGCCCCAGCCGTTGAACTGCATCTCCTGCGCGCGCATGTAGAGCAGCCGCTTGAAGTTGATTCCGCCCACGAAATAGGGGATGCGCCAGACGTTCTCGCGGTAGACGAGCGTGACGGATTTCGCGCCGTTCCTCGCCGCGTTCACGGCGATGTCGGTGCCCGACTTCGAGGCGCCCAGCACCACGACATCCTTTCCTTCCGCGATCGAGGGGTCGGTGTATTCGGACGAATGCATGACCCGCCCGCCCTGCGCGACGAAGGCGTCCTGCCCGGGGTGGGTCAGGATGTTCTTTTCCGAGAACTGACCGGTGCAGACGGCGACGAAGTCGAAATCCTCGCTCCACTCCTGCCCGCCCGCACGCAGCGTGAGCGTCCAGCCCGGTTCGCCGTCCGCCCGCCGCTCCATCGCGGCGACCTCGGTATTCAGCCGGAAGAGCCGGGGCAGGGCGTGCTTTTCGGCGTAGGCGTGCAGATAGGCGTGCACCTGCGGCCCCTTCGGCCATTCCGGGTAGTCCGCCGGCATGGGCATGTCGGTGTAGCGGTAGAGGTCCTTCGGCGACTGGGTCTGCACGTCCGGGTAGGAGCGCGAGAGCTCCCAGACCCCGCCGAAGTCGTGGCTGCGCTCGAACCCGCAGACGCGGTGCCCCTTGGCGTCGAAGGCCCTGGCGGCGGCGAGGCCGCTGATCCCGCCGCCGATGACCGCGACTTTCTTGCGTTTCACCATTGCGTGGCCCTCCCGGTCACGCCGCGTCCGGCGGCGGCAGGAAATCGACCTCGTGCTCGGCCGAGATGCGCACGAGTTCGTCGGGGTCGGTCACGCCGTCGAGCTTGGTGAAGAGATCGAAGAGCTTGCGCGAGGGCGCCACGCCGAAGACGCAGGTCGCGTCCTTGCCGGACCGGTTGAAGATGCCGTGCGCGATGCCCATCGGCATGCGGATCGTGTCGCCAGGCCCCGCCTTGTGCACGTCGCCGCCGAACTCGACCTCGAGGTGGCCCTCCAGCATCACGATCCATTCGTCCTGCGTGGGGTGGATGTGCGGCGGCACGAAGGTGCCGTCCGGGATATGCGCATGCCAGATGAAGGCGTTGGGGCTCAGAAGCTTGGGCGTGTAGGTGTGGCCGACGACGTTCCAGCTCTTGCCTTCGAGGCCCTCGGCGGCCGGAGTGATTCCCTGTTGCATCGTGTTTCCCTCCTGATGTGGGGGCGTCCGCGGCGCCCGCCGCAAGTATCGCAGGCCCTCGCGCGGGGCGTTATCCGGAAAGCGAATCCCTCTTGGGCAAAAGCTTCAAGCTTGAAATATGCGCGGCCTGCGGTAGAGTGCCGCGCCATGACGCAGGGGCATGTCGGGTCTGCGCCGTTGCTGCAGGCCCATCCGATCCTTCAGACCACCGATCTGTGCGAGGCGCGCGATGTCGTCGGCCGCGCCTTCTGCGATCACCGCCTCGACCTGCGCCGGCGCGGCGCACGCCTCGATGCGCGGCACAACCACGTGGGCGGGCGTCACGTCTCGCTCAACGCCTTGGGCTATGGCGCCGAGGTCGAGATCGACCCCGGAGAGCTCGGCCGGTTCTACCTTCTTCAGATCCCGCTCGAAGGCAGTGCCCGCGTCGCGCACCGCGGCGAGGAGGTGGACGCCTCCGCCCGGCGCGGGACGATCCTCAACCCCGACCGCGAGACGCGCATGATCTGGTCGGAGGACTGCCGCAAGCTGCTGCTGCAGGTCGACCGGGCGCATCTGGAACGCGTGGCCGAAGAGCTGCTCGGCGGCCCGCTGCCCGGCCCAGTGCGCTTCGCCCCGGCCGTCGACCTCGAAAGCCCGGCGGGCCGCGAATTGCGCGCCCGCGTGCTCGCCGCGGCGCGGGCGGTGGACCGCGGCGATCTCTGGTGCGGGCGCGCGGGCCTGCGCGAGGGGCGGGCCGAGCGGGACCTGGCCGAAAGCCTGCTGACGCTGCAGCCCAGCAACATCTCGCACGCCTTCTGGCGGCGCGAGCGTCCGATGCTGCCGCGCGACCTGCGCCGCGCGGTCGAGTTCATGCACGCACATTACCCCGAGCCCTTGCGCCTCGACACGATCGCCGCGCACTGCGGCCTCTGCCCGCGCGCGCTGCAGATCGGTTTCCGCAAGGCCTTCGGCCTCAGCCCGATGCAGTATCTGCGGCAGGTGCGGCTCGACGCCGCGCATTACCGCCTCAGCCGCCGCCGCGATCCCGAGCGGGTGGGCGACGTGGCCCATGCCTGCGGCTTCTCGCATCTGGGACGCTTCGCGCAGGACTATCGCGCGCGCTTCGGGGAGACTCCGGGACGCGCACGCGCGGTCTGAGCGCAGGGTCTTGCAGCGCGCGCCCGGTGGCGCGACAGTCCGGACGCGTATCACGAGAGGCGATCGATGACCCGCAGCTACCCCGCGCCGCCGGGCGGGCACCCCCCGCAGGAAGATCTGCTGACAGGCCGCGCGGTCTTCACCGAGGCCTATGCCGTCATCCCCGCCGGCGTGCAGCGCGACATCGTCGCCAGCCGCCTGCCGCACTGGGAGGGCACGCGCCTGTGGGTTCTGGCGCGGCCGATGAGCGGCTTCTCCGAGACCTTCGCGCATTACCTGATGGAGGTGGCGCCCGGCGGCGGCTCCGACCGCCCCGAAAGCGACCCGCGCGCCGAAGCGGGGCTCTTCGTCACCCACGGCGCGGCAAGGCTGCGCATCGGCGAGGAGACCCGCGACCTCGGTCCCGGCCATTTCGCCTATGTGCCGCCGGGCCTTCGCTGGTCCCTGCACGCCGGGGGAGAGACGCCCCTGCGCGTCCACTGGATCCGCAAGGCCTGGGTGCCGGTGGACGGACTCGCGCCGCCCGATCCCGTCGTCGCCGAGGCAGCGGGGATCCCCCCCGATCCGATGCCGGGCACCGAGGGGCGTTGGGCCACCACCCGCTTCATGGACCCCGACGACCTGCGTCACGACATGCATGTGACGATCGTGACGCTCCAGCCGGGCGCCGCGATCCCGTTTCTCGAAACCCATGTCATGGAGCACGGCCTCTTCGTGCTCGAGGGCAAGGGCGTCTACCGCCTGAACCGCGACTGGGTCGAGGTCGAGGCGGGCGACTACATGTGGCTGCGCGCCTTCTGCCCCCAGGCCTGCTACGCCGGCGGCCCGGGGCCCTTCCGCTACCTGCTCTACAAGGACGTGAACCGCCACGCGCCGCTCGGCCCGGTCGTGCCGGGCTGACCCCGCCCGGTCCTTCCTCTTGCCCCAAATACCCCGCCGGAGGCGTATCCTTCCGTATCACAGGCTCCAAAGGGAGCCCAGCCGGCTTTGGTCCTGCTTTGAAGTCAGCCGGTTAGGGTCTCACGGCCGCTCGGGAGGGTCCGGGCGGTCGCAGCACGGAGCGTGGATTGGAAGAAGGATACGGAATGGTCAAGTCGAACAGCCTGCGGCTCGCCCGGCTCAGGTTCTTGGCTTCGGGCAAGCACGGCGACGGGCGCGGTCTCTGGTTGCACAAGCGCCGGGATGGCGCGCAGTGGGTCTATCGCTTCACGCTCTACGGGCGGACGCGCGAGATGGGGCTCGGCGCGCTCCGCGACGTCGGGCTGGCGGAGGCCCGCGAAGCCGCCGAGACGGCGCGCCGCCTCGTGGCGCAGGAGATCGATCCGATCAAGGCGCGCCGCCGCGCCCGCGCGCGGGCGCGCCGACGCGACGGCCGGTCGACGATCCGCCCACGGTCCGCCTTCGCGGGCGCCCGCGTCAGTCGCGCGCGCCAGAGGACCGGCATCAGCTCGAGCACGTCGAGGGCGGCGCGCCGCACCAGGGCGGAGCGGTCCGCCTGCCTGGCGTTGCGGCTGCTCAAGGCACCAGTCCGTGCCTTCGACAGATAGGCCGCGTAGGGATCCGAACGCGGGTGCCTCCGCGCGAGTTCGGTCACGCGCTGCTCGTACTTGTCCCAGGTGCCGCTCGCCACGAGATCGGCGCAGGGTGTCACGCTCGCCGCGAGGCGGGCGAGTTGGTAGGCGGCGACGCTGTCGTCGAGCGTAAGCGCCGGCTGGCGGGGGCCTGATCGGTCATCTCGGGCCTCCCGCGCAACGGGACATGGGTGTCCTCCTGGACCCGGGCAGCGATCTCATCATCATCGCGGCGGCGCGCGACGAACATGTCGAATGGGGCCGGATGGCCGTAGTGATCACCCTCTCCAGAGGGGTGAGGACGGTTGACCCGCCCTGACGACGATGACGCGGACCGAGCTGCGACCGGTTTCCCGGCACATGGGCGGGCGAGAGCCTCCCCGGGGCACGGGCGCGGCCCGTCACGATGCGAAATCGCGCCCTCCGCCGGGCTGCCGAGGGCTTCGGACAAAGGTCCCGTCAGGGAGGGGCATGCGGCGAAGGCCGCACGAATGCCTGGTGCTGCTTCTGCGTGCAATCACGCAAGCCCGCCGTTCGGGCCTTGGTCCGCCTCACCTTCGACCGCCAACGTGCGGCGCGCCTCAATGCCCGAGCGGGGACAGAAGCATGACCCCAAGAGGGAACCACGATCGGCCGCACTTGACGAGCCCGCCCCGATTACAGAAGCCGATCCATAACCGTCAGGAATTGCGGCGGCTCGGGTAACACCCTCAATGGATAACGAATTTCATGAGGGCCAGGAGCAGTCCGATACTTCCCGCAAAGCCCGCGCCCAGGATGGTCGAAAGCACGGCCCTTTCGAGCACCCAGCCCACACGCGCGCCCAGCGTCAGGAGGAAAAGCACGCAGCTTGCCTGCGACAGGATCAGGGCGAGCTCTATAGAGATCACCCCGAAGCCGGCCGCCATGAACAGGGCGGTCGAGATATTGGCCGTCACGAGGACCGGACGGCTATGCGCCCATGCTTTGCGCCACGAGGTCCGGGTGATCTTTTCACCGCTGTCGAGGGCCCGGGACAACAGTTCGGAAAACGCCTTGGCGAGAGTCACGGCGAGTGTCGAGCCGAAGAGGACGGCGGCTGTCTCGAGCGGTTGCTCGGAATGGTCCCCAACGGCCATGAGCACGCTCAGGACGGTGATCGATCCGTAGATGATGCCGAGTGCCGCCCGGTCCAGACGTTGCAGGCTTGTTTCCGCATCGGGCTCCACCGGCGCGCCGGCGACGGTCTTTCCGGGAGCCTTGTCCATGAGACCCTCAGAATGCAGTCAGTCCGCCATCGGCGATCACGATGGCACCGGTCATCGCCGAGGCTGCGTCGGACAGAAGAAAGCAGGCGACCTCCGCCTGTTCCTCGGCGGTCATGGTCCGTGCGAGGGGAGCCTGCATCTTCGACGGAATCGCCTGCGACGGGTTGCCTCCGTGAAACCGCGCCACATCGTCCATGGCACGGTCGAGCATCGGGGTCTCGGTCGCGCCAGGACCCTGATAGTTCACGCGGACGCCGCGAGGACCCCACGCGACGGCCAAGGACTTCACCATGCCGACTGCCGCGTGCTTGCTCGTGGCATAGGGCAGCATGCTGCCGACGCCGGTGATCCCCGACATCGAGCCGTTGACCAGGATCGCACCGCCCCGCCCCTGGGCGAGCATCTGCGTCCCGGCGTCCCGGCAGCACGCGAAGGCGCCCTTCACGTTCACGGCGAGAATACGCTCCAGAAGATCGTCGTCCACGTCTTCGGGCAGCATCGGCGGATGCGAGATGCCCGCGTTGACGAAGGCGAGGTCGAGCGCGCCGAAACGCTCCACGGTCGTGGCGACCATGGTGCGCACCTCGTCCGAACTGGTGACATCGCAGGTCGTCCAGGCGCAGGTCCCGCCGGCCTCGGTGATCTCCGCTGCGACCCGTTCGAGGCCCTCGCCATCGGGGGAGGCGATCATGACCTTCGCGCCCCGCGATGCCGCGAGGCGTGCGGTGGCAGCACCCATGCCCTGGCTGCCGCCCGTGATCAGCATCGAGCGACCACCCAACATCAGACGGTCGTCACCTGCCAACGACCACCTCCATCTTCACCGTCGCGGGCGCTACGGCTTCTTTCCGAGGCACCTGCCGCACATTCACACGAGAGTCTCCCGGAACGTCTCGCCTGTTCGGTTCTTGCGTTAGACGCAGGTGCCGGATCTGGGCCGGGTCGCGCCCATTAGCGTGCCGATGGCCGCACCGACCGGTGTCGCCGCCCCGCGGGCGGGACCTTCGGCGAAGGCCTGGCCGGCGGCTGCCCCCACTGGTCCCCGTCTCGGTGTTGGCCTCGCGGCTGTCGAAACAGGCGGCGGCAAGGCCGACACAGGCCGGCAGGGCAATCGCAGGTCTGGTCTTGCTGAGCATGACGTCTCTTTCAACGAAGATACCGGTTCCCGTCCAGCATCGGCATGTCTGGTCCCTACCCGCCGGCGCATGCCGCGAGCATATGCACCTTAGCGTGGCATTTTCCGCCGTTACGAGATCACACCTGCTCATCTTGGGCACCGTGGGTCCGGTACACCATGTGTCGGCCCAAGCAGAATGCGGGACCTGCTCACAGTGGTCGCCATGATTGCTCGACCGCGCAGCAGCCTTTGGTATGTAGAAAGCCGTACGGAGGATCGGCATGCGGGACACTGGAGGGCAGGCTGCGAAGGGCATGGCCCGATTGGCGGCATCGTCTCCCGCAGACGAGTTACACTCGGATCACCTGGAAATCCGGGCAATCGATTCCATCGCGACGACGCTCGCGGATCTCGGGCAGGCGTTCGGCGGGGATATGAAAGCGGTCACGATACTCCTGCTCCTCGCAAGGGCGGCGCGCGGGACCGAAGCTGCCGTCGGCATGACACAATCGGAGATCGCAGCTCGCAGCGGCATCCCGCGGGAAACCGTCCGCCGCAAGCTTGTGGCGATGGAGAGGCCGGGCTGGATCGTCCGGCACGAGTCCCTGTGGTACCTGAACATGACTCTGGGTGAGACCAAGAGCGGCGACGCCTGGGTGGCGATCAAGCGTCGGTACGTCGACCGCGCAGCGGCCTTTGTGGATGAGGTCGCGTCACGCGGCTGAACCGGCGCATCGGAAGCGCCGGCCCCGGTCAGGCGCGCTTGCCGCTGGCCGATGCGCCGGTTTCATGCGCCTCTTGTCCGGCCGCTGTGACGATCTTCTCCAGGTCCGTGAACAATCGCGCGAAGCGCAGGATCGCGCGCGCGTCGAGATCGGACAGATCCCGTCTTGCCGCAGTCTCTCCATCTGAACTCGACAGGCGATAGATGCAATCCGGGTTGCGGACGATCCAGCCGCGCTCTTCCAGCACCTCGAGCTTGCGGCGGACGGTCTGGCGGGGGATGCCGGTGACATCGGAGATCCGCGTGGCGCTGGTGCCCAGCCGTTCGGGAGGCAGGTGCGCCGGGTCGAGATAGGACCCGTCAGGCGCCTTCAACGCGTTGAGCCAGACCTGACCGATGACCGCAAGAACAAGTGACGACTGGAGGTCGCCCTTGAAGGTGCGGCTCACGTCGGAAAGATGCTCGATCAGGAACTGGACGACCCTGTACTGGTATTCGGGATAGTGCGCCTCGAGAATCGTGGCGACGTCTCCCTCCCGGCGCGCGCGGTTGGCAAGCTTGCTTCGCGCTGCGCCATCACCTGCCACACGTGCACCTCTACCTGACGTTACGGGAGGCTAGGCAGGCCTTCTGCGAAATCAACCCTCGCACGACAGACAACGGCCGCGCAATCTTGCGAAATCGTGTATTGCATGCCCTTGCTGCAGCGGGAGGCGGTGTGGCGGACAGCCGCCACACCGCAGAACCGTCGCGCATCAGAAGATCGTGAAGCCGCCGTCGGTGTTGTAGGTCGATCCGGTGATGTTCGAGGCTTCCTGCGACAGCAGGAAGAGCATGATCGCCACCTGCTCGGCCGAGGTCGAGCCGCGCTTGGCCTGATCGCTGTATTGCAGCAGGCTCATGCTCTTGTAGAGGCCGATGCCGGTATCGGCGTAGCCCGTCGCGCGCCGCTGGTCGATGATCTGGAAGGCGCGTTCGAACATCGGCGTGACGGTGGTGCCCATGCCGACGGAGTTCACGCGGATGCCATAGGCGGCCGCGTCGATCGCCGCAGTCTTGGTCAGCCCCTGCACCGCGTGTTTGGAAGCGACGTAAGGCACGGTGCCGCCGAAGCCGCGGATGCCGGCGACGCAGGCGACGTTGACGATGGAGCCGCCCCGGCCCTGTTCGATCATCTGACCGATCTCGTGGCGCAGCGAATAGAAAGTGCCGTAGACGTTCACCTTGATGACGCGGTCCCAGTATTCGTCGCCCGCCTCGTCGATGCGCGCCATCACGCGATCGGTCTGGTTGACGTAGTCGATGGGTTCGTCGGGGAAGAGCGCGTCCATCACGCCCGCGTTGTTGATCGCCCCGTCGAGCCCGCCGTAGGTGTCGACGGCAAGGCGCACCATCTCCGCACAGACGGAATCCTCTGCGATGTCGCCCCCGAGAAAGACGGCGTTGCCGCCCTCTGCAGTGATCTTGTCGACCACCGATGCGCCGAGGTCTTCAAGGATATCGACGCCGACCACGTTGGCGCCCTCCCGCGCAAGGCGCCGCGCGGCCACCTCTCCCATGCCGCGGGCAGAGCCGGTGACGATGACCGTCTTTCCCTCGAACCGGCCGGGGATGAAATAGTCGTCCGACACCGGCACGACGTTCTGCCGGCCCGGGATCGCCGCGTCGGCAGGATTCCAGGGCGCGGCATAGGGGCCGAAGCCGAGCGAAAGCGGTTCTGCCTCCTCCGCCTGCGCCTGCGTCAGGGTAAGGCCGCCCGCGCCGCCGGCCGCGGCGACGCCGAAGGATTTCAGAAGGTCTCTGCGAAACATGAGGAGCTCCTTGGGATGAGGGGTCAGAAGGCGTAGCGCACGAAGAGCATGGCGCTGAACCAGCCGTCGTCCGATCCGATCGCTGTCCGCGTCGCCTCGCCCGGCCAGGTGTAGGCGAGATGGCCGTGCACGTAGGTGTTCCGGCTGACGAACCACTTTGCGGTCAGTTTCGCCTCGAAGCCGTATTCGTCATCGCTGAGGAAGGTGAGCGCCGGGTTGCCGCCCACGTTGGTTCGGCTGTCGGCGTAGAAGGCCCAGAGCTGCGGCACGAGTTCGACCTTGGGCGAGGGGCGCAGCCGTGCCTGGATGCGATGCGCGATGACGTTGCTGTCCTGCACCACCTTGAAATGGTTGGCGCCCTGCACCCACTGCTCGCCCGTCCCGCCTGACAGCATCGGATCCCAGCGCTCGTAGGTCGCCGTGTCCGGATCGTCGCCGGTGAAATGTGCGTAGCGATAGCTGATCGTTGGCGACCAGCGCGCCTCCGGCCAGCTATAGCCGATCTCGGCCCAGCCCGCGCGCGCGTCCATGTCGAATTCGCTGTTGCGCTGAACCGCATATTCGCCGCCGAAGAACGGCCCGCGCCCGCCCGAGTTGGGCGCATAGGTAAAGCGCGCGTCATAGACCTGCAGGCCCTCGCGCGTCCCGGCGATGCCGCCGACCGGCGTGAAGTAGTTGAAGTTGGACTCCGGCGAGGTCACGTAGCTCACCCCGAGGTTCAGTCCCGGAGCAGGCTGCATCTCGAGGTTCGCGCCCGCGTAGACCGTCTCGCTGTCGATGACGGGCAGTTCATCGGGGTCGAGGTAGAAGACCTCGAACATCGTGGTGTTGTAGCGCAAGCGCGCGAGCGCCAGCATGTCGGCCGCCCATCGCGCATTCGCCTGCAGCGCCGCGCGCTCGTCGCCGTTGGCCGCCGTGTTCGCGAGCAGGAAGCCGTTGGCGAGCGTGAAGCGCTGCCGTCCGACCGTCAGGTTGTAGGACAGCCGGTTGCCCGCGGCGTCCGTCCGACCGCCGACAACCCCCACATAGGCATCCTCGATGCCGGTGTAGGTGCGCGCCTCGTCGGTGAAGAGCTCCTGCCCGGCCGAACCCGAGGTGATCGCGCTCAGCCCGCCGTAGAGATAGAGGTTCGGACTGATCGGCGTGATCCCGTAGACGCCGTAATGCAGATAGCTTTCCAGCCAGCTCTCGTATCCTGCGCCGGCGGGCGTGCCCTGCACCAGCGGATTACCGGCGAGCATGGCGCCGGGTTGACCATACCATGCATTGTTGTTCGCGTAGTAGAGGCCCAGAAGGTCGAGCTTGAAGCGGACGAAGGTTCCGTCCTTTTCGTAGATGGTCGGGAACTTGCCGCCGAACGCCAGCCCGCGGCCCTCCGCTGCAGCCGTCTCGCCGAGCGTGACGAGGATGTCCACCTCGAGCCCCCCGGTTCTTCCGAAAGACACATCGTAGTCGACGGAACCGACGTCGCGGATACGCCTGGCCCGCGCGATCTGGAAATCGATGCGCTGCTGCGAGAATCTGGCGCCGGGGAACAGCGCGACTGCGCTCCGGACTGCGTCCGTGACCCGCGCGTTCAGGCCGGAATCCTGGCTGGGGTTGGTGATGCGCACCTCGACCGACTCGATCCGCTGGTTGGTGTAGGGATCGGTACCGCCGACACTCTGCGCGACGGCCGTTCCCGGCTGGACGGCCGCGCCAACTAGGCCGAGAAACAGCGCAAGACCGACCAGGGCCGCATGTCCGAGTCGCCGCATGTAAGTATCTCCTGATTTGTGGGCAGAGTGTTTCCCACCGGACCGACAACCTCTACGGCGTTGGCGCTCAAACTGAGCACCCGTGCCGGGGTGGCGTGGTCATTCTGTCGACAGCCGGAATCGCGCACGCGGCCAACCGCGCCCTGAGCAGGACACACGCCCCGACCCAAAGCGTGTGGCGGTCATGTTCAGTCGATCGTTTGTCTTTCGAGCCACCTTTCCCGCCTGATCACGGGCGGAGCTTGCGGCATCGTCTGATGGCCGTCGCCGAGAGCTGGCGCTCAAAACGAGTGCCATGCCCATGCGAAGTCCGGAGATCCTGCCATGAGCAGCGGTTACTGCGGGACGGGCGATGCCCTGCCTGAGGCTGTGGCCCGGTTCGCAGTGGCCTCCGCCAGCCAGCTGCAATGGGATCACGAGGTCTTTGCTGGGGCCATCTCACGGCGCCCGTCCCTAATCATGGACAGCGCCTGAACCATGCTCCTTCGGTTTGCAGATGCGATGAGAACTTTCTTCGCTGGACTTCGTGTAGCCGCTTGCAGGCTGCATCGGGCGGAGCCGCGGGGCGTTGCCGCATCCGTCGCGCGAAGGACAGCCGCAGGCCGTGGGCTCCGCGAATACCGGGTGAACGCCGGCGGCGCGCCAGGTTCGTGCCTCCCGGTCCTTATCAGTATCCTGTCATTCCCGTATCGCCTTTTTCTCCCGCATCATGGATGCTGGACGCAACAGCTTCCCGGAGGCCGTGCCTCCGTGACGGCCGGCGGGAGCACGGAACGAGGAGGACAAGTGCCATGACCGAGCAGACCGAACGACCCGGACGCGACGATCTGGACCGTCAGTTCCAGCTGGTCCGGGACGATCTTGCCACGCTGACGCGCCTTCTGCGCGAGGTTGGCGAGGCGGAGGCGGGGGAGAAGCGGGATGCCGTGCTTGCCGAAGCCGCGGCGCTTCTGGAGAAGTCGCGCTCCGCGCTCGACGAGGGGCGGGCGCGGGCCCGGCATGCGACCGCCTCCGTCGAGGACCACATCAGGGAAAAGCCCGTGCAATCGGCGCTCATCGCGCTGGGCGTGGGGTTTCTCGTCGGCATGATGTCGCGGCGCTGAAGCGGCCATGATCGAGGATCTCGTCGGCACGCTGGTCCGGTCGCAGGTGGGCGACCTCAGAAAGCGGAAGGCCGGGACGTTGCTGGAAATAGCAGCGCTGGGCGCGGTGGGACTGGCAGTAGCGTTTCTCTTCTTCGGGCTGTTCCTGTGGCTGTCGCTGCGCATGGAGCCGTGGCTGGCCGCCCTCGTGCTGTGTCTCCTTGCGCTCACGCTCGCGCTGGGGCTCTGGGTTGCGGGGCGCGCCACCATCCGCCGCGCGGAAGAACAGCGCCAACAGGAGGCGCTCTCGGGCCTCGAGGCGCTGGAACTGCTGCTGCGGCCCGGCAAGGAGGGCGCGGACAGGCCGGAGACGGGCCCGGCGCTGGTGGGCGCGGCCCTTGCGGCGGGCCTCGTGCTCGGCCGGTCGATGAAGCGCTGAGACCTCGCGCCTAGAGCCAGCGGGCGCCGAACAGCGCCTTGATCCCCGACAACACCAGCGTCGGAAGCGCCGCGATCGCGATGCAGGCCACCAGGTCGCCGGTCGCCAGCGGCGCCCTGCCCAGCACCAGATGCCCCGCGCCGGTATCGATCGAGCCGAGCGACAAAAGCGCCGAGAGCGCCACGGCGCCCAGCAGCGTGCGGTTCTCGAACGGGTTGCGGTCGTAGAGCGTGGTGACCGTTCGGCTGTCGAAGATGTGCCAGAGCTGCGCGAACACCAGCGTGGCAAAGGCCGCGGTCTGGGCGTAGTCGACCGCGTTGCCCTGCGCCAGCGACTGCTGGAAGATCCAGTAGGTCGTGCCGCCGATGGCGAGCCCCCGCAGCAGGATGCGCGATTTCAGCCCGCCGGCGAAGATCGTCTCGGCGCGCGGGCGCGGGGGCGGTGCATGATGTCGGGCTCGGCCGGTTCCGTCCCGAGCGCAAGCGCGGGCACGCCGTCTGAGACGAGGTTCACCCACAGGATCATCAGCGGCGCCAGCGTCAGGAGCGGCGCGTCGCCCATCAGCAGGAAGGCGAACAGGATCGCCGAGACCTCTGCCACGTTGGCCGTCAGCCCCTGGCGCACGAATTTCAGCAGGTCGTCGTAGATCCGCCGGCCCTCGCGCACGGCGGTCACGATGGTGGTGAAATTGTCGTCGAGCAGGATCAGCGAGGCGCTTTCCTTCGACACCGCCGTGCCCGTGATGCCCATGGCGATGCCGATAACGGCCGAGCGCAGGGCGGGCGCGTCGTTCACGCCGTCCCCCGTCATCGCGACGACCTCGCCCCGGGCCTGGAGCGCGCGCACGATCCTCAGCTTGTGCTCGGGCGTGACGCGGGCGAAGACGGCGGCCTTCTCCACGGCCCGGACGAGATCGGCGTCGCTCATCGCCTCGACCTCGGCGCCGGTATGCACGGTCTGCTCGGCGCTCGTCCCGGATGCCGATCCGCGCGGCGATGGCCTCGGCCGTCGCGGCATGGTCGCCGGTGATCATCACCGTCCGGACCGAGGCCGACGCCGCCTCGGCGACCGCATCGGCGACCTCGGCGCGCGGCGGGTCCATGATGCCGTGGATGCCGACGATCACCACGTCGCGATCGTAATCGGCCGGGCTGTCGCCGGGATCGCCGTCGGGCACGCGCTTGTAGGCTACGGCAAGGGTGCGCAGGGCCTCGGCGCCGAAGGAGGCGATCACCGCTTCGATCTCCGCCCGCCTCCCGGCGTCGAGCGGCACCGGCGCGCCGCCCATCTCCACATGGGTCGCGCGCGCAAGGATCACGTCGGGTGCGCCCTTGGCCACCAGCACCCGGCCGATCCCGGGCACGGTCGACAGAAGGCTCATCATCTTGCGCGTGCTGTCGAACGGGAAGGCCTGCAGCGTCTCCAGCCCGTGGCGCTCCGACAGCGCCTCGCGCGTGATGCCCGCCTTGGCCGCCGCGACGAGCAGCGCGCCTTCCGTCGGGTTGCCGCGCACCGCGGGCACGCCGTCCTCGGTGGCGAGCTCCGGCTCGTTGCACCAGGCCGACAACGCGAGAAGCGCCTTCAGCGCCCCGTGCTGTCCGGCGTCCACCGGCGCGCCCTCCGCGTCGAGGTAATCGCCCGTCGGATCGAACCCGGCTCCGGTGACGGCGAAGCTCTCGCCGCCCGCCCAGACGCGCATCACCTGCATCTTGTTCTGCGTCAGCGTCCCGGTCTTGTCCGAGCAGATGACCGAGGTCGTGGCCAGCGACTCGACCGAAGCGAGCTTGCGCACCAAAGCGTTCTGCCGCGCCATGCCCTAGCTGCCGAGCGCGAGCACGATGGTGACGATCGTGGGCAGACCTTCGGGGATGGTGGAGACCGAGAGCGAGATCGCCGTGTTCAGGATCTCGGCGGCGTCCATGCCCTTGGCCAGCCCGATGCCGACGACCATCGCGACCACGGCCAGCGCCGCGCCCATGAGGACCCGCGCGAGCCCGTCGATCCGTGCCTGCAGCGGCGTATTCGGTTCCTGCGCCGCCGCCATGAGGCCGGCGATGCGGCCGACTTCCGTCTGCATGCCGGTCGCCGTGACGATGCCGATGCCCGCCCCCTTGCCGACCTGCGTGCTCGCATAGGCCATGTTGAGCCGGTCGCCGAGCGGCACGTCTCCGTCCGGGCCGGGGCGAGCGGATCGGTGTGCTTGTCCACGGGCTCGCTCTCGCCGGTCAGCGCGGCCTCCTCGACCTGAAGCTGCGCGGCCTCGAGCAGGCGGATGTCCGCGCCGACGATGTCGCCGCGCTGAAGACACAGGACGTCGCCGGGCACGAGGTCAGCCGCGGCGACGTCCTGCCATGCGCCGTCACGCCGGACGGTCGCGCGGGGCGCGGCCATCTCGGTCAGCGCGGCCATGGTCTTGGCCGCGTTCCATTCCTGCCAGAAGCTGATCGCGGCGTTGATCAGCACGATGGCGAGAATGGCCGCGGCATCGATCCAGTGACCGGTCCAGCCGGAAATACCGGCGCCGATCGTCAGGATCACCAGAAGCGGGTTGCGGAGCTGCGCCAGAAGGATCGAAAGCGCCCCGCGCGCCCTGGTTTCCTCGAGAACGTTCGGCCCGTGGCTCGCAAGGCGGGTTCGCGCGTCGCCGGCGGTCAGGCCAAGGCCCGGATCGACGCCGGCCCGGCCCGCGACATCACTGGCGGCCAGGAGATATGGCCGGTCGGAAAGCGCGTCCGCGGGCACTTGGAGTCGCTGCTCCATCCTGGCTCCGTGTGCTGAAATGCCGTGGGCGACTATCAACCGCCGGGTCGCCCTCTCAGACTGGCTTGGCGCTCAGAATGAGCGCCCGACGCGTGGTCTACGCCCCGCACTTCGCGGAAGTAGACAGCGGGCGGGCGACGGCCGCCCGAAGAAGTCTTGCGCGCGCGGGAGGAGGTCATCTTGGACAACGGCGGCAGCGCCTTGCGCGCGCACAGGCGGGATGGCGTAAGCTGGCTCGCGATCCCGGCGGCCCTGCTGACGATCGTGTTGACGCTGGTCCTGCTCGAGATCGGCCAGCAGGTTCTTTTGCCCATCCTGCTGGCGGTGATCGCGGTCTATGTGCTGATCGAGACCGAACGGTTCCTCGCGTCCCTGCCTGTCCTGAGGCACATGCCGCGCTTGATCCTGCGGCTGTGCGTTCTGATCACCTTCATCGCGCTTCTCGTTGCATTCGGTCTGGTGATCGAAGGCACGCTCGGCCAGATCGCCGAGGCGGCACCGCGCTACCAGGCGAATTTCGAATCCATGTTCACCGGTGTTGCAGTACAGCTTGGCGTCGATGGCGAAACACTGTGGCAGAGCATCGCCACCCGTGTGAGCGAGGCGGTTGATCTCGAGGTCATCGTGGGCTTCACGCTTGCCTCGGCCGGCAATTTCGGGATGCTGCTGTTCCTCGTCGCGATCTACGCGAGCTTCCTGATGGCCGAGCGCCACACCCTTCAGGAGAAGCTCTCGCGCATCTTCCGCGCGCCGGAGGATGCCGAGCGGGCGGCCCGCGTCGTGAAGGAGATCAACGACGGGATCGGCGGATATCTCGCGACGAAGACGCTGCTCAACGTGGTCGTCGGCGCCATGTCCTACGTCGTCATGCTGCTTTTCGGCGTGGATTTCGCGCTGCTCTGGGCGCTGATCATCGGGCTTCTGGGATACATCCCCTATATCGGGTCCTATGCCGGGGTGGCCTTTCCCGTGCTGCTCAGCCTCGCCCAGTTCGGGAATATCGGGACGACGCTGCTGCTGGCGGCGGCGCTGACGGTCATCCAGCTCTGGGAGGGGAACTGGTTCGAGCCGAAGGTGATCGGCAAGAAATCCAATCTCTCGCCCTTCGTGGTTCTCGTGGCGCTCGGCGCGTGGTCGGCGCTCTGGGGCGTGCCGGGGGCCATCTTCGCGGTGCCCCTGACCTCGATGATCGTCATCGTCTGCGGCGCCTTCGAGCAGACCCGCTGGGTGCCGATCCTGCTGTCTCAGGACGCCCGTCGCGTGGGGCACGCCGCTGCCGGACCCGGAGCATCGGAATCCTGACAGCCCGCCAAGCCCGCCCCCGGGCCAGGCGACGCGCGGGCCGGGCGGAGTCACTGCAGGCCGCGTGTCGGATCGTCTGCCGCCGGCCGGGCGCGGCGCGACCCGGGTGCGCGGTCACGCGGCCGGGCGGCGGTGGCGGGCGAGGAGATGGGCCGCGACGACAAGGCCGATCCAGATCAAGATCAGCAAGGGCCAGTCGATGATGGCCAGCGGCAGAATGAGTGCGCCGGCGCCGATCCCGATGAGATCCCCCGTGGTCCAGCCTTCGGAGATCAGGGACGGCAGCAGTCCCGCAAGGCTTCCCAGCATGCCGCCGACCGTCGTCGTCACGACGCCCGCAAGCGCCGACAGAAACCAGCCGCCAATGCCGCGCCGTCCGAAGGCTCCCGACAGCAGGGCCCCCGCGACCGCGCCGCCAAAGCCCATCGCAACCACATAGCCGAGGATCGGGCCCCACGGCAAAGCCGCCTCTGCCGCGCGCAGGGCGTCCTCCATGTCCTCGTACAGGAACACGACGAACAGGAGCGCGCCGGCGAGCGCCATGGCGCCGGCGACGGCTACGCGCGGGGAGCCCGGCTGCACCCTGTCGCCACCATCGTTCATGTGCCCTCCACCCGGCGGTCGGCAGTCGCCGCGTCGCCTGTCAGCAGCGCCTTCGGATCATCCGGCCGCATCGGCTGCCCACCGGCGACATGCAGGTGCATTTCCGTCTGCGGAAAGGGTATCGTGATGCCGTTGGCGTCGAAGGCCTCCTTCACGTTTCGCGTGAGGTCCCAGAACGTCGACAGGTAGTCACCGGTTTTCACCCAGGGCCGGCAAATGAAATCAACCGAACTGGCGGAGAGCTCGTTCACCCGGATGACCGGCGCCGGATCGTCGAGGACGGCGGGATAATCCGCGACGACCTGCTCGATAACCTCTTGCGCTTTCTGGATCGAGTCGTCGTAGCTGATCCCGAAGACAAGATCGATCCGCCGGATGTCGCTCGCGCTGGTGTTCGTGATGACGTCGCCCCACACCTTGCTGTTGGGGATGACGATCACCCGATTGTCCGGCGTGATGACCTTGGTGGACACGATGGAGACCGATTGCACCGTGCCGTCTACGCCTCCGAGGCTGACGAAATCGCCCTCGTCGAACGGACGGTTGATCATGATCATGAGCCCCGAGGCGAGGTTGCCCAGCGTGTCCTGCAGCGCGAAGGCAATGATGAAGGAGGCGCCGCCCACAAGCGCGAAAAGCGGCGTGATGTTCACGCCGAGGAACGCCAGAACGAGCATGAGGCCGAAGGCGAGCGTCAGCCAGTAGGCGATCATCACGAGAAACCCCTGCAGGAGCTTCGACAGGTTCGGCACGCGCGTCAGCACGCGCCGGACCCAGCCACGCGCGAAGCGCGCGGCAGCAAGCAAGGCGAAGAAGGCCACCAAGATCACGGCGATCTGGAACAAGAGCTGTCCGCCGCCGTCGCTGGAAAAGGCCCAGGCAATGACGCTGTCGGCGAATTCCTGGAAGGTCCAGCGGGAGGTCTCCTCGACGGTGACCGCGGTGATGTAGTTGCGGTATGTCGCGACCTCCGCGGGGTCTCCGCCCTTCGTCTCGAGGCTAAGGACCACGGCCCCGAGCTTGTCGAAGACTGTCGCACGCTCCTCGAGCAGGATCAGGCGTTCCGCGCGCAGGGGCTCCGCGTTTGCGGAGTCGGCGGCGCGAATCTCTATGCTCTTGTCGACGACGTCCTGGGTGGCGGCCCGCGCGTGGTCCTGCCAGGCGGCGGCGAGGGCCGACAATTGATCGACCGTCAACGGTACAAGGCGAAGCTGTAGATCGGGCAGCGAGATCGAGCGCTGGGCGAGCAGCGGCGGATAGGGCTCCGCTTCGGCCGACAGGACCTCTGACGCGACCGTGTCGCCATCCTGGGCCACGGCGGGAGCGGCGGAGATGGCCGCCATCGCACAGAGAAGCGTCGCCAGGAACACGCTCTTGGCTCGGGACAGTCTCATGCTCGGCAACCCTCCTGTAGAACAGCCGAACATACCCGACGCCCGTCGCTGGATCACCTTTCGTGTGCTCAGATTGAGCGCATAACGTTTTGCAAGGCCCGGTCGAACCGCCGATGACTGCGTTGAGCGCAGGGGATGCCGGTCCCCGCAGGCCTCGCCGGGGATGTCCGGGTCGGTCCGATGCACGAGGTTTTTTGCCGGCAGTCCGCCGTCCGGTTTCAATCCACGACGCGGGAATGGCCCGGCGCGTCACGCGGACAATCCGGAAGTCACCGTTCTGAATGGAGCGCCCAATGAAAAGAACCTTCGCCTCCCGGATTGTCGGAGAGGTCTCCATCCCAGCGCTGCTCCTGGGCCTTGTCTTCTTCGCGGCGTCCCTCACCCCGTCGCTGATCCCTCGTGGGCCCGAGGTTCAGGGGATCCTCGGAGGCCTCGTGACGGCGCTTGGCTACCTGCTGGCGCGGATCGTCGCGCTGCTTTGGCAAGCGGCCGATCTGCCGCGTCTTCCGGACCGTGCGGCGCGCGTGCTCACATGGCTGCTGGCGGCGGCGACCGTGCCGTTCTTCGTCTGGGTTCTCGCATCCAGCCTCGAATGGCAGAACGATATCCGCGACAAGATGGGGATGGCGCCAGCCGACGGTCTCCATCTGGCGATCATCCTCGCCCTGGCGGTGGCAACTTTCGCGGCAGCCTACGGGGTCGGACGGCTCGTGGCTGGGCTCTTCCGGCTCATCCGGTCATGGTTCTACCGCATCATGCCGCCCCGCCGCGCCAACGTCCTGGGCCTTCTGGCCGTCGCCCTGATCCTTCTCGTCGTCACGCGGGACGGCATTCTGGACCGCGTCGTGACGGGCCTCGACGAGAGCTACGAGGCGGCGCAGGCGCTCTTCGACCGCGCGCCGGCGCCGCCTTCCGACCCGAACCGAACGGGCTCCGCCGCCTCGCTCATCGATTGGGCCGCAATGGGTGCGCCGGGGCGCGACTTCATCACTTCGGGGCCGGATGCCGCGGCGATCTCGGCCTTCACCGGGCGGCCCGCGATGGACCCGATCCGCGTCTATGTAGGCCGCGCCAACGGGGACACACCCCAGGAACGAGCCGAGCTTGCGCTCGCCGAACTTCGCCGCCTCGGCGCCTTCGAGCGCGAGGTGCTCATCGTGGCGAGCCCGACCGGAACCGGCTGGATGGATCCCGGCGCGCACGATCCGGTCGAATACATGCACGACGGCAATATCGCGACGGTGGCCGCGCAGTATTCCTATCTCCAGTCTCCGCTGGCCCTGATCCTCGAGACCGATACCGGCCTGGAGCAGGCGGCCGCATTGCAGGATGCCGTCCACGCCTACTGGAAGACCCTGCCGCCGGACGATCGTCCGCGCCTCTATGTTCATGGCCTGAGCCTCGGCGCTTGGTCCTCGATGCATGCCACCAACATCTTCAGGCTGCTCGACGACCCGATCGACGGCGCCTTCTGGGCCGGCCCGCCGTTTCCGTCGGCCTTCTGGAACTATGTCCAGAACCAGCGTGCGCCCGGAAGCCCATGGGTTCTTCCGACAATCGGGGACGGATCCCTGGTGCGCTACGCCTCGCACGTCGCGGACGCCTCCGAGGCCCGTGCGCCCTGGGGCGGGATGCGGATCGTCTTCCTTCAGTATTCCAGCGATCCCGTGGTCTTCTACGACCCTGCCTCGCTCTGGCGCGCGCCGCCCTGGATGCGTGACCCACCGGCCGAGGACATGTCGGAGCACTTCGTCTTCATGCCGGTGGTGACGCAGTTCCAGCTTGCGCTCGACATGGCGCTTTCTTTCGGCGCGCCGCCGGGACACGGGCACGCCTACTATGCACGGGATTACATCGGGCCCTGGGTGCAGGTCACCGATCCCGAAGGATGGACCCGCTCCGACACGGACCGTCTGATGGCACATTGCGACAACGGGTTCCAGGCGGGGTGCTCCAACGGCCAGTGACCTGGCTGTCTCGCCGAAGAGGTCACTTTGGCCAACATCTGCAAAACCTCGCCCGCTGAGCGGCCTGGTTCAGGCTGGGCCGGACCAAGAAGGATGCTCCTCCGAGGCCCACGGCCGCGTCCGCGAAGAGGCGGCCGCGTCGGCGTAAAAGTTGGCGAGCGCCACAGCCCCGGCCATCGTCTCGCCCGTCACCTCCACCATGATCAAGACCCGGATCGACAGGAAGGCCACGAATATCTCGGGTTTGGGGACCACTCTCTTGGGTTTGTAAGGCGAGGATCTGCCGATCCAACGCTGCACGGTTCACAAGCACCGCAATCCGCTGGCGCACGCCCCCAAGCACAGGCACGACGAACTGATCGAAGACCACCGGGGCATTATCTACGCCGACACCGCGGCCCAAATCGAGAAGAGGCGCAGGGCGTTCCACCGCAAGTGGCGACTGAAGCGCCGGACCATCGGAGACAGTCTCGAGGACGCTGGCGACCGGCTGTTCACTTTCACCCGCCTCGATCCCGCGCAATGGAAATCCGCCCGGACCACCAACGTCATCGAGCGCCTGAACGAGGAGTTCTGCCGCCGTTTCAAGATCCAGACCTAGCTGCCCTGCGGAGAGACCGTGCCGATGCTGCTCTGGGCGCTTTTGGCCTCCGGCCAGATCCAGATGCGGAAGGTCGACGGGTGGGAAAGCCTCTCTCAGCCGTTCCAGCCGATGCCCCTTGACCCCGCAGCCTGAAACACCGATCGCGCGCATCGCCGGACGACGCCGCCGAGGAATTTCCACTGCATTCGCGACGAAACCAGCCTGGATACAGGTGTGGACAAACGCAAGTTCTTCCGCAGCAAAACCCTGCCATTGAAGAGGTTTTTCCGCTTGACGATACCCCCGCCGGAGGCCCGCCGCGGCAGCGGCGTCGGGCGGCGTCTCAGACCCCGCGCCGCGCCCGGAAATAGAGGTAGAGCGGCAGCCCGCAGCTCACCCCGATGCCGTAGATCGTGGGGATCGCCAAAAGCGAGAGCCAGTCGCGCCGCGCCACCGCGTCCACCAGGATCCACAGCGTGAGCGCGACGGCGGCGATGGTCAGGTCCCAGACGAGGCCGGAACTCGCCGCGTTGGCGTGCCAGGCGTCCACCATGCCCATGATGTCGAAGCCGTTCTCGCGGAACCAGGTCAGGAACCAGTACATCGGATGCACCGTCCCCCAGACCGCGAGCGCCGCCCAGAGATACTTCAGTCGCGCCACGTCACCACTCCCGCACGATGCCGATGCGCGCCTCGCCCGAGATCGTCACGCCCGAGGGCGCGCGCGGCTCGGGCGGCTCGGGCTCGCCGTCCACCCCGCAGGCGGCGAGAAGCGCCAGCGCCGCGATCATCCAGAGTTTCATCCCAGCCGCTCCTTCCAGGCCGCCACCTGTTCACGCACGCGATCGGGGGCAGTGCCTCCGTAGCTCTTCCGCGACGCCACCGAATTATGCACGCCGAGCACCTCGAAGACAGCCTCCGTGATCCCCGGATGCGCCGCCTGCATCTCGGCGAGCGAGAGGTCCGGCAGATCGCAGCCCCGCGCCTCGGCCGCGGCGACCAGCCGCCCCGTGACGTGATGCGCCTCGCGGAAGGGTAGCCCGAGCTCGCGCACCAGCCAGTCCGCGAGATCCGTCGCGGTGGAGAACCCGTGCCCCGCCGCCGCCTCCAGCGCGGTGCGGTTCGCGTCCATGTCGCGCACCATGCCTTCCATCGCCGCCAGCGACAGCATCAGCGAATCGGCGGCGTCGAAGACCTGTTCCTTGTCCTCCTGCATGTCCTTGGAATAGGCCAGCGGCAGGCCCTTCATCACCGTGAAGAGCGCGACCGTCGCGCCAAGGATGCGGCCGATCTTGGCGCGGATGAGCTCGGCGGCGTCGGGGTTGCGCTTCTGCGGCATGATCGACGAGCCGGTCGAGAAGCGGTCCGAGAGCCGCACGAAGCGGAACTGCGCCGAGGCCCAGATCACCAGCTCTTCGGACAGCCGCGAGAGGTGCATCGCGCAGATCGACGCGGCCGAGAGGAACTCCAGCGCGAAATCCCGGTCGCTGACGGCATCCAGCGAATTGGCCATGGGCCGGTCGAAGCCGAGCTCGCGCGCCGTCATCTCGCGGTCGATCGGAAAGCCGGTGCCGGCCAGCGCCGCGGCGCCCAGGGGGCATTCGTTGAGCCGGCGGCGCGCGTCGGCGAGGCGCCCGCGGTCGCGCCCGAACATCTCGACGTAGGCCAGCATGTGGTGGCCCCAGGTCACCGGCTGCGCGGTCTGCAGATGGGTGAAGCCCGGCATCACCCAATCCGCGCCCGCCTCGGCCTGCGCCAGGAGCGCGCGCTGGAGCGCGGCCAGCCCTGCGTCGGCCGCGTCGATCTGATCGCGGACCCAGAGGCGGAAGTCGGTCGCCACCTGGTCGTTGCGCGAGCGCGCGGTGTGGAGCCGCCCGGCGGCCTCGCCCACGATCTCCTTCAGCCGCGCCTCGACGTTCATGTGGATGTCCTCGAGCGCAGGCGAGAACTCGAACCGCCCGCCCTCGATCTCTGACAAGACCGTGAGCAGCCCTTCCCGGATCGCCTCGGCGTCGCTATGGCTCAGGATGCCTGTCGCGGCGAGCATCGCCGCATGGGCGCGCGAGCCCGCGATGTCCTGCGCCGCGAGCCGCCGGTCGAAGCTTACGGAGGCGTTGATCGCCTCCATGACGGCATCCGGCCCGGCGGCGAAGCGCCCGCCCCACATCGCGTTCGAGGTCTGGTCTGTCATGGCGTCCCGCCCGGAGGAAACATGCGGTTAGCGAAGTCCCTCGCCCTTTATACGGCCCTCGCGCTCGGCGCAAACGCCGCCGTCGCCGCCGATACATCGGCGCTCGCCGCGCTCGCCGAGGGCGACATGAAGAAGCTCGCCTGGCACGAGACGCCGCAGCCCGCCGGCACGACCGCCTTCGAGACGGTGGACGGCGGCGAGATCACGCTCGCCGACTATGCCGGCAAACATGTCGTGCTCAATTTCTGGGCCACCTGGTGCGCGCCCTGCCGCAAGGAGATGCCGCAGCTCTCCGAGCTTCAGGAGACATTCGGCGGCGAGAGCTTCGAGGTCGTCACCGTCGCCACCGGGCGCAACGCGGTGCCCGCGATGCGCAACTTCTTCGAGGAGATCGGCGTGGACAACCTGCCGCTCCACCGCGACCCGCGCCAGGCGCTCGCGCGGGAAATGGGGGTGTTCGGGTTGCCGATCACGGTCATCCTGACCCCCGAGGGCGAAGAGATCGCGCGCCTGCGGGGCGACGCGAACTGGGCCTCGGAGAGCGCGAAGGCCATCGTGGCCGCGCTGATCGGCGCCGGCGGCTGACCAACAGCCGGCGAACCCGCCCCCGTCTGGCCAAAACGTCGCAGCCCCACCACTCTGTGCCGGACCCGGATCGAGGATCCGACACGCCCAGGGAGGAAGTGATGCTTCGAACGCGAGTTGCGGCGGCGGTCGTCGCCGTGACCGCCGCGGGTCCGGCCGCTGCAGAATGCAAGCGCATCACCACCGAAAGCGACGTCCGCCAACTCGTCGCGGGAAAGGCGCTCGTCGGTCCGACAGGTTGGATACGCGCCGGCGCAGACGGTCGCATGACGGGCGAATTCGACGGGCAGCGCACCCGCGGGGCATGGGACTGGCAGCAGGGCGACTTCTGCCGAAATGTGGGGATCGTCCAACGTGAGCTCGGCACCGATTGCCAGGGTGTCGAAATCGACGGCCCGCAACCGGGGCCGAGAGGAGCCGAGGCTCCGACAGCTTCAGTGAACAACCGGTGCGCGCCGGCGGTCCGGCGCGCACCGTTCGGCGGGATCAGTTCGGCATGACCTCGCCCGTCGGACGCGGCGTCTCGGCCGTCTCGGCGGGCAGGATCGGATAGGTGATCTCGGGCACCTCGCCGGTCAGCGATCCAAGAAAGGCGGTGATCGCGTCGATATCCTCGTCGCTCAGATCCGCGCCGAGCTGCGAGCTGGCCATGATATCCACGGCGGTGCGCAGATCCCAGACGTTGCCCGAGTGGAAATAGGGCGCGGTCACGGCGATGTTGCGCAGCGGCGAGGCGCGGAAGACGTATTCGTCCGCAGCGGTCTCGGTCACGGCATAGCGGCCTTTGTCCCCCTCGGGCAGGATCTCTGCGCCCGGCCGCTCGACGAGGCCGAAGGGATAGTAGCCGTTGCCGCCGAGGTTCACGCCGTTGTGGCAGCTCGCGCAGCCGGCCTCGAGGAACGCCTCGAGACCCGCGACCTCCTGCTCGTCGAGCGCGGTGTCGACCCCGTTGAGCCAGGCGTCGAAGCGCGAGGGCGTGATCAGCGTCGCCTCGAAGGCCTCGATCGCCTTGGCGAAGTTGTCGAAGGTGACGGGGTCGTCCTCCGCGGGGAAGGACTCCTCGAACCATTCGACGTATTGCGGCATCGAGTTCAGCGTCGCCAGCACGTTTTCGGGCGTGTTCGCCATCTCGACGCCCGCCTGAACCGGTCCCTTCGCCTGCTCGGCGAGGTCGTCGGCGCGGCCGTCCCAGAACTGCGCCTCGTTGAACACCGCGTTGAACACGGTGGGCGAGTTGCGCGGCCCCTTCTGCCAGCCGTGGCCGATCGAGGTGGGCATGTTGTCGTCACCGCCGGTGCCGACGTTGTGGCACGAGTTGCAGGAGAACACGCCTGAGGCGGACATCCTCGGGTCGAAGAAGAGCGCCTTGCCCAGCTCGACCTTTTCAGGCGTCACGATGTTGTCCTCGAGCGCGGGAACGGTGGCGGGCACCGGGCTGAACATGTCGAGCGCCCAGTCACGCAGCTCGTTCTGCTGGGCCAGCGCGGGCTGCGCCGCCACGATGGCAGCGGTTCCGGCAAGCATGGCTTTCAGGGGTCTCATTCGGGCCTCCTTTTGGCTGACGCGCGTCTCTTGGGATCGCAGCATCGCGATCACGATTGCACCCGCCTTGATGTGGGTCAAAAGGTTCGGGAAAAAGCTTTAGCCTGCGAGCACTTGCCGCAGCGCGGCGATTGACGCAGCGGCGACTTGACGACCCCTCCCGCATAAGGCGCAATCCAGGCAGGAGGAGAGGTATCAGGTGCCGCTGGAAATCCTGATCGCACTCGTCGTAGGGGGCATTGCGGGAATCGCGGCGCTCACCCATGTCGCGGGGCTGTCGCGGCGCCGCACGTTCGACGCGGCCGACAAGGCGCGCACCGGCTGGCTGCGCGAGTTTCCCGACGATCGCGTGACGTCGGTCACCCTGTTGTCCGACCCGCACGCGGCGCTCGTCGAGGCCGACCTTGGGGCGGGCCTGGTCTGGGCGATGGGCGCGGATACGGTCGCGCGCAGGCTCGCCGGCGCGCGGGCGGCGCGGCGCGGCGACCGGCTGATCCTGCGCTTTCCCGACTGGGGCGCGCCGCGCCTCGCCTTGCGGGTGACGGAGGCCGAGGCGCATGCCATACTCTCCCACCTGAAGGAGGCCCCATGAGCGCGACCGTGAGCTTTCCCGACGTGGTGCAATGGGCCGTGCCCCTCTTCATTGCAGCGATCCTGGCCGAGCTCGTCTGGATCCTCTGGTCCGGCCGGGGCGGCCGCTACGAGACGCGCGACGCGGTCACCTCGCTGATCATGGGCGCAGGCAACGTGGCCTCCGGGATCCTGCTGGGCTTCATCGCCTGGGGCTTCTTCATGGCGCTCTGGGCGGTCACGCCCCTGGACCTCGGCACGAGCTGGTGGGTGATCCTGCTGTGCTTCGTGCTGGACGACCTGCGCTACTACTGGGTGCACCGCTTCGGTCACCGCATCCGCTGGGTCTGGGCCAGCCACGTCAACCACCATTCGTCCCAGCATTACAACCTGACCACGGCGCTCCGGCAGACCTGGACCGGCACCTTCACCTTCATGATGGTGGTGCGCGCGCCGCTGATCCTGATGGGCTTCCATCCGGCGATGGTGCTCTTCGTGGGCGGTCTGAACCTGATCTACCAGTTCTGGATCCATACCGAGGCGATCGGGCGGATGCCGCGGCTCTTCGAGGCGGTGATGAACACGCCCAGCCACCACCGCGTCCACCACGGCCGCAACGCCCGCTATCTCGACGCCAACTACGCCGGTGTCTTCATCGTCTGGGACAAGCTCTTCGGTACCTTCGTCCCCGAGGACGACGCGGAAAAGCCGGACTACGGCCTCGTGCAAAACCTCGGCACCTTCAACCCGATCCGGGTGGCCTTTCACGAGTGGGTGGCGCTCTTCCGCGACCTGCTGCGCCCGGGACTCACGTTGCGCCAGCGGCTGATGTACGCGTTGGGTCCGCCCGGGTGGAGCCATGATGGGTCCCGCCTGACGAGCGCCGAGATCAAGCGCCGCGCCCTGGCCCGAGAGACGGGTGCAGGGAACCGCCCCGCGCGGATGCCGGCGGAATAGCGCGGCCGGAGAATTTTCGAACGAAAATCCTCCTTTGCGTTCCGTCGCTGCGCGGCCAGGCGCGGCAGCTTGCGAATTATCGAACGAAGATTCGCCCCGCCCGATGCTGCAAGTGTCAACAGAACTTGACAGAAGATGGCGTCGCGCAACACACTCGGCTCACAGACCGGAGCCGCGCATGACCCTGCATCAGACTGATATCGCTCCCCGCGAAGGGCTGACCGCGCCGGAACCGGGCGGCGCGCCGCGGCCCGGTCTCTGCACGGACTGCGGCGTCTCGCGGATGGGCGACGGGCGCGCGTGCGGCCGGGCGTGCCAGTTCATCAAGCCGGACTATCCGGGGCTGGAAGCCCGCGTGCACGGCCGAGCCGCCGATCCCGAGCGCGGCGAAGAGGCGTTCTTCGGCGTGGCCCGCG
This sequence comes from Rhodosalinus halophilus, assembly GCF_003298775.1. Classification (GTDB taxonomy): domain Bacteria; phylum Pseudomonadota; class Alphaproteobacteria; order Rhodobacterales; family Rhodobacteraceae; genus Rhodosalinus; species Rhodosalinus halophilus. The sequence goes on along the minus strand of NZ_QNTQ01000001.1, from coordinate 70,054 downwards.
CAATGTGGCGCGCGCGGCTCGACCCGCCCGCCCATGGGGCGCAGTGGACCGGTATCACTACCGGGCTCGCCGCCGAATTGCTGCGGGCCGGCACCGTGGACGCGGTGCTGGCCGTCGCGCCCCATCCCGACGACCGCTGGAAGCCCCTGCCGGTGATCGTCACCGACCCCGAAGAAATGGCGCGCTGTCGGGGTATGCGGATGGGCTATGCGCCCACGCTGGCCCTGCTGGAGCCCGCGCGCGCCGCCGGGCACCGGCGCATCGCGATGGTGGGTATTCCCTGCCAGGTCTATGCCCTGCGCGCGCTGGAGGAGGAGCTGGGGTTCGACCGCATCCACGTCATCGGCACGCCCTGTTCCGACAACACCACGACCGAGAACTTCCACCATTTCCTCGCCCGGCTCGACGACCGGCCCGAGACGATCAGCTACCTGGAGTTCCGCGCCGACTACCGGGTGGAGCTGCGCTTCGACGACGGGCGAAGGCCGCGCTTCATTCCCTTCCTGAAACTGCCGCTCTCGGACCTGCCGGCGGATTTCTTCCCGATGACCTGCAAGACCTGCGTGGACTACACCAACCGCCTCGCCGACGTCACGGTGGGCTACATGGCGGGCGACGGCGAGCAATGGGTGATCGCGCGCAACGCCCGGGGCGAGGAGATGCTCGCCGCCCTCGGCGACCGGCTGAAGACCGCGCCGCTCACCGACAAGGGCAGGCGCGAGGCGGCGGTGAGGGGCTTCATGGCCAACACCGAGCGCGCGGCGGGCGGCCTGCCGCTGCGCCGGATGCCCGACTGGCTGCGCCCGATCGTCGCCTGGCTTCAGCCGCGCACGGGGCCGCGCGGGCTGGAGTTCGCCCGCGCGCGGGTCGAGATGAAGGCGATCGAGACGGTGCTGCACCTGCGCCGCGCGCATCCTGCGAAGATGAAGAACATGGTGCCCGATCACGTCTGGCGCCTCGCCGCGCGTTACGGTCTCGTGCCCGCGCCGGGCGAGCGCGGCAAGGACGGCTGACCGATCCGGCGTAGGGTGCGTGCTCGCACGCACCCTCCGGTTGTGTTGGCGCAGGTGCGTGCGAGCACGCACCCTACCCTGTCAGCAGCGCCTCGGCGGCCGCCCGCGCCTCGGCGGTCACGCGGTCGCCGGCCAGCATGCGCGCGAGTTCCTCGACCCGGCCCTCCGCGTCGAGCGGAGCGACCACGGTCAGCGTCGTCTCGCCCTCCACCCGCTTCTCGACGCGCCAGTGATGCGCACCCAGGGCCGCGACCTGCGGCGAATGGGTCACGACCAGCACCTGCCCCTCGTCCGCGAGCGCCTTGAGCCGCCGGCCCACGGCGTCCGCCGTCGCGCCGCCCACGCCGCGGTCGATCTCGTCGAAGATCATCGTCACGCCACGGTCGGGCGCGGCCAGGCAGACCTTGAGCGCCAGCAGGAAGCGGCTCATTTCCCCGCCCGACGCGATGCGGTTGAGCGGACCGGCGGGGGCGCCGGGATTGGTGGCCACGGTGAATTGTACCGCATCGCGTCCCTCTGGCCCGGGCTCCGCCGCCTCGATCCGGGTGGAGAAGACGGCACGCTCCATGCGCAGGGGCGCGAGTTCCGCCGTCACGGCGGCATCGAGGCGTCTGGCGGCCGCGCGACGGGCGTCCGACAGGGCCGCGGCCGCGTCGTCGTAGTCCTGCTCCGCGGTTGCCGAGGCCGCCTCGAGCCGCGCGATCTCGCCCTCGCCCGCGTCGAGCGCCTCGAGGCGCGCGCGAAGCCTGTCGGCCAGCTCGGGCAGGTCGTCAGGCATCACCTGGTGCTTGCGGGCGAGCCCGCGGATGGCGAACAGGCGCTCCTCCGTCCGCTCGAGCTCCAGCGGGTCGAAGGAGAGCGCCTCGAGCGTGTCCTCGACCCCCGAGACCGCCTCGCCAAGCTCGGCCATCGCCCGGGACAGGGCGGCGAGGGGGGCCTCGAGCCGGCCCTCGGTGGCGTCCGAGGCGCCCTCGAGCCAGCGCAGCGCGTCGCCCATCGCACCCTCGGCGCCGTCCGATCCAAGCGCGGAGAGCGCGCGGGCCACGTCCTCGCGCACCCGCTCGGCCCCCTGCATCATGCGGCGGCGGGTATCGAGCCCGGCCTCCTCGCCCGGCTCGGGCGCGAGCTCGTCGAGCTCGCGCGCTGCATGCCGCAGGTACTCCTCCTCCGCGCGCGCTTCGGCGAGCGCCGCCTCGGCCTCGGCGAGGCGCTTGCGCGCGGCGCGGCGCTCGGCCCAGGCCGCGCGCACCGCCGCGACCTCCGCCTCCAGCCCGCCGAAGGCGTCGAGCATCGCGCGGTGCACGCGAGGGTCGAGCAGACCGCGGTCGTCCTGCTGGCCGTGCAGTTCCACCAGCGTATCGGAGAGGCGGCGCAGGATCTCACCCGAGACGCGGCGGTCGTTGACCCAGGCGGTCTTGGCGCCGCCCCGGCGGTTCACCCGGCGGATCAAGAGCCCGTCGTCCTCGGCCGAGAGCCCGGCCTCGTCGAGCACCGCGCGCGCCGCATGCCCCTCGGGCAGGGCGAATTCCGCCACGACCTCGCCTTCCTCGGCGCCCGCGCGGACGAGTTCGGCCCGACCGCGCCAGCCCAGCACGAACCCCAGGCAGTCGAGCAGAATGGACTTGCCCGCGCCCGTCTCGCCGGTGAGCACGTTCAGACCCGGCCGGAAGCGCAGATCCAGCCGGTCGATAATGAGCATGTCACGGATTTCGAGCGCGCGCAGCATGGCGCCCTAAACCCCGCCCCGGCGCCTCAAAGCCACTCGCCCCGGATCACCTGCCGGTAGATGGCCGAAAGCCAGTTGTCGCCGCGCGGCTCGGGCTTCAGACCGCGCCCGGTGAGCAGGGCGAAGCTGTCCTCGTACCACTCGCTGCCCTGATAGTTGTAGCCGAGGATCGCGCCCGCGGTCTGCGCCTCGTCGGTCAGGCCCAGCGAGAGATAGGCCTCCACCAGCCGGTGAAGCGCCTCGGGCGTGTGCGTCGTGGTCTGGAAGTCTTCCACCACGACGCGGAAGCGGTTGATCGCGGCGGCGTAGTTCTGCCGCTTGAGGTAGTAGCGCCCGACCTCCATCTCCTTGCCGGCAAGATGGTCGAAGGCGAGATCGAACTTCAGGATCGCTGACCGGGCGTATTCGCTGTCGGGATAGCGCTCGATCACGGCACGCAGCGCCTGCAGCGCCTGGAAGGTCACGCCCTGGTCGCGGCCCACGTCCTCGATCTGATCGTAATAGCTCAGTGCGAGAAGATACTGCGCATAGGGCGCGTCTTCCTCGGCCGGGTAGAAATCCAGGTACCGCTGCGCGGCCGCGCGCGCCTCGTCGTAACTCTTGTCCTGGTGCCAGGCGAAGGCCTGCATGATGAGCGCGCGCTCGGCCCATTCCGAATAGGGATAGAGGCGCTCGACCTCGGCGAAATAGTTGGCCGCGTCCTCGAACCGGCTCCGGGCGAGCTCGAATTCGCCGCGCTCGAAGATCTGCTCGGCGGTGAAGGTCTCGAGCGGCGCGTTGTTGCCGAAGACCCCCTCGCGGGTATCCTCGCCGCCGCAGCCGGCCGCCAGTGCCAGCAGCAGTCCCGCCGCCATCGCCCTCGTGCCTGTCATCCGCACTCCACCCCGTCTTGGCCGCGTCGGACACGAGGGCCCGCGCCGCTTTCGCTTGGTCGTAGCACATCTGATTGCGGGGCAAAACGCCTTTGCGCCGCCCGCGCGGGCGACCGCGGCGGCAGGGCCGCGCGCCGCGTCAGGCGACGGCAGGCATCTGCGCGAGTTCCGCGCCCACGCCCGGCAGCCGTGCGGCGCGCGCCGGGTCGCAGCTCACCATGCGCACCGCGCCGGGCGTCGTGAAAAGCTTGCGCAGCAGCATGTTGGTCAGCGCATGTCCGGCGCGGTGGCCGGTGTAGCGCCCGAAGACGGGGCCGCCCGCGAGCGCGAGATCGCCCACGGCGTCCAGCATCTTGTGCCGGACGGCTTCATCCGCCCGGCGCAGCCCGCCGGGGCTGAGCACCCGGTCGCCCTCGACCACGACGGCGTTGCGCAGCGTGCCGCCAAGCGCGAGGCCGTTGGCGCGCATCGTCGCCACGTCGGACTGGCGGCAGAAGGTGCGCGCGTCGCAGAGCTCGCGCACGAAGGCGCCGTTGGAAAGATCGAGGTCCAGTCTCTGGCGGCCGATGGCGGCATCGGGAAAGTCGATGTCGAAAGCCATCTCGAAGCTGTCGGAGGGGGCGAGCGCGGCCCAGCCCGCGTCGGTCTCCACCCGGATCTCGGACCGGATCTCGAGCGCACGCACCGGCGCCGGCAGCCGCCTGGCGCCGCGCGCGAGGATCGCCTGAACGAAGGGCGCGGAAGATCCGTCGAGGATCGGCACTTCGGGCCCGTCGATCTCGATCAGCGCGTTGTGGATGCCGGTTCCGGCCAGCGCCGCCATGACATGCTCGACCGTGGAAACCGAGAGGCCGGCACGATTGACCAGCCGCGTGCAGAGAGGCGAGACCTCGACGGCGTCCCATCGCGCCGGGATCAGCGCATCGCCGGACTCCACGTCGGTGCGGCGGAACCAGATGCCCTGCTCCGCGGCGGCCGGCCGGATCACCATGCGCGCCGCGCGGCCCGAGTGCAGGCCAACGCCGTCGAAGCGCATGTCGGATTTCACTGTCGTCTGCACGGTCTTCCCCGTCGTCCTGCTCTCATTTGTGCGGCGCCTTGCCGGCCCGCTTGGTATAGAGCCTGTTAACGCCTCGGGGCGACCGGGCTCAACTCACGCTTTGCAACGCTCTGCTACAGTTCAGGATCGGCCGGCAAGACGCTGAGGCGAAAGCCATTTCTCAAGGAAAACGGGGCCGCCGAATGGCGACCCCGTCCCGTTTCCGGTCGATCCGTTACAGGTTCAGTTGGCCTGACGGCGGAGAAAAGCCGGGATCTCGATGCGTTCCTGATCCGGATCCGCGTCGTCGTCATGGTCGTATTGCGCCGTCTGCGCGGGGCTCTGCACCGGCGGCTGCCGCCGCGGCGCGGGCTGCTTGTTGGGCGCGTCGTGGCCCGTCATCCGGTTGATGAGCGAATTGATGCCGAAGCGCGACCGCTCCGCCGGCGCATCCTCCACTTCGCGGGCGGCCTCGCCGGTGGGACGCGGCGCATGGCGCACCGCGCGTTCGAGCCGCGCACGCGCCTCGGGTGACGGCGTGCCGGGGGCCTGCGGCGCGATGAACCGCTCGAGATCCTCGTCGCCCGCGCTCTGCCGCACCGCCTCGGGCTGCGCCTGCGCCTCGGCGGGTTGGGGCCGATAGGCCGGCGGCGGGAGGTCGTCCTCGTCGAAGGGGGCAGGCTCGTCGGCCGGCGCCTCGTGCTCCTGCATGCCGGAGAAGAGCGAGGGCTCTTCCGCGGCCTCGGCCGTTTCGGCCACGGCGGGGGTCTCGTAGGCCGGCTCCGGCTCAGCGACCGGCTCGGGCTGCGGCTCATGCGCCTCGGGCTCCGCCTCGTCGCGCGAAAGCGGCCGGGACATCGGGCGGCGCGGCACGGGCACCTCGGCCTGCTCGGCGGTCACGTCGATGCCGGTGGCGACGACCGAGACGCGCATGATGCCAGCCATCTCGGTGTCGAGCGTCGAGCCCACGATGATGTTGGCGTCCGGGTCCACCTCTTCGCGGATGCGGTTGGCGGCCTCGTCGAGCTCGAAGAGCGTGAGGTCATGCGCGCCGGTGATGTTGATGAGCACGCCCTTGGCGCCGCGCAGGCTGATCTCGTCGAGAAGCGGGTTGGCGATCGCCTTCTCCGCGGCCTGGATCGCGCGATCCTCGCCCTCGGCCTCGCCGGTGCCCATCATCGCCTTGCCCATCTCGTCCATCACGGCGCGGACGTCGGCGAAGTCGAGGTTGATGAGGCCCGGCCGCACCATGAGGTCGGTCACGCCCTTCACGCCCTGGTAGAGCACGTCGTCGGCCATCGAGAAGGCTTCGGTGAAGGTCGTCTTCTCGTTGGCGAGGCGGAAGAGGTTCTGGTTGGGGATGATGATGAGCGTGTCGACCACCTTCTGAAGGTTCTCGACGCCCTCCTCGGCCTGGCGCATGCGCTTGGCGCCCTCGAACTGGAAGGGCTTGGTGACCACGCCCACCGTCAGCACGCCGAGCTCGCGGGCGGCCTGGGCGATGATCGGCGCCGCACCCGTGCCGGTGCCGCCGCCCATCCCGGCGGTGATGAAGCACATGTGCGCGCCGGCCAGGTGATCGACGATCTGCTCGATCGATTCCTCGGCGGCCTTCGCGCCGACGCTGGCGCGCGCCCCCGCGCCCAGCCCCTCCGTGACCTTGACGCCCAGCTGCACGCGATGCTCGGCGCGGGCCTGCTGAAGCGCCTGCGCGTCGGTGTTGGCCACCACGAAATCGACGCCGCCCAGCTGCTTGTCGATCATGTTGTTGACGGCGTTGCCCCCGGCTCCGCCGACTCCGAAAACCGTGATCCGGGGCTTCAGCTCTTCCTGCCCGGGCAGGGAAAGATTGAGTGTCATCGCTCTGTCCGCCTGTCGTTCTACGGCCCCTGTCGCGAGCCTTGGGTCTGCCTGTCTGGCCCGATCCTATCGGTTTGTTGCCATTTCGTCACGAAAAAAAGCGCCGAATGGCGCGAAATGTGGCGCGGCACATGGCGCTTTATGCGGGATATTGCCGACTCGTCCATATCTCGCGTTCACCAGTTGTCCCGCAACCACTTGACCGCGCGGCGCAGGCTGCGTGCCGGGTAGCGATCCACCGGGATGTCGAAATCCCACCACTCGTCCTGCGGGTGCGCCGCGAAGAGGCACAGGCCCACCGCCGCCGAGAAGCCCGGGCCGGTCACCGACTGCGGCAGGCCGTGCACCCGCATCGGGCGGCCCAGGCGCACGCGCTGGCCGAGGATTCGCGCCGCCAGCCCGTCGAGACCGGGGATCTGGCTCGCCGCTCCGGTGAGCACGATCTGCTGGCTCGGCAGATGCTCGAACCCCGCCGCGTCGAGGCGCGTCCGCACCTCCTCGAGAATCTCCTCCACCCGCGGGCGGATGATGCCGATGAGCTCGGCCCGGCTCACCGTGCGGCGGTCGTGCTCCCAGTCGCCGGTGTCGCCGCCGATCTCGATCATCTCGCGGTCGTCCATGCCGGTCGCCACCACGCCGCCGTGGAAGGTCTTGATGCGTTCGGCCACGGCCATCGGCACCGACAGGCCCATCGAGATGTCGCCGGTCACGTGATCGCCGCCCATGCGGACCGAGTCGGCATAGATCATGTGCTTCTTGATGAAGATCGATACGCCGGTGGAACCGCCGCCCATGTCGATGCAGGCCGCGCCCAGCTCCTGCTCATCCTCGACCAGCGCCGAGATTCCCGCGCAATAGGCCGACGAAGCGAGTCCCGCGAGCTCCAGATCGCAGCGCTTGATGCAGTGCGCGAGGTTCTGGACCGCCTGCGCGTCCACCGTCAGCATGTGCATGTCCGCCGCCAGCGTGTTGCCGATCTGGCCGCGCGGGTCGGAAAGCCCGGTGCGGTGGTCGAGCGCGAAGTTCACCGGCTGGGCGTGCAGAACCTCGCGCCCCTCGCCGTAGTCGGGCACGTCGCAGGCGGCGAGCACGCGGGCCACGTCGTGCTCGCTCACCGTCTGGTCCTCGAGCTCCACCTGCCCCGCCAGCCCGTAGGAGCGCGGATTGGCGCCCGAGAAACTGGCGATCACGTGATCCACCCGGATCTGCGCCATGTTCTGCGCGGTCTTGAGCACCGTGCGGATCGCGAGCTCGGTCTCCTGCATGGCCGCGATCTCGCCGAAGCGGACGCCGCGCGAGCGCGTCGTGGCCGCCCCGATCACGCGGAACCCGGCCTGCCCGGCCAGCGGCCCCACCCCGTCGGAGGCGCGGCTGCCCTCCGTGCCGTCGAAGCGCAGCACGAGGCAGGCGATCTTCGAGGTGCCGATGTCGAGGATCGCCACCACGCCGCGCTGCATCGCCGCCTTGCGCATCGCGCGCATCGCGCGCTGGGATTGATAGAGCTGGTTCATTCCGTCTCAGTCCTCTCCCCACTCGATCCGCCGGATCCGGTGCAGCTCTTCCATCGCCTGCGGGTTGAGCCGCAGCGTCGGTCGCTCCGGCAGGCGCATGTCCACCGCGGCGATGTCTCTCGAAAGCAGATCCTCGGCGCCGTCCATCGCGATCACCCGGTCGAGCGCTCGGCGCGGCTGCGCGACGGGCAGCATGATCCGCTGCCCGCGGTCGAGGACCAGGTCCCAGCGCCGCTCGCCGACCCGCACGAGCCCGCGCAGCCGGGGCCAGAGCGGCCGCGCCGCGGCGAAGAGGTCCAGCGCCTCGGCGACATGGGCGTCCGCGCCCTCGCCCGCGATCAGAGGGAGATCGGGGCGCGCGGCCCGTGACCCGAGCGGACGCACGGGATGCCCCTCGGCGTCGAGCAGCTCGAGCCCCTCGGCCCTTCGCCAGACCACTGCCGGCACCCGCTCTTGCACCTCGAGCTGAAGGATGCCGCCCGGGCGGATGCGCAGGCTCACCGACTTGACCGGATCGAGACCGGCGACCTGCGCGCGCATCGCGTCGAGGTCGAGGTCGAAGCTCGTCGCCGGCAGATCGAGCTGCAGCACCTCGCGGATGTCGGCGGCGAGATCGGGGCTCGCCCCGTCGATCGCCATGAGGTCGACGCGGAACTCCGGGCGGCTCTCGATCGCCGCCCGCATCTCGGCGATCCGCCCGGCGATCGCGTCGCGCCGCGCCTCGTCCGCCAGCCAGAGCGAGCCCGCGCCGAAGACGAGCAGGCAGGGCACGCCCGCCCGCAGCGTGAGACGGAAGAGCGGCGTGAGCATGAGCCGCTGCATCCGATAGGCCCAGCGCGAGGGCGCCGGATCGCGCCGCGGCGGTGCCCCGGCGGCTCTTCTCAGCGGCCACATGAGGCGTCCTCCACCATCCAGCGACACAGGGCGCCGAAGCTCATGCCCTGCGCGCGCGCCTGTTCCGGCGAGAGCGAGGTCGGCGTCATGCCGGGCTGGGTGTTCAGCTCGAGCACGATGAGTCCCTCGGCCCCCCTGCCCTCGTCCCAGCGGAAATCCGTGCGCGTCACCCCGCGGCAGCCGAGCGCCTCGTGGGCGCGCATCGCGTAATCGGCGCAAAGCGCCGCGATCTCGTCGGGGATCTCGGCGGGCACGACGTGCCGCGATCCGCCGGGGGCGTATTTCGCCTCGTAGTCGTACCAGCCCTCGGTGATGATGTCGGTCACGCCCAGCGCGCGGGCCCGAGCCTGCACCGGCCCCCGGCCCAGCACCGTCGTGGTCAGCTCGCGCCCCGGCGCGAATGCCTCGACCATCACCTCCCCGGGCATTTCCGGTCCGAGGCGAGGCGGCGTGTTCGCCTCGTGCTCCACGATGTAGACGCCGACCGAGGAGCCCTCGTTGTTGGGCTTGACGACATAGGGCGGCGGCAGGACGTGCCGCGCCTCGGCCTCCTCGCGCGCCACGATCCGGCTCTCGGCCACCGGCAGGCCGGCCCGCGCGAAGACCTCCTTGGAGCGCTGCTTGTCCATCGCGAGCGCCGAGGCCAGCACGCCCGAATGGGTGTAGGCCAGCCCCAGCCACTCCAGCATCCCCTGCACGCAGCCGTCCTCGCCCCAGCGGCCGTGCAGCGCGTTGAAGACGATGTCGGGGGCCGCCTCGGCCAGGCGCGCGGGCAGGTCATGGCCCGCGTCGATCTCGACCACCGCGTAGCCCTCGCCGCGCAGCGCCTCGGCGCAGCCGCGCCCGGAGGACAGAGAGACCTCACGTTCGGCCGAGAGACCGCCCATCAGAACCGCCACTGTGGGGTTTGTCCTGCCCGACATCCCCGTGCCTGCCTCGCACTGCCCCTCGGGTCTCGTGCCCGAATTGTCCTGCCACGCGCGGCGGATGCCGGCGGGGCCTCGTGTTCATGGTGTGCGGCTGACTGCCGCCTGCCTCAGTCCGGCCGGGCTTCTTCGTCGTCCCGGCCTGTCTGCGGGGCCGGTTCGCCGACCCTCATGATCTCCCACTCTAGCTCTATTCCGCTTGATTGGAAAACCCTTTTTCGGACCTCTTCGCCCAGTCCCTCGAGGTCCGCCGCCGTGGCGCCGCCGGTGTTGACGAGGAAGTTCGCGTGCTTCTCCGACATCTGCGCGCCGCCCTGCCGCGCGCCCCGCATCCCCGCGTCCTCGATCAGCTTCCAGGCCTTGAGATCATGCGTGTCGTCGGGCCTGCCGGTCGAGGAAAACCCCGCCGGGTTGCGGAAGGTGGAGCCCGCGGTGCGCGCCTTCGTGGGCTGCGTGGCGTCGCGGCGGGCAAGCTGCTCTTCCATCCGCGCGAGCAGCGCCTCCGGCTCACCCTCTGGCGCGGCAAGAACCGCCTCGGTTAGCACCCAGCCGTCGGCCAGGTCGCTCTCGCGGTAGCGGAAGTTCAGGTCGTCGGGCCTGAGGGTGATCACCTCACCTTCGCGGGTCACGGCGGTGGCCTGAAGGAGCCGGTCGGCGACATAGGTGCCGTAGCAGCCCGCGTTCATCCGCACCGCGCCGCCGATGCTGCCCGGGATCGTGCGCAGGAAGGTCAGGTCGCGCCCCGCCTCCGCCGCCCGCCGCGCGACATGAGCGTCGAGCGCGGCGGCCCCCGCGATCACCCGGTCGCCCTCCACCCGGATATGGTTGAACCCCCGCCCCAGCCGGATCACGACCCCCCTGAGCCCGCCATCCCGCACGATCAGGTTCGACCCCACCCCCATCGGAAAGACAGGCACCTCCGGGTCGAGCCCCCGCAGGAACCCCGCCAGATCGTCCAGGTCCGCCGGCTGAAACACCCACTCCGCCGGCCCGCCCACCCGAAGCCAGGTGAGCTCGGAGAGCGCCTTGGCCGGCGTCAGGCGCCCGCGAACCTCAGGAAGACGCATCTCCTCCTCCCGTCATCCGCCGAACCAGATACGCCACCGGCCAGCGCAGGACGCTCATGCCGGCGGCGAGGACCAGCAGGCCGATCCAGGGGCCGTTTTCATAGGTGACGTAGCCCACCAGCGGGATGCCGGTGGCGATCAGCACCATGGCGCGGGCGCGGTGGCGGTCGCGCGACGGGATCATCGCGGCCACGTTGGCCACAACGGCCCAGAGGCAGGCGAGGATGAGCGAGAGCGTCACAGGAGCCCCCAGAGCGTGGCCAGAAGCGCGGCGGCGGACAGGACGAGGCCGGAGGCGGGCACGAGGGCCGGCACGCGGAAGCTCGCCTCGGGCGCGCGGCGCTTGATCGCGATGAGCGCCGCGTTCACCAGAACGAAGACGCCCAGCAGGATGGCCGAGGTCGCCTCGGCCAGCACCGCGACCTCGAGCGCGAGCGCGCCGGCGATCACGCCCGCGCCCACCACCACGGTCGCCAGCACCGGCGTGCCGAAGCGCGGATGCGCGTGATGGAAGACCTTGAGCACGCGGCTGCGGCGGCCCACGCCGAAGAGCACGCGGCTGGCCATGACGATCTGCGCCAGCACACCGTTCAGCGCCGCGAAGACGGCGATGGCCGAGAGGAACTGCGCCTCTCCCCCCTTCGCCTCGGACCAGACGAGGGCGAGCGGACGCTCGGAGGCGGCGAGCGCCTCGGCCGGTACGGCGCGCGTGGCGGCCCAGGCGACGGCGCAATAGACGGCGGTGGTGAGCGCCAGCGCGGCGAGGATCGAGACCGGCAGGGTCCGGGCGGGCTCGACCGCCTCCTCGGCCATGTTCACGATGTCCTCGAAGCCGATGAAGGCGAAGAAGGCCAGCACCGCGCCCGCGCCGACCCCCGCCCAGGCGATGGCCGGCGGCGCCTCGGCGGGCGCGACGGGATCGCCGGTCGCGCCGGCCCAGATCACCAGCGCGAGCCCCACGAGCTCCAGCGCCGTGAAGAGCGCTGCCAGCGCGAGGCTCTCGAGTACGCCCAGGATCGCGACGCCCACGAGCGCTGCGCCGATGACGACGGCCGCGGCCCCTGTCGGCACGTCGAGGATCGCCGCGAGATAGCCCACGCCGCCGCGCAGCACCGCGCCGGCCGAGACGGTGCCCGCCGCGACGATGGCGAGGCCCACGAGGATCGCCAGGGCCGGCGCGTTCAGGCCCTGCGCGACATAGGCCGCCTCGCCGGCCGCCTCGGGCAGGCGCGTCGAGAACTCGGCATAGGACAGCGCCGTCGGCGCCGCGATCAAACCTGCGAGCAGGAAGGCGAGCGGCGCCCAGACGCCCGCCTCCGCCGCGACCGCGCCGACGAGGACATAGATGCCCGCACCCACCATCACACCCACGCCGTAGGCCGTCAGAAGCCCCGGCCCGATGCGCCGCCTGAGCGCGTCCTCCGTCATCAGGCCGCGCGGCTCACGCCGCCCCCTTGCGCAGCCGGTCCGGCAGCGCGCGCGCCCAGCCGCTGATCGTGCCGGCCCCAAGACAGACCACCAAGTCGCCGGGGCGCGCCGCCTCCCGCACCAGACGTTCGAGGCCCGCCTCGTCGTCGATGGCGCGCGCGTCGCGGTGGCCGTGGCGCACGAGCCCCGCCACCAGGTCGTCGCGCGTGGCCCCGGCCACGGGATCTTCCCCGGCGGCATAGACGCCGGCGATCGCGGCGATGTCGGCCTCGTGGAAGGCGCCGCAGAACTCCTCGAAGAGCGAGGAGAGGCGCGAGTAGCGGTGCGGCTGGTGCACGGCGATCACCCGGCCCTCGGTGGCCTGCCGCGCCGCGCGCAGCACCGCCGCGATCTCGACCGGGTGGTGACCGTAGTCGTCAATGATCGTCACGCCGTCCACTTCGCCCACGCGGGTGAAGCGACGGTTCACGCCCTTGAAGCCCGCCAGCGCCTCGCGGATCGCGGCGCGCGGCAGGCCCAGATGGCGCGCCACGGCGACCGCGGCCAGCGCGTTGGAGACGTTGTGCTCGCCCGGCATGGGCAGCGCGCAGCCCTCGATCGCACGCCCCTCGGCCTGCAGCGCCACGTCGAAGCGGGCCACCCCCTTGTCGTAGCGCAGGTTCACGGCGCGCACGTCGGCCTGCGCGTTGAAACCGTAGGTGAGCACCCGCCGGTCGGTGATGCGCCCCACCAGCGCCTGCACCTCCGGGTGGTCGGTGCAGCAGACGGCGAGGCCGTAGAAGGGGATGTTGCCCACGAAGTCGTCGAAGCCGCGCTTCAGCGTCTCGAAATCGTGCCAGTGATCGAGGTGCTCGGGGTCGATGTTGGTGACGACCGCGATGGTCGCGGGCAGCCGCGTGAAGGTGCCGTCGCTCTCGTCCGCCTCGACCACCATCCATTCGCCGTCGCCCGGCCGCGCGTTGGAGCCGTAGGCGTGGATGACGCCCCCGTTGATCACCGTGGGGTCCAGCCCGCCCGCGTCGAGCAGGGTGGCGACCAGCGTCGTCGTCGTGGTCTTGCCGTGGGTGCCGGCGACGGCGACGTTGGACTTGAGCCGCATGAGCTCTGCCAGCATCTCCGCCCGGCGCACCACCGGCAGGCCCATCGCGCGGGCGGCGTCGAGTTCCGGGTTTCCGGGCTTGATGGCCGAAGAGATCACGACGACCTCGGCGCGCTCGAGGTTCTCGGGGCGCTGGCCCTCGAAGACAGTGGCGCCGAGCGCCTGGAGGCGGCGGGTGATGTCGGTGCTCTTCAGGTCCGAGCCCTGCACGGCATAGCCGTGGTTGAGCAGCACCTCGGCGATGCCGGACATGCCGATCCCTCCGATGCCCACGAAGTGGATCGGTCCGATGTCGTTGGGAAGTTTCGTCGCCGCGCTCATTCCGCCCCCTGCCTGCCCAGACCCTGTGCCAGCCACTCCACCATCTGCGCAAGCCGCTCCGTGGCGTCGGGCACCGCGCAGGAGAGCGCGGCGGCCGCCATCCGCTGCGCGCCCTCGGGGTGGTCGAGCACCGCCGCGATCTGCTCGGCGAGGCTGTCCGGCGTCAGCTTCGACTCCGGGATCAGGATCGCGCCGCCGGCCTGCGTCAGCCCGCGTGCGTTCGCCGTCTGGTGATCCTCGGCCGCATGCGGATAGGGGATGAGGATCGCCGGCCGCCCGATGGCCGCGATGTCGGCGATCGAAGACGCCCCGGCGCGGCTGACGACGAGCTGCGCCTCGCTCATCCTGCGGGCCACGTCCCGGAAGAAGGGCTGCACCTCGGCATGAACGCCGTGCTCTGCATAGGCCGCCTCGACCCGCTCGAGATCCTCCTCGCGCGCCTGATGGCTCACGCGGAGATTGGCGCGCATCGCCTCCGGCAGCCGCGCGACCGCCTCCGGCACCGTGTCGGACAGCGCCCGCGCGCCCTGGCTGCCGCCGATCACCAGAAGCGACATGGGATAATCGCCCGGCGGGATATAAGGCGCGCTCGCGCGCTCGGCGACGGCGCTTCGGACCGGGTTGCCGACATGGACGCCCTCCACGCCGTCGGGCAGCGTCGTGGGCCACGTCCCGCAGGCCACGGCCTCCACCCTGCGCGCGAAAAGGCGGTTCACCCGGCCCGGCACGCCGTTCTGCTCGTGGATCAGCCGCGGGATGCGCAGCATCTCGGCCGCCGCGAGCGCCGGAATGGTCGGGTAGCCGCCGAAGCCCGCCACCACTGCCGGTCGGTCGCGCCGCATCCGGGCGCGGGCCGCGAGGACGCCCGTGGCGAGTCGGAAGGGCACGGCGATCCTGGCGAGCGCGCCGCCGCGCGCGAAGGTGGCCGAAGCGATCTCCTCGATCCGCACCGAATGGGGAAAGCCGCCGGTGTAGCGCGCGCCGCGCGCATCCGTCGTGAGCGTCACACGCCAGCCGCGCGCCAGCATCGTCTCGGCCAGGGCCTGCGCGGGGAACATGTGCCCCCCGGTGCCACCGGCGGCCATGAGCAGATGCGGCGCGGGCGCGGTCACAGCCGCCGCCCGCGCAGGATTTCGCCGATCTCGCCCTGCGGCCGCGTCCGGGTGAAGGCCAGCAGCATCCCCATTGCGATGCCCATGGCGATCAGCGAGGAGCCGCCGTAGCTCACGAAGGGCAGCGTCATGCCCTTCGCCGGCAGCAGCCGCACGGCCACGCCCATGTTGATCATCGCCTGCACCCCGAACATCGCGGCGAGTCCCGCGCCCGCAAGCCGGATGAAGGGATCGCGCTCACGCGTCAAGCGCAGCAGCGAGCGCACCACGATCCCGGCGTAGAGCGCGATCAGCACGAGCACCAGCACGAGGCCGTATTCCTCGGCCGCGACCGCGATGATGAAATCGGTGTGGGCATCCGGCAGCCACCATTTCACCTGCCCCTCGCCGACGCCCACGCCGAAGAAGCCGCCCTCGCGGATCGCATTGGTCGCGTAGCCCAGCTGCGTGGTCGGATCGACCTCCGGCGACAGGAAACCGTCGATGCGGCGCGCGAAATGCTCCGAGCTCGAATAGGCCACCGAGCCCGCGATCACCACCGCCCCCGCAATCGCGAAGAGGATCGCCAGCGGCGCGCCTGCCACGAAATAGATCACACCCCAGCCGAAGAGCACCAGCGCCGCCTGCCCGAAATCCGGCTGCAGCGCCAGCATCAGGACGATCGAGACCATCAGCGCGAAGGACCACAGCTTGCCCGGCGGGCCGCTGATCTCCTGGCTCGCCGCGATCAGCCATGCGGTGACGACCACGAAGGCGGGCTTGAGAAACTCCGACGGCTGGAGCGAGGCGAAGCCCAGCGAATACCAGCGCACCGCGCCCTTGCCGAAATCGGTGCCGAAGACCGGCAGCAGCGCCATCGCCAAGAAGGCGCCGAGAAAGCCCAGCACCGCGAACCGTCGGACCAGATGCGGACTCATCATGGACACGACGAGCATCGCCACCAGCGCCATCGCCCCGAAGGCCGCCTGACGTTCGACGTAGTGGAAATGCCCGAAGCCGTTGCGCTCGGCCAGCGGCGGGGAAGCGGCGAAGCCCAGGAGCAGCCCGATCCCGAAGAGCACCAGCACGCAGGAGATCGTCCACTTGTCCACCGTCCGCCACCAGCGCGGAAGAATGGGATCGCCGTCCCGCACGGGGACGGAACCGTAAACCATGTCGGTCATGGGCCTGCCGCTCGCTGCCTCGTTCTCGTCCCTTTTCGGGATCTGGGCGGAAGAATAGCGAAAAGCGCGGCCCCAGGCCAGCCATTCCGCGCCCTGCGCGCATCCTCGGGGACGCGGCCTCCGCAGGCACGGTCGAATGGGGCTTCTCATCCCGGACCGGGATGTCATACTTTTGTCGTCTAATTGTTACCTCGCGTTCATCTTTCCCCGTGGCCGCATGACCCTCGCCGTTCCCCGGACGCTCCTGCCCCACAATCTGCCGCGCAGCCTCAAGCTGCGCGTGCCGAACAAGGCGGCGCGCGATCTGTGGAACCGGCTGCGCTTCGGCGCGGACGCGCCCATGAGCGACGAGTGCCTGATGGTCCCCACGGCCGCGGTGCGCCTGCGCTACCTGCATCGCGGCACGGCGGAGCTGCCGCGCTTCCGTCGCCGGCACAGCGGCCTGGTGATGGGCGGCGACTGGGATCTCTCGGTGGCGCCGATCGGCGGCGAGCTCAAGGAAGCCGCCTGCCGCGCGCATTTCCTCGGCGGCGTGCCCTGGGAGGCGACCGAGCTCTTCACGAAGCTCGCCGGCGAGCTTCGCGAGAAGGGCGAGGTGGACGGCTGCCGCAGCCTCGCCGAATTGCGGGCGCGCTACGAGGTGCTCGACCGCATCTACGACGAGGCGCGGCGCACCGGCCGACTGCGCCCGCAGCGCGAGCTTAGCGGGTATTTCCGCCGCGAATACGGCGGCATCTTCGTCCATGTCGGCCGCGATGGCCGGCTCTTGCGCTCGAGCGGCGGCGCGCATCGCTTCGCCATCGCGCGGATCCTCGCGCTGCCCCGCATTCCGGTGCAGGTGGGCGTCGTCCACCCCGAGGCCGTGACGCGCGGGCTCTATCGCGCCCTGCGCGAGGGCCGTCAGCCCTGATCCAGCCGGGCGCGGACCTCCGCCACGAAATCCTCGCCGCGGCGCTCGAAATTGTCGTACTGGTCGAAGCTCGCCGCAGCCGGCGCGAGCAGCACGGTCTCGCCCGGCTGCGCGTCCTCCAGCGCGCGGGCGACGGCGCGGGCCATGGTGGTGCAGACCTCCGCCTCGACGCCCGCGAGCTTCAGCGCGAAGCCCTGCGCCTCGCGCCCGATGACATAGGCGCGCGCGACATGCCCGAGGTACGGCGCGAGCGCCTCGAGCCCGCCCTCCTTCTCGAGCCCGCCGCAGATCCAGCGGATGCGCGGAAAGGCGGCGAGCGCGCGCGCCGCCGAGGCGGCGTTGGTGGCCTTGGAGTCGTTGACCACCGTCACGCCGCCCGCCTCGGCGACGACCTGGCTGCGATGAGGGAGCCCCGCGAAGCTGTGCAGGGCCGCCTCGATCAGCTGCGGACCGAGCCCCAGCGCGCGCGCCGCACCATAGGCCGCGCAGGCGTTCTGATGGTTGTGCACGCCGGGCAGCCCCTTCACGCCGCGCAGGTCGATCGCGGCGACCTGCCGCCCGCGCCGCCATTCCGCGAGAAACCCCTTGCGCGCGAAGACGCTCCAGCCCGGCCCCGCAATCCTGCCTGCCGCCGAGACCCGGATTACCCGGTCGTCCGAGGGCGCCTCCGCCAGTTGCCCGGCGAGGAAACGACCCTCCGGCTCGTCCACGCCGATCACCGCGCGGTCCGGCCCGCCCTCGGCGAAAAGCCGCCGCTTGGCCGCGAAATAGCCGCCCAGCCCGCCGTGCCGGTCGAGATGGTCGGGCGTGAGATTGGTGAAGACCGCGACGTCCGGCGTCAGCGCGCGGGCGAGCTCCGTCTGGTAGGAGGAGAGCTCCAGCACGATCACCTCCCCCTCGCCCGGCGGGTCGAGATCGAGCACGCCCCGCCCGATGTTGCCGGCAAGCTGCGCGGGCCGCCCTGACGCGCGCAGGATGTGGTGCAGCAGCGCCGAGGTGGTGGACTTCCCGTTCGAGCCGGTGATCGCCACCACGCGCGGCGGCATGTCGAAGCGGTCCCAGGCGCCGGACCCCAGCGACGCGAAGAAGAGCCCCACGTCATTGTCCACCGGCACGCCCGCGGCCTGCGCCGCCGCCACCGCCGGGTGCGGCGCGGGATAGAGATGCGGGATGCCGGGCGACAGGATCAGCCGCGCAACCCCCTCGAAGGCGCCCGCGCGGGAGAGATCGTGCAGCGCGAAGCCCTCCGCCTCGGCCCGCGCCCGGGCCTCTGGGCTGTCGTCCCAGACCAGCGGCTCGGCCCCGCCGGCGGCGAGGCTGCGCGCGGCTGCGCGCCCCGAGCGGCCCAGACCGAGGATCGCGACCCGCTGGCCGGCGACTCCGCCGACGGGGATCATGCGCCCGGCTCCATGCCACGCCCGGCGCGGCCGCCCGGCCCCCCGCTTCTTCTTGGGTCCAAATATCCCGGGGGAGTCGCGCGCCCCGCGCGCGACGGGGGCAGCGCCCCCCGGCCGACGCCGGCCAAGAGCGCGCCCGCCCGCATCAGCGCACCTTGAGCGTGGCCAGCCCGATCACCGCGAGAATGAGCGAGATGATCCAGAAGCGGATCACGATGGTGGGCTCGGCCCAGCCCTTCTTCTCGTAGTGGTGATGAATGGGCGCCATGAGAAAGACGCGCTTGCCCGTGCGCTTGAAGTAGAGCACCTGCACGATGACCGAAAGCGCCTCGACCACGAAGAGCCCGCCGACGATCGCCAGCACGATCTCGTGCTTGGTCGCCACCGCGATGGCGCCCAGCGCCCCGCCCAGCGCGAGGCTGCCGGTGTCGCCCATGAAGACGGCCGCGGGCGGCGCGTTGTACCACAGGAAACCGAGCCCCCCGCCGATCAGCCCGGCGGTGAAGATCAGGATCTCGCCGGTGCCGGGGACGTAATGCACGTCGAGGTACTCGGTGAAGTCGACGCGGCCCACCGCATAGGCGATCACGCCGAGCGTGCCGGCGGCGATCATCGAGGGCATGATGGCGAGCCCGTCGAGCCCGTCGGTAAGGTTCACCGCGTTGGCGGCGCCGACGATCACGATCATCGCGAAGGGGATGAAAAGGATCCCCAGATTGAGCAGCGTGTCCTTGAAGATCGGAAAGGCGAGCTGGTTCGCGAGCTCCGCCGGGTGCACCTGCGCGGCCCAGACCGCCGCGACGGCGGCGATCAGGAATCCCAGGGCGAGGCGCAGCTTGCCCGGCACGCCTTGCACGTTCTGCCGCGCGACCTTGGAGTAGTCGTCGGCGAAGCCGATCGCGCCGAAGGCCAGCGTCACGAAGAGCACGATCCAGACATAAGGGTTGTCGAGGCGTGCCCAGAGCAGCGTCGAGGTGGTCAGCGCCCCCACGATCAGCAGCCCGCCCATGGTGGGCGTCCCGGCCTTCGTCGCATGCGTCTCGGGGCCGTCGGAGCGGATCGGCTGTCCCTTGCCCTGGCTGCGCCGCAACACGTTGATGAGCGGCGGGCCGAAGAGAAAGCCGAAGACCAGCGCCGTCAGGAAGGCGCCGCCGGCGCGGAAGGTGATGTAGCGGAACAGGTTGAACACGTCCCCGCCGTCGCTGAGGAGCGTGAGCCAGTAGAGCATTCAGTCGTCCCCCGAGGCGGATTGCGGGGCGGCATGCCCCAGTTTGCGCACCGCGTCAACGACCGCCGCGAGCCCGGTGGAGAGCGAGCCCTTCACCATGACCACGTCGCCTGCGTCGAGATCGCGGCGCACGGCCGCGGCCATCTCGGCCGCCGTCGCCGCGTGCCGTCCCCGGCGCTCGGGCGGCAGCGCCTCGTGCAGGCGCCGGGCGAGCGGCCCGACCGTGTGCACCACGTTCACGCGCTGCATGGCGGGATGCGCGGCCAGCGCCGCGTGCATCTCGGGCGCCTCCGGTCCCAGCTCCTTCATGTCGCCGAGATAGGCGATGCGCCGGCCGGCGGCTTTCCGTCCGACGCCGTCGCGCACGCGCGCGCCGGCGAGCACCTCGAGAGCGGCGGCCATCGAGGCGGGGTTGGCGTTGTAGGACTCGTCGATGAGTTCGATGGCAAGGTCGCTCTCGACCGCGTCGAGGCGGATCAGCTCGCGCGCGCCCCGTCCCGACACCGGCGCCCAGCGCCCCAGATCGGCGATCGCGAGCGCCCGGTCGAGGCCCAGCGCCTGCGCGGCGGCGAGCACGGCGAGCCCGTTGAGCGCGAAATGCCGCCCAGGCGCGCGCACCTTGTAGAGCAGCGGCGTGCGCCAGGCCCGCGCCTCGGCGACGGTCGTCGTGTCGCTGATCGTCGCGCGCAGAAGCCGGTGATGGTTGCGCGGGGCCTCGCCGAAGGTGATCACCCGGCCCGCGCCGGCGGCGCGCGCCGCCGCCTCGAGGATCGGCGAGACATCGAGATCGCCGTGCAGCACCGCCGTCCCGCCCGGTGCCAGGCCCTCGGCGATCGACGCCTTCTCGGCCGCGATGCCCTCGAGGCTGCCGAAGGCCTCCAGATGCGCGGGCGCCACGGTGGTCACCAGCGCCACGTCCGGCCGCGCCTGGGCGGCGAGCGGCGCGATCTCGCCGGGCGCGTTCATGCCGATCTCGATGACCGCGTAATCGGTGTCCGCGGGCATCCGCGCCAGCGTGAGCGGCACGCCCCAGTGGTTGTTGTAGCTCGCCACCGAGGCATGGGCGCGCCCCTGCCCCGCGCAGACCGTGCGCAGCATCTCCTTGGTCGAGGTCTTGCCCACCGACCCGGTGACCGCGACCACCTTCGCGCCGGTCCGCTCCCGCGCCGCCGCGCCCAGCGCCTCGAGCCCGCCCTGGACGTCCGCGACGACCAGCAGCGGCGCGTCCTCCGGGACGCCCTCCGGCACGCGCGAGACCATCGCGGCGGCCGCGCCCCTTTCCAGCGCCTGCGCCACGAAATCGTGACCGTCGCGCGCGGCGGTGAGCGCGACGAAGAGATCGCCCGGCTCCAGCGTGCGGCTGTCGATCGAAACGCCCGCCGCGGTCCAGTCGCCGGTCGCCCGGCCGCCCGTGGCCCGCGCGGCCTCCCCGGCGGTCCAGAGGCTCATGCCGTGCGCCCTTCCAGCGCGGCGACCGCGAGGCTCGCCTGCTCGGCGTCGTCGAAGGGATAGGTGACGCCCGCGATCTCCTGCCCGGTCTCGTGCCCCTTGCCCGCGATGAGCGCCGCGTCGCCGGGGCCCAGCCCGGCCACCGCGCGCAGGATCGCCTCGGCGCGGTCGCCCACTTCCCGGGCCTCCGGCGCACCGGCGAGCACCTCGGCGCGGATCGCGGCGGGATCCTCGCTGCGGGGGTTGTCGTCGGTGACGAAGACCTCGTCGGCATGCGCCCGGGCGGCCTGCCCCATGAGCGGCCGCTTGGCGCGGTCGCGGTCGCCGCCCGCGCCGATCACCGCCACCAGCCGGCCCATGACGTGCGGGCGCAGCGCGCGCAGCGCCGTGGCGATGGCGTCGGGCGTATGGGCGTAGTCGACGTAGACACCGGCGCCGTTTTCGCGCGTCGCAGCCAGCTGCATCCGACCGCGCACCGTCCGGAGCGCCGGCAGCGCTGCCATCACGCGCTCCGGCGCGTCCCCGCAGCCGATGGCGAGCCCCGCGGCCAGCGCCGCGTTCCAGGCCTGGAAATCGCCGACGAGCCCGAGACGGACCTGATAGGCCTCGCCCGCGAAGCTCAGGCGCACTTCCTGCCCCTGGGGGTCGCAGCGCTGCGCGACGATCCGCAGATCGGCCTCCGCCCCCCGGCCCACGCCGATCACGCTCTGGCCGCGGGCGCGGGCGATGGCCGCCATGTCGAAGCCGCGCTCGGCGTCGAGGTTGATGACCGCCGTCCCCTCTTCGCCCAGCACGCGGATGAAGAGCCCCGCCTTGGCGTCGAAATAGGCGTCGAGATCGGAATGATAGTCCAGGTGATCCTGACTGAAGCTGGAAAACCCAGCCGCCGCGAGCACGACGCCGTCCAGCCGCCGCTGGTCGAGCCCGTGGCTCGAGGCCTCCATCGCGGCATGCGTCACCCCCGCCGCCGCGGCCTCCGCCAGAACCCGGTGCAGCGTGATCGGCTCCGGCGTGGTGTGGCGCAGCGGCCGTTCCCAGGCGCCCTCGACTCCCGTCGTGCCCAGGTTGACCGCCCGGTGCCCCAGCGCGATCCAGATCTGGCGCAGGAAGCTCGCCACCGAGGTCTTGCCGTTGGTCCCGGTCACCGCCGCCATGACCTCCGGCTGGGCGCCGAACCAGAGCGCCGCGGCCCGCGCCAGCGCGGCGCGGGGTTCCTCGGCCACGACGAGCGCGGCGCCGGCGTCGGCCACCGCATCGCCGCAGAGGTCGGCGCCCTCCGGGTCGGTCAGCACGGCCGCCGCCCCCCGCTCCAGCGCCTGCCCCGCGAAGCGCGCGCCATGCACCCGGGTGCCCGGCAGTGCGGCGAAGAGATGCCCCGGCGCGGCCTCGCGGCTGTCGACAGAAAGGCCGGTGACGGAGACCCGCCCTCCGCCGCGGGCGGTGAGGCCCAGCTCCGACAGGCTTTTCGCCCCGCTCATCGTTCCCCGCGCCACATCCTGCCTTTCAATGGTCCGGAAATACCCATGCCCTGCCCTGACCGCGCGCGTCCCGCGCCGGGTCAGTTCGCCGTCAGCGTTACACCCTCGAGGGGCGCAGGTTCAATCTCCGGGCGCAGGCCGAGGAGCGGTGCGGCGCGCCGGATGAGCTCCGCCGCCACCGGCACCGCCGTCCAGCCTGCCGAGCGGCGCGGCTCGTCGCCCGAGGTCTCCACCGGCTCGTCGAGCGCCACGACCAGCGCATAGGCGGGATCGTCGGCCGGAAAGACGCTGGCGAAGGTGGCGATCACCTTGTCCTCGTAGTAGCCGCCCGTGCGCCGCGGCTTGTCGGCGGTGCCGGTCTTGCCGGCCACCTTGTAGCCGCGCACCTCCGCCATGCTGGCCGTGCCCTCGGTCACGACGCGCCGCAGCATGCCGAGCGCCTGGGCCGCCACCTCGGGCGACATCGCCTGCGCCTCCGGCTGCGGGGCGCGTTGCCGCAGCAGCGTGGGCACCACCTTGCGCCCGCCGTTCGCGATCGTGGCGTAGGCCGCCGCCAGATGCAGCGGCGTGACCGAGATGCCGTGCCCGTAGGAGACCGTGACCGTCGCCACGTCGCCCCAGCGCTCGGGCAGGAGCGGCCTGCCGCCCTTCGCCTCGGGCATCTCGAGGGGCACCGGCTCGGTCAGGCCCAGGCGCTCGAGAAAGGCGCGCTGGTTCTCCGCCCCGATCTCCAGCGCGAGGCGGGCGGTGCCGCGGTTGGAGCTGTGCACGACGATCCCCTCGACCGTCTGCTCGCCGTAGTTCTTGCCGCGGAACTCGCGGATCGCGAAGCCGCCGATCCGCATCGGGCCCGAGGTGTCGATCACGGTCTCCTCGTTCGCGACTCCCAGTTCGAGTGCCTGCGCCGCGGTGAAGATCTTGAAGGTCGAGCCGAGCTCGTAGACCCCCTGGACGGCGCGGTTGAAGAGCGGGCTGTCGCCCGGCTCGCCCTCGGTCGGCGGCGCGGGGCGGGAATTGGGGTCGAAGTCCGGCAGGCTCACGAGGCTGACGATCTCGCCCGTGTGCACGTCCATGAGCACCGCCGCGGCGCCCTTGGCGTTGAAGATGCGCATGGCGCCCTCCAGCACGCGCTCGGCGGCGGCCTGCACCGTCAGGTCGAGCGAGAGCGCGAGCGGCTCGCCGCCGCGCGCGGGATCGCGCAACCGCTCGTCGAAGGTCTTTTCCACGCCGGCCCGGCCGACGACCTCGGCGGCATGCACCCCCTCGCGCCCGAATCCGGCACCGCCCAGGACATGCGCCGCGATCGCGCCGTTGGGATAGAGCCGCATCTCGCGCGGGCCGAACAGAAGCCCCGGCTCGCCGATGTCGTGCACGGCCTGCTTCTGCTCGGGGCTGAGCTGGCGCTTGATCCAGAGGAACTTGCGCGCGCCGGTGAAGTCCTCGAGGAGCTCCGCCTCCTCCAGATCCGGAAAGATCCGGGCGAGTTCGCGCGCGGCGCGGGCGGGGTCGATCATGTCCTGCGGGTGGGCGTAGAGACTGTGCGTCTCCATGTTCGTCGCCAGCACCCGGCCGTGCCGGTCCACGATGTCCGCCCGCTGCGCGAGGATCGATGCGCCCGAGGCGCGCACGCGCGGCTCTTCGGGGTCGGAGGCGGCGAGGTCGGCCATCCGCGCGCCGACGACCGCGAAGGCGCAGATGAAGCCGAAGCCCAGCACCATCAGCCGGATCTCGGCGCGCTGGCGCAGCTTGTCGCGCATCTGCTCGTGCCGCAGGCGGATGTTCTCGCGCTCGATCGCGTCGGGGCTTTCGCCCTTCGCGCGGGCCTCGAGGATGCGCGCGAGCGGCCGGAGCGGACGGCGGATCATGGCCGGCCCTCCTGCTGCGAGACCTCTATGGTGTTCAGGATCGCCCCAAGGGGCGCCTCCTCCGCCGGGAAGGCCACCTGATCCACGCGGCCGAACTGTTCGGGCCGGAAAGGCAGAAGCCCGAGTTTCTCGTAGCTGATCTCCGCCAGCGCCATCAGACGGTCGGGCCGGTTGAGATAGGCCCATTCGGCGCGCAGCACCCCCAGCCGCGCCCGTGCGGCGGCGATCCGGTCTTGCAGCGCCTCGGTTTCGGCGATGGCCTGCTGCGTGCGGTAGTTCTCGCGGTACGCCCAGAAGGCCAGCCCGATCACCGCGAGCGCGGTCATGACGAAGACGATGGTCCGCATGTCCCTATCCCCCTGAAATCTCCGGCAGGCCGACCTCCGACGCGGCGATCTCGCCGGCCGGGGCGGCGGTGCGCCGCGCCACGCGCAGCCGCGCCGAGCGCGCCCGCGGGTTTGACGCGATCTCGTCCGCGTCCGGCCCCACGGGCTTTTTCGTGACGATCTCGAAGCGCGGCTCGGGCCGGACCTCTTCGGGCGCGAAGCGGCTGCCGCGGCCGCCCCGCCCCGCGCGCGCCTGCATGAACCGCTTCACGATCCGGTCCTCGATCGAGTGGAAGGTGACGACGGCGAGCGCGCCGCCGGGCGCGAGCGCCCGTTCGGCGGCCATGAGGCCGCGATGGAGCTCGCCCAGCTCGTCGTTGACCGCGATCCGCAGCGCCTGGAAGCTCCGGGTGGCCGGATGCACCTGCCCCGGCTTGGGCCGCGGCAGGCAGCGCTCGACGATCGCGGCGAGTTCCAGCGTTCGGGTGATGGGCGCCTCGGCGCGCGCCTTGACGATCGCGCGCGCGATGCGCCGGCTCGCGCGCTCCTCGCCATAGACGAACAGGATCTCGGCCAGTGCCTTCTCCGAGGCGGTGTTGACGATATCCGCAGCGGTCGGCCCCGCCTGCCCCATCCGCATGTCGAGCGGCCCGTCCTTCTGGAAGGAAAAGCCCCGTTCGGGCCGGTCGAACTGCATCGACGAAACCCCGAGGTCGAGCACCACGCCCTGCAAGCCGGTCCCGTAGCGGTCGAGCTCGGAAAAGACGCCCTGCACCAGGGTCAGTCGCTCGGCGCAAGCCGCACCCCAGTCCGCCGCCAGCGCAAGCGCCAGCGGGTCGCGATCGAGCCCGATCACATGCTCCGCGCCCGCCTCCAGCAGCCCGCGCGCATAGCCGCCCGCGCCCAGCGTGCCGTCGAGCCAGCGGCCCGTGACCGGCGCCACCAGCTCGAGCAGAGGCGCCAGCAGGACCGGGGTATGCGGCGCGTCGGCGGCCATGCGTCACCCCTCGAGGTCGGGCAGATCGTCGAGGAAGGCCAGCGGATCCTCGTCCTCGCCCATGTCGTCGAGCAGCGCATCGACCTCGGCCTGTTCGTCGGCATAGTTGCCGGGCGCCCAGATCTGGAAGTGATCGACCTCGGCGACGAAGAGCGCCTCGCCCTCGATGCCGAACTCGTTGCGCAGCGCTTCGCTGAGCACGATTCGCCCGTTGTCGTCGAGCGTCGTGTCGTAGACCTTGGTGCTGTAGAGCCTCGTGGCGCGCTTGCGCTCGTCCGAGCCGCGCGGCAGGCGCTGGATCGCCCTGGCGATGCGCTCGATCCCGGCGACCGTGAAGCACTGCAGGCGCCGGCCGCGCGGGTCGCCGTAGGCGATCGAGACGCGCGGCGCCTGGCCCGGGCTCCAGTCGGGATCGCCGGCCTGAAGCACACGCCGGAAGCCGGCCGGGATCGACACCCGGCCCTTCGCGTCCACCTTGTGGCGGCTTTCGCCCCTGAAGGTGAGACTCACTGGCTTCGCGGCCTCCGTTCTCTCGCCCCGCTCTCCCCCTGCGCCGCAACGAAAAACGGCGGATCGGGCTGCTGCCATGGCCCGATCCGCCGCCCTCGTCCCGTCGCCGGGCTGTCCGGGGTCGCAGTGTCACCTGGGGGGATGTCTGCTGCCTGCGCCCCGAAGCTCTTCGTCCTGATGAAGGGGTGTTGCCTGTATGAAACCCGCTGCCCTTTTCGGGTCTGTGCGGTGGATCGTTCTCACTGCCTCGTTCTGTCCCTCATCGTGGGTAAAGGAATGACATGGGATTTCGTGGGAAGCAACACCTTTCTATGGGATTTCGTGGGGCAAGGCACCGCTTCCAAGACCGCCGAGGCGGAGCGCAGCGCGCAGGAGCCGAGCGTGGGTGGAACTCGGGCCAGATCTTGCGCCGCCTCCGCGAACGACACCCATATCTCGGAACCACCTGTCGCATTCGGCCGATGTGGCGGAATTGCAACGCCTGCGCTGTCGATGGCCCTGGGCGCGCGCAAGAGGGGATTCGAAGGCCCCGAGTCGGCCGATCGAACGCCGAATCGTGGCCCCGCTCCACGTGGTGGCGCGGAATCCCATGGCGCAACGACAGGTCGAGACGGGCCGCCTCGAGTGCGGGTGCGCGCATTTCGCGCAACCGCGGCCAACAGGCCGGCATCCCGTTCACAGGGCGCCGCGGAAATGGTCATCACGCCCCGAGGGCGCCAAAAAATAGGTCAGCAAGGCATATGCATTTGCTGCAAAGCAGCATTGCGCAGCCGAGCATTGTGCAGCTGCAGCATTCGCCTAATTATGAAGGCAACAGCGCGGGCCAAGCCATCCGGCGGCTCTGCGCAAGAGTTCAGAAAGCCCTCTCCTCCTCCCTGGGTTTTCTGTCACTCGCGGCGGCGCCTCTCCTCCTCCCTGGCGCCGCCGCACTTTCTTCGAAGGTGTGGCCGATGGCCCGCCTCACATGGTTCGGGGCACCTTCTCCTCCCTTGGTGTCCCGTTATCAGGGCTGCAGCGCCTCTCCTCCTCCCTGGCGCTGCAGCCGAAACACGCACGGGGCGGCCGCCAGCCGTCCCGGAACGGACCGAAGCGCTCTCCTCCTCCCTGGGCGTTTCGACACAGAGAGCGGTGGCGCCTACCTCCTCCCGGGCGCCGCCGCTTTTTGCGTTTGGCCCTGCCGTGTCCGGCGGACCGGGCGTCAGAAGGGAATGTCGTCCGCCGCGGTGACGAAGCGCGCGACCACCTTCTTCGATCCCGCCTTCTCGAACTCGACCTCGAGCTTGTCGCCCTCGATCGCCGTGACGGCGCCGTAGCCGAACTTCTGGTGAAAGACCCGCTCGCCCACGGCGTAGGCGGCGACGGCCTCGAGGTCGATGACGCTGTGGCGCGACTCGCGCGGCTGGCTCACGGGCCGCTCACCAGCGCGGGCCTGCATCCGCTTCCAGCCGGGGGAGTTGTAGACATCGGCGCGCGAGGCCGCGACCTCGATGCCGCGCGGCGCGGCCGCGCCGTAGCCGCCGCCGTAAAGCCCCGGCGGCGTCAGCACCTCGACATGCTCCTCGGGCAGTTCGTCGATGAAGCGCGAGGGCAGCTGCGACTGCCACTGGCCATAGACGCGGCGGTTGCCGGCGAAGGAGATCGTGGCAAGCTCGCCCGCCCGGGTAATGCCCACGTAGGCGAGGCGGCGTTCCTCCTCGAGCCCCTTGAGGCCGGACTCGTCCATCGCGCGCTGCGAGGGAAAGAGTCCGTCCTCCCAGCCCGGCAGGAAGACGGCCGGAAACTCCAGCCCCTTGGCCGCGTGCAGCGTCATCACGCTGACCTTCTCGCCCTCGCCCTCGGCCTCGTTGTCCATGATGAGACTGACGTGCTCGAGAAAGCCGGTGAGGTTCTCGAATTCCTCCAGCGCCTTGACGAGCTCCTTGAGGTTCTCCAGCCGGCCCGGCGCCTCGGGCGACTTGTCGTTCTGCCACATCGCCGTGTAGCCGGATTCGTCGAGGATGATCTCGGCGAGCTCGACGTGGCTGATCTCCGGCTCGCCCGCCATCCGGCCCCAGCGGTCGATCCCGTCCAGAAGCTTCGCCAGTTCCGCCGCGCCCTTGCCCGAAAGCCCGCGGTCGGCCAGCAGCCGCTTCGCGCCTTCGACAAGGCTCACGCCAGCGGCACGCGCCGCCACCTGGATCTTCTGCTGCGCCTTGTCGCCGAGGCCCCGCTTCGGCGTGTTCACCACCCGCTCGAAGGCGAGGTCGTCGGCGGGCGAGACGGCGAGGCGGAAATAGGCCATCGCGTCGCGGATCTCCATCCGCTCGTAGAAGCGCGGGCCGCCGATCACGCGGTAGGGCAGCCCGATGGTGAGAAACCGGTCCTCGAAGGCGCGCATCTGGTGGCTGGCGCGCACGAGAATCGCGATCTCGTCGAGGGAGAAGGGCCGCATCCCCCGCGTGCCGCGCTGCATCGATTCGATCTCTTCGCCGATCCAGCGCGCCTCTTCCTCGCCGTCCCAGTGACCGATCAGGCGGACCTTCTCGCCCTCGTCCGCCTCGGTCCAGAGCGTCTTGCCCAGCCGGTCGCGGTTGGCCGAGATCACGCCCGAGGCGGCGGCGAGGATATGCGGGGTGGAGCGGTAGTTCTGCTCCAGCCGGATCACCTGCGCGCCCGGAAAGTCCTTTTCGAAGCGCAGGATGTTGCCCACCTCGGCCCCGCGCCAGCCATAGATCGACTGGTCGTCGTCGCCCACGCAGCAGATGTTGTGATGCCCGCCGGCGAGCAGGCGCAGCCAGAGATACTGCGCCACGTTGGTGTCCTGATACTCGTCCACCAGGATGTAGCGGAACCAGCGGCGGTACTGCTCCAGCACGTCGTCGTGGGTCTGGAAGATGGTGACCATGTGCAGCAAGAGGTCGCCGAAATCCACGGCGTTCAGCTCCTTCAGCCGCGCCTGGTAGAGCGCGTAGAGCTCCGTGCCGCGGTTGTTGAAGGCGCCGGCCTCGGCCGCGGGCACCTTGTCCGGCGTCCAGGCGCGGTTCTTCCAGTGATCGATGATCCCGGCGAGCTGGCGGGCCGGCCAGCGTTTCTCGTCGATGTTCTCGGCCTGGATGAGCTGCTTCATCAGGCGGATCTGATCGTCGGTGTCGAGGATGGTGAAGTTCGACTTCAGCCCAGCCAGTTCCGCGTGCCGGCGCAGCAGCTTCACGCAGATCGCATGGAAGGTGCCCAGCCACGGCATTCCCTCCACCGCCTCGCCCAGCAGGCGGCCGATGCGGGCCTTCATCTCGCGCGCGGCCTTGTTGGTGAAGGTCACCGCCAGGATCTCGTTCGGCCGCGCGCGCCCGGTGTTGAGCAGATGCGCGATGCGGGTGGTCAGCGCCTTGGTCTTGCCGGTGCCCGCCCCCGCGAGCATCAGCACGGGGCCGTCCAGCGCCTCGACCGCGGCGCGCTGCGCCGGGTTCAGCTCGTCGAGATAGGGGGCGGCGCGCGCCGAGACGGCGCGCTGGCTCAGGGACGGTCCGGGGGCGCTGCTCATGGCCGCAATGTAGCGCAGGCGGGCGGGCGGGGAAAGGTCATGTTCGGTTAATGTTCCGCCCCGTTCACAGCGGCCAGATCAGCGGAATGATGAGCGCCGAGAGCACGCCCATGCTGAGGTTGAGCGGAATGCCCACCTTCATGAAGTCGGTGAAGCGGTAGCCGCCCGGGCCATAGACCAGCGTGTTGGTCTGATAGCCGATGGGGGTGGCGAAACTCGCAGAGGCCGCGATCATCACCGCCACCACCAGCGGCCGGGGGTCGATCCCCATCGCCTGCGCGAGCCCGATGGCGATGGGGGTGACGACCACGGCGACGGCGTTGTTCGACACCAGTTCGGTGAGCACCGAGGTCAGCAGATAGACGGCCCAGATCACCAGGGGTCCAGGCAGACCGGCCAGCCAGGGCGCGACGGCGTCGACGATGAGCGCCACCGCGCCGGAGCTTTCCAGCGCGGCGCCCACCGCCAGCATGGCGAAGATCAGCGCCAGCAGCCGCCCCTCCACGAAGGAAAAGGCCTCGTCGGCGTCGATGCAGCGTGACAGCAGCACGACGGCCACCGCGACCACCGCCAGCAGCAGGATCGGCGCCACGCCCAGCGCGGCGAGCCCCACGATGCCCAGCAGCGCGGCCAGCGCCACCGGCGCGTGACTGCGGCGGAAGGCGCGCGCGGAGGGATGCGAGACGTCCACGAGGCCCATCTCCTGCGCCAGGCGCTTGATGTCCTCGGGCGCGCCCTCCAGCAGCAGCGTGTCGCCCACGCGCACGACGAGGTCGTCGATCTTGCGCCCGATGTTCTGGTTTCTCCGGTGCACCGCCAGCGGATAGACCCCGTAGCGCCGCCGCAGGCGCAGATCGCCCAGCCGGCGGCCCACCATCCGCGCGCCGGGGGTGATGAGCACCTCGACGGTCGTCGTCTCCTTCGCCGAGATCTGATCGACACGTTTCAGGGACTTGTTGCGCTGCAGCGAGAGGAGCTCGGTCATCTGCGTGCGCAGCACCACCCGGTCGCCCACCTGAAGCGTCACGCCCTCGAGGTTGCGGCGCAGCGACTCGTCGC
This sequence comes from Rhodosalinus halophilus, assembly GCF_003298775.1. GTDB lineage: Bacteria > Pseudomonadota > Alphaproteobacteria > Rhodobacterales > Rhodobacteraceae > Rhodosalinus > Rhodosalinus halophilus. The sequence continues at coordinate 39,284 of NZ_QNTQ01000001.1, read as the reverse complement.
CGCGGATCACGTCCACCAGCCGCACGCCCTCGCGCTTGAAGAGCTGCACGCCCAACACCTCGCGGCCGATCAGGTTCGACTCGGGCGGGATCACCGCCTCGGTGAAGAACTTCATCCGCGACCGGTCCGAGAGCAGGTCGGCCATGCTGTCCCGATCGGGCAGGAAGCGCACGGCAACGAAGCGCAGATAGATCATGCCCCAGGCGACCAGAACGATGGCAAGCGGGGTGACCTCGAAGATCGTGAAGGGCGCGAGCCCCTGCGCGCGCGCCACGCCATCCACCAGAAGATTGGTCGAAGTGCCGATCAGCGTGAGCGTGCCGCCCATCACGGCGGCGTAGGAAAGCGGGATCAGAAGCTTCGACGCCGGCACGCCCAGGCTGCGGGCGAGTTGCACGAAGACGGGGATCATCACCACCACCACCGGCGTGTTGTTCATCACCGCCGAGCCCACGACGACGAAGGTCATCAGCATCAGGATGGCGAGGCGCGGATTGGACTTGGCCCGCCGGTCCGCGAGGGTGGTGAAGGCGTCGAGCGCCCCGGTGCGCACCAAGGCCCCCACCACGAGGAACATCGCCGCGATGGTCCAGGGCGCCGGGTTCGACAGCACGCCCAGCGCCGCCTCGTAGGGCAGGACGCCGGTGACCAGAAGCACGGCGACGCCGCCGATCGCCACCACCTCGGTCGGATAGACCTCGCGCACGAAGAGCGCGAACATCGCGACCAGCACGCAGAGCGCAAGGATCGCCTCGCCCGTCTGGCCGAGCTCGAACATGCCTGTCACATCTGCCCCCGGAGGTCAGCTCCGACGGGCAGTATCCGGCAGCGGCGCGACCGGCGCAAGCACGCCCTTGGGCCGCGGCTGCACGAGGAAGAGCCCCGCCAGCATCAGCGCCAGCGCCGCCCAGACCCAGCCGGAATAGGCCTCGCCCAGCAGCAGCTTGGCCCAGAGCACCCCCCAGAGGGTGACGAGATAGGCCACCTGCGCCGCGAAGACGGCGCCTGCGTGCCCCACCAGCCAGACATAGCCCGCGTAGACCAGCGCATGGACGACGGCGATGCCCGCCACCGCCGCGTCGCGCAGTTCCCAGGGCGGGCGCGGGTCGATCCACTGTCCCGAGGATATCGCCAGAGGCGCGGCGATCAGCGTGCCGATCACCGAGGCGCCGAAGAGCGTCTGGATCGCGTCGAGCCCCTCGGTCCCGTTGCGGGCGACGTAGTTGCCCTCGAGCGCGTAGAAGAACGGCGCGACCAGCGCGAGCGGCACCCAGAGGATCATCCCCGGATCCGGCAGGCCGGATTCGGGCGCCACGATCAGCATCACGCCCATGAGCCCCGCCGCCAGACCGGCGAGCCGCAGCGCCGAGAAGCGGTCGATGCCGAGCGCCAGCGCGATCGGAAAGGCGAACATGGGCACGAGCGAGACGAGGATCGACATGACGCCTGCGGGCAGGTGCCCGACCGCCTGATAGCTCGCCGCGTTGGGCACCACCGAGCCGATCAGCGCGAGCACGGCGTAGAGCCTCAGATGCCGCGCCCCGAGCGGGAGCCCCCGCCCACGCGCGAGGCAGATTGCGCCAAGGAAGGCCGCACCGAGCGCGAGTTGCCAGAACACCATGCCGAAGTGGCGATAGCCCCCTGTCACCGCGATCTTCGCCAGCGGCTGCGTGATGCCCCAGCCCGCGCCGAGCGCCACGAGCACCGCGACGAGGCCCCAGCGCTCGGCCCGGCTCACGGGGCGGTCTCCTCCAGACGGCCGCCGAGCCGCACGGGCGTCACGCGCGTCGCCGCCCCGGTCCTGTCGTCGGTCTCGACATAGGTGCCGGCGAGCGTCGCCGCGCCTTCGGCCGGCACGAAGCGGCCCTTGCCCATCCCCGTCACGAAGCGGCGCATGGGCTCGGTCTTGTCCATGCCGATGACGGAATTGTAGTCGCCGCACATGCCCGCGTCGGACTGATACGCCGTCCCGCCGGGCAGGATCTGCGCGTCGGCCGTGGGGACATGGGTATGCGTGCCCACCACGAGGCTCGCCCGGCCGTCGCAGAAATGGCCCATCCCCATCTTCTCCGAGGTCGCCTCGCAATGCATGTCCACCAGCGCCGCCTGCACCATGCCGCCCCGCGGGTGGGCGCGCAGCACGCGGTCGATCTCCGAGAAGGGGTCGTCGAAGGGCCGGTTCATGAACACGCGGCCGAGCGCCTGCGCGACCAGCACCTTTCGGCCCTGCGTGGCCTCGAAGACGCCGTGGCCCCGCCCCGGGGCTGTGGGCGCGTAGTTCAGCGGGCGCAGGATCCGCGGTTCGCTGTCGATGTAGCTCAGCATGTCCTTCTGGTCGAAGGCGTGATCGCCCAGTGTGAGCACATCCGCGCCTGCGCCCAGCAGGAGCTTCGCATGATCGCCGGTGAGCCCCATGCCGTGGCTCGCGTTCTCGGCGTTGACCACGACGAAATCGAGCCGCCAGTCCGCGCGCAGATTCGGCAGCCGCTCCATGACCGCGGTGCGGCCCGAGCGGCCCACCACGTCGCCCAGAAACAGAATCCTCATGGGATTTGGGCCTAGGGCGCGCGGGTCGGGTCGGCAAGGGGGAAAGCGCGCCGCGCTGGCCCATGGCCCTGCGGCTTCAGCCTGCCGGATGCGGCACGCAGATCACCTCGGTCCCCGCCTCGGCGGCCCGGCGGGCGAGCGCGGGCGGCAGCGGCGCATCGGTATAGACGGCGTCGAGCTCGGTCAGCGCGCCGATCCGGGCCGGCGCGGAGCGGCGGAACTTCGATCCGTCCGCCACCAGCACGCGGCGGCGGGACTGGCGCAGCACGGTGCGGCTGACCTCGACCTCGGCGATGTCGAAATCGAGCATGTCGCCATCCCTGTCGAGCGCCGAGCAGCCGATCACCGCGATATCCACCTTGAACTCCGCGACCGCCCGGCTGGCGAGCGGGCCCACGAGCCCGCCGTCGGCGCGGCGCAGCGTACCGCCGGCCACCGCGATCTCGCAGTCGGGATTGGCGATGAGGATGTTGGCGACGTTGAGGTTGTTGGTGACCACCATCAGGTCGCGGTGCCGCAGAAGGTGGCTGGCGACCGCCTCGGTCGTCGTGCCGATGGCGAGAAAGACGGAAGCACCCTCCGGTATGGCCGCCGCGCAGGCCGCGCCGATCGCCTCCTTGGAGTCGGCGTTGAGCGCGCGGCGCTCCTCGTAGCCTATGTTGGCGATACCGGAGGGCAGCACAGCGCCGCCGTGCACGCGCTCGAGCTTTCCCGCCTCGGCCAGATCGGCGAGATCGCGCCGGATCGTCTGCACCGTCACGCCGAAGCGCCGGGCCAGCCCCTCGACCGTCACCTTGCCCTCGCGCCGGGCGATGTCGAGGATGTCGCCGTGGCGGAAGCTGCTGGACACGGCGCCGCCTCGCCCGAGCCGCGCTCAGGCGCGCTCGGCGTATTCCATCGTTTCGGTGTTGACCACGATCTCTTCGCCCTGCGCGATGAAGGGCGGGACCATGATCCGCACGCCGTTGTCGAGCACGGCCGGCTTGAAGCTGTTGGCCGCGGTCTGCCCCTTCACGACCGGCTCGGTCTCCTCGACGGTGCAGGTGACCTTCTGCGGCAGCGAGGCGTTCAGCGCCTCGTTCTCGTAGAACTCCACCTCGATGGTCATGCCGTCCTTGAGGAAGGGGCGCCGCTCGCCGAGGATCTCGGCCGGCAGCTCGATCTGCTCGAAGGTGTCGGCATCCATGAAGACCAGCATCCCGTCGTTTTCGTAGAGAAATTGCTGGTCGCGCTGTTCGAGCCGCACGCGCTCGACCTTGTCGGCGGAACGAAACCGCTCGTTGAGCTTTGACCCGTTACGAAGGTTGCGGAGCTCGACCTGGGCGAAGGCGCCGCCCTTGCCGGGCTTCACGTGGTCGACCTTCACCGCGACCCAGAGGCCGCCGTTGTGCTCGAGAACGTTGCCGGGGCGGATTTCGTTGCCGTTGATGCGGGGCATGAGACGAAACCTTGACGAATGGTTGATCGAGATGCGGCCGTTCCTATATCTCGCGCACAGTGCGCTGGCAACCCGGCGTATTTCGTGTTGCATGTGCGGCGAGCCATGCGCCAGCGGCATAACAGGCTTGCATCGACGATGTATCCGAATCGAGCCGATTAGGCCATAACCGGCCGCACGCCACATGCAAGAGCAATAACAAGGACGACGAGATGAAGGATTTCGTTGACGGCACGGCGTTCAACGCGGAGCAGGGCAACCGTGCGCGCAAGCTCTTCGCCGCCGTCGTGCTCGCCGCGCTGGACGACGCCATCGCGGACGACAAGAAGTACGGCAACGGCCCGGAGCAGATCGCCCGCTGGGCCCGGTCGCGCGACGGGCGCGAGGTGCTGAGCTGTGCCGGCATCGATCCGACCGAGCGCGTCGTGCAGGGCCTGATGGAGTTCGTCGCGCGCGGGGTGCGGACCTCGGTCGCGCTCTCGCGCGAAGAGAGCGAGCGCCGCAACGCTGCGGCTGCTGCCGGAGTGCATTCCGAAGCCGCCTGACGGGCCACCGTCCGGAACCGAAAAGGCGCGCCTGTCACGGGCGCGCTTTTTCGTTGCGGCCGGGTCGGCTGCGTCTGGCGTGCCGTCCGAGAGTCAGTCGAAGACCTGCGCCGCCAGCGCCCGGTGGATTTCCCGGCGCACGAGCTTGCGGACATTGCGCGTGATGCGCTCGCCAAGCTCACCCTGCAGCTCGGCCCGCACGATCTCGGCGACCATGTCGCGCAGCATCTCCTCGTCGAGCACCGTCTCCTCGAACTCGAGCCGGTCGCTCTCGACCCCCGCGGCGGCCGGCGACCCGCCGTCTTCGTCCGGCTCCGGCTCCTCGTCCCACTCCCGAGACAAGCTTGATTCCGGGGACGCCGCGCTCTCTCCGCCGTCGGGCTCCCAGTCGCCGCCGCTCATGCCGACCATCGCCTCGAGCTCGGCGATCTTGCTCTCGAGCGAGGCCGTGCGGCTGCCGAGGCTGCCGTCGGCGGGCGCCGCCGCTTCGGGCTCCGGTTCCGCGTCCGTGGACGCGGCAAGCTCGGTCGGGCGGTCGTCGGCGGGCGTCGCTTCAGCCTCCGCGAGGCCCGCGCGGTCGCTCAGGTCGTCCTCGCCGGGCTCGGCGGCGCTCCAGGCGGTCAGGATTTCCGGCGCGCCGTCGACCTCGGCCAGGTCCTCGATCTCCGCGCGGGCGTCCTCGCCACGCGCGCCCTGCGCGGCGCTCGTGTCCTCCGGCGCGCCGATCTCCGCCTCGTCCGCCGCCGCCAACGCGTCGTCAGCCGTATCCGGACCCTCAGGCGCGCGCTCCACGGAAGGCTCTTCGTCAGTGTCGGCCGGGTGCTCATCCTGCGCTCCGGCCGTGCCAGCCGCCGCCCCACCGGCGATGTCCCTGTCACGCCCTTCGCCGGCCGCATGCAAGGCGAGCCCTTGCAACACCGACAGCGCCGAGACCTGAGGCTCCGCGGCCGCCGCCGCGCCCTCGTCCTCGTCGTCGTCCTCGTCGAGATGCTGATCCAGATCCGCACGGGCCGCGCCATTCTGCACCCTGAGTGCAGGCGTGAGCACGAGCTTATCCCGAGCCGCCGCCGATTCCTCGGGGGCCGCGCCCGCGGAGCGATGGTCGCGCTCTTCGGACACGAGCCGACGGATTGCGGCGAGCACGTCCTCGAGTTCGGACTGGGACACGGGATCGGACATATGGTTTGTTTGCCGCTCTTGCCTCTTGCAAAGTCTAGCCGGAGCGCCGGCCCAGCACAACACGGAGCGCCGCCGGGAAGCGGGCCGCGCTAGTCCTGGCCGATCGACTCCAGAACGCGGTCGAGCGCCCTGCCCTGCGCGCTGTTCACCGCAGGCGCGGATTTCACGAGGTTGTAGTATTCGGACGGATCGTAGCGGGGCACGGACAGGTCGAGGTGATCCGCCGTCATCAGCCCAATCGCGGAGAGCAGCGAATAGGCCGCGATGTACTCGTCGGCACTGGCCGAAATCAGCGTCGCACGCGCGTCGAGGAGTTCCTGCTCGGCGTTGAGCACGTCGAGCGTGGTGCGGGCGCCGAGCCGCGCCTCCTCCCGCACGCCTTCGAAGGCCACTTCGGCCGCGCGGATCTGCCGCAAGCTCGCCTCGCGCGCGGCGCGCGCCACCTGCAGCTGCGCCCAGGCGTCGCCGGCCTGCTGCGCCAGACGGTCGCTCACGACCAGAAGATTGGCCCGCGCGGCATCCCGGTTCGCCTGCGCCTGCCGCAACAGCGCGGACAACTGGCCGCCGCGATAGATCGGCCCGCCCACGCCCAGCGACACCTGGCCGCTGTGGGTATAGTCGCGGTTCTCGAGGTCTTCGTTGACGGAGAGGCGCCCGCCCAGCGTCACGCTCGGCTTCATCGCCGCGCGGGCCACCGCCACGCGCAGTTCGGCCGCGGTCACCTGGCGCTGCGCCTCGCGCATCTCGGGGTGGTTGCGCATCGCCATCCTGCGGGCTTGCTCGACGCTCGAGACCGTCTGGGGGACGGGGCCGGGCTCCGCCAGAGCGCCGGGCCTTGTGCCGACCGCCGCCCGGAACTCCTCTTGCGCCTGCGCCAGGTTGCCCTGCGCCAGGGCCAGATTGGCGCGCGCACCGGCGAGCCGCGCCTCGGCCAGCGAGACATCCGTGCGCGTCACCTCGCCGACCTCGAAGCGATCCTCGGCCGCGCGCAGTTCGCGCGTGATGAGACGGACGTTGTTTTCCCGCAGGGCCACGTTCTCGCTTTCGCGGCGCACGGCCATGAAGGCGCGCACGGCGCGCAGCAGCACCTGCTGCTCGATCGCGACGAGCCGCTCCCGCGTCGCGAGCACAGTCTCCTTCGCCGCATCGACCTGAAGTTGCGAGCGGCCGAAATCATAGAGCAGCCACTCCAGATCCACCCCGACCGAAAGATCCGTGGATGCGAAGCTCTGCACCTGGTTGAAGGTCTGCGCCGACCGCCGCTCGCCGAACTGCCGGGTCACCTGCGTGGACCAGCTGATCACCGGGCGCAGGGCAGCCACCGCCTGCGCCACGTCCTCGTCCGCCGCCCGCAGGAGCGCGCGGTTCTGCTCGAGCAGACCGCTGTTGGCATAGGCGCGCGCCAGGGTGTCTCCCAGGGTCTGCGCCGCGGCGCGTTCTGGCGCGATCGTAGCTGCGGCGCCCGCCGCCGCGATCAGCAGGCCCGCCATGATCCGCCGCGCCGCTCTCCACTGTCCCATTCGTATCCTTTCCACCGTCACTGGCTGTGTCGCGCAGGATATCCTGGCGGGACGGCTCGGACGCCCGCCCTTCAGAAGGTGAACTCCGTCTGACGCTCGAAGCCCGGCAGAACGGGCGCGCCGGCGTTGAAGGCGAAGCGCCAGCTCAGGGCGCCGTCGATCTTGTAGCCGATGCGCATGGTGCCGAGCCGCCCGTCGTCGAACAGACAGGCGATGCGCCCGCCCTCCTTCAGTTGATCGACGAGCGCGCCGGGCAGCCGCGAGACCGCGCCCTGCACGAGAATCGCGTCGTAGGGTCCATGCCGCGCCGCGCCCTCGGCGAGCGGCCCCTGATGCAGGGCGACATTGTCGGCACCGTATTCCGCGAGCCGCGCCTGCGCCTCCTGCGCGAGCATCTCGTCCTCCTCGACCGCGACGACCGCCTCGGCGAGATGCGCCGCGACGGCCGCCGAGTAACCGTAGGCACAGCCGATATCGAGCACGAGATCGTCCGGCTGCACGTCGATGTCGTCGAGCATCTTGGCCAGCGTCCGCGGCTCGAGGATCACGCGGTCGGCGCCCAACTCGATGTTGTCGCCGACATAGGCCGCCTCGCGCTTCTCCTGGGGCACGAAAAGCTCGCGCGGGACGGCGAGCATCGCCTCGATCACGGGGAACTTGGTCACGTCGGCGGGACGAATCTGGGTGTCCACCATCGTCACGCGGCGGGCGGCGAAATCGGTCATGCTGGCCTTGTGGTGCTTGGCATCTGTCGCGCGCAATCTGCCACAAGCCCCTGCCCCCGGCAATGCGCCTCGACCGCGCCTCCGCGCGCCTGTGCTCTTGCGGCACCGCGCAAGATGAGCTATCCCCGCCGGGCTGCTGAGGCGAGTTGGCGGAGTGGTTACGCAGCGGATTGCAAATCCGTCTACACCGGTTCGATTCCGGTACTCGCCTCCAGGCCTCCCCCGATGACACCGATGACCATGGACAGAGGCCGTCTCCCGCGTGACGGTCCCTGCAGGTGCCGCTCTCGCACCTACGGAGCGGTGCGGTGCGGGCTGGGGACGCAGTTTGCTCCCGGTGCACAGGGGCGTTGCGGCGCCGGGTGCGTCACCGCTCAGCCGGCCGTCTCGCCGTAGGCGCGGCTGAGTCCGCGCTGCGTTCCGGGGCCGAAATCGCCGTCGATCGCGCCGTCGTAAAGCGCATATCGCCGCAGTTCGCGCTGCAGCGCCTTGCGTGTCTCCAGCTTGAACATCTCCGGCCGCTCACGAAGTATCTCGTAGACTTCGGAGTGGCCGGAGCGGAGCGCGCGGTAGAGATAACGCGCCGCGTCCTCGGGGCCTCGCCCCTCGATCACGCCGTCGTCGATCAGCGCGGCGACGTTGAACATCGCCTCGGGATGGCGGGCGTCGGCGGCCTTCTGGAAAAGCTCCAGCGCGCGCGGCACGTCCCGGGCCAGCCCGTGCTCGCCCTGATAGTGCAGGAATCCCAGATCGTTGAGCGCGTCCGGGAAGCCCTGCTCGGCGGCCGCGCGGTAGAGCGCGAGCGCGCGGTCGATATCCCGCTCCGTGCCGACGCCCTGTTCGAACATCCGCGCGAGCTCGAATTGCGCCTCGGCCGAGCCGGCCGCCGACGCCCGCTCGAGCAGCTCGCGCGCCTCGGCGGGGTCATGGCGCGGATCCGCCGTATTGAGATGGATGTAGGCCAGCCCGAGCATCGAGCGGGTGTCGCCCTGGCTGGCGAGCGAAGCGAGGCGTTCCTGCTGGTCGGGCTCGATGGCGGACCAGGCCACGCGGGGATCCTCCGCCGCAATACGCGCGACGCCGTTCGCGGGCCCGGCGAGGTAGAAGGGGGTGCCGGAGAGCGAGCCGTAAGTATGCGGCTCCTGCCGGTTTCCGGTCATCTCGAGCACGCGGTCGCGCACCTTGCGGAACATCAGGCTGATCTCCAGCCCCTGCTGCGGCAGGGCGTCCATGAGCGCGATGGCGAACGGGCTGTTGTCGCCGCTGCCGTCCAGCGCCTTCTCGCCGTCCTTCGCGGCGAAGGCCACGAGCGTGCCGCGGTCCGGCGACGGCGGGGCGAGGCCCGCGCCGCCGCCGCCGAGGCTGCGGACCGCCTCTGCGCGCGCCTCGGTCTCGCGCAGCGCCGCGAGATCGAGCACGTCGCCGAACGGATTGTCGCGGCACGAGTCGAGGATGACGATGCGCATCTTCCGCGCGCCGTCGACCGCGGCGAGCAGCATGTCGAGCGAAACGCTCTGGCGCTGGATGTCGCGGTTCGACTGCACGTCGGCATCGACGGGGATGAGATAGTTCTCCCCCTGCACCTCGACGCCGTGGCCCGCGAAGTAGACGAGCGCCAGATCAGCGGTTTCGGCGCGGAAGGCGAAGGCGTCGAGCGCGTCTCGGAACTCCGCGCCGCCGGCATCCAGAACGGTCGTCACCTCGAAGCCGATCCGGGTGAGCGTGTCGCCGATATCGCGCGCGTCGTTCAGCGTGTTGTCCAGATCGACCACCGTCCGATAGTCGCTCATCCCGATCACCAGCGCGACCCGGTCGGCGGCGACGGCGATCCCGGGAAGGATCAGCAGCAGGACGAATACGAGCGCGCGCATCGGACAGGCCTTCGCAGCGAGAACTTCCGCGCCTCCACTAAACCACAGGCGCCGGGCGGCCGGCAACTCTGCGGCGGTGCCACGTCACCCCCGGAGCGCCGATCAGATGCGCCCCTGTTCGCGCCATCTCTCGAGCTGCTGACGGCTCACCTCGAAATGCATCGAATCCTCGCGTCCGAAACCGGCGCCCCAGACCCAGCCCTCCTCGTGAAAGAAATCCGCGAGGATGGTGAGACCCATCTGGGTGCGCCCGTCCGCGAAAAGATCGAGCGTTCCGTCGATGTTCAGATCGACCGCCAGCCCGAAGGCGTGGGTCGAAGTGCGCCCCCGCGTGCCGCGGATCTGGCGCACGCAGAGCGACCCGGAGGAATTGATGCGATCGTAGAGGTCGGGGTCGGTCCGGCGCACCTTCTCGAAGACACGCCGCAGGCTCTCGACCGCCGGCCGCAACATGTGCACGCGGATGGGGCCGACATTCTCGAGTACGAGTTGCTCCTTGAGGGCCGGGTTGGTCATCGGCTCGCAGCGGTCGCTCAGCTGCTCGCGCGGACGTCCCAGAAAGCTCTCCAGAAACCGGGGGCCCGCCACGGTGAGGCCCTTGTTCACGTTGCGCCGGTCGGCAATCAGCACCACCTCGGCGTAGGCGTCCGCAATCGTGTTGGGCCCGGAGGGCAGAGCGCCCGAGTCGAGCGGCGGGTGCCCGCCGGGGCGCCCGTCCACCCGGTCGGTGCGGGCACGCACCTCGTCACGCAGCTGGCGCAGCTCCTCCTCCATGGTGCCCAGACGCTCCTGCAGGGCGTCGTCGCGTTCCTGCATGGCCTCGATCTGCTGGCGCAGGCGTTCGATCTCGATGCGCGCGGCGCTGTCCACCGAGGTGCCGGTCTCGGACAGCAGATCGCTGCGCGGGGGACTCAGCTGCTGATAAAGCAGCCAGACCAGCAGCGCGGCCAGCAACGCGATCGCGGCGACGATGACAGGGATGGCGCGCATCAGACCCAGAGGCAATGTCCGGTCGGCCAAAGTGTGCGCAGCGAAGCGCGCCAAGTCAATCGACGAGAGGCAGGAGAGGTTTGGCAAAGCCCCGGCAAATGGTCTATCTTCCTGCAGAGTGACCAAGGGAAAAGATGCCCATGTCCAGCCTTCACGCCTTTCATATCATCCGCGCCGCGTTCTGCGCCGCTTGCCTCGCCCTGCCGTCGGTCGTCCAGGCGCAGACGAACATGACCGAGGCCGAGATGACCGAGGCCTTCTCCAAGCAGAAGACCCGCGGCCTCGCCATCGCGCCGGTCAGCCAGGGCACGGCGGAGCAGCCCGACGCCGCGACCGAGGTCAGCCTCACGGAGCTGCCGAAGGACGAGCAGGTCAACGTCAACATCGTCTTCGACTTCGACTCCGCGGCGCTGCGCGAGGACCAGAAACCGAAGCTCGAGGCGCTCTGCAACGCCGTCGCGGCGGCGGATGTCCAGCGGTTGCGGATCATCGGGCACACGGACGCCTCCGGCTCGGCTGCGTACAACGAGCGTCTGTCCGAGCTGCGCGCGGTCGAGGTGAAGCGGTTCCTGGTGCGCGAATGCGGCATGGACGAGATGCGGCTCGAAGCCGTCGGGGTCGGCGAGCGCTTCCCCTACGACGAGGACGACCCCCGCGCGGATGTGAACCGGCGGGTCGAGTTCCAGGCGCTGGGATGACGCAGGGCGGGCGCCTCGCAGCCGGGGCGCGGCCATGAGCGCCGGAGAGGCGAAACCCGGCGACACCTTTCGTCCGGGCGACCTGCTCAACAACACCTACCGGATCGAGCGCATTCTCGGCCGGGGCGGCACATCCGAGGTCTATCGGGCGCGCAGCGAGATCTCGGGCCGTGTCGTCGCGCTCAAGGTGCTGCGCTCCGAGTTCTCCAGCAACGAGGACTATCTCGCGCTGATGACGCGCGAGGAGGACATCCGCGAGATCCGGCACGACGCGATCGTGCGCTACTTCGACAACCAGCGCACGGATTCGGGCCTCGTCTATCTGGTGATGGACTATGTCGACGGCCCCGGTCTCGACCGCAAGCTGGCGCAGGGCGGGATGTCGGCCGATGATCTTCTGACGGTCGCGCGGCGGGTGGCCGAAGGCCTGGGCGCGGCCCACGCGCGGCAGATCGTGCATCGCGACCTCTCGCCCGACAACATCATCCTGCGCGACGGCGATCCCGCCGATGCGGTCATTATCGACTTCGGCATCGCCAAGGATGCCAATCCGGGCGCAGAGACCATCGTGGGCGGTGATTTCGCGGGCAAGTTCGCCTATGCGGCGCCCGAACAGCTCGCCGGCCAGGCGGATGCGCGCTCGGACATCTATGCGTTGGGCGCGCTGCTGCTGGCGACCTACCGCGGCAAGCCGCCCGACATCGGCAACAACCTGTCGGACGTGGTGCGCATCAAGGCGGAGCCGCTGGACACCTCGGGCGTGCCGGAGCCGCTGAAGGGGCTCATCGACCGGATGACGGCACCCGATCCGGCGGATCGCTTCCAGACGACGGGCGAGGTGCTCGGAGCGCTGGCGGCCGGCGATCAGACCGACGACATCGACCCCGAACGCACGGTGATCGCGCCGCCCCGCCCGAAGACGCACCCGCCCGGCGCAGGCCGAACAGTGCCGCCGGCCGCCCCGCCGGATCGCGAGACGCCGCCCCCGCAGCCGGCCGCGACGCGCGCAGGCGACGCCGGCAGGCGACGCCGCGGCGGCCTGATCGCCGCGCTCTTCGCGCTCCTGCTGGTGGCGGGCGGCGCGCTCTGGGTGGCGACAGGGGGCGCGCCCTTCGGACCGCGCTACGCGGAGGCCACGCCCTTCACGCTGACGGCCGAGAAGACCGGCGCGGGCGAGGCGCGCGCGACGGGCTTCGTTCCCAGCCCCGACGTGCGCGATGCGCTCGCCGAGCGCATCGCGGCGCTCGGCGGCACGGCGGATCTCACGCTGGCGCGCGGCGCGATCTCCCAGACATGGGGCGCGGACCTGCTGGCCCTGATCGACCTCGTGCAGGATCTGCCCGAATGGCGGATCGAGACGCGCGACGACTTCGTGCGCCTGACCGGCCTGGCCGAGGATACCCAGCAGAAGGCGCGCCTGACCCGGCGGCTGTCGCAGGACGGGATGCCCGGCGCCCTGGACGGAGAGGTGCAGATCCTGGCGGGGCCGCGCATCCTGTCTCCGGCGCGGGTGAACGAGGTGATCACGCCGCTGGAGGACTGCGGCCCGCTCCGGCAGGTCGATCCCCCGTCGACGGGCTATCCACTGGGCGCCGAAATCGTGGTGTCCGGACAGGTCGCCTCCGCAGCCACGCGGGCGGAGCTGGGGCGCGCGCTTTCCGCTGCGGCCGGAGAGCGACGCATCGTGCCGCGCGTCACCATCCTGAATCCCGGCCTCTGCATCGTGGACCGCGCCCTGCCCCAAGTGCCCGGTGGCGACTTCGACATCGACTTCGGCTGGGGCGGCCAGCCGGGCGAGAACGTCGCCGGCCGTTATCTGGTGGGCGAGAACCCGGTCATCGACGTGACGATCCCGGCGGAGGTCACGACCGGCTACCTCTTCGTCTCTGCGCTCGACGTGTCGGGGCGCGTCTTTCACATGCTGCCCAATCTCAACCGCAAGGACAATTCGGTGGAGAGCCTGCGCGACGGCCGCGGGGGGCCGGTCGAGCTGCGCGTCGCCTATTCGCTCGACGAGGCGGAAGAGGCCGGAGGGCGCAGGCTGGCCTTCGTCGTGGACGATACCGCGCTCGGCAAGACGCGCATCCTCGTTCTGCATTCCGAGACGCCGATCTTCTCGGGGCTGCGTCCCACCATGGAGTCGGCCGAAGGCTTCGCCGAGGCGCTCGGGAACCTCGACGGCGCGATCCGCACCCTGGACAGCCGCATCCTGACCACCGCGGAACCCTGAAGCGGGCGCGACTCAGGCCACGTCCACCACGATGATCGAGATGTTGTCGGCCCCCCCGCCGCGCAAGGCGACCTGCAAAAGCGCCTCGGCCACGGTTTCCAGCGGCGCGCCGTCCGCGGTGCGGCGCAGCGTCTCGAAGCCGGCGTATTTCGTGAGCCCGTCCGAGCAGAGGATGTAGCGGTCGCCCGGCCGCGTATCGCCCTGCACCTTGTCGAGCTCCAGCGCCTCGCCCACGCCGACGGCGCGCGTGATCGCGTTGGACTGCGGGTGCAGTTCGGCCTCGTCCCAACTCATCTGCCCGGCAAGCACGAGCTGCGCCACGACCGAGTGATCCGTCGTCAGCAACTCGATCGCGCCGTCGCGCAGGCGGTAGAGCCGGCAATCGCCCGCCCACAGACCGACGAAATGCCCGTCGGTGAGCAGCAACGCGACGACGGCCGCACCGATCACCGGCACGCCGAGCCGGTGCGCCTCGTCCCGGATCGCGTCGTGCGCGCGCGCCATCGCGGCCCGCAGGGCGCTCAGCTTGTCGCGCGGCGCAAGGCCGGCGGGCAGGGTCGCCGCGGCCTCGATCACCGTCTGGCTGGCGAAATCCCCGGCGGCATGTCCGCCCATGCCGTCGGCCACGATCCAGAGCTTGCGATCCGGCAGGGCCAGCACGCTGTCCTCGTTGATCTTGCGGACGAGACCGACGTGGGTGAGCACGCTGTGACGAATCGTGGTCATGCCGTGCTCCTTTCGGCAGCCTCCGGACCGGCCCCGCCGGGGTCGAAGAGCCGATGCGCCCGGTCCGCCGCCGGAAGGCCGTCGTCGAGCAGGATCTGCGTCCCGGCCTCCCCGGTCTGGCTCCAGATACTCGGCCGCGCGCGCCGCTCGCCGGCCAGGTGCCCGGCGAGGCCCGCCAGCGCCGCGCCGTCCGGCGGCTCGTCGAGCAGCAGCGCCGCGCCCTCGCGGATCACCCGACCTGTCGCAGACAGGACCGGCGGTGCGCAGGCCCCGAGGCGCTGCGCGAGCGCATCGCGCGTCATCGTGTCCGACAGCGCGTCGAGCGCGATCTCCTCCAGTTCCTCGAAGGCGGCGGTCACGGTGAAATGCCATCGCACCGGATCCACCTTCGCCGGTATCGGTGCGACCAGCGTCAGGGGGAACATGCGCCCCACGCGATCGACCGAGGGCATGAGCACGCCCCAGACGCCGTGCGTGCCCGCCAGCCCCGGCGCGAGCGAGAAGCGCCAGATCGGCGCGGTCAGGAAGCACGCCTGCCAGCGTGCGCCGAGCCGGTCGCGGGCGGCGCGCATTCCCTCCTGCAGCCAGCGATCCCAGGGCTCGACGAAACCTGCAGGCGGCGCGATCCGCATGAAATCACCCAGTGCGGGCATCTTTCCGTAGGCGCCGACCCTGCCCATGCCTCAGAACGTCTTGGGGCAGCTGAAATTGGTCAGCGCCGGCAGCGAGAAGGGGTTGAGCACCGAGCCCGACTGGAGCTGGAAGATCGCGATGCGCCCGCCCACACGGAAGATCAGCCGCTTGCGGTCGGAGACGTTGGTATTGCGGACCTCGGCCGCGTCCAGCAGCCGGAACCAGGCCCAGGGGCCGTCGCGGCTGAGGGTGCTCTCGGAGTTGCTGGCGGGCGGCTGGAACCCGATGCGGGCGAGGCCCACCGCGCCGGGCCAGGTCACGGCGACCGGGCGCGGCTGCCCGTCGCTGTGGCTGAACTCGACCGTCTGCCCGTCGATCTCGAGCGCCACCGACCGGGCCTGCGGATCCAGCGCCTCGGGCGTGACCTGAAAGCTGATCTGCGGCGCGGTGCCCGCGGAAAAGAAGGCGTCCCGAATCTCGGCCGCGCGCTGGATCTCGGTGAGCACGGCCTGCGATATGCCAAGGTCCGTGCCGCCGACAGCCTTCCAGCTCCAGGGCCGCGTGCTGGTATCGACGTATTTCGCCAGGTTGTCGCGGTAGAAGCTGTCGATCAGCCCCCCCGGCGCGAAGAGGGTCGAGAAATCCTTGATCGAAGCGTCGGCGCGGGCGCGGGGATTGAAGGGATAGCTGTTGCCGACGACACGCTCGCACAGCGGCAGAACCTGGCTCTGCCAGGCCGAATTGATCCCTGCGCGGGTGCCGTCCGCGGCGATTCCGGCCGAGCCCACCGAGATCTGCTTGGACCAGCGCTCCATCGGTCCCGACAGACGGGCCGAGGCGGCGCGGAACCGCGCGAGCGCCGTGAGTTCCTCGTCGGTGCCCGAGGCGGTGCCGCCGGCGAAGCTCATGCGGTTGAGCTGCTGGTAGACCTCGGTCAGCGTGCCGATCATCTCGTCGAGCTGCGAGGGCGCGCCGTCCTGCTCGGCCACCAGGCGATGCAGCCACTCGAAGCGCTGCTCCACATAGGCGCCGGGCTTTTCGGCCTCTTCACCGCGGGCCGCCGCGCCGGCCGACATCGCCTCCATGAACAGGCGCGCGCGCGGGCTGAGCCGGCTCGTCACCTGACCGGAGCCCGCGATGGTGCCGCCTGCGGCCTCGGCCGCGTCGCCTCCCGGCACCTGCGTCTCGGGCTCGGCGGTGAGCCGCGTCTCGCGCGCGACGGCCTCGAGAATGTTGACGATGGGCGAGGTCGGCCCGGAGAGGATATTCGTCACCTCGACCGCGTGGCTCAGCGACTCGAGCGGGACGATGTCCAGATCACCCAGAAGCTGATCGTAGCGCTTGATGTAGTCGTTGTAATAGAGGCCCAGGACATCGCGGCTGATCGCCATCAGCGCCTGCTCGTTCTGGGCCACCTCGTTCTCGGGGCCGAGCACCCAGCTGTCGCGTTGGATGCGCTGCGCCACGCCCAGCGCCTCGTTCAGGAAGACGTCGTGGAACCCCTCGTAGGTGAAGATGCCCTCGATCCCCTCCGAGAGCGGCTTGCCCGAGGAGCGGACCATCGCCCGCGTGACGGCCGGGCCGCCGATGTCGGTAATCCGCCATTCCGGCAGATCCCTGGCGGCGGGACTGGCGAGGATGCCGTTGTAGACCCGCTGCGAGGGCTGGGTCTGCGCGAGCACGCCGCGCACGTGATCCACCATGTCCTTGTTGAGGTCTATCCGCTCCATCGGGGCGGAAAGGAGCGCGTCGAGATGGCCCGCTATATCCTCGCGCAGCTCGGCCCGGTTGGGGCCGGGATAGGCGAGCTGCGCGTCCACGGCGCTCCATTCCCGGATCAGATCGGCGTTGAGCGGCCCCGCCTGACCCAGCATGAGATAGACCTTCAGCGTCTCGAAAAGCACGTCCGGGTTGTTGACGTTGCTCTGCATCTGCTCCTCGAGGCGCAGGAGCAGCCGGGGCAGGAAATGCTGATTGAGCGCGGCGCGATAGGCCAGCCGCGCCTCGTTGGCGATCACCCGCTCCTGCGAGAGCCCCCAGCCGAGCGCGGACGGGTCGAGCCCCGCCGTGGTGACGGGCGCGCGCGCGAGATCGCGCAGGATGTTCAGCGGCTCCACCACGAGCGGCAGGTCGCTGTCGGCCACGGGATTCGACGGGATCTGTGCCACCGCCTGCTGATAGCGCGCGATCCGCTCCTCGGCCGCCTGCGCGAGCGCGCGGTTGCCGAGATAGCTGCGCGTCCAGAGCGTGCCCACCGCGATGGCGAGAAGGACGGTCGCGGCGATGGCGCCGCGCTTGATCCAGCGATACCGACGCTCGGCGCGGTCGTCGGCCGAGACGAGGCCCGCCTCGCGGAAGATCACCCCGTCGAGGAGCCGCGTCAGGAAATACGAGCGCCCGGCGCCCTGCCCCGTGCCGATCGCCTGCCGCCCGATGCCGAAGCTGCGCGCCATCCCCATCATCAGCCGGTCGATCGGCGTGCCCTCCTGCGTGCCGGAGGTGAAATAGACGCCGCGCAGCATCTGCCGGTGCTCGTAGCGGTTCTCCTGGAAGAGCTGGCTCAGGAAATCGCGCGCCAGACCGCGCAGCGACGCGACCTGCTGCGGGAAGCCGGCGATCAGGCTGCGGCGCTGCGGGTCGCTCTCGCCCTCCATGCGATCGAGCGACTGCCTGTTGAGCCGTTCCAGCAGCAGGCCGAACTCCTCGTCGAAGCCGGCGATCGGCGAGGACTCGCCGCGGCCGCCGTCCAGCGGCAGGGTGAAGCCCCAGACCTGCGCGCGCTCCTCCTTGCCGAGCTTCTCGAAGGTCTCCGAGAAGCCCGCGATCAGGTCCGCCTTGGTGAAGAGCACATAGACCGGGAACCGCACGCCCAGCGTCTCGCGCAACTCCTGCAGGCGGCGGCGCAGGGCGGCGGCGTGGGCCTTCTGGGTGATCTCGTCCTGCATCGACAGGTCCGAGAGGCTGATCGCGATGATCGCGCCGTTGATCGGCTGGCGCGGGCGATGCTTCTTCAGCAGCTTCAGAAAGCCAAGCCAGGCCGCATTGTCGGCCCGCGCGTCGCTGTCCTGCGTGCTGTAGCGGCCGGCCGTGTCCACCAGAACGGCGCCGTCGGTGAACCACCAGTCGCAGTTGCGCGTGCCGCCCACCCCGCCCACGGCGGATTTGCCCATCTCCTCGGCCAGCGGAAACTGCAGGCCGGAGTTGACGATCGCGGTCGTCTTGCCCGCGCCGGGCGGGCCGATCAGCACATACCAGGGCAGTTCGTAAAGATGCCGCCGGCCCAGGCGCGACTTGCGCAGGCTGGCGAGCGCGCGGCGCAGCTTGTCGCGCATCTCGGACAGCTCCGAGGCGACGGCGCCGTCGTCCTCCTCCTCGACCGCCGCGGGCTCTGCCGGCGTGTTGACGATGTCCTCGGCCAGCTGCGCGTCGCGCTTGCGGCCCGAGAGCAGCAGGGCCAGCACGGCCAGCAGCGCCAGGATCCACATCACGGCGAGCCCGGCGAGACGGCCCGCGACGCTCTCGAACGGGCGCGCCTCGCCGAAGCCCAGCAGCGGGCCGAAGACCCACAGGCACAGCGACAGGATCAGCGTGACGATCACAACGATGCCGATACCGGAGCCCAGCGCGCTCAGAACCCGTCTCATCATTGCGACTCCTGCCGGATCAGCACGATCTCGATGCGCCGGTTGGCCGCGCGGCCCTCTGCGGTGGCGTTGTCGGCGATCGGCTCCTTGTCGGACCGCCCTTCGGCGCGCAGGCGGTCGGGATTCTCGATCAGCCCGGCCAGCATCTTGCGCACCGTCTCGGCCCGCGCCAGCGACAGTTCCATGTTCGAGGAAAAGCGCGCCGAGCGGATCGGCGTGCTGTCGGAGTGGCCGACGACGATCACCGGCCCCTCGGTGTCCACGAGCGCGTCCGCCACCCGCTCGAGCGGGACGACGAAGCGGTCCTGCAGGCTGTCCGAGGCCGGCGCGAACATCCCGGCGCCGGTCAGGCGGACCGTCACCGTATTGGCG
Organism: Rhodosalinus halophilus; assembly: GCF_003298775.1. Classification (GTDB taxonomy): domain Bacteria; phylum Pseudomonadota; class Alphaproteobacteria; order Rhodobacterales; family Rhodobacteraceae; genus Rhodosalinus; species Rhodosalinus halophilus. Next base: position 20,166 of record NZ_QNTQ01000001.1, on the reverse strand, counting down.
TCCTGATAGACCTCGACGATGCCCTGCTCGATTTCCTCGGTGAGAAACCCCGAGACCTTCTCGAGCTGCGTGATGTCGGGCTCGGGCGGGACCACCGGCGGGGCACGGCGTTCCAGCACCGCGGGGCCGGGCAGATCGAGCGCGGCGAGCCGCCCCGCCACCCGATCCGTCCCGCCCGAGAGCGCATAGGAGAGCCCCAGAAACCCGCTGCCCAGCAGCGCGGCGACAGCGCCCACGGCGATCCACACCGGCTTCCAGGCCGACAGCGCGCGATGCGGCCGGTCGATCCCCTGCCAATGCGGCGAAAGCGCGGCCTCGGGCGCGCCCCGCTGGGCCCGTATGATCCGCGCCAGACCCTCGCGCACCTCGGCGTGGCGCGCGCGGCCGTTCGGATCGACGCGCAGCCGCCCCTCGAAGCCGAGCGAGAGGCACATGAACAGAAACTCCAGCAGCTCGATGTTGCGGCCAGGGTCCTGTTCGAGGCGCGAGAGCAGGTCGTAGAAGCGGTCGCCGCCCACCGTCTCGCGGTGGAAGGTGCCGACAAGCGATTTCTGCGTCCAGATCGACTCGCCGCCCCAGGGCGTGTTCAGCACCACGTCGTCCAGCGTGGCGCAGATCGCGTAGCGCGCGATCTTGACCTTCTGGGGGTCGATCCCGGCCTTGAGCGCGCGCGCCTCGAAGGCGCGGATCTCGGCCACGACGGAATCGCGCAGGGCGGCCGGATCGGCGTGCTGCGCCCGGTTGCGGATCCGGCTGACCAGCGAAAACAGCGTGGCGGCGCAGGCATTGAGCGGGTTCATCCCGGTCATGCCGGCGTTCAGCGCAGCGGCAGCCTGCGGGTCGCCGCCCCCCGCCGCCTCCCGTGCGCCGGGCACGCCGTAGGCCTGAGCGCCCGTGCCGCCCCCTGTGTCCTCTTGCGCGGGCTCCGGATGCGCGGCGGGCGGCTGCACCGCCGCGCCCGACTGCGGCGCGATCGAGGGACGCCGCCCGCCCGGATTGGGGCGAACCACCGTCTTGTCCGAGTCCTCAGGCTCGTCGAAGGGATTTTCGTCAGCCATGATCTGCCGCCCTTTCCCTCACCCCTGACGTATGGCCCAGAGTTCCATCGAGAGTTCCGGGTAGTCACCCGACACATGCACCGCGATGCCGCCCGAGGTGGTCATCTTGCCCCAGGCGGGGTCGGCGCCGTCGAGTTCGAAATAGACCGCCGAGCTGGAATAGGGGATCTGCCGCGGCGCGACCGGCAGCGGGCGCAGCGCGATCCCCGGCAGCGCCGAGTTCACCAGTTGCCGGATCTCCTCGACCGGGCCGACCTTGGCCTGACCGGCGAAGTGTCGCCGCACCTTCTCGGTCGAGATCGACGAGCTGACCGCCAGCACGAAGTTCGACGAGCCCAGCAGCTTGCGGTCGTGGATGATGCCGACCGAAACGCCGTATTTCCGCGGCTCCAGGGGGATCGAGACGGCCGAATGCTCCAGCACGCGCGACAGGTATTCGCGCAGGCTGCGGATCAGCGGCTTGAAGGTCGCCGTCAGATCGTGGTGCTGGTAGGCAGGCAGCGAGGGCGGATGCTTCTCGGGCGCCATGAAGGTGGCCAGTTCGCCGCAGAGCGCGGCGAGGTCGTGAAAGACCCGCTCGGGGTGGACGTTCTCGATGCTGCACAGGTGCCGGATCGCCGGCAGCGCACGGTTGATCGTCATCAGCAGCAGGAAGTCCTGCACCTCGGCCGCCCCCCTGGCCTCGCCGCCCTGGCTCAGCCGGTCGGACAGGGCGCGCATCCGGTGATCGAGAAGCCCCTCGAGCTCGACGAGGAATCCCGCGAGCGGCGGCGCCGCGCGCATATCGAGGCAGCTCGGCATGAAGGCGCTGTCCAGCACCACCTCGCGGTCCGAGCGCACCTCGATGATCCGCGCCACCGGGATCGCCAGACGGTCGGCGAGATCATCCACCTCGAGCGCGAACTGCAGCCGAAGCTTGCCCACCGACAGCGTCACCGCCTTGCCGTTGCGCATCGTCGTGTCCGTCACCTCGAGCTCGGAGGGGCGCAGCCGGGCGGCGGAAAGCTCCGCGCCCGACATGTCCACCTCGGGCGCGCCCTGCCTGCGCTGGGGCACGGTGAGGTAGACCACGCAGTCGTTGGTGTTCGACGGAACCTCGAGCGCGGGCGGATGGTCGTCGGAGGCCGGCACCCGGAACACCACGCCGTCGGGCGTCAGCCCCGAACAGGCGCGCAGGGCGAACTGGCCCACCTTCAGCGCCTCCTCGTCGATCTCGAGCTCCGACACGCCCCAGGCATAGGGCGAGACGCGGCGCGCGAGCCCCGCGACGAGCGCCTCGGTATGGCGGTCCGCCTGCTGGAAATGGTGGGGCTGCAGGAACAGCCCCTCGTTCCACAGAACCTTGCTATCCCACGCCATTCGCCTGCCCCGTGCGCCTGTTCGCCTGTCCGGTCATTTCAGTTTTCTCTGCTGTTCCTCGTAGGCGCGCGCGAACTCCTTGCCGAAGAGCTCCTGGAAATCGGTCTCCGCCTGATCGGCGATCTCGGCATACATCTTCTCGTAGACCTCCCAGTAACGCGCCTTGCGGCCCTTCAGCAGCGCGCCGAGGCCGCCCGAGGTCTCGATGCGGCCCTCGAGCTCCTGCGGGGACAGGCCGCGCAGGATGCCGCGCAGCGCTGCCTCCATCCCCGACAGAACGGCGACCTCGTGCGCCTTCACGTCGCGCAGCGCCTCCTCGGCCGCCGCCACGGGGTCCAGATACCCCCGCGACCGGGGCCGGATCAGCGACTCCATCGCCTGTTCCTCGCTGATCGAGAACTTGAGCGGGTTGTTGTCGCCCGCCGCGATCATCGTCTGCGCGATGCGGAATTCCGACTTGATCGAGGTGCGCGTCATCAGCACCTCGCGCAGGCCGTTCACCATCACGCGCATGACGCGCCCCGCGCGCTCCATCGTCTCGGCGCGCGCTTCGGGCGGGATCTCCAGATCGTCGAGACCGGCGCCGCGCAGGAAGGCGCGCAGGAGTTCGGCCTCTGTCGCGGTGTCCGTCGCAGATGGCGGCGGCGGCGCGGCAGGTTCGGGCGCCCGCGCCTCCTGCGACGGTGGCGGCTCGGGCCGCGGCGGCGTCTCGCGCGGTGGCGGCGCAGGCGGCTCCGCCTCGGGCTCCGGCCCGGCGGCCGCGTCCGGCGCGCCGATGCCCGTCAGGAACTCGTCGTCCCAATCCTCGGGAATGGCCTGGGGCGCGGCCCGCGGCGACGGAATGTAATCCTCGACGGCCGGTGCGTGCTGCGACGGAGTGGGCCCCGAAGGCACGGGCTCGTCCACGTCGCGCGCGGCCTCGTCGTCGGCGTCGAGCGGCGGAAGCAGGCCGTCCTCGCCCAGTTCCGGCCGGTTGACGCCCGCCGCCCCGGTCGGCCTGGACGCCCCGCCCAGAAGCTCCTCCAGAAAGTCGCCCTCGTCCTCGCCGAGCGGATCGTCGAACGACGTGTCAGCGTCGTCATGGGCGGCCGCCGTGCCGGCGACTGTCGCCGGAGCTTCGCGCGCGACCTCGGCGATCTCGACCAGAAGCTCGTAGGGCCCGATGCTCAGGATGTCGCCGTCGCTCAGCTCGGTGGGCACACGGCCGATCGGCACCTTGCCATAGTTGAGGAAGGTTCCGTTGGTCGAAAAATCCACCACGACCACGGCGTTACCGTGCCGCTCGATCGCACAGTGCCGCTTGGACAGAAGCCGGTCGGGATCTGGGAGCGCATAGTCGTTGTCCTGCGCCCGCCCGATGGTGATCGCTCCTCCGCTCAGGCGCAACGGCTCGCCCCGTCCGGGGATCGCGCCGGTCGATTGGAAGCGCAGACGTACCTCCATCGCGGATCAGCCACCTACCAGAACGGTCGGCGCGCCCGGCCCCACGACCATCCCGCCATGCGCGGTGGGATCCATGACCAGGCGCACGACCGGCCGGCCCGTCACCATGACCGTCGCCGAGCCCTTCGCCAGCACGTCGGGCGGGCCGACGCAGGTCGCCATGTTGCCGATCGGCGCCGCCGGCAGGCCCATCACCAGCACCGTCGGCGCGCAGGGCGGCAGGACCGGGCCGCCGACGTGCGGGACCGGCGGCACGGCCGGCGTGACCATCGGACAGACATGCATGTCGGTGAGCCGGGCACATGGCATCATGGCGCGATCTCCTCTCCGGCCGCGGCGACCCGCTCCGGCGCCGGCCGCAAGCCGTTCACGAGCACATTGGTCGCACACGGCCCGGTGAACGGGCTGTCGTGCAGGTCGGCGATGTGGGCCGGCAAGACGCTCATGGCACGGTCTCCGCGCTATCGGGCGCTGCCGCCTTCGGGCGGGGCACAGTCTTGCCGTCGCCGCCGCGCGCGATGTCGAGTCCCCGGTCGAGCAGGTAGGCGAAGCCGTCCTCAAGGCCCCAGCCCTGCCGCGACAAGGCGATCATGTTGATCCCGAAGGCCGCGTTCTCGGCCGCGCCGGGGGGGGCTTCGTATTGCGCAAGCTCGCCGGGGCCCAGCGTGCCTTCCGCCGTCACGGCACAGAACGCGCAGAGCGCGGTGTCGTCGTCCGGCTCGGCCGTCTCCATCGCCGCCCGGGCGGCCGAGCGGCGTTCGTCGTCCGGCGTGAAGACCCAGGCCTCTGCCGCGGCGAGCGGCGGCGGCACATCGTCCCCCTCGATCGTGTCGCGCCCGGCGAGGCAGGCCCACCAGACCAGTTCGCGCGGCGGCAGCGCGACCGAGAGAAGACGCAGCATGTCGGCCCCGGCAAGCGGCCCCCCGATGGAGTCGAGCTCCGCCAGAACCTGCGGCACGGAGGCCGCGGCCCGGGCTGTCACGGGCGTCTTGAGCCGCGCATTGGCCATCGCCAGCCGGCGCTTCGCGGGCTCGGCCGGCAGCTTGGTCAGGTTCTCGAAACGTTGCGCCACCGCGGCCCCCCTCAGTTGATAAGCGTGACCCCGCCCTTGATGATCACCATGGCATTGCCCTTGATGTCCGTCATGGTCCCCTTGGCCTGCAGCATGGCGTCGGCCTCGATCCTGATCATTATGCCCTTGATGGTGACGCCCGACTGGTCGATCTTCACCGAGGAGGTGCCGACCTTGAGCTCGATGGACTGCATCGCTTCGTGCGTGGCCTTGCCGAGCGCGAGCTTCTGGCTGTAGTTGCCCATCTGGAGCTCTTCCTCGACATTGCCCATCTGTACTTCGTGCTTGACGTCGCCAGATTGCACGGTGCGCGTGACATTGCCCTGTTCGACCGTTTCCGTGACATTCCCGGTCACGACGCAGTCCGACTTGCCCTCGATCTTCTCGGACTTGTCGGTCTTGACGAAGAGATCCTGCGATCCCGTCTCGACCCGGAAGGTGTGATCGCCTGTCTTGACGATTTCCTTCAGGTTCCGGTGCACCGTCAGGCTCATGTCGCCGGGATCCTTGTCCAGGAAGCCGACCTCGATCGTCGCGTCGTTCTCGACGACCTGCAGATAGTCGCGCTCGGCGTGCAGGCGCACCTGCTCTGCGTCCTTCGTGTCGTCGAACACGAGTTCGTTGTAATTCTCCTTCGTCCCGCCCTTGGTGGAGCGGCTCTTGAACCCCGAAAGGTTCTTCTCGTCCGGCAGACCGTAGGGCTGCTTCTTGGCGTCGTTGTAGACCATCCCGACGACCAGGGGGCGATCCGGGTCGCCCTCTTCGTACTGAACCACCACCTCCTGCCCGATGCGCGGGATGTGGATCATGCCCCAGCCCGCACCGGCCGAAGGCGTCATCACGCGGACCCATCGCGTGCTGTTTTCGTCGGTCTTTCCAAGCCTGTCCCAGTGGAACTGCAGGCGGATCCGGCCCTGGTTGTCCGTATAGATCTCTTCGCCGGAGGGGCCGGTGACCACGGCGGTCTGAACTCCGGCGACCCTGGGAAGGGGCGTGGTGGCGGGCCGGCGGTAGGTCGTATCCGCGCGCATTGCCAGGAACGAGACGTGATAGGGGTCCTCCTCCGAGCTGGCGAGACCAAGCCGACGGGCCATGCCGGGCAACAGCTCCTCGACCGGAAGCTGTCCGAGATCCTGCAGGACGTGATGCGTCGCCTCGGTCACCATGAACTCGGCGCCGTCGTCGGCCGGATCGGGCGACTCCTCGATCTTGAAGAGGCGCCCCGTGACGATATGCGGCGCGTTCGAGCGGCCGTGCCAGTTGCGATGCGCGGCCGCCTCGGCCTCCATGCGGACACGGGCGTAGTGGTCGCCGTCGTCGGCGATGCCGTAGCGGCCCGGATAGTCGTAAAGCTCGTAACCGGCGTGGGGATGATCGCCGGTGGCGATTTCGCTTTTCGCGACGAGATCCACGGTGCTGGACTCGTAGTTGTAGTCGTCGAGGACCACCCGTCCGCTGCGGACGCGGCGCCGCACAGCCCAATGAAAGAGATGTTCGAACTGCACCCGGAGGCTGCCGTCGGCGTCGAGCGGGACGAAGCGGAGCGTGGACTCGCCGTCGATCTGCGGATGCGCCGTGGCCGCGTCGCAGAGGATCATCTGCTCCTCCGCGCCATCCGAGTCCATGTAGTAGTAGATCCCCTCTTCCTCCATCAGGCGGTGGATGAAGTCGAGCGCCGTCTCGCGGTACTGGGTGCAGTACTCGCGCGTCCGATAGGAGCCGCCCAGCCTGTCCTGCGCCGGAACGCCGGCATCGGCCAGCACCGCCTTGATGATGTCGACGGCCGTCATCTCCTGAAAGATGCGGCAGTCCGTGGTGCGCCCCAGGAACCAGGGCCACGGGCGCAGCGTGGCGCCATAGTGCATCAGCTCGCCGGGATGTGCGTCGATCAGAAAGACCTCGACGCAGAAGCCGCGAAACGCGCGCGTCGTGCCGTCGGGCGTATCGAGCACCAGATGCATCGACTTGCCCAGGAGCGCGTTCATGTCGAGATCCGCCTGGTCGGTGACGAACTCCAGTTCCGCGCCGCCCGGCCGGCCGAGGCATTCGCGTACGACCGCGCCGATGGGAACGATCTTGTGCTGGCTGACATCCCCTTCCAGCCGCACGGGAAAATTCTGGGGAACGAGATCTGCCATTGCGCCCCTGCTATTGCGTCAGCCTACTCCAGCCGCCGCGCCATCGCCAACACCCGATTGAATGCGGCGCGCGCCCGTCAGTCGTAGGCATAGGTGAACTGTCCCTCCTCGACGCCGATCTCGACGCGCGCCACGCGGCCGCCCTCCATCATCCGCCGCAGGAACTCGCCCGAGATGTCGGGCAGCATCGTGTTGGTCACGATCGCGTCGATCATGCGCCCGCCCGACTCCAGCTCCTGACAGCGCGAGACGATCGTCTCGACCACATCGTCGGAATAGGAAAAGGGCACGCCGTGGGTCTCCTCCACCCGCCGCCGGATGCGGTCGAGCTGCAGACGGGTGATCTGGCCGATCATCTCCGGCGAGAGCGGGTAGTAGGGGATCGTCACCAGACGGCCGAGCAGCGCCGCCGGAAAGACCTTGAGCAGCGGGTCGCGCAGCGCCTTGGCGATCCCGTCCGGCTCGGGCATCAGGTCGGGATCCGCGCAGAGATCCATGATGAGATCGGAGCCGACATTCGAGGTCAACAGGATCAGCGTGTTGCGGAAATCTATGCGCCGGCCCTCGCCGTCCTCCATGAAGCCCTTGTCGAAAACCTGGAAGAAGAGTTCGTGCACGTCGGGGTGGGCCTTTTCCACCTCGTCGAGCAGCACGACCGAATAGGGCTTGCGGCGCACCGCCTCGGTCAGCACGCCGCCCTCGCCGTAGCCCACGTAGCCCGGCGGCGCGCCCTTGAGGCTCGAGACGGTGTGCGCCTCCTGATACTCCGACATGTTGATCGTGATGACGTTCTGCTCGCCGCCATAGAGCACCTCGGCCAGCGCCAGCGCGGTTTCGGTCTTGCCCACGCCCGAGGTGCCGGCGAGCAGGAAGACCCCGATCGGCTTGTCCGGGTTGTCGAGGGCCGCGCGGCTGGTCTGGATGCGCTTGGCGATCATCTTCATCGCGTGGTCCTGGCCGATCACGCGCCTGGCCAGGTGATGCTCGAGATCGAGCACCGTCTGCACTTCGTCGCGCATCATGCGGCCCACCGGGATGCCGGTCCAGTCGCCCACGACGCTCGCCACCGCCTGGCTGTCCACGATCGGCAGGATCAGCGGCGATTCGCCCTGCAGCTCCGCGAGTTCGGCGTTCTTCGCCTTGAGCTCTCCCAGAAGCGCGTCGCGGTCGGCGCCGCTGAGGTGGCTCGTCTCGGCCGCCTCGGGGCTGGCGGCGTCGGGCGCGTCCACCGGCGCGCCGCCCTCGCGCAGCCGCGCACGCAGATCGAGGATCGACGAGACGACGGCCTTCTCCGCCTCCCAGCGGTCCTCGAGCCCGGCCAGACGCGCCTCCTCCTCGGCCTTCAGCTCCCGGATCGCGTGGCGCCGCTCGGACACGTCGTAGCCGGCGGTCTCGTCGCGGTCGATGATCTCCAGCTCGGTGGTCAGCGCGTCGATCCGCTTGCGGCTGTCGTCGACCTCCGCGGGCACGGCGTGCTGGCTGACCGCGACACGGGCGCAGGCGGTGTCGAGCACGCTCACCGCCTTGTCCGGAAGCTGCCGGGCGGGAATGTAGCGCGCCGACAGCGTTACCGCCGCCTCGATCCCTTCGTCGAGCACCTGCACCTTGTGGTGCGACTCGAGCATCGAGGCGATGCCGCGCATCATCACGATCGCCTTGTCGATCCCCGGCTCGTCCACCTGCACCACCTGAAAGCGGCGGGTGAGCGCGGGATCCTTCTCGATGTGCTTCTTGTATTCGGCCCAGGTCGTGGCCCCGATGGTGCGCAGCGTGCCGCGTGCGAGCGCCGGCTTGAGCAGGTTGGCCGCGTCGCCGGTGCCGGCCGCGCCGCCGGCGCCCACCAGGGTGTGCGTCTCGTCCACGAACATCACGATCGGCACGTCGCTGGCCTGCACCTCCTCGATCACCTGCTTGAGCCGGTTCTCGAACTCCCCCTTCATCGAGGCGCCGGCCTGAAGAAGGCCCACGTCGAGAACCAGCAGGCGCACGTCGCGCAGCGCGGGCGGCACGTCGCCCCGCGCGATGCGCAGGGCGAAGCCCTCGACCACCGCCGTCTTGCCCACGCCCGCCTCGCCGGTGAGAATCGGATTGTTCTGCCGGCGGCGCATGAGCACGTCCACGATCTGCCGGATCTCCTCGTCACGGCCGACGATCGGGTCGATCTCGCCGTTGCGCGCCTGTTCCGTAAGGTCCGTGCAGAACTGATCCAGCGCCTCCTGCCCGCCCAGCGCAGGAGACCGCATCGCCTGGCTCTCCTCGCCAGGCGCCGCGCCGCCGCCCGTGCGCGAGCCGTCACGCGGCGCGAGCGACTCCTCCGACGAGCCCGCGGTGATGCGGGCGTAGTTGTCGGAGAGGTCGTCCGCGCCGATCTTGCCGAACTCGCGCGAGATGTTGAGCAGGATCTGCCGCAGACCGGGCGTCTTGAGCATGCCGAGGATCAGATGCCCGGTGCGCACCTGGTTCGAGCTGTAGAGCAGCGAGCCATAGACCCAGGCCCGCTCCATCGCGTCCTGAAGATGCGAGGAGAGGTCGCTGATCGCGCTCGCGCCGCGCGGCAAAGCGTCAAGCGCGCGGGTGACGTCGGCCGAGAGGCGCGAGGGATCGATCTCGTAATGCTGCAGGATCTTCTGGACATCGCAGTTTTCGACCTGAAGAAGCTGCGCGATCCAGTGAACGATCTCGACGTAGGGGTTGCCCCGCATCTTGCAGAACACGGTGGCCGACTCGATGGACTGGTAGCCCACCTTGTTGAGCTTGCCGAACAGTGCGACACGGCTGATCTCGCTCATCGTTTCTCTCCCTCCCCTTGCTCGGGCGCGCCGTCAGGCGACAGCCGCCTCGACGTTGCCCCGCCCCGGCGCGAGGAACAGATCGGCGGCATCCTGGCCGCCCGCCCGCGTCCCGATCCAGCTCGTCTGGCCGAGCCGTGCGTCCGCGCCCAGTTGCGCCGCCGGCACCTCGTCGGCGCGCAGCACGAGGTTCACGTCCCAGTCCAGCGCGTCGCCCGCGTGGTTGCGCACGATGGCCGCCAGCCGCGCCAGATCCGGCCCGCCCGGCAGCAGGCGACGGTAGGCCTCCAGCCCGAGCGGCCCGACTCGCAGCCGGAACTTCGCCATCCGCGACCAGACCCGGCTGCCCAGGCTGGCCGAGCCGCCGAGCGTCGCGGGCGCGCCGAGCCGCCAGCGGTCGTCCGGCGCGAGCTCGAGCCACGAGCCGACGAACTGCTCGACCTCGACCCCGGCGTCGAAGAAGGACGACAGGATCGCCTCCAGCCCCTCGGCATTGGCGGGCGACCCGCCCAGCATCGCGGTGAAGTGGCGCTTGGCCATGTCCGGCATGGCGTCGCGGCGCGTCAGCGCGGGACCGGCGTAGCCCGCCAGCGCCGCCACCTGCGCATCCATGCCCTCGCCCGGGCCGCGGTCGAAGCTCGCGGCCGGCTGTCCGGTCACCCAGGCCCGGTAGAGCAGGCTCATCGGGCGGTGGGTCAGCATGTTCGCGAAGGCCACCAGCGTGCCGTCCCGCTCGTTGTGGAGACGATCGCGGACGTATTCGGTCAGATGCAGCGGCAGCGGCCCGTGCGGTCCGAAGAAACCGAAGAAGAGATTGATAAGCTGGCCCGGCCGACCGTCGGCGGCGGGACGAAAGCGCGTCAGCGTGGTGTCGGGATAGGCGAGTTCCGGCGCCTGACCGAGCCGCACGGCGTCCTGCCGCGGACGGCGTGACCGCCCCAGCCGGGCGCTGTCGGCATACTGCGCCTCGATGATGCGAAGCGCCTGAAAGACGTGGTGCCGTTCGGGAAAGCGTTCCAGCCGCGCAAGATGCGTCAGATGATCCGCCTCTTCCCGGCTCTCGGTGCCCATCGCGCGATCTCTCCGCGTTGTTGGCTGGCGATGACGGTTTCCGTGAAACTGTTGAGAGTCACGTATTTGCGGAAGAAGCTCTCCAGAACGGCGCCCAGCCGGTAGACGCTGCTGCCCTCGTAGAGCGACTCGTCGAAGGTGACGGTGATCTGCAGGCCGCGCACGGCCGTGGACATCACCCCGTCGCTCATGCGGCGCACGACCGGCCGCGTCTCGACGGCGGTGATGCCGTCGAGCTGCTTGGCGAGCGCGCGGTCCTCGGGCGGGGCGTAGAGGCCGATCAGCTCGCGCAGCGCGGCGGCCGCCGCGGCGCCGCCCTCGTCGTCGGCGATCGACAGGTAGTTGAGGCTCAGATGGCTCACCAGCCGCCACGCCGCCTCGCCCTGAGCCAGGGTCGGGCGCGGCCGGGTGGGCGAGACCGGCGTGCGGATGCGCGTGACCGGCCCGCCCGAGGGAAGGTGGAAGAGATCGTCCGCGCCCAGCGACATCAGGATCGGAAGGTCGCGGTTGGTGACGAGCGCCCGCACGGCAAGCTGCGCCAGATCGGCCGCATGCGGCGCCTGCGCCGCATCCACGAGCGAGAGATAGGTCTCGGAGCCGAGGTAGCCGGTGCGCGGGCCACGCAGGCGCTCGCGCTCGCTGCGCTCGCGCAGCTTGCGCTGGATCACGAAATAGGCGTCCTCCTCGCCGCTGCCGGCCGCGGTGAAGGCGTCGCTCGAATAGAACGGCCGGAAGACGCGCTCTTCGCTGCTGTGCTTGCTGATGCCAACGACCGAGAGAACCGAATGCACCTCGTAGTCCATGGGGGCGGTGCGGTCGACGACGACATGGTGGCGCGTGGTCTCGGGACCGACCGGCACGCGGTCGCAGCGCCGTTCGAAGAGATTGACCGCCGGCACGCAGTGCAGCTTGAACGCCTCGGCGGTGATCGACGGGGCGAGTTCGGGACGGCCGTCGCGCAGGATGATGTATATGTCGATCTCGGAGCCCTTGGCGCGGGCGATGCCCCCCTGAAGCCCGCGCAGATCCACGAAGTGGAACCGCTCGGGCATGGCGAAGTACTCCTGCAGGAGGCGGTATCCGTCAAAGCTCGCCCGCGGCAGCGGCAGAAGCGCCTCGTCGCGCTCCAGCCCGCGGGGCACGACGCCGCCCGGCACCGGAACGACCCAATCGTCGCGCCTGTCGGTGGAGCGGGTCACGACGGCGGTGGTCTCGGCGCCCAGCAGTTCCAGCAGCGCGGCCCCCGAGGCGGCCTCTCCGCCCAGAAAGAGCGTCAGCGTGTCGAGCGGCAGGGGCTCGAGCGGCAGCCCGGCGGCGCGGCGCAGGCGCAGCCGGATGGCGGCGCGTCCCGGCGCATCGCGCACCACGCCCGCCGCCACCAGCGCGCCGCGGCCGTCGATGTATTCCGCCTCGGCGATCTCCACGGGCCAGAGCGTGACATCCTGCGCCGTGCGGAAGCGGCAGGCTTTCTGCGCCCCCTCGATCACCGACGAGCGCAACTCGGTGTGCCGGGGAACCTCGAAGCCCTCGGCCAGTGCCGAGTTTTCCATGTCGGGCTGAAGCTCGGCCACCATCATCGAGGGGGTGGGGGCGAGGTAATGCGGATAGACGATTTCGAGCAACTGGCTGGTGAAGGCCGGATACTGCAGCTCCAGCTCGAGCTGGACCCGCGCGGTGAGAAACGCCGCGCCCTCCAGCAGGCGCTCCACATAGGGGTCGAGCACCTCGATGCCGTCCATGCCGAGGCGCGCGGCGATCTTGGGATAGGCCGCCGCGAACTCTGCGCCCATCTCCCGCAGATAGGCCAGCTCCGCCTCGTAATGCTTGAGAAGGCGCGTATCCATCAGCCGTCAGGCCCTGTGCTCGAGTTCGACGTGCCCGGTCGTCACGTCGATCTCGGAACGCAGGTAGAGTTCCAGCGGCATCGGCTCGGCCCACATGTCCGCCACGATGTCGAAGAGGATCGTCGCGCCGCTGCGGCTTTCCGAAGGGCGCTCCACCACGTCGAGCGTCCGAGGGTCGATCCGCGGCTCGAAACGCTCGATCGCCGTTCGGATGGTCTTCCGAATGCGCTCGACCCGCCCGACGGTCGAATAGTCCCCGGCCACCTCCGGCAGGCCATAGTTCAGAACCGAGCGCGCCGTTTGCGGAAAGGCCCGCGCGTCCAGCGCGCTGCCCATGTCGGCGGTGTTGAGCAGCCACGACAGGTCGCGGCGGATGATGTCGCGCAGCCGCCGGACATCGATCACGCGAGCCTCGCGACTCTCGGACCCCGCCCCCGGCGCGTGATCGGTGAGACGGTCCAGCAGCGAGGGCTGCAACCGCTCCGTGATCGTCTTGTCAGCCATCGGCGGCCGCCCCGTCGGGCTGTGGACCGGCATCCACGACCGGCCGAAGCTGAAGGTGGCGGAGATCCATCAGCGCGGTATCGCCCGCATCGGTCGCCAGAAGCCGCTGGCCCAGGCCGGTGAAGGTCTCCGCGCCCGCGTCCTGCCACGAGGTCGCGCGCGCGAGCTTCTCCGCGTCAGATCCCGCGGCAACCGTCGCCGGATAGCGCGTGGGGATCAGCGCGACGAATTCGCCCCCGTTCTGAAGCGTCAGCTCGACCGGCATCCAGACCGCGTCGCGCAGGTCGGCCGGCGGCTCGGCCCGGATCGACGCGACGTGATCGAAGGGCAGCCAAGTGTAGCGGCCGTTGATAATGATCTCGAGCACCGGCCCGAGCCGCATGTCGGCATCGGCGATCCAGTCGAAATCGGTGTCGTTCAGCGTGCCCGGTGTGGCGGGCGCGGCCTCGAAGGCGCGGGCGCGCAGATCGGCGGCCTCCTCGGCCTGTCCGCGGGCGAGCGCGCCCAGAGCATGGACGAGGAGCACGGTCCATTCCTGCGGCTGGCCAAAGATCAGCGGCTCCTTCTCGCCGGCGAAGACCTTTTCGCGAAACACCTCGCAGACGATCGCCTCCCGATAGGTCTGCGCCATGGTGACCGCCTCGGCGTCGAGCTGCGCACAGACCTTGAGCTGCGCGACGGCACGCTGCCAGTCGCCCAGCACGCACAGCAGCTGGAACAGGAAAATCCGCAGCCTCGCGTCCTCGGGACGGGCGCGGACCTGATCCTGCAGCGCCGAGAGCGCGCCGGCCAGATCCCCGGCCCGCAAGTGATCCGTCGCGTTCGCCGTCATGCCGCGACTCCCTTCGATCCCCCAGGGAAAGCATCGCCACGACGCGGCGCGCAACGGCGATGCGGTATTCCGAAAGCGCTCAGACCTTGACGTTCTCGCGCATGTCGTAGCCGAACGGGATCGCCGGCCCGACGCTGCCATCGGGCTTCTGCTCGTAATACTCCGTCGAGACCTTGGCGAAATTCAGCCCGAAGTTCACCGTCAGCTGCTCTTCGCCGCCCGATCCGCCGGTCGAGACGAATGTGACCAGGATGTCGGTGAACTTGTACCTGATGTACGCCACCTGCTTGCCACCGGCCTTGCGCACGATGAGCTCGCCCTCGGTGATGTGACCGCCAGTGGCGCATTTGTCCATCAGAAGCGGGGTGGACTTTTCATACCACCCGGTCACCGAAAGATCCTGGACATCGACCTTGCCTGCGCCGCCGCCGCCGCCGCGGTGGAACGTGCCGCCCTGCGACATCCCCCAGGACCATGCCAGAACATCGATCCATTCCTTGTGACTCTGGTCCTTCGACTCGCCCTTGATGCCCTTGAGCGACAGAAACATGTCTACGGCCATTTTCCCTCTCCGTTATTGTGCGCGTGCTGCATCGCGCTTGATATGACCCGCGCCAGCACCCACGGACCCTGGCGCGGAGGCTGCGTTATCCCTGCTTCTCCGACGGAAGCTTCGAGACCAGGCGGAGCGACACGGACAGCCCCTCCAGCTGGTAGTGCGGCCGCAGGAAGAACTTGGACGTGTAGTAGCCCGGATTCCCCTCGACTTCCTCGACGGTCACTTCGGCCGCGGCGAGCGGGTGCGTGGCCTTGTACTCTTCCGAGGAGGTTTCCGGACTGCCGTCGACATACTGGAGTATCCAGTTGTTCAACCAGTATTCCATGTCTTCCCGGCTCTTGTAGGAGCCGATCTTGTCGCGGACCATCTTCTTCAAATAGTGGGCGAAACGGCAGGTCGCGAAGAGATAGGGAAGCCGCGCCGCCAGATTGGCGTTGGCGGTGGCGTCGGGATCCTCGTATTCCGCCGGCTGATGCAGGGACTGCGCCCCGATGAAGGTCGCCATGTCCGAATTCTTGCGGTGGATCAGTGGCATCAGGCCCGCCTTGGCCAGTTCCGCCTCGCGCCGGTCGGCGATGGCGATTTCGGTCGGGCATTTCATGTCCACGCCGCCATCGTCCGTGGGGAAGGTATGGGTCGGCAGGTTGCCCACCGTGCCGCCCGATTCCACCCCCCGGATGCGCGAGCACCAGCCGTATTCCTTGAAGGCGCGGGTGATGTTCGTGGCCATGCCGTAGGCGGCGTTGACCCAGGCGAACTTCTCGGACTCGGCGTTGCCGGTATCCTCGACGAAGGCGAACTCCTCCACCGGGTTGCTGTCGGGGCCATAGGGCTGCCGGCCGAGGAAGCGCGGCATCGCGAGGCCCACGTACTTGCTGTCCTCGCTTTCGCGGAGGCTGCGCCACTGGGCGTATTCCGGCGTCTGGAAGATCTTGGTCAGATCGCGCGGGTTGGTGAGCTCCTGCCAGCTTTCGAACTGCATGAGCGCAGGGTCGGCGCCGGCAAGGAAGGGGGCATGCGCCGAGGCCGCGATCTTCGACATCTCGCCCAGCAGCTCGACGTCCGGGGGGCTGTGGTTGAAGTAGTAGTCGCCCACGAGACAGCCGTAGGGCTCGCCCCCGAACTGGCCGTATTCCTCTTCGTAGAGCTTCTTGAAGATCGGCGACTGATCCCAGGCCGCGCCCTTGAACTTGCGCAGCGTCTTGTGAAGCTCCTTCTTCGAGATGTTCATCACGCGGATCTTGAGCATCTCGTCCGTCTCGGTGTTGTTGACGAGATGGTGCAGCCCGCGCCAGGCGCTCTCGAGCTGCTGGTATTCCTCGTGATGGATGATGAGGTTGATCTGCTCCGAAAGCTTGCGGTCGATCTCTGCCTTGATGGCCTCGATCGAGTGCAGCACGTCCTCGGAAATCAGCGCGGTGTTCTCGAGCGCCTGCTGCGCCAGCGTCTTGACCGCCGACTCGACGGCCGTGCGCGCGGTATCGGTCCGCGGCCGGAACTCTTTCTGCAGGAGGTTCTCGAATTCGGACTCGCCGGCTTCGGCCTGCGCGGCCGACTCGGCGGCCTGGGTCGCTTCTTCGGCCATGGCTTACTCCTTCTCCTCCTGTTCGGCGCCCTCGGGCGCGGGCTGGGCGGCGAGCGTCTTGAGCAGATCGGGGTCGTTGAGCGCCTTCGAGACGAGTTCCTCCGCGCCCGGCTTGCCGTCCATGTAGGTCATCAGGTTGTTGAGCTCGTTGCGCGCGTCGAGCAGCTTCTTGAGGGGCTCCACCTTCTCGGCGATGCGGCCGGGCGAGAAATCGTCCATGCTCTCGAAGCTGATATCGACCGAGAGGTTGCCCTCCCCCGTCAGCGTGTTGGGCACCGAAAAGGCGACCCGCGGCTTCATCGCCTTCATCCTGCTGTCGAAGTTGTCCACGTCGATCTCGAGGAACTTGCGGTCCGCCACGCCGGGCTGCTCCACCTCGGACTTGCCGGCCAGATCGGCCATGACGCCCATCACGAAGGGCAGCTGCACCTTCTTCTCGGCGCCGTAGAGCTCGACGTCGTATTCGATCTGCACCCGTGGCGCGCGGTTGCGCGCGATGAACTTCTGTGAGCTTGACATCTGTTACTCCCTGTCTTTGCCAGCAGCCTGGTGGCGCGGTCGGCTGGGGCCGTTCCGGTTCAGCCCTCGCTTTCGGTTTCCGTGATCCCTCCGACGAGCGTGACGTTCTCGCGCCCGGCCGGCGCCATGTCCTCGATGATGGTGAGGAAATCGGCCCCCACGAGGCGGCGCGCCCGCTTCATCAGAAGCGGCACGGGACTCGAGGGCTCGCGGCGGGCGTAGTAGTCGGTGATCGCGTCGAGCGCGGCGAGAACGTCGCGCTGGCTCTCCAGCCGCCCCGGCACGCCGCCGCGCGCGGGCTGCGGCGCGTCGCCCCCGTCCGCGACACCGGCCTCTTCCTCCTCCGAAGCCGCCTCCGGGGAGGCTGCGCCGACATGGGTGACGATCTTGCCCAGCGTGCGCAGAAGCGGCGCGAGCTCCGGCCCTTCGCCGGGCAGACTGGTCTGAAAGACCGCGTCGATCGCCTTGGCATGGTCGAGCGCGCGGTGGGCGGCCTCGGCCAGCGACTCTCGCACGTCCTCGGGCGTGTCCTGAACGGCCGCGCCGATGCTGGAGGCGTCGGGCGCCGCCTCCCCCTCGCGCGGTTCGATCTCGCCCTCGGCGATCTCGATGTCGCGCAGCGCGAAGCGGCCGAACGCCGGGCTCTGCGTCAGCGGCGCACGGCGCAGCGCGCGGATCACCGTGTCGGCGCCGGCAAGCCCCAGAACGGCGTTCACCCGCATCGTGGGATCGTCGTCGTCCTCGGCGTCGAGCTGCGGATGACAGGTCTCCCAGTGCTCTTCGAGACAGTAGCGGATGTATCCCATGACATCGGCGAAACCGGCCAGTCCGGTGGTGTTCAGCTCGGCCTGGGCCAGATAGACCGCCGCGCGCAGATCGTGGCTGAGCGCGAGTACCTCGCGCGCCTTGGCGGCCACGGTCTGATAGTCGGGGTCTTCGGCCTCGATCACGGCGTCGCCCATCTGGCGCTCTTCTCCGGGTTGCGCCGCGATCTCCATCTCGGCGAAGACTGGCTCGTATTCGAGGTTCGGACCACTCGGGGCGTCCTCGCCGTGGGTCTTCAAAAGGTCGTCCAACTTCTACCTCGGCGGAACCGGCAGCGGCTCTGGAATCTGAATGCGTGGCAGGATGCTATCAGAAATGACTGACAAATCTACCGTTACGTAAATCCTGCGGGCGGCCCGGCGCCGGCCTTGACCGCGCGAAGGGTCGCGTGGCTTGATACGGATGCACAGGGAGGAGACAGCCGTGCGATACGCGACCAGAACGGCGATGCTCGTCGTGATCGTCGGGACCGCGCTCGCGGTCTGGGGGCCCCAGGCGCAGGCGCAGGAGCGGCCCCTGACCGTCGAGCTCAACAAGTTCGAAGCCGGGGAGGAGGGCGGCTGCCGCGCCTTCTTCCTGTTCCGCAACCGGGGCGAGCGGACCTTCGACGGCTTCGAGATGTCGCTCGCCATCCTCGACGCGAGGGGCGTGATCGACCGGCTGCTCACGATCGACGCGGCCCCCCTGCCCGCCGGCCGCACCACGCTGAAGCTCTTCGAGATACCGGAGATCGCCTGCGATTCGATCTCGGAGGTGCTGCTGCACGACATGACGGCCTGCAACGCGCAGAACGAAGGGCCGGCCGACTGCTTCGGACTGATGGAACTGGTGAGCAGAACCTCCGCGCGATTCGTCGAATAGACCATGGGGGGCCTTCTCGCCACGCTGTCCCAGGGCGGCCCGATCGTGGCGCTTCTCGCGCTGATCTCGCTCGGCTCGCTTGGCCTGATCGGGGCGAAAGCCGCGCAACTGCGCGGCGTGCTGGGCGGGCGCGAGCGGCGCGCGGCGGCGCTCGAGCTTTGGCATTCGGGAGACCGGCACGCGGCGCTGCGCGAGACCGAGGCAGGCGACAGCCCCGCCGATCGCCTGCTGCGCGAGGCCATGGCGGGCCTCAAGGAGGGTCAGCCGCGCGCCGCGCTCGACGCCCGGCTCGAGTGGCGCGGCAACGCCGAGATGGCGCGGATGTACCGACACATCCGCCTGCTCGAACTGACCGCGATGATCAGCCCGCTGCTGGGGCTGCTGGGCACGGTGCTGGGGATGATACGCGCCTTTCAGGATCTTGCGATGGCCGAGGGCGCCGCGAACGCGGCGATGCTGGCCGACGGGATCTGGCAGGCGCTGCTGACGACCGCCGCAGGGCTTCTCGTGGCGATCCCCGCGGCCGTGGCCGCAGCATTGCTCAACGCGCGCGTCGAACGCGCGGGCGAAGAGATCGAGGCCGCGGTCGGCCGGCTGATGGCGGAGGCGCCGCCGGGCCGATGACCGACCGCGCGGGAGAGGTGCGGTGCGACTGACAAGACGTGCAAGACCGCTGGCAGGCCCGTCGCTCGTGTCGATGATCGACGTGCTGATGATCATGCTGATCTTCTTCATGGTGACGTCGACCTTCCTGAATCTCCGGATGATGCCGCTCGCGCGGCCCGGCACGCAGACGGCAATGGCGCCCGAGCCGCCCTCGGAGCCCGGAGCGGCGCGCGCCACCCCGCTGCTCGTGCGGCTCGACGCGGACGGCAGCGCCCATCTGCGCGGCCGGCCGCTCGACGCGGCGGCGCTGCGCGCCGAGGTGGCCGCGGCCCCGGAGCGGCAGGTCGTGATCCTCCCGTCGGCGCGGGCGCCTCTCCAGGCGCTCGTGTCGCTGACCGAAACGCTGCGCGCGGCCGGCGTGCGCCGTCTCGCCGTCATCCGGCCGGAGGGCGCCCCGTGAAGCTCATGCGCCGCGCCCCGCGGGACACGCCGGAACCGATCATCGCGCTGATCGACGTGGTCTTCTTCCTGCTGGTCTTCTTCCTGCTGGTCGGCCGCTTCGACGCGACCGCCCCGTTCGAGGTGCTACCGGCGGAGAGCGCCGGCGGCGAGCAGATGCCGGGCGGCGGCCTCACGATCTCGGTCGCGCGTGACGGCCGTCTTGCCCTCGACGCCGAGCCGCTCGAACGGGAGGCGCTGCTCGCGCGCATCGCCGCCGAACTGGACGCTGCGCCGGCCACCCTGATCCGCCTCAATGCCCACCGCGAGGCGGAATTGCGCCATGTGCTGCCGCTGGTGTCGCGCATCGAAAGGCTGGGCGCCGGGCACGTGGTCCTGATCGTCACGCCGGGCGAGGCACCGTGAGCAAAGGTCCGGGCACGCTCTGGGCGGGCGGGCTTGCCGCCTCGGTGCTGGGCAACGCCCTGTTGCTGGCGCTGGTCGCGGCGGCGATCGCGCCCGCACCGCCGCCCGATCCGCCCCCGCCGGAGACGCGGCTGGACATCGCCGCCTACCGCGTGCCGCGCGCCGAGGCGGAAGCGCGCACGCCACCCGCGGAGCCCGGCGCCGAGGCGGAGCGCACGGCGGCGCGGCTCGGCGGGG